>NZ_BDOQ01000007.1 GCF_003112435.1 Novimethylophilus kurashikiensis
ACCTCAATATTGAGGTTGTCGACGAATACGGAGATGAGGAAGAAGTGGAAGAATTGGACGAGAAGGAGGATTAGAAAGGGGCTTGACCTTTTCAATCTTTTTTGATATAATAAGCCTAATTCAAAAAAGGTAAAAATATGATTGCGCCCTTGCTATCGCTGTTAATTGTGGCGATGTCCCTGTTTTCGTCCTCAGTGGCTGCCGACACCACCATCGTCATTATGCGACATGCGGAAAAGCCTGCCGCTGGGCTTGGCCAGCTGACTTGCCAAGGCTTGCGGAGAGCGCTGGCGCTGCCGACTAAAATTCATACCACCTACGGCAAGCCATCCTTCTTATATGCTGCCAACCCCTCCATCAAGAAAGATGATAAGGGGATTCCATACAGCTATATTCGCCCCTTGGCCACCATCGAGCCTTTAGCAATTGCAGACGGCTTGCCGGTTGATATCGATTGGGGTATGCCTGAAATCGATGCTGTGGCGGACCATTTGATTACGGGTTCTGGCGTGCAGGTTGTAGCGTGGGAACATCACTGGGCGAGCAAGCTGGCATCGGCTATCGTCACCAAGGTGGGTGGGACCGCATCTATTCCTGGGTGGGCAGATGATGATTTCGATAGCCTATACGTTATTCGAGTCCACGGCGCTATTGCGCAATTTTCAAAAGAGGCGGAAGGGTTAAACGGCCTTCCCCAAGACTGTCCTAAATAAAGCAGAATCAAATGGCAAAAGAAATTGAACGTAAATTCCTCGTCAACGAGGTCCCTCTCGACCTGACGGCGCTGACATTGCACAGTATCCATCAAGGATACCTGCCCAAATCCTACGATGCCCCGGATGTTCTCGTCCACGTCCTAGCAGCAGAGGCTGTCGTCGTTGTACGAAAAGACTCCCATAGCTTCAAGTACGTCATTCCACGGGAGGATGCCTCCCAAATGGTTGAGCTGTTCTGCACGGGTGCCGGATTGGATGAATCCGGTATCTTCGGGCATTTCCGTAAGGGGCCAGATGCGCCTGCAACTCGATTTCGTGTGCAGGATGGCGTTGGCTACCTAACCATCAAGGGTAAGCCCCTGTCAGGCGGTATGACCCGTGATGAGTTTGAATATGAAATTCCGCTGGCTGATGCCCGATTGATTATTGGGTTGTTCTGCCAAGACCTCCAGGTCGCCAAGAGCCGCTACTGCGTCCCGCATGGTCCGTACGTCATCGAACTTGATGTGTTCCATGGGGCGCTTGAGGGGTTTGTGATGGCAGAGGTTGAGCTACCCTCAGAAGATGCGCCATTCGAGCCGCCAGCTTGGTTTGGGGTTGAGGTATCAAACGACCCGCAATACTCAAATATCAATTTGGCAAAAAGACAATCCGGCAAGTAAGACTTGCCGGATGGGAGTTAGTGCAAGGTTGTCCTGGTACGAAGCGCTAATTCCGTTTTGAGCGAACGATGGGCAATGAGAACGTCATAGGTGATGTTCTCATTTGCCATGATTTCAACCCAGAGCACATGTTCCAGGCGCTCTAGCTCATAACGGCTGGCATTCAAAATAGATGGGCGATTGCATGCACGCACCACATCTCTTACGGCGGGTGTTGCCATGATAATCCTTCCAAAGTATGTCCACGCTCAGTATAGAATTTGCTTGACATAATCAATGTTAAGTGATACATTCACCTCATGGCTTCCCTTCTCGAGCATATTCCATTCATTACTGAGGATTCCTCCGGGGGATATGCAATGCCTGCAGAGACAGCGCTATACATTCGCGAATATCTTGCTGGTTTTGGGGTTAGCCTTGACCGGTTAGGAAGCTACGACGCATTGGTCGAGGAGTTGCGGCGGTGCAACGCCAACGAATTTGAACGGGTAATTTCTCGTCCGGCGCCCAGGAATGGGCTCCGCTTTATCTGGAATCGCTTGAGAAAACTGGGAAGCAACTAATGAATATCCGCTATAGGCAGACAAACGACGACTTCTAGTGTTCAACACTAGGAGGATTTCATGCACATCGTAAAGCAGTATGAATCAGCAGTGACCTTGTTTGCGCAGGGTTCTGGTATATGGGTGTATCCGTCAAAGGCTGCTGCCCTTAAAGAACTTGGGTTTAGTTGGATTGCAAGAAACGTAGGCCCGGCATTCCGCGTATTTTCGCACGTGAGCTCCCTGTGGAATCCTGAGCTTGACCTGTATGCGCATCAGCCTGTTTATCGCACCTACGAGTATGTGATGCGGGATGATGCCGGGAAGCCTGTAACTGCGGCCGACTTTCAACATCTCATTATCCGGCGCAGCAAGAATTCCATTTGGCGGTTTAGGGCGCGGCAGCTTGAACGGTGGAATGGGCAAGGTTCAGTCCCTAATATTGGCCGGCATCGAGGCGGGCATAGTTATCGTGCAGTGCAAACCACCAATGAGCGTCGTCACGCCTTCGTGCTTGAAGACGGAGACCCGGGGCCGCGAGGTTCGCGTAATTTCAAGAACCTGCCAAACCGCTATGACGATTATTGCATAGCTGCTCGCGAGGACCGCAACTGGAAGCGATTCCGGAAGACCCAATGGAAGCAGAAGTAAACAAAGGCGCCGTAAGGCGCTTTTTGTTTGCCGGGATATATCATAAAATTGACATATACACATTTGTCTGATATAGTTAATGCTCACTATTAAAAATTAATCGCTGAGGAGTTTGATGAGCACCCCTTCACTAGGTGAGACCCTGTCTCCCATCCATCCACCACTTACCGTTGAAGCGGCTATTGAGTTGTTAACCAAGTTGAAATGGGCTGGCCATGGTAACGATACCATCTCAATTGCGTATGAGCCTGGCCATGCAACGATTGGCGCAACCCCCTCTGTGGCTGTCACTGGGTTTACAGTTGGGTTCGACTGGAATCATGGCAAGATTTTTGCGAACACGGAAACCAAGCTGGGTGTTGGCGGCCCGGTCCTGGAAAGCCTTCGTGCGCGCTATAACGCAATGTCTGAGGCCCTCTACAAAATAGGTGCTATTGCAAACGACGGACGGGCTCCCGATGAGCGCCTGGCAGCCATCAAAAGTGTTTGCGGCAAGAAGGTAAAGGGCTAGCTGATATGGGAGCATTTTTCAGTGGCCTGTCCAAATGGATGGGCAATGATGGGAAATGGCATTTGCAGAACTTTTCCATAATGGTACTGATGTCTTTTTTGATGGCTGCGCTCACTGCTGTGGTAATGGAGTTGTCCTTCATTTTAGGTCGAATCCTGATTCTTACCGCCCCCGCTCAATTCCCCACGGCCCTTGTTAAGAGTGTGGCCGCCAGCACGTGGACAGTTTATGACCTCAAGGAGTCATGGGTTGGGACCTGTACTGTGTATGGGTTCTCAATTGTTGTCGGTCTTGTCACAGTGACTTGTTTTGGCATGTTTGTAGCCTCTGTTGTGGAGCTTGGTAAGGACAAATCTTGAGATTGGAGTTCGTATGAGTGATAAGGCTAAAAAGGCAGTTGGCAGTGTTACAAGCGTTGTTCTGCCGAACCATGTGATTCAAATCAAATTACGGCACAGTACTGAAATTGTGGCGGCCACGGGCGCTAATCTTCTGGTGATGGTTAAGAACATAGTTGCCAAGAGTGAGTATTACTCGGGGGTACGTGATAAGGTCCTGACACCTGAAAATGGATTCCGGAATGAACTCCGTTCCCATCAATGGCTATGGCGTGCCCTTAAGGAGGTTCTTACGCATCCGCGTGACGGCTCTCCGACCAAGTACTTGAGTATGGTCTATAACGGGAAGCTACCTGAGCCGGCATCAGTCGATATTCAAGAGGCATGGGTGTCTGAATTGCTGACCTGGCTGGTATTTAATGCCAGCGAGAAATGTGCAGGGGACATCGCACCACAGAAGTTAATTATGTCGGCGTCTGAGACGCGATATGCAGATGAAAAACTGCTTGAGCTCAGCAAAAAAGTCTTTCTCGCGCTGAGCTTCCTGGAACCGGCGCGGCAACGTGTAGGTACTTCAATTGAATTTGCCTCAACTGAGGATATGGATTGGGGCGACGAATACAAGGTCTTGGTGACGGACCGCTGGTACGAAGAGTCGTTGAAGGATGAAAGGAGGCAATACAGCATCCTGTCCCGGTATATCCAATTCCTCAATAACACCAACAACGGTGGTTTCGAGTTGTTCGAAGTTGATAAGGATGCGTCTGATATCGAGTTCGATGTATAACCATCATGGCTAAAAGAAACGCTAATCAACTTGAAGCCCAGCTCATTTCCCTCGCTGGCACGTTTATCTATCTCAAGAAAATTAGAGCTGTCCTGGACCGGAAGCCCTTGATACCGCGCCACATGGAAGGCGTCATGGCCAGTGTGAAGCAAGAGCTGGGTACCCTGGATACGTCTTTCGACGGTGTAGAAGAGGCTACTCGAGTGGTAAGTGAAAACCTCTTGCTGGACTGGCTACATGGCTTAGGCATGTCCATAGGCGGTTCACTCACTTGTCGCGTAGGTGGGGTGGGGATTGAGGTGAGCGGCAGGATTGAATCCCTGTCCTTGTTCCCAGAGCTCATGGAAGGTAATTGGCGTGCGGTGGAGGTTTTGCTGGTACCGGCCAGCGTCATGCAATGGGGCGAGTCGACCAACCTTGATAAAATTGAGAAAGCCTCATCCGACACAAAGAGACTCTTTCAATCCAGAGCGCATGTGGTGAATGGCCGGGCTGAAACGGCGGTAGCCGTGCGCGTGCCAATCCAAGAGCTTCAGCGAGAGCGGCTTTCCCGCAGAACAGAGTCCATCCAGATATCTTAGGAGACGTACAATGCGACTGATACTCATAGCCCTAGCGGCTGCTTTTGTCAGTGGATGCAGCCAGCTGCCTGCCATTTTCCACAAGCCATCTTCGGCGCCAGCACCTAAGGCTGCAGAAGTGAAACCGGTTTCGGCCCCCATGGTGGTTTTATCAGCCGGCCAGACGGTCAGCCTTGGGGTCGAAACTCTGGCTATCTGGGGAGAAGACCCATGTCAGCCTGGATATTCTGGACACGACAAGCTCGAATGCATCGTCATCACAGGGAAATCCAAGGTCCGCGTGCACTTCATTCGAAATGGCATGCTCACGGTCGAAGACTGGTCGGTTATTCAGGTTGGGAGTAAATACAAACTGGTAACAGGGGATGGGATTGCTGCGCGCGAAGTGTTCGAATAACAAAACATAGACGCAAAAAAGGCCTGCAATGCAGGCCTTTTTAATTGGTGAGGCTTAGTCTTTCTGCTCGCCACCCAAGGCTTCAGTGATGGCGTAGAGCAGGTTTGTATATTCCCCGGTCATAAGGGCAAATTCAGCATTGAACATGTCCTCAGCATTATCGGCATCCTGTCCGACGTCGTCACCGATGTCGAGGACGACGAGCTTCTTCAGTTCCTGCCTTTCAGTGAGTTCGAATGACACGCGGTCCTTGTAGGTCAATGCCAGTCTAGTAGGTCGCTTGCCTTGACGCAGGTGGTCGCGAACATCCTGGCCATCCAGGGAGTGACGGACATAACGAACAGCTGCCTTTTCTTCGGCTGGAGACTTCAATTCACAGTCGCGGTCGATGGTGAAATTGAGGGGAGCCTCACCAGCGGAAAGCCAATCGGTCATGGCGGCGCCAGGGGCGAGCTCGGTTGACCAACGGCGAACCGGAAACTCATCCAGCGCCTTGCCCAAAAGCTCGAGCACGTGGTCAGACTTGGCGCCGACGCTTGCCTCGATGACGAGCCAGCCATCCGTGGGGTTGAGCCATACGCGAGTCGTCGAGTTGCTGAGGAATGCTTTAGGCAGCAGCTCCATGCGAACGGCTTCCTTCAATTCTTTCATCTGCTTGCGACCAGGTGCATGCCCTTGTTGGTCAGTGACCTCTCGTACACGCTCAGCAAGGGCATCCTTAACCACAGCGCCGGGCAATAAACGTTTCTGCTCCTGAACTGTAATGAGGTACTGGCCCCCAACAGCATGCACTAGCGGCTCATGTGGAAGGCCGCGGGGTTGCGTAAAGCCTTTTGAGGTTTCCTGCTGGCTTGTGCAGGGTTGGAATTGGAATTTGCTCAGCTTTTCATTGAGCTCGTCAGCACTCATGTGCCAGCCTTCGCCCAAGCGAAATGCCAATGCGGCTTTGAACATCACTTTCGATTTTGCCATGGTCAATCCTTTGAATTAGTGGTGAAAGGTAATCTCACGTTTCGATTAACAGTATACCGCGAAAAAGGCATTATTGCTATTTTATGGTATACTTAAAACATAATATGATTCCCAACAGCTATATTTATGACCCTTCTGCAGCCGCCGCAAAGGCCGTTCAGCTCGCGCGTAAGGGAAAGAGCATGCCTATGGAGGATGGTCCTGTAGGTGACTTGCTGCGTGATGCCCTGGTAGAAGGGTTGGCCGACTGGGTTAAAGCTAAAACAGGCTATGTCTATCTAGCAAGTAATCCAGGAACGACTAACCTTTATAAAATTGGGCAAACGAGAAGCTCGCTCGAGCAGAGGATGAGGTCCTTGAATGGCGCTGGAGTCTTAGTTCCTTGGCAGGCTGTCATGGCCTGGCAGGTGTATGATGCGCCTGGCTTAGAGGCGAGAATACATGCGGCTTGTGCTGACCTTCGGATTAAAGGCGAATTGTTCCAGGCCCCATGGCGTGAGCTGGTAAGTCGAATTGAACGGGCACTGCAGGAGGATAGGCAGCACCTTACGGATGTGCTTTCGCCCTACGACTTGTCTGGCTCCCTATTTTCGGTAAATCCTGTCGAACAGCTTTTGCATTAATTCCCCCTGACGCAGCACTCAGGGTTGAGGCATATACTAAGTGCCGGCATAGCTAGTTAGATTGTTAACTGTCAACCCATGTCATTGCATTCACGTTAACAATTTGGCTGCCTGCTTCAGGCAACCTCAAATCATAAAAAGGATGTTGTATGAAAAAATTGCTGTCCCTCCTCGCACTTGCTCTCATTTCTACCAGTGTGTTTGCCGCAGAACCGGCGGCTGCCGGAGCAAAGGCGGGTGTGACTACTGAAGTGGCTAAGCCCGCAGACCTCAAGCCTGTTAAGCCTGAAGTAGTCAAAGTGCCTGCTGTTAAGGTAAAGGCTAAAAAGGTGTCTGCGGCAAAGGCTGAGAGTGCTGGTGTGCCCAGCGCAAAAGCAGTCCAACCCAAATAACACGTCTAAACCATAAGGGCCATGGGTAATTCCATGGCCTTTACCTTTAAAATGGCCTTGCCATATAGTCTTTATTGTGATATAGTGCAACCACACTGTAATTCTTCAAAACAATATTAAGGAAATATTATGCGTAAAGGTTTGATTGGTATCACCATGGCTTTCGCTTTCACCGCGCATGCGTATGCGGGTGACGCAAATCCTGTCGATATGGCGCACCAGGTTGGATTTACGGGGTGTGATAATCTCATCACTGATACTTTCGAGTTTGCGCTGAAGGCGAATAACCGGCGCGTTGGTACCAAGTTTTTCGATGAGTCCAAAAAAACCAATCTCACCATCATTGCTTCCTTCGGCGACCCGGGTGATATCGTCACGACTACCGCCAGCTTTCATAAGTCCGCCGGCAAATGCATTGTTCAGCGCGAAGATATTCTCGCTGAGAAGGGTGTCTGCTCTGATATGTTGATGCGTGATAAGTACTTCAAGTTCAAGGACGAAATTGGCGGCGTCGTTATCGCTGAAAATGCAGGGGGTGTCGAAAAGCGATTGATGCAGGTTGAAGACGTTTGTCTTCAAGCGTACTACCGCGGTAATTCGATGCCGCTCCAACACTAAGCCTTACATTGTAGAAAAAGCCGCAAAATGCGGCTTTTTTTATTTCTGGTGGACGCACCAGTCCTCGTTCAAATTGACGTTTTATATATTGATTGGTATACTAATATATTCAATGAATACCGTGAGCTATACCTGCCTGTAGGGCAAATTTTTTCACGGAGGGTATATGAAATCAATCACTGGCAATTTAATTAAACTAGCCAAAGCGGGACATTTCGATGTCATCGTTCATGGCTGCAATTGTTTTTGCACAATGGGTAAGGGGATTGCTAAATCCATTAAGGATGAGTTTCCCTTGGCTTATGAGGCGGACTGCCAGACGAAGTATGGCGACCGCAATAAGCTGGGCACCTTTACGCAAGCTTTTATCGCGGAACGTCCTTTTGCCTTCACGGTCGTCAACGCATATACGCAGTTCGACTACCGAGGGGCAAATAACGCTGACTATGCTGCAATCAGGAAGGCGTTTCGAGCAATCAAGGGAAGCTTTCCTAATGCTCGAATTGGCTACCCAATGATTGGCGCTGGATTGGCGCAAGGCGACTGGTCAGTCATTTCCGGCATTATTGATGAAGAACTTGCTGGGGAAGACCATACCTTGGTCGTCTTCGACGGCGCGCCTGTCCGGAGGGGTTATGGCCGATAAGATGTTTTATGCCGGTATCGGCTCTCGTGAGACGCCGGCGCATGTTATGCGCTTGATGGTGTCCCTCGCGCGAGTTCTGGCTGGCTTTGGCTATGTCTTGAGGTCAGGTGCTGCAGATGGGGCTGATTCGGCCTTTGAAGCCGGTTGTGAGGCTGCGCAGGGGGAATCTGAAATCTGGTTGCCTTGGCGAGGATTCAATAACCACGCTGATACAGGTTTTTACCCCTCTGCGGAGCACGAAAGCATCGCGGCTACCGCGCATCCTGCATGGGAAAAGTTGTCTCGTGGACCTCGTGCACTGCACAGCAGAAATGTTGGGCAAGTGCTGGGCGCCGACTGCAAAACTCCCGTCAAGTTCGTTCTGTGCTGGACCGCGGATGGGTGTGAGCATGAATCGACACGCACATCTTCGACCGGTGGGACAGCGACAGCTATCGTTATCGCCAGCCGTATGGCCCTGCCGGTGGTTAACCTGGCCAACCCGAAAGCTCTGGAGCTCCTCGAGGAATTCCTTGGTTTGGATTTAAGGGTGGCTATTACAGAACTTACCGACGCAGACGCTCTTCGAGCTGAGTTGGCCTGTTCTCCAGGCATCAACATCTATAGCGGTGAAAAGGGTCTTGGCGGCGCATTGACGAACATGTCAGAGCGTGCGCGAGATAAGGGCTGCATCCGTCACAGTTATCCTGTGACGATTAATGGCCTGACCTATCCAGACTCCGAGGCTGCATACCAGGCCTTAAAACGGCCCGGGGATGCGCAGTACAACGATGGTTTGATGGTCGATATCATCTGCCTCAAGTTTCTGCAAAATCCGAAGCTGCAGGCACTGGTCACCCAGCGTGGCGGCGTCTCCTGGTTGGCACGCTGTAGCCATATAACGGGAGCGAAATCTCCGGGATTCCAATCCTGGGAGGGGCAGGGAATCAATTCCCGCTTCATTCGCAACCTGATTCATGGCTATCAGAAGTCGTTGACCAATGAAGGTCCTGAAACACGAGTGGTTCACGTCAAGGAAGCGCCGTATGACGTCTATATCGGTCGTGCCAATGGCAGCCTGGAAGAATCAATCTGGGCTAACCCTTGGGTGATTGGTAAAGACGGTACGCGTGACGATGTATTGCGCAAGTACTACCAACATGCGAGTACGAATCGAAAGCTTATGAGCAAAATTCATGAGCTGAGATTCAAGACGCTGGCTTGCTGGTGTAACTCTCGTGCGGAACCCGATACCCAATGCCATGGGCACATTCTGGCGGCTTTAGCAGATGGCCGTCCATGGTCCCTGCCTGAGCCTGCTCAAAAAAGCTTGTTTTAATAATCGAGGAATAACATGCGTAAATTCATTTCATTTGAAGGTATCGACGGCGCGGGCAAGAGTAGTCACATCCCCTGGATGGCCGACCTTTTGCGTGGCGCAGGCAAGTCGGTGGTTGTGAGCCGTGAGCCTGGCGGTACCCCACTTGGCGAGCGTTTGCGTGCCATGTTGTTGGGTGAGCCCATGTCGATTGATACAGAGTTGCTGTTGATGACGGCGGCGCGTGCTGAGCACCTGGCGCAGGTCATCCAGCCGGCGCTCGACCGCG
The DNA here is from genome assembly GCF_003112435.1 of Novimethylophilus kurashikiensis. Lineage (GTDB taxonomy): Bacteria > Pseudomonadota > Gammaproteobacteria > Burkholderiales > Methylophilaceae > Novimethylophilus > Novimethylophilus kurashikiensis. Next base: position 10,023 of record NZ_BDOQ01000007.1, read on the forward strand.
GGGATATCGTTCTATGCGACCGCTTCCACGACAGCTCCTACGCGTTTCAGGGTGGCGGCCGGGGTATCAGCCTCGACCGACTGGAATCGCTGGATAAGTGGTGCGGCGGCGCACGTCCAGACCTGACCTTCCTATTTGATGTGCCCACGGCGGAGGCCCAGCGGCGCATGGATGGAAGTCGGGACCAAAAGGACCGGTTTGAGACTGAGGCAGAAGGCTTTCATGCTGCGGTACGCCGCGTGTATCTGGAGCGTGCGGCAGCAGAGCCTGGTCGTGTGGTCGTTATCGATTCCACCCAGGCCATTGATGCTATCCGCGCTGAGCTCTCGGGTCATGTTCAAAAACTTGTTTTAGGGGAGTAATTCTATGAGAAGTATTTTGGGTTTGACCGGGCTGCGTGGCTCGGGCAAGGATACGGTGGCTAAGATGTTGCTGGCCAACGGGTGGAAGCGCTTGTCGTTCGGAGACGCGATTTATATCGAAGTCTCCGAAGCGTATGGCGTGTCTATCGATTTCTTGCAGAACCGGGACACCAAAGAGCTGCCGCTCGAGCGTATGGCGCTGAAGTATTGCACCAACCTCGAGTTCGTGGATGTTTTCCTGGCAGATGCTGGCTATAAGAAGTCGCTTCGCCGGGCGCTAAACGAGGACAAGGTGCTTGCTCGGCCTGGTATGCGTCGCCGACTAAAGAAAGCGCTTTCGAAGCCGCTTTCACCTCGCAAGGTCCTGCAGATTTGGGGGACCGAGTATCGGCGCGTGGTGTACCGCGACGACTACTGGCGCGAGCAAGTGCGCCTGGCCATCGTTGCGGAGCCTAATACCAACTTCGTGATTACCGACGTTCGATATCCGGATGAAGGGGAAATGTTGCGAAATATGGGCGCATCAATCGCTAGGGTATCGCGACCAGGGTTGGGTGGTGCCGATGACCCGGGGCTGCAGCATCAATCGGAAACGATGATGCTGAATTACCCGGTCGATACCACCTTCATCAATGAGGAGGGTGCGCAAGGCCTCGCCAAGCTGGAAGCCGTGGTACATAATACGTTGCTGCCAACGCTCGCGAAAGCGGCTTGACGGGCGACTCACTCAACGCCTATAGGGATTTATCCCTGTAGGCGTTTTCTATTGCAACTTGCGCTAATAGCCATATTTATGTATACTAAATTCAGTACCGAAAGCACCGCGCATCAAGTCAGAATTGCCATTTAGCGCGGAAGTGGCCTGGCTTGCTGCGTTTGATTAACCTTCAATGCAGGCCCATTATGCACCACGCTATTCTTTATTCGCCAGCCGCCCAAGGACTACCAAACATTTCTTGGCATGCTGCACAAGCACCAGCGCACAAACCAGAAGCAGGAACCCTGCAAGTATTCCTTGCTGACGGCAGCACATTCTTTCTCGATGCAAAAAAAGTCCTCATCCAAGCTGCCGAAAAGGTGGCAATACAAGGCATCTCGCCTGCGCAGCACCTGGAACATCAAATCATTCCAGCCGTAAAACTGGAACCAGGCCTTCTCCTCACTATTACGAGGCAAATGGCCTGGCAGGATGTCCTTGCAATGGCGCATGGCCAATCCTGGCGCACTCCCATAGCGGTAACCGGCCCATCACTGTGGAGAACAGCTCAGGTATCCATGGCGCGCAGCCCAAGCCTCCACTAAAGTAAGTTAACATTTTCAGCAGAAACTACTTGACAATATGCTAACTTTTAGGTATTATACTAACCATGGATTGCAGCAAAGGTTCGCTGCTCAAGTTTCTGCTGTTGTTTCCTCCGCGGTCCTAGCAAGACCATCCTGGCGGTAGAGTTTCGGCTCCCACTAGGCTCAGCCCGGTGCTTATTCGTAAGCTCCGGGCTTTTTTTATTATATTTTCAATCCGTACCATGCTGGTTTGACGTCTGTGAGCTATACGCTAGTACAGCTACCTTATAGGCTGGATAACTGAGAGGAAATATCATGCCTGATTTCGTTGATTTGGAAGATTTCGCTTTTGCTCTGGAACAAAATGGTCAAGGCGGCGAAATGCTTAGCTTCGAACCCAGCGAGGAAGAATAACACATAACTTCTTACTAGCCCTCTGATGCTTCAGGGGGCTTTTTGCATTCTATGCTATACTTTTCCGCAGGAACATAATCTATTAACAGTCATTGTCTACTGGGTCACCCCCGGTGGGCATCACTTTTATTTGAGGAAACATATCATGGAAAAGAAAGTAGCTCAGCCTGAAACTCCCGATTGGTACTCGCTCCTGGATGAAGCTATCAAGGAGCCTGGTCAATTGGCAGCAGCACACAAGTTCTTCCACAAGTACAGCCTGGTCAATCGCTGGTTAGCCTCCAGTCAACTGCGCCATATGGGGCTCCCGCTTACGCCTATCAACACCTATGGTACGCGTGACAAGGAATCCGGCGAAGGTAAGTCTGGCTGGCTGGCCCTCAAGCGCCAGGTGAAGAAGGGTGAGACCGCAAGCATCGCGCTTATCATGCCGGTGCCGGTTAAACGTACGGTCGAAAAGGAGGATGGAACGGAAGAGCGCGTCGTTGCGTTCAATCGCTTCATCCTGCGCAAGCAGTGGTTCCACATGGGGCAAACCGAAGGCGATGAAGTTGTCGTCGAGGCAAGCGCCGGGGATTGGCTGATGTCGTCTGCACTGGATTTCCTGGAAGTGACCGAGGTCCCTTTCACGTTCACCAGTGTAACTGACACCCGTCTTGGCTTTGCGGAAGGCAGGACCATTGCGGTATCACCACTCGAAACCAATCCGACCTACGGTCGCATTCGCCAATTGGCACGTGTCGTTCTGGGTCACACTGCCGAGACGCTCGGCAAGAATGTCCCAGAAGATGCCGCCATGCAGCAGGTTGAGGCGGAGACTACGGCTTACCTGGTTGGTGCGACGTTAGGCTTCTCTGGTCTCGAAACCACGCGTGCCGAGCTCCAGGCTGCCCTGGAAGGCAAACGTATTCCGGATAAGTTGGCTCAGCATGCATTCGCTGCAGCAGACCGAATCCTGAACGCGGGGCTGTGCTAATCATGAAGGGAACACTCTTCATTGTGCCGGCACTCACCGACCAGGCAGGGCAATGCACTATTGTGGGCTATCCCGGAAGGGATTACCCCGGTAAGAGCGCGCTCAATAGCTACCGCACCTTTCCGCATCTTTGGAAGGATGTTGGCCTCATGAACTCCAGTGGAAAGTTGGTTTGCCTCGACGCGCAGTATGGCGCTTGTGGCGGAGCTGACGAACTGCGTGCGTGTGAGCCTTTAATGGCCGGGCTGGAGTTTGATGTTGACCTCGCTGACCCGGATGGAGGACTGGAATGAAAGCCATTGTTCTGGTCCACCGAGACGGCGGTCGTCATCTCGCCTTTGTTAAAGACAGCAAGTTCGATACGCAAGCCTGGGCAAGTTCGCCATCCAGGAAGGCGTCGTTCAATTTGCTGGGCATCGTCAAGGTCGAGGAGCACTACCATTGAAGGCGCTGGCTTGGGTCATCGCAGTGGTGATGGTAACCCTTGAGTGGCTGACACCTAAGTGGCTCTGGCTGAAGTTCTGGCTATGGGTCGCCCGAAGGAAAGGATGGTAATCATGATTCTCTTTGTTTGCAGCCAGGGAAAAATCCGCAGCCGTACCGCGGAGGTCATTGCAGTCATGGGCGGCGTTCATGCCCGTAGCTGTGGAACCGATAAAGACGCCTTGGCGCCTATCACCAACGCATTATTGCGTGCGGCCGACACCATCATTTGCATGGAGCAGTCGCATGTAAAAGAGGTGAAGGAGTACATGGGGGCCGAAGGTAAAAACATCGTTTCCCTTGGCATCGAGGATGTCTGGAACCCGTTTGACCCGATGCTCATCGAGCGTTTGATTTTGTTCGTTCGACACCGGCTCGGGGATGACGTACTCTCATCGAGAATGCAACTTGGTCACCAGCGCATGCTGGCTGCCGGTATCGACTTCTTCGATGGCGGCGTTATTTCAGGGGCAAGCGAACTCGCTTTATTTCACTAGACTGCATCATCTCAACCGCTCGGCTTCCCGGGCGGTTTTTCATTGCCAGAAGCCGTCAAATAAGAAAACCCAGTCCGAAGACTGGGTTTAAGAGATTAGGTTAAGTTTATGCTATAACCTGTTGTTATGTATCAGAAAATCAACTCACAAACTCCGCCTGCGCAAGCTGCGCCTGCGAGGTTTCCGGTGTCCACAAATTCCTTTTGACCCAGCTCTGTCGAGAAATCGACTTCCTCAATCGTGCGCTGGATACGGACCCACTTATGCAAGTTGTAGACATCCTTGACGCAGAACGACGCTTTCTGAGTATTGCCATCGAAGAAATTCTGAGCGAACTTCTCAAAACGGCGGACCCAGTCACGACGCAGCAGGTCACGCGCTTCATCGGTCAGCTTCAGGCCAAAGCCCATAGCCGTATCCGTTGCTTGCCACAGGTTGTTGTCGAAGGCGTGGAGGCCATCAACAATCAAGCCGGAGGCGAACATGGAGGCGTCACCGTACATCTGCAGGATTTCCTCGGCCGTGTGAACTTCCGTGAACGGAGCTTGGGCGTAGGCCTTGTCACCGCTAGCGGCGAGCAAGCTCACGCCGGCGAACCATTGGCGGTTGTCATACAGGTACTGTTCCACAGCAGCCCAATCATCCACGGTAATGGTGTTGGAGATGTTGTGACGCAGATGCTTGTCTACGCAGAGCTCGACGTTGGTGCCGTTCTCAACCCAATGCATCTGGGCCTTTTTCACGTATTCAAGCTGCTTGACGCCCAGCAGGTCCTTCTTCGTAATCGAACCTTCCTTCGTTTCCACGGGGAAGGCGACCACAAAGTCAGTGCCATTGGTCGACCACACACTGTTTTCAACCATGTCCGGATTGCGGTCCTTAATCAGGCGGCCGGCATCGGACTCCATATTGACTTGCACGTGACGGAAGTACCGTGCACTGTGCTCGCCATGGATGCCGGATGCGGTGCCCAACAGGACAGATGCGTTACCAGACGGCTTTGCGCAGGTGGTACGAGCAGCCGGGTTGATGCCCAACAGCTTAGCCACCACACGGTTGGTCTCCTTCACGATTTCAGCACCCTTTTTCAGGATACGTTCGTCGAACAGGATAGCAGGATTATTCATCCAGCCCGTGATGGAAACACCCAGCAGCGCTTCACGTTCCGTAATCTGACGCGATGCGTCAGACAGGTACTTGAAGTTGGTGTAACCAGCTTGCAGGGTACCCAGGATTGCACCGGCACGGCAGGCCTTGTAGAAGGCTTCTTCCGAATCGCACTTGCCACCATTGATTTCCGTCAGGTTGCAGAACTGGAAGCCAGTTTCGCCAGACTCAGCAATGGGGCGCATGCCGATTTCCACGCATGGGTTATAAGCGAAGTCCAGGTCTTCAGTGAAGATAAACCCAGGTTCACCGAAATCACGGACCGAAGTCATGATTTCTGCCCACTTCTCACGCGTGAGCTTGGAACGCTCCACCATAACCGAGTTGTTGCTACGGCCACGTTGCGGATTATCCACGAACCAGTTGCCGGTCTTGGCCTTCAACATGTCTTCATCATCGATGGAGAACATGGCGATGGTTGCAGAGCGACGAACACCACCAGACAGAACCGCATCCGCGAGGTGCATCACGATGTCATAGACATCAATGGTGCGCAGGCGGGTTTCGCCACCAGCCAGACGGCGCTCGATGAGCTCCTCGACCTTCTGCAGCGAAGCACGCAGGCCATCAGGACCAGGGGCCTTGAAACCACCGGCAATGAAGGCGCCTTTCGGACGAATCTGGGTGTAGTCGAAGTGCACGGTATGGCCATGGAACTCACGGAACTCACCACCATCAGTGAAGTAGGAGGCGAGCAGAACTCCAGCTGCATCAGCCCAACCTTCGATACTGTCGGCGATGACATGAACCTTCACATCGCTGATAGAACGGAAAGCGATTTCCGGGAGCTTGGCCACGTGATGCTTTTGCACACTGAAACCAACACCGCAGCCGCACAGCAGCAGATACAGCGTTTCCTGAAAGAACCGGACACGGTCTGCATAGCTGACGCTGCAGTTGTACATCTTGGCTTCGTGCTTCAGCAGCGAGCTTTGCTTCATCTCGCCATTCACGACGGTAGCGGGGCCACCGAACTGGAATGACCGCTGAGAACCGAGTACACGACGAGACTTGTAGGCTTGCGCCGCTTCGTCCATCAGGTCCTTCAGCTCCGGCGTCATGCGGTCAGCATACTTCTCAGCATGCATGGCCATGACACGGTCGACAGCTTCCGACATCGTTTCACGACGGACTAAACCGTCTTCGTGAATTTCCTGCGTGTAGTCGCACATTTTGAATGCGGACATCATCGCCTTACCGATTGCGGACTTGGTTGCATTAACTTGCATAATTTGTTTCCCTTTATAAGTAAATAAAAATATGAACCTTTGAGTAGTTGTATAGCGCCTAAGGCGCAATAGTGCTAAGCGCAGGTCCATATCGAAATGAATGCCCCAAGGGATGGGGCAATGGGTTAAACCCTGAACAGCTTCAGCTGTTCTTTTGGTGTGAGTTTTTCAACTCTGGATAGCAGCTTCCCGGCTTCCTTCGGGGAGAGCCGTGAAATTGCCTCTGCCCATCTTGATTGAATGACGGCGGCAATTGAAGTGCGGTCACCATCTCGAGCAACCGCTCCTGGTCGGATTGGATAGGGGCTAGTTCACGTTCATGCACCCATACAAATGCCCAGGGGAAACGCTTACCCTGCCAAAGAGCACCCTGGCTAACAACACGAATAGGCCGGGGGCTTGAATGCTTAACAACCTTATGCATAACAACTCCTGTAGACGTACCTGTCCCTAGGTGGGAAGGCTTCATTTGGGTGTTGTTGGTTGTTAACTCATAGCTATTGAAGTATAGTGTCTAATGATATATCGGTCAACCTATACAGAGACTGGACATATTAATTTTCGGAGACCGAAATGAATCAGGACGATATTAAAATTATTCCCGCTTTGCAGGATTTTATTCAATTGCAGGCGGAAGGCCTGCAATTCTCTTCCAAGAAGGAAAAGCTTGTATGGCGTGATTTTGCGCTGGCATTACGCGCGCTATTTCGTAACTATCTTGCTAACGAAAAACCTCGGTTGTTCCAGGTCTGCGTGGACGGCTACATCGAGCTTTATGGTGGACATTTCATTCGCCGGGAAGGGGATGGAACAGTTGTTGGGTCCGTAGTTCCCCGCCGTTACGTTTCAAGCCTGGGGCATCATTTGGTGGATTTGGCTTATGACTCGTTGCTCTATGTTTACCGGGAGAAGGTGATGGAGACAGTGTTTTTAAAAGCTGAATCGTGGGGAATCACCCTTAGCTATAGTGCGCGTGAATCTATTTCCGAGTGCTGGAAGTGGATGGTGAAGAACATGCCCGTTGCCTTGTGGTCGCGAAAGCATGGATTCCGGGTTGAAGCTAAGACGGTACAAAAGCGAATTTGGGATTGCAATATTCTTGACCGGGCTGTATTTGGTTTGAGTATCCGCATCCAGGGTAATTCTCCTACTTTGAGCTGCTACAACGCATGCATGATTAATCGTGTGGATGTTGAAGCGCGTATCAAAGAGGCACCTAACTTGGCTTCGTATCTTATTCGCTACTGCAATAGGGGTGAGGAGGTGTACGCACAGAGCACTGTATTTCAGGAAGCGCGTGATGAATTCATCATGGCGGGCGGTTCGGCAAAGGGTTGGCGCTGGCTTACCAAACAAGGATGGGGGACGGTATCCCGCCGGTTCCCAAGGGAATCCTGGTATCACTCAGCCAAACTTGCAACGGATTTAGCTGATGCTCAGGTGGGTAAGGTTCCTGTTGTTCTTTCGTTATGGCACCACTCAACGAGCATTTTCATGCCTGGCTTGGCCAAGATAGTTGCTGAAACCTATAAGCAGCGCAAGGCAAAAGCATCAGAAATGAATCATTACGTTCCGCTCATCTTTGATTTTCTTCGGGCTGAATGTGGTAAGTCGCTTTCTGTGTTTAAGGGAGCTACCTGGAAAAGTCTCGTACGCAGGCAAGAAGAATGGCATCGCAAGATTCAGCGCGAGCGCCGTGAAAAACTGCGGGAAAGTGGAAATCAATGGGCATGGGCTCCGGTTATCCAGGAGGTCGTCTCTAAATCGTTTGTGGCGACCAGTCTCAACGATACAGAGTCACTCTGGGATGAAGGCGACTCAATGGGCCATTGTGTCGGCGGGTACTCGGAGTATTGCTTCAAGAACCGCTCTCGCATTTACTCCATCAAGAGTAAGGAGGGAGTTCGAGTGGCGACTCTGGAGCTAAAGCTGCAGAAGTCGAAGTGGACTATTGCTCAGCTCTATGGCCAGGGAAACTCACGAGTAACCGACCAGGAGGTAAGGCAGTTAGCCACAAAGGTCGCTAAACGTTGTAATGCGGCCGAGCTTCCCAAGATGGAAAATAACGTTGTGTTGAAGGGGCCGCAGTCAATGACGCATCATCAAGCGTTGACTGAGGTGCCCTTCGAGAATTTCCGTGCGCAAAATGATGATTTTATGGCCATGGAAATTCCCTTCTGAAGTACAAGCCTCGTCAATGACGAGGCTTTTTTCTTTGCTTGCTACTTGAGCTTGGCTAGTCGCTTCCCACCAATCCAGCGGATGTGGCACCAGGACATCATGGCGCTGATGAGCCAGGCCATCCCGACCATCACCACCCCATTTACCATCAGGTCCGTCACGTCCACAGCCTGGTTGGACCCCAAGCCCTTCCATAAAAGGACAACGGATGTAATAGCCAAAAACAGAAGAAGCCAGGTCGACTTGATGGCGGATTTCATCTGCTTCAGCGAAAGTAGCGCGCGTAACAGATATTCAGGCTGCAGCGCTTTGGCCAACTTATCCGACAGCGGTGCTAAGTCGGCCGCGACATGGAAGGATGCTGGGGCATGTTCGACGGCTTGCTGATGCACTTCCGATTGCATGAAGCTCCTTCCAGCGCCCGCCAGGCCAAACATCTTCTTGATATTGAAAATTGAGAATGACAGCAAGGTCAGCTCCAGCGCCTCGAGGTCAGGGGTGACCAGTTGTTCTACCAGGGTTCCGGCGTCGGCGATTGCGCACTTGTTGCCATAGACCACCATCTTGGAGGTCTCGCTGGATACGGTCACATCGCTCTTGTAGACCTTGGTAGAGAAGGTTGCTTGCTCGGTAACGCAGCGTCTTGGCTCATCCCGAACAACGTCCCGATGGAGCAATGTTGCTACAGAATTAACTACTGTCGGCAGGTCAGCACGAACAGTGAGCGCATAGGTCACATCGGCGTCATCTACGTTTATCGATACGACTTTGTAATCAGGCTTGAGAAAGTATTCGGCCTCTGCCACATTGGTGAAACGGCCATGACCTCCACAATCACCGCAGGTGAGCTTCCCTCGACCGCGGCAAGTGTTGCAAGTCATCCTGCCGGTGGTATCGCAATACATACAAGCTTCTCTGCGATGGCCTGTCTGAGCGTGACCGTTCGAATCATAGGTAGTGATGGTTCGCGTTTGATACCCTGTGCCATAACACCAGGAGCAAGACTGCTTACGGGTTCCATTGCAATAAGTGCAGTTATATTCCCCATCGCCGTAACAACGAGCGCAGGTGTAAGTTCGAATCACCCGCTTTGAATAATGTCCGACCTTCTTTTGGTCGCGATAAGCGCCGTAGCCCTCCTGAACAATTTGAGGGGCGAGGTTGGCAAGAATGTTCGGATTATTTACCGCTTCTGAGATGAGGCTGGTAACCGTAGCGTCGTACTCACCCGCAGATTGCACCACATAATCACCAGGATTCGCTTCGACAATACCGGTGTAGGTAGAGTGATTGGTGCCCATTTGAAGGACATGGCGGACTCTTACCTCGAATGTGACGTCGAGACAATTGTCACTGCTAAAGCTAACATTTTCTGGCTCAAAGCGAGTGGAGCGCTGGATGAACCGTTGAATTTCCTTGCGCGCTAAGCCGGCATATTCATCTTTTGTTTCAGTATCAGCTGCTACCACTTCGTTTTTCATATTGCTCTTTCGAAAGTTAGCTAAAAAGTGAAGTATGCCTTGATTTTAGGGTTATCCGCCAGCGCGTTCAAGGTCACGCGCCTTTTGGTCTGCGCGCTTATCGTATTGCTTCTTCCCCTTAGCAAGGCCGATGAGCAGCTTGAGCTTGCGGCCGGCGCCTTCACGCTGTACTTCCAATGGGACGATGGTGTAGCCGCGCTCCACAACCTTCTTTTGAAGTTTGTTAAGCTCGGAACGATTGAGGAGAAGCTTACGGGTGCGAACAGCAGAAACGCCGTTCAGTGCGTTGCGCTGAACATGCGCATCTGGGGTGAGATGGGTACCTTCAAGAAATGCTTCACCATCACGTATGGCGATAAAGGCACCACCCATGCCGAAATTGCCGCGGCCGGCGAGGATGCTCTTCACTTCCCAGCCTTCAAGAACCATCCCTGCAAGGAATGTATCCTCGATGTGATAGTTGTGACGCGCCTGACGATTTTCAGCAATGGTTTCCATGTTTTGTCCTTTGAAAAAAACAAAAGCCCCAGTTAAGGGGCCTCTGTGAAGGAATTGCTTAACAAGGCTCCTTCAAACCCCGGCTTGGTCAAGCGACCAGGCGATAAGATTCGTCGTTTGCGAATACTTTTTTGCTACTTCATGGCACAAGTGCCGCAGTGTTCGCCTACTGCCGTTGCCGCCTTCATCTCCCAACGCTGTCGAAGCCTGGCGCCCCCGTCAGAAGAGTTGTTAGGTTAGTAGGCCATTCCAGTATTAGTGGACATCCGGCAAACCGACAGCTCTTTTGGTGGAGGCGGGGGGAATCGAACCCCCTTCCAACGCCGTTTAACTCCAGAGGAATTACAACGATTCAAGCAGTATATACAAAATAGACAGTTTTGTCAATAACTATTTCTATACTTAACAATCCATCCCTCTTAATCTTACCCATGTTCACTTCGCGCGCAGGCTCTGATACTAAATCCTCAAGCATGACTAGGCTTGAGTTGTTGATGTTTACCTTGGGAACGTCCAAGGCATACGGTTCTCGGGAGCTGTATGGCATGGACATTTTCGATGTGCGTGAAATTCTGCAAACGCCTGTACTAACGACTGTTCCTTCGGCGCCGGTCGGGGTGAAGGGGATGGTTTCGTTGCGCGGTGTGATTATCCCAGTCCTTGCGCTAGCAGAATTGATGGGGCAAGAAACAGCCTCAAACAACACCATCATGATTGTTGCGGAGCATCAGAGTCGAATGCTGGCCATGCTTGTCGATACCGTTGACAACATTGTGAGGCTGGATGAGTCCAAATTACGCCAAGCACCTCCTATGCTAACGAGCGGCCATCTCAAATCCATTGCCGACCTGGATGATGGCCGTCTTCTCCAGGTCCTCGATATGGGGTCGGTCCTGTCTCGATATAAGCCAGACGATTAAACAGCTATACCGGTCAGTGGGACCGTTAATTTTAGGAAATATAGGAGAAGGTTATGGCTACAGTTGAACACATGCATCATCGTCCTGATGGCTCGGAAGTCCGGATTGTTGCGCAAGCTTGCTGGGGGAGTGGGTTAACCTGCTCAATTGATGTGGCGGTACATCGACGTGCCAGCGATAAGCACGACTGGCAGCTGATGAGTAATCGGCCGCATCCGGCCTGGCGTTCCATGTCGATAAAGGATTATGCCCTGCATGGCCGCTCGGAAATGTTGCTGGCGGCATCACCGGCTGAAATTCTGCGCGCGACCTCCGCGCTGCATACCGCTATCGCAAAGTAATACAACCTCAAGCCGTCGTTCCTTAAAGGTTCGACGGCTCACTTCATCTCGCTACAGCGTAAACTGCTTAACAGCTTTCTCCATCCGGTACACCAGCTTGGAGAGAGAGTCGACCAGTGTCTCGGTGTTATGCACTACGCTCACATTCTGTTCGGTCATGCTAGCCACCTGCTCAACATTCTGCGCAAGCTCAGTCAATGCACGCTCTTCTTCGGTCGATGCATGGGAGATTTCAGTAATCATCTCTGCGGTCTTGGTCATCTCCGTGTTGATTGTACGGAGCACTTCTTCCGCCTGCCGTACTAGCGAAACCCCATCCTCAACTTGAGTGGCACCGGCACGCATGCCGCTGACGGCTGACTTGGTATCCTGTTGGATACTGCCAATCATGTCGCTGATTTCACGAGTGGCCTTACCGGTGCGTTCTGCGAGTTTTCGGACCTCGTCGGCTACAACCGCAAACCCTCGGCCCTGCTCCCCAGCGCGGGCGGCTTCGATGGCAGCATTCAGTGCGAGAAGATTTGTCTGGTCCGCAATATCCCCGATAACCCCAACAATTTGGCTGATTTCTTCTGACCTCTGACTTAGGGCTTCCACCTGGTTGGCTGACAGCTTAACGGACGTCGCCATTTCAAGAATTGTTGTAGTAGCGCGCGCAGACAGCTCGGCGCCGGCGGCTGCTAACGTCACTGTCTTCTGCGCGTTACGCTGCGTTTCCTTTGCGTTGGATGCGACTTCGCCGATGGAAACTGTCACTTCCTCGACGGCTGCGGCAGCTGCTGCGGTCGATTCGCTTTGATAATGCGCGGCATCCTCAACGACTCGGATACCCTTGTCCACTGCCTTCGTAGCCTTCTCTACTTGGTGAGATACGTCTGCCATCCCCTGGATGGTGGCTTGCAGCGAGGAGACCATTCGGTCTGCGCGTTGGGCAATGACCCCAATCTGGTCACGTCGATTCAGGTTAAGGCGATTCCCCAGGTTACCGGTGACAAGCAGAGATTCCAACCAGGCTGCCAGGCGGTCCAAGTCCCCTGTTACCCTGGGAGTGAAGAAATAAAGGAAATAGAAGCTGTAAAGCAACCCAACCATCGCAAGCCCGCCAATACCAACCGAGCTGACGCTCACGGCTTTCGAGAGGTGGCGATACCACTCACATACCATCCAGGTGCTCGCCGACAACATAAGATAGCCCATCAGCCCCAGTTGAACATTCATAGAGGCCAGTTTAGCGGCAGCACTTGAGCGGCGATGAACAACGCGGCCATCCTCAATGCACAAGGACTTGTCACCGTTTTTGATTTTCTTGTAGGCCGTTTCTGCAGCCGCAACTTCATCTCGGGTAGGCCTTGAGCGCACAGACTGGTACCCGATGATTTGGCCGCCATCTCGCACAGGGGAGGTATTAGCTACAACCCAGTAAAAACCGCCATCCTTTCGCCTATTCTTAACGACGCCTCGCCACGGTCGACCTGCTTTGAGGTTGAGCCACATATCCGCAAACGCTTCCTCGGGCATATCGGGGTGTCGCACGATGTTATGAGGCTGACCCAACATTTCGTCGCGCTCAAACCCACTGACATGCACAAATGCCTCGTTCGCCTCTTCGATGACGCCATTGAGATTGGTTCGTGAATAAATGAATTCACCTTCCGGCAGAAACGTTTCTACTGCAGTGACGGGATGGTTGTTTCGCATATAAGCCCTGAAAATGGATGTGTTTCACTTTTGCACATTTTTCAGTATATCGCAGTTTGCGACTCTTGGCGTAACTATTTAGGATATTTTTATCTTGTTAGTTAAGCATTGTCTTATATAAGGAAATTCGAATGAATTGCACATTTAGACTAAAAACAAAAAAGCCAGCGAGAAGCTGGCTTGGTAGTTTGGATAATGTAGATTTAAGCGTCAACAGCGTTTGGCGGAGCCACTAGTGCCCAGCCTTGCTTGGCCAGTTTGGCCACTTCTTGCTTAACCGTTCGCTCGGCTTCCGCTACTGACATGCAGCGGGCATCCTTTAAGATACAGCGACCGACGGAACTTACAACCTTTACAGAGTCGCCCCCTGCTAGAAACTTGGGGAGCTTTATACCTTCTTGGCGCGAATGCTTGATTTCAATGACATCGCTACCTTTGACCAGCTGAACATTCTGAACAGAACTAATCGTCATCTACCTATCCTCTGCAATCTTGATTCAAATTATTTCACTTGATTTGAGGCAAATTCTCTTGCCAACCAATCCATGAAGTTTACCATTAATAGCATGTTATGTCAATCCATAACTTCTATTTAATGGTATATACAAGAATGCAGAAAACCGGTATTGAAGTGCTGCGCGGGCAGGATTTCCGGCTCCTGCCCACCGGGAAGAGTATCAGATATCGACGGTCGACGCGATAATATTGGCGGCCAGCGCGTCGCAACGCTCGTTATTTACATCGCCGGCGTGCCCTTTAACCCAGCGCACCGTAACCTTGCGCTTATCAGCAACCGCAAAGAGCTTCATCCAATGCTCTTTGTTAGCTACAGGGTCGCCAGATGCGGTCCGCCACCCACGGTTAACCCATCCAGTTCGCCATTCAGACAAGCCTTTCAAGGTGTACTGGCTATCAGAGATAAGCACAATCTCGGTGCCTTCGGGGACACGAGACAATCCTTCTGTAGCGGCGACAATCTCGGCCACCTGGTTGGTCGCCACTCCGATGAAGCCTGCGGCCTCAGTGAGTACCGTTTCAGTCGCTTCATCAACCACCACTACACCCCAGCCGGCAGGGCCTGGATTGCCTTTGCAGCCGCCGTCAGAATAAACCAGCACACGCCCGGACACCTTCACCTCAACCGCCGGGGCAGGCGCTGCCGTAGTCATAAGTGAGCTTATGTGGTCCAGGGTTTCCTGCGCCAACTGCTCACAAGCCTCACGACAGCGATTATAGGTGCCATCCGGCCGTGCTGGCGCGGCAATGAGTTCGAGCGCTGCAATTGCTTTCGCCAGCGCCACAGCAGCCATTGATGAGTTAGACATGCTCGAGTTCCTGTTCTTGTTTTTCGGCTACGGCGGCCGAAGTCAAAGCGGCTTCTGCCGCAGCTTTGGCGGCGCGCTCTTTCTTAACGACCCCACCTGAGAAGTAACCTGTTTCGTATGCTTGCTTGAGGGTGGTGTAAACACGAACGGCGGCTTCCGGGGTGCCTTGCAATGGCATCTCGAACCCTTCCACGGTGTACAAGGTTTTGCCAGTCAGCTTGCCGTACACCTGCTTGATTTGGATTCCCTCCGGAACGACGAATTCCTCGGTTGGAGTGGATGCTTGTTCTTTGCTCATATAGGTCTCCTGAATAATGATATTAGACCATATATTGCCTTTTTTGTCAAGGAAAGGCCCGTCTATGCAGGCTGTGACGCTAAGAAGAAATGCCCGGCAAACTAGGCTGCCGGGCGGATTGGTTATCGCTTCAACCAGCTGAGCAGTTCATCGGTGATGAGGAGTTCATTGAGTTCCTCGTCTGACTTCTCAACAAACCCATGCAAGTCTTCAATGCGCACAAATCCGGTGTTGTCGAAGACATCCCCGATGGAGCGGAGGAATTCGAATTTAACCTTTTGGTTGGAGATGCCCAGGAAGAGGAAATACACTTCATCCTTGCGGGCTTGCGACTCTTCCAGAACCATCCGTGTGCGGTCTGGGTCGTAGTTGTCGCCGTCGGTCGCAACAATAATGAGTGAGCGTCGCTTTTCAACCGTTTCAACAGGTTTTGCGCCAAAGAGTCGTTTAATGAATCCAGGCTGCTCAGGCTGGCGCCAACCGAAGTGCGTCAGCATCTTTTCCAAGAGATAGGAGTAATCGGTGCCACCGTTCCAGCCAATCACCTTGTTAACCACCTTGCGGGGGATGAACCCCTGGTAATTGGAGGCGTCTACGGGACCGACGTCGCATACATGTGCCGGACCATCGCTGAAAGTGAAGCAGTCGAGTTTTTTATCGGGGTCAAAGGCCAGCCCCCATGGCACCAGGCGCGTCAGCAGCACATCCGTAATTCCCGAACGATGCTCGTCCTCGAAGGACTTTGATACGTCCAGGCCAAACCCGACCTCCAGGATTGGTGGCTGGGTAATACCCGCCTTCTCGAGGCTCAGTACCAGCGCTTGTGCGGATTTTTCCAGATTTACGACGAGAGCCATGCGTGTTTCCTTTCAAAAAGTTGTACCAGGTCGTCGAGCTTGTCGACGGCCAGATAGCGTTGTGTTTCGCTTGCCTTATCAGGAAGGTTTGCGAGTTGTGTGTAAACCGCAGGAAGCTTTAGCAGGGCGCCGTCCTGCACCAGCCCAATCAACTCCTGAACCCGATGTACGTCATTACCAATACTGAGAATGTGCTCCTGGAGCATCGCTTGTGACGATGTAAGCGCCAATTGACGCTGGTGGACCAGAGCGACCTTATCTGCTGGCAAGAGACCAACCAGGTACTCGGCGGCCAAGACGAGGGCGTTGAGTTGGAGGAACACCTCCTGGCTACGAGCTTCAATGTCAGTCAGTTGGGTGACAACCTCAAAGAGCTGATTACTGGCCTTATCCAGCAGGCCGGCCAATTGCCGAATTTCCCCTTCATGCTTTTCCCATCCATGCTTTCCTGGGCGACGTATCAGGCCACCCTTTAGGGCGTCCAGAACCTCCATCAACAGGTTCTTAAGCTGTAGGAAATGTTGCGGGGTGGCTCTCAAGGCATCCTGGTTCAGAACGCTTAAGCGCTGCTCAAGGAGGCTGGTAACGTGCTCCTGTGACTCCACCCCGTAGTTGAGCCATGCTGGCGTATTCCACGCTTGAGGCGAGACCCCTTGCAAGATTGCACGTATGCGCACTAACGCATCCGGGGAAGCCTCAGGTAGTGCCGTCGACAATTCTTCCAGTGTTGCCTCAATCGGCCTGCGCGGGGTGCCTGGAAGGGAGGAGGCGGACACCTCCACCTTGGGGCCTGGCGGCAGCGTCGAGGGGAGCACCGTGGGCTTAACCTCTGGAGCGGTTGGTGAAGTTTGCACATTCAGGCCGCCAAGATTTGTCGGGGCCGGGCGACCGGCGCCTGTGTTCCCGATAATGGTGGGCTTGACGGCCATTTGGATTAAGAGAAGTGAGCCAGAACCTGATTGAAGTCGCTGTTGAAGCCGACGCCAATACCGACAAAGGACGAGCCGGACGGTTCGACCATGATGGACCCCATCTGCACACCAACGAATTCGCCGAACTGGTCAGACAGGCTGACGTTCAGTAGCTCTTCGCCGGTCGAGTTTTCGACAATGACGCGAGCATTCTTCACGTTGCGGAAAGTGCGGCCGGCGTTTTGCGGGTGAATCATGGCGACCAGTGGAATTTCAATCGCACCTTGCTGCGGCGGCGTCAGGCGGTCCGGATTAATCAGAATCCATTCATCATCACCGTCGTTACTGTCGCCTTCGAGGGCATCCGGGCTGTGGGTGAGTGCGCCGCCATGAATCTCGAAGGTGCCATCCGCAGACTTTTCAAGCGTACCCACGGTCTGGCCGCGTATCGTTCGCTTCACGTTGTAGGTGGAGAGGATGTCGCCGAAGGAGGAAACCTTGGCGCCGTGACCGACGTTGATAGCGAGCAGGCCGTGCAGGTCGAGGTCAGTATCACCTTCCCACGACAGGCGAACCTTGAAGCGTTCACCCTTGTCCAGCGAGAGGCTCAGTTTGGGGGCGTCTTCGCCTTGTTTTAACAGATTGAGTTCAAGCATTGCCATTTGAGGCTCCTTGTTATTACAGCGGGAATTCCGCCGATGGGTTCATGTTCCGGCCGAGCGACAGCATGTCTTCACGTGCTTTCGCCATAATTGCGCGCGCCTGGTTGAATTTTTCCTGGTTGATAGCGCGAGCACTTTCGGAGAGTTCGTACAGCGCCTTGGTATCGGCCACCACTGCCTCGAGCTGTTTCGCCTGCTCTTCGCGGTTCTTCCCGGGCGCATGCGCCGCAGTGCCGACAACGTCGTGCATCAATACGGAGCGGACTTTGTTCAGGTTGGCATCCAGGTCGGCACCTTGCTGGCCCAGGCGCTGGACGTCTTGCACCATGCGAGCACCGTGAATGGTCAGCAGCGTCATCTTGATGCTATTGAAGCGTGACGCCATGGTGGTGGCCAGCTCCTGCAGGGTCGAAACACCTGCATTCTGGAGTTGGCGAATCACCAACTGGTCTGCCGGCAATTTTGTCAGCGTGGCTTCAAGTGCCAAGGCACGGGATTCCAGTGCCTGCAGCTTGTCTTGTACTTCCGACCGCAACTGAACATCTTGGCCATCCAGGAGAGTCTGGGCTTGAACCCTCGCCTTTTCCAGAACGTTGTTGATGAACAGCGTCTCGATGGCAAACGCTTGGAAGCTATCGCGATAGCGGGCTTTCACCTGGTCCAGCTGGCGAAGTTCCTCGGCCACCTTGCCCATTTCGGTACGCAGTTTGGATTCCTGCTCACCAATCAGGTCGGAAAGTTTCTTGGACTTGCCGGAGGCAATACGGCGGGTTTCTTCATAAGCACGGTCCAGTGCCTTGTTCAGCGCCTTTTTACTGAACATACCGAGGATGCGTTCACCCAGCGTGGGTTTGGCATCCATGATTTGAGCTGCCAGTTCCGGCAGCTTTTCTTGCTCGACGGCGGTATTCAGCGCTGCAACCAGCTTGAAGATTTGCGGATTATCCTGCTTCTCGATACGCGCCAAAAAGCCATCCAGCGATTTGCTGAGTGCCATTTCTGGTTCGTGGCCGAGCGTCGCAATCTGCACCAGCGGCAGCGTATTGAAGTCGAACGCGGTAATGCGTTGGGTCAGTGCGGCGAGCTGCGACTGCTCCAGCTGAACCGGGAAGTTCTGCGGGAACACCAGCGTGCTGGGCATGGACTCCAGGGTTTGAGCGCTGATAACGCCGCTCGAAGAACCTAAGTTAGTTGGCATCATAATGGATTGCCTTTCGATTAGGCTTCAGCCTTGGCCGGATGCGCTGCTTCAGCAGCGAGTTCACCACGCTTATTGATGTGGCGTGCTGCGGCAACCGTGAACACCACAGCAACGAAGCCAGCGAGCTTGTAGGAGAGGTCCGTGTAACCGCCCATGGTCATATGCACACGGGTGATGTAATCAGTCAGAATCGGGTCGGTAATCATCATTTCCGCACCCACCCAACCCAGCAAGCCTGCACCGAACCACACAATGACCGGGAAGCGGTCCATAAGCTTCATGATAGCTTGAGAGAACAGGACGATAATGGGGATGGAGAACAGGATGCCGCCAACCGCATAGAGGTTGCTATGGGCACCAGCGCTTTGTGCGGAGCCTGCAACAGCTAAAACGTTGTCCGTGCTCATGGCGAGGTCGGCGATAATGATAGTCTTCACAGCGGCCCACAAGCGGTCAGGCGCATCGACGTTTTCGTCATCATCACCTTCCTTGAGTAAACTGTAGCCGACATAAAGCAAGTAGGCGCCAGCGAAGAACTTCACATAGCTCATACCCATGAGAAAACTCGCAAAGACCAACAGAATTGCGCGCATCACGACGGCGCCGGCAGTACCGAACATCACGGCACGATTACGAACTTCAGGGGCCAGCGCAGCGCAGGCCAGAGCAATGAGAATGGCGTTGTCACCACCAAGGAGAATGTCGATGCCGACGATTTTGAACAATGCGGCCCAATCAATACCAAACATAATAGTCCCTCTTCCTTCTTGTTAACGGGTATGAGTAATCATCATACTATATTAAGCGTGTTTTGTCAATTAACAATGAAGAAGCCCGAGCAATTGCCCGGGCAAAGAGTTAACTATCTTCCTCCGTTATTAAACCATGAAGCCGCCTTTTCAAAAGACTCAAACGGGCCGGTGCCATTGGTAAATGAGTCATCGGCGGCATCGCCATAGACGAGGATGAATCGATTCCCTTGAATAGGAAGCTCGAGCACCCTAGCCTTCGAATAGTAATTAAGATGCCGCTCGATTTCGTTATCAATGTAGGGGTCCACCCAGCTGTCGCCTTTCGGGACCTTGGACCAAAGATGTGCGTTCCCATCATCGAGTGCTTTCTTATATTCAATGAGCTTATTCGCTTCTAAGCTTTTGAGCTCACCTCGGCGGCCTTCCAGGCGGGTAACGTTTTCCTTAGTTTGGGCCTGAATCAGCCCCTCATCCAGATTGTGACGGATATTACCCGCACGTGTTGCTGCTTGTTCCATAAGAATGCTCCTAATGTCCTTTAAAAATGACTTCCTAGGAACGTATAGACCTGCTGGCGGCTGAGCATGTTATAACGTAGAATAGCATATACTGCTTGAGGCCTATAATTTGATGTGGCTTTATCTTTCTAACTACCTAAAGGAATAATCATGGCTGAAGCTCAGATGGAAAATTTTCATGAGATGTTGCGTCACATCATGAAGAATGGTGTTGACCAACTCAACAAACGTACCGGTGAAATTTGCCGGGCAGTCCCCGGTTACCAGTTGGTGTATGACCTTGCGGATGGATTCCCGGCAATCACGACAAAAAAACTGGCATTCAAGCAGTGCAAAGGTGAATTGCTCGGCTTTTTCCGGGGATATCAAAGCGCGGCAGACTTCCGCTCGATTGGTTGCACTGTTTGGGATGCGAATGCTAATGAAACTCCAGCCTGGCTTGCCAATCGGCACAGAAAAGGTCAAGAGGACTTTTTGGGTCGCATATATGGCGCGCAGTGGACTGATTGGCGTGACCGTCGCTTCGTCGACCAGGTTGAGCGTGACCATCTCCTAAACGAAGGATTCAAGCAGGTAATGTATGACCCTGTAGCCGGTCTTTATGGGATGGAACGTTCGATTAATCAATTGGAAAACGCGCTTCGTACAATCCTAACCAATCCCAGCGACCGCCGGATTATCGTGTCTGGGTGGAATGTAGCAGAGTTGGATTTGATGGCGTTACCCCCGTGCCACGTTTCGTACACCCTAGTTCCTTTCGAGGATACGAAGGAGCTCAATATTGTCCTCAGTCAGAGGTCATTTGATAGTGCACTTGCCTTCAATGTCCCTATGACTGCGATATTCCTTGCGTTGATGGCGCGGCTTTCCGGGTACACGCCCAGACATGTTGTTTGTCAGTTTGCGAATACGCATGCCTACGAGTCGCATTTTGAGGGCATTAAGGAAATGCTTTCGCGTGAGCATTTCGCTTCACCTAAGCTGATTCTGTCCGACAACATTAAGACGGTGACCTTGGACGAAATTCCAGGAGCATTCGCGCGAATCGAACCGGACGATATCCAGTTGGAAGGGTATGTGTCACATCCAGGCATTAAACTAAAAATGGCTGCATAAGCCGAAACTCCAGGCCGTCCTAGTGACGGCCTTTCTTCATGTTACAAAAACATGCATTCTATGGTATACTTTATCCATACCTATTGGATATTTTATGCCAGAACGCATCGCCGAGCCAGGAGTGCAAGCTGCTGGCCGTCAATTTGTATTCGACCGCAGTATTCAGGAAGAAAAGTCCGGATTAACCCGGCTTTTCAGCCAACTCCCACCTTTTGCTTTGTCCCCATGGCACGACCTCCGCAACGACCGTGAATGGTGGGCTCGCGGCGTTGACTACATCCTCGAAGGAGGCGTTAAGGTCGATTTTAAGGTTGAAAAGCAGCGTGTGAGGAATTGCGCGGCTGAACTCATCAAGGCCGACCGGCCCTCTCTCCGCCCTGGTTGGCTACTATCCAGCGAATCGCATTGGATTATTCATTACTTCGAACAGACAGGCGAAATCGTTTGCCTACCTACCCACGGTTATCGTGAGTTGGTTTTGAAGGGATGCCAATCAGGTGAACTTCGGGACGCCGTCTCCGCCGCAAATTATGGCCGCCGGGATTCTGAGTTACTTTATCTCACCTGGAATGCTTTGCTCCCAGTTAACAAGGCCCTTCGCTGCATTTCCGGCGCGTTTTGGAGCAAAATTGAAGGCCCTGTAACGCCCGGCATCCTCGACGAGGCTAGGGATGGTCTGGCGGTGCCCATTGAGTGGCTGTCGCTTTGGTTGCAGCAGGGGGCTATTGCACCGAAAGAGCACGACCCGCAATTGGCCGGCTTAGGGAGCCTGCTTGAAGTTCTTAAACCATACGATAGAGCCCGCCGGACTAACCAGCAACACTATCGCAGCTGAGCGTCAAAGTAAAAAGGCTCCACTCAGGGAGCCTTTTTATTTCAGCCGGGAGGGTTAGATGTCTTCCTCCTCACCATCTTCCAGTTGCACGTTCTCGTCAAACTCGAACAGCGTAGGTTGAGGTATTGGCGAAGCCTGGGCCGAACTCTCCGCGACTGGCAGTTCCCCCGAGACCACTTCGGCCGTGAATCCCGTAGCCAAAGCCTTCTCTGGGAGGAAAGCACCGGCGCGAGCGCGGTGGCCAATGTAGACCTCCAAGCCATCTGCCTCGATGACGAATTCCGTGAGTTTCTTGCGGCCGGCCGGCTGGGTAGAGACCTTCAGTTCCTCGATGCGGCCCTCGAAGGCGCCTGAGGCAATTAAGGTATCCTTGCCCTTCAAGGCCATCAACTGTACCCCACGGCCCTTGGCCATTTGCTTCATTTCGGTCAGCGGACAAATCAGCATCTTCCCGGCGCTAGAAGCAAATACGGCTTCACCAATCTCGGTCACGGCAGAGAGTTTCACTGGAGGCAGAATGACTTCACCTGCCTCCAGGGTCATGACGGCCTTACCCGCCTTTTGGCGCGTGACCAGGTCTTCACCTGTGCAAATGAAGCCGTAGCCGCCGGTGCCTGAGAGCAGGTATTGGGCCTTGGCATCCAGCACAAACACATGAGCAATCTTGTTGTTGCCGATATCGGCCAACGAGGTCAGCGGAACCCCATCGCCATTGCCTTTCGGGAAGGCCGAGGCTGCTACATTGTAGGCGCGACCAGTCGTGTCGAAGAACACCACCGTCTGGCTCGTGCGTGTGTCGATAATGGCCAATGGCGCGTCGCCTACTTTCCATGTCAGCGTAGAGGTATCGACCTTATGCCCGGCACGAGCGCGCAGCCAACCATGCTTCGATACGACCAGGGTCACTGGGTCGTCCGCCACAGAAACGGATTTAGCATCGGAGAGGGTTACTTTAGCCGCGGCTTCGATGATGGTGCGACGGTCATCGCCATATTTCTTGGCGTCTTCATCGATTTCCGTGGCCACCAGCGTACGCAGGGCTTCGTCATTAGACAGCAGATGCTTGAGTCCCTTTGCCTCTTCACGCAGCTTCTTCAGCTCTTCGCCAATCTTGATGCCTTCCAGGCGGGCTAATTGACGCAGGCGGATTTCAAGAATGTCTTCAGCCTGAATTTCCGTCAGCTTGAACTCACGCATCAAGTCAGCTTTAGGGTCATCCGATTCGCGAATAACCCGGATAGCACGGTCGATATCCAGCAGGATGGCTTGGCGGCCTTCCAGGATGTGAATACGCTTCTCTGCGGCCTCCAGGCGATGCTGGGTGCGACGAATGACTGTCTGCAGGCGGAAGGCACACCATTCGCTCAGCATGCTGAACAGGCTGGCTTGGCGCGGCGCCCCGCCGGTACCCAGCACGGTTAGATTGATAGCTGCATTGGTTTCGAGGCTGGTATGAGCCAGCAGCAAACGAATCAGGTCGTCCTTATCCATGCGGGAGGATGCCGGCTCAATCACCAGGCGAACCTTGAATTCCTTGCCCGACTCATCGCGTACGCCATCGGAAGCAATCGCCGACAGGAAGGCAGCTTTCAGGTTGGTCTGCTCAGGCGTGAATACCTTCTTGCCTGCTTTCTCCTTGGGTACCGGGTTAGAGCAGGCTTCGATTTCAGACATCACCTGCGCGGTCGACACCCCGGGCGGCAACTCATTCACGACGAGGCGCCATTGGCCGCGCGCCAGGTTCTCAATCGTCCAGCGAGCACGCACACGCAGGCTACCGCGACCGGTACGATATGCGGACTCAATCTCGTCGCGGGTCGAAATGATTTGAGCGCCACCGGGATAGTCCGGCGCAGGGATAGCTGCGAGGATGTCTTCTTCGGTAGTGTCCGGGTTCCGGATGAGTGAAGAAGCCGCAGAAGCAACTTCGCGCAGGTTATGGGAGGGCATTTCAGTCGCCATACCCACCGCAATGCCAGAGGCCCCATTCAGTAGAACAAACGGCAATCGCGCCGGCAATAAGCAGGGCTCGTCGTTAACACCGTCATAATTGGGGCGCCAGTCTACGGTGCCTTCATCCAGCTCGGACAGCAGCAGTTCGGCAATCGGGGTGAGGCGAGCCTCGGTGTATCGCATTGCCGCCGCGCCGTCGCCATCTCTGGAACCGAAGTTGCCCTGGCCATCTACAATCGGGTACCGCAGGCTCCAGTCCTGAGCCATGCGTACCATGGCTTCATAAACCGACGAGTCGCCGTGTGGGTGGTACTTACCGATAACATCGCCAACCACGCGAGCGGATTTAACGTGTTTCGGGCTACGGTAGAGGCCCATGCGGTGCATGGCGTAGAGGATGCGTCGCTGTACCGGCTTCTGGCCATCCGCGACCGAGGGTAGGGCGCGGCCGGTCACTACGCTCATCGCGTATTCCAGATAACGCTGTGAGGCATACTGGGCCGGTTGTGGCAAAGTGACTGGCATATTGCCGTTATCGCCTTCGTTCAATGTGAGCTCTTCAGACATGTCGTGTCCTTAGGGTTAATGTTTCACCGGCTTGGCCGGGGAAAGGTCGTTAACGATGTTGCCGTGGGCGTCCACGAAGGTCAGCTGCAAGCCGTTTCGTGCGCGCTCGGAAATGAGTTGGTAGAGCCGAACAGCCTGCGCCAGCGCTGCATTAGGAGAGAGCTCGTGCGCCTCAGCCTCAGCCAGCAGCACCGCCATATGATTGTCAGGCAGGTGCAATTCGACGGGCGGAAATGAGTTAGGCATCAGCTTCCACCGTGCCGCCATCGCGTTCCATCCATTCGCGGCGGCCAGCCGCCTGATTCTTACCCATGAGCAAGGTGAAGGTGTCGCGCATGATTTCAATTTCTTCACGTGTCGCCTGGAATGGCACCATACGACGAGTATCCGGGCACAAGGTCGTTTCCCAGAGCTGCTCGGGATTCATTTCACCCAAGCCCTTGAATCGTGAAACAGTAATGCGATGGTCGGAGACGCCTTCATCGCGCAGCTTCTTCATTGCCTGCTCTTTTTCAGACTCGTCCAGGCAGTAGACCTTCTTGGTATGGCCGCGCGTCTCGGCGTCCACCCGGTACAGAGGAGGCTGAGCCACATAAATGTTGCCGTTTTCCACCAACTTGGGGAAATGCTTTAGGAACAGGGTGAACAGCAGCACCTGAATGTGGGACCCGTCAACGTCAGCGTCCGACATCACGATGATGCGGCCATAGCGCAGATGGGCCAACAGGCCTTCCTTGTCCATGTCGGCGATATCGTGCGGGTCAACCCCAATTGCGACAGAAATGTCATGGACTTCGTTGTTCTTGAACAACTGGTCGCGTTCCACTTCCCAAGTATTCAGCACCTTGCCGCGAAGCGGTAGCACAGCTTGTGTTTCCTTGTCGCGGCCTTGTTTTGCGGAGCCGCCGGCAGAGTCCCCTTCCACCAGGAACACCTCGTTACGGGTGATATCGTCGGACTCGCAATCCGTAAGCTTGCCGGGTAGGGTGGCGATGCCGGAGGACTTTTTCTTCTCGACCTTTTGAGTGGCGCGCATGCGGTTTTGAGCAGCCTTCACCGCCAGCTCAGCAATTTTCTTACCGTACTCTGCGTTGCTGTTGAGCCACAGCTCGACCGGGTCGCGAACCATGGCCGTAATGAGCTTGTAGGCATCGCGAGAGGTGAGCTTTTCCTTGGTCTGCCCTTGAAACTGTGGGTCCAGCACCTTAGCCGACAGGAGGAAGGTCATCCGGTTGCAGACGTCATCCTGAGCAAGCTTTACCTTGGCCGGCAGCATGGCGTGATGTTCTGCAAAAGCCTTTACCGCTTCAAATACGCCAGACTTCAATCCAGCCTCGTGGGTACCGCCCTCCAGCGTGGGAATCAGGTTGACATAGGACTCAGTAGAACTGCTTCCTTCTTCCGTCCAGGTGAGTGCCCATGACGCGCCTTCCCCTACTGCAAAACCGTTTTCAGTTTCGACATACTTCTCGCCTACGAAGATGGGCACCAGCGAGTCTGCGGTAAGCATTTCTGCCAGGTATTCCGCCATGCCGGTGGTGTAGCACCATTCTTTCTTCTCCTGCCCGTCGACTTCCAGGGTGACAGTAACGCCCGGCATCAACACTGCCTTCGAGCGCAACAGGTGCTCCAGTAGCCGGAGGTTTACCTTGGGGGAGTCGAAGTACTTAGGATTTGGCTGAATACGCACTGTGGTGCCAGAGGTCCGGGGGCCGCAATCGCCGACCTGCTGCAGCGGCTCAACAACGAAGCCGTCCTCAAAGGCCATCTGATACACACCGCCCTCACGCTTAACCTCAACCTCCAGTCTGGAGGAAAGCGCGTTGGTGACCGAGACGCCGACGCCGTGCAAACCGCCGGAAAATCGATAAGCGTTCCCGGAATCCTTCTTGTTGAACTTGCCTCCAGCATGCAACTTGGAGAACACCAGCTCAACGGCAGGCTTGCCTTCTTCTGGATGGACATCAACCGGAATACCACGACCGTTGTCGGAGACTTCAATCAAGCCGGATGCTTTTACTGTCACCGAGATACGCTTGGCAAACTTGGCCAGGGCTTCGTCGGCCGCGTTATCGATGACTTCCTGAATAATATGTGTCGGGTCATCCGTTCGGGTATACATGCCCGGACGTTCCTTCACTGGCTCAAGGTCTTTTAGAACCCGGATAGATGATGCTGAATAATCAGTCATGCGTTGTCTCCATTTTTATAGCTACATTCAGCAAGTCGTGTCAGTCCAAATAGGTGTCGGCAATGGCCGGCGGAAGCACTGTATAGCGAAAGGCTAGCGGGCCAAGCAGGGAAACCTTCAATAGATTCGAGTCGACCCATTTGATGGCGTAGAACACGCCTGCAAGTCTAAGCATCCGAATCACCCAAGGATTTGGGGCAAGCACATCGGTTGCCGTAAGTTCGAGCTGGCGACCCATCCATGCAGCGGCGAATAACCCGGCCGCGACAGACCGTGAAGCCCCAGCTTCGCAATGGACCATGAGCGGGTGCGCCTTGTGGCGCTGGCAGAATCGAAGAAACTCACCGGCATGGCCAAGCGACATGGTGACGAAATTACCGCCCTTGCGGTCGGTGTCGTGAAATCCAAGACGCAGCAAATCACTCCAGCCCGCTAACGCTGCCGGTGATTGGCGCGGGTTAGTAATCGAAACACATACGGCGTCAGCTGAAGGGGTGTATTGCTCCGCCTTGAGGCGTGACAGCACCAAGATAGGACCTGGCTTGCTCACTGAATCACCTTGCCGTTATGCTCAATGACGGCAGCGATAATGGGGTCTATGGCAGTCCGGTCGCACTCCACAAGCAAAAATGTGGTGTGCTGCGCTTGTCGCCACCGGAGAAAATAATCCTCAAGTGAAGGCGCGGCATTGGTGGGCAGGCTTGGCCCGTAAACAATACCACCCGCCAGAGTCACATGGGCCACATCTGGAATGCTATACAGGTCATAACTTTCATCGACCTCGTCACCATTAACACAAATTGTTTCTTCTTCGTGCCAAGTGGCACCCTCGTCATCCGGCCAGAAGTGAGGGTCTCGGTAGAACCGCTTGAACTCTGCCCCTGATAAGTTAATCATACATACTCCAAATTCAAGTTATTGCGATTATAAGCCTATTGATGCCCATTGTCAAGCCATGTAAAAACCAGAATTTCTTTAGTTTTCAAGCGCAAATCGGCGTAAATTAAGGCTTTTACTGAATTTTATTAGCGTCAATTTAACAACCTTATTAGGATGCGAATGAATTTGTTAACATCAAAATTACGTTGACATTAATGCTTCTTTTTGGTATAGTTCTAATTCACCTGTATGCAAAGGTTTCATTATGAATAATAAATATGCTGTGAGAGCATTTGCGTTAATTACTGCTTTAGCGCTATCTGTGGGGGTGGTGGCAGAAGCTGCTGCCAAATCGGGTGGTCGGTCTGGATTTTCATCCAGTAGTTCCCATTCCTCCATAAGCAGCTCGCGCTCGTATGGGAGTGCATCCAGACCATCAAGTGGCTCGTCATACCAGGCGGCGTCCTCGGGTTATAAGCCTGTCGCACCTGCGCCTCGTTCTGGGTTTTCTACCCCTGCGGCAGTGGCCGCAAAGCCTGCACCTTCCGCATTGGGAAGTGCGGTTTATGCGGCAAGCGCAAATAAGGCGGCGGTGGCTAGTTATACGGCTGCGACGGCCGCAAAGCAATCACCTCCTGTGGCTGGCAGCGGGACGACCTATCGGGCTGTGGCCCCTCAATCAGCGCCTGCCTATGTCGCTCAGGCGCCGTCTTATGCTCCCCCGACTGTCATCCACCATACGACCGTAGTTCATGAATCGAGTGCTGGCAGTAGCAACTTCTTCTGGGGGTACCTGCTTGGGTCGGCGAGCCATCATGACCATGACCGTACCGTCGTCATCAACAATGGCACTCCTGGCGGCTATGCTCAGTCTGCTGGAGTGGCACCGGGTTACACCGTTAATTCGGACTCGCCTGGTGTAACGCAAGCCGCTGCGGTGCGGCAACCGGTGGCGGCTCCAGCGCAGCAATTAGCTCAGCCGCAAGAGGAATCACACTTCTTCCGCAATCTGTTGCTGTTGCTGGGTACTGGCGCATTAATCTTCGGTGGCTATCGCTTGTGGTCGGCGCGTACGGCTCGTATTCAAAAGCTCACGCCCAAGCATAACTACTCCCTTTAAGTTGAGCCAAGGATTATCTGATGAGTATTTTTGAATTAGGGCGCCGCATTCTGGATAAGAAGCTGGATGCCCATGCGCAAGCGGCTGTTAAGGCTGAGCGTGAAGATAAAGGCTTGCCGTTGGGCGCGCGCATCGGCTCTCTGCTGGAATTGCCTGTGGCAGATTTCGCCCTCTTAAACAAGTCGCTGATGCGCGTCCCCGCTAAGCAGCAACAGGTAGTGGCATTGAGTCGCTTGCATCTCGATGAAGCGGAGGATATCGGGCTCTACCGTTTGTATACCGATTGCGGTAGCGACCGGGCAGGGGATGGCGCAAGCTTCCTGCAAGTGTTGACCTCCGGGAGCGAAGTTCAGGAGGCGACTTACTACCAATTCCTGTTTCGCTCGATTCCTGTGACGGAAGAAGAGCAGGCGCCGTATCTCGGCGAAGGCTTTGGCTTGGGTGAGCAGCTTTACAGCATGGCGGACGACCAGCTGGAATTAATCGGGCTGGATAGCAGCCAGATTGAAAATTTGCTGGGGGATGCGGAAGCGCTCGATTTTGTCCGTGACACCCCGGGTGGCGACTATGTTCCGCCCATCCTCGCTACCGAAAATCGTATCGACGACCAGTTTGGCGACAAGGGCCTGTCGCAGACCATCCGCTTCATGCAATACATGCGTGTGCTGCCGGAAGACGGGTTGGGTTCGAAGGAAGAGCGCTTGCTGATTTCATTTTCAGTGGTTGACTCCCTGGATGGCCAAAAGGCCCCAATGGTGCACATTGATTTCATGATTGGCATTCCGCTGTCGCTCTCCAAAATCAAGGTGTACTAAGCAAAGTTTTACCGTAACCGTAACAACAATCTCAATAATCGTTAGGAGACTATTATGTCTGGATGGACCAATTCTTTCTCTCTGCTCGCAAAACATGGCCAGAAGCTTGGTGATTCGCTGTTCGCATTCCTCGCCGCAAGTGACCCGGAAACGGCATTGGAGGTAGACCGCGAAAAGCTGGAACAAGACCTGCATGATGCCGCTGTTAAGCTGGCAGCAGCAAACCGTAAGCGTGATGATGCCCAGGCTGCTCTGACCAAACTGCAAAATGACATCGCCAACGACCAGAAGGCCGCCGGCGTTCTACTGCAAAAGCTGGATGCCAAGGAAATCGATGAGTCCGTCGTCACTGACTTCACCGACAACCTGGAAGACATGCAAAAGCGCCTGCCTGATGCTGTTCAAGACGCGGCTGACGCCAAGGAATACGCCGACACCCTAAACGAAATCGTCACTTCGGTGAAATCTCGTTTGGAAGACTTCGACCGCGCCGCCAAGCAGGCTACCCGCGACATCGACCGTGCCAAGGCGGATGTTGAACGTCAGCAAATGCGTGCCGCGCAAGCCCAGGAACTGGAAGCTATGCGTAATGGTACGGGCACCGTCTCCACAGCATTGGGTGCGCTGGGCCAGAAGGCGACACAACTGCGCGACGAAGCCGCTGCGCTGCAAACCGTCAATGATGTGAAGGCGAAGCCTGAAGCGCGTGCAAACGCAGTGGAAGAAGCCCGTCGCATTGCTGCTGGCACGTCCACCCAAGGGGAGTCGGCCGCAGACCGACTGCGTCGCTTAGCTGGCGGCCAGAGCGTATAACTTGTAGTAACCCATGGACCGGGTCAGGTGACCCGGTCCAATTTCTAAGTACGCATCCCCTCATCCACGTCTAGCATTTCGACTACGCTGCCCCTTAAATATCCTACTTGAGTAAAACATTCAGTTATACTAGGATAGGATTTTTGATTGTCAGGAGGTTCCTATGCTTCAGACCCTACGCAAAGCGGGCGGCTCGCTCGTAATGACTGTGCCAAAGGCATTTATCGACCAGAATGCATTGAGCGAAGGCTCGCAGGTTGAACTACACCTGCAGGGAAAGAAATTGACGGTGGAAGCACCGACCCGGCCTCGCTACAAACTGGCTGACCTTATGGCTGAGATGCCTCAAGGACTGCCGCGTATTGATGGATGGGAAGACATGCCCTCGGTAGGATTGGAAAACAGTTGATGGCGTATCTGCCGAACCGTGGCGACATCGTGCATCTCGACTTCGACCCCTCCTCAGGCCGAGAGATAAAAGGCCCGCATTTCGGTCTTGTTCTGAGCGGCAAAGTCTTCAACCAGCAAGGGCTAGTAATGATATGCCCGATTTCTCAGGGCGCAGCTGCCGCCTCCCGAACGTACGGTACAGTTGTTACGCTGATGGGGTCAGGCACCGAAACGCAAGGCGCTGTTCATTGCCACCAGTTGAAGTCTCTTGACTGGCGGGCGCGGAATGTTAGTTTCAAGGAAACGGTGCCGCAGTATATCGTCGATGAGGCCCTAGCCAGAATTGAAGCCATCTTGTTTGAATGAGGTTATTGCGTCAGAAGAGATAAAGAACAAATCTCCACCAGACCACACACGAAGCATAGAAAAAGCCACCCTGAGAAATTGGGGTGGCTTTTTATTGAGGTTGCTTAATCGCGCACGTGAATATCTTGTGCGATTCCGTTGACCACATTAACTACGAACACCT
Organism: Novimethylophilus kurashikiensis; assembly: GCF_003112435.1. Classification (GTDB taxonomy): domain Bacteria; phylum Pseudomonadota; class Gammaproteobacteria; order Burkholderiales; family Methylophilaceae; genus Novimethylophilus; species Novimethylophilus kurashikiensis. Next base: position 41,286 of record NZ_BDOQ01000007.1, read on the forward strand.
TACGCGTAGACGGTAGCTCAGGTGTTCGGATATCGCCAAGGAATACAGCCTTGGATAACACGGTTTCCCCTGTCGTCCATTCCCAGCCGCTATCCCCTTCAACAACCAGGTTCTCGCCGAAGTCATACGACTCATACGCAGCGTCAGCAACCTTCCGTAGCGCATCGATGCTCTGATTTGCCTTGGAGTCTGCCGGGGTCAACCCATTGTACTGGCGATAGCTGTGGAGCCACGCCTCCTGTTCATCTTCCAAGGAGTCGTCGAAGTCAGCAGCATAATGAGTTTTCACCCAAAATTTTGCATCCTCAAGATTGATGCCAAGTGTCTCTGCAAGCTCAGTGAGGTGCTCGGTATGGTCAGCGCAATTACCGCACTTCCCATCCCATCCTTCACCGTCATCCAAAGGCTTGCCGCATTGAGCGCAGTGCGATTCATCTCCATCGTTAGCTTCAATGGCGTGAACGACCCATTCCCAATATCCAAGCTTGGTATCCCCCCGTGCGACTTCTTCCTTCCAGTCGGAGCGGGTGTAAAAGCCGTGCTCTTCATACCAACGCTGCTGCAGTTCCTCGATTGCTTCGTCCATCGGGGACTTTTGGTTGAGCTTGGCAGCCTCAGCCAGAGATACCCACTTAGCATCTTGCTTTGCAGTGATAGGCAAAAAGACTTTGGCAGAAGAGGTGGCATTCTTTATGGAAGCTGAAAATGGTGTTGCTTCTGATAGCTCAGTCCAACCATTTGTCTGATTCCAGAATCCAGCCCCTTCCTCGGCTTCTGCTGCTGAGTAGATGACATACATGGATGTGTCAGCTGCCTTGGCCATTCCGGCGTCATAATTCTCGGTAGAAACTTCCGGGAACTCTGCTTCCAGAATAACGCCGCGGATATCATCCGAAGTCCAGTCATAGACATGACTCGGATAATCACCAGCCTCCAATACATCCAGTAACGCATCGCGCGACATAGCACCCAGCTCGAAGCTACGCTCAGAATACGAACCATTTTCAGATTCGACCACAAGCGTCTCCTCGATAAGCTGCATCTGCTCCACCAAACTCAGGTTCGCCCAGTCGTGACCGGTTAACCCTTTAATACGGGCAACCTTGTCTGCAGCAATTGTCCAAACATCGGAAATGGCTTCATCCATGGAGTTAAAGCTAGCCTCACACCCATCGCTGCCGTTCTTCCAAACCCACATCCCTGGTTGGTCTGCGTCCGGATAGACGCTGTATCCCAGTTTCCCAAGAAGTAAGGCTTTGGCGGTTTCAACGGAATGCTCGGCAGCCAAAAGACTTGGAGCCTTTGCCATTTCCTGGCGCTGAAGCACCACATCCTGGTCGGGTTCACCCAGCGTAGGCTTTTCCGCCTTCAGTGCTGCAACGAGACTGTGCTCTTCACGATACCCTGCGAGCGCGGCCATCAGCTTCAGGCCCTGGCTGGCCACCATCGGCTTTCCGTTCTTCTGGAATCCCATGGTATTGGCACAGGCGGCAATCCGTGAAGCCAGGTCGTTCATGTTTGCTGCGGTGATAGTTACGTTCATTTTGATGTCCTTAAGTAGTCGGCAAAGCCGGTTGAATGTCAGGTGTTCGCGTTGCCAACAAAGCTTTGCCTTTATTAAAGACAGAAGATTTTGTTGCCTTGAGTTTTACGGACGCGCCATACCGGTAACCGGTGCGAACTAGCGTTTCCTCGTCAGTATAGGTTGGCGCTATACGGTGACTGGTAAATCACTTTTATAGAGGAAACATCATGTTCAACTTCATCAAGACCGTAATTTGTATGCTGTGCCTGGCCTGGCTATTTTCACCACAGGCTAATGCTGGTACGACCTATCCGATGTTCGTGGTAGCGCATGATATTGAAGCCCGCCAGATTGAAGGTGAGTTTCGTTTCTGCGAGCGGGTCAATCTGAAAAACGGTGTGTGCTACCAGAAGGTTAACTTCTTCGGTAAAACCAAGCGCATGCCGCAGGACTGGTGGAGCCCGGAAACTTATGTTTCCGCTTACACTGGTATCGAAAGCCCCGTAGTGGTAAGTATCGAGCCAACGGCAGATGGCCGCGGCGTTATCATTTACTACCAATAGGAGGTCGTCATGTCCCTTCAAGCTGCACACATCGATTGGCCGTCCATCAACTTTGGCCCCGTCAATCTCTGGAGTTTGGCCTGGTACCGTCCGGTCACTCAGCCCTCGCATTCTCCAACCAGGAGTAAGCCGGTGATTTCAGCACGCCAGCATCAGGAGATGAAACGCGTTTTGGGTCTTCGAGGCTAAAAAGCAAAATAGTTCCTATACAGGTTCACTCATTCACACAGCGCCTGCTAAGGCGCTGTTTTTCCGACTGGAGATTTGCGTGGACCTCGGTTCTATTGTTAAAGCGTGGCTGGCCACTGACGCCGGCACGTGTGCCTTATTTGGATTTTCCGCTTATGCCCTATGGACATCTTGGCGCAAGTTGGCGACTCGCTGGGATAAGTGGTTCCCCCTCGCAACGAAGGTCGCCAAATGGACCCTGTATGCTGCGGCATTTGGCGTCCTGATTCTTTTCTTCCAGGCGCTTGGCAGCAACTTGTTTGCCATGCCTAACGGCCTGTTTGCGTTGTTCGGCGCAGGCATCATCCCGCTGGCCAACCTTGGCATTCGTCGCTTGCGCCCGAAAGAGAAGGTGCGCCGCGGTTCCGAGGTGGGGACGCCTTCCGATGTGAATAAGGCGACGTCAAAAGCACTGCCTAGTTCAGACTTTCAGGAGAGCTTTAATATTGGAGGGGTCAACATTCCTCGCTCGGCGGAGCCCTATCACTTCTTTGTGGTGGGCTCTACGGGCTCAGGCAAGTCTGTCTTCATTACCAGCCTCATCGACCACCTGGAAGCGCGCGGAGATATCGCGATAATTGTCGACTCAGGCGGTGAATTCAGCTCTCGCTACATGAAGCCCGGTCGAGACCACATCCTGAATCCTTTCGACGACCGCTGCGTGCCCTGGTCGCCTACCGCTGAAATGGCCGGGCCTTGGGATGCAGAAGCACTGGCCAAGTCAATGATTCCGGACGGGGTAGGGGAGTCCAAGGATTGGAATAGCTATGCGCAAACGCTAGTGACCTCGATACTGCGCCGCCTGGTAGAACGTAAGCAGCTCTCCATCAAGGACCTGCTCTATTATGTTCAGGCCGCGCCAATTTCCGAGCTGGAACCATTGTTGGCGGGCACACCGGCCGCTGCTCAGTTAGGCTCCGATAAGACCTTTGGCTCCATCCGCACGATTGCAGCCAACTATCTTGGAACCTACGCCTACCTTGAAGACAATGCGAATCCATTCTCTGTCGCCAATTTCATCAAGGCAGAAAAACCTGGCTTCCTGTTCCTGACCTACCGGGATGACCAGCTGGATTCCTTGCGCAACATGATGTCTTGCATCCTGGACATTGCCGCACGGACCATTTTAGCTTTGCCGGCCAGTCCTACGCGTCGCGTATGGCTCATCATCGACGAATTCGCCTCAATTGGTAAGGTGCAGTCGATTGAAGCCGTCGCCACCAAGGCACGAAAGATGGGTGGCTGCTTGCTGCTGGGCCTGCAGTCGGTATCTCAACTGCAAGACCGATATGGAGATAAGGCTGCTCAGACTATCCTTTCCTGCCTTTCCTCCTGGATGGTGCTGCGATGCTCGGATGCTGAAACTTCTGAGTATGTATCAAAATATATTGGCGATTCTGAAATCTCGCGCATGACTCGAGGGGAGAGCAGCTCTGAATCTGGAGGGTCGGATTCCTTAAACGAGCAGATTCAAACTCAACGGGCAGTGATGCCGGTGGAACTCCAGCGGCTGGCCAATTTGCAAGGCTTCTTCAAGTTGGCGGGGGACTATCCAATTTGCTCGCTAAAACTGCCGTTCCCCAAGAAGCGGGATAAGAGGGCAAAGAATTACGTCGACCGCGACTTTGTGGCGCGTCCAATGCTGGACCTCATTCCAAAGGGGGATGCGAGCCAACCACAGAGTGGCGGAGTGGGGCTGGTGGCCGCACTCCCGGAAACGCCCGCCGCAGCACCGGCGCCAGCGCAACCGGTAATGCAGGAGGAAGCTGCCCCAGCAAAACCCGCTCCGCTGAAGTTCCGAAAGAATCCTATGGACTCGGGTCCGGCCGAGTTCCAGGCGATACTCACAGAACTGGCGGAACTGGACGAAGAAATGTAGTTAACAAAGGGGCGAAAGCCCCTTTAGTCATCAAGCCAAAATCTTGTTGCATGAACGCAACAATGAAGCAGCACGATGGTTAACTTTTTCAGCCATTGAAAATCAATGACTTATGCAAAAAGTTAAACTTTTTTGAGATTTTCTGTAAAAAGACGTTGACAGAACGCATGAGTTTGACTATACTTGTTCGTAGACGTTGAGCAAGAGGCCGACGTCGAACTAATTTTTAAGGATACTGGAATTCAAATGTTAACCCAATTCAACAACCATGACGTCACATGCGTCCCAGCAAGTCTGGGATGTGGCGCCACGTTTACGCGAATTAGCGTAGATGCGGGTTGGGGGAACATGTATGAGCCCAATTATCAGCGCCCGTCATCCCTTAAAAAGGAGGCGCTACCGAAGGCATAATGTGTAAATACAGCGTGCCTTGATACCTGAAAAGGTGTCGGTCAAGAACCCGGTAGCCAAAAGCTAACCGGGTTTTTTGTTATGTATTCAGTAGCTTGAACAAACAAATCATCTCGGGAGCTTGGCTCCGAAGGTGGACGCAAGCAAACAGAAGTAACGTGCATACGCGGAACGAGACCGCGGCCAACACGTAAAAGGCAGGGCAGTAAAACACTGGATAGCAGTGTTCCTTGCAGGCTGAATAGGCGGAGTCCCGGATTGAAACTGTGGCGAGAACGCAGGAGTAAAATGGGCAGTGGAGGGATGGCCTCCACACTTTCTAAAGCGTCTTGGTCTTCAAGCGAGTTTAGCGCAACCTCGCAACAGGACTAGGATGCTTCAGAAAGGCGATTATGCAAGTAATCGTTAACAATTTTGGGGATTGGGACTGCTATGGGGTGGTCGCCGCACTTGCAATGCGGATTTCAGTCGGGTTCGAAACCCGAAATCTCCACCATAATTTGGAGGTTCACTCGAACGCTGCGGCCTGCGGCCTTCGATTGCGAGACTTGAGTTTTCAAGGCTTCAATCGCAGTTCGAAACCCGAAATCTCCACTAAGTTTACGGAGTGTGAAATAAGTCAGGCTGGGCCTGAGACTGGCTGTAACCCAGTTCCCTCGCGGCGAGCGGTTCGATTCCTGCCATGCTCCACCATACATTGGAAGATGAACCCTCAGGGAGGGAGACTGCCTTGAAAACAGTTGAACCGAAAGGTTTGGGCTTCGATTGCACCCTTCTTCCGCCATATAACGTAACGCCCAGGTGGTGGAATAGGGAGACACACTGGATTTAGATTCCAGCGCCTTACAGCGTGAGGGTTCGACCCCCTCTCTGGGCACCAACAGATTATCTCGCAGTCGGTTAGCGGCTATACCACCTGCTTTGGGAGCAGGCACATCGTGAGTTCGAGTCTCACCTGCGAGACCACTAATTAAGCCGGAAGGAACGCCGGCAAAGTAAACACCGCCTCCGGTCACGGAGGGATGAAACGCGTTAGGGTATCGAACCCCGAGGTAATCACCGACCACGAGTGAGCGCGAAAAAACAGCGGTGCGGTAAAAGTCCGAAGTGACGCGAATTTATGCGGTATTAGCTCAGCTGGTAGAGCGCGACGTTGCCATCGTCGAGGTCGCCGATTCGAATTCGGCATACCGCTCCAAGTTAATATGCGGGTGGTCAAGTGGCGTACGTCTGGCCTTCCAAGCCGGAACAGGCGAGTTCAAATCTCGTCGCCCGCTCCAAATTTATAGTCGGTTGGTATAGTGGCTGTGCACCCTCCTTACAAGTGGGCATAGGCGTGTTCGATTCACGCACCGACTACCAGTAACGCGCTTATAGTTCAAAGGTAGAACACACCCCCAAAGGGTTGCTCGGCTTTGCGGCCGGCCGTATGGCAAAGAGACCGTGGTTCGATTCCACGAGGCGCACCAACATAACCTGGATGGATAGGAATTCAAATGTTAACTAAGGAAGTCGACCTGGCAAAGGGCCTCACGTTTTCAATTGATGTGAAGTTCTCCCTGGCGCCACGCCTCGTTGCCTCCAGCAACATCCTGCGAGCCCTGGCTAATGAGATGGGGACTGTCTTCTTTGATGAACAACGTTTTCCTGTGAAGTTATAAGCTTCACAGTTTTGGGTGGTGTGACAGCAGGTGATTGTCTCTCAGTCCGTTTTCGTAACCGTGCATCGCATGGCGGAGAGCTGGGATGGGCACATCAGGGGTGACCTTGACGGATTAAGTCCCAATACGGAGTTCGATTCTTCGACCATCCACCAATTTTCAATGCCCGTTTAGCTCAGCTGGTTAGAGCGCTGTCTCGATAAGGCAGGGGTCCCTGGTTCAAATCCAGGAACGGGCACCATATGGTTCCGGGTGATGCCCCGAGGAAAACACGGCCAAGTTTGAGGTGAGTCCATCTTAAACTGTTGGGAGCCTAACGCATCATGATGTGGGGTTGGCTGATTGGCGAGGCACTGGACTGCAAATCCAGGTTAGACCGGTTCGATTCCGGTACCCCACTCCAATACTTTTAACGTCGAGAAAGGAGCGCGCAAATGAATAGCGCAGATGGCCAACAGCAGGCCCAATTGCTGACTCAGGAGGGGTGTCGCCTAGAGGCCTAAGGCAACAGGTTTTGACCCTGTCATCGACCGTTCGAATCGGTCCGCCCCCGCCTTTGAAAAGTGTTTTTAATCAGAACTTTTCTCAAAGGTATTAAAGTATAACATCATATTTTTATGGCGGGTTCCAGTGGTGGACTCGGGCCTCATAAGCCCAGATGGAAGAGGTGTTCAACTCCCTCGCCCGCAACCCGAAATTTAGTAAAAGTCCATTGCTCCGACGTGCCCGGAGATGGTAACGGCCCTGCCTGTTAAGCAGTGAGCGCGAAAGCGGACGCTGGTTCGAGCCCAGCCGTCGGAGCAATGGACTTTTTGGCATCATATTCCAATACCAATCGAACAAGTTCTTCGTATGTTAAGGATGACTTTGTTTTCTTCCTGTTGTTGTCTGCCCAAGGCATAAGTTCGCAATTCATGGGATGCTTTATGTAATACGGGTCGTACCCATTTTTAATTGCTGATGCAACTGAAATTTTGTGGTCTCTAGTAATTCCGGATGTGTTGTTGTATGACCACATTCCATATTTGCGTAAAAGGGCAAGCTCTGACGCCGAAAACGCGGAAGAGTTATCTCTTATTGAAAATGTGAAGGCGTACCGATTGCGATTGTTTCGTTTGTATAGGTCGGCATGTTGGCTGCAATATTTGATAGCCTGTCTATTTAGAAATCGCAATCCACAGTGTGCGCACTGGCAATTTTTGAGTTTGGAATAGGCAGCTTGAGCCTGTTTTGGATGCAGTAGCGCCCTACGCAGTAGGGTTTGACTAGTTTTCCGCTTGGAAGCTTCGCTTCTTGGGGCTTTAGCCTTGTTGTTAAATGAAGCGGCGCAATTTTGAGAGCAAAACTTTATTGAATAATTTGCTCTATGTTTCTCATATTGAATAACAATTGAGCAATTTTTGCAAATTTTAGGTGAAAGATAATATTTTTCTTTTGCTGCTTCCGCCCACTTAAGCCCATTCGTTCTATTTACCTCGACAAAGTCATCGTTGTGTGTGCGTAGATGGCCATTAAGGGCATAAATAGATTTGAAATTTCTACTACATTGGATGCATGAAAACATCCAATGTATAGCTTTAAAGTCTCAATACTCGTATCGTCTAATTGGACTAGGACCCCTGGCTTTCACCCAGGTAAATACGGATTCGAATTCCGTTGCGAGTACCACTTTACCAGCAATAAAACCGCCCGATATCCCCTTGAGCAGGTCACTCCTGCAAGCAAACGGCGGCGCCGCCAGTCTTCGATACGTTGAGGGCTGGTCCAACCTTGAGTTGGATATTAAGAGAGTAGGGGAGGCACGAAAGTGCACTAGGCATTCAATTGGCTGGTCGATTGATTGTCGCAATTACCCAGTTGGATGCACTGTAAGCATCCGCCGCTCTCCAGCGGATGAGCCGTAGAACGCTCTGCCTCGCCCATGACTCCTCATGGGCTCAGATGCGTAAGTCGGCAGGAGAGGCTCTGTGAGCCTTCCGTAAGGTAAAGAAACAGACGTGTGCGCCACGCGACTCGGCTAGAACCTGAAGGCGACGACTGACAAAGTGTTCGAGGTATGGGGCCTGGTAAGCCTGCATACCAACCTTGCCCAGGTGGCGGAATTTGGTAGACGCCCTGGTTTCAGATACCAGTGTCCCCTGGACGTGCGAGTTCGAGCCTCGCCTTGGGCACCATAATTTTAAGGAGTGGTAATGGAGTTACCTTTCTCGTTTGAGCCACCCAGGTTGACTTCCTACGAAATGTCGCCGGCCGTCCGTGAGCGCATGACTAAGCTGCAAGACCGGTTAACTGCGTCCGGGTGCGTAAACCTGCATATTTCTTGGAACCGTGAATCCCTTGCAAGCGGAAAATACAGCGTTGATGAGGTTGTAACTTCGGTTTGCAGCAATCTTGAAGCAATTCTGGATGGTGATGTCACTCCACTTGTCTTTGATGACCGGGATTTTCCTGTCCCAGCACCGGACATTTCCAGCGAGCTGCGCACGCTCGTGAATAGCGTTTCGATTTAACCAGTATCCAGCTAGCTCAGTGGTAGAGCAAAGGTCTCCAAAACCTAAGACGGGGGTCCGATTCCCTCACTGGATGCCATTGGATGTGACAATGTTTACATGAGCAAGCAATATCTGGCTTGTTGTTTACTCATGTAAGCAAAACGATTAATGGAGAGTTGGCGAAATTGGTAGCCGCACGGGTTTGCTAAACCCGCAGCTGAAAGGCTGTGTGAGTTCAAGTCTCACACTCTCCGCCATCTTCAGGAGTAGGTACATCGCCCCTAACTAAAAGGGTTTGGAGGCCTTTGAACGCATCCAGCCGATGTGCTGAAACAGTTTCTGATGGGGATTAGCCAAGTTGGTAAGGCACCTGGTTCTGAGCCAGGCTATGCGTAGGTTCGAGCCCTACATCCCCCGCCAAACATCCGGAGTAGATAGCAGCGACAATTGTCGTTTAACGGTAAGGACGCCTCTTATATGAGGGAGGAGATGCGGAGTCGATGCCCGCCGGCCACCTGGAGGTGGTGCTTGCTGCTATTGAAACAGTTTTTCGGAGTAGGTTGAATCCCCGTTAGGTGTCGTCTAATGGCAGGATATCCCCAAGCGAAGGGGAAGATGGTGGCATCGATGTCATCCGCCGGTCCCTGTGAAGGACTAGGGTATTCAACTGAAACAGTTTTTCTCCTTGCCAATGGACAGGGCCCGACGCTACGAACGTCAGGATAGGTGAGTTCGATTCTCCCCGAGGAGGCCAGTATATGCTTCTGTAGCTCAGTCTTAGAGCACTTCCATTAGCAGGATGAGTCCGCTACGAATAAGCGACTGGTGGCCCTTGGGTCCCGGCTGGTCGATAAATCGCGGTATGCCCTGGTTAAACTCCAGGCAGAAGCACCAATTATTAGGCTATAGGTGAGGTGCCTGAGAGGCTTAAGGGCGCACATTGGAAATGTGATGGGGGCGCAAGTCCCACCAGAGTTCGAATCTCTGTCTCACCGCCATATCAAGAAAATTCAGTCGACCACTACGGCCAGCGGCCTTCGTCTGCGCGACTTGAATTATTTCGGTGAGGGTTCGCATTTCGAATCTCTGTCTCACCGCCAACTATTTTACCAGCTAGCGGGGAAAGCCTCGGCTTCAGGCTGAGGAGGATGTCAAATGGGCTTGTGGCGGAATTTGGTATACGCGCAACGATGAGAGCGTTGTGTCCGAAAGGACGTGTGGGTTCGAGGCCCACCTAGCCCACCAGTTAATCGAGAGATGCCTGAGCGGTTATAGGAGCGGCCTCATAAGCCGTGGCAGAAATGTCTCACTGGTTCGAATCCAGTTCTCTCGACCAAAATTCATGCTGATTTAGCTCATGTTGGCAGAGCGCCTGTTTCGTACTCAGGAGGTGGACAGTTCGAGACTGTCAATCAGCACCACCCTCTCAAGCTAAGGATTATAGATGCATATGCCTCACGTGACTTGCTCCCGATTATGACCTTTCATAACGGGAGACACAAATGGCGAGAACCGTACGCCGCAAGCACTACACCCCTGCATGGGTGACAGAAGATTCCTACTACTTCATCGACCCGGTTTTCAATGTTGAATGCTATGGCGGACACATTGAGCTGGATGGGGATGAGCGAGCCAATAAGTTGCGCTGGTGGCACGAAGATAAGAGCTGCTGGTGGGGTGAGAGGCCTCCGAAACCTTATCGTCAGTGTATTGAAGTTCAGCACCGCATGACTGCAAAAACCGAACTGTGCCGATGGAAAAAGAATCCTGAGCACGAGGTTCAGTTGCTTCGAAAGGGGCTGTTGGGTTATTGGAATTGACACAAAAAAGCCGTAATTTACCGGCTTTATCTTCTTGAGCAACTATGGTGCGCGGGTCTGCATGGTGTGGACGCTTGCCTGTCACGCAAGATATCAGAGGGGCTCGGTACCCCTGCGCATCGCCATTTAACGCCGGCATAGCTCACCAGGTGAGAGCGCCAGTTTGAAACACTGGAGGGCAGGGTTCAATTCCCGTGACGGCACCAAACATCGCTCCGATAGCACAGTGGTAGTGCAATTCCTTGGTAAGGAAGAGGTCGGCAGTCCGATTCTGTCTCGGAGCACCATTAGCGCTGAGTCGAGATTGAACCAATCGGCCTGGGCCTACGGCGGGGAGATTTACCTCTTCCGAGGTTGGCTTCGCATTCCAATTCAAGCTCGGAGCACCATCATTTAACGACATCGAAGAGCACTTCGGCGTGGCCATAGCTCAACTGGATAGAGCCCAGGAATGTGACTCCTGTGGTTGAGAGTTCGAACCTCTCTGGTCACCCCAAAGTGCTTTTAAGCAGCAACATCCAATCATTTTATCAGGAGCAATCATGCGAAAACCTACCAAGTCCGTCGACCTCGACGGCAAACGCATGGCTCTCTAACGAACTACTCCAGGGTGGTTCGCGAGAGAGCCTAAAAATCTCTCTCCCTGTCTGGCGCAACTGATAGCGCAGCGGACTCTTACTCCGACGGTTGTGGGTTTGACTCCCACGGCAGGGACCACTCTGGAAGTGTAGCTCAAGTAGGCAGAGCATCCGGCTTTTACCCGGGCGGTTGGGAGTTCGAGGCTCCCCACTTCCACCAACCCTAATCGAATGTATCTTGTTGGTCTGCTGCAGGGTCTATCCGATTACGATTCACCGTTTTAAGGCATGCTGCAGGGCCTTCCGCGTCGCCCAATCGACTCGCCGGAGGTGTGTCCCATCCTTCTCGATGGTATCGCCGCTATCGAGCGCCTGGCGCTCCTGGCTGGTCAGCCGTTGATTACGAATGGCTATTGGAATCCAGTAGCCCTGAAATTTCTTTTCGAGTGCGGTCTTCATACCTCTAATGGGACAGCATGTCGCAGTTTTTGATACTTGGGGCCATAGCTCAGTTGGGAGAGCGCTTCCTCGGCAGGGAAGAGGTCATGGATTCGACTTCCATTGGCTCCACCACTTCAACCAAGGAGGCAACATGGCCGTTGCAATTAATATCGTTGGCGCCGGCGTGTTCGGGACTTTCCTGCGCACTGTCCTGGCGCCTTTTTGCTTGTTTAGCGAGGATGCTGATATCGCCATCCTTGCCGTCCCTTTTGACGCATACGAAGACGTTGCCTCGGCGCATGCCGGTAAGCACCTGGTCAACGTCTGCTCAGTTCAGGATGCTACCAATAGCATTTGTTTGCGCCACAGCGACCGCGTGACGGGTATTCACCCTATGTTCGGCCCTCGCTCGCCGGCTGCCGGCCGCACTAGCATCGTGACGCTCACGAACAGTTGCAGTGATGAGGTGTTAGAAGTGTTTGGCAGCATCAGCTCCTTGGTTGAGTTTGCCAATGGCGAACGCATTACTGGGGAGACCCACGACCGCATGATGGCGAAAACGCATCTCCAGGTGGTACGGCTGGCGGACAAAATCAACGCCATTGTGGCGGATGCCTCCGATATCCCGGATGAATGCTTGCCGACGTCGTTCAAGCGACTGAAAGCCATGGCTGAGCAGTTCCTCGACATGCCGCCGGGCACCAAGTCCAGCATTCTGGCAAACAGTCATTGGAGCTCCTCCGCAAAGTTAGGCGGAAATGTCGTCAAACTTAAAGTCTAATTTTGAAGATTTATGCCCTTGTAGCTCAGTTGGAAGAGTAGCGCACTTGTAATGCGACGGTCGACGGTTCAAATCCTGTCCTTGGGCACCATTTTGCAGAGTGAGTCCGGTAGGCTGCCGGTATGAATCAATAAGAGTTGTGCTTGGTGGTTCCAGGCCCAGCCCGCGCAGTTCGATACTGCAACTCTGCACCATTTTAAAACGGGATATAGCGCAGCCTGGTTAGCGCGCCGGTCTGGGGGACCGGAGGCCCCGAGTTCAAATCTCGGTATCCCGACCATTTTCTGAGAAAGCTGCAACTGTAGATATTCGAGCGGAAGGAGAGTGCAGCCCCGCGCAGAGCCAATTAAAAATCCAGGCCATGAAGACCTGGATTTGAGTGTTAAGCCGTTGCCCACTTGGCGCTTGGCCGTGTGTATTGCCAGCTTGGGTCGTACTCATGCATGAAGGTTATTGCCCGGCTGGAGACTTCATACCACTGGTTGTTAGTCCCCTTGAAGCTTGTGCCCGGAATTACATCCGTGACGACACGCGTTATCGGGGGACTCCTATCCAGCCATACCTGCTCAATCACGCCGTAGCGCAAAGCGGCGGGAAGTACCCGGCTGAATTCTGGGGCAAGAGCACCATAGATGGGATGCTCAGCGACCTTGCGAATCAGCGCGACTTGCTTTTCCGTGATGCCATACTTTTTCAACAACGCTTTCTTGTCCATACCTGTCCTTTGAAGTTAATAACTGTCACTTGGAGGTATAGGAAAAAAGGCGAAGATTGCCGCTTGTAAACGGATTGTTGGGATATACGTTATTCAGCTACCTACTGGAGGACGTATGTACCCGATTCATCTCATCCCGTCGCTTAAAGCCGCGGGATTTAAAATTACCAACGAGCCGGACCTTGTCGACAGGCTTTCTGAAGCTAAGGACTGGCAAGCGGCCTTGGTGACGTTATTGCGGCATGGCGAGCGTATCGGCATCGAGGTCACCCGTAATCCACTGGCTGGAGCAAGCGTAAGCGCTATCGCACATCAGTTTCACTTGAGCCCGACGGTAGAGTCTGAGCTCAACGCTGTGCTGCACTGAAGAGACAACAAAAAGCCCCGGCAACTTTGAAGTTGGTCGGGGCTTTGTTGAGATACGCGTTAAACCAGATTGCGTCGCTCCAGCTCGTCTTGAGCGAGGTCGGCGTAATCTTGACGGTTTGCAGCCTTTTCTTTTTCCAGGACGCCATAGACCTGTCGGTCGGTACAGGCTTTGAGATAGTCCTTGAATTCTTGTCGGTCTTTTGCAGTCATGATGTCCTCTCTGTTCGCCCTATCCTTTGCTAAAGCCAAAGTATAAAGCATGTGTTTAACAATTCCACTGATGTACCCTGGATGAGTGCCTCAGTCAGTATAGGCTTGGGATAGTGCAATACTGTCCATCCAGAATTCGGCTAGACGCCCGCGTTGAGTCTTGTTACTCCGTGGTGCGAGACAACCCCGTAAGGCCTCCCGGGAGGATAGCGGGACTGCCGAACCTATACTTGACCTGGCAATACAGCCAGTTGAGGGAAAATCATGAAATCGAAGATTATTAAATTTGTCGTTGATGGGTTCGTAAGTGTCGCGATTCTAGGGCTATTTGCGGTGGTGATGGCCAGTTGTTCAAAAGCCCCGCCTGCGGTGCAAGCAAGGGCTGACGCAGCAGAGCGCGCCGCAGTACTGCGCAATCTGGAATACTTCAAGGACAAGTTCGGTCTCTGTTACACCGACCTGACCGACATTGATTCTCATGGGCACAAAACACACAGCATCACCAATGTTCCCTGTAACCGAGTTGGTCTTTAACTCACTACGCCACTGCATAAGTGGCGTTTTTTATGGAGATTCCAATGCCGGAAACCAACCAGTCGCTATCCGACCGCAAGAAGCAGCACGACGACTTTATGGCGCTACTCGAAACAGGCGCGCACCTCGATACGACCTTCCTGCCCATCGAGCCTTATCTGGTTGGATTATCGAATATCAGGGATGTGACTTTGCCTGTAGCGAGCGTACACAGAAAATCATGATGACCTAACACGATACCCCCGTAGCTCAGTGGAAGAGTATCGGCATCCGAAGCCGATGGTCGGTGAGTTCAAGTCTCCCCGGGGGTGCCCTTGTATTGACATATTTGGCTATTTGTGGCATAATTAACAAACTGACTGAGGCGAACGGTAATTCGTCTTTAGGCTTATCTGCCCAGCAGCGAAAGAATCCGCGCAGGCTGAGTTGGCAACTCCAGCCGAGCAAACCTCGACCAGGCAAACTTGGGCTAGGCGTGCGCGAGATACCGCAAAGCAGGTCGCCAACCTGTCCTTGCCCTTACGGGCAGGCTGCTGGGCAGATAAGCTTGATGTCATTTGCAATGTCGTAGCTCAGATAAACGAAGGGTTTGGCGTGATTACGGCCGTAGTCGCGTCGAGCTTCTAGTTGCGATAAAGCGCTTGAAAGTCGATGAGTGCGCACGATTCGATAAGTAGGGCGTGGAAAGCTTTAGAGAGCGCCATCACGTGGAGTGGTGGAGGTCGTCCCGGCGGACCGGCATTGCAAATGGCATCAAAATTGGCGAGGTGGCTGAGTGGTTTAAAGCGCGCGTCTCGAAAATGCGAGGTCGTGATGAACGGCCCCAGGGTTCGAATCCCTGCCTCGCCGCCAGTTAACTTAACATTGATATTGCCAATATGCTTATTTTGCATATACTGCCAATTCAATTGCTCTTTAACAAAAAAACGAACTCGCATTACACAGCTGCGGCGTGGATAGGACACGCTAGGCACGGTGCAGAAACATGAAATCCAGACTCGAAAAGACTCATATCCGGCTCCTAGTGAGAAGCGGTGGTTAGTTAGAGCCTACACGCCAATTAGCGTTGGCTATCGGTATCGTTCACGAGATTCAGTTGGACTGCGAAGGTGCTGATAGGAAAATGGAGTGGGCTACGCTGACGAGCGCCCCACCGGAGGGCACTGGCAGTGTGTGTCTGAGCTGGAATCAAGCCCAGCCGGCTGTGTAATGCAAGTTTTGAATATAGTTTCGACAGCCGCGGCGTGGTTTGACACGCTACGAAGCTGGTAAGTAAGCGAGTGGAAAGGCGCAACGCATCTGGAGGCATCCGGATTAAGTCGAGGTAGCCCACTCCGGGGTTGACTGTCTCAGCCATGGTTTGCAGCCATGTACCTCCCCAAAGCAGGGTTCGCTCTGCCGGCTGTCGAAACTATATTCAGCGCGATTCTGCATGTGCTTGCACAGGCATGGCGCGATGAATATTCCCGCATGGGGGTGATAGCTGCAGTGATGCAGTCAAAGCGAGGTAGCCCACTAACTCGCGCCTGTCCGCAAACAGGTCAATCCATGCAAGCCTCCCTGGCGCCGTGAGGCGCGCTTCGCTGACAAGAGCGGCGGAGCTAGGGGTAAAGCGTGTGGATGGGAAAGAACTTTGCCTTACGGGCCGGCCTTACGGCTGGGAACCCGTGGTATTGAACAGCAGCGGGTGGTGCCGCGGTCCAGCCAAACCAAACACGTTAATCCGGACGGGAAAGGGTAGCGTTGTTGTCGTAGATGCCCTCAATGGCGACAACGCAGATTTAAGGGTAATGGCATAGGCCCCGCTGGGACCATGACAGAATCCTGAAAATCGGTTGAGTATCCGGCAGGAGAAAGACATGCTGCGAAGCGTATTCTGTGTCTCAAAAGGACATGGAGCGTTTGGACACGCTCGCGGCGGTGGGTTGCAATAGCTCAATTGGAAGAGCGTCAGAATTGATAATCTGAAGGCTGTGGATTCGAACTCCACTCGCATTTAAACGCAAAGTCGTGTCCGACAGCACATGAAAGTGGCTTAATTCTGCCCACGGCGACGTGAAGGCAGACATCCAAAGCTCGCAAAGCTGAGGGTGTTGATTGGAATCCGCACGTAGAGGCTGCAACCTCGAACGGCTCGCAAGGTCGGCGGTAGGACGATAATCGAGTAGTGTGTTGTGTCATGGAGGAAGCCTTCCTTGGCGAAAGCCTAAAACGGCAGCCACGGTGCCCGACTCCTTTGAGGGGTGGATAAGCCAGAAACGCTGGGACGCAAGCCCGGCGATAACCTGAGCGAACGGGGTGCTATTAAAGCTGTAATCTCAAGCTTTTATCTCAAGAGTGAATGCTTTTGAGGATGTGCTCATCGAGGACATCCTTAAGTGTAGTTACTACCGCCGCGAGTTAAACCCCGCGTCGAATAGCAGAGCGACTCAAAAGCGTCGCTCAATCCATGGAGCACTGGCGTGCAACAGTTCTTATAAAACTGTGTTGAAATGTCATATGTTGGCGCAACTCCAACCTTCGCCGTCGATGGTGATGTCGCCCAGTAGCCGGGCGTCGCAGGACAGCTTCCTGCGGCTCGACAGCTAAACAAGCCGGTTCAATTCCGGCGCCATGGTTCAGTATGAAATGACAATGATGGAACTTGAGGCCTACGGGCAACTTTACGCAATACGAAACTCAGGCTTGACCTATGTTGGTCAGGCTTTGGGGTCTTCATTGCGTAGGTGGCGGAACATTTGAGATTGCTTCAGTGTGGAAGACATCATTGTCGGCCTCTTCAAAGGGTATTTGACGAAGTTGGCCTTGTTGGGGTGACATTCCAAGTTCTAAAAGATATGGTTCCGCATACCATGTTGGATTATGAGGAATTTACCTTTACCGTGAACCTGGGTGGCATTAATGCGCCTCCTGTTAAAGCCGTGAAAGAAAAAACAAAGCAAGAAATTATTGGTGAGCTAAAAAATGGTGATGCCTATCGCACTATTGCGGCGAAGCATAATGTGTCTTTGGGCTATATATCAAAAATAAAGACTCAATATCTACCAGTGCGAACAAGGTCCGCATGCTTGAAGCGTCATTTTGAACTTGGCTTCAGAGCGGGGTTTAGGTCATGCGGCTCTCGTTGTTGAACAGGCCTTCTGGGTATCACCAGTAGGCCATCTGAAACACAATCGGCCTTAATTTGGGATGCCTACTGCAGTTGGCTAACCAGACGGCTCGGGGCCGCAGAATACCGAGCCGGCATATTGAATTCAGGTGAAACCCTTGCATAAGGGCCGGGAGGGATGTCTCTCTTTGGGGTGATGGGCACATCATGAGTAACCTAAATCTGCTTCTTCTTGGCGCTTCGGCGCGACAAAGGTGGACCTGCGAGCCGGAGAAGTAGTATCGGGGCCAAATTCTCAAAGCGCGTTATCTCACGCTTCCATTGCAGTTGATGACATCCTGTCATCTATCTCTGCATCACCGACATAATGCTGTCGGTACATTAATCCAAATAAAATTTTGCGCACCTGCGCTTTAACGCTTAGGTTATTGAGCTCAGCCATTCAATTCCATTATTAAATGTAAGGTTGCTTTACAGGACATAAATATCTGCATATACTGTAACTAACAATATAGTATTTGTCTACGATAGTTCCACCTGTACGCCATGCCTAAATTTAACAAGATATTTGTTGCCTCACTGCTCTCGCTTTTTGCGTGCGCAGCCATCCCTGCCACTTGGGGGGTCGTAAAAAATGTTGGCTCAGCCAACATGACCTGGCATGCTGTTTCGTCAGGCAATACAGCAAATCTTACCTGGCATAAGCTAGGCTCTATTACTTGCACCTTCTCCAATAAGGTTACCTTTACAGCAAACACGTCCTGGACGGTTCCGGGGACAGGCTGCGGAACTATACGCGTGAAAGCCTGGGGAGCTGGAGGTAATGGTGGTGCCTTCAATTATTATGGCGGCGGCGGCGGATTTGGTCAGGCAGATGTACCTGCCCCCGCAGGCTCAACCCTATTGGTTGCTGTCGGGGGTGGTGCCAAATACCTTGCTGGGGCATCTGCTGGCGGTACTAATGGAGGGGGCGGTAGTTCCTCGAACACCTCAACTGGAGGTGGAGGTTATTCTGGGGTATTTAAGAATAATTCAGCCTCCCAAGCTAATGCATTGGTCATGGCTGGGGGTGGCGGGGGTGGCGTTCTTGCTGCGGGTGGTGCGGGAGGTGGCTCTGCTGGTGCGGCAGGTGGTGGGTCAAGTTGTGGGGGAGGCGGAACACAATCTGGAGGAGGTGGCTCAGGTGGGTCTATGGGCTCTGCTGGGTCTGCTCTCCAAGGCGGTAGTGGGCTCTCAAATCTATCGGGGGCAGGAGGCGGTGGCGGCTATTTCGGCGGGGGCGCTGGCTATGCAGGTGGCGGCGGTTCTGGCTATATCGTCCCCGGGGCGTCTAACTCAAGACTACTGAATGGCTCCGGTTCGGCTGTAGCTAATTCAGGAGATACGGACTACGTCGCAGGAAAGGGGAACGGGGTTCAAGCCACAAACGCTCAGCCTGGATATGTTGTAATATACTATTAAATATGCTATAGTTTAACCTTCACAAAATCATCCGGGGTATAGCTCAGCTTGGTAGAGCGCTGCGTTCGGGACGCAGAGGCCGCGTGTTCAAATCACGCTACCCCGACCAAATTTTCCGGGCCAATAGCTCAGTTGGGAGAGCGCCGCGTTCGCAACGCGGAGGTCGGGAGTTCGAACCTCCTTCGGTCCACCAAGATTGAGTCATACATCATGCGCCATAACTACATCAAACAAGGCTCTGGAGCACATTGGGCAGCCAACACCGACGGGTATGGGCGCATCCTGGTACAACTGGGAGATACCTTTGGAGACCAGGCACGTGTAGTGCTTACACAAGAAGAGGCTCTAGCTCTCATCCAGGGTATTCTGACTACCGCTCTGAAAGCTGCCGCTGAGCCTAAAATCGAGGAGCTGTATGGCCTCATCAGTCGATATCCAGAAACGTCAAAGGAATTGTAATGCTCGCTTCTAAATTATCCCTCAACAAGTTCATCCTGCGGTAGGCCGACAGCTCTTGAGTAGCGCGGGAGGGTCCCGCGTGGCGGTCGGTCACCGTCCCTAGAGGACGAGCAAGATGAACAAATCAATGAAACGCGCCTTGCGTCGGCATCATGCCGCGCGAGTGAAGAAAAACCGTCGATATCACTGGGGCCGGGATATGAGCCTCGAGCCTACTATGTGGGCTGTTCTTATTAACACGCCAACCCCATGCTCATGTGCATCATGTGGTAATCCAAGGAAATATCTGGGAGAGCTCACCATCCAGGAGCTACGTCACCTCCAGCTTGATGAGTGACTAAATACCAGGATGTTTCCTATACATCCTAGTATTTTACTTGGGTATTCTTATGCGTTACTTTGCAAAACTCATGTTGGGCATTTTGGCCGCTATGTCATGTGCGGCCTCGGCGGCTGTATGGTCACCAATTTCAAGCTTCACTGCGGCGAATAAATGGAACGGCATCTGCGTAACTTCTGGAGCGGCGAACACTTGGCACAAGCTGGGCCCCTGTTCTGCCTATGATATTGCGCTTACAGTAAGTTCCAACCAAACAAATTACAACGTCAGAACCGCAGCTATTGCCGCTGGATGGGACGGAGTCACCCCGGTCAGTGTGGGCGTCACCATCAATAGTGGTGTTGTTATCTCCTCATCAACGACAAGCACTGCGGCATTTGTATCTGGGTCATTCCCGGCTGGAAGTTCGCTCACCATCGCTAATAGCGGTCGTATTGAAGGCCGGGGCGGTAATGGGGGTAAAGGTGGGGGGCTTGGAGGCGCAGGCTCTGCGGGGGGAGCTGGAGGTGCGGCAGTTAGCGTTACCGTTCCAACGACCATTAATAACATCGGAACCATTTATGGGGGAGGTGGAGGTGGCGGTGGCGGACAAGTCGCAGGCACACACCTTAACTCTGGTGGCGGCGGTGGTGGTGGCGGTGTAGGGGTCTCATCCGGTGGAGCTGGCGGTACAGGCGCTGCAGCGGGCGCTTCATCAGGAGCGGGCGGAACAATTTCAGCTGCTGGCGCAGGTGGCGCCGGAGGTAATAACGGCGGGGGTTACATCGGCGGAAGCGGAGGTGCTGGCGGCGGTTATGGAGCAGCCGGGGCATCCGGCGGAACAGCATCAACCACTGGGCCATACGGCCCCTATGCGGGTGGTGCTGCAGGTGCTGCCGTACAGGCTAATGGATATACGCTGACCTGGACGTCCGGGAATAATTCCACCCAGGTTAAAGGCCCGATTCAATGATGCTCTTGAAATTGTAAAACATGAGGTCCCGGTGGCGGAATTTGGTAGACGCGCCGTTCTCAAAAATCGGTTCGAAAGAGTGCGGGTTCGAATCCCGCCTGGGACACCATCTTAATTGTTCGTTTTGGTACTAATAATGCGCATATTTTACGATACCGAATTCACGTCTCTGTCAGCAGCGGCCGAACTTATTTCCGCTGGATTCGTCACCGAACACGGGCAAGAGTTCTACATTGAGTTCGATGGCATTGCAAAGTCCGAGTGTTCGGACTTTGTACTCGAAATCGTCTACCCGATGCTACGCGCACCTGGCGTTATCGTCAGCTCTCCCTTGATGGCCGCCCAGCACATCATCGACTGGCTCGCTGCTCAAGCTGCGTATGTGCGGCTGGTCTCGGACAACAATTATGACAGCTACTTGATGAGCAAACTGTTTCACAAACTGCTCGATTACAAGTCCAAAATAGAAGGTTACCGTCAAGAGGTTTCGCCCAATCTCAACATCAAATACGAACACCTAGGCTTTCCCGACTATGTGGCGGCAAAGGAATTTAAGAGGGCCTGTGAAGACTACTTCCTGGACCATCCTGACTGCCAACACCATGCGCTCCATGACGCCCGCTCACTCAAGCATGGGGTCATGCGAAGTGAGGGGTATTACTCTTGACAATTTTAGCTATTTTTGCTACTATTTAGGCTCACGATACGCACTTGTTAACAAGTGGCGTTATCAATTGTGCCATCGGGCGGTAGGCTTAGAAGCAGCCAGCTGGGCGAGACCCAGCAATCCGATAATGAGTGGTGATAGGCGCACGTGACCGTGGAGAGATTCACCCTGATGAATCCCACAGACCCGTGAGACTCGCGGGAACTGGAAGCAGGGCAAAGGCGAATGTTACTGAAGGACCTGGTTGGGATGAGCATGAGACTCTTCCGGGTGAAGGAAGTCGCTTGGAAACAAGGTTGCTAGGGCGTAGCTCCCTGAAATGTCCAATAACCTTTAGCGTAGCAGCACACCTTTGGCACAACAATTGGGCCTTAAGCTCATACGGTATGAGCACCCGACTCATAATCGGAAGGTACATGGGTTCGAACCCCTGAAGGCCCACCACACATGCTGGTGTGATGGAATCGGTAGACATATGCGGTGGCCACCCGGGCGTCAGAACCGGAGCACGAGCCTTCTCGGGAATCGGAGAGCCGCAGGCAATTGCGAGTTCGAGCCTCGCCACCAGCGCCCCTATAGAGATTGGAGTCGATATGTCCTACGTCGCCCCCACTGATGAACAGTTGACACGTTGGCGAGCCATTTATACCAAGCATGCCACGCCCACTTTAGCCCGACAGCGACCAGCCAATAGACGTTATGTGATGACGATGATGCAAAGGGCTGAGCAGCTGGCTCGTGAGGGGCAAGAGCTCTCCGATATGGACCTGCTCAACATATTTGTTTACTCGGTCAGACCGGGGTTTGTCTATCGGGATGATGAAACAATTGCTGCCTGTCGCCGCATGATGCGTGAAGCGGCAGAAATTTAATGCCGCGCTGACGGGAATTGGTAAACCTCCTGTCCTTAAAATTCAGGGTCTCCGCGTTCGAGTCGCGGGCGCGGTACCACTTACAAAAAGGAAAAAACGATGTCCTTACTTGATACCATCCAGGCAGCAAGTCTCTCGGCGCGAAAGGCTCGCAATACGGACGAAGCTGCGTTACTGACAACCTTATTCGCTGAAGCTGCTCGCGTCGGCAAGGACGACGGCAATCGCGTGTCGACCGATGCTGAAGTTCAGGAAGTTGTGCGCAAGTTCATCAAGAACAACAACGACACCATCCAAGCTCTCTGGATTCCGGAGAAGATTGACTTGGACGAAGCCCGTGTGGCGCGCCGTACCAAGCTCCAGCTCGAGCAGGCTGTCCTGATGTCGTTCCTGCCTAAGCAAGCAGCGCCTGAAGAGCTGCAGGCCGCCGTAAGTGAGATTGTGGCCGCGCTGCCGGATAAGTCCACCAAGCACATGGGGGCTGTGATGGGCCAGCTTAACAAGCGCTTTGGCGCCAACTTCGACAAACGTTTCGCCAGTGAATTGGTGAAGCATGCGCTTCAGTAATTGCGGCATGTGTTGCGCTTGTCCAAGGGAGTGAATACGCTATTATGACCAGCAAGATTGACCAACTTCCAGCACTACCTGATGACTCATGGGGTTACGCCGCGCATAGCTCGAATGAGAATGTCATCCATATTGCATGGAGTGGAAGAGGTGCGGTGTCGATAAACTTCAAGCTGCGCTCCATTGAACTGGGGTGGTGTGTACCAGGGCCGAATAACCAATCTGAAGCCCACTCCGGTAAGGGTTGGAGTGAGGCTCTTGTGAGAGCGGCTATCAGCAAGCTTCAAGCGGCCTGGGCGTAACCATCAATGCAATTAAAAAATCTCTCCCCGCGCTCCGGAGTGCCCGGCGGCCTTCTAAGCCGTACCGGTTATGAGTTCGAATCTCTACGGGGAGGCCAATCAATACCATGGATTTGACGTATCTTTTAGGCAAGCCTGGCAAACGGGTGAAAATGTCTCCCAACCTAAAAAAGGCACTCAAGGTCAGCGCTAGGCAGGGGCGTCGGGAAACGGTCTACCGCATGCTGAAAAAGCGTCAGGCCGGACATGTCCCATGTGCGCTTTGTGGCGCCTTGGTGTCAGAAAAGGAAGCGGCGCTGACTGATTTTGATGCCAAATCCATGGCTTGCGAGTCGGTCGATGGTTTTGTCATCATCCACAAAGCCTGCCCTGGAAATTGTTCAGTACCCTCGTAGCTCAGCGGAAGAGCGACGGGCTCCTATCCCGTAGGCCGGACGTTCGATTCGTCTCGAGGGTGCCCTCCATAGCAACGGGAGCATATGCTCCCGTAATTCATTCGCAATTCGCGATTAGCGATTGCAAACGTACATCGTTACTTCAAAACCAAAACGCATTTCGGTTACTTCAGGCTTGGTCCACATGTTAAGTCTCCTTAGGAATTAATTGAATGGGAGATGTCCCATCTGTAGGCTTTGAGTGAGGCTATCGCCTGAGGTTCTGCTCCAGCCCTAGAGGGCATCCTGATTCATGCCTAAAGAAAACCATTAACGTCGTGCTTGCGCGCTATACCTCGTGTGTTTAATTAACTTTACGAGGAAAAATCATGCAAGCATTTATTCAGGAGCTTGACGCTCAATTTGGGACCGACCAAGCGATGGGCGTGTACTTCGATGTGGAAGGGATGAAGGTGAGCGCTGCGGACTTTGACGCTCGAGCTGACGAATTTCAGGATAAGGAATATTTCAGCTGCTTACCTGATGGCTCCAGCGCAACCTGCTGCACCAATTATGCCGTTCAGGTGCGTAATGCCTACCCGGGACGTGTGCAGATAGTTGGGTTTCACAATGAGAATAACCCGACGTCCCGCGTTGCCATTGAAGGTATTCATCCTGGTGGGCACGACTTTGCGATTCTCGACGACCGCTACCTGATTGACCCGTGGATTAAGTTGGTCGCC
Organism: Novimethylophilus kurashikiensis; assembly: GCF_003112435.1. GTDB lineage: Bacteria > Pseudomonadota > Gammaproteobacteria > Burkholderiales > Methylophilaceae > Novimethylophilus > Novimethylophilus kurashikiensis. Next base: position 65,339 of record NZ_BDOQ01000007.1, read on the forward strand.
GCAGATACGGACCAGATAATCTATGACCTGCAGGACCCGGATGATGCCGCAAAAGTAGCAATCAACTATGGCCCAGCTAGTTGCTGGGAACCTGTTTAACATTTCTCAAGCCGTCCTTTTTGGGGCGGCTTTTCTTCACTTGACGATTTATCATTTATTGGTATAATCGTGCAAGTTAAATCCATTCATTCTATACCTTCTAAGGACATATTTTTAACTTAGGAGGAGGTATTATTATGCAATTCGTAAATCTGGAAGTAGGCACCTTGTATTTGACGTCAGGCTTGCCTGGCGCCGGCAAGTCCACGTGGCTGGGAAGCGGCAACATTTTACCCAGCATGATTCTATCTGCGGATGCAATTCGTGAGTCCGTGCTTGGCCATAAAATGGTCGGTGGCTTGAAGCATATTTTTCAGGACAGGAATGATGTTGTCTGGTCATTACTGAATCAAATCCTGGAAGTTCGCCTCAAGGAAAAGCTCACGACGTTCGTGGATGCAACGTTACTCAACGATGCTGAGCGTGAGCCTTTGGTGAAGCTCGCCCAGAAGCATGGCGTGAAAGTGGTAGTGCTGATTTTTGACCGCCCCTTTGACACGTGTATGGTGCAAAACATTTCCCGGCAAGACCGGGTCTCCGAGTATCGGATGAATGAGATGTCCAAGGAGTTTCAGCTGGACAGCATGTATCCGTTCGTGCGTGTGCCGGAATTCACGGTGCCTCGGTTGGTGTCTCGCGACCTGCCTGACACCAACTTCGATGTCATCGGGGATGTTCATGGCCTGCTTGACGACTTGAAGGTGTTGCTGGGCAAGCTCGGGTATTCCCTCGAGTCTGGTGTGCCCGTACATCCGCAGGGCCGTAAGCTGCTTTTCCTGGGTGACGTCGTTGACCGTGGGCCTCAATCCATTGAGACCTTGAAGTTCGTCCGCCAGGCTATAGCGGTTGGGCACTTGATGGTCGCAGGTAATCATGAGCGCAAATTGCTGCAGTTCTGGGATTCACTCCAGACTGGGGCACCTCGCGCAAATTCTCCATCTGCTGCTGAAACGGCCATGGAGTTCATGAAGCTGCGTGAGGAAGAACAGCAGGCTTTGATTCAGTTTGTCCGAAACCTGCCTGGCTTCTACACTGTGACCGACGGGCCACTCCAGCTTGCGTTTGCGCATGCACCGCAGACGGCTTTTCATCCTTTCACGATTCTGCATTCTGAATGCCTGTATGGCGGGAATGAGTTGCCGGATTATGGCGATGAGGACGCCGACGGGATGTATGCGGAGAGCTATCGCAGCGGCGAATCACGGCACATGCTTATCCATGGGCACATCCCGTTGACGAGTATGCATCATTGCGTGTTCTCACTGGACGCCCACCAAGCGTTTGCCGGAAACATGCTGGCCTTGCGCCTGGATGGATTCTTGGCTGACTGTCGCGAAAAGATGGCTCAAGAGGCCTTCAATGACAATCTCGTTTCCCAAAAGTGCGAGTTTGACTTCGACGTACACAGCGCCAAGTTTGAACTGAAGCGTTCGCTGGATAAGCTGAAGACCGCCAAGATGGTGACCGTGCAAACGGAGCCGTCGGCCGGCCTATCGCTCTACAAGTATTCGAAGCGTGTGTTTTTCGATGCATTGTGGGGTGAGAGCCCTTATCTCCTGAAGGCTCGCGGTATCGTGCTTGACCTGGCTGGAAACATTGTCGTGCATCCGTTCGACAAGGTGTTTAACTATGGTGAAAACGGTGCCGGTCTCGATATCGCAGACGACCATCCGGTCTACGCGGTTGAGAAGATGAATGGCTTCCTAGGCTGCATCAGTCGCCATCCTTGGAAGAATGAACTGCTGGTGACGAGCTCCGGGTCATTCGACTCGCCGTTCGTTGACTACATCAAGTCGTTCATCACGCCGGCATTGAAGGGGCTGCTCCTCTCGTACTTCTCGCGCAACAACGTGACGCTCATGTTCGAGGTTCTGCATCCGGAAGACCCGCACATCATCCAGTACCGGCCGCAAGACATGGGCCTTTGGTTGATTGGTGGGCGAGGTAAGGAGCAGGGCGCTGAGCCGATAACGGAAGATGAGTTGGACGAAATCGGGTTGATGTTGACCGTGAATCGTCCGGAGTGGTTCTACACGTCGTTCGGGCAGCTGAAGGAAAAGGTGGCCACCTCCCGACTGGAAGGCTATATGGTTCGGGATGCGAAGTCACACAAGACGCTCTTGAAGTTCAAGACGCCTTATTACCTTGTGACCAAGTTCCTCGGCCGTATGAGCGACACCAAGGTACGGCACATGTTCTGTCATCCTAAGGGATTCAAGAAGGACATCGATGAGGAGTTCTACCCGTTGGTCGACCACCTGGTCACCACAACCTCGGAGACTGACTTCTTGGCGCTGCCGGATACAGAACGTGTAGTCCTGGTGCGAGACGCAATTCAAGCACTGCGCTAAGCAATAACGCTATACCCTCATGCCCCGCACATTTGTGTGGGGCGTTTTTCCATCCAAGGAGTACATCATGAAATTAACGCTGGAGATTCGCGCCGCCGAGGGCGGTGAAGATGCCAAGCTCCTGGTTCATGACCAGGCAGCCATTTATCAACGCTATGCCGCACGTAACGGCATCAAGGCGTCTGTGGAGACACGGGGCCACCTTTGACCTGGTAACTCTCGAGGGACCAGCAGAAATTCTTGCCATCCTGCGCAATGAGGCCGGCGGCCATCGCTGGCAACGCGTACCTCCGACCGAACGCAAGGGCAGGATGCAAACCAGTACCGTCACCGTTGCCGTAATGGAGGGTGAAAAATACGCTCCTTTACAGCTGAATGTGAACGATATCCAGGAGAGAGTAACAAAGGGGACTGGTCCAGGCGGGCAGAATCGAAACAAGCGATTAACCGCCATAATCCTCAAAGACCGCCTAACCGGTATCGAAGTAAAGGCTGAGGCCGAGCGCACACTTGAAGCAAACCGTCGAGTGGCCATGGCCACCTTGCGCGAGCGAGTCTTGGCTTATTACGCAGAGCGGGCGGCACAGGCCGAGAACAGTTTCCGCAAATCACAAGTTGGGACGGGCGCTCGGGGTGACAAGATACGCACTTATCGTGCGGACGGGGTGACTGACCATCGCACAGGAAAAAGAGCGGCATTGAGTTCAGTTGAAGCCGGCAAGCTTGACCTGTTGCTGTAAAGAAAAAGCCCGCAATCGCGGGCTTTTGAGTGTGCTACCAAACTTCCTTCTTGCGTAATGGTGTTCCCACTGGGGCATACCCATAAAACGGGTCAAACTGGCCTTCTTTTGACTTGAACCGCAACCGCTTTCGCACCATGACAGGAATCGCCATTTCAGCAGGAATGACGGCGCGAATAGACCCTGCAGAATTAACAAACTCTCTCCCTGGCTGGCTTCCGTATTTGTCATAAGTCACATAGGTGATATGCCAATAGTCGCCAGGTTGTGAAGGTTGGATACAACTTAGCACTTCAAAGAAAACGTCGCCACAATGTGACGTCGTCTGAATGAAGTCACCCGGTTTCAAGCCAGGAGGGTAGTAGCCGTTGGAACGACTTAGCTCTAACATGCTGCCTCCTAGGTGCCGTTGTGAATCAGAATGTAGCTGAGGTCGTTCTCGCGAGCATCTGCGAGGACCGGCACCAGCTTTTCCGGGATGTCCTTGTAAGTCCGGCTCATATTGAGCATGAACTCCCAGACACCCGCACCCTTGCCATTGTCACGGTGAGCATAGCTTGCGTTTTCCTGCACCCAGGCCCACTCAGGTGAAGCCTCCGGTTCAACGTCCTCACCGAGGATGTCGCTCATGGAGATGTCTCCAATCGTGGACTTGTTACCTGCGTTGAAGATGGGTTTTGTTTCAGGCGCTGCCAGTCCGGTCAATTCAAGTGCCTTGAGGGCCACTCGATTCCCGGTTGACGCCGCATTCCGCACAAAAGACAAGGCTGCCGCATCATCTGGAAAGCTATCTTCATCGTCATCACGCTGAAGGCTCAATACAACCTTGCCGTCGACGATAGTCTCGAACAAGTCCCAGCCATCGGCTTGCGCGGCCGCAGAATCGGCAGTCGTCCAGCACAGTGTCTGCAGATACTCCAGCGCTTCCTCGATGGTTTCGTGATAGCGGCCTTCTCCAGACTCTGCGAGGTCAAACGGCACATCGCTGTGGTACTCAACCCCATCCCAACTCAACCCAAAGACCTGCCCATCCAGACGCTCAACGAGGGTGACCTCGCCTTCCCAGCCTAGCTCGTAGGCCAGGTAGTTATTGGTACCAGGCTCATAGGGATTCAGCTTGGGAATGCCGATGCCGCTTGCTTGTTTTGCGTTGTCGACGATGGTGTTCAATGCTGCGTTGCTCATGATTTCTCCTTGGTTAATGTTTCCTAATTACTGCGTTGAAGTATAGGGAGCATCCTTCCTATACGAAGGAGTAGGAAAATCGACAATCAGGAGGAAAAATCATGCAAGCCGTAAGGACTACACTACCCCTTAAGGAGCAGTGCTGGAATCAAGTAAGAGCGGTCATTGAGACCGAAGGCCCAGGGACATCAGTGCAAATCGAATATGAGCAGCTGGCTGCTTCTTATGGCGACGCCCCCAATGACCCGGTCTGGGAAGAATTTGCGCAAGCGCTTGCCCAGTAACTCAAAACACCTCGGTTTTCCGGGGTGTTTGTTTATTTGGTTAAAAGAACCCGAGTTGCGTGGGCGCGCTTTCCAAGACCAGGCTGACCCCGCCGGCAACCTTGCGCATAATGGATTCAGCGATTCTCGCTAGTCTTGGGTGTGAGCTGCAATGCTTCAATTCCTGCACCGCTATGCCGTAGCCAGAGAAGTCTTCCTGAGCGACGCCGTGATGCCCCATGGAAATGGATATCGTAGGGACGCCCGCATACCGGCTTCCAAGGCGCTCAATGCTCCGGCAGAAGTGCTCAGGGGTTGCAATCCCTTTCGCGAATAAGGCGCCTGTCTCGTGAGCCAAGGCGATGCGGACAAACACATCTGCCTGGTTCGCTTCGGCGAGACGCATGAATTTTACGATATCCGCTTCGTCACGGGCGATATTGGCACATTGGATTTCAACAGCCACCCTGGCGCCGGCGACTTCCTTATAGGCATCAGGAATATCGCCAGTCGCCAAAGGATGGCCGACTCGCCAGCCGTGCGCCTTGAGTTGGGCTGCGAAGAGGGCATTTAAAGCTGGGATGTTGCCAATGTGCTCAGGAAGCTTGGCATAGCCCGGCCACACTGGAAAGGGGACTGAATCCACGATGGCGGATAGCTGCTGGAGAATTTCTGCCCGAGGATGCTTGGGGTCCAGCCCGAAGTCCCGAACTTCCAAAATTTGCATTGGATGGCCGCATGATTTAGAGGTCATCGTATAGCGTTAATTGATATTTTTTGTAACGAACTTGAAAGAAACACATGAATCACGACTTTATCGAGGCGCTTCTGCGGGAGACCCTCACTTTTGCCGACCAGCTGAAGGCTGCCTTGGCCGCTAACCAACCAATCCAGAAGCTCGAGCACACCTCATCCAGCACACACAAGCAGGTCCTTGTTCTACGCAAGGACCTGAAGATGCGACTTGGTAAATCAGTCGCCCAAGGTGCGCACGCCTCAATAGGCGCGCTGCTCGAGCGAGGGATACGCCTACCGTCAGCCATCATCATTCCGCTTGATGCCGACATCCGCCCCTGGCTGGACGGACGCTTCAAGAAAATCTGTGTCTCCACCCCGGACGAAGCCTCATTGCTTGAGCTCTATGCCCAGGCGCAAGCCGCAGGTCTGCCTGCTGCGCTTATTACCGATTCCGGGTTAACCGAATTCCATGGTGTGCCGACGCGCACCGCTTTATCAATTGGCCCCGGCGATGCCGAGGCTGTCGACCGCATTACAGGGGGCTTACCGCTCCTCTAAGTCGATGGCGTCCGGCGGGAAGGGGCTTGCTCCATCTCGCACTGAAAGGACGCCTCATGACTGCCATCCTCACGCTCGACCAAGCCGGCCAGCCTAACCGCTGGAGCACGCTTGAAGACGCGCTTTACTACCATCTCAAGGGACTTATCGCCTGGAGCCAGGGCGAGGACGAATATCACCTTCACGGTGGATACTCCAAGTCTGGACAACGCACCGTTGTTGCGCTCCCCTCCATCATCGCCGTTCGCAATATCGGCTTTGCCGGCCGGGTACCGCTCACGAATCAGAACCTGTTCTCTCGTGACGACAACATCTGCTGCTACTGTGGCCTGCGCTTCCCGCGAGGACAGCTCACGCGCGAGCACGTTATCCCGGTAGCACGCGGAGGCCCCAACACCTGGACCAACTGCGCAACCTGCTGCAAGCCGTGCAATAACGCCAAGGGCTGCATGCTGCCTGAAGAGGCTGGAGTGAAACTGCTGTACGTGCCGTATGCGCCAAATACAGCCGAATCTCTCATCCTGGCCGGCCGCAACATCAAGGCGGACCAGATGGAGTTCCTACGGGCCTGTCTGCCTCCTGATTCCAGGCTGCTTGGCAGGCTTAATTGATAGAAAAACCCCGTCGAGAAATCGGCGGGGTTTGAGTGTTACAGCGTGTCTAAAATCTCGTCAAACTGCTTGTCGTAATCGCTAACAGCCGGCGAAATCAATGAAGCCAGTCCAATTAAGGCAATTGGCGTGCTGTCGAATAATGCATACTCATTTTTGAGCAACGCATAGAACTGCTGCAGATGCCCCTCGATTTCACTGGTGGATGACTCATAGAACATCTCGGCCAGTAAGGCGGAATCAGACTGCTCGAGGCGATTTCCCTGCATAGCCAGCATGCCGTTTATGCGACGGAGCGAAAACGCGAGGGTAGCTAGAAACTCCTGACGGTCACGAACGCTATCAGGCACCTCCGCTTCAATCAGCACATCAACCGAGCCTTTTTCTAGGCTCACCTCACCAAGCTTGAATTCAAGCGTCCCCTCGCTAGCTGATGTAGCCAGCTTGAGACTCGCGAGAATTCGGTCGACGACGTAAGCAAAGGCAAGGGGTTTATCCTTGATGCCTGACTGCTCAGGCGAACCGGCCAAAACAATTTTCCCCAGACCTTCAGTAAAAATCCCATCCAGATAACGGCGGATGCTACGCCCGCAATTCCCTGTCGCATGAGACAGCTCTTCAGCACGTTCAATCAGATTTTCCAAATTTGCATTCAGCATAATAGTTTCCTTAAAAATTAATAAAGACCACGATATGTATAGCTGCATTCCAGCCCGCTTCCCTTGACCCAACATGATATTTATGGTAGATTTACTATATCTCGGTTCAAAGGGGTAACCCCATGTCTAACGTTAAACTTTCCCTGCAGTTCGCCCAAAAGCTGGAAACGGCTCACCTTGAACTGCTGAAAGCAGATACGCAGGATATTTACTGGGGAAGCCCGGCTGAAATTGAGGCTGGCAATATGGTTCACCAGCTTTGTATCGATAGCGGAATCGATATGGCGCAGGGTGAAGCCTATTGTATGAAGGCAACGCCTGAAGAAATCTGCGAATACAACCTGAAGCGTATTGCCGAGGCTTTGTCGGCCTTATAGCCTCTTTTTTGTAGGGATTTCCCTATACTCACAATCTTCTTTATCGCCTGGCCTCCCCGGCCTGTTGAAATGTTCCGTGGGATTTAAGGTTCTCATCAAATGAAACTACGTTTTGTCCTTCGCAAGGCGGCCACTATTGTGGCCTTGGCCCTTATTCCCTTTGCTGTCGGGGATGCAGCCACCTATCATCAGATTCAATCGGTTGCCACAGCGAACTCGACCTGGCACAAATTCACCGTGGCCAGCGGGACTGCCGGGACCTGGCGGGCCCTCAGTTCTGGTGCTACAGCCTGTTTCTCGCGTAAGGTAGGCTTTACCGCAAATACGTCGTGGACTATTCCGGCCGACAACTGCGGAACAATCCGAATTAAGGCTTGGGGAGCAGGCGGTGCAGACTACAGTGCGGGTAATGTCTCTAAGTCTGGAGGTGGTGGTTTCGCCCAAGCAGACTATGGTGTAACGCCTGGGTCTACTGTCCTGGTTGCGGTTGGTGGCGGCGGGGGTGTTAACGTCGCCGGCACAAATGGCGGCGGCGGAGGTGTTGCAACCTTTTATGGCGGCGGTGGCTACTCGGGCGTTTTCCTTAACAATTCTGCTACACAGGCTAATGCCATTGTTATTGCAGGAGGAGGTGGTGCCTGCGCAACCTTATCCATATGTAATGCGGGCGCGGGGGGTGGTTCGTCTGGGCAAAATGGAAGCACCGCCGGAGGAGGCACCCAAACTGCCGGTGGAACAAACTATAACAGCGGTACAACTGGAAGTGCGCTGAAGGGCGGGGCAACGATTGCGTCAAATAATTCAGGCGGAGGCGGCGGATGGTTTGGAGGAGGTGCCACCGGTGCGTCGGGTGGAGGCTCTGGGCACGTGATATCTGGTGCAACGAATACCATCCTGACGACGGGCAATGTTAATGTTGTCGCTAATGCCGCAGATGTCGACTACGTGGCGGGGAAAGGGAATGGCGCGAATATTTCCTCAGGAACGGCCTCAGGACAACCCGGCTATGTTGTCATCTATTATTAACTTGACATTAATAGGCAATTGAAGTATACTGTTTGAACAGTGGCGGCGTGGATGGACACGCAAAACGGCTAGACGCAGCGCATGCGCCCACAAGGAATTTCCATTGCGCTCGGGGTCTCCGTGCCCTGCACAGCTGGTGTCGAGCCCAGCCCTCTGTTCAAATATGGCCCCATAGCCAAGTGGTTAAGGCAGGGAACTTTAAATTCTCCATTCGAGGGTTCGAACCCCTCTGGGGCCACCAGACAAACTAAAGCCCACCAATACTTCTGGTGGGCTTTTTGAGTTTTATCGGCTGAATGAAGTTACTTCAGCAGCACCGCAAGCATGGCCGCAGCGAATAGAATTGTGCCAATGATTGCGCTGCCATAGGACAAAGTCACGCGGGTATGTTCAGCAGTGTCGAAGTGTTCTTTAATCCAGGCCGCCATCATAAATCTCCTAAATCAACATTCCTCAAAGTGTACCACTCTGTATAGTGTACCAGCGGTGTCAGTAAAATTGAGCATACATATACATTTTCTTGCCTGGCGGCATGGGTAATGTCATCGCTAGAATCAACTTAACATTCACTTGACAAGTATCAGATAATCAGATATGCTATATTCATATTGTTAATATTTAAGTTAAACTTCATTGCACGGCGGTAGCTCAAATGGCTTATGGTGAGGCTGCAGACTTGCTATAAGCACGCTTGACTAAGGCATGGGTGAGCCCACAAGGCCTGTGGAGGTAATCTGTGAACAATTTCTTGCGTGTAGAGCAATCCAAAGATAATGGAAAGGTCGTTGGTTCGAGTCCAGCCCGCCGTGCAATGAAGTTTGTTAATTTGTAAATAACAGCACTATACTGAGAACTATGCCTCACTTGTAAATACATCTCGCGTTAGATTCCTTCGCTTCGGCGAGGAACTCTTTCCATGCCTGGAGCCTGCCTCCAGCTCGTGGTCCGCCATCCCATTCGATGAGCCTTTTGGCTCAGTTTGCGTCAGTACGACTTAACTTTTATCGAATGGAGATTTGCAATGACCACCACTAACCTCAATACCACCATCCTGACCTCGGACGAGCGTCGCACGCTTACAGCCGCTTGGAGCGCTTTCCATGCCTCCGGGGAGGCGCGCGCAGAGGATTTCATTCTCTACGCCATCCTTCGAGGCAAGAACCCCAAGACTGGATTCACGCGCATCACCAACCCCAAGAAGCTGGCAAACGGTCTTCGTGAGTTTGGGGGCTACCAACATGCTCTTGACATGCTTGGCCGAGCCTATAAGGGGCCGCTGACTCGCAAGCTTGCTCTATGTTTCCCTGGCCTTCGCGGTGAGCGCTTCAATGAGCTTCTGGATGCCATCTCGGCTGCCATCGAAGCAGCTCGAAAGGAGGCTTAAGATGCATAAGCCCTACTCATACCTCATGGTGCGTGAAGACATCCCCCTCGAGCACCAGATGGTGCAGTTGGGCCATGCGGCCCTCGAGGCCGGCTTCAGCTTTAATCGCCCGGCCGAGACTTCCTACCTCATCCTCCTGGCGGCGAAGAACCAGGAGGAGCTGGTTCGCACGGCAGAGGAGCTCGCGGACCTTGGCATCGAGCATCACATGTTCTATGAGCCCGACTTCGGGCCCATGGGCCACTCTGCGCTGGCCACGAGGCCGCTCTTCGGAGATGAGCGTAAGCACATGCGGAAATATCGGCTGTACAAGGCAAAACAACCCATGATGGAGACCTGCTGACATGACGACAAAAATTTACACCCTCATTGCCCTCAAGGAAGAAAGCCAAAGCTATTGCCGCGGCTGCTTGATGGATACCTATAGCGGAGACTATCAACTCTGGTATGGCCTGGACCGAGACGCGCTTATCGCCAAGATGGCGGAATTCAAGCTCAAGAATACTGACCTTGGCCATAGTGAATCGGGCTATTCTTTAACAGTACTGATTAACGGTATCCCATGGGATTATTCTGACTACCATATTCTCAACCAGCCGGTGGATGTCGATGCTGTCTATGATGCACAAAGTGCATATTCGGAGGAGTTTTCGGAGATAGCCCGACTCGCAAAAGAAGCGGTGGTGGTACTACAGGCTCAGCAAGCGGAGAAGAAGGCTGAGGCCGACCGCTTGGCCAAGGAGGCGGAGGATGAACGTAATCGCCTGGCTGCAATTGCCAAGGAGGAGGCTGAGCGAGCCGAGTACCTGCGAATGCAGGCTAAGTTTGGCGCTCGAAATTGATAGCGCGTTCTCCATCCAAATTCTTCTCCTTGCGAAAAGTATAGTTTTTTGATATACTATGATGCGTGGCTGCCATCAGCGGCCACTTATCTACATGGGCCTACCCGGCCCCCTAATTTTCTCTGGAGAAACAAGCATGGCAGTAATTGACCGCGTTCTGGTGGGCGAAGCCCTGGTTATCGATATGCGAGTGGACAGCAATGAGCTGGACCTCTTGAACGTTGCACATATCGACCTCATCCTCGGCCCCCGTGGAAGCGCAGCAGAAGAAGCCTTCTGTCGCACCCTGACCGACCAGAAGCAAGGTGTGAACGGCCTCCTGGCTGTTGTTGCACCCAACCTCATGACCAAGCCGGCCACGGTCATGTTCAACAAGGTCACCATCAAGAACGGCAAGCAAGCTGTTCAGATGTTCGGCCCGGCCCAACGCGGTGTTTCGATGGCGGTCATGGACTGTGTCGAAGAAGGTATCATCCCGGCCGCCGAGGCTGACGACATTTTCATTTGCGTGGGCGTGTTCATCGACCACAACGCTGACAATGACGAGCGCATTCAGGACTGGAACTACCAGGCCACCAAGCAGGCAATCAAGAATGCGATTGCGCGCTTCCCGTCGGCTGAGCATGTTCTGGAAGAACGCAAGAAGGCGGCACACCCGTTCGCGGCGAAGTAACGTAACCCACAAGGGTGATGGTAAAAAAGGGCGGAGATTCCGCCCTTTTGTTCATTGAAACCTAGTTCTGACAGAGGTAGAAAGTGTAAGTTATAAAAGAGCCTGAAGAATTTCCCGTTTGGTAGGAGTTATATCCTCCTGGGCAGGAGCACGCTCCGGTTTCTGGATTAGCGGTACTACAATTAGTCCCCGACATTGCATAAGTCCCCCCAAAACGGCTTGCTGCAGTTCCAGTTGATACCTTCGTCCAAACCCCGCCAGAACAAAATACAGGGATGCCATTTGATGTATTAGCCATTGCGCCCGTATTGTAGCCTGCGCAGCTTGCACCGGCTCCGGCGACAAGGGATGGAACGATATTGTTGCCATAAATGGCACCGCTCGCATTAATAGCGCCTGAGAAATTTTGCTGGCCAGTAAACGTTTGTGTCGCATCTGTACGTGCAAGGATTGCCGATGTGCTGGGCATGGTCATCGTCGTGCCATCCGTGCCAGCCAGGGTTATGGAGTTGTTGACGGTCAAGGTCTTCCTAGTGACGCCTCCCGCAAGACTAAACCCAGTTGAGTTCTCTACTAGCGACATACCGTTGGCCCACTTGCCTGTGGTTCCGTTATATACAAGAGCTTGCCCGTTTGATGGACTCGTTAGGCTTACATCTCCCATGGTAGCCAAGCTCGATGCACCAACTTTAGCCCAGGCGCTGCCTGTGTCCCGATAGATTTCGTTAGTATCCGTCGTCATGTAAATGCGGTTTGCCACGCTGGCAGTTGGCCGGGCAGCCAAAGCCCCTGTGATGCTGGGGCTAGACAGCACCAAATTTCCTCCAGATACAGTCGTTCCGGCTGGCAGGCTCACGCCGCTCGAGGTCGCACTCAGGACTTGTGTGCCACCAGCGACCAAGCCAAGCGTATTGGCCGATGGCGAATACAATCCCGTGGTCGGGCTACCCGTGAAGGTGTACGCTGGGGAGGACGTCGAACCCACAGGCGCCACAATCTGCCCAGTCGCCGTCAGGGAGGACGTATTGATACCGCCGTTAGCCGTGATACCTCCGGAGGTCACCAGCGTCGCCAGCGTACCGTTACGGCTGCCGTCGATAGCCGACGCCCCACCAATCTGGAGGGAGCCTACGTTTGCATATCCAGTCACGGTAGCGTTACCCGCTGCGATGACGTTATTGATATTGTTGAGGTTGCGACTGGTATCGATGACCGTCGTGCCACCGACCTGAAGACCCCCACCCGCATTCACTACGCCGGAGAATGCCCCACCATTCGCCGTCACATTCTTGCTGGCATCCAGGAACACGGCGCCGTTGACCGTGACCGTGCCGTCGGTGCCCAGATTGAAGCGTTCAGAGCCACCGGTCTTAATAGCAAAGCTACCGTTAGCGACGTTAATCAGCATCTTGCTGTTGGTGTTGTCGTAGCCCAGAAAAGCGTTCACCGAAGAGCCGGCCGTGTTGTAGATATTGATGCCGGTCGTTGAGCTGGTGCCGCTTAGCCCCAGGGCCGTCGCCGAGGCGCCACTATTGATAGTGAGTTTTTCAGCGCCAAGGGTTGTTTGACCGATGGCTACGCGGCCACTGGCGTTCGCCATGGTGACGTCGTAAGTACCATTATCAAGCCAGTTCTGGCTGCCACCACTTCCCCCTCCCAGGTTAAGCCATTGTTGTTGGCTGGCGCTCCACCGGTACATACGGTTGGTGTCGGTCGTGAGGCGGACTTCACCATCATGTAAGGAGCCTGCACTAAGCCCTTGAAGCGCGGTTAGTGAGGCTGCAGGCGCGCCCCAGTAGGTCGACGTCGTGCTCGAGGCGCCGGTCGTCACCTGATTGGTCGTCATCCAGAAGGCATAGTCGTCGCCACGCACAATGCCTTGCGCTAGGTCTGCGCAAGTCGTCTGAAAGACGTTGTCTAGGCCGTAGGAGATGACCGCCAGGGAGACTGAGCCTGCAGCCGTACTACCAGGCAAGCGGCCGCTGCTCGAGGTTAGTGTACCGTTATCCCAGGCGCAATAGCCCAGCGTGCCGCCGAAGCCATCCGTCTTGGGCGCGGAGGAGGTATCCGGGATGACGCCTCCATCCGAGGTGCCTAGCCCGGTACCCAGCTTCATGGCCGGCGCTTCAATGGTCGCATCATTATCGACGTCGTAGCTCTCAGCAACGAGCTGATACACCGCCTGCTGCACGGAGGCGTATTGGCTGTTACGGCGAATGGCATCACTCGTAGTATCCGCTAGAGCAGTGTAAGTAACTAGCGCCATTGAACCGAAAGCAGCCAGCCGGGTCATCCAAACTTTTTCTGAATATTTTTGCATTTTTGGAAACCAAAAAATCATGTGTCAGAAGTATAGTTAACATCTTGATAGCACAAGATATAATTAACTAAGCTATTGACATTGCTTGCTATTTTTGATATACTCAAAAAATACAAAAGGGAGTATAGAAATGTTAACAGTCGCCGTAAGTAGCCGTGCATTATTTAATCTTGAAGACGGAAATACCATCTTCCAGACGGAGGGATGGGCTGCATTTGACGCCTACATGCGTAAAAATGAGAAGAAGCCTCTTCGTCCAGGGGTTGCCTTCCCGGTCATCCAGAAGCTGCTTGCCCTCAACATTGAAGGTGCTCCCCGCAAGGTGGATGTCATTCTACTGTCGAGTAATACCTTGGATGCGGGCGCTCGCGTAATGAATTCGGTTCGCCATTACGGCCTGAACATCGACCGTGCATTCTTCACTTCGGGTGGCAACCGATTTTCCATCGCACAAGCCGGTAATGTGACGCTGTTCCTGTCAACCAACCCTGATGAAGTGCGTCGCGCGCTTGACCGGGGCATTGCAAGTGCTTGTGTGCAACCTCATTCGCACGTAGGCGAGTCTGCGCCTGGCATACGCATCGCGTTTGATGGCGACTCCGTCCTGTTTGATGACTCGGCCGAACGGGTAAACCATGAATCAGGCTTGGCCGCATTCACGCAGAATGAGCAGAAGCAAGCCAGGATTCCGTTGGGAGCAGGTCCATTCAAGCCTGTATTACAGGCCCTGCAGGAGATTCAGGAGAGCTACGCCGACGCTGCTGATTGCCCAATACGCGTCGCGCTGGTAACGGCGCGTAGTGTGTCAGCTTATGAGCGTGTTCTGCATACCTTCCGTACCTGGCGGGTCAAGGTGGATGAGTGCTTCCTGTGCGGCGGCCTTCCGAAAGGACCCTTCCTCGCAGCATTTGGCGCAGACCTGTTTTTCGATGACGGTATGCATAACATCGAGTCCGCAGCGCAGTACGTGCCATCGGGCCATGTCCCACACGGCGTCGCGAACCAGGAAATGGCCGTTACCGCATAACGCATACTCAGCCGCATACCCACCGAAGCCCGGCCATCGTGTCGGGCTTTTTCATTTCTACGAGGACGCCTCGGCCCAGCGAGGCCGAGATGGAGATGCTAACACCGCTCGTCCATCCTGGTTGGACAAAATTGAAGCTAACGCCGAAGGCGGGAAGGTGAGTGATTATCGCGAGGGTTCGGGGTTACGAAATTTGCATCCTAAGGGGGTTTCTGATGCGTCTTAATAAGCCTCCCATTTGATTTGGGATTACAAACTAGTGATTATAATATGATTACAGGGGTGTAAAATTGCCGTTTTAAATCTAATAATCAGTGACTTACAAAATCACTCGCCGCCAATTATCCCGCACTTTGCCGCCAATTATCCCGCAGAAGCTCGCCAATTATCCCGCACCTGTCGCCAATTATCCCGCACTTACCTGCATTCTTTGGTATACTGGTATTATCGAATCGCCTCCGGCTTCTCTAGGAATATCGCTTTGCACGAATCAACCGCTGTCGCCGAATTATCGGGCTGGCTGCCAGAAGTGTTGGCACCTGCCACGCATTTAAGCCCCATTCCGAACGTCCTTGCTCGCTGCTCGATGTTTGCCGCGCGCACTGGTCGAGGTGCGGTAGGGAAGATAGTCTACAGGAAGCGTACCTTGTTAGCGGCGTATGGTGGCTACGAAATCTGGCAGGAGGCGGGGAGTCCGCATCTTACTCAGGACCATTTGGATATCTGGCTACTCCTCATAAAGGCTTCTTACGATAATCCTTTAAACCAGTCTGATAAAACGGTGACCGTTTCATTTGGCTACCGGGAGATGCTCCGTCACCTCGGTAAAACCGGAGGCGGCGCGGATATGGCTTGGCTGCGTGACAAGCTTACTGAAATGCGTATGGCTACCTACCGAATCACCTGCGGTGAGCAATTGACGGTGACGGGTCTGGTTCATAAATTTACCCAGTCCCCAGGCGAGGATGGCCGATACGAGGTTCTGTTGGATGCTGAGCTCCGCAACCTTTTCTCTGCTGGGTGGACGCAACTCAATCTGGCGCATCGTCTTGCGCTGGCAGGTCGCACAAGTGCTCACGTCCTGGCGCAGTGGCTTCACGCGTTCTACTCAACCCATCGCTCACCTGTGCCTTTGGGGACACAGAAAATTCAGATGCTGTGCGGGCGGGCCGAGATGGAAGCGGGTAAATTCAATAAGCTCCTTCAAGAAGCCATTGAGCATATCAACAATAGCACCATTGGGTGGAAGTGCGAGGTTAACAATGGGGTGGTATCCGTGAAAAAAGGAAGCCACACAAAATTAGCGCAGCGCGCTGGCCACGAAAAATCTTCGAGGCCTAGGTATGATTTAGTGGCAGAAGAAGACGAGGAAGATATTTAATCTTCACATGTTGCATATTTGAAGTTTAGTGATATACTTGTCTTGTTCGGATAAGGATGGGTTCAGCACTTTCATTTCTGACAAATGGCTTGCCGGGGCACCTTACGTGGACTAAAACTCTCCCGTAAGGACCGAAACCTCCCGCTTGGGGACGCAATCCTGAGCTAGTTGTGTGGCACGATAGCCACTCCCTTCCAGGCAGGTAGCCTTGGACGACCGAACCGGAATAGCCTTAGGGCACCATCCTGTAAGCGGAGCCAGTTACACTGGTTCCGCTTGATTCTCTCCCTCAGCGATTAAACTCTTATGCGGAAAACATTAAACGGCGCAGCTACATTCAAGACATCAGGCTCAGCCTGCCTTGACCTGTTCTCCATGATTGGAGCGGCACGCCGTCATCCCGCACAGCTTATTCAACTCTTTGAGCGTGCCCTGCGCGAAGACCAGGCGCTTGCCTTGCGTATCCTCCTGTGGTCGCGTGACGCCCGCGGAGGGGCGGGTGAGCGAGACACCTTCCGCAACGTCCTGCATTGGCTTGAGCGTAAGCGTCCAGAATTAGCGAGAAAGCTCATTGCCTCCTGGATTATTCCGGAGGTTGGCCGCTGGGATGACGTCTTAGGTGTAGCGACACCGGAACTGCGGGCCTTGGTCGCAAGCCAGGTAGCGCTTGTTTTAGCAGGCTCCATGGAAGCGTCACCTGACAGGTTGGCAGCTAAGTGGATGCCGCGCTCTGGCCCGGTCGCAGCTTGGCTCTGTAAGGCCCTTGGTATTTCCGAGGCCCAGTGGCGAAAGGGATTGGCCAAGATTTCCGATACCGTCGAGCAGCAAATGTCGGCAGGCAAGTGGAGTGGCATCCGCTATACCGCAGTCCCGTCTGTCGCGGCAACCCGCTATCAAAAGGCTTTTGCGCGCCACGATAAGCGCTATGCGACCTACATCGAGGACGTTACAGCGGGTAAGGCAACCATGCATGCGGGAGTGGTGTTCCCGCACGATGTTGTTAAGGCAAGCGCTGTGCATGATGCGGCAGCGACTGCGCAGTGGACGCAATTGCCCCGTCCTGCTATTGCAGGCAAGGCGCTGGTGCTATCTGATGTATCCTCGTCAATGATACGGCGTATTGGCGGCAATACCCTCGCAATCGAAGTCTCCATTGCGCTTGGCCTGTTGCTTTCAGAAGCGCTGCCTGAGCCCTTCAAGAATAAGGTCTTGATGTTCTCAGCCCAACCAGAGTTCCACACGGTGAAAGGCAATACGCTGCATGAGCGTGTAACCAATCTCACCAGCGGGATGTGGAGCATGAGCACCAACATACAGGCTGCTTTCGATAAAATTCTCTCGATGGCACGAGAAGCCGGCGCGGGGTTCGAGATGCCAGAAGCACTCATCATCCTCTCCGACATGGAGTTCGATGAGGCAGACGCCAAGGGATGGACAAACTTTGAGGTCGCACGCAGGAAGTTTGAGCGGGCTGGCTTTAAGATGCCGTTAATGGTGTTCTGGAACCTGGCGGGCAGAGCCGGCAATGCCCCTGTGCGCGCCAATACCCCTGGTGTTGTTTTGTTGTCAGGATATTCCCCTCGTATTCTGGACGCGGTCCTCGCGGGAAACTATGAGCAGCTCACCCCAACTATACTGATGCGTCAGGCCGTCTATATAGCACGGTACGACATTCCAGGGTTAACCATCCCGACAAAGTTAATCCTGACGTAACATGCAGAATTAATGCGGCAAAATTGTTAATTAAGGCAAGTTAACACTTGCCTTTTTTCATTTATTCTGCTATAGTTACACCATCGCAATCAGCAATGAAATACCAGGAGGATTCCTCAATGGCTAAGCAGGATTTAGTAGTTCGCGCACTGGACTTGGGTTCCGGTTTTGTAAAATTGAGCAAGAAGACGGAAAATGGCCTCGAGTTCATGAGCTTCCCGTCGCTTGCCCCGCGCCATACCGGCCGCGACCTCTCGATGTCGCTTTTGGGTAAGCGGGATACTGTTGTGGTGACGGTTGAGGGGACGCAGTATGAGGTTGGCCCGGATAGCGGCGACCTCGATACCAACGACGCTACCCGCAACCTGAACGACCAATACATATATACCGACCAATACAAGGCTTGTTTCTACGGCGCCCTGCACTACATGGGTGAGTCAACTATCGACCTGCTGGTTGTTGGTTTGCCGCTTACAACCTTGCATCGTGCTGCAGACCTCAAAGCAATGATGGAGGGTACGCATGTTATCAATGAAGATGAGACGGTAACGGTCAAACAGGCGCTGGTTCTGGCTCAGCCGATGGGCGGCCTGCACTATTGCTTGTCGCTGGAAGACACGGTGCCTGAGTTCGAGTTTCTCCGTGATGAAACCAACCTCATCATCGACCCCGGCTACCTGACCTTTGACTTCCTGGTCACTAACGGTGAAAAAATTAACGACCCTCGCAGTTCGGCCCACCCTGGCGGTGTCTCCAAGGTGCTGCGCGCGATTGCGGAATCGATTTCCAACAAGTTTGGCATGAAGTATGACAACCTGACCGCCATTGACCGCGCTATCGAGCGCCGTCGCATCAAGATTAGCGGCCAAGTGGAAGATATGCTCGAGCATATCAGAAATGCGCGTGCCGCCATTGAAGGCTCGGTTAACTACCTGCGCAACATTGCGGGGGATGGCTCTGATATCGACAACATCATCCTGATGGGTGGTGGCGAAAAAATCTTCAGCAAGACCATCCTGAACTATTACAAGGACCACAAGATTTACGTGCTACCGGATGCCCAACTAGCGAACGTCAAAGGCTTCCAGGCCGCTGGCGAGAAGTTTGCCGGGGTGCCTGCTTCCCAGACAAAAGCGGCAGATGCGCCCAAGGTTACTGTACTGACATGGGAGCCGCCAAAGCCAGCGCAAGCAGCTACCGCGGCACCAGCGGCGCAGCCTCAGGCCGCTGCGCCGGCACCACAGCCTGAGACCGAGGCCGAGGAAATCTAGTCGCTTAAAGTAAAACAATGAAAAAGGGCGGCAATACCGCCCTTTTTTGTTAGAAATGACTTTAAAGAAATTAATTGAAGTCACTTTAAGAAAAATCAAAACCTAACTGAAAATACTAGGAATTATCATGGCAGACAGAACCAATTTGTTGTGGACGGATGCTACTCTGAACGTTGTCACAGGCTGCGAAAAAATTTCGCAGGGCTGCAAGCATTGTTATGCCGAACGCGATTGGGCGCGTAACGCAGCCAAGCCGGGCACTGTGTACTTCGGTCGCAAATTCACTGATGTGATGTGCCATCCTGAGAGACTGGACCAGCCATTGCGCTGGACGCGTCCGCGCAAGATTTTCGTCAACGCTATGTCGGACCTTTTTCACCATGACGTCCCGGACGCCTTCATCGACCAGATGTTTGCGGTGATGGCCCTTTGCCATCTGCTTGGGCGTGGGCACGTATTCCAGATTCTGACAAAGCGCCCGGAGCGCATGTTTTTCTACTTAACGCACCCTGAGGTCAAGTCGCGCATCCTGGCCGAAATGCATAAGCTGGCCCCCAAGTGGGGTGTGAAAATGGTGGGGTTGGTATGGCCTGTACAGAACGCATGGCTAGGCGTTACTGCTGAGCACCAGGAAGCAGCTCTGGAACGTATCGTTTGGTTGCAGAAAACACCTGCGGCCATTCGCTGGGTAAGTGCGGAGCCGCTGATAGGGCCGCTGGACCTGTTATTTGCCCTTGAGAGTGACGCGCTCCCGTCAATCGACTGGGTGGTAGGCGGGGCGGAATCTGGAGATGGCGCGCGCCCGGCCGACTTGCGTTGGTTTCGTGCCTTGCGTGACCAGTGCCGCAAGGCCGGGAAGAAGTTCCTGTTCAAGCAGTGGGGAGCCTGGGCGCCGGCTACCTACGGCGCTCCTGAAGCCACTTGGCGCCTGCATGACGAGGCTACCAAACTACCGCTGGGTGAGTGGCACGCTATGCACGATTTTGGCGGCGGCGTAGGTGCAATCCATGCGGGCAGTTTTGATACCGGCCGCACCCTGGATGGGGAACTGATTGAGGAATACCCCGAGTAATCTCGAGCAGGCCTGGATATGAAAAAACGGCAATCCATATGGGTTGCCGTTTTGTTTTGAGAAGGGTGATTAACCTAGAATGATAGTTGACCCAGAGAGCACATTTTCAATCCGGATACCGCGGCTTTCCAGCTGCTTGTATGCGGCATCTAAGCGAGACCGATTCGTCCAGTAGCCATTCAATCCATCTGCGGCCATGCGTACTTCAACCTGCCAGGCTGCATCATCAAATGGACTGGGAAACATGCGAATATGGACCCAATCATAGCCGTCAGGACCGTCAGCCCGGTTGCACCTTGCCCGAACCTCCCACCAGCTTTCACTTTTTGTAGGGGATACCCGGCGTGGCTTCAGTTTATGCCTGACAGCGCAGCCAAGCGAAGTAAGGATTTCATGTGCTATCCGCAGCATGTATTCATTGAACTTAGCTTGATGTGCGGCCATTCCAGAACCCGCGTCCAGAATCATTTGAGCCCGTTTATACAGCCCTAGGCGGAACAAATCATTGCTTTCCCCCAAGTCCTGCAAGGCAGTGGGAGTCATAGCCGATAGCCATCTCCACATTTCTTCCTCAGTGGCCATATCCTGCCGAGGCATCCCGGCGGGATAAATCAGATACTTCCCTTGGCTTAGTCGAAGGGTGATGTGCGCCGGGCTGCCGGTAGACGTGAAGTAGCAGTAGGCGGGGGAAATAGCCAAGGCATAGTTGTTTGAAATTTCCATGATGTTTCCTCTATTGATGATAGTGACTTAGGTGTATAGCTAGAGGACGCTCATGAAAAAAGCGCCGATGGAAAACCATCAGCGCTTTGAGATGTTGCATTATGAGAGCCAGTTATAGCTCCCGATGATGGATGTCATGATGAAACCCATCTGCATGGCCACCATTCCCCATGTTCTGGTTTTAAGGCCGAACCAGAGCCAGCAGCCATTGGATAGCAGGTAAGCAACGAACCCGTAGCCAGAGTACGCATTATGGCAAGCCAATAATGCAGACCCCGTCATACCAGCAGCAGCTCCCATCCATTCAACCCATTTACCTGGCTTGGAGCCGACCTCGGGCGTGGGTTGCTTAACAGCATCCGACATCCGGGCGCGGCTTAGTTGCATTACCGGGGCATGTAACACCCAAATAACAGCAGCACACACCAGAAACAAGAATACAAATTGCATACAGCCTCCTTATTACCTGCGCATGAGCAGGATGAGCGTCGATTCCATGTCGAAAATGGCTTTTTCAAGTAAGTCGGGTTCCCGCTTGGTGTCCAAGCAAGGAAGCTCCTTGACGCCCTTACCTCCAATCTCACCCCGCAGGTTGTCGTTGAAATACACCTTTCGAACACCAGCTGCTTGCAAAGCTCGAACAGCATAGTTTGCAAAATTGGCCGAATAGCCCACCGTATCATTCAGTTCTTTGAGTACCCGGTTAGCGCGGCGCATGAGGAGATAGCCCTTATGACAGGCATACTCACCAATAACGCCATAGTCGTTCGAGAGGCCAAACTCCCAGGCGTAGCTGGTCGTATGTGATTCGCCTCCCAT
The DNA here is from genome assembly GCF_003112435.1 of Novimethylophilus kurashikiensis. Classification (GTDB taxonomy): domain Bacteria; phylum Pseudomonadota; class Gammaproteobacteria; order Burkholderiales; family Methylophilaceae; genus Novimethylophilus; species Novimethylophilus kurashikiensis. Next base: position 87,171 of record NZ_BDOQ01000007.1, read on the forward strand.
CTGACAACTCAGGCGCAGGGTAGGGCCGCTATAGCCGAACAATTCGAAGCAATCGATGTAGATGTGGCCGTAACCATGCGCCTGCGATGCACGGACGTACGCATACACCGGGTTTTCCCGTTTTGCCATGATGATTTCTCCCTTAAGCGGCTTCAGCCAGATATTGTTGAACGGATGCGATGTCCCGGCAGGGCAATCCACCTCCTTGGTGGGCAAGTTCGAGGTCGTAGCCTTCAAGTACAGACTGGCCTTCGAAAATGTTACCCAGTAGGTGATGCTTGCAGCCGCATGAATAAACCAAACCCTCTGGGCTTACCAGCGGGGTTTCGCAACAGCACTGCAAATGCTCCGCAGTCGATGTCAGAATGCCGCGAGCAGGCTCTGCAGCGCGCCCAACAGGACTGATGATGGATACGGTACGGATACCGGCGCCACGGCCGTCATTAAGCTCCAAGTAAGACGAAGAGAACCTCGATTGGCTATCCTTGGCGCGTTGATGCTTTTTGAAGGCATCAACAATTTCAGGACGGATGGGGTCGTGATATTCGTCTTGAGATAGTTCGACCGTGACCGGGCGACCCTCCTCGACGTAATCCAACAACTTCCTGACCTTGGTGACCAACTTACCATTGGTCACCACCAGGGGAGGCATATCCAGCTTTCCAGCCTCAAAATACTCCATCGCCTTATCCAGAAATACAAAAAACTCAGGATGAGTCGTAGGCTCGCCGCCACCTATGGTGACGTGGTCGCCCATGGATACTGCCATTTCGAGCGCCGTGATGAACGTGTAACGGTCCATGTTGGTGCCTTTTGCTGTTGCCGAGAAGCAGCAATGCGCACAGGTCATGTTGCACCGGGTGGTAATCTGAATGTACATAATATACCTCTCAATATCAATTTTCGTAAGCTCAATGAAGAGCACATCTGTTCCTGATTGAGTATAGAGAGCGCAAAAATACCCCGTCATAGACGGGGTACGAGTGTTACAACCAAGGATGCCAGGATGCGTTATGCAAGGGCAACACATGAACCAGGAAATCACGTCCACTCGCAAATCGCGGATAGGATTCTTCATGAACATCATGACTGAAATCCCAAGCCGAGATGGAACTGAATTGTGACGCGATGACAGCACTCCAAAGCTCATCCGGCGTGGTTTTTGAGAATAGAACCTCGACTTCCTTATCAAACATTAGGCGGCGATTAGTTACATCCTCAGGAGCACCTACCCGCTCTCTCAACCCCCTTGTTTTGAAATTCTTCGAGGAGTCCAGAGAAATCCGCAGTGCTGGATTTTTACCTTCAAAATCGCGAGCCCATGAGAGCGTTAGATAGCTAAAGGGCTCTTGCGCGAACAATGCCACAGCAAAGTCCAACCAGGCTAACCCGGCCTCCCGAAGAGCCGGCGACTCGATGTCCCAAGGGATTTGTAAATTGAGAATATTAAGGGGCTTGTTCGTATGCAGCATATGTCCTCCGTTATTAAGTTAAGTCCTGAACCAGTATAGAAAACGCAGCAGAGCACGTTGCCGCAATTGAATAAACAGGCTTTTTATGATATATTATTAAGTTAATACATCACTGTCAAACGCATTGCCTGTCGAACTGCGCTATACAGTATCTCGGTTTCTAGTAACGAATTTTTACGGCGCCTTCCTGGTGCCGTTATTAGTTGAAAGGTCTTTGCGCATGTTCGAATCACAACCCTTATCCATTGAATTTTGGAATCGACTGCTTTCACGCTTGGAGGCAGATTTCCTTGCTCGACGTCAATCGCTGCGGGCGCTGCTTACGCCTAAAGCGGCGACTGTTGAAACGCTGTCTGTTGTCCTCGGCCAAACAGCCAGGATGCGTAACCAGGCGGTAGCCGAGTTGAACAACCTGGAAAACCTCCAGCTGCTCATTCAGGCAGTAAGCTCCCAAGTCCGCCAGGTATCCTTTGATGTTGGCATTCCTACGCTCGAGCAGCAGATTTCGACGGTTCGTAATATCATCTCGGTATTTGAAGAGTACATGTGCGGCTTGCCGAGTCGTGTTATCGATGAAGAAGACATTAACCATGCGGCCACGCAATACACAGCCCTGCGTTCCAGCGGTACCGGTGAGGCGGCCACGACCGAACGCCAGCGACTGCGCAGCATTACCCGCGAATTGCGCGTTTTTGGTAGTGAGGACAGCGGCGAATACGAGACCTCCACGCGTAACATGCAGACCACGCTCGACCAATGGGACGCTGATTTGCAATCCTTGCGCGTGAGCACCTTGTTGTCCGTTCGAGTCACCCCAGAATTGGCTGAGCTGCTTTCCAGTTTCGGCGTGGCTGTTTACGAGATGGCGCTGCCTCCGGCGGAGGAGGGTGGTAACTCCAAGCAACCTGAAGAAACCGTCGAAACGGCTACAGAAGGGGCTGTTGCTTAATGAATGTCTCCTATGAGGAGGCGGTCAAGCGAGGCTGGATAAAGCCAAGCGAGGTTCCGAAAAAGGCCCGCCCGACGAAGGCCCGCAAGGCTGAGCTGGAAGGCGAAGAGCAAGCCCAGCTCATCAAGCTTTTCCGGCAGCTTTTCCCGGCCGAGGGGCCGCTCCTCATACATATCCCCAACGGCGGTTCTCGCAAGAACGCATTTGAAGGATGGCGACTCAAGGAGCAGGGGGTACGCGCCGGTGTAAGCGACCTGATGCTGCCTGTGGCTCGAGGAGGATTCTTCGGGCTGTGGATTGAGTTTAAAGCCGCGCCGCCGAATGATGCCGGCGTCTCAGACTCTCAGAAGGATTGGGTCGCTTTGATGCGCGCCCAAGGCTACCAGGCTGAGGTATGTTTGGGGGTTGAAGCGGCGATTGCAGTGTTGGAAGCTTATATGCGCTTACCGGCTACTGTGGTGGCCTAAATCCACTAAGCCATACAGCGGGACAAAACTAAAAGGGCTGAAATATTCAGCCCTTTTTTAGTTAGCACCCAGGGTGCTTTGGCGTGAAGAACTCTACCGGCGGCGTGAAATGCATCACACCTGAGTCCATCGGCGTGATTGCGTCGGTAGCCTTCTTGATGATGGCCCCTTCGTTCGTGTTGATGTCCTGGCTTACCGTATCATCCGATACGACAATGTGGCCGTCATACACAAAGACGTGCACGCCATCCTCCAATCCATCACACGAACCATTGCCGCAAAGCATGGCTGAATAATCCGTGCCTCGAATCCCGATAGTTGCCGTAGGCGTCTTCAGGGCATAATTGTCGTGGTTTTTCTTACCAATCAACCCAGACACAGTGCGCAGGCCGCCCTTCAGGATGGAGGTAAAGCTAACCCCTTCTTCCGGCGCTACAGCTGCAAACTTGTAATTATCGATACGAAATGCACTGTTTGGCTTGAGGTACACCACTTGGCCGTCAGCCATTACCAGAGTTGCATCTGTGGTCTTGCCGGTTAGAACGACGTCCCCTTGCTCGAAGGCGGAGCCTTCTGAAGCCAGGCTGACATGTTGGTCTGGATGGCGGATGGAAACCAAGGGTCCCGCTTTCTTAATCGTCCCCACTGCTTCGGCATACGCCGACTGACTCACGAAGGCGGCCGCCACCAGCGCCGCTATCGAGATTGCTTTCTTAACTACATGCACGACAGTTCTCCTTTAGCGCGCCCCTGGTCAACCTGGAGCGGCGTCTGTGGTGCAGACACGCCATACACCGGGGTTTGAATTGCAGTCGTCAGCACGTTGGATAACAGGTTTGTTTCCGGCACGCTGAGCACCGGGAGGCTAGGAGTTGGCACTGGCGTGACCGGAACAACAACTGGAGCAGCCAGAATTGAAAACTGGCCATTTGTGAAGTTCAGGTTGTAGTCACCAGAAGCGGACAGGGTGCCTTGACGAATGACGTACTGGCCCACTGCTTCCCCAGCATCCCGGGTCAGGCCGCCGGATAGCGTGTCACCGTTCACCAAACTGCCTGATGAGACGGTATAGCTAAAAATCGGGTCATTTCCACCAAAAGTCTTGCTGGCGGGGTCTGCTGTGACCCCAATATTTCGCTTATTTACCGTCAGCGTATTCCCAACGAAGGTCAGCGAGTAGTCGCTGGAGGCCGAGAGTGTGCCTTGGGTGATGTTATAGGTGCCGACATGTTCGCCCGTTTGGCGGGTAAGACCACCTGTGAGACTGTCAGAGCCCACTAGAGAGCCTGTCGTAATGGCATAGCTCAAGGTTGGGTCGCCATTCCCATAGGTCTTGCTCTGTGCGCCAGCCGTTACCGTAATGCCACGCTGGGTGATACTGTAGGTTCCCCCAACATAGGTCAGCGCATAGTCGCTGCTTGCGGCTAGCGTGCCCTGGGTGATGCTGTAGTTACCGACATGCACCCCCGTCTGGTTAAGGGCGCCAGTGAGGCTGTCCGTACCAACGAGAGAACCTGTAGTTACCGAGTAGGTGAGGGGCTGGGTCGGGTCACCGTAGACACTAGTTTGGTTGGCAGCGGTCACCGTAATCCCCCGCTGATTAACGGTAAGGGTGCCCGTGGTATTCCCGGTTGAAGCCAATGTGTAGTTGCCTGCTGCGGAGCCAGTCAAGCCCGTCAAGGTTTCAACATACGTGCCCGCATGCAAGGTCTGGTTGGGGTTGATTGAGGTCCCGTTCAGAGTCAGTCCCTGCGTGGCCCCTACCGCGGTCAAATCAGCAGCAATAACGCCATTGAGAGTGTAGCTGCCGAAGGAAGTGACATCCCCATATGTAATGCTATTGTTCGTGGTTGTGTAGGTAATGGATTTTGGGGTAATGGCGTACGTTGCCGGCGAACCAGTCATTTGAATCTGGTAGCCAAGGTTGCTAGCCAGATTGCTCGCAATGAAGTTATAGGTTCCAACATTACTGCCTGCCGCGCGGGTCAGGCTGCCAGAAATAGAATCATCCGCGACATCGTTGAACAAGTAACCGGACAACGTGTAGCCAAGCACCCCGTCACCAGCGGTATCGGTGCCATCATAGGTGCGCGATTGTCCCGTACCAGGGGTTACCGTCAAGGTGGGTGCGTTCTGAAATACGAAGCGATTGCCGGTCAGGCCGGTCAGCGCCGCGCTATTTGGGCCGCAGGCCGCATACGTGCAACCGTAGCGACCGTTACCAGCCAGTCCGTTAGTAACGATGGAGGCGTAGTCACTGCTGTAGATGAGCCAGTTTGCCCCAGCGGTACCAAGTGAGATAGCTGCGCTTCCGTTGTTGGATTGATTCCGGAATACGCCATCGGATTGAAGAACCAGCGCGTTACCAGCACCGCTCAAGTTGAGCTGTGATGCGGCGCCCAGCGTAAGGTCTCCCGCGGTCGTAATCGTCGCTGTGGTCGCGGACACTACGCCGTTGAGGGTCAGGCCTACCCCGGCATTAGCCAAGAGGAAGTTGCCTGTAGAAACGTTTCCGAGGGCCGCGACAGAATTACTTGCAGTCGAAAGGTCGGCATTCGCAGCCGTGACAGAAAGCGAGTTCACGCCGGTGATGCCATCCGTTTGTGAGACATTTCCACCTGCGGTGAGATTCAGATTGCCGCCATTGGCATTAATGCCTGCGATGCCATCCACCGTCGTGATGCTCAGCGCACCCGTCGTGGTCACTGCGATGGACTGACCCGAGCCGGCTGCATCGATGGCGATAGCGCCAACGGAGTTATTCCCTGTGAGGTCGACCGCCTGGCCGACCGCTGACACCGAAAGCGAGCCTGCTTGAATGAGGCCTTTGGTTGTGCCTAGTTCGGAAACACTACCCGTAATCGAGACCTTGCCGGTACCTGCATTCAGTATGGAAGAATTTAACAGCTGGGTGCCCGTTTGAGTTCCGATTGCGACACCTCCAAGGGCGTTCACCGTACTGCCAATCGTGAGGCTATTGGCGTTCGAAACGTTGAAGGCGCCTCCATTGGTATCAATAGCCGCATTAATGGCTACGGTTCCCGTGCCCCCCGCGCCGGGCGTCGATTTGTTCGCAAAGAAGTTAAGGTCAAGAGTGCCTGCGGTCGAGCTGATGCCCGCATTGACCGTGATGCTGTTATCCGCCTGGAAAGACAAGCTTGCGTTACCGCCAGCCGTCTTGGTTATCGCGGCGCTTACGGTAATGTTGCCCGCCTCGGCACCACCCGCGTTTGTCGTGTCCACCACCACGGAGGTGCCGCCATTCAGGATGGAACTGATGGCTCCAGCGCCGATTTGGGAGGTGCTACCGGTAGGAGAGTAGGTGATGGGGTTTGTGCCCGTATTGGTAGAGGCATTCCCAACGACGCCAGAGACAATTTCGATATTGTAGGGGTCGATAAGCCAAGTGCCGTCCTTGGCCTCGATAGACGCACCAGAGGCATCGAGGTAGCCAGCAGAGGTTTCGATGAACCCGCTGCCACCATTAGCAGTTAATGAGCCACCTACCGTGCCGGTATTGTCTGACTTCAGCTTGATGGTCCCGCCTTGCGTGCCGGCGCCATCCCCGTTCGCAGTAATCACGGAGGTGCTGGTGGTTTGTAAGGAGCTGTTGGCGCCTTGGGCAACAAGATACACATGCCCACCACTCGATTGCAGGCCAGATGCTGAAATAGCACCGCTATTGGAGACATCCAGTCCAACCAGGCCAATGACGCCATGCTCTGCGATGAGTTGACCCATATTTACTGCGGAACCAGCGGGAGCTTTAACCGTGACATACGTCCCCGGCTGGGCAGAGTCTGCAAGCGTCACCGAGTTGCCGGCGGCGAGCCAGATTTCACCATTTTGCGCGTGAATTACGCCTGAGTTCTCGACTGCCTGCCCCAAAAGCACAATGCGGCCGCCAGAGGGCGTTTCAAGAAATGCCGCGTTACTCACCTTGGCCGTGCTATCCCCAGAAAAGGCATAGTTTCCTGCCAGAAAATCAGCGTTCTTGATATCCAGTGTGGAGGCGACGAGACCGCCTACATTCACCTGGGCGCCTTGGCCAAAAACGATGCCGTTCGGGTTAACCAGGAACACGCGACCATTAGCTTGCAGCTGCCCGAGTATGACCGATGGGTCTTGGCCAACCACACGGTTAAGGACCGTGGCGGATGCGGAGGGTTGCAGGAACTGGGTGACTTCATTTTGATTAATCGAGAAGCTACCCCAGTTGATGATGGCCTTGTCGGAGGCTGTCACCTTCAGCGTACTTCCAACTTGCTGGAGGTTGACCACGCCAGAAACGACGGATGCTCCAGTGGGATTGGCTAGCGCCGTGCTGGAGAGCAGTGACGCAATAATGGCTGCGATAGCCTTGGGGCGAAAATTCGTTGTAGTCATGGTTAAAACCTGTAAGACACGCTGAAATGAACACTCCAGCCACCTTTGTCCGTGGTGGAGTTTTGAAGGCTGGTCATCGCCTTGGCGACATCAGCTCGAGCGACAATAGGGGAGACGCCATCGCCATAGGTGACGCCCGCACCAACGCTTGCCAGCTTGTCATGGCTGACTTCACCAGGGAGGGCCTTATTGCGATAGCCTTCGCCAATATCAGCGAATACGCGGCCAACCCAACGCGGACCAACGGGAAGCGCATGCGAAATTTCAGCTGTTGCCGAATAACCGCTATCCTGAGCCACGGCACGTTCCGAATAACCGCGCACCGAGGACGCGCCACCCAATCCAAACTGCTCACCCGCAGGAAGCGCATTTGGGGTGTACTGCCCAGTCGCCAAGACCCTTAACCTGAAATTTGCCAGGGCGACCACGCGCTCCCAAGTGCCACGCAAGATGCGATAGTCGGAAACGGCGCCACTTCGAACTTGAGATAAATCGGCACCCGCCATCCCCTGTGTGAGGGAGGCGTCGCCACGCCAATCCTTGCGGGTTACTCGCAGGCCTGCCGTGATTGGAATGAGGTGGTAGTCCGGCGTCAACGTTATTTCTTGGCCGCCATACGTGGTCGTAGAGTGGTATTCACGTGCTTCTACGCCGCCATAGTATTCATGGCTGCCCTTATCCTGGTCTGGAATGAACTTGGTGAGCTTTACCCCAAGGGAAGAGCCGCCGCCCGCAAGGGTCAGGGGGCCTACGTCGCCGATATTGGCCTTCGAGGTTGCGCCATAAAGGTCTGCAATAAGACCAGAGGCCATGAAGGGTACCCGCACCCCAGCCACCATCGCATGGACAGCATCAGGCTTTTCCACCGAGGCTACCAATGCCGCATACACAGAGCTTGTCGCCCCCATCGGGCTTTTAATCAGGTAAGTGGCTCGATGCTGCCCGGTCCGCTGTGTTCCCGTGTTATCAAGCATCAACCATTGCTGAGTCGTAATTGGGTCACCCTCAACCTTCAACGAGGTTGCGCCATGCTCAGCGGCACCCCAGATATGGTCATGAGGCTTTGATAAGTCGGCCAGCAACAACAGGTCCGTCTCCACCCCCTCACGGTCAAGCGGAGCCCCTTCTTTAGCCGATGGGAAGTAAGGCATAAGCGCAGGGTTGATATCCACCTTGCCAAACAGCTTTTTCTCGATGTTGATATGCACTTGGCCCGTAGAGATGTCTTGCGCGGGCAACACGGCGACCCATCCGGGATGTGAGGCGTCAAGCACCCTTTGGACAGCCTGACGCGCGGCGTCGAGGTCGCTGAAAGAAACTTCGGGCCCGGTATACTGGGACAGGTAAGAGGTGTCCATGCCGTCCGGCAGCACATAGCCAGTCACGCGAGCTGTGGGGTTGGTTTCATCTGCTGCTGAGGCGTACACCGCAGAAGCGCATAGCGCCATAATGGCGGCAACAATAGCCGTGTTCTTCAAGGGGAATCCCTTTGTATTGATTTATAAATTAATATAGCACATTATGACTATTTTTGCAAGGTTAACATTCCGCAAAACGCGGAATAGCAATATACTGCTGGATGAACGCTCACCTTCAAAATTGCAGCTGTCATACCAAGCTTGGATTAGCCAGGGCGGTAGCTGGGCTCTATTGCTGCATGGCGCAAGAGCGAAAACAAGCCATGCATCAAGACGCGCTTCTGCTCATTGAGCGGCAACGGCAACAGCGCACGATTAACGAGCGCTTCGAGAGGTTTATGGCGGGTGTGTTAGCCGACCAACGGCGTGTTAACTATTAGTTACTCAGCGCTGGTGGGCAGTATGCCTGAAACGGATTGCTGCACTTTTTGAGGCAAGAGAACAACCATATTTTTGGCCGGGATGCACAATCCCATCCCCAGTGTCCCTGAGTACATCTGTATGGACAGAATGGTGGAACCACTAGAGAGTAGGTCGGAAAGAACCTGACTCTGCCCCTCGGGTAAGGTGGCTAGCAGTGAATTCACGTTGTCGGCGGACATGGCGCTGTCCGAGCAGCCTTCCTCGGGCAAATCTGCTGTCTTGATGCCGCTGGCTGAGGCGGCGGCCTTCAGGGCCATCGACCCCAGCCCAGATATCAATCCTTCTTGTTGCGCCGCGGCAACCGTCTCGGCAGGTGCCGCCGGGCCTCCCATTTTTTCAATGAGTGAATAAGCCCCAAATGCGGCCAATCCAAGGATGATAAGCATAAATCTAATCATGGTCTGCGCCAAACTCCCTGGATGGCATTATTTACGCTTAGCAGCGTTTCGAAGGGACCGTATTGCCGACAGCAAGGCGGCTCTGTTTTCCATCAAAACCTTCGTTTCGCGAATGACGCCCGCGAGCTCCTTATAGTGCTCCTCGCCTCGGGATAGCGCTCGGACAGGGTCTCGTGACTGTGCGTCAAGATTGGTGCAAACCAGCCGTGGCGGCTTACTCCCTTCTTGCTGCGTCCAGAAATATTTCACCCACCTCGGATGAGGACAGCCGGTACATCCGGGCCCGCAAGGATAGAGTTCGAGACAGATGGAGCCAGACGCAACAGGTTGCAATGATTTAATGGTGTCATGCAACTCAATGAGTCTTGAGTTTTGCTGATTCAGCTTGTCTAAGACTTGGTGAAAGAACTGCTCAGCCTTGGTCTCCGCTGCTACGGCGGATTCGCGTGCCTGGACAACGTCAGTCATGCTGTCTCCGAGGCCAGATTTAGACGACGGGCAATTTCTTCCGCATAAACACGACGCTGAGCCTCATCGCTGAAATCACCAATGATGCGCAACCTCACGTCATGCGTGAAATCATTACTTTCTAAATGGCTGCCCGATGCATCGACCGACCAGGGGCCGCGCTCTACAATAAATGGGCGACCCAAAGCCGCTTCCAGCGCTGAGACACGTTCGCGCAAATGGTTGAGTTCAACCACCGCAGGATGTAAGTCGTGAAGTCCGTAATACATGACGAGCAAATGTTGGTAGAGGATTATGAGCGTATAGCGCGCTCGAGTTGTCTAGCCACAAATGAAAAACCCCGACTAATCGGGGCTTGTTGCAAGGCTGGTTTAGTACACGCCACCCGCTCGGGATTGACCGGTCAGCAGCAGGTGAAAGCTGGCGCCTAGCCGGGAAGGAGCTTCGTAATCGGCCTCACCCAGGTCGATTTCGACCAATGTTTTTTGCCGCTTGGGCTCAGGGCGAGGTTGCGGATTTTCGTTAACACGATTCGGGTTAACAGTGAATGCGCGCTGATTAACGTGTCTAGCCATGCGAGGATATCTCCTTAGTGAACTTTTTGAGCCGTATTGGTCAGGCTCAGGTTGGGGTTCAACACCGGCACGGCGTACTGCAAGTTGCCGCAATGCTGGCACGAGACTGTTTGAATAGGGTCATGGCGAAGTTGAATCACTTGCATGCCCATTTCATTCAGAATGCGTGACGTCATGCCGACGATGTGACCATGAGGGTCGTCGTAATCTACCTGCATGCTGAGCGTAGCCATGTAGGCGCCGGTAAGGCGCGATACAAGGGATACACCCAAGACATAGGTATCATCCATTTGTTTGGTGACATAAGGAGCAACCAGGGCCGCCAAGGCATTGGGCAGCACATTCAACTGGTCGCAGAGGCCGGTCATCATTTCGCGAATACGAACATCAATGAAGATGCGCTCACCGGCCGGCATGCCGGCCGCGTAGGATTCCGGGGTCGGGGCAACATGAATTGCGAAATCAGTTAGGTCGACGGATTGGGCAGTCAGGCTGTCTGAAATCCACTTCTGGACTCGATGCATAACGCGTTCATCTGCGGCCGGAGGCTCAACCGCCACACCAGGAGCGTGGCGCGTAATAAACGGAAGGAAGTACAAGGCAGCGCCCGGCAGAGGGGCTGGCACAGAAGCGTCGCCTACAAACTTGATGTTAGCTGTCTGGCCACGCACCAGTGCCATTGCCTGATGGGGTAATTTGATGAGTGCGCCGATATCGGCTTGCTTGACCTGCTCAGAGGACAGGAGCATTGGCATCACATAGGTCCAACCGCGGTTGCGATTAACGCCCATCTGCGCCTGAATATAGGAGGTTGCCTTCAAGCCGTTAATGGATTCGGTCTCGAGGGGAATAATAGAGGCGGTTGCTACAGGGCGGGACACCACCACAGGCAGAAGCCACAAACCCAGCATCGAACCATCGTCGAGTTGGCAAAAACTTACCGCACGGTCTACAGTGGTACCCAGCTCCTTTGCCAACGTTTCCGGGCAGCTATCGATAGCATCCAGCAATTCCTTTGGAGTAATCCCAGCCAGTACGGCTTCCTGAATGTGAGCGGCAGCGGAGGTGATGGCAACAGCACAATCATCTTCATTGCGGGAAGCCGCAATCGCTTCCAGGGCAGCAGTTAAAGAAGAAGGTGTAAGAGTTGATACCGAGCGTGACATATGAACTATTCCTCTATTTTCAAATATAATTTATCTGTAACAAATTCACATAAAGCTGCAAAACGTGGAACGAATGATATACCATGTAACGCTTATTTGTCAAGCGTAAAAGCGAAAACCAATAAACTTACTACATGCTGTCACGCCAACGTTACATAAAATGCACTAAGATGGTGCAACATGACATCGGGGTTAACATTAATCGTTACAGGCCCGACCTTTAAAATTACGTCGCGTGTAACGTATACGTGACAAAGGGCGCCAAGTTTCCTTGACACCCTTGTCGTGAGGCCGAATTTTTGTTGGATTAATCTTGCTCGGACCAAACCGGCTGCCCGGCCCCCCATCCAAAGTTAGCCTGTTGTTTCCGACGATGCTCCAGGTCGGTTTGGCATTTAACGCATCGAATCTTACCCAAGGCCAATCGGTCTTTTGGGATTTCATCTCCGCATTCCAGGCAATTCTCCCCATCGAAGTCAGGATGAGATTCTGGCGCCGAGGCGCGGCGAGCCGCGGCAATAGCTCCTTCGGTGAGGGTTGCAGCTAAGGCGGTGGCCTCATCGATAGGGTCGGCGTGACGCTCTTGCATTTTGAAACTTCCTTAAAGCTCAGCCATGCCCAGCTGGCCGATGGATAAGAAGCAACCCGGCAGAGGCCGGGTCTTAATCAGGCTGGGAGCGCCCTGGGCGACGCTCGTCAGTTGAAAGGTATAGTGCTAATGCTTCAACCCCAGTAAAGATGGGCTATCCCATAAGTTGACGTTTTATGCATTTGGTGGTATAATTGGCCTATACCTTGTAATACCTCGGCTCCTACGAGGCATTTCTTTGACCAAGGAACCACGTGTCTAAATCTACTCTTATCATTGCCGAGAAACCGTCGGTAGCTAAGGCGCTTGCCGCCTGGTTGGCAGATACCTTCGGCCTTACTGTGCGGTCAGCTGGCTCACATATCGTTGTTGGCCACTACAACGTTTCCTGGTTGTTCGGGCACGTGCTCGAGAACATCGAGCCCCACGAATACGATGCACGGTTCAAGGCTTGGTCTTTCGACCACCTGCCCATCATTCCTGAGAAATGGCAGCTAAAGCCACGGGTTGACCGTGAAACCGGTAAGCCTGACAGCGGGAAGATGGCTCAAATTAAAGCCCTGAAGTCGCTGCTCGATTCGGCTACCGAGGTGATTGGATTAGGCGACCCTGACCAAGAGGGCCAACTCCTGCAGGATGAGTTCCTGATTTGGGCGGGCTGCAAGGTCCCGGTCAACCGCTTGTGGCTATCCGCCGTGGACGATGCCACCATTGCCAAGGCGTGGAAGGACATCAAGCCTAATGAGCATTACAAGGGCTATTACTGGATGGCTCTGGCCCGGTCACACGCAGACTGGCTCTACGGAATTAATGGTACCCGTGCCTGCACGCTTTCATCCCAGATGAATGGCGGCAATGCCACGCTTACCTTAGGCCGCGTTCAGACACCGACCCTTGCGCTCATCGTTTTCCGTGAGTGGGAAATCAGACATTTCAAGCCGGTCAATTACTTCACCCCATTTATCCATCTCGCTACAACCCCTCAGTTCCGCGCGGCATGGTACCCGGACAAAGAAGATTCAAGGCTGGATTCAGAAGGGCGGTTACTCGACCGTAAGGTTGCGGATGGGATTGTGTCCGCGTGCAAGGCTGCCGCTACGGCAACCGTAAAGGATGTCCAGTCGGATAAGGGCCGAGAAAATCCGCCGCTGCCTTTCTCGTTGTCGTCGCTGCAGGAGCACCTCTCACGACGGTATGGCATCGGGGTGCAGGACACCCTGAAGTACGCCCAGAGCCTGTACGAAAAGAAAATTGCGACCTACCCACGTACCGATTGCGAATACTTGCCGGTTTCCCAGCATGCGGAAGCTTCGGATATCGTTCGCAGCATCGATAGTGCCAGTTCGCGGTTGCCCGCTATCGGGGGTGCTGCTGGCAAAGCCAACACCACCCTCAAGTCCAGGGCTTTCAACGACAAGAATGTGACAGCGCACCACGCCATTGTGCCTCGGCCGGTCACCACCTCTCAATTGGTGGGACTATCCAGCCAGGAACTGTTGGTGTGGACTGAAATCGCAAAACGCTATCTGCTTCAGTTCTTCCCTGCGGCGGAATTCCTAACCACTGAAATCCTGCTGGAGTGCGCCAAGGAAGCTTTCAAAGTCACTGGTAAAGTGTATACCTCCCGCGGTTGGAAAGACGCCTTCACATCCCCGGATGACAAGGAGGAAGAAGAGGCCGCTGGCAGCGTGACCCTGCCGAAAGTGGCGAAGGGCGACGTGCTGAAGGTCAAGGATGCGGGTTTCGACAGCACCACGACCAAGCCTCCCAAGCGATTTACTGAAGGTACGCTCGTCGCCGCAATGAAGTCGGTGCACAAGTTTGTGACCGACCCAAAACTCAAGGCTATTTTGCGTGAAAACGTCGGTATTGGTACCGAAGCCACGCGTGCCAATGTGATTGGTGAATTGTTCGGCCGCAAGTTCATTACGCTTGAAAAGAAGGAAATCAAGCCGACGGAGTTGGGTGAACAACTCATTCAGGTATTGCCGAAGCAGATTTCTGCGCCGGACATGACCGCCCTTTGGCAGCAGGCGATGGATGACATTCGCAAGGTTGGCGAAAAAGGCTATCTCGACTTCATCGCCGCTCAGAAAAAGTGGCTGACCGAGTTGGTCAAGGAAGTGCCAGTCTGGTTTGCGGGCAAGTCGATGATGGCAGCTGGAAAGAAGTCTGGCCTCACCATTGAAGCTTCAGCGCAGAAGTGCACCAAATGCGGCAGCGCGCTGAACCGGGTGAAAGGCAAGTTCGGCTGGTTCTTTGGCTGCACCAACGCTGCTTGTAAAACAACCTTCAAGGATGTCGATGGCAAGCCGGTCGAAAAAGCAGCCCTCCCTAAAGACCCCGTAATTATCGGTGGCTACGAATCCGGGGCGGTGTGCCCTAAGTGCAAGAAGGGGGAGTTGCAACTGCGCGTATGCGGACCGGCTAGCAAGGCGCCCGGTCGCCAGTTCTTGAGTTGCTCCAATTACTTCGCCAAGGGTAAGGCGAAGTGCGAGCACAGCATCTGGCCCGATACCAAATAACCAACCAGGCCGGCGGACGCCGGCCTTTTCATCAAGGACCTTATGAAAACGCTGTTTACATTCGGATTGGGGCTGATATTTGGCGCCCTGATTATTAATCACTACACCCCCTGGGTGGCGCCCTCGCTGGACTCCACAATTCTCACGGCTATCTGGGTCACGCTTTGCGGCATCGGCTTCGGCGTCACCGCATCGGTAGTATTCGTTACCTGCGCAGGATGGATGTTGATTGGCTGTGCCCTGGTCGCCGCCATGCTGGCAGGCGCTGCGCTGTCTGGGCTGGATTGGCTCGCAGTAAAGCTGTTCAACCGGTTGAACCGTGTTAATCGATTGGCCCCGCAGGAGCTTTCCCGCCCTGGAGCCGCAAATGAATAAATGGGTCCAGCCCGCAGCGGCAAGTGTGCTCTTCGTGGCAACCCTGCTGCTTGCCTTGAGTATGCACACCATCCCCGCGCTGTTATCGGGCCTCCTGGCGTTCGCGCTCACCCGTCATCTGCTGGGATTCCTGCAACGTTATCCGAACATGCAGCTCATCCTGGGCCATGAGCATCTCGCCGGCCTCCTGGTTGGGCTGGGTTCGTTCGTCGTACTGGCGGCAATTGGCATGGGGGTAGCACATCTGCTCGAAGGGGAGTCGCTCAAAGGATTGATGCTTACCCTTGCTGTTACTATCAAGCAGTCCAAGCATTATTTGCCTCTATCCGTGGCCTCCCAGCTACCAGAGACGGTCCTTGAACTTAAGGAGCGATTTTCCGATTCACTTCGAGAGCATGCCGGTACGCTGGCCGATATTGGAACGCATGCGATGCATACCCTGGTGCTTACGCTTATTGGCTGGATTGCAGGCGTATTAGCGGCTGTACGGAAGCCATGTGCCGAGAAACTCGCTCCTTTCACGTCCACATGGTTGAAGCTATGGCAACAGCTCGGAATTGCCTTTGAGCACGTCGCATTCGCCCAATGTAAAATCGCAGGCCTTAATGCAGCCTTGACCGGTATTTTTCTGCTCGGCATCTGCCCATTGTTCGGGTGGCACATCCCGTTCGCTAAATCCATGGTGCTAGTCACCTTCCTGTGCAGCCTCATCCCGGTTGTCGGGAATTTGGTATCGAATACCGCTATTTGTACGCTGGCGCTCGGCGTCTCGCTGCCTGCCGCAGCAGCAGCCCTCGGCTTTCTTGTCGTCGTGCATAAGCTCGAATATTTCATGAATGCTAGGATTCAAGGGCATGAGATTGGGGCCCAAGCTTGGGAGCTCCTCATTATGCTGTTCAGCTTCGAATTATTGTTCGGGCCAATTGGCATGGCGGCGGCACCTGTTTTTTACGCTTTTGTTAAAAACGAATTGCGCAGACACGCATGGCTAACCAAATAACTCGCAATAAGACACATTTAAGCCTATACAAACTTAGGTAAAATCAAAACTTAAGTAAGAGGCTCTATGACTACTAAAATCAATATCATTACGCACGATAAGGTTGTGCACGCAGATGATGTTTTTGCAGCTGGTATTTTGCAAATCATCTATCAGAAAGTCCATGTGACCCGCACGCGCGACCTCGACATTCTGAGAGCCGCCACCGGGGCACCCAACACATTCTTGCTGGATGTAGGGGGCCGGTATGACGCTGAACAGCGTTTATTCGACCACCATCAGCCAGAAGGTGCTGGTTTCCGTAATGCAGCTAGCGGTGAATGGCCGTATGCAACAGCAGGACTGGTTTGGAAGCATTACGGCGCACAAGCTGTGCGCAAATTGCATCCAGACTTGAATGCTGAGAGCATCCAGGAGATTGTCACCCATATCGATGAATCAGTCGTTCGATACATCGATGCAGTTGACTGCGGTGTTCGCATTAAAACGGCGGGTCCGTCATTGTCGGCGTTAATTGGCAGCTTCAACCCCTCCTGGTTTGAGGAGGATGAGGATGTCTTTCCGTTGGTAATGAACCTGGCGCAAGTGCTGCTCACCAACTTTATCAAGCGTCATGCCGGCAAGGTAATGGCACGAGACAAGGTCCGGGCGTCTGAAACTATCCATGATGGTCAGATACTCTTACTTGAAAAGTGCTTGCCTTGGTCGGAAGTGGTGTCGAATGAGATGCCCGGGGTGTTGTTTGTGGTATACCCCGTCGGTGAATCCGAAGGGTCGCGTCCGCAATGGCAACTTCGAGCAACTGTGAACGACGATATGACCCCGCGTATCAAGCTTCCTCCGCAATGGGGAGGTCGTGAACGTACGGCTCTTGCTACAGTATCAGGTGAAAACACTGCTGTGTTCTGTCACCGTTCCCGTCACCTTGCTGGTGCGGAAACGATGGAAGGTGCTATTTCGATGGCAATGACCGCGATAGAACATGTTGCGCGCGAAGAACGTCTCGTCGCGTAGCAGGCTTTACTCCATCAGCCCCTGGACTTCTTCCAGGGGCTTTTGCGTTAGGGATGTCGGGTTCCGGACCTATACTCAAGACCACTTAATAGCGGAGTATTCATGGCCACCCCGGATTCTCAATCAACCTCCAAGGCAGCACGTTCGACCGTAAAAACCCCAAAGCCACGCAAGACCTCCGCAGCGCCGGCCCCCGTACCGCAAAAGCAATACGTGCTGGACACCAACGTCCTGCTCCACGACCCGACCTCCCTCTACCGCTTCGAAGAGCATGACGTTTACATTCCACTCGTCGTGCTGGAAGAACTCGACCGTCACAAGAAGGGCACTGCGGATATCGCGCGAAATGCCCGACAAGTAACGCGCCAGCTCGACACCATCCTGCTGGATGGCTCGATGGAAGAGGGATTCTCTCTCTCAGGCGCCTCCAATGGCGTTGCAACGGGCAGGCTCTACTTCCGTAGCGCCGAAGACTGCGAGACGGCTGACAAGCTTCCGGCGCTCGAGCAAGATAAGGCAGATAACCAGATTCTGGCTTGTGCCATGTGCCTGCTCAAGACCCATGGGAACACGGTCCTGGTGACCAAGGATATCAATCTCCGTGTGAAAGCACTGGCCTGCGACATCCCGGCACAAGACTATCGAAGCGACAAGGTGTTGTCTGACGAGGATGTGCTTCCGCCTGGCTTCATGCGTGTTGACGAAGACTTCTGGACTACCTACCAGGATACGGATGCCACCTTCTGGCGCCGGGATGGCCGCCAGTACACGACCATCAACATCAAGCTACCCGTTAATTCCTTTCTGACCGAGGACCTGGGCAAGGGCCGCACGCGGATTTGGCGCGTCGAAAGCCATACCGCTCACGAATCCATCGTTTACAGCACCCTGGGACCCCTCGATGACCGCGATACGATGGTGACGGCACGCAATGACGAACAAGTCATGGCACTCAACCTGTTGCGCGACATGGATGTCGATTGCGTGGCTTTGCTTGGCCAGGCTGGTACAGGTAAGACGCTTCTGGCCCTGGCAGCTGGTATGGAGCAGGTGAAGCAGGGTAAATATCAGGGCGTTCTGGTCACCCGGGCGACCGTGCCCATGGGCGAAGACATCGGCTACGTTCCTGGCACGGAAGAAGAGAAGATGAATGCCTGGCTAGGAGGTTCGCTGCGCGACACCTTCACGGCGCTCGGCATTTCGACCGACCCTCGGCAAAACAAGCATGGGGTGCCGCCTGCGGCCCTCGTGGAGATGGCCTCCATGAGCTTTATGCGCGGCCGAAGCTTCCAGGGTAAGTACATCATCATCGATGAAGCCCAAAACCTCACTGTGCGTCAAATGCGCGCATTGCTCACGCGCGTTGGCGAAGGCACGAAGGTCGTGCTTGCCGGTAACTTGAGCCAGGTTGATAGCCCGTATCTCGACGAAGGCAGTTCTGGCCTTGCCTGGGCAGTGAAATGCTTGCAAGACTGGGAGCATGCCGGACATCTCATCCTGAGCCAGGGTGAACGTAGTCGCTTGGCCACCTTCATTGAGGAGGTCGCTGACCGCAACGACCAGCACTAAAGTGCAACCGAAACAAAAAGGCGCCCTTGAGGCGCCTTTTTGTCGGCAAAACTAGCATTAAATGATATACTAGTCCGTTCAAAAAATCAGTTATCTGCATGGACCGTCGTCAGTTCTTACGCATGGGCCTGGGGCTAGGTGCCGGGCTGCTACTATCGCAACTTCTGCAAAACAATGCGGAAGCGGCGGAGCCTGCGTTTGGATTTGACCTCAAAACCGGGATTCGCACCGTCGACCTTTGGCGCCCTGAAACCAGGGAGCGACTTCAGCTCAGCTATTTGCAAGATGGGCAGTGGGTCGACAACGCCTATCCGCAGTTGTGCTGGCTGTTGCGGGACTTTCACGCCAATGAGGCGGTGCAAATGGACCCAACGCTCATTGCCATTCTGGATTGGACCCAGCACTACCTTGCGCAATTCGGGTATACCGAGCCGCTGCAAATTCTTTCTGGGTACCGCAGCCGTAGAACAAACGCACATACGGAGGGCGCTGCTCGCAACTCTCAACATCTCTATGGAAAGGCGGTAGACTTCCGCGTGCCCGGCTTGCCGGCGGGGTACTTGGGAAGGCTAATGGCCTGGTTGTCGCAAGGAGGGGTGGGGATTTATGAGAAGGATGGGTTTGTGCATGTCGATACCGGCCGTATCCGATTATGGCGCGGGCATCTCGTTTCCCGCCGGTGGCATCAGGATTTGCCGGGTGTAGTGGGATAGCGATGCAAGCCTACCTCGCATTCTGGTTCGACGCGTTGCCTCCGGCTGCACTTGCGCTTGAAGTGCTCATGTTGGTGTTGACGATAGTCTTGGTGCGAAGCTCCATGCACCCCTCGACGTTCGCGCTCGTCTCCTGGGTGGGCACGGTGACGCATGAGGCTAGCCACGGGATTGTGGGCCTTGTGCTGGGCGCCAAGCCCTGTGAACTGTCCCTGTTCCCCAAGCAGAATGCGGATGGGAGCTGGACGCTGGGCTATGTCGCGTTTTCCAACATGCGCTGGTGGAATGCGCCGTTTACTGCCATGGCCCCCATGTTGCTGGCGCCACTGGCCATCTGGCTCGTGGCGGACTGGGCGTATCCCTTTATCGTAGCGGGCGACACCCTGGGGTCGCTCTGGCGCACCAGCATCTGTTCCATCATCTTTCAGGCCTCCTGGCCCAGCAAGCAGGATTTCAAGGTGGCTGCCCCCGGTCTTGCGGTGATTATTTTTCTGCTTTGGTTATTCAATTAACGTAAGTTTTGCTATACCGAGATTCTATTTTTCGGTTTTCGGTAAATGGCAGTTTCAGGCGGTATACCGCCTCAGAGCAAAGTCGAGGACGCGCGTCATCGCGCCATCCTGCGATATTCCAGAGATTCTAGCTGGCAGGCGACGTTTGGCGTCGCACTTCTTTATCTGACCAATGAGATTTGTTCGGAGCTACATCCATCTCTGGCTGGGGACTATGTGTTTCTCGGCATCCTGACGTATTCGGCGGCGGTTTCGCTGTTGATGTCGCTGGATAACTTCCGAAGGATGCTGGCATTGTCCAGATGAGACTGTCCCGAGAGCCATCAATTTGAATGCTATACAGGCAAAGGACGACCTTTGCGTCAAGAAAGGGCTTTTATGCAGTTAGTCGACTACACCCATCCAGGTAAAGTCCCCGCGCTTCGGTTGCCGGTGGACCGCCGGGCAGCGCGCTACTACTTGCGCTTGGACGAATTGCCATATGGCCATCCCTATTATTCACGCGAATGGGGTTTATTCCGCTATCCAGAATGGCTAGAAGGCGGTTCAGCCTGGTTTCAGGCCAAGGAGATTGCCAATGACCTTTCCGCCCTTGCTGAAGCCGGCAATATGGACGAGCTGCGCCCGGTAGTTGGCAGCGCCGACCCTGCATTTGATGAAGCCTTGGCTCAAGCGTTGAAACTCAGGGGATTCCGGCCAATGGTGGCTGACGTGCTTCCCCGCGAATATCTAAACCGTAGCAAGGAGTAATCATGGCTCTCGAACAACCGATGGACGCTTCAATCCTCGAGGAGAAGCGGCGCGCAGAACAACGTGACGCGGATGAGCGCCGGGCGGCTGAGCAGGAGAACCGCGTAAAGCTGCGAGACTCCGTAGTGCAGCTGCGTGAAGCCGGCGAGCCTTACGCACGGGCTCCGGCAAGCCCTAACTCGCCTTCATTCAAAATCGGCGATACGCCTGGGTTCCCCTATGTCCCGGATGGCCCGGCAACCCCCGGAAACGGAAACATGTCTCCCAAGGCGTTTGAAGAATTCAAGCAGGCCTTGATTGAGGCTGGCAAGCGTCCGGATGCTGCATCTCGGGACGTGGCCACCCAGAAGGCGGCGCATATCGTCGCCAAGGATTTTGCAGCGAAACATCATCTATCGGGCCCGGAGGGGGTTAAGGCTGAGGTTTTGCATGCCGCTCGAGCACAGGCCGCCTTTGCCGCCCGCCAGCTGGGTAAGGAAGTCGGGATGGACCCTGTTTCGTCCTCTGTGGTGGGCTATTCGCTGGAACGCGCGCTTGAGAAGGAAGGATTTCGCGTCATGGCCAACCATGCCATCGACAAGGTTGGCAACTACATGCAATCGAGCTCGGCCACGGCCGGGGCCACGGGCATCCGCGCAGAGATGGAGGGGGCGCTATCCAAATCCATGAATTGGATGGCAGAGCATGGTGTCTCTCGTGAAGCATTGAAAACCGCTGTAACGGAGCATAGTGGCAAGCTGATGGCCATCGCGACGCTCGCGCAGAATCCAGAAACGTTTCATCGGGTGGCACAATTGGCCTCCAAATCCGAGGGTGCGCTCGACCTCCTGCATAAAGCTGTTGGGGATAAAGAGCTGCGCCATGCCGTTGGTACGCTGACCCTGGCTGCCGGTGAGCAAATCAGCCTGGCCAGCAAGGGCGTGGGCTCGGTCGCCATTTTGGCGGGCTCGGCCATGAAGGGCGACTCAAGCTCTGAAATCGGCCGTGAGGCGTTCCGCGCGGCGATGTCAGTGGCAGGCGGTGCCGCTGGCGCCGTAGCTGGGGCTGGCTTCCTGTCTGTCGCTGGCGGGGTAGTGGGCGCCGAGTTAGGGTCCCGGCTTGCCGACAAGATTCTGGATAAATACGACCAGATGACCGGGCATGACGCCTCGCAGCCCACGAAGTCTCATGTCTCGCATCAGGAACTTGCTGATAGCGCGAAAGTGATAGGGGATAAGGTGAAGTCTGGCGCCCAGCACGCGGTCGGAGATAAGGTCCAATCCCTCGAACGAGAGTTCTCAATGGGCCGGCAGCAAGGCTAAGCAACTAGGCCCGCACATCGCGGGCCTTTTCATTTCAGCGTACGCCGTACGTTCGAAGGAAGCTCAAGTCCAGTGTCCAGTTACGTTTGGACAACTCCTCCTGCCTGGCTTGGACCTTGGCCAGCTCAGTTTTGAGCATCTCATCATCCCAGTCATTGAGCCATTTGAGACGGTCCAGAACCTGCGGCAACAAACCAATCCGCTGGGCGAAACCCAGGTGCTTCGCTTTATGGCATGTAGGGCATAAGGACAAAAGCGCCTTCAGCTTTTGAATGCCGGTACGCTCATCGAAGCTCCACGCCTCATGTGCCTCGATATGGGGCTCGCCACGGGAACCACAGGCGACGCAGGTATTTCCGGCAGCCTGATAGCAGAACTTGCGCAACCGGTCCCATTCCTCATCCGAAAGCATATGCCGCAGATTGGCCTCCCACACAGAGGAGGGCAACATGTCTGGCAGCAGCACTGGCACAGGGGGCTCGCCGCGGTACTGCCATTTACGCGGAAGCCATTCCTCAAAGTCGTGCAGGTACGCATCCTTGGGGATGTAATAGCCAAGGCCGATTTTGTATTGGCCGCCCGCGCTAATGAACTTGCGTTCATCCCAGTAGGGCACGCAGCAATTGATGATATCCACGCTATCTGGCGTGGCGGTGGCCGGCAAAGTCATTGCCTGGCGTGAAATCAGTTTTCCGGGAGGCCGGTTGATGTAATCCACAGGCGTTCTCGCTAAAAAATGAACCCCAGCAAAGCTGGGATTCGGTGAGTTAAGAGTGTTTAGCACAAGGTTCCGAGCCAGGCCGTAAATAAACTGACAAAGGCACGTTGAAATGAACCATCGTTTGACTGACAGCGGGGTGTGAACAGTATCCGTAACCAGGACACTGAACCTTGGTTTCCTGCCAATGCCGACAATCCCCGCACGTGGCAGGGTACTGTGAAGCCATAAATGTTTCCTCCATGAATAAATTTGACAATCCGTATAGCGTCAAATCATTGAATTGCAAGGTTGACCGTTGGTTGCGTTATATATTATTCTACGCTATACAACTGCGTAGGCACATATTCCCCGCCGTGCGTAAGCGCGATGGGCACAGTTAATTTATAAGGAGGAAACAATGTCTAATTTGGTGTGGTTTAACAATGTCCCTGACCTCATGTCCAAAGGCCAGGCTAACCCTATGACCAATACGTTCCCGCTGTACTCTGGCCCGTTTGTCCTTGTGAAGGACGCGCTGGGTGCAGACGGAACTTCAGCAGGCCCCCGTCAGGATGTTGAGCTGGTTTCCGGCCGACTCTTTAAGGCGACTCTGGGTTCTGATGAGTATGCGGTTGTGGTGCTTTGCCGAATGATGGATGTCATGGACACAACGAGTGGTGCCGTTTCGGCGAAACCCCAGTGGAGTATTTACTGTGGGGATAAGCAGGTATCTGGCGAATTTCGTGCGGATGGTAAGACGCTGGCAAGTCAGTTGCGCAAGGAAGGCAAGGTAAGCAACAAGGTCGCAAACCTCCTCGAGGCGAGCGATTGGGTTGGCAAGATTCCTGCCATGGCAAGCTGCGGATTTTTCCGGATGCAGAAGCGTAATGGGTCATACTGCACTCACACGCAAGCAGTGCTGGCCAACACGCCGAAGGAAGAATTCGAGCAGATGGCTACCGAGCTGCAGGGTTGGCTGGCTGGAGATGACACATCGTTGTCGTCGCCGACTGGTCCGCTCTCGCCTGAGGAGGAAGCGTTCTATGACGCAGCCTTCATTCAGCATGTAATGCTGGCAGGTGAACGTGGTTCTGGTAAGTCCTACCTGGCTCGTCAGGCAGCTGACAAGTACGACGCGGTGTATCTGGAGATGCAAATGCATCCCTCCATGGAAGCGTGGGAATTCCGCGCCCATGACCGAGCCTGGAATGGCAAGGTGTACACAGTGTTGGGCAAGTTGGCTGAGGCGGTGTACTGGATTCAGAAGGGGAAGAAGGTCGTGCTCTGCATGGACGAATTCCTCAACATGAACCCGTTGTACGCAACCACCATCAATACGCCGTTGTCGCTGACCGAGCGGGACACGTACATCATCGAAACTGGGCGCATCATCGATTTAGGTGATGGTATCGGCCAGATTGAGACGGTGGAAGTGCCTGCTGACTCGTTCTGGGTTGTCGCTACGAGCAACATTGGGGCGCGTTATGGCCTCGATAAGATTGCTCCAAGCGTGCGTGCACGTTTCCAAATCATCTTGATGAACACGAATCCTGAACGGACTAAGACCATCGTCGAGAAAAACCTCGACAAGTATGGGATGCCGTTCGATTTGTCGGAGATGTTCCGGAAGTTCATCGAGGCGTGTAATCAGGCAGTTGCTGAAAACACGCTGGATGAGGAAGCCACGACTCGCTTGGCTTGTAATGTTCTGCGCGCTTGTCATATGAAAGCGAAGCGGGACAAGAAAAGTTATTCGACGACACGCCAGTGGCTCCCGCAAATCAAGAAACAGCTCATGCTGGAAATTGCTCAGGTGGTGAACTTCGAGTTGGGTCCTTTGGACTCCGACCAGGAGGCTCGCTACAAGGCTTTGGTTGACGGCAGCTTCAAGTAAAGCAGTACCGCAGTATCGCAGTAGTTCTCAAGTCTCCCGTGTTTTACGACCGGGAGACTCACTCCCGAACACATCGCGCGCAAGCGCTTCGTCCGCGAGTTGAAGGGCTACTCCCGATAACTCAGCGATACAACTTTACAAAGAGAGGAATCAATCATGTCAGCAACAGGCTTTTTATTGGCAGAATCGCTTTCCGAAGCGTTTCGTAAGCCATACCATCAGGGCGACACCAACATCACGGTGCAGTACCTGATTGAAGGGTTGGCCATCGGCGAATACCGGGTAATGCTGAAGCGTGACTTCGATACGGCTTGCTGGATTCCTCCAGTGGGTCGCCGCGGTTCGCATTCGATTTACTACGGTGACCGCATGCTGGACCGGCTTATCGACCAGTTCGTTAAGGTGGAGGGGGTTGGTATGCCACCTACCGAAGAATTCGTCGAGCAGGTCAAGGCAGAGATGGCGAAGCCGGCAGCTCCAGGCACTCCAGTTAAAGGCAGGAAATCACCTGCTCGTCCGCCCCTCACGCGAGTGTTGGATGCACGGGTTGACTGGTTAAAAACCAACTTGTCTAAGGCGACTTGGGCTAAGCTGGTTGAATGGATGGTTATGGCTGTGGCGTCCTATGGGCGTCATGAGCGTGAACACGCCAGGCAAACCACGCAGGACATGAAGCAGGTGAATCGGGACCTCGCTGCACTGGAGATTCCGTTTCAGTTGTTCAACCTGTTCGAAGATAGCCGAATCGAGCACTTTTCAAGAGAGTGGCTCAATGCCAAATTCGATTGGATGGTGTTCGAGGATATCGCTCCGGCCAATAACCCGTACAACATGTACCTTCGCTGCATTCAGCTCGAGGGAGAACGTGATGACGCGGCGTTGGACGACGAAACCCCTTTCGATAAGGATGGGACGCGGACTATCGGTCACGTCGCAGATTCGGTGATGTCCTATTACCATCGAGCATGCAAATGCACGACCTCGGAACAGCTGTATCCTATCATCAAGGAGTTCTTGGAGGAATTCAAGGACGATATGCCGCCGCTGCCGCCCCCTCCGGGTGGGTCTGGTGGTGGAGGCGCACCTGGCAGTGGCTCCGACCCTGGTAAAGGGAAGGGCGAGGGTAAGCCAGGTGAAGATGAGGAGTCTGCCGGCGGTAAGGGTGAAGGCGAAAGTGAAGAGGATGAGTACAACGGCGCAGGGGAGCGCGCTGGTGACCTGTCGTTGGCTGCGGAAGCGGCTGACAAGGGTGATGAATTCTTCACTGAGTTTGAGTCTGGTATCGAAGTTGTCGGTGGCACGGACCCTGAAGGCAAGGCTGCTGATGCGAAAGCAAAGGCGGCGGTTAAAGGGGACCGGACACCGAGCGACAAGGATGTCGGCAAGTCGCATGGTCAGGGCATTCCTGAATCCATCATTCCTGATGGGGAAGGGGGTCGTGGCAAGGTTGAGCATTTCCTGACATCAAAGGCAGGGGAGATTGACCCGGCATATCAAAAGCGGGTTGATAACCTGACGGCGATGCTGATGCAGATGTTCAAGTCGCATACGCTACCGGCAGCACTGGAAACACCTGGTCGGCGCATGTCGGGCCGTCATTTGGCCCATGGTGAAATTCGGCACATCCACAAGCGGGTATTTGGCGGCAAGGGTAAACGGAAGTATTCGGTTATCTATGACTGCTCAGGCTCGATGAGTGGACGTCCGGACCGGGAAGGAAAACTGTTCTTGTTGGCAATGAACAATCTGGCAAAACGTGGCTTCCTGGAAGGGTCGCTCATCTTGTCCGGATTCGTTGGTGGCCGACCGAGCTGGATTTCCTATCCGTTCCCGGTGAAGGATGAAATCATCATGCGCATACACCCGCATCATTCCGCAGAAGGGCTCCAGACAGCATTGGAGCACAACCTGCCGAAGATACAGGGGATGGATGATGTGTTCGTGTATACCGATGCCAACATCTGTGACACGCCCATCAATCGTGGATTGTTTGCAAAACGCCGCGTCTGGCCAGTTGGCCTGTATGTCGGCAAGGAAGAAATGGCTTCCATCATGGAAGAACATTTTCCGCAAAACATCATTCGCGACACCATCGAGGAGCTGGTGAAAGTAATGCTGACCCGTAACCGCCGTACTGTGGGGTAATCAAAAGCAGCCGGAGAGCATCCCGGCTGCATGAGGACAACTAGGAGAAACTCATGATTCGCTAGACCAAGCAGAGCCGCCCCTTCTCGGACGGCTCTGTTGTTTTATGCGCCCAATAAAAAGCCCACGTAAAAATACGCGGGCTTTTGAGATTTTGAAACTGATAAGGCTGCAGCGCTTAGAGCGCTACAACATCACCTGATACACGATTGATGATTCGAACACTGGAGCCGCTTTTTCGGATTTCTTCCGCATTAAGGCGCGCTGCTTTCAAGCTATCGAAGGACAAGTCCTCCAACCAGCCATCAGCAGTGCCTTCCTCGCAGCGGTAGGTCTGGTTGAAGCCCAGAATGACAGGCTCAGCCAAGACCTCTTCCACAAGCGCGCTATCCGCGCCAAAGGTACCGATGACAACGCCCTCATCGAGCCGGATTGAACCGTCCACGAAGGTGAAGCCGTCATAGCTCACAAGCCCAAACTGCGGACCTGATGGCTTGCCGACTACCTTGTCGCCGATACGGGCCTCAGCCGGAAGCATTTGCGACGTGACCAGCCCGAGCCTGAATGTGTCTATGGCAATTTCTTGCCAATGCAAACAGACCTGCTCAACCTTCGCGGTCGCAGCAGCACCCCCCAGCCGTTCCGCCAATCGGAGGAACGGTGCTAGAGAAGCGCCTGCGGCCATACCGCGTTGCAGCAACGGCATCCAGCTAGCCTTGCCCAGGGAAATGTCTTGCAGCCGAAAGTTTTCGCCTTCGTCCGTAAACTTCACCCCGAACTTGTTGCACCAACTGGAGAAGGCCTGCAGCGGATTGGCAGCTAGGTCTTGCAACTTGACCCACACCTGCTCCGCCGGCATCGCCTGCCCCAGCAAATCCTTGCTGGACTGAAACGCTGGACTGTTTCGCGGAACCCGCAACGGCCGGCCAGATGGGCCTATCACAGTCAACCCCATGGGGGTTTCCATGCTGGATAGCATGTTTTTCCTCCTTTCTTTGAATTTAAATAACACGGCTACTTGTAAAGCGCGGCCAATGCATGACAGAAGTGCTCGATGGCCAACTTAGTCCTCAGGTCTGTACCACCTAGTTGACCTACTGCACCCAGTAAGGGGAACTGCTCAACCAGATTGCGCCAGACGACCTTGTAGTCAAGATGACCTGCCGATGCAAGGTTATGCATCGCCTGAATCATCGACTTCCGGTCATCAGAATCGAACTCAGACACCACCATATGCGCTGCAATCATATTCAAGCCGTTGCAGGCATGATTAAGCGGTTGCTTGTTGATGTATGACCCGTCCAAGTACTTGGTTTTACCAGCAACAACATCCAGATAGGGCGCTATTGCTTTGTCAAACTTCGTACCGGTCAGCATCATGCGCGGTTCTTTTGCGAGAACATTGCACAGATTTCTCAAGTCGTAGCAGTCATCAATCGACCGAACCCTCTTTCCATTCAAAACATCCTGAATGTCAGAAGTGTCCATCAACACCATTAAGGCGTCCTCAAAAGCAACCCAGCCCTTCAACGCACAAACTGCATGGTACGCCTCATGACCACCTGCTTCTTCGTCGAACTCATCCAGCGCCAAGTCAAACAGTCCTTCAGCTTGGGCATCCGCTTGCGCTTTAGCCAATGCGTCTACCTGCTTGGATGTCAACAAATACAACTTGTCGATACCCATCTTGGTCGCCACCGCCCTAAGGTCACCCCCTCCATAGGACACCAGGAGGTCCGCCAGCGTGACATCATCCTTGAACCCTTCCAGCTTGCCACCATCCTTGCGAATCCAGACGCGCTGCGGTTCTCTGGCGCGATAGGTGTCGAAATTGATTTCTTCCGAAACCTGCTTCCCCTGCGCAAAGCTATGGAAAGTTATCTGGCCGACACGCGAGGTTCGCGCGACAACCTTACCCCCCACCACCTTACGAGAAACATCAGGAAAGCTCGACGTCAGGTGCACCGGCAAAGCTCCGCCGTAAGCTGCATTAAGCCCTTCTACCGTAGTTTTGGCGTCCGCAATTTCTTCCGCGGTCACGTACACAAAGCTCAAAAAGCTCAATCCTTCTCGCTGGGATTTAAGCCAGCTACGGAATCGAGCAGTGCCGCCAGTGGCAAGGTCATTGCAAACCAACCGGATAGGTTTATTGGCTTTGAAACTCACCTCCTCGCTCGACATGGTTTTCCCATTGCAGTGCAGCCTACCTTTTACGGAATAAGCTTCACGCAACACGGGGTCGCTAGATTTGGTGAACTTCAGTTGAACACCATTCAAGTGTTGACTGCGCTCGAACGGAACGGCCAGAAGACCTGTCCATGGTGAGTTTTTACTCGTTGCCTGAATTAACGGCTCATACAGGGCGGATTTGTTATCGCGAGTGCCGCGAGCAAACCAATGCCAGACTTCGTCGTTGCCCAATAAATTGGACAAAGTTGCTTTTGAGCTCAGGTCCGGCTGTGCATACAGCTCCCGCGCCGTTTTGATGACATGCAGTTTTGCTGCATGGTCAATCTTACGCAAGAGGGCATACACCTCATCACTGTACTTCAGTTCTTCGCGAGAAGGCATGAAGGGCAGGTTGAACGACATCGGGATTTCAATAATCATCCCTCTGAAGAACACCGATTGCCAGTCCGTTGGAGATTGAACATGGAACGGCAGACCGCCAACACCGGACTCCTGGTTGGTCAAGACCACCAAAGAGCCGTCCTGCAAGCCCTGTCGCCCATACTGCAGCGCTGTACCATGCATCGGGAAAATGCGAACACCAGCAAGGCTGGGGTCAACTTCTTCCAAATCAAGGCGAACACCACTGAAGTCCGGCAACACAGGTGAAAGAGCTGAGGGGCTATCCACGGAGAACGCATCCCCCATGGTCAGCGTCATCACTTCACGCAGCCAGCTGACCGCGCGCAGTGCTTCCGGCAAGTCGGCATCCTTCACGGGGAAGTAAACCTGCGTGCCGGTCACCGTACCTGGAACCTCGGAGGCCAACTGCACCTGAGGACGACCATCCTTCCCTTGAAACTGGAAGTAAGTCCGCTCAATCATGTCTTCAGCATTGCAAGTCACGATGTAGCATTCCCGGATGTAGCCATACGCTGCCCAGCGACCAACACCCAACCCACCAGCAGCGCCATTGTCGGCAGCTTTGGTGGAGGAGCCGAATGACAAATAGCCGTCATCTGCTTCCATAAAGGCTTTGGTCATTCCGGCACCCTTGTCGACCACCTTGATAACAGGATTATCCAGCGTCGGGAGGTAAACCATCACCCCATCCGCGGCGGACATCCCCAGGCGCTTAACAGCGTCCACACCATTCTGAATCGGCTCACGAATTGCAGCCATCAGCATGTACTTGTAGACCGTTGCCAGCATGTCGAACATAGCTCCGGAAAGGTTCATGGTCGCATGCATTGCCGACCCCAGTGCCTTCACTTCGGAACGTTGTTGATTAATGCTAATAATAGCCATCGTTGTTTCCTCTTTATGAAATAAATTTAACAGACGCAATAAGCGCCTTAGATATGTTCCTACGAGTTTGTATAGCGTATTTTACTACATAAGCCAAGGCATAAACAGCGCCACAAAGAGACAATTAACTATATTGATGCTATATTGCTAATCTGAACTGGCGCTATACGGTTATGGACATAACCATGTTCAGGCCTTTCTGGCCGAAACATTAACAAGGAGGAAATTAATATGACGTTATCTTGTGTATCTCAGGTCGCGCTCGAGTATCGTGGAGGAGGCAGCGACAAGATTTACGTGATTCAAGTGCAGTCCGAGGATATGCCTGGCGGCGGCACGACTTATCGAGCGGTAGGCTATTACGGCCGCCGCGGTGCCACGTTGTCCAGGACTGAGAAATACCATGGTCCTCGGCTTGCGGATGCTGAGCGTGCCGCTGAAAAGCTGGAGAAGGATAAGCGCTCAAGTAGTGGCTACACCACCATGGCGGTGGCTCCTGGCGATAAAATTGTTGGCATGCCGGCGGGGGTACCAGTATTTGGAGGTACGCCTGCGACATCAACCGCCACGCCTGCAGGTGCTGCGTCTGCGGCTTCTGCAGCCTCCCCCAAGGCTATCGTTGGCATGATACCGATGCTGGCTCAGGTAGCGGCTGAGAGCGCCGTTGAACCTATGCTTGCAGAACCCGATTGGGTTATGCAGCAGAAGTACGACGGTGAGCGCTGTGTCATCTCCATTCGACGCGGCACCATCAGTGCCTCGAATCGAAACGGGCATGCCAAGTCTATCTCGCAAGAGGTAGCGACGGAGTTGAGCAAGCTCTGGGCGTTGCCTGACTTCAACGATGACCGTGAGACCATTGTTGATGGGGAGCTGCTCATCGGTGACCGCTACATCGTGTATGACGTGCTGAAGTTGCGTGATGTGGATATGCGCAAGACTTCTTTCGTTGAACGTTTTTCCATGCTGGAAGAACTCCTCACCGACAGGCCCGGGTTACTGGCGCCTACGGCATGGACGGAAGAAGACAAGCGCGCGATGCTGCAGGCCGCCCAGGATAATAACTGGGAAGGCGTCATGTACCGCAACATCAATGGGAACTACACGACCGGTCGGTCATCGTTCCTGCTGAAGCACAAGTTGTGGGCTACCGCGTCTTGCCGTGTACTCACGGTAAACGCTCAGCGTTCCATTCGGGTTGCACTACTGAATGCCGCAGGTGAAGAAGAGTTTGTGGGCAATGTGACGGTCCCAGTCAATCAGGATATCCCTGAAGCTGACGACCTCGTGGAAGTGCGATATCTGTACGCCCATGAAGGCGGCCTGCTTTATCAGCCGACCTTGCTTGGCCGTCGTGATGACATTTCTGAAGCTGACAAGATTGCTGACCTGCGTCGCCCTCCAGCAGAGCGTACCGGTGAAGCAGATGCTCCTTTGAAAGCTGCTGCGTAATCGATGTAACTCAAAGCCCTCCTTGGAGGGCTTTTCTCATGCGAGCAGTGGAAGTTGATTCTTAGGGGTGCGCAGGTATTTCACGATAACGTGAATCATCGCGATAACCGACCACAGCTGGATAAAATAGGACGTGACAAGGATTGCCGTTGGAGCGATGTGCAAAACAATCATCCCGCACACAACCAGGATGCTGATAAGCGCAACACTCACCTGCATACAGCCCAGCGCCAGGGCTAGCCGCGCTGAGAACCAGACGATGCCAAACGGACTCAGGAGGGTGAGAATGATATTGCCCATCGTCAATTCGCCAACCAGGTAAAGCGCCAACAGGTTCAAAGGGACGCTCCCAAACAGCCACAGCCGCGCCTCAAGCACGGAGCCAGCCCATATCGGGCTACGAAAATCCGACTTAAGCAGCAAGGGAAGCAGCAGACGCTGGACTGTGATGTTGAAATTCAAAGTAAGACTCCTAAATGGATAGGCGCAAGGCAGAAAGGTAGTTGCGCCCCATAGACCGCAGCTTCCAGAGCAGCAATCCAATAACCAGCGTCGACAGAACCCAGCCCGGCAATACCCCCATCGCTCTAAAAATGGGTTGGGCGGCATTAAGCACGGGCCCCGCCAAAAGTAAGCCAAAGACCAGAATCAGAACGGCGCCCGCCAATACCGGGCTGTTAGCCCCACCTCGACTACTCAATGGCGGCACTGCACGGAACACAACGCCGAGTCCTGCAAGTAGATAAGCCAGCTCTCGCAACTCGATGGTATGCGTCGTCATGGCCAGCAACGCGCGCGCGACACGAACTCGCCAGCTCGGCGACTGCCTTGGTTGGATAGTAAGCATGATTTACAAGTATAACTTTAAATAGCATATATGTCACCTATACTCAAAACGGCAATTGGCCGTTTTTTGTTTTCAGGATTCCCTATGACCGGACGTGGTCACCGTTGGACGGGAGTGGGCGCCGCATTTATGGCTGCAGCGCTTGCACGGGCATTTCATCTTCCAGAGCTAGTGGCCGCTGCGGTCGCTGCAGGCTCGACCACATTACCCGATTGGGTTGAAATGCCGTTCTACCGCCGGGATGCGAAGACCGGCATGCGAGTCCGCGTCGGCGCACTAATCCCGCACCGGACTATTACCCACTGGCCTCCGCTATGGCTAGGCGTTATCTACTGGGGTGTGCATGCAGGCGGCTTCGTTGGTTCTATGGCCATAGGGGCAGCAATTGGCGCAATCGTCCATATCCTAGGGGACGCACCCAATCCCATGGGTATCCCTTGGTTAGTCCCCACCAAGCGGTTGAAGCTAGGGAAAAAGGGATGGTGGCGTTCGGGAGAACACGAAATCATGATGACTCTGTCCTTTGCAACAGCGGGATTTGTTTCATGGCAGTTGGTCAGCATGTGGAACATGAGTTAGCTTGACTAAATTGCTTATATATGGTACACTCATAATATACAATCAGACGTGGAACGTACCATGTATTTTGGCAACTTGGCTGACAAGTCGGCACAGGCTGCGCTCGTTCATGCCCAGCACCAGCCAGAGGCATGGCAAGTCTATCTGGTAAAGACTGGCGCGGAGAAGCGCACCCCGGCGCAGAACAAATTTTTCAGGTCACTGCTGCGGCGATTTGCCCAGCAGAACGGTAATTCCGTGCAGTTCTGGCATGACTACCTGGTGGAGCGTTATTTGGGGCTTGATGAGGTTGTCACTGAGGATGGGTATGTCCGCAAGGTGCTTCCCTCCACGGCTGAGTTGTCTGTTAATGAATTTTCAGACTTCTTGAGTGCTTGCTTGGTTTTGGCAGCTGAGCACCATATTACCGTGTAACTCGAATTCAAAAATTGCCTTTAGTTCATATACTAAAGGTTCGCAATAACTGCATTAACTAACACTGGACTCAATATATGTCGAAAAAAATCATTGCAATGCTTATTGGCGCCATGGGCTTTCAAGCAGCGGCCGTCCTTGCTGACGCAGGCCCGGGCAAAGCCCCGACAACCGATACCACCATGCGTTGCGACGCCCCTGTCCTCAATGTCCCCGCAGACACCTCCAAGCCTGCTCTTTATGTTGTGGACTGCCATGGTGCGGATGCTACCTCGATTGCCCCCTCTATCCGCTTCGCAGGTGAGGCGCTCATCAAGGGCACTCCGCCTTACCTTATCAATGCTGCTTACACCATCAGCTCCCAAAGTGAACATGCCACCAAGCTGGGGCAACTACCTCGCGCGGACCAGGTTGCAACTGGCGTCCTGAAGTCGAGCGCGGTGTCCTCTGCCGCCTTACCGGCCCAGTTCGCCCATCAAATCGAATGGGATGCGCCGACGGGAACCCTCTCGGTCGAAGAATCCGCTGGGGTATGGCGTGCCTACAACGTGAATTACGCAGATGCAGTGGATGAGCCGGGAATTGTAGAGTCTGGCCTGGCCTCAACTCCTGTCATCAACGGCCGGGCCAGCTCGAAGGTGGTTCTTGGCCCTAAGGTGTCTCGCTTTGCTGGAAAGGCCGTGCTGACGCAGCCTGTCGTGAAGGCTGAGCTGCGCCTGCGTGACGGAAAGCTTGAAGTGCAGATGGGTGAAACTCGCGTAGCCAACCAGGATGCCGTGCAAGGTGCGCTGCTCGCGTTGGACCGCAAGCCTGCGGATATGACCCGCGCCTGGGCGCTGGCCTCCCGTGCGCAATACCTCGGCCTCGATGACGAGGTGCATTATGCTGAGCGCAAGGTGGCAGAACACAATCCTCAGCTGCTTGAAGAGTTCCAGCAAAACGTGGCGCGCATCAAGCCCTATTCTCAGGCTAACCAACAATAACGGCGGGGCGTACCATGATTGTCAAAAAAGCGTTATTGGCAGTGCTTTTGGCGGTAGGCTCTTTGAGCGTACAAGCTGCGCCGGCACTACAGAAATGCGCTCCTATTGAAATTTCGCATACCGATTTATCCGGGTTGTCCTATCACCTTGCCTGTGACGCCGGAAAATGGCATCTGGGATACACAGGCAGCGTGCCCGCTGGCGAAGATGCCGTTAATGCTCAGTACCGATTAAGCATTGACGGCCCGGATGGCGTTTCCATGGTACAGAACCGAGTGGTGCGCTTGCCGGCTCCGGCCAGACTTGCGCAGATGTTGATGCGTGAAGCTGTGGTGCTGGACTCGGGTGAGCTCGCGCTTCGTGACTGTAAGGAAATTGGCTGCACCCTATATCGTCCAATGGTTGAATCGAAATCGCTGATTAAGGCGACGGTCACTGTAACGCCGGAATCGAAACGACTGATGGACGAAGGTGCGGCATTAAAGGCTGATATCGAGCAGCTGAAAGTAGAGTTAAGCTCAGCTCGTATGGAACGCGACACTGCGCAACGCGAGTTGCGCAAGACGCAGGATGCACTTAACCAGATGTCCGCAGAATTGACTGGATATCGGCTGGAGGCTGACAGTATTAAGCAGGTGAAGTCCTCCGCTTCACAGGAAGAGCTCCAGGCGCGCATCCGTCAACTGGAGGATGAGGTTGCTTCAGCCAAGTCGGCTGAAGTTCGAGCAATGCATACGGTTGTGGAAGTAATGCAAGCCAATCGCACATTGACTCAACGTTTGCGAGAACTGGATAGCCCGCCGGCAGATACAAAAAAGGTATCTCCCATCCCTGACGCGATGAAGTCAGAGGATGTCCGGGGTAAGGACGACGACTCCAATACGCCTAACTACATGCTTCCGTATGAGCCGTGTCACAATGTGATGGAGGAAGGACAGTCAGGCCTTCATATCAAAGACCCCGGAAAACAAGACTTCACTGCGCTGGTGTCACCCGGTACCCACCACCAGCTCGACAAGAAGACACGCCCGGCACATCGGTTCGCTCGGGTGAAAGGCCAGTGGTACGACGTATGGACTGACCCGCCCACCCCAATTGCGCCTCCAGCTAAGTTGCACCGAAATAGCTAAAGCAGCAGGACGACTCAAACGCGGAACCAAAAATTCCGCGTTTTTGTTTTTGCTTTTGACAAGCAAAAGACAATTCTTACATCAAACTGACATATCAAACCACCAATAATATTCTCCTTGTATTTACCAGAAATCTTTAATCCACTTGCTTGACAAATATTAAAATCTCCAAGCTAGTATGGTTTTAAATTGATTGGTGATTACTAGTATTTTGATATAGCGGCAATTTAATTTGTCATATCTAAAATTCCCTTGGCATGTTGGGAACTTTGGCTATACTTGCATGCAGATACTGGACTAACACAGGGCCTCTACGGCCTCCAAGACAAACTTTTTGGGAGGGCAAAATAATAATGGGGAGACCTTCAGTGATATTGGGGAAGCACGCACAATACTAAAACTGTCAAGGTTTCATGGTTGGCATATCTGAAAACACTTGCATTTCAAACTTGTTTAGCGTATAAATAGCGAAAACGACTTGAATATTCATGCATTTTTGGAAATAGTGTAATTTAAAAAGGAAATATCATCATGTCTCAGTTTGATAAATACACCACCGCTGAGTACGTTGAAGGTTTGCGCGTTTTTCTCAACATCAAAAAGCAAGGCTTCCAACGTGAGGCAGGACTTGTTCGGGACCCAGGCACGAAGCGTAAAGGCCGTCTTCCGAGCTACCCTCAAGAAGCTATTAAGCTTCTCGAGGATGAAGTAAACAAGAAGGCGGCGCTATGTGAGTCGGCAACCACCACGTTTGGTGAGCGCTTTCGCATAGCACGTGACTATCTCGGCTATAACGATTCCCAGGTCGCAAGACAGTTGGGTGTCAGCCGGGAGCTGGTGCGGCGCTGGGGTGAGAACATCCACCGCCCGTCGTGTGTACCGGAACTTGCAGAACTTTTGCAGGTACCGCTGGATTGGCTGGAGTATGGCGGCGAAGAATATTTGCCAGCCAACAGTCATATCGGCGTTCGAGTCGGGGAGGAGAATCTGTTATGGCGCGAGCAGCTGTTTGGTATGACGCTCGACGTTGTGGCAGAACTCCCGGATGACGTGGATGTCCCTCAGGCGCAAGCCTACATTGAAGATGCTGTGTTCACTCGTTACGACCTGGCGCATGCCGCCCGTCGAGCAGGTGGTCGCTGGCAAACCGTGGGAGCAACGCTGCTGTTCTCTCCGTGGATTCCAATTAAGGAACATGGATTGATGCGTCGCTACTGGTCGGATGAAGTCGAAGCTATCATCAGTGAAGAGCTGGACCTCAACCAGACTGTCCTCGCGGCATGGGAGGCGGTAAAAGCTCGTTGTGAGGCATTGGGCCTGAGTTCGGAGCAATACCCGAAACTCATCTCCCTGCATAAGCGTATCGAAAAGGAACGTACTCGTGCTGAAACATTCGGGGTAGACCTGAATGACATGATTGCGGCATCTGTCGAGGCGTATTCGCAACATCATTAACCAACCTTTAAGGGCTACCAACTCTCTGGTAGCCCGATGGAAACAGCAACCAGCAATGTCCGTCGTCTGCAGTCTCCAAAGGCGCCCGGTAATCGACCACCGGGCGCTTTCACAACTGATTATCGAAACCGGTCTGTCTCCCCTTGAAGCGCAGCTTTTAAGCTCGCGTGGGGACCTGGGAGCACACTCGCCGGCGCTCCCAATCCTGCTCACCACCCCAATGCGCGACATGGCCAGCGCAGCGATGCGCTTGCATGAGGCCATTGAGGCTCAGGAGCAGGTGGTGGTGATTGCGGACTATGATTGCGACGGCGCAACCTCCTGCGCAGTGGCCGTCGCCGGCCTGACTGAATTGGGCGCTAAAATCGGCTATGTCGTTCCAGACCGCATGGTTCACGGTTACGGCATTTCGCCCTCCGTCGTCGACCTGGCCTTGGACCATTACCCAAATGCGCGCGTCATTCTTACCGTAGACAATGGCATTCTGGGTCATGCCGGAATCTCCTACGCGGCAGGGAAGGGGTTGGCAGTAATTGTGACTGACCATCACCTGCCCGGGGATACCTTGCCTTCTGAGGCCCTTGCTGTCATTGACCCCGCGCGGGAGGACTGCCCGAGCGGCCTGCAGAAGCTCGCTGGTGTGGGTGTGGCATTGTGGATGGTTGCCGCTGTAAAGCGTCTACGCACAGCATTTGGGATGCAGACCCCCTCGCTCAATTTCTTGCTGCCTTATGTGGCGGTAGGCACTGTCGCCGACATGGTTGGACTTGACGTTGCGAATCGGAAGCTCGTCTCAGCAGGGCTGGACGCCATGCGCCGCGGTAACGTTCCAGTCGGGATTCAGGCGCTCATTAATGAGGCAGGCTGCGTTCCTGCCTACATCACCACCCAGGACATTGGGTTTGGCCTAGGCCCGCGCATCAATGCGGCCGGACGTCTGGATACCATGGATTCCGGCATCGAACTTTTGCTTACCCGCGATGAAAAGAAAGCGCGGCAGCTAGCCAAGCTCCTGACGGAAACCAACGATGAACGTAAGCGCCTGCAAAAGGAGGCCGTTGATGATGCCTCGCTGGTGCTCGACTTCACCTTCACCGAGGATACCCTGGCCATTGTGAAGGGTAGCCCTAACTGGCACCCTGGCATCGTTGGCCTAGTCGCTTCCCGCATCAAGGAAAAGCATCATCGGCCAACCTTCGTCTTTTCGCTGCATGACGGCGTCGCCAAGGGCTCTGGGAGGTCCATCCCGGGCTTCCACCTTAAGGACGCCCTCGAAGAAGTCGCGCGTCGTGCACCTGGCGTTCTATCCAAGTTCGGCGGCCATGCCATGGCTGCAGGAGCGACGCTTGAAAATGTGGGCGCATTAGAGGCCTTTGAGCGTGCATTTATCGATGTCGCCAAGGAGCGCGTGACTCCAGAGATGCTTGAGAACACGCTTTGGAGTGATGGCCCAATGCCAAACCTTTCTGTGGAGGACGCTGCGCGCGTGTTGCGCCATCCATGGGGGCAAGGCTTCGAGGCGCCAGCTTTTGATGATGCCGCAGTCATCAAGGAAGTGCAGCCGTTGGGGTCGAGCGGCCTGCACTGGAAGATTCGGGCAAAAATCGGGGATAACGACGTGCCGGAAACGGTGGTCATGTTCAACCAGCCGGAGCCGACCGTTGGCCAGGAAGTCCAGATGTATCTGGCTCCCAGCCTGAATACTTGGAAGGGAAAGACCTCCCTGCAGTGGCAGGGAAGGGTGTTGAACTAGGCGGCGTCCACCAGCACGGTCTTTTTGAGTTCCGCGACCTGGATGGCTGTGCCAGCGCCGAATACGGCATCAATCTGCTCAGCATAGCGCAAAATCAACGCTTTCGTTAAACGCGTATCCTTGGTTCCTGGCTCACGATGATTATTGGTGAGGTCCCGATGATTGCGGTGGCGTTGTTCCGGATTTTCACCATGTACTTCCAGTTCGCCAGGAGTGTACACGCTGGGCTCTAACTGGCTCGCCCAAAACTTGCTGCCATATCGCCAAATCAAACGAAGTGCACCTTTTCGCGCAAGGACGATACCCTCAGCGCTAAAATCGGTTCCATTTTCATACCTTGGCGCAACTTCAAATAACCCGGAGTTCTTCCGTCCGCCGTTCTTTCGCTTATCGCGGGCGGTTTCGGCTTTATTATGCTCGATGGCGAGTATCTCCTCGCGCTCCCTCAAATTCGAAAGAAACTTATGAATTTCAGGCACCGCCGAATCATCCCCCTCGTTCACACGCGTAAGCAAGTCAACAGCAGTTTCAAATTTTGAGGAGCGTTCGAGGATGGAGAGATGTTTGAATGCCATGATGGATTCCGACTGTAAGGAATACCTTCTGAATATAGCATTATTTGC
This sequence comes from Novimethylophilus kurashikiensis, assembly GCF_003112435.1. GTDB lineage: Bacteria > Pseudomonadota > Gammaproteobacteria > Burkholderiales > Methylophilaceae > Novimethylophilus > Novimethylophilus kurashikiensis. The sequence goes on from NZ_BDOQ01000007.1 coordinate 126,693, forward strand.
TATAATAGTCAATCAGTTAATGTGCAACTTTGTTTCCAGTTTCGAGTTTTGTGCGTTAATCTGTTTCCGCTCCCTATACTGGTACATGGAAATATGGTTCCGTTTGTGTGAACCCGACGGGTAGGTAGAGTGCCCCTGTGGACGAAGCTTGAGCATTTGCTCGCTGTTGACGACGGTCGACATCCTCAAAAAGAAGTTTTACCGCAGTGACGCCTTTAACTATCCGCCAAAACACGGACGTCCGTCAGCGACATTGAGCGTAAGCTCTGTTGTGACGATGAAAGGCCATTCTCGGTAACTTCTCTCTCCCACACCAGTTCTCTGAACTGGTGTTTGTTTTTATTAGAGCCTTTGAGGCTTAAACCCTGGCTGAGCTCATTCGCCGGTCTTTATTGGCTTTTGTATACCGAGATTTATATTCATTCTTAGGGGTACGCTTAGCTTCATAAGGTTGTCCGGCTCTGCGAGCCGCCAGATATGGCTCAAGCCCTTTGTGAAATGTGGCCCCTTGGCAAGATTTGCACAAAATCGAGCTGTGCTCGATTGCTTCCATCAACGACTCCCTAGCCATGCCGTTATGCAAAATGGCGGAAACACACGGCCCGTCAAAGTCACGATTCAAATGATAGGTTAGCTGATTAGCTGTTCCACATTTCTCACACTTAGCTGCCGCCAGACCTTCCTTCACAATTTTTTCTAAGGAAACCCGTCTTGCGGCTGCATTAATTGCTGACCGCTCGATGATTTTTTCTTTATTCGCTAAATAATGTTCTCGACTCACGATTGCTTGGCACGGCTTGCATCGAGACTGACGTTTGCCCGTTACCTTGTTCTTCAAATTGAAATCCGTAACAGGTTTTTCAACATGGCAATGACAACATTCCTTAACTTCAATGGCCTCGAGAATTTCCATACAGTTCACTTAATTTCGTTTAGCAAGTAGGTAAGCTACCAAGTAAAACTGGCCGGATGGCCAGTTTTAGAGTAACTAGTTGAAATTCTTAAAGCTAGTATTGTGTTTCAAATGGTGTTGACTGGCTGTAGTTGCGGTTGAAGTGCTTGACGTAGGCATCAGCCAATTTTGGGTTGTTCCAGTTCACCAGCACATTCTCGGAGTTCTTGTGAGCGGCGGCGGCCGAATAGTTGAACGAGCCAAGTTCGACCGTATCCCGGTTCACGATGAGGACCTTATCATGGTGAATAGGATACACCTTGATGACGCGCACATCGGCGCCAGCGGTCTTCAACGCAGAGAGCGCGGCACGCGCCTTGCCGGAGCGGTCTTCAGAGATGTTGTTCTTGTAGTCAGCCACCAGCTTGATGGAAACGCCGTTATGCGCCGCCTTCACCAGCGCCTCGGTCACTGGCGCCGAGGTGAAGCTGTAGGACAGCATCAAAATTTCGCCACCCTTTTTCTCGGACGCGGAGTTGATAACCTTGATGACCAGATTTTCGCTGCCTTCGTCAGGGGAGAAGGCAACCTCTAGTGTGCCCGCCGCCGGCACGACAGTGCTGCCCTGGTTGGAAATTGCTTTACTGACATCATGGAAGCCTTTGGTGACGTCTTTGAATGAGAATGCGTTGGCCACACCGCCAACCGCAACCATTGCCAGGGTTAACAATGCGGATACTGCAACACGAGAGCGCGTCATTTCTTGCCTTTTGTTATCTAATATGGAACATGAAATATACTATATTAGGCACTTATTGTCAACTTAGGCATTTGTTAATCAGCCAAGGCATCAGGAGAAATTATGGCAGAACCTTGCAGAAAACGTGCGTGGAAAAATTCCCTTGCCCAAGGCCATCTTGAGGTTTGCCCGTGGGACTCGTCCGAAGCCGTCAGTTTTGAGTTGTATTATGCTGGCATGGAAAGTTCTAGCGCCACGCTCACCTTTACCTCCAGGCTACTGGCAGACCAGGTTTGCTACGCCCTAATGAAACAATTCGAGGCAGGCAAGCGTGCGGCTAAAGTGGAACTTAAGCATTGGCTCGACAGCTAATGCAGACTCAAAGCCCCGATATTCGGGGCTTTTCGTTTGGACACAGAAAAGCCGCAAGAAAAATCTTGCGGCCTTGTGAGAGTTACATCAGGTTGTATTTCGACAAAAGGTGCTCAATCGCTTGATAGTGCTCCTGCATTGCATCTACCAGGTCGGCCCCAGAGATACTGGCTTCTGCATCACCAAACCCGAGTGATTCCAGGCTTGCGCGAATGTTCGTCAGAATGACGATACCCAGTTCCTTGTCATCATTAGTCACTTGAGACAGTTTGCTTGCCATGATTCCTCCGCTTAGGGTTGAGTAAAGCTGTCACCGGACATAAATGCCATCCAGTTGCATGCTTTACCGTAGGACTTGAAGTTCGCGTGATTCAATAACAAACCATTCTGGTTTTTTACCCAAACCCCATGCGAGTAGCCTAGAGCCGCAAGAGAGACATACTTACCCTTGCTATCGGTATACCCATCTTCGTCGGAAATCGAACGAAGTTCCATCTCCGGCAAGTGGTACTGCGGGTGCCGATACACATCTTTACGGGTTGTGACGTCAACGATACGGACAATGCAGCTGGTCAGAAGTGCAGGTCCCCCATCCTCATCATCAGAAATCAGGAGAGGGCTCTTCATTGGCCCCATGCTGCGACCAATTCTTCCCATCATATCGTGTTCGTCCATCCAGTCACGGCCTGTGGATTCGTCGCCCAGGAAAATCCGGACACGATTTCCACTTTTACGATAGGCCTCGAGCACCTTGCGTACCTGTTCAGGCGTGCGCGCATCAAACCAAGTTTCCTTGTCTTCGATGGCGCGATACTCCTGAAGCAGCGAAAGGTAGTCCTCGTACTGCTTGAGGGTACCGATTTCAGCGCTTTGCGGCGTTACTGAAATCGCGCGGCCGGCTTTTGCAATCCGGCTCGCAAACTCAGTGATGTAGTTATAGACTACATCAAACCCCAGGCAGCTATATCCACCGCCACTCGGGATTACAAACAAACGTTGGTCTTGATTCAGGCTGACAGCAGTCATGATATTTCCTCATTTTGGTTAGTAACAATGAGGTATAGCGCTAAGTCGGCTAGAGCCGGATGATGCCCGTTTCGATGGAATCGATGGATTTCTCCAGGAAGGTCACCGAACACTTCTTGTCGTCGCCGGCAATCTCCTGAGCCATGCCCAAGGTGCTGGCAAATGTGCGCTGCAAGGTGCTGTGACGCGCCTGGACTAGCGCCGTGGTGACAGCGCCACACTCACATTTCTTTGCCCAGGCCGCGCCGGCCGGGGTGTGCTTGATGAGCGTGAATCCATTCAGGACTTCGCCGCAGGTCTTGCACTTGATGTTAATCGGGGATTCGTCTTCCTGGATGGCTTGTGCCTGCGCAATGCGTTCTGCGAGGGAACCACGTTTTCTTGCTTGACCCATTTTGTTTCCTTGATGGTTGGCCCAGAGGGCTGAGGTTAGAGGTACCGCTGACTTCCGACACGTCCCGGCTTTAATGCCACAACGATGCCGCGGCAAGAGGGGGTGTTTCGACGCTTGGGGTCGTTAGGGTTACTCATGGCATATCGGCGTTCTGCCGATAGCATGGTTGACCGGATGTTTCTGGCTACAACAGGGTTGCTGCGGTCGTGAATACACCAGTGCGGCACGGTTTTTCCGTAGATGCCTGAGGACTTGAGTATTTCTGCTGCCACCTCGTAAGGGGAGCCGCCGTCACCGAGGTCCGAGTCAAATGAAATTTGGCGGACGTGCTCAGTTGCTAGTAGCTTAATGGCCTCCTTTGCGGAGCGGCACACTGTGGCGCCGACAGGAGCGGGTCGACTATCATCGAGGAATAGGAACATTTACGGCTCCATCCAGAATGCGGGCAAGTGGTAGTTCAAGGAGGCGCCCATATACCCCGTTCGACCTATGGACACAAAGTTGAGTCTCTTGTAGTGCCTGCGCAATTTCGTCGATATCTTTTTGCGCTCTGCATCGGAAACTGGAGCGGCCTTCCCATCTTGAATTGGTGCTGCTTGCAGAAGCGCCAATTCGCAGCCAAGCGCCTTGTTCTTAAGCAGGGTGTAAATTGCCTGCAAGCCGATGTCGCGTCCACGATAAGCCGGCTGCAGTTCAACGCGGTTAAGGTAGAGGATGCCACCAAATCCTGTGAGCAAGTCATCCCCGACCGCATCCATCAGCACCTGCTTCAGTTCAGTTTGCTCGTCATAAATTGTGCCAAACAGGTCCGCCAGAGTATCGCTGTGGGCATCCAGCGCATCCCCCAACCAGACACGGTTGTCATGCGCGAGAGCTGTATCAATCACAAAATAGTCAAGCACCCCTACGTCAACAAAATCTTCAGTTTCATCGTCATAGATACAAATTTTGGCGAGGTAGTCAGTAACTATGTTTTCATCTGGCTCCCTGGCCTTAAATCGCGTCAGAGAGCTTTGGCTGATTTCCAGTACGAGGTTTTCTTCAGGGGGAACGCCTAAAAAGGCCATATCAAAATCTCACGTTTCCGTTAGTCTTTAATCCAAAGCACACCGGTCGCCGGGCTTACCGCGCAAGGAACACCGTAGGGCATCGTGAGCTTGTTGGCTTCTTCCACCATGACCATTTCGATAATTTCCAGATGTGCTTTGAACTTGTCTTCGTCCAGGCAGAACACCACTTCGTCATGCACCTGATTGATAGCGCAATCGAAGATATCGGGGTATTCCACGTTAAGGCGGTGCATAATCATGCCGAGGATGTCGGCGCCTGATGACTGGTCCTGGTAGGACAGTGCAGCATTGAGGCCAAAGGCCACAATCTCACGTTCAGCCAGCGTGCGTGCCATCCACCAGCCGGTACGAACCGGCTTTTCCTTCGTGCCATCGGGCAGATACACAATCCCGGCTTGCAGACACTCGGTCCAGAGGTGCCACAATTCAACTTCAGGGTAGGCATCCATCCACAAGTCGCGGATATCGCCGGCCTCATCCAAGGTCCAGTGTTCGTCGTAGCCACGTGCAGCCGCCTCCTGGAAGCCTGCATCGGCCATCCCATAGAGTAGGGACAAGTTAGCAATCTTGCCTTGCTGGCGCTTAGGCCCAAGTTCTTTCTTGAGCTTCTTCTCGTAGTTCTTGCGGTCCGAGGGAGTAAGGCCCTCGAACTCTTTCATGGGGTCGCGGCCTGCGAGCTTCATACCGGTGAAGGTGTGAATATCGATGTCGGCTACGAAAGCGTCGCGAAGGGCGGAATAATCAGTTTCACCGCGTGCAACGGCGTACGACATACACTGCGCCAGACGGTAACCTAAGCGAGCTGCCAGCAGCTCATCTTTAACTTCGCCGCGCAGTTTGTAATACTTGTTGCGCTGGATGCCGCCATCATCGAGCTGGCGCTTGAGGTTCTCCATCCGCTCATCCAGACGCGTAACTTCCTTCTTGAACCTTGCGGCTTCTGACTTCAGCGCCGCTTCCGCATCAGGGAGGCCCAGTAATCTTGCAATGGTGGTGATAGCGGCCAGCACATTCTCTGGTGGTTGCGTGCCACCAGGAACCACATGCCCACGTGCTGCTGCCAGCATGTCCCGCTGAGCACGTACGCACAATGCAGCCCCCACGCGTACATCCAGTGCCCCAAAGTCGGAGGCAACAATGCGATGCGTGAATTGCGCCTCAATGGCCGCGCCAAACTCCTTACGTTCAGCAGATGCTTTATGCGCACCAGCAAAGGAACTGAATTCGGTGGAAACCAGCGCGCCAACCTTGACCGTCTTACCGGTGGCGGCCGCAAGCACAGCCTGGTTTTCCTCGGTCGCTAAAACAGTAATCTTGTCTGTGGCGTACAGCCCGGCAAGCCACGCCGATTCAACGCGAACCACTTCACCAATTGAAACGTCACGGTCGGCGGCTTTAGCAATGAGTGGTTGATTCCAGACCGTCACCAGCACGTCCATGAATTCGCAACCGGGCTTCGTGTAGGCCATACACATCGCGCGGAACAACTGGTCCCGCGGCCACTGTTGAACGTTGGGTTCGGACGCTGCCAATCGCCCTGTGACCGGACCATGCGAGAGCAGGGCGCGCACACGGCCGTCGGCACTACGTTCGGCGAAGCCGACCACTTCAAGGGCCATGTTCGAGGTTTTCTTTGCTCTGCAAACGGCCACCCATGCATTGAACAATGGCCTGGACTCTTCAATCTGGATTGCGCGACAAGCCCGGAGGTCCTTTTCCCCGACTTGCGGGGCGCCGGTAGCCGCGGTACGACGTAAAACGACGCCACGCTTCTCAAAGGCAGCCGCAAGACACTTCTTAAGGTCGTCGTCCAACCCGGCATCCGGGTCAGATAGCGCTTCGCGATAGGTCTCTAACGTGGGCTCTAGGGCGATGAGCTCACTAACCTTCATGCTGAGCTCGATACGCTTGGTTCTAACGTACTTGTTGCCGACGCTGGTATTGAGCGGCATGCCGTGTTCGCGCAACAGCACCAGTTCGGGCACTTGGGGCTCTACCAATCGAACCGTCGCCTTTCGAGCGCGTTGACCTAGATAAGCCTGATAGAGGTCGCCTTCGGCATCCAGCCCAAGCAATTCGCATAGGATGCGGTCCGCCCACACCACGTCATCAATGGCGTAATCGTAGTGGCCAAAGCTCAGCAACCCGGTCCAATTAGTCGGTTTCTGGAAGGATTTATCGACCACCACCCCAAACATCGCCAACACGACGTCCGCCAAGCTGCCGCCAGATGCCCCGGTGATAAGGGACTTCCATGCGGCCTGCTCAACTTCGGTAGCGGTAACAATCTCGGTGTTGTGCTTGATGCTCGACACCAGCTCGGCTCGCTTCAGCACCAGCTTGGGGTTCAAAAGGCGAACCATCAACATGGTGTCGACCACGATGGCCGGCATCACGGTACGGCCTTGCGCCAGTCGCAGCCAATACAAGTCGAAGCCTGCGTTGTGCGCTATGAAAATGCGGCGGGAAAGGATGCATTGCGCAACTTCCTGTGTGAGCGCAGGCCCCATCTTGTCGCAGTCAAAGGCAAACTCAATACGAGGACCCTTACGACCGCGCACCGTCGGTACACGCACTTGAATGGTACGCATGCGCACGCGAGAGGAAGCGCCTTGCTTCCAGTTCTGCATATCAATGACGACAGGGGAGGATGCGTCGGTGAGCCCGGTGGTTTCAACGTCGACGGAGGCCCATTGAGCTTGGCCAATCAGGTCCAGCGCGGCATAAACCTCATCCTTGTCGGATAGGAATTCCGGGCGATTGCCCTGGGCGTCGCACACTTCAAACCCGAATCCTAGCTGGTCGGGTAGCGCCAACGGTTTATGTTTTGCTTTTGCTGCCAATCTCGTCTCCACCATGGGGCTGGGTGCAATGGACTTACTTGAGCACCCATGTATTTCTAAGTATAATACCATTAAATACTATATTTCGCAAGGAGAGAGTCGGCTCTTGATTCTTATCTGAAGCGAAATCATGTTAACAAATGTTGCTATACGTGACATGGACAATAATTTATCGGAGGCAACAAAATGAGTACGAAAACCTATAAGAAGCGGGTCGAGGCCGACAAGGTCCGCGACCAGGCGCACGGCAAATGGCTGGATATCCTGCCGTCGCTGGTGCCGGGATACTTCAATAATGCGTTACAGAAGATTGGAACGCACGTGACGTGTCCTTTTCATGGGGGTAAGGAAGATTTTCGATTCATTAAGCAAGCCAAGCCAGGTAAGGGAAATACGCGTGAAGTAGGGGTCGCAATGTGCTCCTGCGGGGTCTATCCTGATGGGTTCGCTGTGTTGATGAAGGCCACTGGCTGGACATTCAATGAAACCCTGATTCGGGTGGATGAGTGGCTCAACGGGTCCTCCTACCAGGAAACGGTAACGCCAGCTCCTATCAAGGTGTATTCGGATGAAGACGACGAAGAACAGAACAAAAAGATTCTGGCCAATCTTCTCAATTTATGGGAAGCGGGCAAGCCGTTGGACATCAAGCAAGTGCCTTATTACCTGGGCCGGGGATTGCATGCTCGCGTGTTGGTGGATATGCAGGATGAGCGTTTTATTGCGAGTCTGGGCTATTACGAATACGTGAAAAAGAATCCGGCTGACCCAAATAGTGAGGAGATACTGGTTAAAACTGGTAGCTACCCCGCAATTCTGGCTATGATGCGAGATGCTCAAGGCAACCCGGTGGCGGTTCATCGCACCTGGTTATCCAAGGATAAGAAAGAGAAGGCTCCGGTCCGCAAGGCCAAGAAGCTCTCCCGCACGATAGGCGCGGCAGGTGCAGCAATGCGCTTGTACGACGCTACCGGCGCAGACACACTTGGATTGGCTGAAGGCAAGGAAACTGCGCATTCGGTTCGTCAGCTGGCGATGGGGCGGTATTGGCCTGAGCTGGGGAAAATTCCAGTATGGGCAACCTACTCTGAGCGCAACATTCGTAACTTTGTGATTCCAGATTCAATGTTGGGTACCCTGCGTAAAATCGTTATCTTCGCGGATAACGACCCAAACGGTACCGGGTTTTCGGCTGCTGCTGAATTCAAGGAACGTATGGCGCTTGAGCATCCTGAAATCGAAGTCGATATCAAGATGCCTGAGGTTGAAGGCATGGACTGGAACGACGTTCTGGTCAATCTGTAATACTCACTAGCTCCAGCCATCCGGTTGGAGCTTTTTATTGGTCTACAAAACAAAAAAGCCGAGGAATAATCCCCGGCTTTTATTTTTTCAGAAATTTACTACTTAGCAGCTTCGTATGGAGCGCAAGCGTCATTGACGGTGTAGTTGCACGCCATCGTCCAGGCAGAGACTTGGAAGTACGCCCACATTTCACCGCCGCCACCCACACCAGTATCGATACGCAGGTAGTTCCGGCCATTCACGAGATAAGGCACGAAGTTGATGTTGGTAGAGGCACGCCAGCTCACGTTACGCTCCCAGTAAGACTGCCATGAGGTGACTGGGCTGCAGGTAAGGCCGCTCATTTGCCAGGAACACACATTTTGAGTCATCCACTGGCCCCAGGTGTCATAGGTCGGGTTGTAGGAGCCGCCTCCGTAATCCGCCCACAACCAATGACCATTAATGGACACCGCCATCAGGTCATCGTACCCAACGTAATACATCAGGAATTGCTTTACCGTCGCCACATCCTGGATGTCAATCGTAAACTCACGATGGTAGTACCCGGTGCTCCAATAGTTGTCACCGATAGCCCCCACTCTGAATTGGACCGTATAGGGGTCTGGCTGACCAATCACAGAAATACTAGTGTCGCCAGAAGTAACGTTTAGGTCCAGACCACCCTGATTAATGATGGCTTTCTGCTGACACAACTGCGGCACGGCCGTTGTCGCGCAAGAATAGGTTGCGGTCGTACGCTGCTCAGTACAGATTTCCGTCGGCTTGGTGCGCGCGGACGTAATGTCATTCAGCGTGTAGTCCGTCTTGGTGGTGCAATTACGCATCGACAGTGGGACGTCCGAGCTGCAAGTCTGCGTCCAGGTGTTGGTGTTAACCACCTTCTGCACGCAAACCTCTGTCGTGCCGCAATCTTGGCCTTCTGCAGCGACCTGGGCGGTCTTGGCCAACGGATGGATGCCGCTCTCATTGCTGTATGTCTGGTCACACACCGTAATCTTGCCGTCGGTCGCAATGCCGTGGCCAATTTGCTGCAAACATTCGCTGCCGTTCGCACCATACTTGGCTTGATACTGAGGAATCAGCGGATTGGCTTGCAGCTTCTGAATTGAAGCCCACTGGTTCGTGTGGTCTTGCGGATTCGGCACTGAACCGGCACCAGCGGTCATCATGTCCTTCGTGACCGTGGTCTTGTGGCGATAGGCAATACGGAAGCCGACCGCAGTCTTGTGCGTGTTGTTGTTGACGAAGCTCTGAACAATCTTAAGCGCCGTCATATTGTCCGAATCCGCCTTGAAATCAGGCGTAATGCCGCCAGACAGCGAGGGGTAGAACACCATTGCCAGGCCGTTACGTGCTTTTTGGTCCGCCGTCGCATTGCTTGGCATGCTGGCTTGCCAGCTCACCGTGGTTTCCGTGCTCCAGCCGTTCAAGCTGTTTTCAGGTTCCGAATCACACGCTGCAACACGGCAGACCTTGCCTGCGGGCGGCTTGTAGTTCGAGGCCGTGGGGTCGCTTGAACAATCAACTGCGTTATCCGGCTGGCTTACCGGCAGGCCGCGGGCAGGGGCCGTGCAAACCTTGAAGGTGATTTGCGCGTCACCGGTATCCGACACCTGACAATTTGAGACCTTGACCGCTACGCCGGCGATTACCTGGCTACGCGTGTTGCCGCAGGCCACGGCCAGGATACCCGTCTGCGCCGAGTAGCTGGAGGAGTTACCATCCTTATCGAGGAAGTTGAAGCTCTGAGTGCCCGCGGCCGTCTGGGCTTGAACTTGCAGCCCGTTGTAGTCCGGCATATCGTTGGCGCCGAACGCGCTGTGGCAGTTCTTGCCATTGGCGTCGCACTCCTCCGCACCCTTACTCATGAAGGATGTGATAGCGCCTACGGCCTGAGCCTTAGCCACCGCTTGATTGGCGTTCAACGTCGGGTTGGAAATCACCCCGTTGGACACTGGCGGACGGTCGGCAAGGGCTTGTGCTGAAAGCCCCATCAACGCCAAAGCAACAATTGAAAATCCGAACTTCATCACTTTCTCCGGTTAATCTTTTTTCTGGTTGGCAACCTGGCGCTCGGTTTTTTCCTGCGCCAAGCGTTCGCAGGTCTTCTGGGTGCTTGAAGGCAGCTTCTCGATAACTTCCAGCCCCTTCTTGGGGTTGACCAGGTCGGTGTCAGCGACTTCCTTCATCATGCAATCACAGTAGTTCGCCGACTTAAGGTAGCCCGGGCCAAACAGGGCTTCCATTTCATAGGAAGACATCTTCCAGATGCGCTGACTATCCGATAGATTCTTAGCGGCGTCCTTCTGAACCTGCGTGTACTTACCCTGGCGGTCCAGCTTCACCATGGTCACAGCCTTGGTGAGCGTTCCCCGTGCGCAAGCTTCGGAGTAGGTGGCGCGCAAAAAGCGCAGCATGTCCGGCTCATTCAGGTACTTCTGCTGCACAAGCGGGTCCGTGAGCTTGAGATTCTTCAGCATCGGAGGCTCTTTAGCCGAATCCTGGCCCAGCCCGACAGGTTTGGCAGCATCATCCGCCAGAACAGTGCCAGAAAGCGACGCCAGAAGAAGGGCAGCAAGAAGGTGTTTCATCATTAATCCTGTTTTTGAGTCAAAATGGTTTGCAGCGCGTTCTCGAACAAGTGCCCGACCTGATAAATTGCGGTCTCCATCGTGAGCGCAGAGTCGTACAAGTCAGGAACATCAAAATTCCAGTCAAACAGCACCTCGCCGGTCGACATTTGCATCTGAATTGGTTGCTGGCCGGGGAAGGTTGAAGAAATACGGGCGCCCACCTGGCTCTGCATCAGCGCCAGCGTCTTTGGGACGCGAACGCCCACACGCAGGACCTTACCCATCTGCAGAATGGACAGCCGGAATGACCGGCCGCTAGCCAGGTTCTCGCGAATTGTCAGGTAACCACGGGCAGGATTGGCAATCCAGTCTTCATCCGCAATTTTGCGCGCCGGAGAATCCCACAGCGGGTCGGAAAGATTCTTGGCGTCGGAACGCTCGTCTGGGCGCAAATGCGCACGAATTGCAAAAAAGAATCCTTCACGAGCTTCAATAATGAAGTTTCGCGCAGATAGATAGTCTCCGAACTTACGGAGACTTGGGTTGAATGCTTGTTTATCGGTAGCCTGCATTGTTAGTCCTTGACGGCGAATTGAATGTTGTGGATGTCGTTTGACGCCAACTTATCCATGACACCGGCAACAGCCGCGAACGTTGCTGCCTTGTCCGCAAACACTTTTGCCGTAGTGGCGCCCCTCATCTTTGCGTATAGCTTCGTCCAATCGACTACGCGCAGACCGTCGGACCACACCGACCCATCAGAATGAATTTCGAGCGTCACCGAGGTGTCCTGGGTCATGACCGCGCCTGCCGAGGTTGCCGGCAAATCCACTCCAATCGACTTCGCCATGAACGGCGTGAGCAGCAGTAGCACGGCTACCAGCACCAGCAGCACATCGAGAAGCGGGATAATATTGATTTCAGCCGCAGCGCGGCGCTGTTGAGCCTTGGTCATCACTTACTCCTGGGTGGACGAAGCGGCTTCTTCCGGGGCCACGGCTACAGGCTCCTCAGGCAAGACCATCAGAATGACGCGATGAGCAATCAATGCCGGGATAGCACAGCCCAGGCCCCATAAAGTGGCATATAAGGCTTCCCCAATCGGGTGCGCAATTGCGGCCACATTTAAATTGCCAGAACCAATCCCGGACAATGCCTGGATGATGTGCCATACGGTGCCGAACAGGCCCACATAGGGGGAAGTGGCTGCAATCAAGGCCAGACCGGCCAACCAGGGGTCAACAATGGCCGGATTGCGCGCCTTGCGTGCCGCTGCAGCAATGAAGCCGCCACCAACTGCCAGTGTCACGGTGAGCCAGAAAATTGCGTAAAGGGTGTACTGAATGATATTGCCAATCATATGAACTCCAGTGTCAGTGAATCAGGGTAGAAATTCGTTAGTGCCATAGTCGATAACCAGGTCGAGTTGCCACATCTGCTCTTCGCCCGGCGCCTTCATGAGCTTGTCGATGCTGTAGCTGCGGGACATCATGGCCTTCAGGATGAGGGCGTCACGCATGGGCTCGGCACCTTGGCGAACAATCCCGCCACGCTTTGCATTGCCATTGGCATCAACATAAATTCGGATGTACACCTGTCGCGGGCCAACGGCGAAGGGGTCGGGCTGTTCGCCTACGGAAGCATCCTGTGCCATCAGCTTGCCTCCCGGCATGGAGACTTGAGCTGGAGGAATAACTTCATCCGGCTTGGCGGCCTCGGGTCCTACAGTCGTGTCCTGGGCAGCGGCAACCGCTTTTGGCAAACTGGTCTCACGCTCTGCGGAGACTACTTTGTTCACGCGCTCCTTCGGGGGCTCAGCCACCACATCAGGCGCGGTTTTGTCGACGTTGGCAGGAGCCTCCTGGGCTGCCTGCTTTGGACCTTGGAGCACTGCAACGGAGAATCGCATGGTGCTCAGGCTGGGCGGAGCTTGCTCCCCTGTCGACTTGAAGGTGTGCAATAAAGCATAGAGAAGCAGGGATGCAGCCAAGCCGCCCGCCAAGAACGCTCTGGCGCGCGGGGAAGGGCAATTCAGGTTGAGCTTTCCAAGCATCAAGTCGGATGATTCCATTTCTCGTAAATCCCCCACCAGTGGTGCATCACCTTGCTGGCGTATCTGAAGCCTGCGTCACGCCGCTGAGGCGTGTTTAGCGAGCCGACGTTGTACCGCGCAATGGCTCGATACCAGTCAGGCTCACGAGCCTTGTAATAAGCCAGCACATAGGCGCCTGCAACCGCATTCGCACAAGCATCATGCTGAAGCTTAGAAGATGAGATACCCCACTTTTGGAAGTGCCCAGTCCACGTGTCTGAAATCTGGAATGGACCGAAGTAGGTCCCCGTGCTTCGGACATACGCCTTACCAACCTCACCACCCTCCTGCTTCAGAATGGATAGCAGCGCAGCTACGGGCACTGAATAATGCTGTGCCGCACGCATGACGCAAGTGGTCGGAATTTCAGGGGGGAGTTCAGCAGATACCCAAAACACAGCTGTTATCTCATAAATTTAAGGACAGTATACCGATTTATAGTTGTTTTGTCAATTTTAAGCAGCTTGCGTTCCATAAAACAAAAAGCCCATGCCATTTGGCACTGGGCTTTTTGCGTCAAGCTGGCCGACGGTTATTCGTCGATGCCGAGGCCAGACGGTTGTTCTTCTTCCAGTTCGTCAGCATCAACCACCTGGAAACGGTCAGCAACCAGTTCGTTGGTGACAAACCCTTCGGTAACGATATGCTTGAGCACGCCCTGGACGTGGCCGGTAACGTCGGCAAGGCAGCCGACCTTCAGGTGGTCCTTGCACTTCTCATACACATAAGGGGGAATGCGAACCAGCGCCACGTTCACGAACTGGACCGATTGCTCGGTACGTTGACGGGACGGGCCGTATTGAATCCATGCTACCGCAGCCGGGCCTTTCTTGGCGGGCTTGTTATTGACGTCGATACGCTTAACTTCACCGGACAACACAAAGGTGTTAATAGTCATTTTCTACACTCCATTAATTTAACAAAACCCGAATCGAACATTCAGGGATTAATCACAGTTATTTCGCTTCCCGTTTTTAGTACCTGGGCTGCGCTCGGACGCCTTGTGGGCAACCTTGTGCTTGCTTCCGCGGTGATGCTTCTTAATCGCGTGGGGACCCTTATTGGGGGTCGGCACGGTTGTCACTACGACGGTCGTCTCGTGGTATAGGGCAGAACACGTAATTTCGGTATGAAATTTGTTAGCTAATTGTGTAGCGTTATCGCACTGCTTCGAAATTTCAGCGCATTCCTTGCGATGCGCTTTATCAGTTGGCTTGATACACCCTGGCGCACGGACCTCGAGAACATGCCAGTTGGGACCGGCCGTTGACTTTAGCAACTCTTCAGCGGCCGATGGAGATACTTCTCGCACTTCTGAGTGAGCATAGGTGTCCGCCGACAAGCGCACCGCCGCGGCATCAAGCGGGTTTTGTGGTGGGACAGGTTGCGGCGTCAGGGCCGCCAGCGCGCATTGGCTGAATCCAACCAAGGCAAGGGTGCTAAGCAGGGTAGAGAATCGCATGGGGACTCCTGTTATTTGGTTGATTCGTTGAGTTTGTGCAGAACTTTTTGCACTAGCGGACCGGGTTCGGAAGCATCTGCGGGGGAAATCAGTTGCTTGATTTTTCCGTCGTGTACCCAAGCGAATACAGGAACTTCAGTCGCGCCGGACATATCAACCAGACGGCCTACCTTGACCTCAGAAACCAGGGTGATATCGGATGCCGCGCGGTCGGCGACGGCCAGCAAGTCAAACTTGGGTACCGTCTGCTTAATGCGTTGCGGGAGCTGGCGGCGCTCCAGGAAGGAGATAATCTGCGGGAGCTCTTCAAAATTCTGCCCCTCGCGCTGGATGCCATCAAACAAGGCATCACGCACGATATTTTCGGCGCCAGGGAAGAGGTCACGAACGGCGTAGTAGAACCGGTCCGGCCATAAGGATTGGCCCTCCCATGCGGCCGGGGCCACACGTAAAGGAATCTTGGCCTCTTTGGCGGCCTGAGCAATCGTGTCGAACTGGTCATTCACGGCATGGCAGCGCGGGCAGTGGAAGTTAATGATTTCCACCAGCACCGTATCTGTTGGGCCAGCTGCGACTCCGGGCGTAGGCATGTCCGCCATTGCAGTCAGGGGCAGCAGTGCCAGTCCAACCAAGGATGAAATCAGCTTGATTCGCATGCGGCCTCCTATTGCTTAACAGGCAGCGGCTGAGCGAGTGAGCCAGGATTGCCGGGGTGGTTATGTTCGTCCGCGGGCGCGGCTTGCTCTACAGGCTTATAGATTGCGATGGATTGCATTGACGGCGCAGGCTTGATGAGGCCGGCGGCAATAGCCTTGTTGTAATCGGCCTGGTAGAAGAGGCGCCAGATAAGGAATTGGCAGCTGTAATCGAGCTTGTCACTCCAGCGAGCAGTGGTGGCTGTATGGCTCTCAGCGGACAGCGCCGTGGTGGAGGTGGCTACGTTGCCGACCCAGTTAATCGGCTCACAGGCGCGAGAAATGCGGTCTTGGGGTACCGGTGCCGCAAAAATCCAGATGATGAAAAACAAAATGGGAACACCGAATAAAAGTTCCTTGATTTGCATATATTTCCAGTCAGAACTTGAGGAATGATTATTGCATAGTATATCGTAGAATGATATATTTCGCAACATCACCGGCATTCAGTTGTTAACAAATATTACAAGTTAACTATGCAAGCGCGAGCTATACGGACTTAGGTCCATATCTCGCCTGAAGCTGGGCATAAATATTTATAACGGAAGGAAATCAAATCATGACAGCAACAACAACGAAGGAAGAGCTGGTTTTCCAGCTGGCTGATATCCGGTTTTCCAAAGACGGGTTTCACATTGCACGCACGACCAAGGGTGACAGTGTCGCCGGCAAGTTCAATGCGCAGGTTGGCCATTGCTATAAGGCTGCTGGCGAATGGGACCGGACCTCGGATAAGGCGTTGACCTACGGGCCGACGTTTAAGATTGAGTCCGCTGTCTCCATCCGCATGCCGTCCCCTGAAGCGCTTGGCCGCTATCTGGTGTTTGCCCTCCGTGGCAAGGGCTCGGGTACCGCGGCTGTTGGTGAAATCGTGGTGAGCATGCTGGTGCAAGGCGTCAAGGAAGAAGGCCTCGACCTCGAGGAGCTTCTCGACCATTGCAAACGGGATACGCTCATCGACCTGGTGGGGACGCGTAACACGCCTAAGGTGGATACCATCCTGGCGTGGTGGCCCAAAATCAAGCCGGCTGCTGACTTGATGTCGCCGTTGCTGGGTTATGGGTTGTCCGAAGCGATGGCGGAAACGCTCATCAACATCTATGGTAGTCGTGTTATCGAGGAGGTGGAGAAGCGTCCGTATGACCTCATTCTTGAGGTTGACGGTGTTTCTTTCCTGACCGCTGACAAGATTGCCATGAAGGTTGGCCTCATTTCCAAGACTGACCCGTTGCGCCTGCGTGCAGCATTGGCTACAGGCATGCGCGATGCGACGTCGAACGGTGATGTAGGTGTGCGCCGCAAGCTGTTGGTTGACCGCACGATGCCGTTGGTCAATGAATCAGTCATCGAA
This sequence comes from Novimethylophilus kurashikiensis, assembly GCF_003112435.1. Classification (GTDB taxonomy): domain Bacteria; phylum Pseudomonadota; class Gammaproteobacteria; order Burkholderiales; family Methylophilaceae; genus Novimethylophilus; species Novimethylophilus kurashikiensis. The sequence goes on from NZ_BDOQ01000007.1 coordinate 143,510, forward strand.
AATGGCCGTCGCAAGCTGGCCCCTGGCGTTCCTCCTGCTGTTCCGGCCAACGTGCTGGAAAACATCCTCGACGACATGATTAAAGGGTCGTTCGTGGATGCTCAGGGTAAAGACTGTGAGTTCTCCAAGGAATTGGTTGAGTTCGCAGACGACAAGGGTGAAGTGGTAGTCTGGTATGCCCCGTTGGTTGAGGCAGAACGGACGATTGCTCGCCGGCTTGCGCAGTTCAACGCCAAGCCTCGTCCTGACCTGGCAGCACGTGTGGAGGAGTTCGCTACCAAGCTGGGCGCCACCCTGGCTCCTGAGCAACATGCAGCCGTAGGCATGGTTTTGTCGAACCCGGTTTCCGTCATTACAGGCGGCCCTGGTTGCGGCAAAAGCTTTGTCCTGAAAGTCGTTCTTGCTGCGTTGGATGCTGCCGGGTACAAGGGCACGTTGATTGCGCCGACGGGTAAAGCCGCTAAGCGTATTACCGAGTCCACTGGTCGTCTTGCGCAGACTGCGCATTCAGCGATTGGATTTGGTGGTAAGCAGCGTGCAGCCTTCAATGAGGATTGCCCTTTGGCATCGCATTACCTGGTCATCGATGAGGCATCCATGATGGATACCGAATTGACGGCCGCGGTACTGTGTGCAGCAGCTAATCACTGCCGCATCATCATTGTGGGCGACGTCGACCAGCTTCCGAGCGTCGGCCCTGGCCAAGTGCTGCGAGACATCATTCTGGCGGACATCGTGCCGGTCACCCGACTGACGCGCGTGTTTCGACAGGGTGCTGGCTCCGGTATTGTGACGGCAGCAAAAGTCATCAACACTGGGCATATGCCGGAAACAACCGATGACGGGCAGTTTGTCATGGTTGAGACCGAAACGCCGGCGCAGGACTTGCTGGAGGCTATGCGTGAGCTGATTGCTTCTGGCGTGAATCCGGATGATATTCAGGTACTGGCGCCCACCCATAAGGGTGACGCTGGCTGCACCGCGCTTAATAAGGCAGTGCAGGCGTTACTGAATCCGGAAACACCTGGGTCGATGCAGAAGTTGCGTCGAGACTCCGGCGACATCCGTGTCAATGACCGCGTTATTCAGGGTAAGAATAACCGCGAGCTTGGCATCGTCAATGGGGACATCGGCTGGATTGATGACATTTCGTCCGACAAGGGGAGCGTCCTACTCTCGCTGGCCGACCGACCGGAGCCGTTGAAAATGACGGCACAGGAGTCGACCAACCTGAAGCTCGCGTATGCCATTACGGTACACAAGAGCCAAGGAGCAGAAGCGCCTTACGTCCTGATTGCTTTAGACCGTGCAGCGAGCTTCATGCTTCGCCGCAATCTGGTTTATACCGCAGTAACACGCGGAAGCAAGAAGGTGATGTTGTTCGGTTCACTGAACACCGTCTCCGGCGCAGTGCGTCGTGGTGAGCCGCCTGAAGGTAGCCGCCGCACGTCTCTGGTGAGTAAGTTGAAGGCCAGCTTCCCCTCCATTGGAGCGAAGCCAACGGACCGTATCGCAGCAGCAATGCTGTCCGATACATTCGATGAATCGCTACCGTTTTAACCCGCTGTAATACCAAGCACCAGGAATTCCTCCCTGGTGCTTGTTCTTTTGTTGGCGCACGACTCGCAATTTGCCTGGTGTTGCGCTAGGCTCACAGCATGTGCTCCCACTACGACCCGGTGCTTGACCATACAGTACTCCGCGAATACTTCGGCGTTGAGGAGTCGCTTGCGCCTGGCATGAAGCCTAGTCTTTGGCCTGGGTATGTCGGCCCATTCATCCGCCGCCATGAACATGCGGATGTCGGGGATGAGGCGGTGCCACCTCGCGAGTTGATGCAAGGGAGCTTTGGGCTCATCCCGCATTGGAGCAAGGACGCGACCATTGCGCGGAGAACCTATAACGCCAGGTCGGAGACGGTTGCCGAGAAACCAAGCTTTCGCGATGCCTGGCGTCTTGGCCGGCACTGCATCATTCCTGCAACCGGCTTCTTTGAGCCTGACTGGCGCAGTGGCAAAGCGGTGCCCACCAGGATTACGCGCAAGGATGGTGCGCCTATCGGGATAGCTGGTTTGTGGGCGATGTGGAAGCAACCGGATGGCGCGACATTGCATAGCTTTACCATGCTTACCGTCAACGCAGATGACCACCCGTTCATGCGCAACTTCCATAAGCCCGGCGATGAAAAACGCATGATTGTTATCTTGCCTGAAAACCAGTACGACGCCTGGCTGACCGCCCCGGCAGATGAAAGCAGGGCATTCCTTCAGCAGTACCCATCAGACCTGCTTGAAGCCGTCGCGTCCCCGGCCAGATAACTCACCGGGCCTTAGGCAACTCATCCCATTGCGTCGTGTACGCCGGGGACTTGTTGGATTGCCGCATGGTCCACGCGCCAGGAGCGCCACAGGCAGCTCCAGTCGCAATTGAGCCTTTCCCGAACTTTGAATTCACGCTATCCAGCACTCGCATGAGTTCCTGGGATTTTGAGCCATCGACCATTTCAAACAAATCGACAGGCACCTTATCCCGGGCGATGAGCGCGTCCAGCATGACGCCTGCCTTGGAGAATGCATACCCTGGTTGGTAGATGTGCTTGAGGCCAGCAAGAGAGGCGCCCGTTATGCGCAGGGTGTCATCACAGGCGGCATGAAAGGGGAGCGTCACGCTCTTCCCATATTGCGGCTCTTGCGTTCGAAAGGGGCTGGTATGGATAAACACCCGGACAGCGCCTGCTGCCAGAGACTGCCCGCGCAACTTCTCGGCGGCACGTGCAGCAAAGGTGCCCACCGCCTGTTCGAGGTCGGGGAGGTCATAGACCGGGGCGCCAAAGCTTCTTGATACTACGATTTGTTGCCGGGGAGGCACCACTTCCTCCAGCGCAAGACAAGAAATGCCGCGCAATTCGAGGACCGTGCGCTCGAGCACGACGCTAAAGCGGCTCCGGATTTGCTTTGGGTTAGCATCTCGAAGCTGCCTTACGGTGGTGATGCGCATGTCATGAAGTGCCGAAGCCAATCGCCTGCCGACGCCCCATACCTCCGCAACATCCAGTCCACCCACCAGCGCGTCCTGGTCTGAGGCTGAAAGTGCCGTTAAATCGCAAACGCCATTCCAGTCAGGTTGCTTCTTTGCCACATGGTTGGCGAGCTTGGAAAGGGTTTTAGTGGGGGCGAAGCCTACGCAAACCGGTAACCCGGTGGCAGTTAAGATGCGACTCCGTATGGCTAGGCCGATGGAGGTCAGCTCACGATGCCCTTCCATGCCGAGGAAGCACTCATCGATGCTATAAACTTCTTGCCTCGCGCTGAACTCGCTCAGGAGGGACATCACGCGATTGGACATATCAGCGTACAAGGCGAAGTTAGAAGATAACGCTACTCCTCCGGCCTTTCGAAACTCCTTCTCAATTTTGAAGTAAGGGTCTCCCATCTTGATACCGAGCGCCTTCGCCTCGGCAGACCGGGCAATAGCGCAGCCATCGTTATTGCTCAAGACAATGACCGGCCGGCCTCGCAGCTTTGGGTTGAAGACGGTTTCGCAGGAGGCGTAGAAATTATTGGCGTCCACCAGCGCAAAAACTGGGGGCAGGGCAGAGGATTCAGACATAACTCTAACTTGGACTGTACGAGCGTACAGTATGCCTGAAATCGATTGGATGAAAAAGAAACGGCTGCCGAAGCAGCCGCAGTTGCGGGTTAACGTCGCATTGGCATGCCGTTAGGTCCCATGGGGCCACCCTGGGTATTAAAACCCTGGCCAACCATCGGTTGTTGCGGTGGAACAATTCCAACAGGACCGCCGAGCCGCTCGCGCTGTTCACGCTGCATTTCCAGCAGTTGATAGATTTGCTCGTTACCTTGTCGCTCTTGCTCGCGACATTGTTTCAATTGTGCCGGCGTGTAGGCTGCCGAGATGCAGGCAGAGGTTTTTTGCAAGACCGTAATCTTGGCCTGATTCACTTGCAACAGAATCGGCTTCACCAGCGCAAGTCGTTGGTCTTGCGCCAATGGGGCTTCTTGACTAGGTGGCGCCATGCCGAATTGTCCCGCATTTGGGAAAGGTTCTTGGGCGCTGGCAACCCCTGCCAACAACAGCAGTAGGGTGCCAGCCATCAGGTTAAGCTTCAAATTGAGCCTCCTATGAAATGCCGAAAGTGGCGTTTTGTATAGGCGGGCTAACGGACTTTACTCGGTTTCTTCCATTTGAGCGCAAGCTGAACAGCCGCATCAGGCATCGCATTAAGCAAATCCTTTCGAGGCAGCTTGTAGCCGGCCGATAAAATGTCCCATGCTTCAGCCTCAATGGCTTCCAGTTCGGCCAAGAGCACCTCTGTATTCATGTCGCCCAGCCGTACAATGGATTTCTTGAGGTGCTTGACGCAGGCCTCTTCGCTAACCAATGCCTTCCGAGAATCCTCCCGGCCATCCAGATGGCTCCGCAGGATTTCAGCAAATTGCAGTACATCCGGACGCAAACGCAACACTTGTTTCCAGGGTAGTGCGGCGGTATTGAAGGGCTGGTTGCTAAACAAAAGTCCAAGAACAATAGCCTCTGGCATCATGCGGTCGACCCATACATGGGCAGGTACATCGAGGCCCAATGCCGGCTTATCACAGGCCAAATAGGCCGGGTCATGGTCAGCAAACGGGCCTTTTACCGGAGGCATGATGGCGGCAATCAGGTCATACACCGAGGAATAGCTATCATCATTGACCGGCCATCCCATTTCACTCGGCTGTTGAGCCAGTTCTATCAGGGCCTTCAACGGGTCCACGTCCTGCACGACGGGTGCCGGCGTAATGGCCGCAGCGGGCTGGTCCGATACCAGCTTCAAAACGGGCGCTGGCTTTTCATGCTGCACTGGCTTCTCCGCAGCCTGTTTGGCCGCTAGATAAGCTGCTTGCCCATGAGTCTTGTCGAGCTTACGAGCCTCCACCATATCATGGTAGGTCTGGAGGCTTGCGGCCTTGGTAAAGGCCGGCAAGGCTGAAATTGCAGTGGTTGAGTACTTCTTGCCGTGTAAGCGCTTATCCAGCACCGTGATGACCCCGTGGTCAGACTCGCGTCGAATCAATCGGCCTGTCGCTTGAATTAGGGAGGTCAACATATCCGCGAGATAGGCCTGTTCAAACCAAGCCGCGCCGAGATATTCCCGCCGGGCTTCCTCGACCGGGTCGCCGGGGACCGCGAAAGGCAGCCGCGTAATCACAACATGGCCGCAGTACATCCCCGGCAAATCCAACCCCTCCGCCATCGTATCCAATCCGACCAGAATCGAGCGCTCACCGTTATTGATACGTGATTTATGCAGTGCCACCAGCTCAGGGATAGCCATATGGTCCGGAGTCAGGCAGCGTTCACGCACTTCCGAAGGCAGAGCACGTACAACCCGGCGCATGGATTCACGGGAAGTGAACAAAATAAGCATGCCCGGCGCCACGTTGGCGCGATAAAGCCTTGGAATCTTCTCGACGAGCTCTGACTCGAAGCCTTCCTCGCCCGGCATCAGGTCCATCTTAGGCTGGTGCAGGACGCCTCGACTGTAGTCGAACACTGGCGGCAGCGCCTCGGTGATGGCGTGGCCAGGCAACCCGCATTTATTCTTGAAGCGGTCGAAAGAGCCTGCGATTTGCAGCGTTGCCGATACCATGGCAACAGGGAACTCCAGAGGCCAAAGCAACTGGTCCAGCACCTCCCGGCCCTCGAGTGGCTGTGTATGCAGGGAGAGGCTGTTCGATTTCGTCCGGGTCACCCAACGAACCAAGCGCTCACCGGTAAAAAACAGCATCAGGCCGTTATGAAGTTCTTTCGCCTTGCGATGATACTTGTGGGTTTCACCGAGCATCCGCACAGCAAACGTCTTCTCGTGGCCCACAGCTTCTTCAGCCGTATCTGCGAGTACCTTGGACATGGTTTTGAGCGCGGCAAGGAGGCTAAACGCCTGGCCGCTCATGATGCGGACGCCGCCAAGCAAATCGGTTTCCGGTTCCTTGAGTCCCCAGCTGTAATCGCCACTCAGGCTGAATTTCACGGAATCGGTGATGTGCTTAACCCAGCGCTCCATATCGGCGAGCAAGGTGGCTGCCCCGACCGTGAAGATGTCGGCAGGAAACTCGGTCCCTTTCTTCATCGCCTTGGCGGTTGTCGGTAGCGAATAGATACGGTCGCTGTAGCTTTCCAGTTCACGCAGCCAGTCGGTATCCGAGATATTGGCGGTGGCGCGCTTGGTATTCACAGCCTTCTCGGGAAGGTTGTGCGCTTCATCGAAAATCAAGGCGTATTTTTTCGGGGGGAGGGCAGTCGTCGTCTGTTCTTCCGCCCGTTGCGCCAGGTCCGCCAGCACCATGTCGTGGTTTGCGATGATGAGTTGCGCCTTACCCAGTCTAGCGCGTGACTCCATGTAAGGGCAGTTGGAGAAGTATTCGCAAGCGCGATTGACGCAGGTATCGCTGCTGGCGGCACAGGAAGACGCCCAGCACTTCGGCAGCTCACCTTCCCATGTGTCCTGGTCGCCATCCCAGCTCTTTTCGCGCCAGGACTTCAGCATATCCAGCGCGATGACGGTGCCCCCGTCGGACACATGCTTGTCCGGCTGGAACATATCTTCCTGCCCATCCTGCATTTTCTTGTCTTCGAGCGCCTGAGCATTACGCGGGCAGAAATACCGGCCCCGGCCCTTGGCGATGGCAACACGATTGGGGTCAATCGCCCCTATGGCAGCCAGGCGTGGAATGTCGTCGCGAATAATCTGTTCTTGCAGTCCAACAGTAGCCGTCGCCACCACAACAGGAAACTGTTCACCGGCATGCGCGTACTGGTCGAGCGCACCAGCAAGGTAGCCAAGCGTCTTACCGGTTCCAGTCGGCGCTTCAACACAGCAAATCCCGCCCGTGGCCAGTGTGGACCGAACAATCTCGGCCAGGCGCAACTGAGAGCTTCGAGGCGACAGTCCATGAACCCCCTGGAGGGCATGGAATATCTTTGCCACCGTGGGGAGCGGCATGGAAACGGGAGAGTATTCGGGTTTGGCTAGTGCGCTCATGACAGGCTTTCTCGTAAGTCCGGCTAATATGCCATTAAATGCATGTTTTGTCAATCTGCACAATGCCACTCGGGACGCCACGCGCCCGCGTTAAAACTCTTTTTTAAACCAATATAACTCTACAAATATACATTGTTTTGTTAATAAAAATAGCAGCATGATTTAGCTGCGTCAAGTCCTCTTAGCCGGTTTTTTGTATAGCAAATTTGAGAGGCTTAACGCACTCCAAAGCTCCTCAATCGAACCTCGTTTACCGTCTTTTAAATTTGTGAACTATACGTTCGGCTTACTTAGCAATACCCATCAACTTAACAGACAGGTAAACATGATGTTGAAGCGAGACATTCAATTGTCCATCCAAGAGTTGGTATGTTCGCCCGCGCGCAAGGTTGCCATGCCGCTGCTTGCCGCTGGGCTATTCATTCCCGCCATCAGCTTCGGTCAAGATGTCGCGCCGACTCCGGCCCCGTCCGCACCAGCGCCTTTTGTCACTGCGCCGACCATCCATCCAAACCCGTTGCTGACCGCGCCAACCACCCAGGAAGCCAACCAGGCTGCATCGGGAGCGGCGCCAACTGCAACTCAGCCTACCGCCATGCCTGCTGCGGGCGCTGCAAGCACTGCCGACAGTGAGGATACTGGAGCGCCGTGGGTGCTAGGTGCAGATATGCATCCATACCCATTGCGATTCAGGGATTCGTTGCCGTTTTCTGCGCTTTACCTCGACCTTCCGAGTGAGCAGGAATCCCGACTGCTGTTGCCGGGCAAGTCGGCCGATATGGCGGACCATGCCCGCGCCGTCATCAGCAAGTATTTCACGGACGCCATCGGCGTGGCGGCGCAAGCTCGTGGGCGTCAGCAGGACGCTTTGGATAATTGGCTCGCCCAGACGGATAAGCAGCAACACCTGCTTTCAACCGACCCTTGGCAGCAGTATCAGTTTTACCTTGAGTCGACGCGGGAAATCAAGCAATTCCGCGAGGAGGTTGCGGCGCAAGCCAAGCCCAATATCAACCGCATGGTGGAGGAAGTAAAGCTTGCGATTTCCAAAATCGGCCCAGTTGTTAATTTCATGCCGACCTACGAGTTACGCACCTCCTGGTACAACCTCATGGTGCAGCTCAAAGAAGGGCTCACTCTGTATCAAACCCAAGTGACGGCTTCGGATACGGCGCTGGTGACGCGCATCGACGACTATCTCGCGAAACATCCTGCGGTAACGCGGCCAACAGGGAATCCTCCACCGGCCAATGCGCCAAAGAAGGTGGCTGAACCCAAGCAAACTGTGGCACCTATGACTCCAGTCATGGCCGTGCAACAACCACTAAAGGATGCGCCGACGGTCCAGCAAAAGGATTCCGGCGGGTTCTCTGGCGGATTGCTGGTTGTAGGGGGAATTTTCGCCCTGGCCTTTGTGTTGTTCCGCAAGTTGAGAGGTGGGAAAGGCCCCGCCGCAGCACCAGCTGAAAAATCTTAACTTGACAATTCGAAATTTTGTGTGAAATGAGAGGCGCTTCCTATACTAACCCAGGCGCTGCCGCGAACTTCCGCACAGACCAACTTGTTAACTAACCTGAACTTAAGGATTTACATATGAAGAACATTTTTGCTCGCGCCGGCGTCGCCCTGGCCTCCATGTCCATGTCGGCTGTTGCCATGGCAAATACGACTGGCACTGTTGACCCAACTTTCCAAAACTTCCGCGACACCGTGGTGGGCTGGGCTAAGGGTCCGCTGGGCACTGGTCTCGCAATCACAATGATGTTGATGGGTGCCGGTATGGGCGTGGCCCGTAATAGCCCGATGCCTGCGCTGTCTGGCGTCGCCGGTGCTGCATTCCTTAACTGGGGCCCCGGCATCATCACCCAACTCACTGAAGGCGCGCTGATTTAAGCGGCAGTTTGCTCTAGGAGAACCCATGAATAAGAAAATTCTTGCACGTGCCAGCGTTGCGCTGTCGACCATGCTGGCATCTGTCGGCGCGATGGCCAATACGACCGGCACTGTTGACCCTACTTTCCAAAACTTCCGTGACACCGTGGTGGGCTGGGCAAAAGGTCCGTTGGGCACTGGTCTTGCCATCACCATGATGTTGATGGGTGCTGGCATGGGTGTTGCCAAAAACAGCCCTATGCCTGCGCTGTCGGGTGTTGCTGGCGCCGCGTTCCTCAACTGGGGCCCCGGCATCATCACCCAGCTCACCGAGGGTGCTCTGATTTAGTCAGAGACGTCCAAGGGGCTAGCCCTGCACAAATAGCGCCGCCTTTGTGGCGGCGTTTTTGTTTACTAAGTGAATCCTATTGAGGTGACAGATGAGCGGTCAACGTAATGAAAATTCTCTCCGAAAAATTCCACTGATGGCGGATAACCCGGTTCCTATCATGTTCTGGGAACCCGTGGATTTCATTGCGGGGATGTCTGTGTTCGGCATGGGCGTGGCCTTGCATATGTTCGCATTCGGCGCTATCGGCGGCGCGGTTACCTTAATGATTGCAACGAAATTGCGTCAAGGCGCAAAACGAGGCGCTGCCCAGCATTGGCTGTGGTATATGGGCGTCAACATCGACCGCGCGCTTGCTCGAATGAAGCTACGTTCCTGGGATAACGAGTTTATCGAGTAGCTCTTGCTTGCGATTTCTATTATTTAATGATATACTAGTCGTTAGTTAATCTTGAGTGGCCTGCGTCTGCGGGCATTTTACCGGATTTTACCTATGAGCTTTAAGACTCCTTACCCTGACGTTATTCTTAACGCCTTCAAAAGCGTTCAAGCCTGGAAATCGCTGTCGCTGGTTTTGATGGGAATGCTCCTGTTCGCCGTCTTTGCCCTCGGCTGGATGGCAAGCCACCAATCGGTGATTCTCATCCCACAGGGGCTTTCGAACGCCAAAAAGCCTATCACTCTCAGCCTAGGTGAACCCTTTTCACCTGACTACCTGACCAGCGTAGCCAAGGGCGACCTGTTCTCCCTGCTGAACTGGACCCCAGACAATATTGACGAGCAATACGGTCAGTTCATTGTTCGGCTGGAGCCATCCCTGGTTGACGGCCAGCGTCAAAGCCTGCTCAACGAAGCTAAGCAACATCGCGAGGAAGGGTTAACACAATCCTTTTTCATCACCCGTACCTTTGTTAAGGGCCCTTCGGTCGTTGCACATGGAATTTTGGTGCGTTCAGCGGGTGGTCGTGAAGTATTCCGTGGCCCGGCAATTTACCAGCTGGACTACACCAATAGTGGTAATGGCCTGCTGCTAGTCGCTGGCGTTTCTCAGCCTAACGCCAATGCAGCACCTGCGCCTGCGTCGAAAAATTAATAGGTGATACACATGCGAACCAAGCCATCCCATCTTTTGCTTGCCCTTTTGACGGTCATTCCGACGCTCGCTGCGGCTGACGCCGGCAATATTGTATTGCCTCCTGCGCCGCCCCCGGGCGTTGCCGCCGCCCCGGTCTCCGCTGCTAAGGCACCGGCTCCCCAAATGGTTGCGCCTACGCCGGTGCAAAGTGCACCGCAAAACGCTCAAACGAACGTTATGCCGCCGGACTCCGTGTCGTCCGCAAAGCCTGCCGCGACCTTAACGCCGCAGCAAGACCTTATTGACGTAGTCCTGCCTGCCGCCCCGGAGAAACCTCCGGTTTCCGATTTGAAGCCGTCCGCACCCAAAGTTGTTGGTGCTGTAAAGGCGAAGACCAAAAAGCCCACCAAGCATGTCCTGGATGGCGAGGAGGTTGAGACTAAGAAGGCTGTAACTGTTGATGACCCGTTCGCAGGTGTTGTTGGTACGCCGGTTTCGGACTCCCAACTGAATCGCTTTGTGTTTCCGGAGCCTGTGGAAGGTGTTTATTTCCAGGAAGGCGCGCCTTTGCCTGACTGTGGCAAGGATGTAGGTCCTCAGGACCCGTGCAAGCCGGTATTCCTGAATGGTCGCAAGATGATGCTTCTCCAGCTGCGCGCTGGTGCCCAAGGTTTGGTCCAGATGCTCGTCCACCTGCATTCCGGCCGCATGGTAACGCTCAACCTCGCTCCGTCGCGTGGCCCCGGCGCTGTGGTTCGCATCGAAGGCGCTGAAGATGGTGTGTCTGATAGCCGACTGGCAGAAGCTAAGGCTCAGGCCAAGACTGCGGCAACCGGTGGCATGGAAGCCACTGAGCAGGATGTTGCATTGCTGGCCCGCTTCGCACGTGGCGATATTCCCGGCGGCTATGAAGCAGAGCCCGTGGGTAGCCCGGTGCGTTATGACCTCTTCGATGTGGTGCCCATGGCAACCTGGTCGAATGGTGGCCCGCTCCGTGCTCACCTGATGCAGGTGCGCCCGCATGGCGATGCTCCGGTGGCCATCAATCCTGGCCTGTTCCGTAGTGCCAACGTACGCGCTCTTGCACTGGACCGCGACACCATCACGGCTAAGGCTCCGGCCATCCTCTACATCCTCGAACAAACGCCGACGGAGGCCCAATAATGGCCGACCAAAACTACTCCTCGGCCGACAAGCAGATTTCAATCTCTGGCGGGAAGGCACCTAAGGCTATTAACGCCAAGGCCATGCTGGATGGCATGACCAAGGATGTCCGTAAGCGTTGGATGATTGTCCTGGGTGTCGGTGCGATTTCAATTTCAGTACTCGGTGGCTGGATGTCGTCATCCAATCAGCCGGTGAAGCCCAAAAAGCTTGCCGATGATTCCGTCTCCATCGACACCACGCCCAAGGGTTTGTCGGCTCAAAAAGACTGGAAGGCTCAGACCGGCGCTGAAATGCAGGCGCTGAAGCAAAGCCTGGCCGACTCCACTGCGGCGCAGAAGGAGCTGTTGGCTCGAATGGAAGCTTTGCGTCAAGAAGTGCAGCAAGTAAAGGCTGCCCCTTCCACGCAACAGAGCAGTGCGCCGTCCAAGGTTGAATTCAACCTGCCTCCGCCGCCTGAGCCGCCGAAAAGCATTCAGCCTGCTCAAGCAGCCCAGCCCTCACAAGCGGCTGGAGCCACCTTCAGTAATGGCCCGTTCGACGCTCCTCGCGTAACCACGCCCGCCGTGATGCCGGCGCGTTCCTTCATTCCCGGTCCTACCGTGGAAGAGCAGGCTGCTGCTGCTGCGGAAAAGGACAAGGTGCAGGAAGACATGGTGCCCAATGACCGGATGGGGTTCCTGCCCGCCGGTAGCTTTTCGTCCGCGACCATGATTTCGGGTGTTGAAGCCTTTACCGGGGGTACGGCGCAATCGCAACCGCAACCTGTCGTTGTTCGCATCGACGAAAACGCGGTGCTGCCTAACGCTGCGAAGTACCAGATTAAGGGTTGTCACGTGTTGGCTTCTGTGTGGGGCGACATGAGCTCTGAACGCGTGTACGGTCGCCTCGCGACGCTGACTTGCGTAGACGCTAACAACAAGCTGGTTCTCTCGGAAGAAGTCGAGGGGAATCTGATTGACTCCGACGGCAAGAACGGTATTCGCGGCACCCTGCAAGACCGCCAGGGCGCGAAACTCGCTCGCTCATTGCTGGCCGGTTTCGCCCAAGGTATGGCTTCGGCATTCGGTACGGCGCAGGGCGTAGTTACCAACTCCGTATTTGGTGCGACCCAGACCATTTCTGGTGGCGATGCGATGGCTTCTGCCGGCTACAAGGGCGCCAACACGGCGGCCAACACGCTGGCTCAGTTTTACCTGAAGCAGGCTGAAGCCACTATGCCGGTGATTGCGGTCGATGCCGGTCGCAAGATTTCCGTGCTGTTCACGAAGTCCAAGGCGCTCAAGTTTGAGACTACGGGCAACTACAAGAACAAGCCGAGCAAGACCATTCGCGTCGAGCGGGAGGTTAACTAAGATGCCTGCGGCATTACCTCCCGAGGCACTCGCTACTCCGCCCGCAATCATGGCGCGGGCGCCTGAGTGCCACATTCTGTCCCCGGAAGAAGCTCAGGTTGCCTTTCACCGCCTGCGCGCTCGTTTGCCGGGGACCGCTTTCGCCGGCGCAGCGCCGTCACAAGTCTGCGGCATGGTGCGCGTGATGTTGCAGCGAGGCACCGTGGCATACACGGATGCTACCGGCCGGTATTTCCTGCTCGCGCTCGCACTTGACACCCATGTGGGGTCACCAGCGGACCTTAGCGAAGATATCGATAGCGCTATTGAAGCTCGCTCTCAATATCCATCCGAGCCAATTCCAGGAGTAGCGCGCCCATCGGATTACACCCCGCCGCCGCTGCAATCGAAGCCAACTCTGTTTCAAAAATAGGCTTTCGACGCTATACGCAACTCACTTTAGGAAACGTATTATGAACAAGTCTCACCTGCGCACCCGTCTCTATTCGGTAGCCCTTGCAGTGGCTGCATCCGCCAGCCTTTCCGCCTGCACCAGCCTTGGCTATCGCTGCCCGCTGGACCCTAACGAAAAACCTGAGTCCGCCACCGCTTGTGCAAGCATGCAAGAGTCGATGGATGGGGCGAAGCACGGCGCCGGCGGCAAGATTTCCGTACTTCTCGATGACAAGGGTCGCCTCGTGTCGCCCGCCATGCAGCAGAACAAGCCTGCGGTACCGCTTGCCGGGGCAATGCCGGGTGCGCCTGAGCCCTATCGGAACAGTTCTGGTGAGCCGGTCTTCGAGCAGCCGCACGTTTATCAGGCATGGGTGCCTGCTTTCGTCGATGCCGAAGGCAACCTGCATGATGGCCATCACACCTGGTTCTCGACGCCTGGCCGCTGGAGCTATGGCACGACCCGTGATTACAGCGCCAATTCTGGCGGTGAAGCTTTGATGCGCCCGGCAATGCCGGGTGACCGTCCGGCTGGAAAGATTGTTCAGACCGATGGCAAGGCGCCCGCACAGGCTCAAGCCAAGAAGGATGCCAAGCAAGCCGCTCAACTGTCCGCCCAGGACAAGGATAAAGCTGCGCTATCGAATTTGTCTGCCGCTGCGTCCTCCATGGGTAAGCCTCAACCGACGAATGCTCAGCCCGGTGCGGGCGGTCAAGCGCCGCTCCCGGGCTCGGCCGCAACCCCTGCACCCACGGGAACGGTGACTGCTCCTGCAATCAATCTCGCCGACTAATTGATTCATTCGAGGCAACACAATGTCTGAACATAACCTCAATAACAACCTGAGCCCGGTTCTTGATGGGTCTGCTATCGACCAGGAAGTGCGCCGTATGCGCATGTCGACGACTGCGTCGGACTGGGTTGAAGCGGCTCGTGAAGAAGAAACCACGGGTTCTAAGGTTGCACGTGTCCTCGATAGCGCTGTATCCAAGCTGACGGATTGGCTGCGCCCGACCCCTCCGGGCGAGTTGCCGGTACCCACCCAGTTGGCCAGTGCGCTCACGGACCGAATCTCTTTCCACGACTGGTTGGCCTATCGTGAGTTTGATGACGAGCGCAAGCTGGTCTACATGACCGCGGCAGACACGTTCCGCGTCGGTTTTGTGCTGGGTTTTGCGCCGTTGCTGGTGGCGGGTACCGATATCGAACCGCAATTGGAAGCTGTCTTGACCAATTGTCCGCCGGATACCGTGGTTCAAGTCGGCGTTTTGAGCGGCAGCCAGACGCAGCATATCCTGGACGCCTGGACGCGTGCCCGCACCGAAAACAATCCTCACCCCATGCTGCAGGAAGTAGCCCTGCGCCGCGCTGAATTCTTCCAGCAGGCTTCCGAAAGTGGCGGCACGCTGACCTTTGGCGGCACCACTTTCCAGCCGCGCAACGTGTTCTACTACCTCTCCGTCTCGCTGCCTTACAACGGGGCGCCGGATGATGAAAATGGCATGGACATTTTCCTGAAGAACATTATTGGCCTTCGTGCGACTATCGAAGGGGGCCTCAAGGGTGCTTCCATTCCAAGCTGGGTGTTGAATCGCGAGGGATTTGAGTTCCTCGTTAATGAAATCGTCAACCCGCAGCTGACGCCGCAAGAACGCCGTGAGCGCCTGGGCTCCAATATGCCGATGCCGGCGTCCCTGGTGGACCGCCAATCGCGGATTACAGTGAAAGCTGACGGCACCATTGGTTTCATGAATGGCGCGGACCCGGACCCCGACAAGGAAATTCTGGCGTCGGTGCTGACGATGGACTCGCCGCCGGTGGAAGGCTGGCTGCCAAATACTGCGAAGTTGTTGGGCCATCCCTTGTCTCGCGACGACCGCATTAACTGCCCGTTCTGGATGCACACCACCATTCTGGTTCAGCATCCGGATAAGGCGAAAGACCGCATCACCATGAAGTTGGGCTCGCTCAACAAGCAGATGATGTCGGATTCGCCGTGGTATCGCTCCATGATGGGCCACCTGTACACGCAGAAGGACGAGCTCGACACGCTGCTCGAATCCTCGCGCCACGGCCATGCACCGGTTCGTGTCTGGTCAGGCGTCGTGCTCTACAACACCCGCGACCGGGTGAAGCGTGAAACGGAGTATGTGGCCAATATCTGGCGTAAGGCCGGATTCCGCTGCTCTCCTGAGCGCTACATTTCGCTGCCGGTGTTCCTGGCCAGCTTGCCGCTGATGTACGACCCGGCAATGGACCCTCCCAGCCGAGGCTTGCAGCGCGCTAACACCGTGAACAGCTTTAACGCGGCTACCCTCATGCATGTGCAAGGGGACTGGGCCGGTAGCGCGCCAAATCGTGGCGGCCCGCTGATGGTATCTCGCCGTGGGCAATTAGCCACCATCGACCTGTTCGACACCTCCTCGAACTACAACTTCGTTGTTATTGCGCAATCGGGTTCCGGTAAATCGTTCTTCTCGAACGAACTCGCCGTGGACTTCCTGTCGCGCAACGGGGTGGTGCGTATTTTCGACGTGGGCCGCTCCTATAAGCGTTTCGCATCCGTCATGGGCGGGGTCATTCTGGAGTTCACCCCGGATAACCCGGTATCGCTCAATCCGTTCTCGGGTATTGCGACGCACGGCGACCTGTGGGAACTGATGCCGATGCTGAAATCACTCATCCGGCAGATGGCGTTCCCGCTGTCGACCGACGAGTCGATGGAGACGCAGTTCAACTGGGAATACCAGGCGATTGAACAAGCGATTACGTCTGCCTGGGAAATCAACCAGGAAGCAACCGGCCTCGAGCACGTGTACTACTGGATGGCGGAACAGGAAGACCAGCGCTATAAGGACTTGGCCTTCCAGCTGCACTCCTTCGCAGTGGGCCGCTATGCCGCATGGTTCAATGGCCCGCGCCAGATTGAGCTGACCAACGACCTCATTATCGTTGAGTTGGAAGACCTGGAAGTCGACCCTGACCTGCAGGCTGTGGTGATGACGCTGATGATTCACCAGATTGCCAAGGAAATGTACCTGTCCGACCCGGAGCGTAAGCGGCCTAAGCTCCTGCTGGTGGACGAAGGTTGGCGCCTGTTGGGTGACAAGCAGTCCGGTGGCTTCATTTCCAAGGCATTCCGTACGGTGCGTAAGTACCGTGGGGCGGCCGGAGCCATTACCCAATCCTACGGTGACTTCGCGAACTCGGCGGCAGCACGCGCCGCGCTGGAAAACTCGGCTTGGCAGTTTGTGTTGAAGCAGAAGGGCGATTCCATTGACTTCGCCGTAAGCCAGAAATGGATTGCCGACGATGAGCTGTTGACCGGCATGCTGAAGACGGTGAACTCGGACACGAATGCTGGCTTCTCCGAAATTTTCGTACGCGGTGAGCACGGCCAAGGTATCTATCGGTTCATTACCGATAAGCACAGCTACTGGCTGTATACCACCAATCCGAGAGACCTGGCGAAGCTGGCCGAAGTGCAGCAACAAGGGTTGACCTTGCTCGAGGCAGTCGATTACCTCGCCCGCGAGGACTATCTGCAACGCGGTCATCCTTGCAAGCCCAAGGCCGGCAGCCTGCGGGAAGCGGTGCTTCGCGAGCAGCGAAACGCTGAACACGCTTACGCGTAAGTCAGCAAGCCAAAAGCGTAACGAAAGTTGCGCTTTTGGCTATTTATCGGTATACTTTAATCATGTCCACTGAAATCAATGACGGCAGCGCCTCTCAAGAGGACGTTGCTGAGACCCCTCAGTCAGTCGTCCAAGAGCCGGTATTGACCTTGAAAGACCGTGTTTTTGGCCTATTCTCTCATCCTAAAGCGCCGTTGGTGGTAGGTGTAGCCATGGTGGTCGGGCTTGCTGGGTTTGTCATGCATCGGATGCATGTCTCCCTGCCGATAGGCCGACCAGCAATTGTCGTGTTCGACCCGGTGCGGTTTGTTAACGCACAGCGCGCTGCGGCAAGCATCCTGGCCAGCAATCCGTCCGCGGATATGACGTTGACTCTCACCCAGGTGGCCAAGCAGTCTGAAGCGGTCATCCGTGAAGAAGCTCATGGCGCGGTGGTGCTGGTAAAACAAGCCGTCGTCGTTCCGGATGATGTGCCGGATATTACCGATGCGGTTCTCGAACGATTCGGCCTCCCCACTAGCGTTCCTACTGTTTCGACGCAACCCAGCAAAATCATGCTGGAGAATGTTGCGCCTACGGATAGTTCGTTGTCTGTGGGCAAGCTACGCGAAGATTATCGCCTCGAACTGCAGCAGCGTTCCCAGCAGCTGCTGGCAGACGACAACAAACGCAACAAGCAAGAGCAGGCTCTACCTTAAGATGACCGATACTGCGAAGACCACTGCCGCCTCGACTGAGGCGGTATCTAATTCAGCTGCACCGAGTGAGTCCGCCAGTGACTTCTTTCGCCGTCTGCGGGACCCGCTTCGCTGGAAGAGCGCTGTCAGCGACCTTGCACTTTGGTTCATGTTTGGTGTCCTGATTACGCAGATGATTTCGCGATATGCGCCCGGCTATCCAATCGTCGTAGGGACACCTTCTGTGCCTACCGGAATCTACTGGGTGGACAAAACTGCACCAGCCCATCGTAATAACCTTGTGACGTTCCCCTTCGAGCCTAAAGCCGCTTGGTTGCGGGAGCGGTATGGCGACGAGCATGTGCACACCAAACTGCTGAAAGGCCTACCGGGTGACACCATACATGCGGACAACGCCAACAACCTAACCCTCTGCCATCATCTACAAGATGAAGTTGGGCCGCCAGACTGTGAACCGGTAGGCAAGGTGCAGGAAAAGGATAGCAAGGGACGACCCCTCTTTAGCTGGGTCCCGGCGAACCAGGGGTATGTGCTAAAAGCAGGTGAATACTGGGTATATTCTCCCCATCCCAAGAGCCTGGACTCCCGGTACCACGGCCCCATTGAGAGCGCGAGCGTAACCGGAGTCGCAACCCCGATTTGGCTCTTCAGAATCGGCTCAAACTAATACTGGTGCGGAATACAGGCATATTGGCTATACGCTGATATGCCGCTTTGAATGTGGCACGCGGTATGCCAACAGGGGTTGGCGTCGCAGCCCAACAGGAGATTGATTAAACATGGCCGAAGAAACCCAAACCGAACGCAAACGCGGTGGTCCGACCGAGAAAATGGTCGAGTCTGCGAAAAAGGCAGCCGAGCGCCACGGGGTTGCCCTCCCTAAAGGATTCGACACCGACTTTGACACCTGCAAAGGGTTCCTGGATGTTTACCTGTCGAAGCCGACGCCTAAAGCGCTTTCATTCGCAGAAAGCATTGCGAAAGACAAGGGCCTCGAGCTGCCTGAAGTGGCTCGCAACAGTGCCAAGGACCTGAGTGCCTGGATTGACGCGAACAAGTAACCCGTCCTCGGCAAAACCCGACACGCCTCGCACCAGCGGGGCGTTTTATTTTGCTCGACGTATTTGGTATTTAACGATATACTAGCATTACCTTCTAACCACCTACGTCTTGGTGTGCCCATGAAATTCATTGTATACGCATTGTCGGTTGCGGCAATGCTTATTGGCTCGTCGTTGAGCCATGCAGATAATACTCAGCCCGGTTCTGGCTCGGATGACATCAACCGTGCGCCTGCGCGCCAAGGCTGGCACTGGTACGTCGACCCTAAACCGGAAGAGAAGCCGGAAGAGGACCCTGAGCCTCCAAAACCGGAGGCGCCTAAGGCTGAGGAAAAGGAAAAACAGCCTATCGTCGTCATTTCAGGGGCTGTTAAGCCGGAAGATAAGTGCAAGACCAAGGATACTTGGGATGCAAACTGTGGCTTCGTCGACCCGGGTGATGATTTCGACTTTCAGGCCAAGGAGCGAGACAGCCTGCTGCAGATGATGAGCTTGCGCCCGGACAAGCCAGAGGCGGTTGAGGCGGCGCAGCGCTACATGAAGTGGGTGGTAGGCAAAGCCTCGCAGGCGGCCAATATGTGGTACTTCAACATGGTGCAGAAGCCTGACCTCGACCCAACGGTCAAGAATCCTATCTCCGAGGTTGGCATTGCCTTGGCCTCTCGCGCGACGCAAGCAAACCAATACGAGTATTTCCGCATCATCCGGGAGGAGGGCGGCATCCTGTTCTTCTTCTCCCGCAGTGATTGCCAGTTCTGCCACGACCAAGCCCCGTATACCCGCCGCGTTGCCCGCACGATGGGCCTACGCGTGATTAACATTCCTCTGGATGGCAAATGCCTACCAGGGTTCGAGGGTGATGATTGCGGTGACAATATCAAGCCTGAACAGGTCGCGGTTCTGCAGGTTCAGGTCGTACCGTCTCTGTTCCTGTTCGTGCCGTCTAACACATGGATTCGCTTGGGTACCGGCATGGTCTCGGACTCTACCATCCTGAGCAATACCGTTAACTTCTTCTCGGCATATCGTGCCGCGATGCTTGCCGGTCTGGACAACAGCAGTGGCGCTCGTCCGGCCGTTACGTTCGACCCTGAATTGAATGCGCGGCCGACGGGCACCGTCGCTGCCGACGGCTCGAAGCCCATCGCAGCCCCTGACCGCGAGCGCATGCTCGAGCTAATGGGCTATAACAAGAAGAAGACGAAATGACGGCTCCTGTGCGCTGCCGAGGCTGTGGCCATATCTACAGGGGTGTGGACTATAGCCCCAACTCTGTACCGAATGAAAACGGCTATTGCGGCTGGTGTTGCAAGGAAGGCGTCACCTCTGACGCAGAAATGGCCAAGATGGAAGCGCTTAATACCCAGCGTCACCAAGAAGATGAGGTCTATGACCATTAGGAATTCTTAATGGGGCAGGGGCGTTTCTATACTCAGAAATATTAAGCATTGCAAGCGGAAGTCATCATGCACAAAGCAAAATCATTTTTATTCGCCATGTTCATCGCTCTGGTCGGGGTGACCTTCAGCGCGAACGCTGAATCGCCGACGGCGAGCGGCATTTTTTCGACGATTGGTGGCTCTACGACTATCGATAAGGGTGGCGCAATTGAAAGCCAGGCTCGAAGCATCTATAGCTTGGGTGGGGGCATGAGTTCGTTCCACGGTAAGAAGGTGTCCCTGATTGCAGCGGACCCCCCGAGTTTTTCGGCAGGGTGTTCTGGCATTTCTTGGCACTTTGGCGGGTTCGCGTTTATCTCCGTGGACGAGATTCGCCAACTGGTCGAAGCGGTCGCACAGGCATCCTTGGGTGTGGCGGTCGACCTTGCGATGCAGACGCTTTGCCCGCAGTGCTATGCGGTGATGGCTAAGTTGCGTGAAATCGCCAATATGATGCGTAATGCTGCGGCCGATTCATGCAAGATTGCCAAAAACTTTGGCTCAATTCTGCAAGCTCAAATGCCCGGACTATTCCAGCCAAGTGCTGCTGTGGAGGAGTGTGGTGTGGATTCGTCCGCGAATAATAGCTCCGACAGCTCAATGGGCGCCCAACTTAGCAATGGCCTTTGCTCAAGCCTCTCCAAAGCAGAATCCTTCCTGAATACAGCGGGAACGGATGTCATGAACTTTCTAAATGGGCAGCCCACTAGTGATGGGAAGACTCCCAGCAAAGAAGAGCTGGAGAAGTATGGTAATACCACGTATGCGGCGTTAACAGCCCTCGGCTACAAGGATGGCTTTGTCAAAGATGTCCTGCTGTCCTACTTGGGCATGCGCATCATTTTCCCGAATGCTGATAGCACCTGTGCTTCCGCATTCCAGAACTTCTCCGGCACGCCTAGTGGTGACCAACCGCAGAGCATGATTTTTGAAAATAATAGTTGGTCCCCGGCCCCTGGAACTAGTACTTCTGCAAATGGCAATCACGACATCGAAGTGACTGGCAGTTCTTCGTCAGATGCGCCACGTGTTACCGCCTCGACCGTAAACGAACCAGATGCAGAACCATCAGGAGCAACTAAAGCGGTAGGTACCGCCTGCGATGCCCCGCCTGTGCTAACGAGCACCCAAGAACTGGCGACTCTTATTGTTTGTGGTGCAGATGTAAATAAGGATAAGGAACGATTAAAGCAGCGTTTCCCAAATGCACGTATCGAGGACTCTTCCTTGGATGCGATGTGCGGCAATGCGACTACGCAGGCATCTTCGTCTAGCAGCACTGGATGGCAAGCACTTGATTGGACGGGTGAAGCGAAGAACACAATGATTTATCACTGTGGGCAGGACTCGGCTGATTGCATGGAGCCTCAAATGATGAAGCTTGAAGATGCGCTTAATCAGGACACAAGCAATGACACCAGCCCTTACACCGGATTGGCATGGATGGTTATGGATGCGCTTTACTCAGGCGTTCAAGCAGTCATTGATAACAAGCCCATGCCAGATAACACCGTGGCGATGCTGAACGGTGCGGGCTATCCACTGTATCGTCTGATTAACATGGCTGCCGTATATCCAGGCATGACGGATGAATTACTGTCCGCGTATGGCGCTTCTATTTCGGTGCAGTTTGCAATTCAGTCCATCAGCAAGATTACGCTTCCAGGTGCGAATCCTGCAATTTCGTACCTGCCTTCCAATGGGGTGTCGCAAGAGAAGTTGCTGCAATTCCGTGCTGACATCATGAATATCACGCGTCAGAACGACAAGATGGCTGACGACGTGCTGAAGCGTTTGAGTGAGAAGCGTGCGCTAGTGGATGCGATTGTTCAAGTTAACAAGGCATTGCAAGCTGAGGTTATATCTCAAGGCCTAGGCGGTAATGCTGACCTTGCTGTAAGCCTGAAAAAGCAACTTAACACGAAGTAAACCTGAAAGATTTACGATGAATGCTATAAACACTCGCCTGTGGGTTGTGCTCCTCGGCATCATGCTATGTGGCTTGATGCCAGGCCACGCCTTTGCCGAAAACATTATTGCGGCGCCAGGTGTAAATGGTAACGGGGACTCTGCTTGGACGGTTTATGCTTTTGGTAATGCTCAGGCAGTGGCAGACACGTTTCGCTCACTCAATAACTTCGCGACGTCTTCGCTGTTCCAGGGAATCGTTGGCTTTATAGCTGTCCTTGGAGCGCTTACGGTAGGCCTTGCAAGTGGATTCTCCTCGGCGATTGCAAAGAAGTTCATTGGCTATATCGTTTCGGTATACCTGATTTGTTACGTTTTCTTTGGGGTTGGCAGTGGCGGCCCGGTGTCGGTGCTTGTTGAGGTTGAGGATACCGTCGACATGACCTGGAAAGCACCGGTAACTGTCCCGGCGGTCGTCGGCATTCCCGCGTCTGTAATCTCGACAGCTGGGTTTTTGATTACTCAACAGATTGAGGCAAGCTTTGCCATCCCTGACGAGTTGAAAATGAGTAATGGGGCGCCATTCAATTTGGCGAGCTCGCTGCTCTCGGATGCCTCTCAAGCGCGTATTTCAGACCCTAACCTGTCCAGCTCTCTCGCTTACTACGTGCAGGATTGCTTCATGCCGGCCGTGGCTCGAGGGGATTTGGTGGCAACGACTTTGACTCAGTCCACCAACTTCCTTCAAGATATCCGATGGGATTCACAATCTGTTATGGTTATGACCACGCTTGGCGGTACGTTTACTGATGCAAGCGGCAACACCACTACCAATACAGCAGGAACGCCTTCATTGGTGACCTGCCAGGTGGCCTGGAACCTTATCAACGACAACGTGAACGCCAGCGCAGGTGCCGCGGACTTTCTGAAGAATGCCAGCGCATGGGCTAAGACGCCAGCTTTGTCGGTGGTTAATTCTGCGGCAGACAGTGTAGCGCAATGGGCCTCCAACAACGGGATTACCGACGGTGGAGCATTGGTGAAGCAAACGGCTGTGTTGGCCTCATTCACTGGTGCCTTTAAGCAAGCAGCAGCTGCTACCGGAAACTCTGACTTTTTGACTGGGTTGAACGTAGCGCAGGCTCAACAACAGCAGACGGATGGCTGGATTATGGGCGCTGAGGTATTTAACCGCTCAATGGGGTACGTGTACGCCATCCTGCAGGTGTTCGTCTATGCCGCGACTCCTTTGGTGCTGGCCGCTGCGTTGGTCCCGGGCCTAGGCTTCGCGCTGTTGAAGAACTTCGGCCAGATTCTGCTCTGGATGGCTATTTGGCAGCCAATGCTTTCCATCGTGAACTTCATCGTGATTTCGATGCAGCAGTCAGACCTTGGCGGCGCGCTGTCTAACGGTGCTGGCCAATATGGGTTTACGTTATCCAATATGGGCGTCATTTCGCAGAAAACAGCGAACATGCGTGCAGCTGCATTATTCATTGGCACCATGGTCCCGGCGTTGTCCTGGGGGCTGGTGAAGGGCTCTGTAGATTTCTCCCGGTTTGTGGGGGAGGCTGTGGGGGAGAAATTTGCTCACTCCGCAGCCCAGTCGTTGACCACGGGTAACTACAGCCTGAACCAAGCCTCGATGGATAGCTTTACAGCTAACAAGCACTCCATCGGCACGACCGGGGATTGGGGTAACGGGTTTACCAATGCGGGTAGTGTTGGGGCCATCAATAATGCCAATACAATGGGCGGGAATATTGATGCAGGTTTTAAGCAAAATCCCAATAGAGGCCTTTCGCGTGCAGATGGGGAAAATGAAGGTGGCTCCGCTGGGGACCAGTCTGCCAAGACAAGTGGCGCTCTGCATGCTGTGTCCGGCGGAAGCTCAGATGCATTGGCTAAATCAGGAGGGACATCAGAAAGCGGCGGCAATGCTCAAACATCCAGTGGCAACAGCAATGTTAGCGTTGGCGCGGGAGTTGGCGGCAACCTAGGTGCATTGATTCCTGGGGGCGGAAGTAACCGAGGGGGACCAGCTGGCGCGAACACAGGTATGCCCAATGTGCCAGGCGCCGTTCCTCAGGTAGCGCCACAGAATGGGTTGGTACAAGGTGCAAAAGCCGCGGCTAGAGGGGCTCTTGGCGCTATTAATGTGAATGGGGGTGTTTCTGCTGGCACAAGCCAGAACAACTCGAACACACATGGTACAAATGACAATACAGGCACGACAGGAACTAAGACCATTACAGGCTCAGTAACGGATACCGAGACGAATGGTGTTAGCAACAATAAGTCAGCTGGAACTACACACGGATACCAAAAGTCTGAGACCGTTACCACTACGGGTGTAACGTCTCTTGGCGACCGGGTAGCTGCTCTTGCTGCCGTCCGAGGTGAACGTAGCCATATGGGCAACTATGATAGCGGGCCTGCCATGGCGGGATGGCGTGAGACATCTGCTCCTGCTTTAAAATCACATGCAGGCCAACAAATGACCGAGCTAAACTCCCCTGGGGCTGTAGAAAATAAGGTTGCTGAAGAAAAGACGTCCATCGATAAGGAACACGACCAATACTCAAAAGAAGCCGAGGATAAAGCAAAGGTTGCTGATAAGAAGAAGGCTGAAGCCACGCAGGCCGCTGATGCTGAACGCGCTCACGCGGCAAAGGCTTTGAAATCGGAAAAGGGTGCAGCACAGGAAGGTGCGCTTCATCGCGCTGGTCGTGAACCGCATGTGGCTAAAGTAGTCGCGGGCGCAAAACATGTTGCAGAGTCAGTAACCAATGCCACGGACAAACTTGAGCAAAAGTTCGCTGATGGAAAAGACGCCGCTAAGGAAATGGGCGCAAATGCAGCAACTAAGGCAGCCAATGTAGCATCTACCGTCAAGGAAAAGTACAAGGAGGGTAATGACAGTATGCGGGATGCTGCCGTCTCAGGCTTGGATAAAGTGAAGAACATACTCCATCACCAGTCCACGCCGGCAGCCGCCCCTGACCACAGTCAGACGCAGACGCCGCGATAAGCTAGGCAAGATAGACAAAAGGCCGGAAATTCCGGCCTTTTGTTTTACATCACAGAGAGGAGTCCCCAGACAACTGCGCCTGCGAGCGCAACCCATAGGGCAAGCTTTGTCATGCCCCAGGAGAATCTGATAACTGGCGCCACCATCGCCTTGGCCTTCGCGTACATCACGCGATTCTTAGGCTCCGGCTCGGCGGGAAATTCAGCGCTGGAAAGCTTTTCCATCTCGTAATGCAGCCCTGGAATTTTGATTTCGTTCTGGGCGGAATTCGTATTCATGATGCTACTTAACGACCTCTAAAGTTGACCACAGTATTTAGTGGCTAGGTGATGCTTCAGCTACTAAATTTAGTTCATGGTTAAGTTATATCATGAACTGTAAATAATGTCAAGCACTATTTATGATTACGCTTGTCGGCAAAGCATGTATTTCAGCCTATACATGTGGTGGCCGCTAAGCGGCTTTTAATATTGGCAAGGTGTTTATCATGATTACCTCACTTACAACATCGCTGATTCGCATCACGCTGTTCTGGTACATCCTAGGGGTTCTGGTTCTATTTATCGGGGACCCGGCATGGGCCGAGCAGGCGTATACACGGCTAGCCCTCTACCCATGGGTGCCGACCGTTAAGTTTCATGGGCTCGGAACGGCAGCGAGTGTTCAGTGGCATCTGCTCGCTTATTGGACGATGCCTATCCTAGTGATGTGGGCGATTTCGATAAGTGTTAGCTATGGTGTCACTTGGCTCTATCAATCCTCCCATCTCTCTGCCCGTAAAGACCGGCTTGCTCCTCGAGGCAAGTTCTGGGGAGTCACCGTTCCCGGCTACTCTATCGGCGCTTTGCCGGAAGCTACAACACCCGCCCTTACCGGTGCCCCTGTTACCTTGCCCGGCGGGACCTACAAAAAGGGCGCCGCTACGGTAACGCTTGGCAACGTATTGAATGAAGCGGTCAATCTGCTCACGCCCGCGGAGCGCTTGTTGTGCGAGGAGTTGCTACAGCTTCTATATGCTGCCCCGGGACATTTCGCCGGGCATGGCCACGGGGTAGGCTTGCTCGAGCACACGCTAAACGTCGTGACGGAAGCGGCGGTCAAGTGCAATCCTGAATTCCGCCTTCCGCTTATTGCGGCCCTGGCCCACGATATCGGCAAACTAGTCACCTTCCAGCCTGACGGGAAGGGTGGTTGGGTCCGCCGCGGGCTGCACTCACGAGAAAGCGTCCGCATCCTGGCAACACTGTCAGGGTTTGAGGCGCTGCCAGAGCTCCATCGAGATGCGCTGCTTCTCGCAGTGAAGTATGACCATGCACCCAATAAGATGCCGCAACTCCGTGGCTCGCGCGAAGCCAGTATGCTGGCCATGCGCATCATCACCGCGCTATCCCATGCCGATAAGGCCGCGACCGCCGGCGAGAAGGACCGGAACCTGGTCAAACTCAAGCCGGAAGACTTGCTGTGGCAAGACTTCATCGACTTTCTGCGCGAAGCCCCCGTGGTGCAGCGCGGGAAGAAGGGCGCAGCCAACCAGGTCAATAATCCTCCCGACAGCCCATACGTTTATATCTACGAAGCCCCTTGGCGTGACGCCGCTATTCCGCGCATGCCGGCCGAGGTGGCTGCTGCGCTCGACTTGACCCGTCGGGACCCGGGTAAGCTGGCCAAGTACACTCGCATCCTGGCAGAGCGTTTACGCAAGGAAGGCCTTCTGGTCGATGAGCACGAGGGTAAGTCTGTATCCGAGGCTAATCCGTTGTGGGATATTCAATCCGGAACCGGCGAGAAGGCGGTGGTTCTCCGCGGTATCCTGGTGTTGCGCGCAGACGCGTTGTGGAAGGCGGTGAATTACCGCATCTCCACCAAGTCGCCATTCCCGGTCCAGATTCTGGCGCCTAACGGGGATGCTGATGGCGCAGTCAATGAAGCGCCGAAGGCGAACCGTGAAGTGCCGAAAACGCCTGATGTCACGGATGTCGTCAAGGTGGACGATGTGAATAGCTCCGACACGATGGCGGCCCTTGGCCTCACGGCACAGGCGGACGTCACGCCGGCAGCCTCCGAGGCTTCCGCCGAAGCCTCGGCAGAAGATGCTTCTCATCCCACTCATTCCGCACCAGCGGCGCCCAAGCCTAAAACGCGTGGCCGATTCAAGGGCGCGGCGCCATCACAGGCGCAGGATGATGTCCTCGGGCTGGGGCTTGGTCCGGCTAAGAAGCCGGAAAAGCCTAAGCGTGAACAGGATGCTGCTCCCACTGCCCCGTCAATCGAGAATGCTCCGCCCGTGCCCGAGGCGGCCATAGCCGCCGAAACTGTTCCGGATGCGGAGCCCCTGGCCACAGAGGAGCCCGCAGCATTCGATATGTCGTCAATGCTGGAAAGTGCGCTGGGTGCCCTGAAGACCGAGACGCCAACACTCGAGGCGACAGAAGACTTCCCTGAAATGATGTGGGAAGAGCCCGTAGACGCTCCTATGGAGCCCGCGCCGCAGCCCGTGGTTGAAGTGGCGCCCGCTCCCGCTGAGACAGCCGCAGCCCCGGCGCCTAAGCCTGCACCAGCAAAAGAGCCCAATCCTCAGCCAGCGGCTGTGAAGGAACCAGCCCCAGCGTCGAATGAGGTGACGTCGCCCGAGCTTAGCCGCGCAGAAAAGCGGGAAGGGTTGGCCATCGCCGATGAGGCGGCCTGTGCCGCCTATCCTGGATTGGACCTTGGGGACAAATATTACACCGAGCATTCGCGTGCTGTTCAAGCGGGATTGAAAAAGCCAGGCAGCCGGTACAAAGGGGATGACAAGTCGAAACAAATCGAATTGACAGCTTCCGGCCCGCGACGCGGAAGGAGAAAACCTAGCTAGTCGGGTGGAAATATAGGGGGCTTGGTGATATACTTTTAAATAGCAATTTTGTCTACTTAGAAATGCTGAGCCCTACTATGTCTCGCTTTGTAAAAATTCAAAGCATGGCAGCTGCTTTTTATGCGGCCGCCATGCTCATGCTGCTTCCCGGGCAAGCTGATGCCACGCTGAAGTGTCAGGAAATCGTCTCACAAATGACGTGCTCCGACTCGGCGCCGCACTCGTACGAGTATGCCCCTGGCCAGTCCACGATGATTCCAGCGCCGGTGATTTCTGGCTTCCCCTCTGCGTGCTGGACGTGGCAGCGAAAATTCCAGTGTGTGGAGCAGGACCCTATCTACACCTGTGACCCGACGGCCGACTTTAGTTATGTTAAGGCTAACTGCAGCTTGACTGCTGCGGCTATTAACAGCACGGTCACCATCAGTTCGCTCACCTTCATTACCAACGCGACTTACACCTATCGCTGCCCTTTCAGCGACTTCACCACCTCGCAAACGCTGCCTAATGGCCAAGAATGCGTACTGCTGAACTCTACGACGACGGATACTGCATCGGCGCCTGCTGCACCTACGGGAACTGCCCCGTCTACCGGCTCAGGTAATCCGCCGACCACCACATCGCTGTCCACAACTACGGTTACCGACCAGCAGAAGGTGGATAACTACGTTTGCTACTACCCTCCTCAAACCACCTGCTCTGACACTTGCTACCAGACGGTGACGGACCCGGCTACGGGTAAGGTTACGCAAACACCGGTTGCGTGTACTAACCCAGTTTCGAGCTGCGTGGTAACCAACGACCAATGTACTGGCGCGCTTACTACCGCTAGCGATGGTACGACGGTGACCTCCACCAACCAGAATCTGGGCCCTGATGGTCGATGCATCAATCGTCAAACCACATCACTTTGCCAAGCTGGGGATATTCCGCGGTGCTTGAATAAGGAGAGCTGCACGCTATCCTCCACGACACCCTCGGATATACAGGCCAATGGTGTGGCCATGTCGCAGACACAGAAGTACATCTGCTCAAACCAGACGGAGTCATGCGCGCAAACCTCAACCGTCAGCAATTGCGTTCACGCCAACGCATGGGGCTGGGATAACCTGTCCATCAAGAATCAGGTAGGACAAGGCTTGGGAGAGTTTAACCAGGCGCTCGCCAAGGCCGATGCCATCCAGAAGGGGATGAATGAGGGTGACCCGTACATTTTCTCTGGCCAAGACCGCCGTTGCCACTATGCGGTAGGTAGCTTCTGGAATACATTCATCACGATTGCCGTGATTGCAGCAACGATGGTCGCCACCGGCGGAACTTCGGCTGGCTTGATGTCTACTGCGTTGCAATCCGCAGGCATGACGGCGGCAGCGGCCAATACTGCGGCAATTAGTATTCAGGTTGGCTATTCCGCGGTTAGTGATGCGGTGGATAGCCAAGCATTTGGCTCAGATTGCTGCAAAAACTACGTCATTGAGGGTAGTGACGGCCCCTTCCGCTTCGGCAGTTGCTCTATCGACGAAGTTAAACTGGCGGTATCTCGCCGTAAAGGGCTCTACCACTATCTTGGTACATACTGCTCGAAGAAGGGTGGCTTCCCGCTGCGTGAGTGCAAGGAGAAGACGAAGACCTATTGCACCTTCGACGACATGTTGGCCTTGACTGTGAATGAGCAGGGGCGTGCTCAGCTGGATGCTTTGGCTTCAGCCGACCCGGCAAGCACGCAATCTACGCCGGAAATGAAAGCAAGCCTCTACACAACCGAGCCCGCAACGCCGACTCACTACATTGAGCTGGCCAATGCGCACTGGACTAAGCTGACTTCTTTCAACCACTCGCAAATTTGGTTCTGGCAATTCCCTGGTTACTGCCAAACTCAGGATTTGCAGACAGCGGCATACAACCTGTACGAGGCGGATATAAATGCTGCTCTCAGCACTCAAGGCATCCAGCCAGGAACGATGACCAAGGACCAGGCGATTGCGTTCTTGAAGCAGGCTGTCAATCTGCCCTCATTCCAGGAGTGCCCTGAATCGCCAGGCATGGCATCCTTTATGACCTGCAGCCTAAAGGACGATTCATGCGATGTCACCAAGTTGCCTGAAGGTCCTACAGGCGTAGAAATTGATGCGACCGGAACGGACACCTCCACAGCAGACGTCAACTGGCGTATTCAGCAGCTTGATACCTTTGCGATGCCTGGTGACTATGGAGTGACGTCCACGATGCCTACGGATGCCACATTTGCAGCGGTCAGCGCGAGCGTCAACGAGTATGTGACGAAGACCGGCTCCTGCCATACCGATGGGGCCTGCGACTTCATGTTCGCGGTGACGGATAAGACGGCAAACTCCCTGGGCGCTCACAAGCGCGTCAAGGACTATGCTCAGTTCCCGCTCTATATGTCGATGCAAAGCGCTGCATGGCCGACGATTAACTATCTGTCTGCCGATGGCACGCTGGATACGGCTGCGCGCTCGGCTGACCCCAACCTTGGTTTGGGTACGCCATTGACGGTTAGCACGCAACGTTTCCTGTTCCACCCGAACTCGTTGCTCACTGCACCGGCAAGTGGCATCCATGACAAGGTGTTGCTCGACTGGGGTAACAGCCCGCTCACGAACAATCCGGCCGTGGACTTTGCGCCGATTCTTGTGCCAACGTCATTACCGCCGGCAACCAAGGGGTTCTACCCGTACGGTGACACGAGCAACAATGGCAAGCACTTCTACTTGTCTGGCGGTTGTGACCCCAACTCGAAGTGGTGCGACTACACGGTTGAGGTGGATATTTCGGTACCGCGCCACCCATGGGGTAGTGCTAAACACCCGCGCTGCTGGGGCTTCACCATCGAACAGATGGCTGCGCTGGACTTCAACAAGATGGACCTGTCCAAGTGGATTGATTCGCTGAACTTGGATTCGGCCGCAAATGGCTTGACCGGCCAGGCTGCCAAAGCCATGACCGACCAGGCTACGAAGTCTGCTCAATCGTTCTACAGCGCATTCAAGACTGGTTCGGCAACCAACAACCCGAACGCAGGTACTGTGGCGCTGGTGGTGAACACCAATGTTGTGCCGATGATTTCGTCTACGGAAGACAGTTCCTACACGGTGCACATGGCCGTGCCTGCGAACTGGCCGAACTGGTTCGATAACGCGCCCAACAACAATCCTGTAACGAATGTTTGGGTGAACTGGGGTGATGGCTCGCAGCTGCAATCCGTGCCGAAGTCTGCGACTGGCCGTGCCTTCGACCTCCGTCACGACTATGGCTCTTCGCCTCCGGGTAACTACAAGTTGATGGTGTCCTTGGATACCGCCAATAACGGTACCCAGACGTTGTCGACGACCATCCGTGTTACGCCAGACGCCGGCGGCGCACCTGCAACGCCTCAGCTGGACTTCAACAATCCGGGCACGAATGGCGCAGCACAAAGCAATTATGTGCCGTCGAACATGCAGAACGGCGTGAGCGAAGCTCCGGCCAACCTCGAAACGCTGTCGCCCGGTACCACCGACCAGTTCAACAGTCAGGGGGACACGGTAACGGCGCCGAAGTAGCAAGTCCCTGCGGCACTAGGGCTGAGGGGGTTTGCGCCTCCTCAGCCCTTATTTTTTAAGCATTTTTTCATACTTTTTTCGGCAATTCGTTCCTATACCGTCCCATGAGAAAATTAATCGGACGGGCAGATTTCTGGCGAATCGCCGCACCTGTTGCGGCTGGCATGGCAGCAAGCCATCCGTCGTTCGCAGGCAATCCTATCGCATTGGCGTTGGCAGCCGGGTCAGGCTTCGGCGGGTACAACTACTTTATCGAAGAAGCGCGTCGGTCATTGCGCACGGTCGATGAAGAAGTTGCCGAAGGCTTCTCCCTACGTTCTGACGATATCTTCCCTGAGACCATGGGGTTGAAGGGTGTCCGCCTGGGGTTCACCAAGGACCGCGGCATGCCTCTCGACATCGAGAATGACAAGCTCATGCGTCACCTGGCCATCATCGGCCAGTCTGGCGTGGGCAAGACCGTTCTCGGGATGAACATCCTATGGCAGCAAACCGCCCGTGGAGGCGGTTGGTTGTTTATTGACGCCAAGCTCGACAAGGATGTCCGCGACCAGCTCGCTTACATGACCCGGGTGTTCGGCCGGGAGGATGAGTTCTACGTGATGAACGTGGACGACCCCGATAACTCGAACACCTACAACCCGCTTCTTAACGGCGACCCGGATGAAATTGCTTCCCGGTTGCTGAACCTCCTGCCATCGAGCGACAACAACCCCGGCTCAGACTTCTATAAGCAGTCCGCCAACTATGCGTTGACCGTGCTGATTGGCGCCTTGCAGGCCGCGAAGAAGCGATACACCTTCATGGACCTTGCCATCATGCTGCAATCGGCTGCGGCCATCAGCAGGGTGGAGACCTTGATTCCGCTCGACAGCCCGGCCTTCATGGTGCTGCAGGTCTTCCTTGACCAGTTCAAGAAGAAGGACAAGAACGGCGTACAGGTCGACGTCAACAAGATTAAGGACATCCTGGGAGGCATGTCCGGCCGTATTGCCCAGTTTGCACAGGGTAAGTTTGGCCGGGTGTTCAACACCACCACGCCTGAAATCGACCTGGTCGACATCGTGCAGAACAACAAGATGTGCTACGTCATGTTGCCCACCATGGGCAAGGATACGGCGGCGCTCAACCTGGGCAAGATGGTGCTCTCCGACCTGCGCACTGCGGTCGCAAAAATGCAGGGGCTCACCAAGGCGGAGCGGCCAAACCCGCCATTTATTTGCTTCGCGGACGAGATGGGCTCCTACGTTATGCCTGGCATCAGCCGGGTTTTTGAGCAGGCCAGAAGTGCTGGGGTGATGATGATTCCGGCCTTCCAGACGTTCGCAAACTTGGCTTCCGTGAGCCCGGAATTCGAAGAAATGATTATCGGTAATACCTGGACCAAGTGCTTCTTCAAGTTGGGCTCTATCGACTCGGCGACGAAGGCGGCGGACATCATCGGTCAGGTGAAAAACTACCAGTATTCCGTGTCGGCCAGCCAGTCCGAGTCAGCCTCAGCCCAATCCTTGCGCGTGACCCCTGAGTCGTCCAACTCGGAATCCGGCGGCGTGGGCGAGTCCTGGCGCCAGATGGAGGAATACCGCATTTCCCCGGACAAGCTTTCACGCATGGGCATCGGTGAATGCGTGGTGTGTTCTGGCTCGCGCACGTTCCATATCTCGACGCAGGCTATCGAATTCCCGCCCGTGCCGGAGTTCAAGAAGAACGTTTACCCCACTAGCTTGCCGGCGGGATTCTCCACGCTCGACCTGGAAGGCCAGTACGAGCAATTCCTGATAGGGCTGCGCGACACCATGCCGGTTGCCGCAGCCGAACCGCTTTAACCCGAGGACTATTCGATGACTTTTATGATGAATTTTTTCAAGAGCCTGTGTACCCATCAAGCAGTACCCGTGGAAACCATTCAACTTGGTACTCTGGCTGCACGTCCCCGCAAAAAGGTAGCCATGCCTGCGGATAACCTTGGCCATCATCTTTTGCTGTCCGGCGTTATGGGCAGCGGTTCGACCAAGCTCCTCGAATCCGTCCTGGTTCAGCGCACTCAAGGTGGTCACGGCTGGTTCTATGTCGACACGCGCGAGAATTACGACATGCGCGATGTCCTCTTTGAGGCCGCTCACCATGCAGGGCGCCAGGATGAGTTTCACTTCATCGACCTCTCTAATTATCCGTCATGGGATGTCTTTGACCTGTGGGAAGGGACTCCTCACGAGCTTGCGGAAGACTTTACCGCCTTGCTGCCGCATTCCGAACCCAGCACCGGCAGCGATTACTACAGACAACTCAACCATCACCGCCTCACCGTTATCATCAGCGCGCTGCGTGCGTCCGGGTTGAGCTTCAACCTGTACGACCTGGCTGTCGCGGTGGTTGACTTGGGAGCATTGGAACAACTGGCGATGAAAACGCCAGAGTGGACCCCTGCCGCACAAGAACTGAAAGGACTCATTGAGACCTATCGTGATTTCGGCGAGTCCGCCGCAACCCGCTACCGTCAAGACACCGGACATTTGGGATATAAGTTAGCCGAATTGGCAAAATTGCTGTTTTCCGATGATGCATCTGCCCCGACCATGCGACGTAAGCGCCAAGTTTCCCTTAAGGAAATCTTCCAGCAAAACCAGCTTTGCTACATCATGCTGCCGTTTGGTGCAGATAATTCACTTCCGCCGCAGTTGCGTGAAGCGTTTGGTCGATTCCTGTTAAGCAAGATTCGGCATGCCGCCGTTTCGCGCGCCCAGGTGCCTGCTCGCGTTCGCAAGCATCCGTTCCTGCTGGGCTTCGATGGCGCAGAACTTTACCCTACGTCGAGCCTTAGCGCCCTTCTGGCGGCAACCCCGCAATACGGCGTCGGCGTCGCGCTGCGTGCAGGGCTGGAGTGCTTCCGCCACCTTCCGGGGAGTGTGGTTGACCATGCGGTTCGCGTTATTTTCAAGCAGGGCAGCTTAGAAGACACGCATCTGGCCGAAGCGATGCTCGCTACTTCTGAGCCGCATCGCATGTCAGAAAACGTGCAGCTTCGTAAGCGTGCAACCCCGTCAGCCACTCAAGTTGCCGACCTGCAAGCAGGTGAGTTTGTCATAGACACACGAGGCTTGCGCGAAGTGTGCAAACTTCAACCAACTGAGCGCAAGGGTGTGGCCCCTTCGGCACGGTTCAGCCTGCAAAGCAGTGTCGCCCCGCAAGCCGAACTGCCCGCCTTGGACTTGCGCTTTAGCGAACCACAGGCCGAGGTCGCACATGAATGAGTACCTAACCTATATCGCTATCGGAGTCGGGATACTGTTCCTGTCCCTGCTGGTGCCCGGCCTCAAGATGGTCGCCGAGGGCATCATCAAGGCGGGGGTGGATTTCATCATCGAAATCATGAAGCACAAAGCGACATTTCTCATTTGGGGCATCAAAACCCTGGTTGGGGACCATGCGCGCGTACTTCAGCACGCCTTCCAGTCCCAGGATACGCTGGACCCCACGCAACGTGTGCGACGTGCGGCGGAAGGGTACGACGAGTAGGAAAATCCCTACCAAACTGGCGCTCGCTCCCTATACTCAATCGTTGTTTAATCGCCCCTGGCGCACCGGGGGCTTATTTTTGAAGCTCACCCCTCGGAGTTAATGTTGAGTAAGCCTAAGTGTCCTGTGGCTACGATTGCTAATCGGCAAGCCCTGAAAGTATTGTCGTTATCCGCAATAGCTCAAGGAGTGGCCTCCTTGTTTATTCCGGTGGATTGGCTGGGACACGTAGCCTGTGGCGTTGGGGTTTTGGCTACGCACCTCGGATTGTTCGAGCTTTATCGCCGGAAGGTCATTCCTCCGGTCGTCCCTTGCAATGAACTTCGGGTTGCGGTCGACCGCGGCAATATCCAGCAGGAGAACATCATCAAGCTGGTGGACGAGCGGACCCGTGAGCTGAGCAATGCCCGCGACGAGGCGCTGGAACTGGCCACACGCAAGTCCGAGTTCCTAGCCAATATGAGCCATGAGCTGCGCACGCCTCTCAATGCCATTTCCGGGCTTGTTGAGCTTTGTCTTGATACCGCGCCTTCGCCAAAACAGCGAAATTACCTAGAAAAGATTGAATCCTCAGCCCAGTCGCTGTTGAGGCTGGTAAGCGATGTGCTGGATTTCTCCAAGGCCGATGCCGGCCGCATTACGTTGGAGCGCATCGCGTTTGACTTACGCGGGGTGCTCAACAACCTGGAGACTATGCTGCTGGAGAAAGCCTATTCCCATGGGGTAGAGCTGGTTCTGGAGTGCCCGCTCGATGACACCTCGCATGTGTTTGTCGGAGACCCGATGCGGATTGAGCAGATTCTCGTGAATCTGGTATCCAATGCCATCAAGTTCTCGCACAAGGGCGGCACGGTCAAAGTGGCCATCCAGGTGTCGACCGAAGCCAATCAGACCATGATGGAAATCACCGTAAGTGATAACGGCATTGGCATGTCGCAGTCGCATCAGGAAACCCTCTTTACCCCGTTTACTCAGGCGGACGCGTCAACGACCCGCAAGTACGGAGGTACGGGGCTTGGACTGGCCATCTGCAAGCATCTGACCGAGTTGATGAGCGGCTCGATTTCCGTCCGCAGTAAGGAGGGGGAGGGAAGTACCTTCACCGTCCAGATACCGATTGAACTTCGGGATGACGTCAGCACACCGCTCGATGACAAGGTATTTGTGCCCTATGCAGGACATCAAATTTTGGTCGTCGAAGATAACGAAAGCTCGCGCAAGGCGCTTTCGCGGCAGCTATCCGCGCTGGGGATGGTTTGCATTTCCCATACCTCTGGCGAATCGGCCGTAGCTGGCTTAGCGGCCTCGGCTACGCCCGGGATGTATCTTGCCGCATTCGTGGATAACACCTTGCCCGGCATCTCAGGCATCGACACCTGCCGTCAACTTCGCGAAATTGCCCCTGGCCTGCCACTCATCCTCATGTCCTCGACGAATAGTGATGAACGGGTGACGCACGGCGCAAAATCCAACTTCTTCGACGGTACCCTGCTGAAGCCTGTCCGCGACTGGCGTACGGTTTCCGAGCTATCGATTCAGCTTGGGCTGGCTGAACGCACAGCCACAGGCCTCGCCTTCCACTCAGCGAATACGCCTGAAAGTATCCGTGGCGCGCACATCCTAGTGGTCGATGATGTCCCCATTAATCAGGAGATTCTCAAGGACCTTCTGGAGAATGTCGGCGCCAAGGTATCGTTGGCCAGTAATGGCTATGAGGCGATTGCAGCGGTGGAATACCAGCGTCCTGATTGCATCCTGATGGATTGCCAGATGCCTGTCATGGATGGCTATGAGGCTTCCCGCAAGCTCATGGATAACGAATCCTTCAAAGATATCCCTATCATCGCCGTTACCGCCCATGCGTCCGAAGCCGACCGGCAGAAGTGTCTGGAAGCCGGCATGGTGGGCTACCTGCCCAAGCCAACAAAGGCGGCGGACGTTTACCGCATTCTGGCAACCCACATCAAGAAGCGCGTCGAGCCTGTCATCAACCAGGACGCGATGCCTGCCTACATGCTTCCCGCGCTGCCTCACATCGATGTCTCGGAAGGGCTTCTGAACTGCAATACGCCTGTGCTGTATCTCAAGACCTTGCGTACTTTCCGGGACAACCATTGCGCCAACTTTGAAGAACAGTTCTCCCTATCGCTCAAGGAGGGGAATTTCAAGGATGCGCTTCGGCATGTGCATACCTTGAAGGGGTTGGCGCGCACCGTAGGCGCCAAGGCGCTGGCCGATATTGCGTACACGCTTGAAATGACCGTGCGCGATGGCGCAACCGCAAGCGACCTCGACCAACAACTTCCTCGGCTCTTGCGCGAACTGGCCATCGTGACACATGGCTTGCATAAAGCAGACCTCGGACAATAAGGCATAAGGGAGCGGTTCCCCGCTCCTTTCCTTGCGATTTGTGGTATTTGTTGGTATACTTTTTATTGCCAACAAATAACAATCTCATGTTTTTACATCCTCCCAAATCCAAGCCGATTGCTGCCCTACTGGACCAATGCCGCAAGGCATTCTGGCTTGTGGCGGCCGGCACGTTCCTGGCTGAGTTAATTTCCCTCGCGCCTATCCTTTACACCCTCAACATGTATGACCGCGTTCTCACGAGCCGCAGCGAGGTCACCCTTATTTCGCTGACCGGGGTTGTCCTGGCCATGTATGCGTTTTGGGGTATGGTTGAGTGGCTTCGAGGGCGCTTGCTCATTCGCATTTCAATGCGAATCGATTGGGAGCTAGCAACCAAGCTGTTTGACGCCTCCTTCCGCCGGCATGTCACGCGTCGCGAGATAAACGTGCATCAGGTGCTGGGCGACCTTGTGCAATTGCGTCAATTCATGACGGGGACCCCTATGCTGGCCTTGATGTCGGCTCCCTTTGCGGTCCTGTTTATTGTCATTTGCGCATTATTCCATCCTTATCTGGCCATGTTCTGCCTGGCGGCTACACTAGTCCTGTTGTTTACGACCTACCTCACCAGCAAGGCAACTACTTCCGTGCTGGCGGAGGCAAATGTCCAGCAGGGACGAGCGAATAAGCTTGCGGCAGCCAGTCTGCAACAGTCAGAAGCCACCTTGGGGCTCGGTATGCGCGACGCATTGCGCGCAAGGTGGTATCGGGCGCATCAGCAATTCCTAGGGCAACAGGCACAAGCTAGCGAGGCCCAGGGGATACTAGGCGGTTTCTCAGGCTTTTTATCCCGGGCGCTGCAATCCTTGGCGACCGCCTTGGGCGTGTTTCTTGCCATCAACGGGCTGATTACCGGCGGCATGGTGATGGCCGCCACCTTCCTTATCACCAAAACGCTGACCCCGTTGCAGCTTGTCATGGGAGCCTGGAAGGACATCACAGCAGCTCGCCAAGCCTATGCGCGTCTCGATGCCTTACTGGAGGAGGATGTGCTGCCTGAAACTCAGGTCACGTTGCCTGCGCCGAGTGGAAAGCTCGTGGTGGAGGGGATGACGGTCGTTCCGCCCGGAGCCGAAGCCACCGTGCTCCAGAATATCCAGTTCTCGCTCGAGCCGGGGGACGCATTAGCGATTGTGGGGCCGTCGGCCTCAGGCAAATCCTCTTTGGTCCGCATGCTCGTGGGTTTGTGGAAGCCGTCGCAAGGGCATGTCCGGCTGGACGGCGCCGAGCTCTATGACTGGGCTCGAGCCGCCATTCCAGTTGGGCAGCACGTTGGCTATTTATCCCAGGACATTGGATTCTTTGAGGGTACCGTGGCTGAGAATATCGCTCGCATGGGTGCGCCTGAGTCCGACCAGGTGATTCATGCCGCCAAACTTGCTGGGGTTCACGAGGCTATTCTTTCCTTCCCGCAAGGATACGAAACTCAGCTGGGTGAGCTGGGCCACATGCTGACCGGTGGTCAGCGTCAACGCATCGCGTTGGCTCGCGCCATGTACGGGTCGCCTCGCTATCTGGTGCTGGATGAGCCCAATTCGGCCTTGGACGAAGCCGCAGAACGTGCGCTGGTGGCTGTTCTGCAGGCGTATCGCGCAGCAGGGAACACCATTATCTTCACGACCCATCGCCCAATGCTGATTTCGGCTGCGACCAAGCTCATGGTTCTGGCCGCTGGGCGCCAGGCCGCGTACGGCCCTATTAAGGATGTGCTGGCCACTATCGCACCACAACCGGTACAAGCTGAAGGTGGCTAATATGAAATCGCCTATCGAGTCTCTGGTCAGCTGGATAAACAGCTTCAACCCATACTCTCCTGATAAGCTGGCACCGGCTGCCGGCGGCAACCCGCTTCCGCTCACGACAGAGGGCTCAAACTCAAAGATGCCTTGGGTGTTCGCCGGGTTTTTCGTTGCATTTGCCGGCTGGGCGGTCATCGCTCCCATTGATTCAGGTGTCGTGCTCAATGGCGTGGTGGTCGTGCAGGGTAACCGAAAGGTGGTGCAGCATCCCTTGGGTGGAGTTGTTTCATCCATCATGGTGAAGGAGGGGTCGCATGTCCGCGCCGGCGACCTGCTCTTCAAGCTCAACCCGCTGAACACGGAAGCCAACCTTGCAGGCGCTGAAGTCGACTATATCGAGGCGCTGGTGACGGAGTCCAGGTTGAAATCCGAGCGGGAAGGGGCCCCAGAGATTCGATGGGACGCGGACCTGGCGCCATACACCAAAGACCCCCGCTTTGAAGCCGCCAAGGCCGTCCAAACCGGCCTGTTTATGGCCAGAAAGGGAGAGCTCAAGGCTCAGCAGGGCGCCTTGTCGCAACAGATTGCCGGCTTGAAAGCGCAGAATGCCGGGCTGGAGGAGTCTCAAGCTCCGCGCACGCAGCAGATTGCCCTGCTTTCGGAAGAGGTCCGGAATAACCGCGAGCTTGCGGCCGAGGGACATGTCCCTCGCGCCCGGGTTAGTGAGTTGGAGCGGCAGCTGGCGGAAGCCAATGTGAGTCTGTCGGAAATGCAGGCGGAAAAGGGAAAAAATCTCACCGCCATCGCCGGACTGGAATTCCAGTTGGCGCAATCGAAGGCGACTTGGCTCAAGGAGCTGGAAACCCAGTTGGTGGATGCTGAGAAATCCCATATCTCGCTCAAAGCCAAGGTCGCCTCGTTCAAGAGCGAGCTGGCCCAAACGGACGTTCGAGCGCCAGCCGCTGGCATCGTGGTTGGACTCAAGGTGAATACAGTAGGGGGTGTGGTCGCGCCGGGGCAAACGCAGATGGAAATCGTCCCGGAAGACTCCCCGCTTATCGTTGAGGCCGATGTGCCGACGAACATGATTGATAAGGTACATGCTGGGCTCTTGGCTGATTTGCGGTTCTCAGCCTTCAACACCATATCGACGCCCGTCGTAGCTGGCCGCGTGAAGCTCGTTGGCGCCGACCGACAGTTGGCGCAACCTCCCGTCCATCCGAACGACTATTATCTGGCGCAAGTCGAAACCTCCGCCCAGGGCGTACGCCAGCTTGATGGAAAGGTAATTCAAGCCGGGATGCCCGTGGAAGTCGTCGTCAAGACTGGTGAGCGCAGCTTTATGTCGTACCTCCTGAAGCCGCTGCAAGACCGCTTGGCCCGGTCGTTCAA
This sequence comes from Novimethylophilus kurashikiensis, assembly GCF_003112435.1. Taxonomy (GTDB): domain Bacteria; phylum Pseudomonadota; class Gammaproteobacteria; order Burkholderiales; family Methylophilaceae; genus Novimethylophilus; species Novimethylophilus kurashikiensis. Next base: position 184,051 of record NZ_BDOQ01000007.1, read on the forward strand.
GGAAGGGATGTGATGCGTACCACCTATCGCCTGCTTGCCTTGCTGGTGGCAAGCCTGCTCGGTAGCACAACCGCAAGCGCCGGACCATTCACCGAAGGCTATGCCGCTGCGCGCGGTACCGATAGCCTCTTTCTCTCCGCCGCGCCTGAGAAGGAGGCGGCTGGGTGGGCGGCCATGACAGCCCGCGCCGCGTACCTGCCGTCGGCCCAGCTTCAGCAACAGCAGCAATACAGTACCTCCTCGCTTACTAGCCGCACATTCAGTGTGAGCCAGCCCGTGTTCTCCATCGACAAGGCCGCTACCGTGATGGAAAGCACGCCCCGACTCAGGAGCGCGGAAAGCGTGTATGTCCAACGTGAGAATGACCTCGCTACCCGCTATTTCAAGGCCCTCGCGGACTGGTTGAAGGCGAGTGAAGGTCTCCGCCTCACCAGCGCCAAGAAAACGGCTTACACGCAGCAATATGAGGCTGCCAAACGCGCGCTCCTCGCGGGGGAGGGGACTGTCTCCGACCGGCAAGATGCCTTGTTGCGACTCGAACAGGCGCAATCAGAAGAGGTTTTGCTCGAGGCGCAACAGCAGGCCGCTGCCAACGAGGTGCAAATGATTTCCGGGGTGGCGCCGAATGACACGTGGTCGACCCTGACCGTCGGAGAACTGCCCAAGCTTCCCGAGCAGGAGGACTGTTTGCGCGAGGCCCTTGCCCACAACCCGCAGCTCCTGCAAGCCCAGTCTGATAAGGAAATGGCAGACCTTGGTGTTTGGAAAGCTCGCGGCGCCCTGGCTCCGCAGGTGTCCGTGGTAGTGGCGCATACGACGGTAAGCAATTTCACCACCGAGTACACCGGTATCCAGGTCAGCATGCCATTGGGCGTCGCCCCGGTAGGCCAGGCGTTAAGCGCCAGCGCCAATGCCGACCGCCAGCGCTGGCTGACGCTGGATGCGGAAAACAAGGTAAAACTCGACGTACGGAAGCTTTATGCCCAGTTCAAAGCAGGCGTGGCCGAGGTCAGTATGCGCAAGACCGCAGTGGAAACAGCCAGTCTTGGGGTGGAGGCCAATATGAAGAGCTACCAGGGCGGCGTTCGCACAAAAACAGATGTGCTCAACGCGATACAGGCCTTGTATCAAGCCAAGCAGGATTTGGTAACAGCTCAAATTGCCCTGGCTGAGAGCTACCTCAACCTCGAGCTGACACAAGGCACGCGCCCGGAGGCGATTCTGCAATCCCTGGATGGCTACCTGTTCGCCAAAATTGACAAAACTAGTATTTAGTTGTATATTTATCAGTTGCCGATGTCATTCTAACACGGCTTTTCATGAATTCATTGATAGGTGATGTATGCGTAAGCGCCCCTCTGGCCGCAAGGTCCCGGCTATTGTCGAGACCTACCTCGGTAAGTCTTCGACCGTAAATTCACACGCCCCTGCTATCCAGCAGCCGGCATCTACACCAGTGACCGCCGCGCCTATGCGCGCGATGACGTGGCGTGGCACGACTATCGAGCGTCATGCGGATGGATATGCAGCCCGTCTGAACAGTGGGCGTGAAATCAAGGCCGGTTCTGCGTTTGGTCTGCTCAAAGCATTGCTCGTCGGTTAAGGACTTGTTATGCCGACCGCGGGTCTAAAGTGAAAAGCAGCTCCGCAAAGGGAGCTGCTTGAGAGGTTAGTATCGCAGCTGTTGGCCGTGCCGACCGCGTTGATACCATGGATGATTGGCGCTCGGCGATTCGCGTAAGCTTCCGATGTAGTCGAGTGCTCCCAGGTCGTACTCATTACGAGAATGAGTCAGACGCAACAGACCAATCTTGTCTTTGGCCACTGAATCAGGCGACTCAACAACCGCCACTGAGGCCATCTGCAAGGCCGCTACTGCGCGAATAGACTGCGCATGCGAAGTAACGACTACCTTTACTTCCTTATCATCACTAGACATCCTGGCTTTCCTTTCCGCAATGTTTTTCATAGATGGAATTGAGAACCTCTTTCTGCTTGGTGGTTAAATCAAGCAAGGCGATACCCTCGACATTGCTCATACCGAAGGATTCGGCTTTATGCTTCATGTCGCGGATGAACTTGGTTTCCCATTCCGAGAAGTCGCCGCTTTCCAGCACCAGCGCGTGAAGCGCCAAAACCTTCCTGGAAATTGGCTCGATGCGAGTTTTCAGGCGCGTAAGATACGCCTGGTATTCAGCTTCCTTCTCTTCCTCAGTCTTAGGCTGTCCCAACTTATCCCAATCAATTTTGAAGGCCATGAGGCACCTCCTTATGGGTGACGGTGTTCGCCAGATGATGCATGAGCCAGTAAGCGACTTCATGCCCATCGCGGTCCATGTTGTAACCCTGACGGCGACACGCTTCGACCAGCTGGTAGCCCGGCATCGCGCCCATGGATGAAAGCGCCTGATGCAGCCTGCCGGCAGCGACACAGAATTCATCGAAATCCCGCGACTCTACTTGCTCCTCCACTGCGTCATCATCGAGGCCCGCCGTCGGGTCGGCATACAACGGCCCTTCGAAAATGAGGTCGGGGTCATTTTGACGCACCAACCCAAACCAGCCTTTCGGCCAATCAGGATTGTCAGCGGTTGATTGCAGCAGGGAATAGCCAGGCAAAACGTCGGCGGCAATGACTCGCGCCTCAGTCAAACATTGTAAACACATTTTTCCTCCTTATAAATTGTATGTTACCAGTTCTTGTATAGCATTTAAAGGATATTTTGCCTAGTTAAGCTATACGAGGACTGTGCATAATAAGAGAGTGCCATGGATAAGTTCTTATGCTGGGTAGACTCCGCGATAAAAATTGGTCTTGAACTAGCGCTTCACAATGCCTACGGGCATCCATTCAATGAAATCGATGAGGCCTGGGCCGGGCAGGGGTATCGCCTATGTGCCAGTGCAGCTGAAAATGCGGTCGGCGGCGAGCAGGTCGAGATTCACCTTTCCCCTAACAAGCAATCACTTCAGGTTGTGCTTACCTATCAGGAACGCTGCGAATCCCATGTTGTGGGTTCTTTTTCTGTTTCCGAGGTGGTAAACGCTACCAAGCTCGCATGCCGAGTCGTGTCCGGTCATCTTGAGTACGCCGAAGCTATCGAAGTCGCTAAAGCGCGGGGATACTCCGTTTCCTACCAGGAGCCAAGCGGAGAAGTTGCCGGCATTTATTCCTGCTCATTAGGGGTTCTGCCGCGTGTAGGCCCGTGCAGCTCGGAGCTTGAGGCCTGGCGCCAGGTTGTTGAACGACTTGCGTTGGTAAAGCCTGGGGAGACCGTGTGGCGCTCAAGTGAGTTTGGCCGCGTGACTACCACCAATGTGCTGCTTAAAGATGGTGAACTTGGCGCGATGACCCGGAAGAAGCGCATCGAGGTCCGCCGGCTTGAGGACCACTACGAACTATTCCTCCTTGAGCGCCGCTATTTGCCAGGGGAATACCCACGCGACACCCGTCAGGATAGGCTGCCGGTCTACGGCCACCCCTGGCAATTCAGCTCGCTTGATGAGGCCCGGAAGGCCGCTCATATGGATATCTGCGACTACGAAGGGAGTGAGATGGAGGAGCTCAATTACATCGCGGAATTCCTCAAGGCTGAGGCCGCGGCCCTGTAAATGAAAAAGCCCAGGATTCCTGGGCTTTGTTGTATCTAGGCTAGTCTTCCTGCGGAGACTCGACGGCTTGCGCCTGACGGAATTCATGCAGGCGATTGAGGCGGGGAATGATTTCGTGCTGGCGCAGCCACAGGTCGCCACCTTTCAGAACGGAGGTCACCTCATCATCGGTCAGGAAGGGGACGCACACTTCACGCATGATTTGCTCGAACCAGGGCGATACAGCTGCGATTTCCGCGGCTTGCTCATTCCCCTTACCGTACATGCCACCGGAATAGTTGTGGAACATGAGGATGCCCTTGCTGCTGATGACGTGCTTGTCGCCGGCGACGTAGAGCAGGGCGCCCATTGAATAGGCTTCAGGATTCAGGATGGTGGTGATGGTCGCTTCGCTCTCCTGCATCGCCTGAATTAACGCGAGGCCAGAAGCAACGCTTCCGCCTACCGTGTTGATGAAGAGGCGAATGTCATCGCTTTCAGTGGCGGTGCGCAGGGTATGGCACAGCTCGTCGTAGGCGGAGGGCTCGACTATTTCGTGGGACAGGTAGATGTCCAGGTCCCGGACAACATGCTCAGTGCTGAAAATGCGATATGGCTCCGGATAGGCTTTGCCAATATCGAGGTCGGCTTGTGCTGCGGCCTTCTTGAAGTGAGTCATGTGTGCTCCTGTTGGGGTTGGAAGACTCGACTTGCGTCGACATTTCCGTATAGCGCGCACAGCCCGTCCTCACGTTCGTTTGCTTGCGATTTATACTATTTAACGGTATACTATTAATAGTCCCCAAGCGGGATTCTCACCTAAAAAATAGGAATAAACCATGACCCATATCGTCCAACTGGGCGCTATGGCTGCCTTGGCCATTCAGGCGCTGCCTGTTGTCGCCCAGCCAGTCCCGGCTCCCGTGCATCACCTGCTCGCAATCGACATCTCCGGTTCCACCTACTACCACCTCCCTGAGCTACGCCTCCACCTGAAGAACAAGCTTTCCTCGCTTGTGAACGAGAACGATACCGTTTCGATTATCTGGTTCTCCGGTCGCGGCCAAGTCGGCACGCTGGTTGAAGCCATGAAGGTGCGTAGTGTTGGCGACCTGTCCACATTGCACACCGCCATCGACCGTTTCCTGCAGCCCATGGGCCTGACTGGCTTCAAGGAGCCGCTGCAAGAGGCCGAAAACATCATTGCACGCCTCAAGGCCAAGACCACCGGTTCACTCTTCAATCTTTTCTTCATGACGGACGGCTACGACAACCAGTGGACCGAACGCGAAATTCTGGACCTGTGCGCCAAGCTCGAGAAGCAGCTGGATTCTGCTGCGGTCGTCGAATACGGCTGGCACTGTAACCGCCCGCTGCTGACCAAGATGGCCGAAACCCTGGGGGGCAATCTGGTGTTCTCCGAAGACTTCCAGGCCTATACCGTCGCCTTCGAAGGCTCATTGACTGGCGGCCGCAGCAAGAAGGTTCCGGTCAAGTTGGACTATGCCATATCAGGTCCTGTGTTCGGTCTCGCCGGCGGCACGCTGCTGAGCTTCACGCCGGACGCTGACAACGTCGTGCTCCTTCCGGAAGGTCTCCCCGCTGTCGCGTACTTCACTGCGGCGCCGGGCGAAGCCTTTGACCGCGCTAAGCATGCTGATGCCCATATCTGGGCCAGCCTGGTTCCACTGGCACAACGCCTCGAAACCAATACCCTGTTCTCTGTGCTGGGCGCCCTGGGTGACGTTGCCTTGGTCAACAGCTTCTCGAGCTGCTTCTCCAAGGAAGACTACAGCCGCTTCCAGGATGAAGCGCTTGCTGCTGCAAATGACCCGGCCAAGCGCTATGTCACAGGCTACGACGCCAACGCCGTGCCCAAGGAAGATGCGTACACCGTCATGGAACTCCTGGCCGACCTGGCGAGCTCCGACGATAACCTGTTCTATCCGTACCACGAAGCCTTCCATTACGAGCGCATCGGTGCGGCGACCAAGGCGCGCAGTGATGAAGCCAAGTTCGAGCCGAATGACAAAACCAAGGGTTACCCGGTCAATGGCCTCGTCTGGAATGAATCTCGCCCCAACGTCAGTCTGCGCGTGAAGGTCGATGGCAAGGTCACGCTGCCCGCTACCCGTCCTGCCGGCTTGCCGGAAGCCATCGATAGCTACATCTATCGCAATTACACCATCGTGCGCGACGGCATTGTGCATACCCGTAAGATGGCCGTGTCGCTGGATGAAGCCACCTTCAACAAGCTGCAAGCGAACGACTTGCTCGCAGGTGAAGCGTGGGAAGCCGGCAAGGTCTATGTCCTGGATTACCCCAAGGTGCCGGTCATCAATCGCAAGATGGTGAAGGGCACGACCGCGAAGGATACTTTCAAGCTGGTGGTCGACCTCGAAGTGATGAAGGCAACCCAGAAGGTCTTCAACGATTACCGCAATCGTATTGCGCCCAAGGTATCCAAGAAGTTCCTGCTGCTCTACGGCCAGGAAGCCACTGATTACCTGGCAAGCATCGGTGTTACCGATTACAACGGCTTCAACCCCGCAAGTGATTCCGTGAAAACTGGTGACGTGTATCTTGCCAAGGAGCTGAAGATTGCCGTGAAGGGCCTGTCCTCGCTGCCCAAGGTTGCCGACGTCGAAGCTGCTCTCGCGGCCAAGAAGAAGCTCAAGATTGGCGAAGCTGTCATGGCTCCGGCACTGGAGCGTCTCGAGAACTTCATGTCGTCTGCGGTGTTTACCAGTGCGGCCAATGGTGATGCTCTGCTGGAAACCTGGTTGGAAACCGAATCCAAGGCTGTAACGACGCGTACTCGCGAGCTGCAGCAAGAGTTGGCGAAGGCCAAGTTCTCCATCGTGGTTGGCCACGTCTGGTTCTCGGACATGGCTTCGATGGATGACAACTCACTGGAAGTCGAAGTGCCAGGCTTCGGCAACGCCGCGGTAACCGCGACGCTGAAGGATGTAGAAATCGAGAAATAGAATGGACCACACTGTTAACGGAATCAGAGTCTCCGCAACCCCGCTTCGGCGGGGTTTTAATTTGGTTACGATGTATCGGTAACTGTGCTCTACTTAACATGAAGATGTAACAACAGCATCTGCAAACAATGTCCATCGAATTCACTATAAGACCCTAGGTCCTATCCACCGGGAGAGGCTACCTGTTTAAGACAAAGATGTAATGCACAAAAAAACGAACCCAGGTGTACTGGGTTCGTTTGTGAGCAGTTAGGCAGCTTTGAGGGAGTGCTTCTTTTTACCCTTACAAAGCTTGTCCACGTAGGTTTCCAGCATCGGCTGCAGCAGCTCTGCCCGCAAGTCGATTGCTTTTTCACCCGTCCGAGGAATGCCCTGTTCAGTCGCAGCTTCGGTGTAGCTCTGCCAGAACGCTTTCAGGTTGCTATCTGCGATTGCGTCAGGCTCACCCATCTCCGCGCGAACCAGGGTTACCAGGTCCTTGAGCACGAGCGATTCGAAACGAGTAGCCTTAGCCTCCTCGAACTCATCGACGTACTTATGGGCCACACGCATAATGGCCAGAACCTCCGGGTTACCCACAATTGCTGACGGTTTTGTGCCATTACGGCCTTTCGACGGCAGCATGTTCAGCAGTTGGTCAGCGAGCAAAATCGCTTCTTGCTTGGTTCGGGCCTTGTTGCTGAGCGTGTAAATATCCCCGGTTTTCCCTACACGGCCAATGAAGCGGTTCAGTACAGAGGCAATATTCTTGCCTTCCAGCATCTGGGCCGACCGCAGCTTGTCGGAGAACCCGGCACAGCGGAAGATAGACCAGAAATTATCCCCGGACCCCTTTACACCTTGTCGGCTGTTGAAGGAGTTGTACAAATTCAGCGCTTCTTCCAGGCTTTGCGGCTCATAAATGTCAAGCTTGACGTTGTCAAACATGGCAGTGGGCTCGTAAAACCAGTAGTCCAGCCGATGATAGCCGTCAATCAGCACCAAACGCCCTTCAAACCAAATGGCAGCGAAGTTACCTTGAGTTGCCGGGCGGTTCTTCAGGGTTTTAACGTGCGTAGTGCGACCACCTTGGTTGCGCGCTTTGTGGTTGCGTTGCATCCGGAAGATGGTGGCCAGCTGATTCTTGTCATAGAAAATGTCAAGCAACTGCTGCCCCGTCAACGAAGTTGTCGTGCAACGGGTCCCGTTCATCACAACCACCAAGGCGTTTTTCAGGCTAGCGCGAACTGCGCGAAAAATCTCTTTCATCACTGTTTCCTTAAAAATTGATAGTTACAAAGTAAGTGTTTCCACCTCCATGTATAGACAAAGTTGGCTTTCTATGGTATATTTTGACCATTCACTTAAAACATACGGCAAACATGGATGTATCTACCAAACATCTCAAGGCTTACGTTATGGACGGTCCTGCGCCAGGGACCTGTAAGTTTGGCTCGTCGGTCACCCCAAAGAGTCGAGAACGCAACTTTAAGACCAGTGCGCCGTTCATGCGCCTAGTGTACACTCAGCCAATCGACAGTAGAGCTTGGGAGTATGCAATGCACAAGGAGCTTCATAAAACTGGGTTGGCGCTTAGTAATGAAGTGTATGCCATGGATAGCAGCGATATGGTTGCCCTCGTGTCAGGTGAGGTACCGGGCAAACCAGCTGAGCGCCATAAGTTGCTGCGCATGGTCCTATCGGCAGAGTTAGCGCCAGGCGTGACTATCGAAGACGCAAGTCACGCAAACATCGACTTCCTTGCAGACGAGGAGCTACCCCCTGCCCGAAAGGTTCGTGAAGACTTAGCGCTTCTTTTCGATGCCGGCCTTGCGCATGTGGCCGCGGCTAACGGGCTTCCAGACGCTATCGTAGTCATAGACTCTGAAAAGTTTCAGGCCAAGCTTCCCCATTTGACTAAGGCGTTGCCGATGTTGATTTTTGGGAAAGGGGTGCAGCCTTACACTAAGGGGTTGCCGCGCGTAGATAAGCCCGGCTTGCTTCGGGTGAAATGACGCCACCAGGCGATTGCCCCGAAGCGCCAATTGTAAATAAATGGTTTGCCTAGGTTAGGTTGTTGTCAGGTTCCGCTGGCGCGCATTTAAGACTCCTCTGCAATTAGCTGACAACACGGTTGTTTACATCATTACTTCCACATAAGAGAAGTAGGCCATTTTTCCGCTGATGACCTCAACGGTGTAGCCCAAGCGCATTTAGCGCTTGGGCTTTATGGATTATTAGTTACTTAGGACGGAATTCAGTAAACTACCTTCTCCAGAATAAAGGAGAATAAGGTGGAAAAAGCAATACGAATTTACAGAACTATCGACGAAGCCAGAGCCCTATCATTCCCTATGATTTCCACTGGAGAAGCTACCGCCATCCAGTGGGAGCTCTCTCATATCGTTAACGACCAAAGCTCGACATCTGCAAAGGTTGCCAAACTGTTAACGTTGACCGACCGTATCGTCAAAATCCCAAAGGAGTTCTCTGTATGCTCGCAGAAGTGCTCTCATTGCTGCCATATCCCAGTCTCCATCTCTGGAGTTGAAGCTGACTTGCTGGCTGAGACGTCCGGCCGAGAAATAAAGAAGCGAGGCGGACTGTTCCTCAATAAGTATTCACCCTGTCCTTTCCTGCGTAAGAACGAATGCTCCGTATACGACGTCCGGCCGTTGGTCTGCCGCGCTCATTTTGCCTTCGATGACCCGCAGTACTGTAAAGCGCAAACGGTTCCCCATGCCACCTACACGGTCGCGAGCAATGGCTTTCTGGGAAAGGTTATGAAAGCCATCGATTACCTTAACCAAGACAAGCGGGCAGGGGACATTAGAGCCTTCTTTAAATGAGCTAAGGCTATACCTTGGTACATACTACTGAGGAAATATCATGCAACCCACTATGATTCAAGAATGGATGCGCCAGCAGCTTGCCAAAGTTGAGGGTAATTGCCATTCAGCACAAGGCAGAATCGCTGCCGCGCGCACGATGCGAGAAGTCGTTCAAGCCATGCAAATCTCCGTACCCCCGGAGTTGCGTAGCGTGATACGTTCCCAACCAGGAATGCGGGCATTAACCGCGGCGGCCGAGCGCCGGCTCACTGAACTGCTCGAGGCGCAACTGGAAGAAGCGCGCAAAGCAGAGTCGACAGAGGCGGCTAAAGGTATCCTCGGCCGGCGACGTGCGCAGGACTGGCCCTACTTGAGAGGCACTTATGCGCATATCTACCGTAAGGCGGATATGGAAGCGCGAAGGCTTCTTCATACCAAGGAAAAGGAGAGTGGTAATGGACATTAATCAGCCACAGACACAAACTAAATACCCAGTCTGGGTTGGAGTTGGTTACCGCGGGTATTGGACTTGGACGACTCAACCCACACCTAAAGTGGCAATTAAGTAAAATCAATCTCTAAACAAAGCCCGTTTTTACGGGCTTTTTGTTAACGTACTAGACAAATATGATGGTTTGTGCTATATTAAAAACTAGATTCAAAAAGGGCGACAATTCGTCATGACCTCCACAACCATCTCAACCAATACGCAATCCAACGAAGCCGCGCTCGAAACGGGTCCGGTCGTGGGATATTTCCTTGGGCATGAAATCCATGCTTGGGTGCGCGTGCCTGAGGGTGTGTATGTGTATGACGGCATCGCTCCTGGGCCTCGACCCGGCATGGTCGATATGACCAAGCTGAAATCAGACGAAATTTGCATCTCTCCCGGCCTTTGCTATAAGCTCGACCCCTCAATCTAAGGAGGTCTGCACATTGTTATTCCCCTCGGTCCCCGTGCGCTTCGTGAGCGCGGTTCGCGCTGCCTATCGGGAGCCGCACCGGCATTTTCACTGCTGGGGCCATATTCAGCATTTGGTGAAAACGGCACGTCAACTGAATTGGAAGTTGAGACGCGCTGAGCAGTTGGCCGTCCTATGCCACGACCTGGTGTATGTGCCAGGGGCACCAGCGGGGAGTAACGAATTAGCGAGTATTGAGGCGATGGATGCGCTTCTGGTAGAGCTTAAGGTGGCGGTGCCGCTCATGGCCAAGAGTGAAGCCAAAGAAATCATCATGGCAACGGTCGACCACAGGCCCAGTTTTATTGCGTCAAGGGTCTGCGACCTCGACCTTGCCATTCTAGGCGGTACCCCTGCTGCCTGGACTCGATACCGCGCGGCGGTGCGTGCCGAGTATCCTCAGATGAGCGACGCGCAGTTTAACGAGGGGTCACAAGCTTTTCTCGCTGGGATGCTGGCTCGGCAGTCGATTTACCAGACCCCTGAGGCGATAGCCCGGTTCGAAGCCCGGGCGCGTGAAAACATTTCCAGAGAATTGGCAGCGCTGGCAGAATAGCGCTCCTTTTGATGTGAGGTAGGTGATGGGCGAGGCTAAACGCAAGAAAGTCGATATGGCGCCGCTGGAAGATGCCGTCGGCAAAGTAGGCTCGGCACTCCGTAGGCTGGCCACGGCCGCGAGCGGTTCATTTGGCAGCGATTGCTTTATGCATGCCGAAATGGGGCGTTTGGCGCTGGAAGAGCTTGGCTTCAAGGCGGTGCGCAAAAGCGGCTTCGCTGCTTGGCGCCTGGGGGCGGGTGACGGCGACGTCATCTCGCATACGGAGGAGGCCCTGTCTTATCTTCCGCCAGGCACGGAAGGCTTACCGTACCATACCTGGTTGGAGGTTTCGGGGTACATTGTCGACTTCACGACCTACCAGCTACGCCATAAGGCGGAAGAGCTGGATGCTGCGGACGGCGGTCACACCAACGTGGATTGGTGTCCGGATGTGCTCATCATTAACAAACACCATGTCATGACGTATCGACAGGTGGCGCAGGCGGCGACTCCACCAGCCGTATACTATGAAGCAAGGTCCAATCTGGACGACTATTTAGCCAGCAAGTACACCATTGACCCGCAGGACTATGTCGCCCTGCGCATTCTCATGTTCAACCAGAGCATGCAGGTGATGGGCCCCAACGATATCGAGAGCTAAGTATCACGCGTTCAGGCTTCAGGAGCGCAATGCTCTTGACAATTGTTGGTTAGTTTGATATAGTACCACCATCAAAGGAGCCAATCATGCAAGAAGTACTGGACGCGCTTCAATTCGCAAAACAACGTCACAAGGGTCAGGTTCGCCGGGGTTCCGGTGAGCCATATATTACCCATCCTGTGGCGGTGAGCTACCTGGTTGCGGCATACAAGCGCTCCAAGCGGCTGAGAGAGCTTATTGTGGCGGCCATGCTTCATGATGTCGTAGAAGATACGTCGACCACCATCGAGGAGATTTCACGGCGATTCGGTGTGTTCGTCGCCTCATTGGTGCTCGAGCTCACCAATGACAAGGAAGAAATTTTGCGTCATGGCAAGCTGGAGTACCAGTCCAAGAAGCTCCTGAGCATTTCAGGCTATGCCTTGGTTATCAAGCTTGCCGACCGACTACATAACATCAGTGATGCCCCGACGCCCAAGATGGTCCGGGATACGCTGGTGCTGATTGAGCGGTTGCGTGCCGGCCGTAAGCTCACAAAAACACAAGAAGCAATGGTTTCCGACCTGGAATCCCTTTGCCATCAGAAGCAGGCTCTCCAAGCTGCCGCCTAATGCGCCTCCCGGCGCAACTCTAACAACTTGAGTTGTTAACTAATGGTGCAGGTGCACCTCTCGAAGGCATTATTTTGCTCTCGAAATCCTGTCATAAATCTAAAACATTGTTAAGTTAACATATGTTTTGTGAGTGGCATGATTCTTGATAGCTTAAGGCTAAACTTATTTGGAGAATAGAATAATATGTACTCAGACGCAGTTACCTTAATTTCCATCCTGCGCAATGAAGAGCCGTCGCGTGTTCATGACTGGGATAAACCGGTCGTGGCCAAGCTGGAGGCAGACCCTGCAACCTTGCACGCGTTTCGCTTTGGTTCCGACGAAGTTCGCTGGGATATCTACGCCAAGCTCAAATACAAGGACTACGGTCGCGTCTTCGGCTAGAACGGAACATGCCACTCAAGCCCTACGACCTGATGCTTGGTCTGGTAGAGGCTGATGGTAGACCGGGAAGTCTCCGAGGTCAGGCTGACCAACACGGCACCTACCGGTAGCGAGACTTCGATGGCGCCGGAAACTCGATGCACCGTATCTTCGCGGGTTGCATCAAACAGGACGTTATAGCCCTGGTACTTCCGGCGCGTCACTGAATCCGTCACGTCAACCGTGACCTTGGACGCCTCCTTGAACCCTAGGTTGGCAGTCCAGGATTTCTCTGCACCCATCGTCACCCCTGCCTCGGTAAAGGTGTTGAGGTCAGACTCAGCATCTTCCTTGGCAAGGACCACCTGCCCAAACACTTTCCCCGTCCCCGACGGCTGGTAAACAGACTCCAGCGTCAAACTTGTTCGTGTGGCGGCATAAGCAGATGTTCCACCATACAGCACACGGCCACCCGAGACTGTACCGCCAAGTAGCAGCGAGCCGTTCCAGCTTTTGGGCTGCCATTTCCCAAGTACGCTGCCCATGGTCATGCGACGCAATACCTCTTGGTCCAGGAGGTCTGCAGAGGTCGATACCGAAATCCCACCCAAGGTGTTTTGGTGCGTCCAGAATTTGGTGGCATCGAGGTTGAAGGTATTCCTGTTCCAATCACTAGCGTTGTCAAAGACCGTGCCTTCGGCCCCGCCTGAGATGTCGAATCCCGACGTTTCGCTAAGCACACGGTACGAGAGATGCCCTGCATATTTCGTCCCCATGTCGCTTCTCGGCTTGGCATCGCTATTCAGTTGAAACGGCAATCCAAACAGCATCACGGTATCGGAAACAGGGCCACTATTCACATTGGAGTCGTAAATCCGACCTATCCGCATATCTCCGTGCCATCCACTCCCTGCCAGTCCGGATGCCGTATGCAACCCGGTAAGCACGGATTCTGGCACCAGCCCGACGCGGGCCACCTCGGCCGCTATCAGGTCCTGCACTTCCGGAGGCGGGTTGGAATCCAGCGCGCGCTGGAACTGCTGAAGGCCTTCCTGGCCTAGACCCAGCTGCAAATAGGTCTTGCCGAGTTCGAAATTCAGCCGCGGTGTTTCCTGGGTGGCCAGAATTGCCTCAAAGGCTTCCTTAGCCTCGGCAAATTGGCTAGCTTCTTCAAAGCAAAGCCCCTGCTCGAACAGCGCTTCGTTATGCTCTTCAGGATTTGCCGCGCGCTTGTCGTCCAGAACGCAACCAGATGCCGCAGCACCTGCTTGCAATAGGGTTAGGGATACAAGTAATGGTAGGAGTCGCATGGCCAATAAAAGAGGGCCTAATGGCCCTCTGGTTCGTTAGGTTAAGGGTTACTTGCGGGTCGCCGTACCCGAGTAGTTCACTGAGGTGAGTACCTGGTAACCACCGTTGCCCTGCGGGTAGTAAACGCGCGGGCTCATCACATCCACATTCAGGCTGATGCTGTTAGGCAGCGCATCCTTCGTACGGGTGAGGTTCTGCGGCGAATAGAACTGCGTTGCGTCATACACGCCGACACGAGAGCCGGCAGTGCCGCTCACGGTATTACCTGCGATGGTGCCGGTGAATGGCACAGATGCCGGCAGGACCGTTGCTACAGCTTTCTGGTTGAAGTCCTTGGGCGCGTCCACCAGCGTGACGGCGTCCGGGGTAAACCCAGAGAAGGTGCCCGTGAAGTTAGCCACGCTAGCATTGGCCGACATCGTGGCGGTCAGGTTGACCTTGCCTGTTGCCGAGGCAGTGTTGAAATACGAGGTCTGGTAACCATTTCTGTAGCCAGTATCCTCGGTAAAACCGAAGGACGCCTTTGCGGTTCCGGCGTACGCCGCCTGCAGAGGCTTGGAAGTGTTGATGGAGGAAACTACCAAAGGCTTAAGGCTGTTGGTAATGATGGCCGGGGCCACAGTGACGCTCTTGGTTGCGCCCGTCCAGGAAGTCAGCGAAGAGGTGGCTGCTGACGCGCCGCCCGCGAAGAGGGCCAAGACCAGGAATGCGAGTTTTTTCATGGATACTCCACTAGAGTGTGAGTATCTGTATAGCTTCGAACCTTAAGTTGGGGGCTGCGCCAACTTCAAATTGTCGAGATTTCCGCCAAACACGCGACGTTCGAGAGGTGAGAGGTTCCGGAATGTGCCGACCGCAATCAACCGCCCTTGAGAGGACTTGAATGCAGCGCCAGGGATAGTTTTCAACCAGTGCTCTGCCGCGCCACCTGAAAATGCCAGGCCAAGCTTTTTTGCAGCTTCGACGGCACGATGCTCTCCATGGTGGAACGCAAGCAGGGTCGCCATGGAGAGCTGGTGATACCCTGGCGGCACGTAAAAGAAGCCATACCAGCGGTCATATACAAACGGCTTTGTGATATCTGCGTCAACCAGGCATATCGGTTGAGAAGCATGACAAGCATCCAGGGCCAATTCCTGCTTCTCTGTGAGCATCACCAGCTCGAGCGCAGACATTAAGCTGCCTTCTTCTGGCGTTCTTCTACCACTTCTTCGAGCAGGCTGGTAATGAAGGTTTTCAACACCCCTGGCTTCTCGAACATGGAGAAGTATTCCTCCAGTTCTTCAACCATCACCGAGCCGTCATCGGTTCGGCCAGCTTCCAGCGTATCAGTCTCGCGCAGCTTTGACGCGAACGAAGACAAGCGCAGGCCCTTAGGCAGCGCTGCCTTAAGCTCGCCTGGCGCCGCGGCATACACTTCCTTGCCGGTGAGGTCGAACACATCCTCGGCAAATTCCAGCGGTACCGATTCCAGGCTAATACCATGCGCCGGGGTCCACACAGAAACGACAGGCTTGTGCTTCTTGAGGTCTACGGAGACGCGCGACACACTGCCGGGGTTATGGCAGGCCATGCGACCCTTCAGAACCATCGGGCAGGGCGTATGCATGTGGCCGTTGACCAGCATGTCGCACCCTTCGATTTCCTTCAGTTCCTGCCCATCCGGGTAGAGGCCGTTGAAGTCGAAATCCTCATGGGTCACCATGATGTTGCGGGTGCCTGGCTCAGCCGCGATGCTGGCCGGAATACGGAAGCCCGCCGGGGTCGCCCATAGGTTAACGATGGTGCCTTTGATATCGAGGGACAAGACCTTGCCGGGCTGGTCAATCAGATTAAGGACACCAGCATTCGCCATGAGGTATGCCGCATCCTTGTGGGTAAACCAGCTTTCGGTACGGTCGTGAGAACCCCCCAGCATTTCCGGCAGGACACCTGGCGGCAACTTGAACTCACGGAATGCCGCCATGACCTGCGCCAGCAATTCCAGGTTGTTTTCGCGCGCACGATGGAAGAGGTCACCCAACCCCACCGGGAAAAGATTACGCTCATTACAGATGCGAGCGGCTTGCGACAGCTTGCGCAGCACCGCGGCAGCATAATCGTCGATACGACGGCCGACTTTCCCGCTCGCCAGATGCAGGTCGCCAATGAACAGAATGCCATCGAAGCCCTTGATGGGCTCAGAATACACCTTGGTTCGAATCGAATTCATTAATGCACCTCTTCAAATGGCTTGTTGCAGACCGGGCAAACCCCAAGGCTATCCATCAAGCTGTGCAGGTCGGTATCCGCCTGCTTTTCTTCCTTGACCAGCGTCGTGGCACCAGCTTCCAAGGTCTTGACCGAGGCGGCTTGGCGTTCCAGCTTCTCCACCAGCGACTTCAAATCGAGTGGGTTCTTCAGCTCCGGCACTTGAGGTACCGCCGGCACCACCCCAACAGCTGAGGAATACATGGTGCAGCGCTTCAGCTTGCGCATCAGGTCGAACAGCGCCGTGGTGTCATGTAACTTCGGCAACGCCGGCAACGCGCCGGGCATGGGCAGCAATGCCTTACCCTGGTTGGACTCAAGACGATTTATCAGTAGCTTCAATGCGGTCGTGTCCTGAATTGCAGGCACCGCAATATCGGTACGCAAGCCTTCTTCATGTCCAGCCAAGAAGGACACCCGGGATTGGAGTGGCCCCATCCGTGCCACCAGCTCACGCGTAGCGCGCAAAGTGGCTTGTGCGTTTTCGGCATCTACCTGCAACGCCTGCATGATGTCGACCAACGCGGAAATACCGCTCAAAGGGGCTAGCGCACGCAGCTTGCAGGACACTTGATTGAGGTCCACCTCATCACGCTTGATGTTGTCACGGTCGGTACGCAGGGACTGGCGGTGCTTTTCAATCAACTCCTGCAGCAGGCCGGACTCCTTGCCAACAGATAGCAGTTGGGCACGGCGAGAGGCGGATTCATTCAGCAGGAAGACCGGCATTTTCTGGCTACGCAGCTGAATATCCAGGTCATCCACACGGTTGATGCGCAGCACCTCAGTAATGAACTTGGGCGCGGAGCCTTTCTTTTCCTGCGGGCCTTGGTGTGTTGGCTTGCCAGCCTTGAATTCAGCGGCGCTGTCGTAGCGGCGGAACAAAACCTTAGGTGAGCCTTTACGTTGGCGCACCATTTCCAGTACCACCTCGTTCTCGAGGCCCAGGCGAACAACAAACTCATCTGCACCGTGACGAATCATGGTGTCATCGGATTCGCCGTAGGCCATCGCGCGGAAAGCTGTAATGAACAGCGTGCTCTTGCCGCCGTTGATATCGCCGGACAACACATTCAGGCCGGACGACAATTCAATACGCGTCTTCACATGACGGCGCAGATTTTCTGCCTCAACCCAGCGCACACCAACATCATCCGTGCTTGCCCATGCGCGACCGCCTTCCAGCGATTCCACATAGGGATAGCCCGCCCGGAGTGCGTCTTCTTCACTATCCGGGGAGAGTGGGGCGGAGTCGTCGCGATAGCGCACTTCAACCACGTCACGCGACTTGCCTCGCCCTGGCACAAAAACAACGTAAGCTCTTTCAGTGGGGGCGCCGACATAGCGCACTTCAGCGCCGATACGGTCTGCAAACGATTCAATCTCCATATCGAGCTGAACCGCGTGGATATGCGCGCCCTCCGACATCAAGCTGAGGTCGTTATGAGAAATCATGAGGGTTTGGCAGCCATGATACAGGGTGCCATCCGGCAGCACTCGCGGATTAGCCACCTCAGCAATCACATTGGTGAACGCCGGAACCCGGCTAGCCTTCAGCCAGCAATCTGGTTCATCGAGCACCACAACAGGACGGGTGCTGGTCCGCGAACGGGCCGCATAGGTGAGGCCAGTGACCACCACATTGGTCAAGCCACCACCATTACCATCCAAAATATCTTCAAGGTCGCCGTTATTGTCGAGGCGAATATCGAGCGCAGGAGCACCGCGTTCTGTACCCAGCTCGAGCCTGATTGAACCAGCTTCTGGAACAACGTCGTCTACAAAGGCGGTCAGCAGGGCTTCAAACTCACCCACAGCCTTGGCATGCGCCTTTTCCTGAAGGTAGTTGAATACCTCAGTGACTTGTGGCGCCAGCTCAATACGTGCTTTGGCGAGCGATATGTCGCGGGAAAGCTTGGATTTTTGAGTACCCAACTCATGCGCCTGACCTTGCAGGCTTGAAAACCGCATTTGCGCCGACAGGAAGCGGCGGCCAAGCTGTTCCAGGTCGACCGGGGTCGTCATCGTTAGATATCCTCAGAAGAGAAGGCGGGGGCAGGCGCGGCTTCAGCCGGCGACACTGGCGCCGCTTGTTCAGGCATCGAGGCCAACAGGCTCGCCATGGCGACGGGGTCAGCCAAGGCCGCTTCGATTTTAGAAATGAATCCTTCGAATTCGGCAACAGAGGTCTGGAACTCGCCTAGCGCACGCTCATTGTCGGCCTCCTGGCGAGCCAGAATCCGCTTCAGCTCCGCGAGGTCCGCGGTACCATAACGCTCCATCGCCTCACGCTGTGCATCCGCCAGCTGCTGACGGCCAGCCTCCAATTGCACCTGGGCGTGCTGACGACGGACGGTTAGGGATTCAAGTCTCTTTTTGCCTTGTTCGAGTTGCTCAACAGCAGTAGCCATAGGGTTCTCCAGTCCGGCAGCGCCGGTAAGAAATTAACTAAATGATTGAAAACAGTCTACCACATTAAAGCAATATTGTCCAGTTAATTGTTAAGTTAAACAACAGCAATAAACCGCCATAAAATATTAATTAATTGACGTTTATACTGTTACATGATACATTTAAACCATTCATTATCAGATTCAACCAAGATGCAACTTTCGCACCGCGCGTATTCGCCTATAGACGCCATGAAACTGGTCCGCGAGGGATGTTCGCCCATCCTTGCGCGCGTGCTCGCCGGTCGCGGTATCAAATCCAAATCCGAGTTAGCTGGAGACTTGGGTCGGTTGCATCATCATTCCTTGCTCAAAGGCGCAGCAGAGGCGGCTGAATTCCTGGCTGACGCCATCCTTCTTAAGCGCAAGCTGGTCGTGGTAGCAGACTACGATTGTGATGGGGCAACGGCTTGTGCGATTGCTGTTCGAGGGCTGCGGGCATTCGGTGCCGATGTCACTTATCTGGTTCCTGACCGGATGGTGCACGGCTACGGCTTAACGCCAAGCGTTGTCGACCTCGCGATGGAGAATCCCGGCACCCCGGAGGTGCTTCTCACCGTCGACAATGGAATTGCCAGCCATGCGGGTATCGCACACGCGAAGTCACTGGGTTTGGATGTGGTGGTGACCGACCACCATTTGCCAAGCAAGGTTCTCGGACTGCCAAATGCCGAGGTGATTGTAGACCCTTCGCAGCCGGGATGTGATTTTCCATCCAAGGCTCTGGCTGGATGTGGTGTTATCTGGTACGTGCTCTGGGCCTTGCAGGATGAGTTGCGTCGCCGAGACAGGCCGATTGCGCCGGGTTTCAAGGTGAGTAGCCTTTTGCCTTTGGTAGCGGTAGGCACCGTGGCAGACGTCGTCGCACTCGACCACAATAATCGCGTGTTGATTCAAGCGGGGCTGGATAAGATTCGTGCAGGGGAGGTGTTTCCCGGTATTGAGGCGTTGGCCACGGCTGGCGCATTCAACCGTTGTGACCCGCGAGCCCTGGTAACGACTGATATCGCCTTTGGCATCGGCCCACGCATCAATGCGGCCGGTCGACTCGAATCCATGGCTATTGGTATTGAGTGTCTCCTTTCCGATGAGGCCGCTCACGCAGAGGCTCTGGCGGAACGGCTGGATACCATCAATCAGGAGCGCCGCCAGATTGAATACGACACCATTGATGATGCCGTGAAGCAGGCGATGGCGCTGATTGTGGAGGGTCGCCAATCAATTGTGGTGCACCATCCAGAGTGGCATGCAGGGGTCATCGGGATTGTGGCGGGGCGCATCAAGGAAAAGCGATATCGCCCAACCTTTGTGCTTACTACGGCAGATTCTGGTGAAATTAAAGGCTCCGGCCGGTCCATTCCTGGATTCAACCTGAAGGATGCGTTGGATATGGTCGATAAGCTATGCCCAGGTCTCATGGTTAAGTTCGGCGGGCATGCCATGGCTGCCGGGGTGACACTGAAGGCTGGGGGCGTGGCTGAGTTCCAGCGTGCCTTTGAAGAGGTGGCGTGCGAGCTTTTGACCGACGAAATCCTCAACCAGAAGGTTGAAGTGGATGGGTCGCTTGCTGGGCATGATTTCTCGCCAGCTACCGCTCGAAAGCTTCGAGTCCCCGTATGGGGCCAGGGATTTCCTGAGCCAGCATTCTGCGATACCTTTTACGTGCAATCAGCCAAAATCACAGGCATCTTCAAGGACCAGCTCAACATGACGCTCGAGCGAGATGGTTGCGAGCTGCAGGCAACTCGATTCCGGCATGAAGGACCTATTCCAGAAGGTTCGGTCAAGCTCGTATACAAGCTTAATTTGACGGTTGACCCCAAGGGGCGCGAGGTAGTGAAGCTTTTGGTTGACCACATCTTGTAATGGGCCCGTGGTCTGAGCGCTAGAAGCCTATACTCAGCTCACAGGACAAAAAGGGAACATCATGCCTAAGCATTTCGTAGAGGTTATTGCTGCCAGAAAGTATTACGGAAACCATGCAACTGGGACCGTCGTCCTTTGCAATGGCACTCCAACCCATTTCACAGGGCCGGACAGTCGCAGCCGGGCTCGCCAGTTTGCAGATAAATTGAGTAGCTAATGAATTCGACTCAACTAAGCCGCGGTATTCCGCGGCTTTTTTATCAGCTAATGGGTGTCATTAATATGCATTTGGTGATATACTTATCTCTGTATGGCCGATGATTCGGCCTATTTCTTTTCGCAACGGCCACGGCAAAGTTGCGTGAATTATGGAGATTGCACAATGTCTAGTATGGCTGTACCGCAGGTTGCGGCAGAGCAACTGCTTGTCAATATGCGCATTCCGCCTTGCCCCCGAGTGGTCACTGCGCTGATTAATGAAAGTCATGAAGAATTCCCGGACTTCGACAAACTGGATAAACTCATTTCCGGCGACGTCGGTTTAGCTAGCGCTGTCCTTAAAACGGCCAATTCCCCGTATTACGGCTTGTCTCGTAAGGCATCGGCCGTGAAGCAGGCGATGACCATTCTTGGCTCACGTACGGTGATTCAAATTGTGACCATGCTGGCCTTGCGTAACGCATTCCCTGCCAACAATATGCTGGAGCGCTTCTGGGACCGCTCGACCTACCATGCCATTGCTTGCGCCCGCATCGCCCGCTACCTGAGCTTGATGCAAGCCGATATCGCATTCACGTTCGGCTTGTTCAATGACTGCGGTATTCCCATCATGTTTACCTGGTTCGAGAACTACAAGGACGTCTTGGCGCAGGCAAATAAGGCAGTGAAGCCCTTTATCGCGCTGGAAAACGATATGTTCGGCACCAACCACGCTATCGTCGGCGCGGCGTTGGCGCAGGAATGGCACCTTCCTGAAAATATCTGCGTCGCCATTCGCGAGCACCATTCGGTCGACCCGCTGTATGGCCTGAAGAGTGATGTAGACCCGCAAGGCAAGCTATTGCGGTGCATCTCCATCGTTGCGGACTACATGGTCAACCGGTTCCTCGACGTAGAGCAGGAGACGGAGTGGAAGTTGCATGGCCCGGCCGCGCTTCATCAACTCGGCACCAGCGAAGCTGACCTTGATTTTATCTACTCCTACGTTTGCGATGAGCTGCGTGAGGCTCAATCCTACCGAGGCTAGATATACAGTTCCATGGCCAACCAAAATCTGAAGTTCCTGGTGGTGGATGATTTCGCCACCATGCGCCGTATCGTCCGTACCTTATTGAAGGAATCGGGATACAGCAATGTCGAAGAGGCTGAAGACGGCGCGGTAGCTCTGGCAAGGCTTCAATCGGGCAACTTCGATTTCGTCGTGACAGATTGGAATATGCCGAACATGGACGGCATCACGCTCCTTCGAAATATTCGCGCCGATGCCAAGCTGAAGCATCTCCCTGTGCTGATGGTGACCGCAGAGGCAAAGAAGGAAAACGTCATCGCGGCAGCCCAAGCAGGTGCTTCTGGCTACATCATCAAGCCATTCACGAAGGCGACCCTCCTCGAAAAGCTCGAAAAGGTCTTTGCCAAGCACGGCCTCGCTACCGTGGCATGATTTGGCTGTTGGGCGTCTGGCTTCTGTTTGCATCAAACGCGCAAGCAGCGGCAATCAAAGGCGACGACCCGGCAATTTTCATTGCCTATAAAGCCAGTGTTGTCGCCTATCTAAAGCATCAATCCGAAGAAATGGCCAAGGCGTATGCCTGCGTATTGGCCGCAAAAGACTCTGGGCAGGTTGAGCGCTGCGCTGAACCTGTTAACAAAGTACAAGTTCCCTCCCAGGTTAAGGTAGGTAAAAGTCCTGTCGTTCACCATCAAGACCCATAACTAACTTGACCTTCACACATATTTGAAGTATAAATGTCGCTCCTGAAGGGACTTTTTATGGCTTCGAATACAGTTCTTCCGCCGGTATCAGTGCAGGCAATTCTTCGTGTAAAAGACTCATTGCCTGCGCCCACAGTTTGCCCTCATTGTGAGTCACCTGTCCGGCTGGTGAACAATGCCGAGATATACGGTAAACCGTATGGAGACTGGCCATGGGCTTATCTTTGCACGGGGACTCGCTGTCGCGCTTATGTGGGCATGCACCCCAATACAGACATTCCCCTGGGAACCTTGGCGACGGCCGAGATACGTGATGCTCGCAAAAGGGCCAAGAACCTTTTCAATCCGATTTGGCAGGGCGGGAAGATGTCCCGTAGCGCGGCTTATGCCTGGCTGGCCAAGGAAATGAATATTCCAAAGGAGTCCTGCCATTTTGGCTGGTTTGATGTTGCTCAATGCAACACCGCTATCAAGATTCTGACTGCCCGTAAGGGATGAGGGCTATACCGTGAGTGGAATTTAACTCATGGAGGGTTTATGACTGAAGCAGAAATTAACGCAACACCGGTTGGGCTGCGGCTCGAAGTAAGCAATTTGATGGTGCGCTATAACCTTCCTCATGATGAGGCGCTGGCTCAGGCGAAGGAAAACCTTGAGACACGTCGGCAGTTGTGGTTGACCAGCACTATCGACCCGCTGGCCAAGAAGCATGGAACTACCCGGGAAGTAATCCTCTCGGTCCTATTCTTCGACAACACCGTTGGAATAACCACGGATAAGGCCTATTGGGCTGATGCGAATGCTTTCGCAGCCACAACCATGGCTGAGGTCGGTTTTAAGCCGGAAAATCTGGGCAAGCAGATTCAGTAACACATTACGAAACTCACATCCCCGGCTTGCCGGGGATTTTTGTTTTCCTGCCTATACATCCAGGTAGGAAACAACCCATCGTCAATACAAAATAGAGGAAACAAAATGTCTCAATACAATGTTGCACTGTCCCTGAATATCAACACCGAACTCTCCGACAAGGAGGTTGGGGCGCTGGTCACCATGATGCTCCAATTGGGGGCCACTAAGGCAGGGGAACTGGTCCGTGTGGCTGAAAATGCCACCAATCCGGATTCCCTGGCGTACGACCCGAAGGCATTGGCGGCGAGTCCCGACTTGCTGGCGATTGCGGATAGCGGGTTTGCGGTGCAGGCGGTGAACAACTATGTCAGCCCCTATGCGCCCAACACGCTCGTCATTATCGGCACGAACGCCGACGGCAAGGTGGTCATTCAGGGGAGCCGTTCCAGTGAAGATGCCAACAAGGACTTCTTCATCATGGATTCGGCCCTGGAGCTGTCTCAAGCCGTTGAGCTGCGGAACGTTGACTTCGACGAGCACAAGATTGGCGGTCTGTTGGTCCGGCCGGCAACCCGTGGCGCGCGTCATCAGGTTATGCGTAAGGCGCTGGCAAGCTTGGCGGCCGTAGGCGACGTTTACACCGACGCCTATGAGGCCGAGGGATTCGTTAAAGCCGCGGAGAATCTTGGGGTGTTAGCCCTGGAACTCGCAGCTGAGGACGAAACCATGGAGCAGGGCATGTTGCATTGCAATGGTGCTTGCGTGGAAATTGTCGACGTCCGTGCTGACGGCTCATTTGAGGTGAAGGGCGTTAAATTCACCCCGGATGATAAATGGACCGTTTTTGTAAAATCGCATAACGCCGAATACCCTGTCACGATGTACGATTGTGAGCAGGATATTTTCGGGGTACTGACTGACGCCAAGCAGTTCTACAACAACTGCCTGACGCAGGCCAAAACGCACTAAGTCTCACAACCCGCCGCTTTTTGGCGGGTTTTTCTTTGCACTAGAGCGCGGCCGCCGCGATAAACCGGTCGGACAACTTGTAGAAGACCTGCTGCTCCACTTGGGCAACCGCAAAGTAGTCCAGCACCTGGACCTTTCCGGCGCCGGGCAGGACCTTGCCCTGCTTCAAGTCGACTAACGCATCACGCAAAGTCTCAGGGTCATTTTCAACCACCGCGAGAAGGTTTGCCATAGGCACCACCGGCGCATCACCAATCGCAACAGGCTTTGCCAACTCCAATAAAACTCGCTCACTAAAGCCAGTCACACCCAAATCCGACACAATCTTTCGATTCATAGGACCTCCTTGCGTAAGAAATTGTTAACCATGCTAGCACCAGCAAATTGCAAAATCAAACAATTTATGCAGCAAAAGCATACACTTATTGACAAAATAACATAATAGTGATATATTTAAAGCTCAACAAGGACAAACTCCAATGAAAATCTATCTGGTAGGCGGCGCAGTGCGTGATGCCCTGATGGGGCTCCCAATGAAGGACTACGATTACGTTGTGGTGGGGAGTTCTCCGGCTGAGATGGTGGCTAAAGGCTACAAGCAGGTCGGTGCGGACTTTCCGGTATTCCTTCATCCGTATACCGGCGATGAATACGCCTTGGCCCGAACGGAACGGAAAACGGGTGCCGGCTACCATGGGTTTTCAGTCTATGCTGCTCCGGATGTAACACTGGAAGACGACCTGTCTCGGCGCGACCTCACTATCAACGCGATGGCGGTGGATGACCGTGACCATATCATCGACCCGTTTGGGGGTCAGGCGGACCTGGCTGCGAAGGTATTGCGCCACGTAGGCCCGGCGTTTGCCGAAGACCCGGTACGCATTCTCCGTGTGGCCAGGTTTGCTGCTCGGTACGACGGCTTCTCGGTGGCTCCAGAAACCATGGCCTTGATGCGCGGCATGGTTGAGGCGGGGGAGGTTGATGCGCTGGTGCCTGAACGCGTATGGCAGGAGTTGTCCCGTGGCTTAATGGAAGCCAAGCCTTCACGTATGCTGGAGGTGCTGTTCGAGTGCGGTGCGCTTCATCGGCTGCTGCCGGAAGTCGCCCGCTTGCATGGTGTCCCACAGCCCTTGGCGCATCATCCTGAAGGCCCTGTGCATATACACAATAATCTGGTGCTCGATTACGCGGCAAAATGCGGTGCCAGCCTTGAGGTTCGGTTTGCCTGTCTGATGCATGACCTCGGCAAAGGGGTGACGCCATCTGAATCATGGCCGTCCCATCCGGACCATGAGGGCCTCGGCTTGCCTTTGGTTGAGGCGGTCTGCGACCGATACAAGGTCCCATCCTCTTGCCGCGAGCTTGCGATGCTGACCTGCCGGTACCACACGCATGTGCACCGGGCTTTGGAGCTTCGGCCGGGCAGCCTGGTGAAGCTGCTATCGAACGGAGACGCCTTCAGGCGTCCAGAGCGGTTCACTGAATTCTTGCAGGCGTGCCGCTGTGATGCGCGCGGCCGGGCGGGCAAGGAGGAGAGCGCCTACCCTCAGTTTGACCTGATGGTTCAGGCCATGACCGCGGCTCGTTCCGTAAATGCGGGCGAAGTTGCGAAAAATACGGAAAACAAAGCATTCATCCCGGAACGTATCCATGAGGCACGGGTGAGCGCGGTAAAAGCCTCAATGAGACAGAACCCTCTTCTCAAGGAAGAACACTTAGTATGACCATACAAAAAATCGAGGCTGGCGCCCTGCATCCCCAAGGAAAGGACGCTGTGTTTCTCTGGCTCTACTGTCTGGATGGACAGCCGTATACGAAGCGCTTACCCAACCAGGTGGCTGGCGGCCAATACCCGATGGTGCTCTCCCTGCTGCGCTGGGATGGTTCCTTTGGCACGATGGGCGGCAAGGTCGACCCGGGCGAGTCGCTTTACGAGGCATTGTGCCGGGAGGCTGTTGAAGAGGCGTCCTTTGAGATTGGCCACGATGACGATGTCCGGCCGCTCGCAACCTATCTGGATGACGAGTGGCACATGCACAGCTATTGTCTGGAGCTGCCCTATAGCCGCCTTGAAGCTGCCCGTGAAAGTGCCTCGATGGTTGGCCGCTCGCCTGAGGTGGCGGGGGCCGTGATTGTGCCGGCGTTCAATTATCCCGCCCGTATGAATGGCGCGCCGCGTGGACGGGACGCATTCCTGACCATGAACTTCTTCTCGACCTCCAAGGTTGAGCTGAATGAGCTTTTCGGACGCATGCAGAGTCAGGAGCTTGCTTGTGGCTGAAAAACAAACCACTGGGTTCAATCATAACGACGATATCGACGAATTCCTTGCGTACCTTTATCGACCATCCCCGAAGCCCTCCCTGGATAGAAGCCAATTTTGGCATTCAGTGGTAAATCCAAACGAGGTTTTCTTTAGCACTGAGCACTCTGGAAAGTGGTGTATCTTCCGAGGCCCCGCCGAAATTGATGATGCCTGGGACAAAATTGTTGAATCGGTAAAAGCCGGTCGACTGTCCCATGCCAAGGTTTCTACGGCACTGGGCCGGGCAATGTATGGCGACCGCCAAGTCATCTGTGTGTATACCCAAAATTGGACTGACCTGGATGAGTTGATGGAGGCGCGCGATGTGCTGCGCGAACTGGGATTCACTGAGCAGCTTGGATACAAGCGCGACATCGATACCAAGAATAGGGTCTACGGCGAAAATGAGTTTTATCTCCATGCGTAACATTACCCATTACGTTATCGGTCTGATGTTCTCTCCTGACAGCACTAAGCTCGTCGGCATTCTCAAGCATCGCCCCTCGTTCCTTGCAGGGTTGCTCAATGGTGTTGGTGGCCACGTGGAAGAAGGCGAATCTCCTGCTTCAGCAGTTCGCCGTGAATTCGAAGAGGAAACCGGTGTGGTCACCAGGGAAGAGGATTGGAAATTCTTCCATACCCTAAGTGGGCCGACCTATGTCATGCATTGTTTTTACATGCACTCTGACAAGTACATGGAGGCTAGGACAACAACTGATGAGCCCATTGTTGTTATCGACCTCAGAGCGGCTCCACATGCTGCCTGGGCGCCAGACATGGTCTCCTTAATTCAGCTCGCAAACAAGCATACTCAGGTAGCCTAAGTACACACCACCCGGCTCTCATAACGGGGTTTTTATTTCACTGACGCTATACCTACTTAGGGATTTTTTAACTAAGGAGGATATATGTTAAGTGATGAGCAGATTGCAGAAGTAACTGCCGAAATGGTGCCAAAAGGAACGCCTGTTCGATTCCAGATTGGCGGCCAAACCATCAACATCATGACCGGTGAAAAGCAGGCCAAGGGTATCAACGTGATGTATCAGATTTTTTACTGGAACTTCACGAAAGAGACTTCCAGCAAGATTGCCCAGTGGGTCGGTGCCGTTCCTGTTTTCAGCGAGGGCTAAAGCATGTTGCCTCGACTGAAAAAGCAATTCTTGGCCAAGCTTGCGACGTTTGGGCTTGAAGACAACATCATTGTGGCCAAGGTAAGGAAATCGAAGCCTGGTCGCGTTGCCTACTACTGCGGCATGTCGCAGTTCCGCAATAAGCCGCGGCTGGTTATCGACGTTGAAGCCATCGCAGCGGAATACGTGAGCGCGGCGCTCATCGAAGAAGAGGTCCTGATGTCGATTAGCCATGAATATGGTCATTGCATCGCGGAGTGTATTCGGGAGACGCCTAGGATTTCGCGCGGCGGCGACGTATTTATCGGCCTGCCGGACTGGAAACCGGTGTTTGATTCGGATGAGGAGTATTTCGCAGAAGACTTTGCTCGCTTCATGGTGACCTATGACGCGCGGCAAGAGCCTTTCTGGGATGACTTCATGCCGAAGTACATCGCTGAGTTCAAACGTATCTACATGGAAGCCTGACTCAAAGCGTCTCCACCTTGGGGGCGCTTTTCTATACAGAGCAGGTAAACAACAAATGAGAGGAAAATTATGAACTGCAGCTCCCCTATTGCCGACCATAAATCTGTCTGCCGAGCCTTGGCGCCAGACGGTTGGTCCTACACCGGGTTTGACAATGGGCGCTATCTGTTCCAGACCGGCAGTTATGCGAATGGCTTCAAGGAAATGCGCTGCCTGGAAGAAGACCTGACACGCGAAAACTTGAACTTGATGGTCAAGCTTAACGTTACACGGAACTGAGCGGTACCCCTATGGCCATCACAATCAACGGAAAAACCATCATCGGCGGAACACATGTCGTGGCCATCAACGGTCGCATCATCGTTGATGGTGAGGATGTCACCGAGAAGGTCTCGAAAACAGGCTACCTCGATGTCCGCACTGGCTCAACTAAAGCGCCTGGCGTCCTCTCTGCTATTGCACGAGCATTCAAACTTTAAAGAAACACTCACCCCACGGGATTCCCTGTGGGGTTTCTTCCGCGCGCGCCTATACCCCATTAGGAATATTTCTTAATGAGGAAAACTATAATGCGTCTTCTTAACATGAATGATTTGGGATATCTGCGTCGGACCAAGCTGAAGGGGCACCAGTGCATCGGTAAAGGGTCCTTTTGCTCTGTCTTTGCGGAGCATGAGAACAGTTCCAAGGTGACGAAGGTGACCACGGATAGGTTGAGTTACTACATGCTTACCGATGGCTTCTGGGCGTCTGTCCGAGAGTCCGTTGGCATCGCATTCCCCGAGGTCATTGAGGACCATGGGGGTGTGGGGGTTAGCCGCGGCCTGGACGTGTATATGGTGGATGTCGAGCGGTTGATGCCTATCGCAACCACTGAGAACCGCCGGGCGGTACGTCGCATTTCCAAGGAATATGAAGTCTTCTTGCGCAAATACCCGAATAAGTATCGCAGGATGTCGGACCGGTTAAATTTTGCCAGTATCGACTTTTGCCAAAAGAAGTCTGAGCAGGAGGACGAGCCCTATCAAGAGGTGTTCGATGCTTTGCTTGATTTCGTCAGCAACTTCGGCGGCGCGCTTGACCTTACGCCGTCAAATTTCATGCAACGGGCTGATGGCTCGCTTGTTTGGAATGACGTTGTCTTCGATGCTAAAACCTATCTGCAGTAACTCCTCAAGCCTGGCTTACATGCCAGGCTTTTTCATCAGCGCATTGATTAACAAGCGTAGTTACCGAGCGGGAAGATTAAGCGTGAAACCCGAGGCGATGTGTTGAATTATTCCCGAACGGGAATATTTTCATTTTATTCCTTATAGGGAATATCGGCCACTTATACCTTGGAAGGTATATTTTTAGTCCCGCGCATATGGCTCAAATACCACTCCATCGCATGGTCTGGATGGCCGAGGCTTCCAGTAATCCGGCGGCGGGCATTCATGGCGCCGCACTGGCGCAAAGTGATGGGGATAGCGCCTGCGGCAATAGCGAGGCTACGCTTCGAAAGGGAGATGTCGTAGTGGCTGCCGCTAGTCTTTTCCGGAGACTGCCACCATTCCCGGCGCATGCCGATGGTTGCCGCCATCGCATGCAATTCTTCATCAGTATCCGCAATCATGTGGCACATCACCATCCCACGGTACTTGGCCCGCATGTCATCAACATACACTGGCATTACGACTCCACCAATTCATAGCCGAACCCGGCAATGCTGCCCACGCAACTCAACAGCACGGCAGACCCGCCATCCAGCGGATACATGCCATAGTAATAGTCATCGCTCCCATGAACCACCCCAAAGAAGATGTGTTCTTTGCCGTCGCTGTCGCGGAATTTCTTATTGATGAGCGGCTCGACCTCCTTGACGATGGCTCGCCAGTTGCCTTTGCAGATACATCCGTCGTCAGCTTCCGCAGGCTGGTGCGCGGCCGGCGGCTCGAAAAATTCAAGGTTGTAATGCTCGCACAGGGAGATGAAATCGGCCTGGCTGAAGACCGTGATGTAGCTAGTACCCCGGGAACATACCGACCAGCACTCCTGATAGCCTTTGGACATGTATTGAGTGCGCGCCACGTCACGTGTGTCGATGTCACGCACCCGGTAATCCAGGATGCACACGACACTGCTGCGCCGGGCCAGTGCAGCGAGGCGGGCATAGTCCTTGGAGCCTCGGTAATCAGGGAGGTCATAGGCCAGGGCAATGGTTGGGTTTGTCACTTGGAATCCTTTTCGTGAGCCAGTTCATTCGGCGCAACCATCTGGTGCATCCAATGCTTGTCAGTGGTGACGTGGTTGTCTCGCACCCACTTGGCTATCGATTTATTAAAGTCGTCGTAATGGAAGGCGCCGGCAAGGCGCACAACCAAGCCCTCATCGTGGGCCGTATCCAGTTTTTTAGCCTCCCGCTCGACGAGCGCGTCGGAATACACCCCGCGAAACAGTTCCGGAACAGGTGCGACGCCCAGCAATTCGAAGATTTCCAGGGAGTCGTCCCAGCTCAGGGCGATGTTCTGCTCCGTCCAAACCGAGAACCCCATGAAGTAGGAGGGTAGGTCGGTATAGTGAATCGAATGCGTTGCATACAGGTTTTCACCGCAGATGCGCCATCCATCCGGAATCTCATGCGCAATGGAGGCATGGAATCGCGCCACCCAATCCCTGGTCGGATGATGAGGGCTGCTCAGCGACCGGGCATGGAAGCCATCCCGGTATAACGTTGTATTTTCCCCATCCATCTTCTTGGTGCCTACGACATCCTTCCCTTGGAAATGCAGGGTGGAGCGCAGCTTCTTGTCGTCAGATGTGACGCCAGGCGAAAATGGGAAATGGTATGTCCGCCCATACTTGATGCGCATGACGGTTGCCCTTCAGTTGAATAATAGTAATATACCTTTTGTTAGCTGTTTCGTCAAGTAATAACGGCCACCCTAAGGCAGCCGTTTGAGTTATTATTCCAACAGGTAAATGTTAAGTGACTTCGCAAGCGCTCGCGCATCGGATTTAGATTCAGTCCAAGGCTGGACCAAGTCTTTATCTTCTTCGTCCACAATCCGCCAGGCATTCACAAACCAGCCGCGCTTCAGGTTGTAGCGCTCATGCCGGCCTTTTACCAGCTTCCCGACCTTCTCGTAGCCCTTGAGGCTGGGCTTGAAGGTGACAAGAAGGTTGGCGTCCTGGTTACGCACCTGCATCAGCAATGCAGCTTCCTCTTTCGAGGTCCCCGCTGGAATTTTATGAGTGCTCCAGTAGGTATGCAGTGCCAAGCGCCACTTGCGCCCATGCCGGTTCGCGAAAACATTAACTGCATTGATTTGCTCGATATTTAACATGATATGTCCTTTTATTAAAAATGTTCCCTTTGGGGTATAGCGCTTTCGGCCTATACACCTCCAGGACATGTCGTCTTTTTTAGGAGGAAATATGCTCACATCGATTGAATTGCAATTAAAGAAGTCGCTGCAGGCCCTGCGCGATGAATATGCAACACTCCAACGTAGTCTGGTTCGCCGGGATATCGCTGTACCGTATGATGTTCGTGCGAAGCGAACAGCCATTCAGAAAACACTGAAGCTGTTGGTTCCGCTCCATCGCTATCTGCATCACTATCTCCAGCCAAACCAGTATGCCGAAACCCGCATCTATTGGGGCGGACGCTACGAGCAGCAGTACGAGATGGTTTACGCTGCATTACGGTACCAGCATCGTCTCAGGTGCAGTGCACCTCTGTTTGTACCAGAGGTGCTGAATGTACCGATGGCTAGCCTTGGGGGTAAGGGGAGGCTGCTTCCGGGACCATCTCTCATGAAACTGTGGCAGGACCTTGCAGGGGAGGAGGTTCAACAGCGTCAGCTTCGCAATGAGCTGGTGCGTGAGCTGAAGCAATCCCTACAGCCCGAACAGATTCGTATGCTGCAGGCGCTCACCAAGATGGATTCTTCCATCCTGGCGACGTCGTTTGTTTAGGAGGAATGATGAATATCGAATCACAACCGAAAGCTCACTTGTTCGGACCGCCCGCACCGCATATCGCCTTTTGGTATGGTGAATGCTACCTCGGGGAGGTTCGAGGACATCCGTCAAAGGTCGATGAGGCTCGATGGAGGGTGCAACAAACAATCGAAATGCTCGAACCTGGTCCAGATGGAAGAGCTAAGGTGGCCATGCTTTGCTATGGGGCCAGAACCGTTCTCTACCCGTATGGATTTGCGAGGAATTAGTGCATTCTCAAAGCCCAGTTTTACTGGGCTTTTTCTTTACCGCCCAGCATGGATACTCGAGCAGGTTTATGCGGATTGGGTACTGCTTGACAAATTATGTATTCTGCGATAAGATAAGACCATCAACTATAAAAATAGGTGGTCGAATGAAGCTCACTGGTCGCAGGGAACACAATCGTAGTCGTAGTGTGGTCCGGTTGGTTGTTGAGTCATCCAGGGACGATAGATGGGGGCTGTATCGGGATACGGCGCCTGCTGATGGGGATATTCCTCAGGATTACAGCTACTACGAGCCGGTCTATCCCAGGGTTCCCCGGCACCGCAGCGTCTCCAAAACCGTCGAGCGGTTGAGCCGAAATAAGATTCAAGCCCGGCTGTACTCGGCAGGCATTCCATCTGAGTTGGCCGCAAATCTGGCGAAGACAATCCGCAATCCGCTAAGGCAGCTTGCAATTAAGGGCTCTCCCGATGATGACTACTTTGGTGAGTACGTCCTTGGTTGGAATAAGAGCAAGCTTAAGCAACTGCTGGGTAAGCGGCTCTTCAAGCGCGTAACGCGCGGCGTCCGTGAATTCTTTTATGTGCTGGATGAATACGGCGCATTTGCTGACCAGCATTTCACAGAAGCCATGCTACATTTAACGAAAGCGCCCATCAAATTCACCGTGGAAGGCCCGGTTGAATTTAATCTCGTGCGGCAGGCTTAAATCAATTTGCTATACAAAAGACCAGCGCATTTCCGCGCTGGCAATCAATCATCAAAAAGAGGAAACAACATGCGTCAAGTTAAAGCCAAAATTCTGGACCAACGTCTCAAGGATGACCCCTCCCTGCTGCCGACCTACGCGAATCCTGGCGACGCCGGCATGGACCTGCGTGCATGTATCACGGAGCCGCTGACCATCGAGCCGGGTGATGTTGTGCTGGTGCCCACGGGCTTGGCGATTTACATCGAAGACCCGACCCTGGTTGGCCTCATCCTGCCTCGCTCCGGCCTCGGCCACAAGCAAGGTCTCGTGCTCGGCAACGGTACCGGTGTCATCGATGCTCCCTACCAGGGTCAGCTGCAGGTGTCGGTCTGGAATCGCAGCAAGAAGGCTTTCACCATTCAGCCGCTCGACCGCATCGCGCAGTACGTGGTGATGCCGGTGGTTCATGTCGAACTCGCAGTCGTCGATGAATTCGAAGCCAGTGCCCGCGGTGAAGGTGGTTTTGGCAGCTCAGGCCATCAGTAATTCTTAAGCAACAAGTCGTTCTCACAAAGCCCAGCAGTGCTGGGCTTTTTTATTGGCGAGACAAAAAGACTAAGGCCGGAGATAAATCCCCGGCCTTGAGACGGCAGTTACGCCAAAACACGACGCATCATCGAAGTGGCTTGTGCAGAACCTGACAGCAAAGCCTGATGAAGCTCACATGCATAGCGGAAACCGAACTTCAGTTCCGCACGCGCATACAACTTACGCAAGGTATCGCTTTTACTAGCCATGGCTTTCTCCGGTTGGTTTCAGGGGTGACACCGGAGACAACTCAAGCAATTGGCTCGGATGTCACCCCTAAAGAGAAATGGAAAGCCATGGCGCATCGATTTGAAGCGAAAGTGGCAAAATGTACCTAAAGCAGTATAGGCGTAAATTGACGTTTTATGTGTTTTATGGTATATTTTGTCATCTTCAATTCTCGCCCACCGGCCAAAGAAGTCCTATGTCCCTGCTTTCATCCGTTAAGGCGTTTGTTTCCCGGAACAAACGCATGTTCATCGAGGTTCTGGTAGTCGCTCTGGTTGGAACGGCGGCAGGCTCTTACCTCAATTACCTTGAAAGCTCCGAGGAAGCATCAATGCTGGCCTCGGTGAAGGCTGAAGCCAAGACGGGCAAGACCGTGACGGCAGAAAAGGCACTTCGAACACATCCCGACTTCTGGTTGAAGAAGACTTTCACGGTGTCTGATTATTTGGCTATGCTGGATGCAGGCAAACTCACCATCATCGGCTTGCCGGATGCCTCCGCCTTTAAATCTGCGCGACCGCTGATTTACCTTGTCACTAGCTCAGGCGAGCTCGGTAATGTCCCGGATACATGGAAGGGCAGTCTGACTGAGCGCTCCATGGCCAATCACCCGGCCGGTCAGAGAATTGTTGCGGTGGGCACGATATCGCCAGCCGAGGGCATCAGTTTTGGTGAAATCATGCGCATCCTGGTCGATGTGCTCATTGCTGCGGCCATCCTGGTCTCCCTGAAGGATATGCTGCCTGGCGGCGGCGGAAAGTTCTCACCAACGCGCGATGTATCGACCCGATTTTCAGATGTGATTGGCGCTGCGGACGCCAAGGCCGCTTTGCAGGATGTTGTGAACTACCTCAAGGACCCTGAGGCTTATTCTCGCGTGGGAGCGACACCAAGCCGCGGCGTACTGATGTCGGGCCCTCCTGGAACCGGTAAGACGCTGCTGGCCAAGGCATTGGCCGGGGAATGCGGTGTTTCCTTCATCGCCTGTTCCGGCGCCGACTTCTCCAGCAAGTTTTTCGGCGTCGGCATTACCATGGTGAAGTCCTTGTTTGCCCGTGCTCGTAAGGAAGGTGCCGCCATCATCTTTATTGACGAAATCGACGGTATTGGCCGCCGGTCGTCGAATGAGTCCACTGGCCAGGCGGAGCAGAATCGCATCATCAACCAGTTTCTGATTGAGCTGGATGGCTTCAATGCTTCCGAACGCATCATTGTGATTGGCGCGACCAACTTCGTCGACAATATTGACCCCGCGCTTATTCGTGAAGGTCGCTTCGACCGTAAAATCGAGTTGCGCCTGCCCGATGTCGTCGAGCGTGAACAGCTGCTGCGCTATTACAGCCGGAAGCTCACTGTCAGCCCGGATATCGACTTTGCTCAATTAGCCCGGTTGACGTTGGGTCTGTCGCCGGCTGCGGTTGCTGCGCTGGTGAATCAAGGTGCACTCCGTGCGGCACGGGCTGGAAGTTCGGTGGTATCTATGCAGCATCTTACCGATGCGGTCGAGACTACGCATCTTGGCGAAGTCAGCGGCGCCATGATGTCCGAGGATGAGCGCTACAAGACCGCTGTGCATGAAGCGGGGCATGCGCTGCTCTCCGTCATCCGCAAGTCCGGAAACGTGGAGAAGGTCACCATCATCCCCCGCACCAATGCACTGGGCGTGACGTTCATCAGCCATGAGGACTCCGTCAAGCTCGAGACCAAGACCTCTCTCAACCATCACATCGACGTTCTGCTGGCAGGTCGGGCTGCTGAACAGCTTGTGTTTGGGGAGTCCAGTAATGGCGCGGGTAGCGACCTCCATCGAGCAACCGCCATCGCCACCGACATGTTGAACAAGTTTGGGTTTGGCTCCGGCCTCGCTGTGGTCACGAAAGACTACCTGACCCCGGAAAACCATATCAAGGAACTCAATGAGCTCCTGGCGACGCGTTACAAGGAAACCTGTCAGGTGCTAGAACAGCACATGAGCAGCCTGAAAGCGGTTGCGTCATTGTTGATGCGCGATGAAACGGTGGATGGCGCCATCATCAAGGCAATGGTGGGGCATACCGAACTTCACTCTGAAGCATAACTGCCAGCGGCATAAGCCGCCTGCTTCTTCCTATACGGCAGGGTAGTAGGTCAAAATTTCAATTAGGAGGATTCATGAAGAAGCAGATTCATATTTTCGGTGGCGGCACATTGCAACATGTTCGTAGCCATCTGGCGTTGTGCGCTCCTGCGTATGGCAATACGGCAAGACTTCTGGCGCAAGCTTTTGAAGAATCGCGGCCAGGGCAGGTTGGTTTGCATCTTACCAAGATGGCCGACCCGGCTTCAAACATGGTCACCAATGATGATGTGGCGGCGCGCGTCGCCAAGGTGCTGGATGATGAACGCACGACGGCGATTATTTTTAACGTCGCCCTGTGTGATTTTTCTGGCCAGATTGCTGATGAGCCTTCGGGCAAGTATGCATCACGCTTGAAGTCGAGGAATGGTGAGGAAGTAATGCACCTGACCCCGGTACCCAAGCTGTTGTCTGCCATCAAGGTCATTCGCCCCGATATCACCTTGGTCGGCTTTAAGACCACGGCGGGCGCATCACTGGAAGAGCAGCGTGATTTGGCGTGGGCGCAGATTAAGGAGTCGAAGGCTGACTATGTTTTCGCCAACGATACGGTGACGCGCGTGAATCAATTGGCGCGTGCAGTCGGCGCGACAGAGCGTGCGGCACGTGAAGTGCTTTTGGCCAAGCTGGTTTCTTCTCTGGAGGGCCTGCTATGACAACAGTCTTTGTGGACGGCGCCGTCGGTACCGTTGGGCGTGCCATCGAGCCATATTTGGCAGACATGGTGCGTGACCGTCTGATTGCCTCGTATGTGACTTTGCCTGAGGATGCCCGCAAGGATGAATCGACAAGGCGCGCTGCGATGGCGGAGGCGGACATTATCGTGCTTTGCCTTCCTGACGATGTTGCAAGAAGCGCGGCCCTCATGGCGCGGGCAGTCAATCCAAAGGCGCGTATTCTCGATGCTAGCGCAGCCCACCGGTGCGACAAGACCTGGGTCTACGGACTCGAGGGAATTGTTACGTCGGAGGCAATTGCGCTCGCGAGGTTCGTGGCCAATCCGGGATGCTTTGCAACTGCCAGCGTCTTGGCTGCCGCACCGCTTGCTGCACTGTTCGGTCGAACCCTGCCCATGTCTTTTCATGGCATCACGGGTTACTCGGCAGCCGGTAATAAGGGCGCTGCATCCGCGGCTCCTTACCTGGCTCAGTTCGGCCTGCCTCACCGGCACCTTCCGGAAATCGCAAAGTATGGCAATGTACTGCCGACGCTGACGACCCTGGTTGGGAATTGGTACAAGGGCATGCTGGTGCAATCGGTCGTGGACTTGCCTCAGGCTAAGGTTCTTGAGTGCTATCAAGCCTTCTATGCGGGCAAGAGCGGCATTCGAGTTGTCAGTGCTGAAGAA
Source organism: Novimethylophilus kurashikiensis (assembly GCF_003112435.1). Classification (GTDB taxonomy): domain Bacteria; phylum Pseudomonadota; class Gammaproteobacteria; order Burkholderiales; family Methylophilaceae; genus Novimethylophilus; species Novimethylophilus kurashikiensis. The sequence goes on from NZ_BDOQ01000007.1 coordinate 221,296, forward strand.
GTCGACTACAGATTAGACCCGCAAGCGTGCAACGATACGAATGATGTTCTTATCGCGGTCGGCAATAATCCAAGCGGTATGGCTTCTGTGGCGGTGGTGTTGGACAACCTTGGCAAGGGCTCCGCAGGTAATGCGGCGAATTCCATCAGACTCATGGTGGAAGCATGACGCCCGAACGATGGGAGTCCCCGCTGAAGCTGCAACTTGTCCCAACGGTAGACTCACTTTCATTCCTGACTATGCCGCAAGGCACCACTGGCTTACCTCTTTCACCCCATCCAGGGGCATTTGGGGTTCGCCGGCGGTTTCACACGCATGAAGGGGTAGACCTTTATGCGCCTGAGGGGACGGAAGTGTTTGCCGTTGAGGCTGGGGAGGTGATTGCGGTCCGCCAGTTTACCGGCCCGGAATTAGGCCATGACTGGTGGCTTCCAACCTATGGTGTTTGGATAGAAGGGGCGTCCGGTGTCGTGCTGTATGGCGAAATCGAGCCTCATCTGGCGGTTGGCCAGCAGGTTATGGCCGGTGAGCGTGTTGGAACGGTCCTCCGGGTCCTTAAAGAGGATAAGGGGCGCCCAACCAGCATGCTGCACCTGGAATTGCGGGATAGCGGTAATACAGCTGACATTGAGTGGCTTGACAACGAAAATCGCCCGGCTGGATTGCTCGACCCTACACCGTACTTGTTGGATGGCGTGGTCAATAATCAGCTAAATCAGTGAAAATCTCTACTCCCGTATCAATTTGATGCGGGAGTTTTTCATCCACACCTAAGCGAGCCCCATACCTTTTGCGGCTTTTTCAGCGCAAACCTCACTCACCCCTCCAGGGAATGGATTCGCGCTAACCCACTGCACCTTTTCATTTCACCGCTAATGGCTTGCTGCCTGACTTGGCTATACCAAGGGTAGGGCAGAAATTCATTCAATACCATTTCGGAGGAAATAATGCATTTTGATAAGTGTTTAACCAAGCTCCTGGACGCGGCGGCTCGGCATAGTGAAGATTCTGGCAATCCAGGTGACACGCTGTCAGACGTAAAGGCCATGCTGAAAAGCGCTTGGGACCTCATGGCTGTCAGTCAGAAGCGGCGATTCATCGAAAGCGAAGCAGTAACCGATGTGATGACCGCTGGCGGCCGAGGCAAACTGACCGTTGAGTCGCAACTCAACATCATCAACACCACGGTGGATAACCTCGGCGAGGTTATCAGCCTCGAGGGCTATGAAATCAAGGAAGGGGACTTCGGTTTCTATTGGGAAACTGAGGAGATGGCCAGCGAAGATTTTCCGGATAAGGATGACGCAATCTTAGCGGCACATGCCCACCTGACCGGCACGACCAAGTAATATCTTAATCAAGCACCAAGAAAGGAAATAAACATGCTGCAATTTAACGAAATGCTGGAAAAACTGCTGAAGGCTGCGGATGCCCATGGCGAAGATTCCGGCGAGCCGGACCACACGGTGGGCGATTTGCAAGACCTGCTGCGTAAGGCCTGGAGCTTGATGTCGCTCAGCCAAAAGCTGGAGCTGATGCAAAGCGACGAGGTCGATAACGTGGTCGAATGCGGCGCGCAGGACGAGTTTGAAGCTGAAGACTTGGTGATGCAGATGCGTGACCAGTATGTCGACGTAAAACGCCGCCTGGAAGCACACGGGTTCAGTTTTGTTGAAAATGAACTCGGCACCAAGTGGGAAACTACGGCAGAAATCAGTATGGACTATCCAACTTGTTTTGACGCGGTAGAAGCGGCTCACAAGGAAATGGCAGAAGTCCTGTAACCACTCGAACGGCCCATCCTTGGGCCGTTTTTCATTTATAGAGGCTGGCGGGCGACCATCAGCTTCAAACCTAGGCTCATCAGGGCCTTGTGCCAGAAGGGCATGCTGGTGGGCACCGTGCGCCACATCCTTGCCAGGAAGGCTTCCTTGGAGGAGGGGGCGTGACTTGCTTCCGTAAGCGGGCCGAATCCGGCCACCCCTGTTTTAAATGAAACCTCGTCGAAGCGGCCCATGCTATCGAGCTCGTACCAGGTCACGTCAGCGAACGAGTTGGGATGAGGTGCCATCAATTCACACAACTTGTTTGCGTAGGCCGAAAAGCCATTGGTGACGGAGACACCCTTATTGTTAGGGCCGTCCGCGATGAGCGCAACGCGCTTAGTACCATATCGATAGACCATCGCCCTGACACCAGCCGTCTCTTCAGCGACCAACATCACCGGCGCGCCAATATGCGGGCACTCAAACCCGAACTGCAACATCTCACCCTTCAAAACCGACATAAATCACCTCCAATAACGGTCGCCACTATACCCGCACTCGCTTTTGCAGTTCAACTTGAAACTTTTGCATACGAACTTGAAAGTCTTGCCGTAGCTGGGCCAAGAGCGCCCTCGACCGCGGCAACACAACTCATTGTGCTTCGAGTTATGTTGCAATAATTCTGAGGAGTTTGAAGTTGAATTGCAAAGATTGGCCTACATCGAGCAAATCGGATGTTGCGGTTATTACGTTTCTATGCTATATTTGTTTTTTCTGAGGAGGGGATGATGCTGATAAAGAAGAAGGCCGCCAAGGTTATCACCGACGCCACTGCGCAATTAGGCAAATTACGGCCATTCTTGAATAAGGACTGTAAAAAGCACATAGAGAAACTCGAGAGGCTTGCGGCCTCTCTAAGTACCTCAATTATGGATGAGCAGCTGCAGCCTGCGGAAGTGTCCGCCGAAACGCCTATCACCAAAGCTATGTACAAAGAAGGTCTAGCTGCGGCCAATGAGGCAAATTTGAACCTTACCTTTTCTGACCTAGCCGTTATCTATAAGGCCATGGCCGGCGCTGCGCCGAAGCCGACAAAAGCCTAGAAGTCCTTGAACCACTCCGGGTGGGCTGTCTTGTCCACTTCGATAATATGCTCCACTGAACTGAGGAATGTCTCCGCCGGCAGTACGCTGCGCGGGGTTCCGGTCATGATGGCGGGCCGAAGCATTCCGTTGTCCGCGTCATTGGCGCGGTAGACCATAATGATGATGTGCAGCGGGGACAACTTTGCTTCTAGGGCATTGGTGAGGCTGTTTGTCGTCGAAGCATAGAGGCTCAGCAACAATCCCAGCCGAACACTGTCTTCCTCGCCTGGATAGCCAGAAGTTTTATAAGTCTGCGCATCCGAGGCGACGGTATACGCCAAGGCGCCACGAAGTTCAGGCCATAACTTTGGGTTGTTCCTGGCGATAGCGCGAATGGTGGCGAACTTATCCTCTGGTATCGTGCATACCCAGCCCCATTCGGTCGCATAGTCCCAGACGTAGAAGTACATCGAGGGAACATCGATAATCGATTCCTCGAAGTAACCCGCCTGCCAGCCATTTTCCTCCAGCGTCCTGGCTTGATGCAGGACGGAAGGGTTGGTCACATCTTTTAGCAGTTCATCCAGGTAGCTCATACCAGTTCCTCCAAGTGACCCAATTGAAATAACGCCATCTGCCAATACTCGTAGCTATCGGGGAGAGTTCGCTCGATGCGCGCCATAAAGGCTTCATTGCTCGAGGGCGAGTGAGGTGGTTCGTGTAGGGGCCTGAATTCGGCGACGCAGCCTGTGACCGACACTTCATCAAAGCGGCCGGTTGAGTCGAGCTCATACCATATCCACTGGGACGGTCCGGGGCTAAATCGATTGAGCTCTCGCCGTAAAGCTTCGGCATAGGCGCCGAAACCATTCGTCGCCGAGACGCCACGATTCTGCGGGCCATCGGCGAGGAGGATGATTCTGGAGTCCTGGTTGGAATAGACCCAGGCATGAATGCCCGAGCCATCGACAGCTTCTTGGATTTGGATGGGCGCGCCGATATAGGCGCACTGAAGGATGAGGTGCTGCATTGTGGCCATGCTATCCCCTTCTACAGATGAGAAACACTACCTTATTGTTGTCCTGCGCACGAAAACTTACTCAATTATGTCCAGGAACGGGAGCCACTATACGCCGGGTTTTGTAAGGCATCAAGTATGATAATGTGTATTATCATACTTGTATTATTGGCAGATTTCCCCGTATAGGCCATCTGTATAAGCATATTTGGCCGGCGATAGATGGCAAACAATTAAATCTGTCG
>NZ_BDOQ01000008.1 GCF_003112435.1 Novimethylophilus kurashikiensis
CGACAGATTTAATTGTTTGCTACTGATGGGTATCTGTCAGTAATCGACCTTGAGTCCTAGTGATTTGCGCTCATCAATTAAATGCAAAGGAGCATCGGCAAACCCTTGGGATTCATCAAGCAGGTCGCAAAACACCAGCTTTAGCCCACCTTTCTCTAGTCCTAGGGTATGTCCAGTTTGGTAGACCACCCAATCTGGGCCGAGAAGTTCCTTAAACTGAGGAACGGCAACAGGGTCTGCTTGCACTCGAAGGTGCGATAAAGCCATTGCGGCGTTTAACCCTATCAACAAGTCGGCATGCCAATCAGCTACCGATATTTCTGGCGAACTTGTAATTCTATGAACTCGAAGCATAGTAATCCCTTATAGACCGGTGCTCGGGATTGAGCACCCATACATCTATATAGGCAAAACCAGCTTTAACTCTAAATCTCGACAGACTATCGCGTAATTTTTTTTTATACCTATCCTTTCCGGCGCCCGGTCCGACAGACTTTCTCGGCTATTTGTAATTCATACGGGCTATTAAAATCAATGCCTTAGGAGGTAGCTCTCAGACAGACTTTATTGTTCGCTTTCACGCTAAACCATCTTGCCGCTTGATAGCCATCAAGAGCATCGCACGCATTCCAGGTAGATAAAGTTGTTTGCTGTGTCTTCTCGCAGCAGTTCGACCTATACGCCAATAGGTTTAACTACTCTTGAGGACATCCCTATGAACGACTCTAAGATTGTTTACGTGTTTCGGAATGAAGCTGATGAACCCCAGTTTGACGAGGCTTCGCATTCAGGTACTTTTGGTGACGTTCTGGAAGCTGCAAAGCGACTGGCACGCACGACCGCAGGCTTTATGTTTGCCCAGGTACTCGACCATTCCGGAAAGGTTATGGCCAACGTATGCCAAGAAGGCGTTCATCTCAGCAAAGACGCCTAACTCTCCAGTGCCCATCATCTCTCGATGGGCACTTGTTTTTACCCAAAATCCTTCAATTTTGTCAATATTGCAAAAATCTAATATTTAGCAAAATCACCAAATCCCGCGCTCAGCTTGGGTTCCACGCGCCTTAGATTTTTAAAACTCCTGTGATAGCCTATTCTTACATCAACAACAATCATGGAGTTATATGACAAAATTTGATAAAGCTGTAATCCTTGGCGGGATTGTTGCGCTAGTGTGTCTCTCAATCTGGGGCGAATTTTTGGTGGCTATTTACGACCGCTCTGTTGCCAGACCGTTGGATACCAGCAACCCTATTGAGGTGTCGATTGGGCGAACGGTGGAGGAGTATGCTCGGCGCAATAACATCCCTACGCCAGCCGTTCGAATCTCTGGAACGGACCCCCTTTCCCTACGGCCGTGGTTCACGAATGGCGTTATCGTCTTCCCAAGCACCCTACTCACTGCTGAATCTATAGATATTGCCGCAATTCTTGGCCATGAATCGGGCCATATCACAAATCAAGACAAGCTTTTTGGGGGTGTGGATTTGCACGGCCGTGAATCACGACTTCGCAGTGAATCTGCAGCCGACAAGGTGGCGATAGCTTTGGCAGGATGCGATGCACAACGTCACTTGTTGACGCACTATAGGAAGAAATTTGAGGAGGCTGCCGCAAATATCAAGGACCCTCACCCCTCCTATGCTGACCGTCTTGCCCTGACAAAGGACTGCAGCTAAGTCCTCTAAAGAAAAACCCGCTGAAAAGCGGGTTTCGAGAGCCATCAATTCGATGGGTAATCCACGGTTAAGGTGGCTTGCACCAGGTTGGCCACATGCTGATGGAAGTCGGGTCGATTAGCCAGGCTAGCCGGCAACTCAACCACATCAGAGGTGCGATAACTCCCCTCCTCCTCGCATTCCACTCGGTACTCCTCAGCCTCTTCTGCCGTATCCAGCAAATGCAGATAGAGCTCAGTGCTGCTACCGCCTTCCTGTATCACCGCATACACCGACCCTCGTACCGCGGGCACAATGCGACCAAGATACAGCGTCGCAGGCGTCCCCTCATGGTCAGACAAGTAATACAGATTGGAGCCGGTATCGAACACCGCTTCCTCAAGGTTTTCTTCAGTGAGAATCATTGAACAGGCTTGCCCCTCCTCGTCCATCCAGGAAAAGCGTGCTACCTGGTTCTCCGCCTCCCCTACAGCTTCTGCCAGACTGATTGCTTCCGGAAGCAAGGCCTTTCCATCAAGCCGAACGACGTCGACGCTGACCAGTTCACCCAGAAACTCCGATACTTTTATAGATGCACCCATTATTTCCTCCTATAGGCGAGAATGCCAATTGTGTATAGGAAAACATTTCGACCCTATACAGCGTAAGGCCCTACAGAAGCACCCTCATTGAATTTAGTGCTGGACAAATACACGCAATGAGTGTATACTGTGTTTCATGAAATCGACTAAAGGGACGCTTGAATCGGCCAATTTCCCCTTAGGGACAATAGCTCAGAGCATTTCAAGCAGAATCTCCCGCCCCTCAATCGATGAAATTAAGCGCGCCAGGACAGCTGCTGGTTTGAGTCAAGCGCAGGCAGCACAATTGGTATCACCCGCTCCAACCCAGCCATACCGCACCTGGCAGGGATATGAAGCCCCTCCTGGTCGTGGTCATCGAGAGATGCCACTGGCAGTTTGGGAGTTATTTTTACTGCTTACCGACCAGCACCCAACCCTTAAGGTCGTTAGTAGAAACACTGAATAGGTGCCGCTATACTTGCGGCGTCCAAAAACTCAAAGAATCAAAGGAAAAATCATGTTAGACGTAATTGCAAATGCACTTTATCTTGGCTTCCTGACCACTACTCAAGTCAGTCTCTTGACTGTTGGGGATGTGCCTAAGATGCCCTTACATACTGTGGCTCAAGTCGAATTCAAGCCACAAACCACTATTTTTAGCGAGAACTTCCGTTGCCGTTATTCCGGCATTACGGTTCCATTTGAGCGTGATTGGGAAGAGGTGACTGAAAACACCTTTACCCATAGCAAAACGGTCAATCCGCCGGAATTGGGCAAGACTTATAAGTACGCCATTCTGGTAAACAAAAAGTCATGCCCGGGTAAGCCCGTTGAACATATGTTCAGCACTGGAACGTACATGGCTAAGTTCAGTGATGCAGGAGTACCTGATGACATGTTGGTTGTCGCGATTGGGCTGAACCCAGAAGCTGACAAGCAGCCTCAATGGTTCCAGCAGGTAATGAAGGCAGTTCAAGATGCGGCAGGGTCAAACGCTGTCGCCAAGGACTTCTTGGATTTCAATGCGAGCGGTGTTCCCAAGGACGCTGTTGCAAAACAGTCTAAGAAGGAAGACGCTCAGCCCGGCGCTGAGCAAGCCAACAAGGCAAATTAAGCAAGGAAACCCCTTCGCTCTCTAACCCCGGTTCGCATGTCGTTCCGGGGTTTAGCTTTTCAGTCCCAACTTGGGATTTTTCGTTCTCAAATTGGGTACTCCCCTCCCCTATTCTTATTGCCGCTGATTGGGTATATTGACCTCATCTCACGAGGTCCCTACATTCAGCATGGCGCAGAATAACGACATTGCCAAACCGGTAAGGCGGTATACCCGCGTCGATTTTGCAGCCCTTCGTGCTTTTCTTAATGGGGTGCAGCTCGACCTCCTTGTCGACCGCTATTATTCGGAGGACGATATGCTCGACCGCGGCTGGGAATCAGCCCGGGATGTGCATAGCTGGCTAGAAGTCATGTCTCAAGACATGGCCGACCGGGCATTGAAGACCTACCCCACCATCGCTGGAATTCTTGCTGATTCCAGGAGGTCTGGAAGGTGGTCCAAACCCGTCATCGATTTTCTGACCGTCAATGCCGAGAAAGACCTTAGTCGCCCCTTTCCTACCGACTCCATCTCAGTATGGTTCAAGCCGCGATTGGCTGATGCCCTGAAGGGAGTTGGCCTGGCGTCCCTCGCCGACCTCAAGCGATATATCGAATCGGCTGGCCTTGGTTGGTGGCGCCCTATTCCCCGTGTTGGCGCTGGTAAGGCGCGAGTAATCGAGCACTGGCTTACCCAAAACTCCCAATTCATTGGGGCATTAACGCTGGAAGCCTCCCTCCCCGCTGTTACTAACCAGGTCACCGTTGGTATGGATACTGGATTGCCGGTTCCACTAGAGCGTATTGGAGGCATTACGCCTACCCTGAATGGGTCCCAAGGGAGAAACCGTAACACCTCCTTTTGCCTCATCTCGGCCAGAAATGACTTGGAAGCCATTCAAGCCTACCTTTATCGCTTTCGCGGTCGGGAAAAAACACTCCGCTCCTACCGAAAAGAGCTTGAACGGTTCCTGCTGTGGTGCGTTCTCGAGCGTCGTGTGGCCATGTCTAGCGTCCTGACGGATGAATGCGAGGCCTACAAGAACTTTATTGCCGATATCCCTGCAGATTGGTGCGGGAAGAACCCTCAAATACCCCGCCTTTCGCAGCGTTGGCGCCCTTTCGCGGGTCAACTCCAGCCTGAATCTCAGCGCTATGCCATCCAGGCAATTCGAACATTTTTCGAGTGGCTGGTGGATGTCCGATACCTCCTGGGGAATCCATGGAAAACGGTAGCTGACCCCAGCACCATCCACCGAGAGATGCCAATGCAAATTGAGAAAGCCCTCCCTCAGCAGCTATGGGAGGAATTGGCTAATCAAGGAGGGTTATTGGACAGGGTTTGTGATGGCGAAATATTCAACGCGATACGCCGGCCAAAGACCTCCTCGCTACCGGCGCAATTCCGGCTAGCCCGCGCCGCCATTCTTTTGATTGGCTTTACAGGGATTCGTCGTGAGGAGGCTGCTCGAGCCACTCGAAACAAGCTTAAACCAGTCCCTGGGCGGAATCTCTGGCAGTTAACCGTCGTCGGGAAGCGCAATAAGGAACGCACCGTATTCTTCCCACCACGTGTGATAGATGCGTTGAAAGCACATTGGCTAGACCGAGGACATGATTTTTCCGACCCCCACCAGGAGCTCGCATTAATTGCTCCTATCGTCATAGCGCCAACCAGGTCGGCCTGCGCGAAACATGAGGTGGAGGGTGATGACATCCTTTCGGGTCGAGGCTTTGCCCCTGACAGCTTAGGCCGGCTGGTCAAATCCTCATTGCTGCGCTTGGCTGACGACCATGAGGCGCCTATATCGCCAGAGGAACGTCACCTGCTGCGCTCAGTTGCACCTCACGCATTACGGCATACATTCGCCACTGTTTCCACTGCAAAGCAGATGCCCCCTGACGTCCTGCAGCAGCTCCTTGGCCACGCATCTCTCACGACCACCTCCATATACGTGCATGCTCAACGTCAGCGCAGTCTCGACGAAGTAGCAAAACTCTACAAAGGTTAGCCCATCCCCCACCCCTCAATTACGAGGTGGTTCCTATACATGAGTAGGTTATATCGCGAGCCCGTTATTACCGAGGGCACGCAAAAGGACATACTCATGACTTACAACAAAATCAAACAAAACTCAGCCCATAAAAACAAGGGCGATATCGCAGCAAAGCATGATGTTCTGGATGTCGTATCGTCAGGTTTCGTAAACCTGGTCGGTATGTTTGTCTCAGCCATCATTTTCGTTGCCATCATGCTTATCGCAGGTGGTCTTGGATTCATTCTCCATTGGGCACAGGTTAATTTTCCCTGGATGCCGCACTGGATGATTGACCTGGGACACATTCTCGAAGCTTCGCTGTTCGTACTCGACTGCGCCGGTCTTTTCTGGTCAGTGCTGAAGCACAGCGTTATGCAATTCAAGCATGCATAAAAGGACTTAATTCATGTTAGGAACCGATGTTTTTAGTGTGGAGCGCCTTCTTCGTGCAGGTGCCCAATCAGGCGTCAAGGAATTTTTCGTGCCTTGGCTATTCGTCTTCAAGTTCTTTAGCAGGTTCTAGCTTAGTTAAGCTCAAAACGGTCAAGCCATCTCGCTTGGCCGTTTTCATTTCGCAGTCGCGAATTTTCCCCAAAAAAGCTCACCATAAAATTTTTAGCGCACGACACACTTTGGAACCAGAGGAACTCTTTTATGGTGAGCTTTTTTGTTGGATTGGGACTGATAACCTCTGAAAAGTGTTCCAACTTGGAACACTTTTTTCGCTTATCGCACCGGCTCGAACTGCTAGAAGGGAATGACTTATGGTGAGCTTTTTTGTTTAATTTTAACTGCCATATTTAAAAGTGTTCCAACTTGGAACACTTTTTTGGCGTTTACATTTTGCCCGTGTGAATTTCAACCAAAAAAGCTCACCATAAATTTTATGTCGCCCAATACACCACACATCATAGTAATTGGCTTTGGTGAGCTTTTTTGTTGCCATGCTCCTGGCTACATATGAACAGTGTCCCAATTTTAAACATTTTGTCGTTTACTGATTAAATTCTGCAAGCCTTCTACTTCGTCCAGCCGCATTATTTATGGTGAGTCTTTTTGTTGAAGCTAAACTGCCCCATTAAAAAGTGTTCCAACTTGGAACACTTTTATTGTCGATAGCATTAGATGGTGTGAGTCTCCACCAAAAAGGCTCACCATAAATTTAATCGCGATTCATCCCGCGTAACCTAGTAATTGACGTCGGTGAGTGATTTTAAATGGACATCCCCTGGTTAATACTAAAAAGTGTTCCAACTTGGAACACTTTTTACACCTACGCCTAGGCTCAACTTACTTGAAGTAGACAGCTTAATGGTGAGTCTTTTTGTTCAGTCAAACCAGCAGTTCCAGCTGATTGAGGAATTCTCGACAAAAAAGCTCACCATATATACTGAGGATACCGGCGGTTTAAGCCTGATGAGGAAAGAATTTTCCAAAACATTATGAGCAAATTTACAAGGAAGAGTTGTTTTAAGTGGCGGCGGCATAAAAAGTGTTCCAAGTTGGAACACTTTTTATATTGAACCACTGGCCGATGGCCAGAGAAGAACTAATTTTTCGTGAAATTTTGTGGTGAGCTTTTTTGGACGGAATTTTCTACCTATCCAAAAGTGTTCCAACTTGGAACACTTTTTCCAGCCTTTGGGGTGAGGTAATTTGGGGAGTTTGTCGAAAGACAGGAAGGCAGCTTGTTGCAATAAAAAGGGACAGTCCGAGCTTTGGCAATTCCGTATTAAACCGAAAATACCATGCCCACTCACATCACTGTTGGAACGCGCAAAACAAGGAAGCTAAATTTTCCACGTGGAAACTAAAAAGGTTTAGCTTATTGAATCGATGGTGATGGATTTTAGCGCCTGAGAAACAGGCGAAGAAAAAAGTGTCCCGAGTTGAGACACTTTATATTTGCTAGGACGGGGTATAGAGCTTAGTAGTCAAACTTCTAAGTTCATGTTCAATTTCGGGCGTAAGTGAGGATGCCTTAATTTTGATAATGAAGTGATTTTGGTCTTTCGTAATGCTGCCTGCCTGCGTCCCCTTGAAGAATAGCTTATGAATGTCGCGGGTATCAGGAGGGGTGGTCTCGGTTGTTGCCGACGTCATTGCTGCCTTAAGCTGTGCCGTTAATTGACTCTGATTAATCGCACCAGAAACAAACTCTGGCCATAGCTTGCCTAGTGAATCTTGAGCCTTATCGCCATGGTTATCGAGGAGAGACTTAATTTCTTGCGCAGCAGCTGCACCAAGAAGTGAAGGCTGAGAATCTAGGTCGGATAAAACAAAATCAGGTAGCTCGTCAAAAGATTTAAGTCGGTAATAATTCGAGCGCTTCATACGCATTTCAGAAATGAGTGCTGTCTTAAAGCGAAATTTGGACTCGATGCGCGTCAGATGCTTACTAATTTCATAGTCCGAAAGGTTGACCCGGCCAATATTCTCAAGGAGGCCAAGCAACGCCATATCCGCATCAGATACTTCACGAATCCTGCCTGGAATGTGAGTTTCGCCGCGTAGCTTATAAGCTTCTACTCGACGCTCACCAGCAATTAATTGGTAACGGCCGGGGACCTCCGGGGAGGGCCTAACAAGAATAGGATGAATAAGGTCGCCAGCAACCTCGATATCGCGGGCAAGTTGGACTAGTTCTTCCTGGTCGAACTCAATACGAGGCTGTTCAGGATTGCGGTCGATAAGCTCGAGGGGTAGCTTATCTTCTTGTTTAGCCGCCAACTCCGCTTCAAGGCTTCTAATCTTTTCCTCATACGCCTGAAGCTCATCACGAAATTGCATAAGCTGGCCAGGAGCTGATTTATTCACTTGCCGTGCGGAATTTCTCTCCCTTGAGGCGAGCGCAAGTGCGTCATCGAGACCATCTCCCGTTATCTCTCCTAATTTTTTTCCAACTGACATAGCTTCCTCCTAAGCGCCTGCGCCGAGTTGACGTGCCCATACTTTTCTTATTGAATCTTCTAAGCTGAGCGCCAGTTCTTCATAGGCATCACGTGCACGTTTATAGGTCCGAGAATCACCTTCGTATTTCGTAATATCGAAAACGGTCATGAACTGGTTGACCTTACTCTTGGTCACGGTCGTCTCGGGTATCTCGCAGCGAAGAACTTTTTCACCATAGACCTTAGAAATCCACTCTTTAACCTGCTCGGTGGTGGATTCTTTGTTGTCGACTCGCGATAAAAGGATGTTGATAAAGTCGTAGTCCTTCACCACTCCCTTTCTAACCAATCGCCCAGAACCATCAAATCTGTCCTCGGCAATTTTCCCGGCATATGTGCCGAAAATTTGCCAGAACTGTGCGCTACTGGCGATATCCAGCATATTGGTAGTCATGGGCACGAGCAGCCCATCTGCGGCGTAAAAAGCATTGAAGGTCATATAAGAAAGGCTAGGCGGTGTGTCTATCAGAATGACATCGTAGTCATCCTTTACCACCTCAAGCCCCTTGTTCAACACATTCCAAAACTCGAAACTAGAGTCTTTCATTTGTCGACTTGGCAGTGAAAATTCAGCCGAGAAGAGCGTGCTGGATGCTTGAATTAAATCGAGGTCCGGCCAATAGGTATTGCGAATGCAATACCTGACGTCGTCCTGGTCACCATCAAAGAGAGGGGCTAATGTATCCTCATAGGCGATATCTGCATCTGGGGCCAAGCCATGAAGGGTAGACAGGCTACCCTGAGGGTCAAGGTCAATATTCAATACTCGATGCCCAAGTAACGATAGGCCCTGGGCAAGGACCATCGTTGAGGTGGTCTTTGATACGCCGCCCTTGAAAAAAGTAATGCCAATTACCGCAGCTTTTGCGCCGTCAGGTCTTAGCTTGCGAGTTCTCTCAGCTCGCGCCCATTGTTGCGCCTCAGCAACCGTGAATTCCCTGCGACCGCCTCGCCCATGAAATTGTCCGCCTGGGGCGCCATTCTTTAGACGGTAGGCCATTTGCCCTTTAGTTAATTGGCACATGTCAGCGACTTTATCGCTGGAAATCATGGGTGGAGACTTGGTGCGGTCAGGAATGAGCAGCCTACTTCTCAGAAAGTCTATGAGCGCACTAGCACGGTCACCAAGTTCCATAATTTCATCTAAGTCAACCGGCTGGACGATTGGAATGTCAGTTAAGATAGCCTCTTGGTCCGTCATTACCTCTCCTCTTTTAAAATAACTCGTCACTTTTAAGGAAATTCCTCAAAAAGTGAACTACTCCCCATTAGTCAAGCTATGATACCAAATCTGGATAGTTAAGCTACACTTATTCTAAAAAAAGACAAGCAGAATCGCTGTTTAAGCGACTTTCTTGAAGTGATGTATACCTTGGCCTTAAAAAAGGGCACTTGTTGGCCTAAGGACCTTAAAATGGGCTTGCTGAGGATGCAAATATTTACAAGGGACGAGGTTATGGGGCTATGCTAGAAGTGCTGAAGTACAAAAATATAGAAATTAACATTCAACAAAAAGGCTCACCATAAATCCAACAAAACTACTCACCATAAAAAGACCAACAAAAAAACTCACCACACTCCACAATAATTCCCACCACTTCCAACAAAAGTTCTCACTAATACCTCACAAAAGTGCTCACCACTTGAGAACTAAGTGATTGATTCTCTACGCGCGCGTACGCATGCGAGGTTTGTTAGTTTGTTTTTTTAGATATTTTGTATTTTTAAAAACCAACAAACAGTTTTTTCTTTCCTGAATGGCTTCAAATTTATGGTGAGCTTTTTTGGTGCGATTTAGTACATTCGGTCGGTAAATTTATGGTGAGCTTTTTTGTGTTGACTACTCACCAGTACCGGTTTTAGATTTGCGGAACTTATGAAAAGGAGGCTTTGAATGGCCATCGAGAATCTACCAGAATCAACGCCCATGCAGATGGCCTTTGATGTGTTTGAAGACCTCTTCTCGAAGGACATGTCAATTGTCGAGTCTACGACCGACATCGGCTTTCAACGCAATAATGCAATTTTTCAGGTCACGAATCTTGGCGCTGCCTGTTACAAGCTGCTGGATACAGTAGTCTTTGTGGTCATCCAGGAAAAGGATGTGCAGGGTCGGTATGACGTTGACTTGGACTACTTCAAATGGCTCATGAAGTATGAAAGTAACAATTACGGGCATCTCAGGACTATTTTCCGTGAGCTGCAGAAGGCTGCAATCGAGCTTGTGCCGCTGACACCTGAGGAGGCGCTGGCCCAGGGAGAATCTCCTGAAAACGGAGGGGCAATCCCGATGATTGGAGCCTACCGCATAACCAAGGGTAGAGTTTTTTTCGAAATGTCACCCCCGTTGCAGCGGCATCTAAAAGACCCTACCTACGCACATTGGCAGAGTTTGAGGGTTACAGCACAACTCACCTTGGTCTATGCCCGAGTGATTTATAACCATTTGCTGCCCTATATCGATGATGGTCACACCCCTTGGTTTACGGTAGAAGAGGTTCAAGGTTGGCCAGGAGCGAAGGCCTCTAAAGCCGCATACAAATACTTCAAGCGCGACCAGCTAGACCCCGCTATCAAGCAGCTCAATGAGGTTGAACACCTCGATATCAACGTTAGTTATGAAACCAAGGGAGGGCAAGGCCCCATTCCGGTGACTCATTTGCGCTTCAGGGTAACGAGGAAGGGGGGGCAACATAACAATGATTTCGAGCAAAAACCTTTGGCCCTAAATGAGGCAGATGAGCTCTACCATGTGTTGAATGAAGAGTTCGCCATCGGCCCGAAAAACTTTGGTGAAATCCAGGCCAATCGTGAGAAGTGGACGGACCAATGGATTTGGCAGGCCGTGGAGTTTACGAGGTGGAACTTAGAGAAAGGTAAAATCACCAAGTCTCCTTCCGGATTCTTGATGCATGCCCTCAGAAATAATCTGCGGGTGTCCTCTGCTGAAAAGATAATGGAGGAACAAAATAGATTACTGGCTGAGAGTAGGGCAGCCAAGGCAGGGATAGCAAAAGCCCGGGAAGATGCGCTCAGCCAATCCCATGATTTGAGTAAGCAAGAAACACAGAACGAAGCGGAATCTCTTGCCTTGCAAGGGTTGTCGCAATTTGATGCACTGGACTTGGTTGGACAGGAAGCCTACTTCAAAGAGTTCTGCAATACATTCCAAGCGAAGCTAGTTGCAAAACGTGAGAAAGTTAACCTAGAGGCGATTTCAATTGAAGAGTTACGGAATAACAAACTCCTTTCCCATGCGCTAGGAATATTTGTTCAACAGGCTATAAGCAAATCATAAATCTTTAGCACCCTCCACAGCCGCTACCCCCGCCACCACATCCAGACCCGCAGCTGCCTCCACCGCAGCCACTTCCACCAGCGCTGCAGGAGGTGCCTGCGGAGCCACAGCCGTCGACCGCAACAACCCCGGCGACGGCAGCTGCGCCATCCGTGAATTCATTTACGGTCGAACCACCTTTCTTATGCGGGGTGAGGGTGGCGGTATCAAGTCGCTTTAGCGACTCTTCAGACCAAATCCAACCAGGACTTACGCTGCTCGAGCTGTCCGCAGCAAATAGCAAGGGAAGGCCGTTGAAGGGTTCGAACAGGCCGGGCCACTTCTTGTAGTTCTGCTTCAACGCCTTCCAAGTATTCATGACATCGGGCTTGAATACTCGAGCATCTTCCATGGAATGGGGAAGGGCGCCGACATCCGGAAAGTGATGGATGAGTCGGCCATAAAAGTGCTTACAGAACTTCTCGTAATCGTGCGTGCATACAATAAACGCGTGCCAGGCATCATCAATGAGCGCCGACGGCATTCCCAGCTGAAGAGACCGGTTCGCTTCCTTCTCCAGAAACAGCAGTAGAAAGAATTCACACAGACCCTTGAAAGCCAGGTCCTCATCAGCCTGGTCGTACCCGGGATGCTCGCGACGGAACACGTATCGAACCACCTCCGGAAACTGATAGTCTGCGAGCTGCTCCACCTTGGACTTCTCAGGGGTGCCCTTGTGCCAAAAAACAGCCCACAGGTATACGCCGCCGAGAGCGACAGGGGTGATGAATTGCAGGAACTCTGACATAAGCGCCTTCTCGTTATTAATGTTGGTTGAAGTTGGTAATTACACTATAGCAAGAAATATGCAATGACGCAAGAATATGTCAGTATTAGAAACAAGTTGACAGAACTGATATTTTCCAATATACTTCAATCATCCGCAATGCATTTTGCGTCACCTAAATCCAAAAGGAGCATACCTTAGATGTTGAAACGCACCCTTATCGCTACCGCTCTCATGTCCTTTATGGGGGCTGCGATGGCCGCCACGGCGCTGCCTCCTTTCCTGAAGTCGGCAACTGATGCTGGCCAACTCCAAGTTATTCGTGATTTCAAGGCCGCTGCCGGGATGACTGGCTGGGTCGTGAAGGAAACCAAGGGCGGTCAAGCGACTGTTATTTACACCAGCGCCGACGGCAACTACACCTTCTCTGGCATGCTGCTCGACAAGGACGGCCACAACCTGACTGCCAAGTACGCCGAAGACTATGTCCCCAAGCCCGACTACACTCCAGCATTCAAGGCATTCTCCGCAGGCGGTGAAGCGGCCGGTGTAACTGTTGGTTCTCCTAATGCTAAAGCCGAAATCGTCGTGATTTTCGACGCTAACTGCGGCTACTGCAAGCTCCTGCACCGCATGACCAAGCCCGCCGTGGACGCTGGCGAGCTGCGCATTCACTATGTACCGGTTGCCATTCTCGGCCGTGACTCCGACGTGAAGGGTGCTGGTTTGTTGGCTGCCAAGGATGCCAAGGCTGATGCCGATGCAATCGTGTCCGGCTCCGGCGCAGAAACCTCCAGCGACAAGGCATTGCTGGCCAAGGTGCAGAACAACACCAAGCTGATGACCCAGAAATTCGGCTTCAACGGTACTCCGGTCGTGATGTACAAGGTCAAGAACGGCAGTGATGAAACCCTGTCCGTATCTCCTGGTGTGCCGAGCATGGCTGAAATGTTCAAGGCGTTAGGCATCTCCGGTCAGCTCGACAAGCTGAAGAACGACCCTGAGCTGGCGAAGTACCTGCGCTAGACTGTAATAGAGGGCTGGAAATCCCAGCCCTCATTGTCAGGAGAACGAAATGCGTAATGATAACATTGGTGGTGGAAGCAGCAATATTGGCGCAGGCTGCGCCGACGGTATCACCAAGATTTAACCGAGTTAAATAGCGTCCTCGCTATGGTTGTTCCGCCGGCATTGCTCGTTGAAGAGGATGCCGGCATCTGTTGCCCAGGCCCAGCCGTTGTCCGATAGGAAGCCTGTGCGTGTCGGCAGCGTTGAGGCGTTCGCAGACGCTTCCAGCACTCGCGCGGCCTCGATAGCGTCAGGGTAGGGTAGCAGCATACGGGCGGAGAGTTGAATGTTTCCGGCCACAGGGCGGAAAAGCTCTCCCCACCAGAGATTGGGTAGCTCGAGGTTTTCGAGGTCGAATACCTCCGGCGTGCTGCGGAATAAGGCCACAGCAGCAAAAATACGGTTCATGGGCACCGCGGTGTCGTAATGGGCAGGGTTAAACGGCAGACGCACCGGTAGCTTGGCTGAAGTCGGAAGCCATCCAATGAAGTGCAGCTCCGCGCATGGCTGATTCTGGTCCCTGGTAGGGTAGGGGAGGTGGGCAATAGCAACATTTCCCTCCGGCGGCAAACACTCGGGGTCATTGCCGGGCTCGATGTAAAGCAAGACCGGCGCACCAATCACTGTCGAGGGGTACCGGGCAAGCAGGTCGCGCATCAGCAGGGCAATTTTAGCCCGCCACTCAGTCGGGCAAGCGGCAAGCAGCGCTTCAGGTTCACCTTCTTCGGAAGACGCTAACCAGGCGCGCATCATTTCAACGCTTTTTAGAACATTCCCTTTTTTAAGGGTCTCCATTAACGACGGAAGCACAGACATGCTCATCAAAAATTCCTCCTCATTTGTCGCGAATGATACCAAGCGCGCTGTTAACCTGCAAAACAAAATGAACACACACCCGAAAACATCCTTGCGAGCAAAGGCATTTATTGCTCTGTTGTTAACATTTGGCCTGACCGGGATGGTGGCTGCGGCCGACACGGACCCTTTGGCCGGCGATGCTTGGCATGCGGTGAAGGGTAGCTGGCCGGGCACCATCAAGTTCGACGGTAAATCCAAAAAGGTTCTGCTGGAGCCGTACGGAAGTGAAGCAATTAATGCCAGTTACAGCTATACCTTAGCGCCTGCTGATTCTTTCGCTGCCAAATCCGGCAATAAGGCCGGTACCTTGGTGATGACCAATACCCTTGGGCAAGTGAGCAAGGCTGAGTTTCGCATTGAGGGAAAAGAGCTGACGCTTTCATTCCCCAGCGGTTTTCAGGCTGAGCATTACAAGCGCATGACCAAGGCGGAAGAAGACGCTGAAATTCATCGTATCGAAAAGCTGATGGCTGAGGGAAAGTTAAAACTCCCCAGGTAGCCATTGGCACAACCAGGAGAGTTTTAATATGACCCAATCCGTAACCAAGGCCACACCGGAACTGTTGGCCCAACTGCGTACACCTGAAGCCCTGGCTGCCATTCAAGTAGCCCGCGACAATAAGTGGCTGATGGTGGACGAGCCCTCGCTGCAGGCTGTATTCGCAGATGACAAAGAGCATCCCGTATATAAGCTGCTGGAGGAAGATGCCAAGACCGGCGGCCTGTTCGGGCTGGTGCAGTACTCGATTCTTGCGGTGTTCTTCGGCCTCGCCTTCGGCATGACCATCTTTAAGCCGCACATGCCTGCAATGCTGTTCGTCATGTGGGGCGCTATTGCAACGGCCACAGCCTTGCTCTACAAGAAGCATCCGGCGCTGATTATGGGCAAGTCCAAAAAGTAATCCGCCTTCGCAAGATAACGGCCGATGTCACCACGTGGCGTCGGCCTTTTTTATTTGATGCCTATACTCATTCTCTCTCTTGCTGGAAGGTAAGTCCCGCATACCCGTTTAATTTTGAACGGTAACGCTCCGCCCTCAGATGGATGCATGCCTGAGGTCCCTGCGGCACTAGGCTTCCAGCGATTGAGCACTTGCAATTTTGCATATTCTTTAGTATACTATCCTCAATGGAATGGAGCACTGATGAAACTTTCGCGCATCCCAGTAAGCGAGTCCACCGTCAAACACACTTTTTCTCTGAAAGAGTCGACTTCGGACCTGCTGCATAAGTACCAGGCCTGTTACATGGCCGAGCATGAAGTTGAAATTACGATGAAGGATATGGTGGAAGCCATGTTGACCAGCTTTATGGCTGACGACAAGACCTTCCAGAAATATCTGAAGCAGCCTCAAGCAGCTGCGGCCCCTTCGGCCCCGGCAGCTCCGGCTAGCAACTATGGCAGTGGTGCGGAATCCTCCACTCTCTAGTACCAGGAATTATTAAGTCGGGTGTTTCGTGCGAACACCTTCGTCAATAGCTGCGCATCGCGTGGCTATTGACTTCTATCGCACCAAGGAAATTTGAAGTTTGCGGGGTATCGAGCGCGGTCACGGTTGAGCCGCAGTAGGTATCGAATACCACCGTCACAGAGGCCATTTTGCGCGCAGTCGGCGTGCGAATGGGTCTGCGCAGCAATGCGCGGGAATTGCATCTCCCTCGGGTCAGCTGGCAAGCGAGTATAGCGCGCCACGCGGCTCTGGGATTTTTCTGTGAACCGTGGAATGCACACTTCTCCTGTTAAACACTTTACGCATCATGGCGAGCCGTTTGCCATTGATGTTTTGCTCTCCAACGATACGACCGGATTTGCCGAGTCGTTCGAGCATGTTGGCGCGGATATCGATTCCGACGAGACCCACCTGCTGGCACAAGGTAGTGGTGTCGATGACGATATTTCGCTGGACGACGAAGAGCTTGTCCAAGAAGAGCGGCCGCAACCTGGTCGCCGCGTTCGCTCGGCGCCTGTTCAGGTTCGCGAGCTTGCTGAGGGTGAGGTCGTATCGGTATACACCCGCCTCGTAGATTACGGCTTACTGAAGAAGCTAACCGACATTGTGCTAGCCAAGGTTTCCGTGCCCTGGCACCTGCGCGACGACGCGGCGCAGGAAGTGCACGCGGCCTGGGCTGCGTTGACCGCTAAGCCGAATTTTCAGCGTAACCAGCTGGCACGCTATGCCTACATGTCGGGCCAACATGCCGCTTTGAAGCTACGTCGCAACATCGGTGCGGTCGTCGCCATTCCGGGCGCCTTGTTCCGCACCGGTCGGGACAGCTCCTTCATGGAAGCGATTGGCGCCGCGGTTAATCCTAAGGACGTCGATGACTTCAAGGATTCGCTTGAACTGTCGGTTGAGCCAGAAGATTACAGCCAGCTGCCGCAACAAGTAACGCCGGATTATTTCCGAGTGCGCATTGAAGGGCTGCCGCTCTCCAAGAGCCAGCGCGCCGTCGCCGAACGGGTACTGGTGCGCCGTATGAACGTGGATAGCATCGCCACTGAACTGAATGTACGCCCGACGTATGTCGAGCGGTTGATTGCACAGGTCACCCAGATGCTCAATTCAAGGGATGACCAGGTACTGGGCAATGCATCGGCCGCCCGCAAGAAGTCCAAGAAAGCCGCCGGCATGGTGGGAATTAAAGGGGAGTAGTTGATGCTGCGCATCAGGGTGAAACACACATTGTTCTCCGTCGCCGCGCTTGCGGCGCTTAGCCTTGCCCATCCTGCCCAGGCGGTTGACCTCGGGGTGGAAGGGCAGGTCTACGAGGTGATTGAAGAGGATTTTCGTGTCACCCTGATGCGGCTTGTTGCGCGTCACGATTGGTCGACCGACCAGGAGGAACTCAAGGAGTCCGCGCAAGACTATACCAAGAATCTACCGTCCTACATGCTGCCTCGGGCAGATGTGACGCGCACGCGTTGGAAGGATGTGGGTATCGTTGTTTCGGAGGACATCTACCTGCCTTGGGTGGACTGGCAGTCAGGTTCCGTGTTTGCTCCCGGCAAGGTGCTTGCCGCGCAGGCGGGCACGTATCTCAACCCTATTGCCAAAATGCCAGCCGCGGGCATCGAGCGCTTGTTTATTTTTGATGGCACCGACCCGGCGCAGATGAGCTTCGCACGTGAGTTGCTCAAGCAGAACGTTGAGCAACTGAGCTTCATGATGATTGCAGGCGATGTTGGCGAGCTTTCGAGCGAAGTCGGTCGCCCCATTTACCATCCAGCGCCCAGCATGCTTGAGAAGTTTCATGTGGAAGCCGTGCCTACGCTGATTGGCTTTGGCCGGGGGCCGCACCAGGGGCATATGGCCATTACTGAAATCAAGCTCCCGGCCGACAGTTCCGTCGTCAAGGAGGCGTGGTTTGGCTTAGGGGATGCTGGAGAGGTTGCGCCTCCGCAGCCCGCTGTACTGACAGAAACAACGCCCGCCGCTGACCAGCAAGACGCCCAGCAGGATGGTGCAACCGAATAAGGATGGTCGCTATGCTGCGTAAAGTACAAAAATTCATTGCATCCCTCAGTCTGCTAGCTGCAGCTGTGCTCCCCCTTGCCGCTGAAGCGTCCCCTGGATGCGTTGGCAAGATGTGGAACCCTCTCACTGACCTTGATTTCCGCAACATGGGCGGCATCAAGATTGTCGGCTTTCCATTAATGGACGCTCCCAAGTCTGTAGGGGAGCCTCCAAAGCATAAGGCTGACCCGATTTGCTTCTGTGAGGATGGTCTGAACTCTGGCTTCGGGTTTGGGCTGACCTTCTGGATGCCTTCATACATCAATGACGTGGCTCGCCAGGCGGGCTGCCTGGGCTTCCTGTCCGGCATCAACATTCTCCCCGGCTTCATGTCGCTTTCCTCGGGCCAAGAGTACAACGCACACTCTCCGCGCAAAGACGGTGTTACCAATATGCAGGTGCACTGGGTCTATGCGGACGTCGCCGCGATTGCTGGCAAGGCACTGTTCGAGAAATGCAATGCTGTGACAGGTAGTATGAAAATCGGCTACCTGACCGAGCCTGACTTCATCTTCCAAAACGACGTTTACTCCGCCATCATGACGCCGCAAGTCTCCCTCCTGGCAGAGGCACCGCTCCTTTCCCAGATGGCGTGTGGATTCGAGTCCATGGCGAACACATTGGGCGATTGGCAGGACTGGGGTATTTGTGCCTGGAAGGGTACCCGCATGCCTCTCACGGCGAATGCCATCGCCAAGGATTCCGCACAGGTGACTAATATGGACGTCACCATCAAGTACCTGACCCGTTCAGCGCTTCTTGGCCTGACTATGCGCACCATGGGCGACGACGCGGTATGCAAACCGAAATACCAGCCGTTCTATGACCCGTTCCAGCATCGCTATCAATGGGCCTTCCCGGCTAAAGTAACGACGCGCTACAACATCGACATGATTCGCTGGGGGACTTTCATCAAGGATGATGGACAAGCCAGCATGATTTCGCTGAATGCGGATGCGGCTGCTATTGCCAACATGGACTCCACTATTGCGGTTGGCCAGGCTGGCGCGCCGTCCTCGAGCGGGTTGTCCATGGCTGAAGGGATTGTGAGTCGCCTGCCCAAGCCCCTTAACTTCCCGTCCCGTGAAGCCGGCTACATGCAGGTTTGGGAGGCACGTCAGTGCTGCCTCATGGTGCTGACCATCGAGAATGTGATTGAGATGATTGCAAGCAACCTGATTCCCCAAGGCAGCTTGTTGGAACAGCTCTATAACGCCTACAAGGTCGCGGATGCGGTGTATCAAGCCGTTACAGACCCGGTTGGCGCAGCCTTGGGATTCATCGGTGATGGCTTGGGTGCCGTTTTCGATGGTGTTGGCAGCAGCGTCGGGGATGTGTTCAGTGATGGCGTAAGTGGCGCTGTCAGTGGCATCGGCAACTCCCTTGGGCTGAATGGCGGCAATATTTTCGGCTCTGGCGCATCGCTTGAGCCGGCGTACACGGCCCCGACACCACTATCCATTGCTTTGGCAGATATACCTTTGACGGAACAAAACTGATATGAAGCCATCCTCCCTAACGCGCGCCGTGATTCTCGCGGCTTCCCTGGGGCTGCCGATGGCAGCCCTTGCTGACACCGAAGCCGCTACGGCAAAAATGCAGGCCATCATGAAAGGGGATGTTTCCCAGTTGCCGGAAGCGACGCAGAAAGCCATTGCCTCCGTCGAGGCCAGCACCAAGGCAGAAGCGGAAATGAACAATGTCCCGCAATCGGTCATCGACTTCTCGATTGAGCAGTCCGCCAAGCTGCGCCAACAAGCTTTGCAATCGTACGTTAAAGCGCTCCCTCCCAAGGACCAGGCGTTCGGCGCCCAAGTGTTGCTGGGAGATGGCTCCATTGGCGGCGGATACGGCAAATTCTACTTTTTTGTCTCTCGCTCTATGCCTGTCTCTCTCTTGAAGGCCTACTCGTTGGCGGCGCTCAATACTGGCGGCACGTTGGTAATGCTCGGCGTTCGCAAGGGTGACACCATCAAGGAATACATGGATGAAGTCGTCGAGGACTTCAATAATGCGGATGGACAGGTATTGGGCGGCATTGAGCTGAACCCGAACTTGTTCGACATGTTCGACGTTAAAGTCGTCCCCAGTGTCGTCTGGTCGAATCGCATGAACCTGGATGATATCGGCTCAGGATGTGAGGACGCCCCTGGTGCGCAAGCTCAAAAGCTCACGCTGCAGGGCCCGGATGATGAGCCCCTGGTCGTGGATAAGCCGGTATGCGCCAAAGCGAAGGAGAGCACCTATTTCAAAATTTCTGGGGCACTCAACATCAACTACGTCCTGGAACGATTCAAGGACGCTGGCGCCCCCGCAGAGGTCATTCAGCACTATCAGGACCTCCTGGCTGACCAGCATGGCAATGTGAATGACCGTAATCAGGCTGTTCAAGTCACCGGCAATGCCATCACCCCCATCAAGGGAGACTTGCATATCGACTCACTGCCCAAGCATGTGTTGCAGCATTGGCAGGAGGAGTTGGCCACCAAACACGTGATGCGCGGGCCGTACGGCCCGGTGTTCTCTGAAGACGGTAAGGATGACGTGATTTACCGCAAGGAGCTAGCAGAAAAGGTGGCACACGGGCTCGGCCTGTAAGTCATACCAGTCCTGGGGTGACAGCGGCCGCTTCTGCCAGGGCCGCCAGGCGCTCAGGGGAGAGTGGTGGCGCAACGACGATATCGGCAGTTGCGGTTCCATGCGCGACCACCTGCATCCCCTCCCATGGCATCAAGGAGTTCCCGCGGAGCACAAGCAGCTCCCCAAGCTTCAATGAGTGCACATTGCAATTAGCGATGAGCTGGACGGCCGTCATATGCGCACAAATCACATCCAGGTCCACGCCCGTTACTGAGATGCGCTGAAGCATCGATGGGCCATAGTCGGTCCACGCCGCATTCAGGAATGCGAGTAGCATCACGCCACTTCCGCAGGCCGGGTCACATACCCGAATCAAACCCCCGTCATGCGCCTCAAGGTCTCCCATGGACATCCTGGCCATCATTGATGCCACCGGGAATGGGGTAAAAAACTGGGCCAAGCCCTGTCTGGAGCCGTGGGATGCCAACTCCATGTACATGGGACCCAAGATGTCCTCGAAGGGCACAGAGCGCGATACGAGCTCGCTGTACGCCTCGATGCCGGCGACCACGGCATCACTTGCATCCTCGGGCACCGTATCAAGCTCAGGGAGGCCCCATAAAGTACGAAGGCCGCTCAAGAAGTAGCGCAGCATCTCATAGGGCCTGTATCGATATCCCATGTCCAGCGCAGACACTAAGGGCTTCATGCGCCGTGCATCCATTACGCCACCCTCCAGCTGAAGACATGGTTGCCTGGATGGCGACTTTTTCTAAATCCGCCCTCAGCCAGTGCGCGCTCGACGTAAGCGCGCCCATCTTCATGGGGAAGGCGAGCTGGGGCGCCTAACGCTATCAGCTGCCGAATGGAATAGTCGACACCGGACTCGCCTAACCTGATTTTTGACAAGCTGCGTTCCGATACCACCCGGCCATCTCGCGCAATGATGTGCGTCCGCGCAGAAGACCTGCCGTGATAAAGACCATTCAAGGCCCGATATACAATCCCCGCATGGCCAGGTTTAACCACTTCGCCATCTGCGTTGTAGCGGGTAACAGGGTCGGAGTAGGACACCACCCCCTTTACGTCCGGTAGCGCAGCTTTAAGCAACCGGAAGGCGCGAGCGACAAACCAGCTCTCCGCGTTGTACCCCAGAAGCGGATGGTCCAGAAGCACCAGTCGGCCTAACTCAACCCCTTCAAGCAGCGAGCCACCGAGGTATTTACTGATGGCGGCCGCCTGCATAGGTACAGAGAACACCGCCACCCCACCCAGGAAGGCGATGCCGTCCCGAGGCTTTGCAACAAGTCCAACACGGAAGCGTGCCGCGGGATAACTCCCGCTATAGTGATGCTGAATTACAAACTGCTTGGCCTCAGCTTCCGGTAAGGCCACGACTTCGCACCTGCCGGGGTCAAATCGATTGGAGGGAGGGACAAACGTATCCCGTCGATGATGCCATCGTTGAGCACCGTCACTGCCCATTACGGCGGTGAGCGCGAGTTGTGAAGCTTGCATGGGTTGCCTTTTGTAAGGTGTTAACAAGATATACATCAATGTTAACAAATCCACAACCAGAATTTAAGATTGATATCAAATTAACTCTACCCAAATGACGCCGCAATATAGCATTAAATGCTATACTATTGAGATTCCTGGCCGGACGGAGCGTAAGTGTCCGCCTCGACCGCCATTTATAATCAAGGATTAGGCATGTCGTTATCAACCACGGCCGCAGGCACCAATGCCGCGGCCCTTGTTTCCGTTAAAAACATGGATAGGCTAAAAATGTTCTCACCTGGTGGGCTGGAGAAGCTGTCTGTGTTGGTGGTTGAAGATGACCCTGCCATCCAGGAGCTGATGGTTTCCTTCATCAGCAATGACCCTCATGTGGCGGTACGCGCGGTCTCGACCGGCGAGGAGGCCATTGAGGCCTTCCGCGAGAAGTCTTACGACCTCGTCTTTATGGACGTCATTCTTCCCGGTATGCTGGGGACCCTTGCGGCCCGGGACATATCAAAGCTGGCAGCCGAGCGCGGCCATTGGCTTTATCTCACCTACGTGACCTTGTCTCCGCTGGACCCGGACGACCTTACCTTGGTTGAGCGCGGCGTTTGTGACGTCATCACCAAGCCGGTACTGCCGCCGTCCCTTACGGCCCGTATTGCAACCATTCGCGAGCTCGAGTCGGCCCGTCGCTATGCGCTCAACATGGAAATGCGCATGCGCTCGATGATAGAGCAGTCGATTGATGGCTTCATGCTATTCTCGTCCGATGATGAGGTGCTGGAAGCCAATCGTTCAGCCGAGCTTATCCTGAGCGCCGAGCCGGGGCAGTTGATTGGCCGCAAGGCGCAAGAATTCATTCACGGCGAGCAGCAGAAGGAGTATGAGGGCTTCAACGAAGAGTCGTCATTCTCCGTGCATCGCCAAGCACATCCCATTCAACTCGAGATTTACCGTCTGGATGGCACTAAATGCCTCATCGAGGCTCGGTTTAGCGAAGTCCATCTGCCCAAGGAAGGGCGGTGCCTGGCGGTAGCCTTCCGGGACGTCACGGAGAAGGTTGAATACGATAACGCTATTAATTACGTCGCCTCGCACGACCCCCTGACCCGCTTGCCCAATCGCCGACTGATGCAGCATCGCTTGGCGCAGACCATTCAGCTGGCCAAGCGCCATAACCGCAAGATGGCGCTATTGTTCATCGACCTGGATGGGTTCAAGATGGTGAACGACACGTATGGCCACGCGGCCGGGGATAAGGTGCTCCTCGAGATTTCTCACCGCTTCAAAGGGCTCATCCGGGACAGTGATACAGTTTGCCGCCAGGGTGGTGACGAGTTCGTCGTTATTCTCGCCGAAATTGAAGGTGAGGATGACGCTATGGATGTCGCCAAGCGGTTCTCCGAAGCGGCCTGCAAGCCGGTTCAGGACCAGAATCGGCTCTATCAGGTTGGTGCCTCCATTGGGATTGCCTCGTTCCCGGACGCTGGCGAAGACGCTGAAACCTTGATGCGCCATGCGGACATGGCGATGTATCACGTCAAGGAAAATGGGAAGGGCGCCGTATTGAGCTTCTCCACCGCGATGCACGAAGAAGCCTCGCGAAAGATTCAGCTCGAAAATGCGCTTCATGAAGCTCTGCGTAACAAGGAATTCGTCCTGCACTACCAGCCGCAAATCTGTTTCAAGACAGGACAACTAGTGGGTGTTGAAGCGTTGATTCGCTGGATGCATGAAGGCGAGCTCATCTACCCAGACAACTTCATCGCTGCAGCGGAGGAGAGCGGCCTGATTGTGCCCATTGGTGAATGGGCCTGTTCTGAGGCGGCACGCCAAATCGATTTCTGGCGCAAGAAGTATGGCTGGTCGCCATCAATCTCAGTCAATGTGACGGCAAATGGCTTCACGGGTCGCCTTGTGAGTCACTTGAAAGCGGTGCTGGAAGACTATCGCCTGCCTGAAAACTCGCTGGCGCTCGAGCTGACTGAAAGCATGTTGGCCACGGACTTCGATGGCACGCTCTCCTGCATGCATGCGCTCCAGGCGATGGGCGTGTCCATCTCCCTGGACGATTTCGGAACTGGTTACTCAGCGATGGCCCAGCTGCGACGGTACCCGCTGAGCGCCCTTAAAATCGACAAATCCTTCATTGGCAACCTGAGCGACCGCCGGGACGCCGCAATTGCAGAAACGGTGCTCATGATTGCGAAATCGCTCAACATGAAGACGGTGGCAGAAGGGGTTGAAACCCGCGAGCAATACGAGTGGCTAAAGGAGAAGGGCTGCGACGTATGGCAAGGTTACCTGGCGTCGGCACCCAAGCCCCCTGACCAAGTCGTCTGGATGTACCCGAATGAATTCAACCTGCGCAAGCAGGGTGGAAAAGTAACTTGACATAAAGCTACAAATTTGGCATAGTTAAGCCTCTCCCTCCGAGAGGCTTTCTTGTATGACCATCCGCCAAACAGAAGCGCAGTTCAAGGCTGCGTACATATCCCAGTTTCTTGCCACATATATGGCGCATCGGTATGAAGCAGACTGCATGAGCGGTCATGCTGGCGAGCCCTATAAGCATCAGCCTATCGAGGATGCGGCATTCCTGGCGAATGAAGCCTGGAATCAGATTTCTGAATTTGTGGAAAACTCGGCCCCGCACGCGCATACGCTATGTGGCGTCTTTGCCATTCCAGCGAAGTAATCTGGCATACTCTAGCAACTTTAAACGAGGATAGCTTGATGGCCGACCACGACCATGATGAAGATTGTGAATGCTGTCGCCTTGGGCCTGACGAATACCTTGAACAAGTAGAGGCCATAATCGAGCAATACGGGCTGGCTGTCATTCCTACTGGAACTGAATGTGCCGGTAGACCTGTCAAATTTTCCTACACGGTGGGGCTATCCTCTCAAGGAATGCCAGAATTGATTGTCTTCTCCATGCCGCCGGATATCTCCCAGCCTATCTTGAATCACGCTGCCAACTTGTTGCGCAAGAATGCGCTTGCTTTCGACGAGCCGGTCCAGTTCAAGTTCTTGCCGCTCCCGCTCGTTTTCAAGAAGGTTCCGGCAGGGGCTGCTGAAGATTTCATCTGCGTCGCCAATGTGCGTGCGGGAGAACCTCTTCCCGCGGTGCAGGTGGTCTGGTGTGATGCCGATGGTAACTTTCCTTGGCAAGCAGGCTTTGATGAGCGAGCAAAATTCGCCCAACCCTTACTGTTTGAGAGTATGCACTGATGACGGTCGTTACCCACTGGCAAGATAAATCGTGCCAGCAATGCCCCAGCCTGGCTTCCTGTCGCACGCAAATCGTTGTCGCGTCCCCTTGTCGTGTCGGAGGGCTGCTTGCCATTGGCGAGGCCCCTGGCGCTGACGAGGATGTGCAAGGTGTTGGCTTTGTGGGTACGGCAGGTAAAACCTTGGACCGGCTGATGTTAGCGGAAGGGGTGTCTCGAGATGAGTATGGTCGAGCCAACATCTGCCGATGCCGGCCACCTGAGAACAGGAAGCCCAGCTCGAGCGAAATCAAGGCCTGCATCCCGTACTTGGCCAACTTGCTTGAAACCTTCAAGCCGCGTGTTGTTCTAGCGGTCGGGGGAACCCCAACGGCTGTCTTGTCCGGGGCCGGTACGCTCTATTCGAAGCTGGAAGCGCGGAATTCAGATGGAGACTGGTCTGCGGCCAGGGAGGCCGGCTCCGCGCATCCTGGAATACAGGACGCATTGCGCAGCGTGGAGTTCCTGGTGCCGATGCCGCACACCAGCCCACTCGCCTTTAATCGCAATGCGCCGTCAGGGGAAAAATGGGCCAATGTTGCAGCGCGCCAGGTTGCGCTTGCTGTGGCCCTTGCCAAAGGTTAGTGGCGCGGTCTGTCGGTGGCGCGATTCATGGCTTTAATTTGGTCGGCCATCTGCTCCACCGTCATCTCCTCGTCGCCTATCATTACCTTGGCGCCTGAGGGCTTCTCCTCAACATCGCCATCATCGGAGTTGTCGGCCGTTGCAGCCTGCTGCTGAGCGACAGGGACCGCAGGAGATTGCGAGACCTCCTGGTGCTTCTCCTGAGCCTGAATCCGGCTCTCCTGGTCAGCCTGCGCATTCTTCATGACCGCGAGGTCGGCGGACAATTCCTTCACGATAGCCTCGGTGTCATTAAGCCTCACACTCAATTCCTTGGCTTGCGTAAAAAGAATAAACACCCACGACCCCATTGAAATCATGACCCCGAGCGCGACCAGCATGCCTGCGGCGATAAGGACCCCCTTGGGTACTGGCCGCTTGGCTTGGGCTTCTGTTGCCGCCACCTCCGCGCTCATCGAACACCTCCATTGACTGCTCGACGACGAGCGCTGATACGGCTGTTGGTCTGTTTCGCCGGGCGAGCCGCCGCAATCGCTTCCTGTCCCTTCCAGGTCAGTACGAGATACGCCTTGCGCCCACGCTTATCCCGCTCCCATGCCACCAGTTCCTGCAACTCAAGGGGGATAAGGTGCTCATTCAGTTGCTCGCGCAACTCCTTGGGAATCTTGCTCTGCGTGAGCCCATCCTCACCTGCAGAGGCAATCAACAGGAATAGGCGGACAGCTTCATCCGTCAGGCCATAGGCCTTGGTGCAACCGGACTTACCTTGCAGAATGCCAGTTGCGTCCAACATGCTCTCATCGACTAATGAGACGCGAACCCCATCTTGGTGGGCCATTTACTACTCCAGTGGTTGATGAATTTAGTTACGGAACCCGCAGTTCTGCTGTAACCCACGCGCAACCAGACCGCTTTCGTGCTGGTCAACTTTGAACCAGGCCGCCGCCAGGCCAGGCTGGTTGGCTTTTACCTGCTCAGGGGTCTGGGGGTACTGCAGCGACATTGCGGAGAATTGGGAAACGGCATTTAAGAGGTCGGGCGTTGCGCCGGCAAACACCCCGTCCAAAAGCGGAATGCGGCCGAACTGGAAGTCCAGCATCATGCGGGAAGGGATGGGCTGTCCATTCAGCTGCGTTATTCGAATCGCAGGGGCTTCCCCAGTACGACAACCTACAGCAACGCGATACTGACCGTCAGCGGACATCAGCCATACTGCGTAGCCCGCCTCAGTCTTGGCTTCGGCCCATTTGGTGGGCAGCAGGGGTTGTTTGTCCTGCCCCGGGGCCTGCCCGGCAACACCCTGCTTATTGGAGCCCTTGTCCGGGAAGTACTGCGACAACTGGGGGAATAGGGTCACCACGGAATCCGACCAGTAGTAGGTCATCGGAACAATCGCCAGGATGAACAGAAAAATCCACATAGCAGCCTTCAGTTACTCAGCAAGTAAATAAAAAGGCGCCATCAAGGACGTGAGTCGCATGATGGCGCAAAACCGAAAATTCGTTCCAACCAATGAGAGATGCACGGCGGCAAGCCAGGTAAGGCTGATAGATGTCAGTGCAGATACCACTCATTCACAGTGCCCGAGGGCATTAATTTGTCGGATATCGTAGTATAGTAAGAAATGCTATATAATGTAACGTCCGCATAATTAAGAGTGCGCGCCGGCGCTATACCTCCACAGGTATCTTAATTTTTATTCAGGAGGAAACATGACAACAGAAGTTAATGTCGCCGATGTCCAGGAGCGCTTCGGCAAGGTGATGGCAGCGCGCAAGACTGCCAATGAGCTGATAGGGCTCTTTGACCGTATTGTCGATAGCACGAAGTTTAGTCAGGATGAGAAGCCTTATTGCTTCGGCTACCTGCTTCAGCGTGCTGCCCAGACGGTACCGGCCAAGGACGCCAGCTCATTACTGGCCGCCATTCGACGTACGGAGGCTATGCCGGAAATGCGAAAGGCATTCAGTTATGACGACGCAGAGCGAATTTCTGCTGCAATCGTGCGCCGGATGCTCACCAGTGTTCCGTTGGAGCAGGAGCCGCTTAATCGCATGCTTGATGCACTCGAGCGCGCCAAGGTCACCTTGGATAGCGGCAACTGCATGAGTCTGGCGGTATTGGCCGAAATGGAGTTCGACACGTTGGAGCGAATTGCCGTGCTAACGGATTACGCTTACGACCCGAAGACTGACCCGCTGTTGAATTCTGAAGGGGTCGTCACCAATGAGGCTTTATTCTAGGAGAGCATGATGTGGACAATTTCGTATAAAGGCCTGTACATCCATGGCTACTGTGACAAGGATGTATGTCGAGTAACCGCCGCGGATGGCATGAGTATCGCCAGAAATTGCAAGTCATTGCATGCGGCCAAACTTGCTGCCACCAAACACCTTAAATCGGTATAACCTCTAACTGCCAGCCCATTTGGACTGGCAGTTTTTACGCACAGGCTGTGCACAGATTTTGTGTGAAACCTTGTGGATAACTCTTCCAACTTCAAGAATTCGTTTGAAAAGTTTTGCTTGCCTAAAAAATACTCAGCCCACTGCGGGATTGGCTAACCACTTGACAATTAACTAAAAATATGTATAATAAAAAGCAATCATTTGGAGTTAAACGATGGCTGAAAAGCTAACGGAATCGCAAAAGGCGCTAAACAAGGAAGCAACTCGATTGCGCAATAAAGCCTATAACGCGCGTAAGGCTGCTTTTTATGCCGCGGTTGATGCCGCAGAGCAGACCATCAGGGATGGCGCGTTGGGTGCGGCCTCGGATTCATCAAGCAAGGCGTTGGATGCGGCAATCACCCAGCGCAATGCTGCCTTGGCTGAAATTCGTGCTCAAATTGAGGTGCTGACCGCAAAGCTTGCTGAAACTGAGGCCGCGTATTCTCCAGTCCTTAGCGAGTTGAGGGCGGTGCGCGATGACGCCTACACAAAGTTGCGCGCCGCTGAACGCGAGGTTAGGCAGAAGATTGAGCAGGACTATGCGGATGTAGCCGACTGCAACAGCGCTACGCAATGGAAGGATTTCGAGGAGTTCTTGCCTGATGTTGCGGGGAAGACCGAATGAGCCACAGCATTGTCGTCTCGCCGGCAGAGCAGCACTGGAAAGCGCCAGGTGCTACACCGGCCACGGTCGGGGAATACCTTGCCGCCCTGGAGCCCGCGTCAGCGGACCCGGGCAATCGGCGCTGGTGGAACGGTAAATCTTGGTCCAAGCCCTATAATGTGTGTTGGCCTGAAGAATTAAAGGCGCAAGCGCGCGCGGAGCTGGATGACTTCTTCCCCTACTGGGTAGATGCTCGGTTGGAC
The DNA here is from genome assembly GCF_003112435.1 of Novimethylophilus kurashikiensis. Taxonomy (GTDB): domain Bacteria; phylum Pseudomonadota; class Gammaproteobacteria; order Burkholderiales; family Methylophilaceae; genus Novimethylophilus; species Novimethylophilus kurashikiensis. The sequence goes on from NZ_BDOQ01000008.1 coordinate 29,093, forward strand.
TGAGCAGACAAACAAAAAAGGCCGGGAATTCCGGCCTTTTTTGTTGCTGCGTTTAGTGGTGAACAGCCATGGAGCCGATGAGATTCAGCGCCACCGCACCGCAAACCACATCCTGAACTGCCTGGCTGGACGTTACGCCATGCCCATAGGAGAGCAGGTCGGCGCATTCTGCGGCGACGAGCGGGGAAGCCATTGAGGTTCCACCCCACACCCCAAGGGCGCCGTGCAGGTCATAGCCGAGCACATTATTGCCAGGAGCTTCAACGAAGTTGTACCCCGTTGTGCTACCCGTGTGGTTGCTGAATGAGGCCGAGGACAGGCCGGTGCTGGTTTGCTGGTCGGCCCCGACCGCGATGCAGTTGGTGATGGTCTGGGCATACCCCGCTGGATAATCAGGCGTGTTGCTGCCTTCATTTCCGGCGGCCATGCAGACAATCACGTTATGCGCCGATGCATACTGCAGCGCTTGCTGAAGAATGGCGTCAGGGCTGCTCGCGCCGAGCGACAGGTTGATGACGTTGGCGCCGTGGTTGACCGCGTAGTTAATAGCGGAGGCAATATCTGTATCCGAGCCGTTGCCGGCAGCGTCCAGCGCCTTCAGAACCATCAGGGTGGAATCGTAGGCGCCGCCCACGACACCATTCCCGGTATCAGCCGCGACCATTTCGCCTGCGGTGAAGGTGCCGTGGCCATTATCGTCCTGCACATTGGCGCTATTGTTGACGAAATTCCAGCTGTACTGGCTCAGGTGCTGGGTCAGCGCCGGATTGGTCAGGTCGATGCCGGTGTCGATGTCCGCAATAACCACGCCTTTACCCGTCATGCCATTCGCCCAGGCGTCCTGGAACTTCGGGGTGGTCACACTCCAGTCCAGATTGGTCGGGGTTGCGGCGGCCTGATGCACGGTACCGGTCACCAGATTCACAGCATTCAAGACATTGACTTCACCATAGCCAGAGGTTGTATCCCAGGCGCCAGGCACCGGGAAGGGAGTAGGTGATGTAGCCGGAGTCGTAGCCACTGGCGCCGTCACCACATGATTTAGGGTGCCATCGGCGTTGAAGTAGTCCGTCTCGAGCAGCGTGCCGGAGCCGTCGTACTTAGTCTCCGTGGTAAGTACGTTATTGACGTACCCAAACACATCATTTTCGAACACCGTCTGGCCGTGATAGTGCGTTTCAGTCGCCACCTTGTGGGCGGCGGTGTAGGTGAAGGTGTCGGTTTCAGTAATGGAGGTGCCGTCAGAGGAATACACATCCACCGATTGAGCAAGGCCCAAGCCGTTGTTGTATTGAACCTGGGCCAGTGTGCCGTGATTGTAGGTATCCACCTCAAGCGCGACGTGCCCTGGTCGGCCGGAATAGGTCGTCACAGACGCGAGCGTATTGTCTGCGTTATAGATGGAGGCCTTGGCCACTTGGCCATGCATGAGCACATCGGTTTCCAGCAGATTTCCTGCCGCGTCATAGCGATTTTCAAGAGCGCTATCCCGGGGCATGGTGGCGAGATAGGAAAACTTATCTACCTCCGTCACGCGACCGGTACTGTCCGCAATCACCGCCTGCGTCAGCACAAGTCGATTACCTGCGGGAGAATAGGTGTCGGTCTCTGTGCCACCGCTTGCGGTCGGCTTGATAGCGGTCACCCCGGTCAGGGTCGTGCCGGTGTAGCTGAAGGCGTCCTGCTCGACGATGGTCTTGCCATCAGGGCCATACAGGGTCGCCGTCTGCTCCAGGCCATTCGTGCCGTAGGTCAGCACATCACGAAGGCCGCCATTGCGCAGGTTGTAGTCCGTTTGGGTGATGCCTTGCGCGGATATCGCCACCGTTTTTGCGAGCGCGCCGTTGGCATAGAAATCACGCTCGATAAGCGTGCCATCCGGAGCGTAGCGGTCAAGCTCGGTTAACACTCCGCGGGAATATTGAAACCGGTCTTGCTCCTTAACGTGCCCATCGGCACCGAACTTCGTAATCGAAGAAAGAAGCCCATTGGAGCCATAGGTGGCATGCTCCTGGACGTGGACGTTGTCAACTGAATAGGTATCAACCTGCAGCTGATGATTTTGTACATACTTCACTACTTTTTGTTTGGCCGTCATAGGCACCTCTCAAAATCAGCGGGGAGTTCCCCCAATGCCCCGTATAGGCGTAAAAATGGCGCCGCTCCCTTGGTGGAGAGGCGCCAGATTGATAGCCGCGATACTTAGGCGATGCGGTGTTTCGTATGCCAGGCATTACGCCAGGCGATAAGGGCATCCGGAGGTAGCGCTCGAGTAGCAAGGAATCCTTGCCAGATATCGACGCCAAGGTGTTCCAGCACGTCGAGCTGGGTTCGACTTTCAACGCCTTCTACGACAGTCTTGAGTTGCATGCTGTCCGCCATGGCCAGTACCGCTTGCAGGATGGCGATATCCGGGCGGCCGCCGGCGGAGACCAGAAGCTTGCCGTTTTCAACCTTGGCATCCTGGGTGGACTGGATGAAAGAGCGGTCAATCTTAAGTGTCGCCACCGGGAAGGATTTCAGGCGTTCCATTGAGGAATACCCGGTACCGAAGTCATCCACATGAAGGCGAACACCAATATCGGCTAAGGCCTTCATGACCCGCTGGGCCTCATGATTGCTGGCCCCCATGGCAAGTTCAGTAACCTCCAGCTCGAGGAGGTGCGGCGGAAGATTGAACTCAGCGAGCACGTTGCCAACCAGGGTCAGCAGCTCGTCGGAGAAGTCGGCCGGGGGGACATTCACGGCAATCGGGAGTTCATGGCCTGCCGCGCGCCACAGGGCGCCTTGCTTCGCCGATTCACGCAGCGCCCATTTGGTAATACGGGTCACCACGTTAAGGTCCGAGGCTACCTGCAGGATGACATTTGGGCCTCGAATGACGCCGCCGTCGTTCCAGCGCAACAAAGCCTCGACGCCAGTGACTTCACTGGTCTTCACGTCGACCTTGGGCTGGTAGTACATGACGAGCTCGTTATTGGTCAGCGCCAGGAGCACTTTGCGCTCAATGAAGAGCTTGTCCGCATCAAGGCGGGTTTCCGGCGCGTAGGTCTCGATAGAGCCACCCGACAAGCCGTTGTGCTCGGCACGTGAGAGTGCGACTTGGGCACGCGCCAGCAAATCGGTAGTTGATTTCCCATGGGCTGGGAAGCAGGCAATGCCAATGTTGACCGGCAGCACCATTGAGGTGCCGTCATCAAACTCTATAGGCGCATTACAGGCTGCCTGTACGCGTTTTGCGACCATCACCGCGTCGTCATGGTCTGAAATCTCCTGGAGCAAGGCGACAAACTCGGTACCGGTCTCACGTGAGACGCTGTCTTCCAGGCGGAGCGCGCCCATCAAGCGCAGGGACAACTCGCGGGCTAGAACGTCCACAAAGTTACGGCCCTTGAGCTCAATGATGTCCTTCAGATTGGCCGAGCCAATGGAGATTTTGAGGACGCCTAGATTGCGTGAGTAGCGGGAGCAGAGCTGAATCGACTTGTTGAGCCGGTCATGCAGAAGAATTTGAGTCGGCAGTCCGGTCAATACATCCTGGAACAGCGACGGCGTATCCGCTTGCAGCTCAAAGTTTGCATTGGAGGGACGGAACAACACCATCCGCCAATCGCCTTGTCCTGGGACCGGAAGCGGGGGCAGGGCGCGAATCAGGTCCTGCTCGTGGAATCGCTCTGCAACCACAAGTTCCACTTCCTGGCCAAGCAGGGCTTCAATGGGGGCATTGAGTAACCGGCAAGCCTCTTGGTTGGCATGGGCAATACGCTGGTGCTCGTCGACCAGGAAGGCGCCGTCACGCAGATGCTCAAGCATGGCATGCTGCAACGTCGTCGTCTCGGTAAAGCCCGTCCATACCTGCTTGAAGGCCTGAATGCTATGCAGCTTTACTGCGAGGTCGCCTTCAGATTCTTCAGACCACTTTACTGCTTCACCAGCGCGGCCTTGCGTAGCACTCCAGTCCAGCCGAGGCGCATTGGCTTCAAGATGCCCGGCGTAAAGGAAGATGTCGAGACCACGGGCTATCGCGAAGAGGTCATCCAGCACTTCACGGCATTCGGCATCCGGTCCGGCAACGAGGACAATGTCACAGGGTTGCTGGTGGTAGTCCACCGGCGCACGATGCAGGTAGGAGCAGGTGACGACTACGCCATGGGGGTGAAGCTTGGCCACTGCGGCCGTGATTGCAGCCAATTGAGGCGCATTTGCCGCAACAACCAGTACGCGCAAAGGAGAGATGCTCTGTGATGACATAAGGTACGCTTACACCCGTTAACTCGTAAAAAACGGACCAGAATCTGGTCCGAGTAAGTCTGGTGCCCATGTATTAACTCCGGGCTCTTAAAGTTGTATAGCGTCGAATATGAAAATCAGGCCCTCAGATACAAACTAAATTGTTAATTTTCTGCTGTAAGCATTGCCTTACAAGGCCCGTTTGACCAGGCCTGGGGCACCCCTGTTAATGGAACCCATCTGGCGTCATGATGACCGTTGATGCGTTAAGTTGCTCTATCACTCGAGACTTGGCATTTGCATCCAGACCATCAAAATAAATCTTATGCCATGTGTTTCCCAGCACTAGCTCGCCTACGGTATCGTTGATTAACACCCCCTCGCGGGGGGCGGTCGCCAGAATGCTCCATTTTGCTGAACGCGCTCGCTCGATTAAGCGGCCAATAGTTGGGTTCAACATGTATTGGATGTTATGGGTACCAAGAACGTGAGGACGCTTCAAAACTCCTGCACCCGACATCTTTCGTTGCATCGCAAACGTGAGCCCACTCAACAGCAGGGCCGCCTGATGCCGCATCATCGCCTCATCACCCTGGAAAGCCAGGTCTATCAGCAACGGGGTTGTGCTGTTGAGCTGGTGCACATAGCTTTGAGCGGACGGGCTAGCAGAAAATAGCTGCTTAAAGCCAGCCATAGCCCTGAACCGACGTAACTCCTCCGCCCTCTTGAGTATGAGGGCCTGGATAGATGCTTGAGCACGCGGACCCAATGCTTCAAACTCCGCCAACACCGGCGGGTCCAGTAATTCGCTTGGCTGCTCAACTCCACGGCCCATCCGTTCAAGAAGGTCGCAAACTGCGGGTAGCGTCAAAGGTACCCCGGCTTCTAATTCGCGCTCGACCATGTTTTTCAGAAAGGCATTGACTAGCGAAACCCAAAAATTGCCGTTGCCTGGATTCAAGTGCAACGTTGTCAGTAACTCGACAACCTCTTCAGCGCTCAAGTCGCGTAGCAAATTGAATTCAGCTTGCCCCGTGGAATCGCCCAAATCCACCGAAATCAGCTTGTCTTGCAAGCCGACGGGGATGATGCTGTAAGCCAGCCCAAGGTTTAGAAAAAGGCCGCCAAAGCCGCGCTCAATTGCTTGACCCACGTGGCGCACCAGCCACTCACGTGTTTGCTCTGCAGTGCCATAGACCATTGAATGTCTGAAAAAGTCTTGGCTGGCTGCAGCTTGCAGGCAGGCACCATTCGCATCCCAGACCAGCTCAAACTCATCGGGCGCGATGGTTGGTGCGCCCTCATCGCTAGCCCAGGCACGTAGGGTATTCCAGTCTCGTTGCTGGTGAATGGCGGCAATAGCTTCCAGCGCGCTGGAAAGCTTGAGCTTTATACGATGTTTGTCGCCGAGGTAGGCTATAAGACGATTGGCTTGGTCTTTAAGGGCCGATACGTTTGGATGGTTTAGCATTACACCTCCTCCCGCAAATAGGCAGTCTCTTTCCAAAGTTGCTCATCAGAAACAGGGTACTTCCCGTTTTTGATTCGGCCACAATCCAGACAGACATGAATCTCCGGCCCATCACTGCAACCTGGCACACCTACCTCACTAGGCATGTATCCAAAATGCTCAATGCCTAGATGTGGAATGCTGGTGAAGTTGGAATTACAGGCTTTGGCGAAAACGGAAATCTCGCGATTACTACCGCAGCAGGGGCAGGGGGAGACGGCAGCTGACGTGCCGGACTCAGGCAATGTATTGCTTTGGCTTATAGCCATGGGGTATCTCCATAAGTAATGGCGCAAAAATTGAAGTCGATGCCTGCGTTTCGTCTACGCGCCAGGTCATGGGATACATGAATTAAGTAAGCGTGTCCTGATTCACCATCGGAATTACCGTGCAGGCGGCGGGCCAGGTGCCCACATGGAGAACGCATCTCCATGCAAGACCAGTATATCAATAAATATGATATTATGTAACCAACCTATACCCATGTGCAGGAAACACTCATTCAAGGGAGACATATATCATGGTATGCATTGTATTACCGAGTCAGTTATTGCATCAGAAGGGGAGCGTGTGATGACCATGCTTCCAGTCTATGTTCGCAAAGAGCCGACTCGGTGCGCAGTCACGCTGGCTTATGGTCCGGAAGGTAAGAAGGACACGGTGTTTTACCGTGATTCAAATTGCACGCAGTTAATTGCGCGCAAGCCTTGGCATCAAAGTGGTCATCCAACCAGACGGTCGTCGACCGTGACGCTCAACTGCAATCAGTGGTCCGTCAATTGGGTTAACTAACCCACTCAATCCCTCGCATTTGCGGGGGATTTTTAAGCGCAAAAAAGCCGGGATTCCCCGGCTTGGCTTTACGCGATAGGGCTGTAACCTTAACCGCCAGTGAACATAACGATAAGCCCACCGAATACAAAGGAGGCAGACCCCAGGAACAGCCCCCAGCAGGCACCTTCACTGAGTTCAGAGCGATGTTCACTCAGCTTGGGGTGAAATCCGAAGATATTGAATTTCTCGGGGTCGTAGCTAATCTCAGTGGTCGCGTAACGACGATACAGGGCATACATCACGATAGCACCAATCACCCACACCAGCACGCCGCCGACAAAATGCAGCATAGCGCCTCCAGCTATCTTCCAGACAATTAGCACCAGCGCTACCTTGCCAGCTGGCGTCGCCATGAAGTCGTTTAAGGCCATACCAACTTCCTTGGCCGCGCCGTTCAGAACCTGCCCGATGTGCGCGCCAACCGTGACCCACTCATCAATACGTTGCGCTGCAGGAATATTTTCTAAACTGGGCGAATTTTGAGCCGCCGTGTCAGCGACCTGTTTCATGATTTCAGCGCGCTGGCTGGGAGAGAGCTGGCGCCACCCTGCGTCCTCCATGGCGGAGGACGCCGATACGTTGGCAGCCAATACAGTGGCCGGCAGCAAGAACAGGACAAGTAGCAATAATTTCTTCATAATGACACCCTTTTTATACCATTGAGTGCCTATAATATACCTTAATATAGCTAATTTGTCAACCTATCAGGGTAGGGTATCTGTTCTTCTATTGGGTGTTTCATCGATGGATTGCCCTATACCAAGGCATTAGGACAAATTTTTAAGGAGAATCAAATGAATCGAACTGAATTTGAGCAATTGAAGTCGATGATGGGACCCAGCGAAATCCTGGTGGAGCATCTTAATAACAAAACACCTCGCACGTTACTGGTAGGAACCCTACTGGACAGCAATGGAAAGCTAGAAAAAGCATTGCACATTTACCTGACCACCAGGGGAACCATTGCTAGACTGACATACGCTGCCGATACAATGGATTCGGTTTTCGACAGTTATTCGGAAAGCACATCAATCCTTGCCAAGAACTGCATCCCTTCCAAAATATCCACTGTTGCCAGCGACTTCGAATTCTGCTCATTAATGGCCAAAGCGGTAGGCCACCTTCCGATTTCGGAATTCGCGGCGGAAGTCATGCCGCAGATTGAGGAGTCCATGAAACTAAACAATGGCTATGCAACAGCGACTGCCATTGGATTCATCAAGACGCACCCACAGTTCTTAAAGCTCACGAACGTGACGTGGAATTACACTGCTGATGATTTTGGCCTCGGGCAAAAGCTTCGCTCGCAAGAGTTGGTTGACCGGCTTAATGGCTTGGTTGCCGCTGAAATTGAGCGTGCCTTCCCGAGTAACCGGGTCCCGGATGATAAGACCGACTATGAAATGGAACTTCAATATATCCATCAAAAAGTCGGCGCTTTTGTCGCCCGGTATTTCGAAATCGATTCATGGGGAATGCCGGCAAGCCACGCCGAGAAATTGGTGGCGGCTGTAAGGCAGAACTATTTCAGTCGAAAGAGAGGTGTCATTAACCTGCGAGATACGCTCTCTGCCTAAACTCAAACGGCCCTTTTATAAGGGCCGTTTTTCATTTCCGCCTACCGGTTTTTCCGGTATTGCCAATACCAGCTTGGCAACCCAGGCTTACCACCACCGGCGCCTTGCTTTCTTCGGCTGCGCAAATGCTCGTCCACCACCGTGGTCCACGTGGCAAGCAGTTGCTCTGTCTCCTCGTAATCGATAAAGAGGTTGGGCAGACGGTAGCCCATCCAGCGATAGGCGGCCAAGAGTCTAACCACCGTCTCAGCATCACCCAGTGACGCACGTTCAGGCTTCGTTGTGATGAAATCCACCGGTATCAGGAGCCCCTGGTTGGCTCGGCGGGCCCATTCCGCCCAGACCTGCTCCATCTTTTCTTCCCGTGAGGAGATGGGGGTCATCGAGAAGGTGTACTTGAGGGCCAGCGCCATATTCGGCAACTTGTCGAGATAAGCGGCCCGCGTGAGCTGCTCCTCTGGAATCATCAGCGTGAAGAAGCCATCCCCCGTATCCGCATGGCGCTGCAGCAGTGACAACAGTGCTTCAAGCCGGTCATCCCCAGTTAGCGCGGCAACAGTCTCGAGGTACGAAGAGGTTGCCGTAATCTGGAATCCCCGCGTGGGAAGCGGAAGTTGCTTGGCAGCCATCAGGGTTTCCACCACGCTGTGCTCCATGGCTGTCAGACCGACCACCTCGCCCGGCATCTCAGTTTGATGGCCATACCTGCCGGCCCGGCCGCCAATCTGCTGCGCAAGCGCCACCGGCAAGTCGGCCACCGCTTCCCCGTCGAATTTCTGCACCGATGTGAATACCACCCGCTGAATTGGCAAGTTGAGCCCCATCCCGACCGCATCCGTGGCTACCAGGATGTCGGCTTCACCGGACGCAAACCGTCGGGCTTCGCGTTCGCGCACTTCAGGGGACAGCGCGCCATAGATACAGGCGACGGATTTCTTGAGGGCAAGCAGGTCGTCGCGCAGGTTGAGTGCGTCCCGGCGCGAGAAGACGATGAAGGCGTCGCCGGCACGCGCTTGGCGTAGCGCGGTCATCGGGTGTGCCGCCAATGCCCGGGGAGACACTTCCAAGGGGTGCTTACGCGATTTCTTGTGTATCTCCAGGGGCAGCCCCAGGCGTTCGGCCAAAGCCTTGATAGCGGGCTCTGCCGACAGGGCACCCAGCAGCCAGATTTCGCTGGCATTGGCGCTCACGACCGCGTGCGTCCATGCCCACCCGCGGCTGGGGTCATTCAACATCTGAATTTCATCGATGACGACGCAATCATAGACCTTGGATGGGTCCAGCATCTCGATGGTGGAGGCTGTAATACGGCTACCCTCGACAATGCGGCGCTCTTCCCCGGTAATAAGCGAGGCGGTCACACCAAACTCCTCATTAAGCCGGGTGAAGGCTTCCAGCGCCAATAGCCGCAAAGGGCCGAGATACGCGCCGCTGCCTGCAGTCGCGAGGCGCTTAAAAGCGTCGTAGGTCTTGCCGGAATTCGTAGGGCCGAGAACCGCGATGAGCTTTCGTTGGCGACTACGGGCCGGAAAAATATCAGGAAAGTCGGAAAGCTTGATGTTCTGGCCAATCTGGTCGGCCAACTGACGATGGCGTTGATTGGACCGCATGTCTTCCAGCGAACGCATCAGAGACTGACCAATCTTAGCCAGGTTGAGCGTGCCGCTTGCCCAGGAATCTCTGAGCTTTTTGAGCTTGGGTTCCAGGTTCTCACGGAAGCAGGCTTCGAGAAAGGAGGCGATTTCTTCTGAGGCTGCTGTGACTGCTGCAAGCAGCTTTTCTCCGTAGGACTCGAGTACAGAGCGCTCGGCTGCGTCACGTTGTTCAGGGGTAAGGTGCTTCCAGTGTGTTTGAGGGCCCAGGCAGGTCTCGTCGATGTAGCCGCGAATCTTGATGTCGCCGGCGGAGGAGAGGACCTCCTTGCCCGCAACCAACCACATCTTGTTGCCGCTCAGGAGACGGGTAACCCGAATGTCCGGGGCTGGAACAGCAATCGCGTCCATGAAAACTCCTCAGTAAATTAAGCCGGGGTGGCATGGCGCTGGCGAGAAACAGCACCTCCTGAGTATATGAACGAGAACGCCGAATCGGACCCGAAAGGTGGCCTTCAAATAAAAACGACCATCTAAAGAGATGGTCGTTGAGATGCGCTGTTACCCGAACCGCTTGGCAACAGGTTTGATGTCAGTGATTTTGTCCTCGGGCACGCGAATCCCATAGATATCGGCATCCGAGTACAGGATACTGCGCTTATCCTCGATAAACCCCAGGTCACATACGACCCAAGGGTCAGCCCCGCCATCAAGTTTCCTGCAACGAGTACCTGCTGGAACCGTCACGTCATACCGCATCCGGCCAGCACCAAAGGTGAGTTGCAGTTCTTCCTTGGTTACGCCGGTCGCAACATGGGGTGTTGGTGTGCTTTTCATGATGTTTTTCCTCTTTTCTGATTTGATTATAGCTTAGTAGTAGTGGATATTCCCGGACTGGACTTCAAGGTACCAGGCGCCGCCGTCGTGATTGCTAAAATCGATATCCGCCTCAGCATCCTCGTCAAACAGGATGGTCGGCTGGAGATAGTCCAGCGTTGAAGCAAGCCTTGCAGCAATGTTTTGATTGAAATCACGTCCGTGCTGGAAGGCTAGGTAGTGAAACTCGATGCCAGCCTTGATGGATTTTTCCAACACTTCCCTGGATAGCCCATTATTCCATTGGATAGCGCGATGAATAGCCTCCAGCAATGGCTTGAAGGTGTTCCCGAAATCGTTATCACCTAAAACTATCGCAATTGTTCGAACTGTCATAATATGTCCTCTCTAATGATGATGTTACCCCTCTGTATAGGGCGCAGACTTCACATTAGAAAGCTGTAAAGGTGTTTACATTTGTAAAAGAACTTTCTATACTAAAGTCGTTGGATTAACTGCAAGAGCATTAGTAGAGGCGTCTCCGGGATTGGCTTCTGACTACTGGGCAGCAGAAATCCGGTTATCTGCGGTAGCGGCAATCGTCTAAGACGGTTGGTCTCTGACCCCACCTAAGCACCCTTGCCTTAGGTTAGCTAAAGAGATGTTGCGACTACCAAATCCAACACACGACGGCTCCTTAACGGAGCCGTTAGTTTTTGTGCCGAAAGGGCGTGGATTGAACGATAGCGTTAAAGAACAACTCCTGGTTCCCGCCCCGCATCCAGCGACACCTATCCTCAACCCAAGTACCGGCACCCACGAATTCGGGCGATTCCCCGAAATCAATTCGCGTCACGTCAAGTTCCCAGCAGGACCTATCGTGCTTCGGCATGGGCAGCATCGAGGGCCGAATTCTGGCTTTGGGCTGGTGCACATCTGGAAAGAACACTTTCCGGTCCATGACTCGGTCGACCAGGCCTCCTCTCATGTCATTGGATTCATCCAGAATATCCTCCGGCCGGGGTCAAAAATCCACTATGAGTCTGAGCTTGGCCGCCGTGCGAACCGCCCCTTGGTGTGGCGCAATCGTGAGGGCACTGCCATCCTGGAATTACGCGAGGATACCGATGGACCAGTCTATTCCATCGTCACGGCATTCAGGAGCCGTGGGCCGGTAGGATTCCAAATCGGTAGCCTATAAAAAAGGCGCCTGGATGGCGCCTTTGAGGTATTAGGTCGAGAGGCCTAAGGAGTAGTTGAACTTATCCAGCGCCTTCTGAGTGGTTGCATGGTTCAAGGTGTGACCCCCACCAGGCGCGAGGCTAAGCTTCCAGCCGGGGAATCCAAACAACCCCTTCGCTAGCTGATGCCCTGCCTCACCGCGCATGATAGTGAGCTCAGTCGCCCCCTTTTCATCCGCTTCCTTGATGAAATTCACCAGTTGCTGTGTGGTTGGCTTGCGCACCACTTCAACAGATGCCGAACGACCATAAATACTGAGTTCCATAATGTATTTCCTCTATAGCAGAACAGTCTGCAAAGAGGTATAGCGCTGGAGCTAGAGGGTGGTTTCAGAAGCTGCAAGAAAGCGGAGCTGTTTTCCGAAGAATGTCTTTAGGTAGCGGTCGATGCTGGCCTTACTGCCATCAAGCCCTGCCTTGCACCAGGCATCAAGCCTGAAAGGCAGGTCTGGGTCCTCACAATCCGGATGCAACAGCTCCAGGTAGCGAAGACCTTTCGAAGACAGGGAAACCAGATTGGACGTTTCCCCTGTAACCTGCAACAAATCGGCCACCATCAAATTATCCACGATGTGCCCGCGAGAGGCCGGTGACCCAAGGGATACCTTCCCAGTGTATTTCCCTGTCCCGCCCCAGTTATTGGCCATCGAGCAGACGGCCCCCGTGGTCATGGGGCCTTTTGACTTCAGGGCAAACATCAATTGGAGCGCGAATTTCGACACGGGCGGTGAATTCTTGGGAACGTCCACGTGTCGAGCCACCAACCCTAAAATAGCCTGGCCATTGATATTCCAGTTCCAGTCGAAATAGCGCTTCACCTCCCCATAGGCAGCGTAATCTTTCCATGTCTCACCAAAGGGCTGCATGGTTTTGAAAATAGTTGCCAGCACCTCATCCGTAAACGAGGTGAATTTGATGGATGGGCATTCAAGTTCGCTGCCAGGGCCTCGCAGCTCCTGCATAATCACCTTGAATGCAATAGCGCCAGTGTGGTCAGGGTCGCAGGCATTTACGATAAGGTCGGCCTCATGGAAAAGGTCGAAGGTCATGGGGATGGATTCGAAACTGCCGTCGGCCCGTACACGAAGGGGAGGGCACTTCCAGTCTTCACAGGAGGCTAGTTTGTATTTTGGCGAGGAAAGCAGCGGGAACTCGGAAAGCTTTCTTCCGCGGGGATACATGAATTGGATGTTGCCGTAAGGCACGGCATGAACAAACACAATCTCGTCTGCTGGCCAATGCACTCGCGCCGGTGCGGCCAGCGCATGGGACAGGGAAGGCTTTTCAGAAACAATCAGGACTTTCATTTTCCGTACTCCAATAAAGGAAGGTTGATTTAGGCGTGGCTTAGCCACGAACCGGGTAATGTTTAATAGTTTACAGGGTGTAAGGTATCCAGCACCAATCGAACTTTGCCTAAGTCGAGGACATTGTTGGTGCGTACATTTGACTCCATGTCCACCCAGTACATGGCGTGCTCAGTCGCGCACAACTCCGACACCTGGTCGGCGCACTCCAATACGTTGTCTGGTCCAAGACCGCCGGCATAGCCTGTATCTACCGGCACATCGGCCACCCATAGCGGTTCTGGCCAAGCGGCCGGCGCCACACCACGTCCGCGGGAAGCATCCATCAAAACACTAACTCTGCCTGCGCGCACCAGTTCTGGATTGTTTTCCAGGAAGCTTTCAATGGCAGTCCGGCTATTTTCATGGAACTGCAAAATCAAATGTCCGGCATGCTGAAGCAGGTAGAGATAGACTTCGGCGATTTCGCTGTCAGAAAACACTCGATGGCGCGCATTAATGTTCACCTGCACGCGGTCGTACAGTGCCAATTCAGCCTCAAACACCTCGTCATAAACCCCTTCGATGATGTCTCGGTAAACCCGGGTGCCGCAGATATGCAGCGCGGTATTCAATGGATGCGCTTTACGCAGGTGGCTAAAGCGACGCCGCCATGACGTCGAGGGATTGCGCGCCTGCCCTTCCTTCTCCGGGAAGTAGAGGAGCGCCCATTCCGCATTGGGGTATACGTTGCTCAGCGCAACCAGCTGTGCCGGGTCGGTCTGGTCATCGGCACCGGTGATGGAGACGCGATAGGGCGGCAGGAGCATTATTTCACCTCTTCCTGAATTAGTTTGTTGACGAGCTTGCCGGAGTTGTCCAGCATCTTTTCTGGCGCATCCGCCGGCACGACATACTGATTACCAACCTTCATCGAGGGAACCCCTACGAGCTGTTGACGCATCATGTCCGTGGCTGCCTGATTGATACGGTCATCGATAGTCTTGTTTTTCAGCGCTTCCTCGAACTTTTTCACATCGATATGTTGGGCCCCAAGCCACATTTTCTGGCTGGCCAGAGCGTCGAGGGGAACATGGTCCTTATGGATAGCCTTGTAAATGTTTTGGCTTAACGTGGGGGTCATGACGCCCATGTCGGTCAGGGCCCAGTGCATACGAGCCAGTTCCTTCCAGGCCGTACGGTTAAAGCTGATTGGAAGACGCTTCAACTGAATACGCGCGCCTTGTGCTGCAGCCCATTTTTCGAGTTCTGGGTTGAAATCTGCGCAGTGCGGGCAGCCATACGAGAAATACTCCACCACTTCCACCGGCTGGCCAATAGCATGTTTGACGGGCGCCTCGCCAACAACAGGTCGAAAGGTTTGAGGCACATTGGCTTGAAGCTGCCATTTGGGGTCGAACGGGGCCTTACTCGGGGCGTCAGCATATGCGGCCCCGGTCAGTGCAAAGAAAATGGCTTCAGCCACCAGTAGTTTAATTAACATCGTTAGTCCTTATATTGGATGAGTACATGAGCTTGGCGGTGAGGATGCCGCCGATGATGCCGCCTAAATGGCTTTGCCAGGAGACGCCAGGGTAGATGGGCAGCACGCCAAACAGCATGCTCATGCCGTATAGGCCGGTAGCCGGAAGTGCACTCAGGAGCTCAGTGAAGCGGCGAGCGAAATAGCCACGGGCCACCACAAATCCGCCTAAGCCAAACACCACACCACTTGCGCCAATATGCACGGTTCCAGTGCCGCCGATAACCCAGGCTAGTAGGCCTGCGCCAAGCATGCTGCCAACGACTGCCGGGGCGAAGTCGGTCTTCTTTGGATACATGGTGAGCCAGCCAAGCACTAGCAGTGGGAAGGTGTTCGAAATAAGATGCGCCAAACTTGCGTGGAGCCACGGCGCAGACACGATTCCAACCAGGCCAGAGAGAGTTCGAGGATGCACGCCCAACCAGGCAAGATGCAACGGTAGGAGGAAGTGCGCCCAACTCACGAGCCAGATGGAACCAACGAACCAGGCCAGCGTAGCCGCCCGGCTCTTCCCGCCTGCGAGTAACGCCTCCATTAAACGAACATCTCCAGCCCGTTGCCGGTAAGGCGAACACCGCACTGGCACAACGTCATGATGTCTGGCCCGGTCGCCCGATGCTCAAGCGCTTCCAGGTCGACATCGAGGTAAATGACGTCATACCCGGTAGCCGAAATCATCGCGCGGCCCAGTTGGGAGGACTCTGGCAGCAAGCGGTCCAGCAGCAGGAAGGCGCACACATCAGGGCGCGGGCTCAGTTTGTGAGGCACCTCCTCGAATTTACGATACTCGCCGGAATATTTTTCGAATAAATCTCTTAGTTTAGACATGGCTTAATCAGGAACCTAGTATTCATGTACTTTGCGAACGAAGGCTTTTAGTTTTTCAGGGTCGAAATGGTTCTCGTCGAGCGAAACACCGGTGGCGACCAGGTAATGGGTAAAGTAGGGGAGGTATGCGTCTACATTGTCGACGGACATGCCACTTGCGACGGCTAGAGGGCCACCCTCCAGTGCCTTGCTCATCAACCTTGCCTTGGCAATGTCGGGAGCGGAGCCAGTCGCAGTGCCGCTGGTGGTAGGCAGCATGCCAAGGTCGCGCGCCATCACGGCGACAATATCCGGATTTGGCTCATGCGGTTGATACTTGAAGGCCACGGAACCGAAGAAATCAATGCTGCCGTCGATAATGTCAGCCATGCGCCTAGCTTCCTCCGCATAGCCGCCTTCGGACGAAACGCCTGGTGCATCAACCCAAACCATGTCGATGAGGTGTTTTCGCGCGTAACGATAAGCCGTGTAGGCATCCTTGCTCAACAGGTTGATACCAACCTTGAATTCCCTTGGGCTTGAGGAAATCATGCATTTCAGTTGGTACGCCAGCGGGGGCAGGTCACTATCCTCCCCATTGTGTGAAATGAGAAATACCCCATCTGCGCCACAAGCCTTCGCAACGCAAGCCTGGTGAATGGTGGTGACATCATCGAGGTGATGAATGACGGGATAGACCCATCGTTTTTGCTCAATCATAGAAATTCCTTGCTCGGCCCCGGCAATAGCAGGTTTGCCTGCTGCTCGATGGCTCGTTTTACATGTTCGTTATTGCCAAAGAACGCATCCAGTCGGTCAGCCAACTGGCACATCGACATCAGCATGTTGGCAAAGAACATGGCACCTTCCTCGGTGTAGGGAAGCTGCGGGAGCCGGCCCACTTGATAACCATCGCGCTGTCCGCTGCGAGGCCAATTCAAGCCGATAATGGCATTAAGCTTCTTGGCCCATGGCCCAAGTTGAGTGGCTTGGGTATCAGTCATCCACTCATAGTCTGTTGAAGAGCCTGAGTCACGGGTATAGGTGATTTTTTTGAACACTCGGGCTTTGAGGCCGATTTGATAGTATTCAGCGCCACGGGTGGCATCCAGCTTACCGCCCCAGCTTGCCTTACCGTCTTCATAACTCTTGCTGCAAAACGTGCCATTCGGATAAAGGGTGCCATCCGCATCCTTCATGTAGGCCACTTTTGATTCTTGGCTGTAGACGATAACAAACTCCTCAAAGACCTCGACCTTGAGGTATTCCTCGGCCACATGCTTGATGAAGTTCTTGCAATTGGAGAGCGTCTTGCCCGTAACGCGCAAATGAGTTCGAGGGCGGTCGATATCGACGCCATACATGCGGTGACTAATTGCGATGCGTTTGGCAATCTCAGCCAGCACATCCGGAATGGTGAGGGAGAATTCACCCGTTGAGTCGAGCACTGAGACTTCAGACCGGAATTCCAGAGGCTCTCCGGCTTTCGCCTCGAATTTGAAATCGATAGGCTTCAGTTTAGCCATGGCGCGAGGCACCCAGTTTACTTTGGATGATTAACTATAACACAGTAAGCGAAAATTGTCAATAAAATAGCCGCACAGGGCGGCTATGGAGAATGTTAATTTTCGATGTTTTTTGCGGTATGCCCAAATCCACGAATGACTTCAATGGTCATGCCTTCCAAGCCTGCGATGCCTTCCAGAACCGAGGTCCGGCTGGCCAGGTTAATGGTGGCCACTCGATTAAAGCGGTGATACTTCTGCCGGTACCAGATGTCTACCGTATCCTGCTCGTGTATCGTGATATCGTCAGGAGCGATTGGCTCCTTAACAATCTCAACGCGAGAGGATAGATGCGGCATGGCGCGGGCAATGCCTGTCGTCAATGATACCAGCAGCAACTTTCGCTGGTCGTCATACAAGCCATAGCTCAATCCTGGTCGGGCAGGTTTTCGCTTCGGCTCATCGATTGCGGTGACAAGAAATATCTCCGGCAGGATTTCACCGGTCTTTGGGTCGGGTATCCGCACTTGGGCGCCGACCTTGGCATGACACAGTTTGGGTAGGGTGGTGTTAACAGTCAGCATAATGGCCTCGAAAAATTAGAATCACCCGTTGTATAGCGCCAAGTAAAAAGCGGCTCAGCATGTGCTGAACCGCTTGGAGGTTAGTGAGTTTGTATTGCAATGACCTTGCGTTCAAAGGTGTCCAGCATGAAGGCGCCTGCAGACGGGCTTTGAATCAATTGCTGGTGATTCGGAAGCGGCGCGCCATCGACGTCGTCACACAGAAATTCCACGTCGGGTGCATCAAGGATTTGAAGCTCACGCGGGCCAAGCAATGGCTTAACCCAGGTCGGTACGAAATGTTGCATTTGAATCCCCTATAAAGTTTTGACCTAACTACAGTCCCGTATAGGAAAAAACTCCCGGCTTGCCGGGAGTGTGAGACGTTTACTAAACTGCCAAATGCTTTTTGAGCTGAGCGATTTCTTCAGGAGTGAAGGTCGCGTTCAAGCGGTCCATCAAGACGGCAGAACGGGATTCCCGTTGATGTGCTTCATACCGGCGCCATAAGGCGACATCTTCAGCCAGAAGCGCATCAGTCTGACGTTTCAGCGCGGACAAGCCCTGTATGATGGCGGCCGGCGCGCATTCAACGCTGACGGTACGCGTAGCATCATCAGAAAAACGTGCGGCATGGAATCGCAGAAATGCGCCATACTCAGCTTCAAGGCCACCTTCGTCAGGACAGGCTGGTACGGCAACCTTTTTTTCCAGCAAAAAGTTACCGTTGACCACCGACACCGCAACATCCGAAGGTATCTTGGACGCGTTATTCTTACTTGCAGAAATCACGAGCTGAGGGCTACGCAAAAAGTCTTTGTAGCCTGGGAGTGCAGTGACCAACGCGTTCAGTCGCTCCTGTCCTTGATGTGACCCCTCATTTTGAGGCGCAGGCAACTTAACGCCGAGCGCTTCATAAACGGAGTCCCATGGTAGATTGGAAACGAGCGTCATCCAGTAATTAAGACGGCCATTTTTCATCAGTTCCTGCTTACTGCCCAGGCGCTGACAGGTCTGGATGAAGCTGTTGCGACTTGCCTGACTGTAATTAATGGCTCTGCCGATTTCTGAAAGAGCTTTTGTAGCTTCCTTCCCCTGAACGTAGATGGTTTCAGCCGCCTTGGCCTGCGGAGCACATCCAAGATGTCTGTCACCATTTATCGCCTTTCCCAGCTTGCTTTGCATTGCGTCTTGAAGCCCTTTCGGGTTCAACACAAATTCCAGCACAACTTTTACGTTGTTGAAGAGCTCGCCAAGATTGGCATCCAACGTATACAGGGTTACCTCGTGAGCGGACTGTACAGACTGAAGATACCCATTCAGTAAATGCAGCGTGTCCAAAATGCTGTCGTGATAATCACGATAGAGCTTTGCAAAGGACTCTGCATCGTAGTCTGAGCCAAGCTTGTACTTGAGCTGCCGCGCGGTCAGAAGTGGCTGTACAGACAAGTCCAACAGCTTCAGCAACTGTGCCAAAGGCACCATACGATTGAGATACAAACTTGCGATGGTTGTAGCCATTTTTATTTCCTCCAATTATTGATGAACTAGGTTCTTGACCTGGTTCTGTATAGCGCTAAAAAAGCCCACCGAAGAGGTGGGCTTGAGGCTTTATGGAATGCCTCAGGCATCCCAGCGTTTATCGGCCATGGCCAGCACCAACTGCTGCTGAATCCCGGTCACACCTTGGTAATAGCGGTCGTTTTGGTACCGTGTCCCGTTGTAGCGCATCAAGGCATATCGAACATCGCCTTTTTCGCGGTCGAGATATTCCCGAACCACGCGCGCGCCGATGAAAATATTCTCAGACAGGGTCGTTTTATGGACGCCTCCTTCGAACTTTTCAGCATGCCACTTGCCGGTCACCTGCATGATGCCGTAGGGCCGCATCGGGTCATCCCCGCCGTCTGGATTACCGATTTGGCGGAATGATGATTCCTTGCCTGCGACAGCCAGCAACATCACCGGGTCAACCTTGTAAACCGCAGCTGCGATATAACTGGTCTGGACCATCTGGACTGCCTCGCGAGCAGGAACTTTCCAGTGTGCCGCGATGTACCGCGCGACACGCCGCTCCTTGGCGTCAATGGCCTGGCATTGTGAAACCATCATAGCCGGCTGCGGATACTGCGCATTAATCACGCTCAAAGCAGCCTGCCCTAGCCAACCCAAACCTGTAACAGCCGAGGTAAACGCGGTAACTAACCCTACAAATACGGCGACCTGACTCGCCTTGCTTTGCGATGCTTGCATAATATTTCCTCCTGATTGATATAAATCACGAGCTAAAGCTCAAAGAGGTATAGGGAGCCGCGTTAGCTGCCTGAGGGTATGTGCCCAAATAAAAGCAGCCCTCAATGAGGGCTGCGGAGTGCTAGGCTGCTTCTTTCATTTCACTACTTATCTTGGGATTGAGTTTTGCCCATTCTTCCCTGGTTAACGTCATGCGCTTTGCGGGATGTCGGCTTGGACGGCTGAACTCCCAATCACGTGAGCGTAAGCTGGTCATGTAGTCACTTGAGCGATACCGGCAAATAGTAATGGTGTCATTGCTCATTGACGTGCAGTGCCAAACTTGGAAGCCTTGGTACATTACCAATCCGGTGTCCTCATCATCTTTAGAGGCTGGCAACAAAAGTTGCAAACCAACCGCTATTCGATGATTGTTCATCACTTCCAGGTCGCGCCCATGGTGTCCGTAGGATGGGCGCTGGATAACTGCACGCGAAGCTTTCCATGGTTTCTGGCTGTAGTAGGTTTCCCACATCCGAGCGTACGTTCCTCCCGCCACCACAGCTTTGCTGTAGTAATCGAGTGGCCTGAAAACGCCAACTGAGGTTTGGATACCCAGCCGTCTTAGCTCCGCCCCATCGTTCTTGTCGAACGGAAAGCGTAGCCGGATGGCTTTCTCCATGATGTCGCACATACCGAAAATACGCTCACGGTCACCCAGTGTGCGAGGCATCGCCTCCGCAGCTGTCTGAATAAACGCCAACCCACCCGATACTTTCATTTTTGTAGCCATTATTGTTTCCTCTTTAAAAAATTGACCAAGTGATACCTATAGGTATAGGGCGGATGGCATTCATTGGCCGTAGGTTGCGAACCTAGGCTTGGTATCTCACGTCATGAGCTTCGGATTCCAGCGGCACCTCCCATCGATGCAGCATCTTGTCGATGGCCGCATTGGTAAGGGTCGTATCTCGCTTGTTATTCCGCTGCTTGATGGTGTGTTCTGGGCTCTCCAGGTACACGATAGTGACCTCTGCTCCATAGGCCAACAGCAGGTCGAGGCACTTGGTCCGCATCAAATGGCTGATATTGGTGGCGTTCCAGATAAACGACGCCTTCTTGCGGAGCAATTCCTTGGCCCGGTCGACAGCAAGATGCACCGCTGCGCCCGCTGACGTTCCATGCTTGAGTCCAAGCTCTTCACGCGCATCATCGAATGAAATCACGGGCAAGCCACCGCCATACTTGTCCACCCAGGTGTTCTTGCCAGATGCCGGAAGGCCCGCCAGTACAGTCACCAGCGACCCAGGCTCCTGATGGAAAGGGTAGTCGGGCGCAATACCTCCACTGGTGCGGAAGTAGGTGAGGCGGGTGTGTGGGTCAGGAAAGGCCCGCGGTGACTCGAAGCAGCCTTCTTCCATTGCCAACTCACGGAAGAGCTCGATGTTCACCAGAACGTCAGCGTTGTCATCGCAAACCCGGCCAAGGATGTCCGCTTCGGCGACGGCCGCAAGCTCGAGGAGATTCACCTCCCAAGAGAGCTTACGCACAATGAACTCTGCAGAATCCCCTGACCGGGAACCCTTAATGGCGAAGAATGGCGTCTGGTGCTGCAAAATGATGCGGCAAATTCGTTCCCGCAGGGTAAAGGGCACCCCGGCTCGCCAGAGCAGGATGCGTGTGTCTACGGCGCCACGCTTCGAGTGGCCCGGGCTTCGAATGCGGCCATGCTCGTCAGTGATGGTGCAGGACCACTTAGCGATATCGTGGAGCAGCGCCGCGTAAAACAGCACAAATCGGCGGTCAGCATCAGCCTCCTGGTAGGGCTTTAAGGTCACCAACGCCTCACACACCATTTGAGTGTGGATGAGGACGTTACCCTCGGCATGGAACACAGGGTCTTGCGGGACAACCGACAACGCGGCCACGTCAGGCAGCATGGGAAGCAATGAGCCCCAGGCAATCTGACCATTGGGCGCAGGAACCGCCTGGCGAAGTGCGTCGTAAGTTAACATGATATTGTCCTTAGATTTGATTAACTATATCCAAATAACCCACTAAAAGCAACATATTTGTTAACTTAACTTTGGTGGCGCAATAGCTTCCAGTACACGCCGCCCTTGGTTAGCGCTTTGATAGTGCCGGTGTCCTCCGCTAACGGCCCCGGTATCCGGAATCCGTCCGGTTGTATGAGGTTTCCCCATTTGTCATAGGTGAGCGCCGGTTCAAAACCATCCGGAAGTACGAGGGCGTTGTGTCCACAGGCCTTACGCACATCCTCAACCGAAACCTCGGTGGTTTCACACCTCCAATGGCAAGCGTCGCACACCGGAGCGCCATTACTCAGGCGATATCCACCGTCAGCAAACAGCTTGCGGTCTAGGATATGGTGCGCTGCCGTCGCTGGTGCGGAGCATAGGCAGCACTTTCCTCGAAGTAGCTTCAGTACCTGGACTTCAAAATCCTTGCGAGACAACAACGGGTCCATATCGCGCTCCAGAAATAGGAAAAAGCGCCCAGATAAACTGGACGCTTTTGAGGAGAGACTACTTAATTACTGCTCGATTGCAGCCAGGAGCAAGTCCATGGTTTCAGCAGGTACACCGCCAAGCTTAGCAAGACGCATCACGTCACCACTATTGGCAGCGACACCAGCGTCAACCAGCAAAGTCACAGCGTTCAGCAGGCCATCGTCGCTAACGGCCAAACCAGCCTTGAGGGCAGTTGCCGTCAGCTTGCCGGCGACAACATCACGACCATCCGCAGCAACGAAGTCCATCGCCTTGTAGGTTTTGATTTCGCCCAGCAGGTTCACGATGTCGTCCTCAGCAGTGCAGGCTGCAGCTGCCGGAACCAGTACACCAAAGCAAACCGGCTTTTCTTCTGCCGTGTACTTTGCGCTACCGTTCAAGTCGCTAAACAGCTTGATGATACCGGGGGTACCGTCAGCAGCACGGCGCTTTTGCAGCACACCCTTGAAGCGAGTGACGCAATCCGCAACAGCGTTATCACCAGCAGGAGCCGGTGTTTCCGTAGCTTGAGCGGCTGCTTCGGCCGGTGCAGGCGTTTCAACAGGCGCAGTGGCAGTCGCAGCACTTTCAGTAGCAGCCGCTTCAGGGGCGGGCGTTTCAACCTTGGTTTCTTCAACCTTGGGTTCAACAGCCGTTTCCTTGGCAGCAGTTTCCGGCGCCGGAGTTTCAGCAGGAGCAGGGGTTTCAGCCTTGGCGTTAGACTTCTTGCCGCCCTTGCCACCATCCTTGCCTTCACTGAACTTCTGGCCATCATCGACCTTCGCCTTCGACTTATTGCCGAACTCGTCGTTCGCGTAAACGCTGAGCCCGTAACCGGTGTTGAACGCGATGCACTTGGTCAGCGCACGCATCACTGCCTTGTTCCAGTCGAACGTCGTAACCTTGGCAGCCGGAATCGGGTTAAATGCAGCATCCATCACTGGAAGCGACAGGCGCTGGCTCTTACCCTTGTACACGGTGTCAACGTCAACCATCACGCCACCCATCACGGTACGGAAAGGCAAGCCATTCCATTCCACGACGGACCAGCTGAAGGACGGGTCGGTAATGCGGCACGCAGCAATAGCCACGTTCCACTCGACGTACGGCGCACCACCTTCGTTCAGCGTGGCAACCACGGCCTGAACATCAGGAAGGTTGGACGTCGGCTCGATGCCCAGCATTTTGGCGGCAGCAACACCGTCGCCATCGCAGCCGAGATATAGAGACAGGCCGTCACCATATACCGCAGCAATTGCCTTCACCAGACAGCGTTGACGACTGTTGTTCACATCCGTCAGCGTCATCTTGCTGGAATCGATTGCGCGATTTTCCTGGTCCATCACCGGAAGCCACATGCGCTGAGGCTTGAGGTCAGCACCAGGAATGACCAAATCGACCGCAACCAGGGCACCGTTCAAGCAGTCCAGCTGGGGCTTACCGTCAAAGTCGACGAATTCGACATTGGGGCGGCCGGCGAGACGCATGGCAGTAGCAGCGCTGAGGTACGACAGGCCAGCCTTGTTGGCAATTTCGGACTTATCGATAACCGCAGACATTGCATCATAGAAAGACTTATTCATTGTTTCCTCCAGAAAGTTAACGTAGCCAGAAAATGGGATGTCCATCGACTACAATAGCGTATAGCAACTATAGCACGTAAACACAATAACGTCAATTGATTGTTATACTGATTGCGGCAATCTATTTTGTTAACAATCTGTGAGCGTCAGCTCTATGAAAGGAAAAATTATGAACATCAATCAGATGAAGTTGGATGTCATCATTAAGCGCCAACGGCTCGCGGCCAATGAGTTGAATGTTGACTACTTGATAGCGATGGCGATTGAAGCCGAGGCGCGTGCAAACGACCTCGGACCCTTCGACCGCGCATACAATCGCTTCAAGCAACAACAGTTGGATTTCGAGCAGGCAGCTGCCTGTCTTGAATTGCTCAATACAACATCACCGGCAATGGCTGCCTAATAGCCTATCTCATGCCTCTCCTTGCGAGAGGCATTTTATTGCGAATCTGCCCCGTTTTCCTTGGTGGTAGCGTGGATGAGTTCTGCTAGTGCATCCACTTCTACGGTCCAGTAGGTATGGGACAGGGGTACATCTGGCTTGAGTGGGTCCATCCTGGCACGGTCACCAAGTCCTACCAGGAGCTGGCGGGCAACGCTTACGCGGCCAGCAAGCCCGAGCTTTTGAGCAAACTCCTCCGTGGTAATGCGAGTGGAGGTTGAGGCACAGAATCGCGTATAAGCCTGCTCAATTATCGAGGCAAATTCTTGCTTATTTCCCACCTCGGAGGATTGCACCATAGTCAGGAGTAAATCCTTGTAGCGCTCAACTGTCATACAACTCCAATCATCAAAAGACAACTCTAATGTTCAATTAATTGCCAAATTTGGTCAATGAATTGATGATTTTTCTCAACTAGGCCTATGTGACCTATCAAGCGATTCCTTCTCCTATTCATCAGGGTTATCATTCGTCCTTTATAACTGCGTGTGGGATTAGTATGGGGATTTCTGTTACTTACGGGGAGCCGGATGACGAGTGGGATTTTACCGATGCGCCAAAGTGGACAAAGGTTGAGGTTGATAGCCTTCTGGAAGCAGTTCAGCTAAAGACTAGCCTGGAGGAGCGGGGCATTTTCAATATACAAATCAGAAATGAGAATAATGATTCATTTGTTGGAAAGGAGGCATTAAAGGCAAAGTTAACCATTGAAATTTCATTTTCAAGCGAGGATGACGCGCAGACCGCTATTGCCGCCATATCTAGCGATTTAGAGAAAAACTTGATTGAGTTGGCGAAGGCATCTTATCCCGATACGCTCTACAATTTCAGTATCAAAGATGAAATTATCCCTGACCCCCTTAATACTGCGGAAATGGTTGCCTTTATAAAGCAGAGGCTATCTGCTGGTGATATTCCGAAAGCTGATATTCCATTGAAGCTGATTCAATATGGACTAATTGAACCAACTACCTTCATTAATAAACTGCGAGAGTGGATGATTGTCTCGCAAGGTATTTAGCACATAAAAACAGCCCGAATGAATCGGGCTGTCAGAGACAACGATTAAGCAGCTTTCTTGTCAGGCGCCTGAATAGCCATCTGGACTTGTTGCAGCAGCGTTTCCATCAGTTCGATGGTCGGCTTCTGCACAAAGGCGACACCCTTGGGCGGATATCCGTTTTGGGTCTTGCCGTTGGCCTTCAATTCCAGGTTATGGTTGACGAAGCGACCGAGCTTTTCGACTTCCTTGCCGGCACGCTTGTTTTTGGCGATTGCGCCATCCACCGCTTCAACCGTCAGGTCAAAAGTCTGGCCGACACGCAGGTCAGTGCCGAGCACCGCATGCAGCAGCTTGAATCCGAGGTTGAAGCTAGCTTCGAATCGGATGCAAACCGGGCTGCCATCTGGACGCGTAGCATGCAGGAGGATTTTCTCCTTCTGCGCACCCTTCTTGGACCAGGCGATACCGGTGAGCGTCAAACCCTTGAAGTCCTTGACCGTCTCGATGCCGTACTTGGCATAAAGCTCGGAGAGCTTCTTGGCACCTTCAACATCGAAAATGCTCGAAGTCTGCGCCAGCTTGGCCATCTTGCGGTCGGTACGAATCATGTCGATAACGTACTGAGCCTCGACGATGGTCTTGCCGTCAGCGTTCTTGCGGAAGAAGTCGGCTTCCTCGGCGTCGAGGTCGATTTCTTCGCCGGCTTCGATGCGGCTTTCCATGAACGCTTTGCGTCGTGGCCAAGCCTTGCTCATCACATCGAGGCCTTCGTCGAGCAGGTCGCGCTCTTCACGGTCACCGTCTTCGCTCAGCGCGAGTTCGGAGGAGCCGTTGACCATACAACCCAACACCTTCTCGTAGTTGTAAATGGCAATCCGTTGTTTAGATTCCATGTGCTGTTTCCTTTCTTGGTTAACGAGATACAGATTTTTCCTCTGTATCCTGTATAGCGCGCTACACGGACTTACCGGACGGCGACTCACCGGTTGCAGCAAGCCGACGGCTAGCTTCAATGGCGCCCATTTCCAGCAAAAGGCGGATACGGTGCGCATCAAAGTGGGTCCTCTCCGCTAAGTACACGATGAGGAGGTCGCATTGCGACTTGGAGAGGAGCTCCAATTGCTCCGAATTCAAGGAGTCAAGCGTATCGCAGGCGCTATAGGTGGTCATAGGGTTGCAGGCAAAAATAAAGCCCTTCTAACCATAGAAGGGCTGATGTATGGAGGAGGGCTTACTTGGCAGGTGCGTCAGCCGCCGCAGCCTTCATCTTGTTGCGGATAACACGGGCGGAGTCACCCTTGTAAACCACCAGAACGGCGTCGCCTTCGGCAAACGCGCCAACCTTGTCGTCGACGGCCTGGGTCACGTTGGTGAGTTCGCCATCATCGAGCTGAATCACCAAGTCTTGCGCTTTCTGGCTGCCAGCGAAGGCGCTCACTGCCGCGCCACCCACTCCACCAATGACCGCCCCCAGGACACCACCCAGCAGGCCGCCTCGGCCGTTATTGCCCAAGCCAATTGCGCCACCCGTTGCCGCACCCGCCATCACGCCGGTGGACTTCGCAGTAGTGGATTCTTCAATCTTGGCTTCCGAGACCTGAAGCACGGTGCCCTTGGCGACCTTATTCATGGTACGCGCCTGCCCCTTCTCGATGGACGAGGAGTTGTCATCAGAGCCTAAAATGCCGGCGTGGACAGGCAGTGCGGTCGCAATCAGGGCTGCTACGAGCAGGGAGGTCGTGGTCTTATTCATGAGTGTGCTCCAAACAGAAGTTTGTTAAGGAATACGGGATGAACTATATCACATTTATATTGATATAGCAAGTATTAAATGGTATAGCGGCCTTAAGTAAGGGGTGAATGTTTACTTAACAAGGTTGGCTAATGCGTCGCGCATTGGTTGCATGCGTTTGGCGGCTATCGCCTGAGCCTCAACAAAAACGGGGAGCGGGTTGATTGAATCGACAGGGTGGAGGCGGAGCAGCTCTTCAAGGCGCTTCATTTTATGACTGGAATGCGCACGCGCCTCATCAAAGACATTGAGGTGAAGTGGCTCATATTTTCGGGTCATAGCAGGCTCCACAAAAACAAACAGCTCGGGAGAGAAATTCCCGAGCTGTTAAGGTTAGCCGTTAGGCTTAGATGTCGTCGCTGTTCGCGGGAGCACCTTCGGTGGATTCGGCCTTCTTCGGAGCTTCAGCCTTGACCAGTTGGTTCGCAAAGCGAACGTTCATGGTGACTTGCAGCTCTTCGGGCTTGTCCTTGCGCGGGGAAACAACCACGTCGCCGGAAACCTTCACGTAGTCGCCCTTGGCCGGGATGGCGCCGTTGAAGGCGTCGTCGGCGAAGACGGTGATGGATTCCTTGAACACCTTTTCGCCACCCTTGGGAGTGTACGAACCGGTGCCTACGACCAGGCGCTTACCTTCGACGAAGTTAACGAAGCCGGAGATAACGGAATTACCGATAGTGATGCGATTTGCCATTTGAATTTCCTCTCATTAGTTGATGGCTTGAACGTGTTGAGGCAATATGCCTGGGCTGGTCACGCCTAAGTACCATTTATGCCCTAGGTGTTACGAACTAGTATAGCACTAAAAGCTAAATGTGCAAGTTTTTTTCAGAATAAGGAAAACTGCTAGCCCTGCAGCTTGAAATCCGTAGGTAACAAGCGCAGGACTGGCACTTCCTTGCCGTTGCTAACGTAAACGTCCGTTTCGACGTTACACATAGCGGTGTACTCCTTGCCGACGGCGATATTAGAGACAAAGCTTGTTCGGCCTTCCTCTTCAATACCGTCAACCCATGACTTCATGAAAACGGAGCACGTCACACAATCCGCATGGCCAGCATCTCGGGAATTCAGAAAACTCTTCATGTGAAGCGTCTTTTCTTCCCAGTACATAACAACGCTCTTGAGTTGCGCGTAAAGCGCGCCTCTTGGGCGGATAGTACGTGGAGGCTCTATGTCGAGTTTGAACGCATTGAGTAACAACTCAGGTTCAAGCTTCGAGGATGCGCGTTTCATTACCCGCGCATTAAGGTCTCCAAAGCTGGTCACAAGGTTTCCCTTGGCGACCTGGTTGTTGGCGATAAATTGCTCCACAACCGGGCCTTGCAGAATACATCTGGTCTGACGACCGGATGTTCGTATAAACATGCCTATTTCACGCTTGTCATCGGTTACCCAGTCGACGGTGCCGAACACCTGACCGGTAATGACAGTGCTTTTACGCATGTTATACCACCTCCTTAAGCTTTGAGCTCTCCCTTGCTTTGCTGGTGTTAGCCTTAATAACTTCTTCGGGCACATCAGACAGGCCTTGCTGCTTGGCCAGGTCCTTGGCAACCTTCTGCCAGGACACGGAGGAGTTGGTGGAATAAATAACCTGTAACCGGCTACTTAAAGTCACCATCTCGTCACCCTCGGCTCGCATCGCTGCTGCAGCTTTCAGCACCTTTTCTTCCAGTTCCTTGCGGCGCTTGGAAGCGGCTGCTTCAGCTTCAACGGCTTCGAGATAAAGGTCCGAGGCTGTCTCAAGGTCAGCTTCATGAATCGCGCGCTCGAACTGGGCCTTTTCGACCAGTGCTTGCACAAGCGCTTCATCCGAAGGGAGCATCGGAGGTTCCACACAACCAAGGATGAATTCCTCATGATAGTACTTCGCTGCGGCGATATAAGCCCGCAGGAAACGCTCGTCACGCGGAACCTTCTCCACGATAGGGAACACAATCTTCTCTTCCCCGGTATCCTTGTCCTGCTCGACTCCTGCAGCCACAAACCACCCATAAGGCGCTTCGGCTACATAAATCTGATGCTGAACTTGGCACCAATAGTAGGGCAATCCCATAATGGCCAATTGCCCTGCCTTCTTGCTATCCCACAATTTCTTGCGAGACCCAAAAGCGGGACACTTAGCTTCAACTGGGAACCCGTAGGGAGCTACAACCCCTGGGTCGGACGATGCGGGTGCGAGTGCGTCGTAAGAAGCCAGAAAACCGTCATACTCCGACGATAAGCTAGTTACCTCGCGCTCAACCATCATCATCTGTTCCTCCTCAAACTTCCGAAGGACCAATTCCTCATTCGTCGTGCCTCGCTCGGTATGAGCGTTGCCTTCAAAGCGGGGAATCCTACCCATTTTTTCCGCCCACGCCTTCCACAGCGTGTTTTCGTAGAACGACTCCAGCCCAACATCGAGCAACGGGTCGATATCCAACGTAACACCCTTAGCCAAGGCATAGTCACGGAGTAGGATTGCGTTCTCCTTGACTACCAGCACAGCCGCAGTGGATGCAGTCCAGGACTCAGCCCGGATTTCATGCCACTCCGTTGTGCGGGGCGCAACAGATACTCTTTTCATACAATTTCCTCTCAATATTTCATCTACAGCGTCACAACTACCCGGCAATCCTCCGGATAGCTGCTTACGTCTCAGTTTGTACCTGCGAAAAAGTATAGGTGTATACCATAGAACGCCGTGAAACTTGAGATAACTATAATTCTATGTTATACTAATGGTGTTAGATGTAAATAGGTTTTTTATGCCAGGTGTACCTCACATGACCCCTGTTCCGGGTCATTCTTCATATTCAGCGGTCGCTCATCCCCAGGTGGAGAGCATCTCTTGGGTGGAATTCCTGCAAGCCAAGCTCAGCATCATCCCACTCGACATGATGCAAACACTTGGCCTGGCTGGCATCCTCCTCCTCACTGCGCAGGCGTCAAGCTGGGTCGTATCGCGCAATCAGCCGATTGAAGTGCGTCGTTTCTGGATGGTCACCTTCCGCAATCTTGCGGCATTCATGTTCCTGGTTGGCGTTTGCGTTATCTGGCGAGAGCAGTTGCATTCGGTTATTGTCGCCCTTGGGGCTGCCACAGCCGGTATGCTGCTGGTGTTCCGCGAAGCCTTCATGTCAATGCTGGCGTTCTGGCTGCACGTGCTGAAGCGCACCTACGGTCTGGGGGACTTCATTGAAATCGATGGTGTCACGGGCGAGGTAGTAGACATGACTTGGCAGCATATCCTCTTGGCAGAGACTGGCCCCGGTACGTTGACCTACTCAGGCAGGGTGATTCAGATTCCAAACCACCGGCTGTTGCATACCCCGGTATTCGTCGACAATCTCACCGGGGATTATGGCGCGCATGTATTGCAGGTTCATCTGCCCAAGGGTGTCGATATCCTGAAAGCAGAGAAGCTTCTAATGGCTGCAGCGGTAAAGCACTGCGAGCCATATTACGCCGATGCCAGGCTGCATATGAATGAGTTGCAGCGCCGCAATGCCATCGACACCCCCTCCATCGAGCCTAAGGTTCGCATCAAGCTGGTGGAGGAGGGGTTCGCGATTCTGGTGCTTCGCATCGTCACGCCGTTCCGGGAGAAGCTGAAGGTCGAGCAGCTCATTCTGCGAGACTTTTTGGCTGCTGCTGACGAGGATGCTTGGCCTCGTGTTCACTTGCGCCACCACCCGTAATCCGCCATACTGGCTTGGACTTGAGAGGCCAGTATGTCTGAACAAAATACGCAAGAACCCTACGACGATTTCCCTTACTCAGAATTCGCTGACAGCAACTATCACGCCGCTGTAGCTGCCCATCCCTGGCTGGCCCAACCGGTGATGCGGGCGATGCTACACAAGCTCGCCAACGAGAATGCCTCCGTCCCAACCAGGCAACGGAAGGTTATCCGCCTCGCGCAAGAGGCCTCTGAAGCTGTAGCGCCGTATACTGCCTGCAAAAAGGGCTGTTCTAGCTGCTGCCATCTCCCCTTGATGATTTTTACCAGTGAGGCCGAGACCATCGCGGCCATTACTGGACGCAAGATGACCCATTTGCCGTTCCGCATGCCGGAGCCAGAAGATAAGGTCGAAAAGATGGCCTTCCTTGGCCAGCCTTGTCCATTTCTCGTGGAGAACGAATGCTCGATTTACGAGTCCCGGCCGCTCGAGTGCCGGCTGCACCATAACATGGCGGGTGACCCCGCGCTTTGCGATACCACCAAGTTTGGCGAAACCAGCATCCCGACCATGGGCAGCTTCAAGGATTTCGAAATGGTATTCGCCTGGCTCTCCCTCAAGAAGATGGAAACACTGGCAGATATCCGGGAGTTCTTCCCGGAGTGACTTGCAAAAACTACTATTTAACAGTAGACAAATAAGCATTTAATTGGTATACTAGGGTCTCTCAGTGGGAGACTCTAATGCAAGAAGAAAAGTCCAAGGCGCTTGCCGCTGCCCTCGCGCAAATCGAGAAGCAGTTCGGAAAGGGCGCCATCATGAAGATGGGTGACGGTGCAGTTGCCCTCGATATCGAATCCGTATCCACCGGCTCCCTCATGCTGGACCGTGCCCTCGGCATCGGCGGCTTACCCCGTGGGCGCGTGGTAGAAATTTTTGGTCCAGAATCCTCAGGCAAGACGACCCTGTGCCTGCATGTTGTCGCTGAAATTCAAAAGGCAGGCGGTGTCGCCGCCTATATCGATGCCGAGCATGCGCTGGACCCGGTCTATGCGCAAAAGCTCGGGGTCAATATCAATGACCTCCTGATTTCCCAGCCGGACGCCGGCGAGCAGGCGCTCGAAATTGCCGACACGCTGGTGCGCTCAGGCGCGGTCAGTGTTGTCGTTATCGACTCCGTCGCCGCGCTCACCCCGAAAGCTGAAATCGAAGGGGAGATGGGTGACTCGCACATGGGCCTGCAGGCCCGCATGATGTCGCAAGC
This sequence comes from Novimethylophilus kurashikiensis, assembly GCF_003112435.1. Lineage (GTDB taxonomy): Bacteria > Pseudomonadota > Gammaproteobacteria > Burkholderiales > Methylophilaceae > Novimethylophilus > Novimethylophilus kurashikiensis. Next base: position 61,091 of record NZ_BDOQ01000008.1, read on the forward strand.
GTTGCGTAAGCTCACCGCCGTCACCAAGCAGCATAACGTGCTGCTCATCTTCATCAACCAGATTCGCATGAAGATTGGCGTGATGTTCGGTAATCCCGAAACTACGACCGGGGGCAATGCACTCAAGTTCTACGCGTCTGTTCGCCTGGATATCCGCCGTACGGGTGCTATCAAGCAGGGCGATGAAATTATCGGTAACGAAACCCGGGTCAAGGTCATCAAAAACAAGGTTTCGCCTCCCTTCAAGGAAGCCCACTTCGACATTCTGTTTGGCAAGGGCGTCAACCGTGTGGGTGAGCTGCTCGACCTGGGTGGCGACCTGGGATTGATTGTGAAGTCCGGCGCCTGGTACTCGCTGAAGGAAACTGGCGAAAAGATTGGTCAAGGCCGTGAAAACGCTTGCCAGTGGCTGAGAGACAACCATGAAATCGCAGCCAGCCTAGAGCAGCGTGTGCGCGCGGCATTCCCTGGGGCCAAGCAAGAATCCTACGAATCCGAAGAATAGAAAGGACAGGCATGCTTATCAGTATCCAAAACCTGAAAGACCTTGTGGCAGGACAGCTAAAGTTTGACATTGCAGGGGTCCCGCCTTCGGCTGACGCTATCAAAAATCGATTGGATGCGATTGCAGAATCCAGGTTGATGTTAGCGAATTTCATCTACGGTGGGCTAATACTGCAATCCGCGATGTTCGTGATATTGGCATTGGTCGCACTAACGCAAGCGCTGAGCTTGCTCGTTTATCTCAACGTTGAGTCAGGGTTGGTCGCATCCTTCTTCTTTATTGGTGGCGGTCTATCGTGTCTGATAGCGGCTTTAGGTGGGTCGGCAGCAACCCTGTATTGCGGGTTGCTTCGCAACTTGGAGGGAGAGCGCGAACACCTCGAGGATATTATCGACTGTTATGTAAGCCCACTGGTCACTGCTTGCGCCGAGTACCCGGAATGCGAATCCTACCGTCAGCGCGTAGCGGCCCTTGGCCGTCCATTTGTTAACGCTGAGCGGGAGCTTTTGCTTGGCTGGGAGAAAACCAAGGAATTGCGTGACCTGAAAGCAAAGCTGTATGCCGGTGAGTCACGTCCTGCACGCTATAGCGAAAAGGCTGAAGATGAACATTTCTGAGCTCAAAACGTTAGTGGCTAGCAAGTTGGTGTTCGACGTCCAACAGGGCGCTCCATCCCAGGCGTGTATTGATGAGCGGTTGAGCTATGTAACGCCAAAGCGCATCCGGAACGTAAGCATTGCTTGCGATGCCGCAAACCTGGCAACAGCTCTCACCGCGGTGGTATCGGTCACGGCAACTGTATTTTTCATGATGGGAATTTTGTCGACGAAACTCCATACCCAGAATACCCCAATGGAGCTTTGGGTGGGATTCTTTTGCTCATTAGCCGGCATATTGGTGTCGCGAAGCATTTATTGCTTTAAAAATGCTCTTAACGACATTGAGACGGCGCTGCTTAATGAGCTTGGAAATCTTCAGCCATTACCTCAAGCACAGTGCGCCGTCATGTTGAAGCAGTGTCAACAAACTCCTGAGGGCATGAGCTATAGAGAAGGCGTGATTGCGGCCGGGCGACAATTTGTTATTGCAGAAAAAACACTACTCAAGAACTGGAATGAATCTGCGAGCGACCGCGCAGCATGTTCCGAACTCTACAACCTTAACGAGGATTAAGAAATGTACCAAAAAATCAAAAATATTGCTCAAAACCCACTGGTCTTCGATATCAGCAATCCGGTCCCCCAAGACGTTCTTGAAGCACGTCGGAATGCCCTTTTGAAGGTAGAAAAAATTGTTAGTTTGGTTGATGACTTTACAGGTCCACTTGCCGCAATTAGTGTCTTCGCTAGTTTGTTTTGCGTCACGCTTGTCATCGGCTGCTTGCCACAATCCAATTTGGGCTGGATGACTGTTATCAAAGGCACCTTGATGTTAGCTGTGGCACTCGCCGTGCCGACTTTGGCACTGATATCAGTATTCAATCTCGAACGCTGCTGCAATAGCATTCTTAAGGAAATTAAGGGCCTGCGGCCTATGGAGGCGACCTCCTGTAAGGAAGTGCTAGCCTGCTGTGAACTTCACCCTGAATGCGATAGTTATCGTAAGGCCGTCCTGGCCGAAGGGCGGACATTCGTTGAGGCTGAAGGCAAGCTCTTAATTGCGCATGCAGACGAGGTCGAGACTAAGGCCGCCTGTGCGGCGCTCTATGAGACGCAAACTGCTTAGCCTCCTATCCGGTAAAGAAAAAGAAAGCTAATCATGACCATTAAGTGGATTAACGCCATCATCGCAAACAAGCTGGTATTCGACCCCTCGGTGCATCCCCCTTCACAGGAAGACATTGACCGTCGATTGGCTCAACTTTCGGACAAATTGATTTGTAACGTGGGGCTCCTCGCTTCTTTAGCTGGTGCTTTGAATGTCATTGCAAGTATTTGCGCCTTCGTGGGCATCGGGGGAACTCTGCTCAGTTGGCTTATTACGGCATTGCCTTTCAATCAGCTTGCGTTATATGTGCTAGGTGGTGGCCTCGTTGGCGCAGGATTGATGTTCCTTGCGTCCGAGATGGAAGAACAGCTCTTCGACGCCCAGGCGGCCTTGACCAATGAAAAGGAAAGTTTGCAGCCAATTCCGCAGTCTGAATGCGCCAAAGTGCTGAGTCTTTGTGCCGGCACGCCAGAGGGTGAGCGCTATCGTCAACAAATCATCCAGTCAGCTCGTCATTTTGTGGAAGCTGAGCATGAGATGCTGAATGCCTGGAACAACGCCGCCCATGAGCGTGTTGCTGAAGCCGCGCTTTACAAGAAAAACGAGGAGTAAGCCATGTATTTCAAACTCAAGAAATTAGCAGAATCCAAACTTGCAATCACCATGGCTGGGCCACAGCCGCAAGCGGCAATTGAGGCTCGGATTGCCGAGCTCAACATCGAAGGTCAAATTACCGAGCGCCACGTTGACTTTATGCTGAGCATGAACCTTCTGATGGCACTTATCAGTTTTTTCGCAACCATTACCTATGCCGCCAAACATCTTAAGCCAGCTTTTAGTTGGGGTTGCCTGTTTGAGACTTTCGGCGTTTTGTTTGTCTCTATGGCGCTATTCTGGTTGATGCTCGATTTCGTGATTAAGCTGAGCCGGGTCGTGTCCTCGCTTGATGCGGAGCGTTCCGGATTACAGCCGATGGCCCGCAAGCACTGCCAGGAGCTAATCGACTGCTGCGAGGCCCATGCCGAATGTGAAGCCTATCGCGATGCGGTAATTAAGCAAGGGCGTAAGTTCATCGCGGCCGAGTTCAAGATGTTGGTGGCGCATGCCAAGACGCTCAAGGAAAAGGCTGCCTGTAATGAGCTGTATGAGACGCTCACCGTAAAGGATTAACTGATGACGTCAAAAAACTATCAAATCTTTATGGACAGCGCGGTGGTATTCAACATGGAGACGCCTGCGCCAACGGCTGAAACCATTGAGCAGCGCAAAGCTTTACTTGCTTCTAAGGAATTCAAGCGCTGTAAGCGTGCTTCCACGGTCTATGGGACGGCCACGGCATTAACTTGTATTCTTACACTGGCGCTAGTTTTCACCGCAATTCAGGGACTAGCGCTAGGCATGATTATTCCCGGAGAGCTGTTCTTGTGTGCAGCCGCATTTGGAATCGCAGCTTTTTTCATGTTGGTTGGCCGGTCAAACACTTTATTCAACATCGTCGATTCATGCGAGAAAGAGCTAAACAACCTTTCGTCCATCCAGGAGCTGGATTGTGCCGAGTTATTTGCCTTGAGTCAGGCCAGTGAGGCTGGAATGGATTATCGTCAGCAGGTGCTGGCGCTCAATCGTGAGTTCACGGTCGGAGAATTGAAGATGATGCGCGAATGGAAAGCCAAAGTCGCACTTAAGATGGCGCGAGCCCAGCTCTATAACCAAGAGCTTACCGCCTAACCGATATTGAGGTGGTAGCTAACAAAAAAGCCGGCGATTGCCGGCTTTTTCTTTTCGTATCGCTTAGCGATTCATCATATAGTAGAGCAGGTTGAGTGCATCGACTTCCGTGAAGGTTCCAGCCTGGGCCATCTTCCTAATCTGGTCGACCAGCACTTGAGCCAGCGGACCCGGCTCGATAAGTTCGACCGGTGCAGGGTTGGGTGCCCAGACAAAGCCGGTGGTAGCGGCAGAGGACGCGGCAGCAACCATGGCGGATGCGGTGGCCGGGGTCACTGCGGGTGCTGCGGTAGCGCCAGCTGGTGCGGTTGCCGCTGGTTTCGCGGCCGGTTGTGCTTGAACCGCTGGCTTGGCAGCTGGAGCTGGCCGTGCGGCTGGTGCCGGTTTGGCCGCGACCGGAGTTGCCGGTTTTGCAGGAGTTGCAGCTGGCTTGGCGGCAACAGCTGGTGCCTTCTTGCCGGCCGTGCGTCCTGCGCCAGCCAGAGCACGTGCTCGAGCGCCACTGGCCACAGGAATAACTGGAAGTTCTGTTTGCTGAGGTTGCGGGCGCACCACCGGTTGCACCTCTGCAGTCGCCGTCTCTCCAGCCTGAACGGAAGCAGCCTTGAGCGCCTGTTCACGGGTGGTTGGCAACGGTATATTGGGGTCCATGACCCAAGCCGAAATCTTTGACGGCGGGAACGTGGGGTTATCCAGGAAGCCTCGAGGCAGCCCCATCAGGTCGGTGATATCGTCTGCAAGCGGGTCACGAACGAGGATGGCCCCCTTCTTGACGTTGCCGGCGTAAGGCAAACCCTTGCCAAGCAGGTCGCGCCACAAACAGACTTTTGCGCCGCGGCGAGCTGAGGCAAACAACTTTTCGAGGTTGCCTGCGCGGAACAGGGAGTGTTCCTTGGAGATTTTGTCGTTGCCAGCAGTGGCGGTGACCGGGGCGGCAGCCGCAGCTTGTGCCTGGGTTGCGGGCTTAGCCGCGACTGGTGCTGGCTTGGCCGCTGGCTTTGCAGCCGGTTTCGCTACCACAGCTGGTGCTGCAGCAGGGGTTGCAGCCGGACGGGCAGGAGCGGCGGCAGGCAACACCTTGCCTTGTGCGCTCGGCTTCGCCGCACTGCGACCAGCACCCAACATGGCACGGGAAACGCCAGGCGGAAGCTTGGCGCCAGCTTTGGCTCCAGTGGAGACGGATGGGGTTGTTTGATTCGCAGGTTTGGAAGTTGCCACAGTTGTATCCTCCTTTGTTTGTCCAGGCTGTGTTGCAATAATGGTTCCGGTTTTGGCTTGAGGCGCGCGCTTCGTGCCCCTGGTTGCCGGCGCTTGTGCAGAAATCTCAACCGCCGCTGGTTTGACGGTTTCTGTATCCGACAGCACTTCTTCATAGGTGTCGGTAGCCATCGCCTCCAGGTTCTGAATCCACTCCGGCTTGAGTTCCGGATTGGCTTGCTCCAGCCAGTTATTCGGGAAACCAGCTCTAAACAAACGTGGGTTGATGTGCCCCATGCGTTGGTCGTCGAATACGGCAGTGTTTTCTACGATATTGGTGATACTGGACGCCTGGAGTTCAAGCGCATCCGCCAACATGTTTAAGCGGTCTGGGAATGCTTCTACCAGTCGCTTGAGGTTAAGGCGGCGTATCGGTGCTTTTTGGATGGATTCGGCTGCAAATTGCTTCAAGGTGTCGGCTTGGGCCGGGGTCACCGTTGAATCCTTGATTTCGAGCCAGTTAACTGGGAAGCCCGCATCGCCAAGACGCATATTAAGATGCTGAAGATGCTCGCCCTTCAATTGCTCACGGCCGGAGACCAGGGATTTCAGGAGTTCTTCGCGAATTAACAGGGCGGCAGCTGCGCCATCCGTGCCTAATACATCTACCAGCTTGTTCAGATTGACCGAGCGAACAGAGCGCTCGGCGCCAGGCTGAAAACCAGTCCGCGGACGACTATCGTGACGATGCGGCTTTGATTGCCTGGGTTGTTCCATATAGCAAACCTCCATGTTTGGACAGTGTTCGAGCTATACAATTTCCTAACACAATACAGGTGAATCCAATTTTTGTCAGGGAGACCCGACAAGCGGCCCAATTAACGTCGAGTGGCCCGACTAGATTCACTAGAACTCATGTACTTTATAGAAATTGGATATAACATGATGCACTACGAAATTCACAACGCAATGCGTAAGCTGGCTCGAACTGTAGCGGGGATATTTGCATCTGTCAAGGGGGATGCCCTCAAAAAACAGCATAAATCCCTTGGTGTTTTTGCATTTCTTTGCTCTACCTTGGCATTGGCCAGTGTGCCAGCTCATGCAGAAGATGCGCATACTCGTGCCATCATGAACTCAACCAGTTTGCTTAATTACCTCTCCGGCGTGCTGCCTGAGGCGCTTCCTTCGGTGCTAACTCAGATTAACAACGGGACCATCAAGCGCATTGCCCCGGAGGACCCGGTCTGGATTATTAATGCGGATACCAACCAGATTCTGTATTACCAGGGGCAGCCGACGTTTACCAACAAGGATGCTTCACAATTGGTCGACGATATCGGTCAGCGCTTCGGGCAAAAGGCAGTAGCTAACGCCAAAGTGGCACGAAACACCTGGTTGACCATTGTGATGGGTGGGCTGTCGTATGGCGCGTATTGCGCCAACAAGTATCCCTTCCTGGTATGCAGCCTGAATCCGGAAGGTTCCGAGCTACCCAAGAAACCAGCAAGCGCGACTAGTCAGCAACCGCCAGCCCAGTCAGCTGGAACTGCTGGGCAGTAAACAAAAAAGACCGCAATATGCGGTCTTTTGATTGAGTAGCTCAGTTAAGGTGGGGCAACTCGAACTGTGAGAGCCACATCAGTCCGCGCAGGATGCCTACCGAAAGTACAGTGCCCACGAGCGTGGCTATGGCCAGCATGACGGCAAAAAGTAACAGGTTGCCCTGGTTCACCACCGAAGCTATCAAGGTCAGTGTCGCGGCAGCATCCAGCGCGAACGCCATGCGACGGGACTGGTCCAGCCGGCGATACCTGGTTGGCGCCATGGACATCACGTACGTTGCCAAGCAGTTAAGCAACACGGCGGCGATAAACAGCAACGGGGCAAAAGAAAGCGTAAAACCCTTCACTTCAATCAACATAATATTTCCTCCTAGTTAGGACGATAGAGTCCATTCCTGTATAGCGCCGCTGATGTGAAGTGAAATAGAAATCCCCGCCACATGGACGGGGATGAGAGTGAAAGTTATGTTTGCTTAGACAACCAGGGCAATACCTGCCTTGACCAGTTGTCCTGCTATTTTTAGTTGTCCTGCAGTCGGCGCATGAATCACGGTGGTTTGCACGATAGACGGGCTTTGCAGTACTTCCATGTGCGCATCACACTGCTTGATTAGCCAGCTGGTGCGCCCGAAGCGTTGCGGGCTGTGGCTCACACGCAAACCCGCATCCTGCAATCGTGCGACCCAACCAGGTTCGCGGTCATTGGGATACATGCGTATCCGCAAGACCTCGCATGGCTGAATATCCGCCGGATTGACCTGCCCGCCATAAGCCTTGGATAACACCAGATAGGTTTGGCGCTTGCTCCCTGACTTGTTCATGTGATGCGCCTTGCCGCCACCGCTACGAATGCGCTCCAGCACACCCTTTTTCAGGAGATGTGCCAAATCCACATCGTTCGATTGCAACTGCCATTTACAGTTAACCGGCATGTGCCACGTAGGGTGCGCCTTGAATAAGGCGATAAACCCTTCGCGGCGGGCAATACCCGGTCGCATATAAGCCAGGTCTCGGTAGGAGACCGCTTGGCCGGATGAAAGCACAACGTTCATTTGATACCTCCCTATTTAATAAACCAGTTCATCGAGTCGGGTGTAGGGCTTGTTAAGCATCGACAGATACAACTCGATTTCCGCCAGGCATTCCTGCCCGCCACCGCCACAGGTATCGAAGTTGTTGAAGCTGGAGAGCAAGCGACTATCGAAAGATGGCGTTGCAATGCTGGATGCTAGGCCTGCGACTTCTTCGAAATCCGCCTCCAGCACCGCCTCGAGGTCCAGGTCTTCGCTCGAGTGCCGGCGAGTATTGAGCATTTCCTTCCCGACCTTCACAATCGTCGAGGAAGATACCCCGTTATCCATCCAGCCACGGAAGAACCCATAATCCTTCTCGATGAAGCGGCATTGGCTGAGTTTCCCCGGCCGCGCGCCGTTGTAATGCAGGTAATTGAATACATCCGCCTCCGTGTCATCGGTAAGGCCTTCTCCCACCCACATCACAATGACTGGCTTCCGCGTATTGTTAATACGCTTCACTACCCCATCGACAACAGTTTCAGACCAGTCCCGGTATGCGGGTTGGACATCTACCACCAATAACGCACTTGATTTCATGAAAATTTCCCTCATATTAATAAATAGACCTTGATGGGGTATAGCGCAGCTTTTGTTAACATCAGCGCTTCGAGGAAAGTAATGGGGGGGTGCTGTTGCCTTGCCAGCGCAAGCCAGCTGCATCAATAAGGAAAACTAATAAAGAAGGACAAAAATATGATTAATTGGTCTGAGAGAGCCCATCAGGCTAGAAGACAGGTTTACTATCACTGGGCGCTGAAGCCTTTAGAGCGATACCTCGAATCCCATGAAGTAGCAAAATCCTTCACGGGAACCGGCTTAAGTATCGATGGGAGTCCCCTGGACGGTGGGTTGGTCACCCTGACCCACGACGTGATGGTCGACGCGGAAGCTATCGGCAGACTTTTCATGCTGCCCGATAACTCGACCGCAACCTACAAAGACACCACGGGTTCGACCCTAACCTATGCGCCACCTGGTGTTTACCTCCAGAGTCAGCATCCATGGACGCTAGCAGGGCACACGAATTCCGTCGGCATCTATAAAACTAACCCCACATCGGGGATTTATATCGATGCGGTCTATATCGACCACATGTTTATGGATAAGGCCAAAACCCCGGACAAGTTCGGCTTTGTAGCGTTTGGGCTTTGCGCCCTAACGGCCTACAGGCTAGGTTGGAGTGAAATTACTCTATTGGCCGGCGGGTGCGCGCCACCCATTCCCTCGAAGTGGGCCATTCCTGACATGGTGGGATACTTCGTATGGCCAAAGTTCGGGTTCGATGCGCCACTAGAGCCTGGTGAAACTTCAGGTAACCCAAAACTGTCTCATTGCAAGACGGTTAGCGACGTCATGGCTGCCGACAGTGATTGGTGGCAGAACGTCGGGGGCAATGGCCGAGCGATGAAATTCGATTTGACCCCGTTTAGTAAGTCATGGAAAACATTGATATACTATGCAAAGACCAAGGTTAGGATGGAGTCCTGATGAAAATCTATATCAGTAAGCAAAAGCGATGGGCCAGCGGCAAAGAAGCCGCTAAGCTGCCTGTTGTCTTTAACCTGGCGCTGACCACCGCCACTCGATTCCGCGGATTTTCCCAGACCGTCGAGGAAGGCATCCAGATGTCCAAACAGGGCAGCTTTACCGATATCCCAGGGTTGGTGGGCAAGAAGTAATCGCCTGCCAGTCCCACAACCAAAGCGCCGTTAAGGCGCTTTTTTTATGCCCAAACCCAGCCATCGTGAACTGTAACTTGACAAATCCTCTCAAATAATTTACCATATATGGTAATAAATGAGGGGTCGGCATGGATACCATTGAGCGTGGGATATTAATTCAGGCAACGCGTAAAGCCCAAAAAAAGACTATGTACCAGCTCGCCAAAGAGGCGGGCATCGGCATACAAACCCTGGTGCGTCTCGAGGCTGGAAACTTAGGCATCGGTCAGGGGATTGTGGATTCCGTGCTGGGTGTACTGGGACTGTCCCTTGAGCCTGCGGACAAGCGTAAATTATATCCCGGCTCAGCGCTACATCCGCTTCACGTCGAGTCCAACCAGGTTGAGCAGGTGGTGAAGGACGCCGTCATGGCCGCTTGTGCCGAGCTGGATAAGCTATTCCCCGGGGCAAAGCCTGAGGTGGACGGGATTAACAGTAGTTTTGCAGGCGTGTTGGAAGCCAATATCAAAGCCATGCTCTGTGGTCATCCGGTGGACGTCAGGCGTAATCGCACCCCGCTCCCAAAGCTCGTATGGTCGGATTACGACTTCGGCACGCCATTCAACTTGCCGGAAGGCGCGCAAGGCTACATGGTCATCATCGATGGCATGGACCTTGTGCTCGAGCCATCCAACTATTACAGCCATGACCCCTTCACAGAGGCTTGGCGCCCGGCGAGGCGCTGCACGGACCTGTTTAGCTCCTGGATGGCTGCGGCGGAGGGAATACGTTTGTATATCGAACAGGCGGGGCAGGTCCCCGGTGAGCCACGCATCATCGCCGGGGTCTTTACGCCAAACGATGGTGTTGCGCCATTTGAGCCGACGCAAGCTGAATAAACGGCTGGGGTAGTCCAGCACATCCAATTAACAAGGGGTCAATCATGTCGCAAGAAAAAGAAAAGGCTTCAGACTATCCGCCATTGCCATGCCCGTATTGCGAAATCGAGCGCAATGCACGGTCGGTTAACAAGGACGGCTCGGTGACCTATTCCTGTCCGCCGGACCATGTGACGCATGGTAGCCGGTATACCTGGCGTATCGCCGCGGACGGGACTCTCATCGAGCGATAAGAAATAGCCCGGGTGGGCTCTGCTGGCTAATGCACGGATTCAGGCCCGCGCCGGCGTAGCGTCGGGGTGACCACCATGCCATTTTCAAAGTCTGGATTGCTTACAAAGCCATAAAGGTCTGCCTCGCCCGCCACGATGAGCAGCGTGGTACAACAGCTCGCCAACGCCGCACAGACCTCTTCGGAGTTGGGTCGGCCGCGAGACATGGGGGCATCCAGGACCCCTGCATGGTCGAGGATAATGACGTCTTGCTTGGGCAAACTCTGTTCAGCCGCTTGATTGAGCAGGGAGTAGGGCGTCGGGCTAGTCATCCCCGCCACCGATTTCCAGCGGTGCGTCCGCTCTAGCGGCGTCGTGTACATCACGTCCCGGCCTTCTGCCGTGAGCTCCGTCAAAAGCTCATCAATCAAGCGGCCCATACTAACGCCAGGCTCACTGGAAACCAGGATAACCCGAACACCGGCATGAATGGCCTCGCGGGCCATGCTCTTGACCTGGTTGAACTCCATCGGTATCGCGGACTCTTGCATGATTTCCTCATTTTACTGGGTAGAGAGCGGTATAGCGCTATCTCGCGAATTCCCGAGTAAACGCTATACAAATCATGCGCCGCATTTCGTGGCGCCATGCTATTGGAGCCACCATGCCAGCCTACGCTGAATCCGTGTGTACGTTTAATCCGCACACCCTCGTTGCCGGGGATGTGGCGGCAGAGCGACTCGAATATCTCTATCCAGAAACAGGGGAGGTCGTCTCCGTCCCCAATGTCTGGTTCAACCAGACGTATACCCTGCGCGCAGAAGCGCTCAAGGACGAAGCGGTGAGCCTCTTAATCCAGGCCGATGAACTGCTGCGAGATGGGTTTTTGGCCAAGGCGGAAAGCCTGCGTGAAACGGCCGGGTACCGCGAGGCCGCCGCGCGATGGATGTTGATGATGGGCAATCCACAATACCCCGTCGCTTGTGTACGATAAGCGGACGTAACAAAGCCCGGTTAATCCGGGCTTTTACTTTTTAGGCGGCAGGTTGTACAAAAAAGCGTGGAAGTATCTCGAAACGCAATTGTGCGCCGCGAAATCCTGACAGGTCGACCGCGCGTATTCCAACCCGCATCATGTGCAGGCCTGTGACCGAGTTAAGCTCGAACTCGCGCGTATACCGAGGCTCATTTTCATTAAGGACATCAGACAACCCATTAAGGATATCGGATGCGGCATGCGCCTCAATGTAATTGGGTGAGCCTTCCCCTAATGCGGTCTTGAACAAATGGCTGACATTTAGTGTTTCTCCGAAAGGGGTCTCCCAGCCATTCTCCTTCCAAAACTCACTCCATGCTTTATTGACAAGAACTATTTCCCCGGCAAGTGACACGACGGCAATGAGAGCCCGCTGCACATCAAGGTTCCCCTTGAGAATCTTTAGAAATTCCCGCATATGCTGTTAACAGCTTATAGTTGTGAACGAATAGTTTCACAGTAGCAGTTAGGGGTATTCTTGTCAATTTATTTACAAGTAATTGCAAATGTTTCCCATTTAGAATTGTCAAGTATCAAATTGTATTTATTACAAAATTTAAAATTAACTCAATCTGAAGCTCATCCATAAAGTGGAAAATGTTGCAAAACCTTTACACCTCGATTACCAATTCTTTACATAAGGTTAATTGCTACTTAGAGGAATGATTATTAGAGCTAAGAAGTATTTAAATAAATTCTTTTTTAATTGAGTGCTCAATTTTCACAAATAAAAAACCATCCCGGAAGAATGTCGCAACCGGGATGGCGTGGGTTGGTGGTTGGTTAGCGTTCGAGGGACCGGTCGTTTTGCGCCTGCTTGGACTGGCCCTGGTCATGCCCTGCGGCGGTTTCCTTGGCCGCTGTGTTCTCTGGGTTGTTTCGCGCATGCAGGTCGTTCTCCGCGCGAATCATGGACACCTGCATTGAGGAATCCTTGGCATACGCCTGGTAGAGCTTATCTGCAGCTTCCAGAGAGTTGTTGGTATGGCGCTGGACTGCGTCACTCAGGGAGCTGAAGTCGCCCATCGCACCTTCCTTCACCTGACGCGCCAGGAAGTCGAGCGCTACAGCCGTGCGCGCGCGGTCTTCCGGAGACAACGACTTGATGTTGTCCGGGGTGATGTCCTTCGCCATCTTAAGCGTGTACTTCGCATACGCTTCACCCATATCAGGCGCCTTGTAGACGGCGTGCACCAGGTCCTTCGCGATGTTGCTCATATCTCGGTCCTGGGTATGGCCGGTACTTGCCTGCGTGTTGTGGCTCGAACCCGTCATGCGCGCATCCATAGCGCTCTCCAAACGCTCAGCCTTAGCCAGCGCCTTGGCCGACTCGCTGTCGAGGGGCAGCTTTCCGAGGCGGTCCATCTCATCCGCCTTGTACAGCACCTGGTCCTTCAACGAATCGCTCACCGGGAGCTTCCCTTGTTCCACCATACGAGCAGCCCATTTAGCTTGTGCCGCGACCTCTGCCTGCGTTGCCGGTGACATGCCGCTCAGCACATCGGTATCAATATTGCCCAGCACGCGCGCCAGCTTATCCGCGCCTCGAGGGTCCCATTGGTGGTCTCGCGTGGTGAGGTTTCCCGCCGGATTCGACATGAACTGCGCCAACTGCGTCACCGCCTTCTCAGTCGAAGCCTGTTGCGGATGCGGCGTCGGCTCAAACGTGGCCTCACGAACCTGCTCTGCTTGCTTGGGCGCAGCTGCTGGCGCTTCAACAGCTGGTGCGCCAGCTTGTTCTTGCACGGTGGCAGCCTTAGGCGCTTCCGTCGCTGGTGCTTGCGTAGCCGTTGCGGACGCCTCATGAGATTTGTCCAACCAGGAGCCAAGCTTAGCCCGCTCTTCGTCAATGGTGCGCACCTGGTCTCCAGTCAACCGAAGCGCTAGGGGGTCGTCCATGTAGCGATACATGTCCTGGTTATGCCAGGCGCCCTCACGTTGCACCAGCGGGAGCAGCTCCTTCGCCTGATTAGCGGCTTCTTGGCCATAGCGGCCGGATTCGGTCGCAGTCAGAATCGCTTCCAAGCGGGCCAACGTCTTAGCTGGCTCGTCCGTCTGGTAGTCGACCTTCCCATCCTTCATGTTGCGCGTGTCGACCTGGTAGAAGTCCTCGCTCATGCGAGCTGGCTGCAGGTCTTTCATGAGTGCATTGACTTGCTCTGCGCTCACCCCATCCGGACCCGCCTTAGCCATCTGCTCGATGCGCTCATGCAGCGGGGCGGATGCGTCCAGCTTCACGGGCTCCTTGGCGGCCGCCTGGTCATTTACCTGAGCGGCCTGCTGGGGTTCCTGCGGAGCTTGCTTGCTGGCTTCCGACTGGGGTGCAGCCGTTTCCGCAGTGGCTTGCGGTTGAGTGGCGCTCTTCATCTCTTGCGCCTGCTTTTCAGTGATAATGCCATCCGCCACCATGCGGCCAGCCGTAGCAGCGGCAAAGGCGGCGAAGTTCGGGTCGTTCGCATGCTCCGCGGCAATCAGCTTTTCCAGCTTCATCTTGGAAGAATCGCCGGCAGTGGAGGTGAGGTCAGTCGCAGCCTTAATCGCGCCTTCGCCATACTCCTTGGATTGCGCCTTCTTCACCAGCGCCTCAAGCTGCACCAACGCCGTTTGCCGCGCTTCAGTCGGAAGCGTGCCCAGCTCCGGGGTTGCCGGGTCCTTCATTCCACGGAAAGCGTAGAGCATGGACTCAGCCCCAGACTGTTTGCGTTCATTACGCTCTGCCAAGGAGGCAGGCTCCTTAAACGCCTTATCGAGCTTCTCTGCAAACTCGCTAGCAAACTTATTTACCTGCGGTGACGCTTCCTGATTAGCAGACTTACCTGCTTCTTTGCCAGCTTCCTTATCGCCACCATTTTCCTTCTCGGCGAATTCCTGAGCACGTTGCGCGTCACGCATCTCCTTGACCTTATCAAGGAACTCCTGACGGTCTTGCACCGGGGCCTTGGCCAATCCAATCGCGACATCGAGTGCGACGCTGCTCGAGAGCTTGAGCGGACCATTCTCAGGCACCACAAGCTTTCCGTCTTCGAGCTTCACGGGCTGGCTGGCATTCTTGTTCAGGTAATCCAGGCTATCCATCTTGCTGAAGTGCTGACCAAGCTCCGCCAGAGACTTATCCACAGTCTCCTTATCACCTCCAACCAGGACAGTGATGGTGTGCTTTTGGCCCATCGCATTCAGGATGCCGGAACTCAACCGACCGAACAGCGCACCAGGCTCACGATTAACCTCCATTTCAACCGCACGCACAGTGGAGTACTCGCGCCCAGTTTCGTGACCGAGTTGCATGGCCGCTTCGTTGTACATCTTAGCCAGCTGGCTGTGCGTTGCATTAATCTGCGGTACACCGCCCACGTAGGTGAGGAGGCCGCGATTACGCAGGGTATCCATCATGCGCTCTTCAACCTTCGGGTCGCCCAGCATGACCAGCCGGTCCTGACGTGTACCATCGCCAGCAATCGTGGAGAGCTTCTTTTCCACGCCGGTGGCTTCACGCGGCAAATCACCTAGCTTCGCCGCAACGCTAGCCTCAACCTCCTTACCGGCTGCAGCTTCACCCGTATGGATAGCCGCATCAGGAGCTGGCTCATTTGTCGCCTCAACAGCTGGCGCTGAAGCTGGCTCAGAGGCTTCCTTGAGCTGCGCAAGGGCCGCTTCTGCAGCTTCGCTCAGGTGGGCTGGCGGCTCATACGGCAATCCCTGCTGCTCAGCAGCAAGCCGACGAAGATTCTCAACCTTCGCCACTTCCTCTTCATTCCTGAGCGTTGTCAGCGACCCAGCCTGCTCCAGATAGAGCAAGTTGGCAACAGGGTTGCCATAGAGCATGTTGTCGAGCGCAGCGACGCGTTCGCTCTCGATGTACTGCTCCTGCGTCTCGCGCCAGTTAGTAAAGTCACGCTCCTCACGTTCGTGGTTGCGGATAACCTGGGGAAACTCCCCCTGGTCAATCATAGTAGGGTCTGCCATAAATTCTCCTTAAGTGATACCGAGTATAGGAATTAGCTGGCTTGCGGGTACCGATTCTTGAGGTTTGGAGATGGTCCCAATCCCATCCCGTGTCCACGTCACCGTAACGTCGGAACGCGGGCGGCGCTCGTATGACTCTTCTCAACGTCGGAATGGTCAGCTGAACTACACATGGCGGGCCGGGTGAAGAGGGTCTTCAGGAGGGGTCTCCGGCCTTGCCATGCCTAGGGAGGAAGCTTGACCATTACGCGACGCAGGCGAGACGTCAAACGCGCCCTTCGGCCCTGTTTCCACACGCGCAAGGCGGTGTGTCACCATGCCGCGTTCCGCCACCGGTGGTGGACGACGGGAGTGGGATTGACAACTTCACGACCCGAAACAGAAGCCCGGGGGTTAACACAGGCTCCCCGCTTCGCGCTCGTCATTGCGCCGCATTGATAGGTCTGCGCCCCCGACAGCGAACCGAAAGAGCCTCCCGGTGTGACAACCGAACCGCTCCTTCCGGTGCCGATTGTGTTCCGGGAACACAATGCGACCCTCCCTGGCGCTTACTGCACGCCCCTTGAAGGAGGTGTTGAGGTCGCATGAAAAGAACGCGTGGGAAGTGGCTGGCGTGGCCTTTGGCGTAGAGGTTGCTGGCGCATTGAAACGTCCTCCGGTGGGAGTGCCTGGGCAAGTGCTACGATGTCTCAAAGGCCCCTAAGGGGGCGATGCAAGGGCGGGGTATGCAGGGTGACTACAAGGCCAGCGATTATGGGCTGCGAAGCCTGAAAGCGACCCCCATGGGGATGCTTGTTGAGGAGGGTGTAGGGTGCCTCAATTCGACAGCGCCAGGCTTCTGCGCATCAGGTATCGGAATAGCCAAAATGAAACGCAAGACGGTGCTTGCTGCAAGGCGGCTGGCACACAACTGCGCAGGGGAATATACCCGGGCTTGTCCATCAAACGGATGGACGCTTCAACGCAAACACATGGGCACATGCGTGAGGCAAGGAGTCGCGGGAGAGGAACTGTGCAGGGCGTAATGGGTGCGGTCAGTCCAACATGCGAGCAGCACGAGGCGAGGGAGATGTGGGTCAGGACAAGCCTCCTCGATGACGCTTTTGAGGGGTTCAATTTAGAGAAGAATCCCTATGGGGCGAACATCTGGAGTGGGAGGTAAGCCAGTGTATGAAAGGCCTCCTCGTGAGACGATTCAATCGCGTCCGGCGCTTTCAATAAAAGTGCCAAGGCCCTTTTATCTCAGCCTGCCTTGGCGCTGGTGTGACGTGGACCACCTGGTTGGACAGGCAATAAAAAACCCCGGGGAGTTTCCTCGACCGGGGAGGGGAGTCGCTATCTTGCGACGAGGAGCTGTTAAGGTGCGCCGAAGGGCTTGCCGTTGATGTCGACGAACTCGTTAGCCATCGGTGTACCGTTGATGTTGACCATCGGATGGGAAGCGGGCACACCGCCATGATGATGGCTGCGACCTGCAGAACCGGTATTGGACTGACCCTGTCCTGCTGCACCCACACGGGTTTCCTTTTCAAACAGCGGCTCATCGCCAAGTGCACGCAAGCGGCGAGCCAAATCCTTTTCAGCGACTTCACGCTCGATACGACCGCGTGCTTCGCCGTTCAACGCATAAGGCTTGAGTCGACGTTCCTCGAGCTTGAAGTCTTCCTCAAGACGAGTGATGCGAGCCTTGTTGATGTCCTCCATCTTGAGGCCCAAGCGCACAGCGAGTTCACGAGCGCGAGCGTAATTGCCGCGGTCGTTCGCAACATCACGGGCCTTTTGCTTTTCAATGGCACGCATCAGTTGCGCATCGAGTACCACACCGGCAAGCATGGCGAACGGGATGGCGATAAGGCCTGCGGTGAGACCCTTGAGCGCCAGTGCGCCGAACACCAGCGCGACCGGAATGGCGAAGGTGGCCACCTGGCGAGCGGTCTCGAAGGGGACGACGCCGAGGGGACGCTTAGGGCCTGCGCCTTCGGCCCAGTTGGGAGCGCCATTGATGGCGAGCTCGTGACCGAGGCGCAGGCTGTCGACATCGACTAGCGCCTTCAACGGGTCACGGGTGATACGGTTTTTGGTTGCTTCCATGATGCTTCTACCTCTTTTTCTTTCGCTACCTCGGTAGCTATTCTGTCCACTTGCTAGGCTTACTGCTTAGCCTTAATTGTTAAGCGTACTTTAACATACTCAGCCTCATTTGTCAAGGTCAAAATGAACACCGCGTGAAGTTTTTGTGAAGCTTTCTTTGCGTATGAAAGACGCTACGCAAAACGGGGGAGTGTGAGTTGGATTCCCGCAGGCGAAAAAGAAACGTGTGGGTTAGACAAGGTTCGGGCTTCGCCCAAGCTGGCTCAATACCCGGTCGGGGAGGCGAAGAGCAGAAGGCCAGCAACAGCTCGCGCGTCACCGGTGCCAGGGCGACCGGTTCTGGCGCACAGGGAGTGGGAGTGGGATGTTTCAAGGCGAGCAACAGGTCGTGGGGGTTCGCACAGGGTTCCCGCTTCGCGCAGGGGAGCCGCAGCCCCAAGACCGAACAGCAGACGTCCTTGAGCGTGACGCGGTCAACAGAAACCGCTGACGCGAGGCGTTACAAGGGGAGTGGGAGTTGGATGTTTCAAGGCGAACTTCAGAAAGGCTTGGGCAAGACAGTCCGCCGCTTCGCGTAATCCACGAGGACGTCCCATGGCGGGTTGCTCACGCAGTCGAAAGCCCCTCTGCGGGGGCTAGGCTAAAAAGGTGAATCGATTGACTCCAAGGCAAGCCACAGTCACGCGGGCAATCGGCCCGCAGATGCTTTCCTTGCGGTAGAAAAACGCTTCCGCAAGGCTGCGCACGAGGAGTGTGATTAGAATGTTCACACGCTCAAAAACTGTCTTTGGGTTGCAACAAGGTCCCCGCTTCGCGCTATCGAGGCAAGCCTGGCGTCGCCTCTTCAAAAGGTTTGCATTGACAAAAATGCTATTAGATGGTATATTTGCAGGCATTAAATCTCCAGATTGCCAGCATGTCCAAGGATACCATTACGCGAACGATGCCGCCTGCGGCAGACTTGCAAGCGCTATTGCAGCGGCCTGCAGAGGCGCTCGATTTCGTATTGCCTGGATTCAAGGCGGGGACGGTCGGCGGGGTTATCAGTCCGGGTGGAGTCGGCAAGAGTTATTGGGCGCTGTCGCTGGCAGTGAGCCTCGCATCCTCCGCTGACCTCACGGGACTTGCGCCAAAGAAAGGGCGCATTGTGGTGCTGTCCGCCGAGGATGGAGAAGATGTGTTCGCCTCTCGTCTGCACGCGGTGGAGCGCTATCTGCCTAAAGGCGGCACGCTCAACGACTTTGATTTTCGGGATTGCGTCGGGCTCAACATCGACTTGATGGAGGCCGGGTGGTTTGACGCGGTGCTGTCGATTGTCAAAGGCGCACGACTGGTCGTGCTCGATACCTTGTCGCGCTTTCATTCGCTGGATGAGAACGCAACCCCGGATATGAAGCGGCTCCTCGCGCAGCTCGAACGATTGGCGACGGTTTCCGGCGCCGCAGTGATGTATCTACATCACACTAGCAAGTCCGCCGCCATCAGCGGCATGGGCGCCTTGCAGCAAGCAGCCCGTGGTTCTTCCGTGCTGGTAGACAACGCGCGCTGGGTTTCCTTCCTGGCAGCGATGACCGAGCACGAGGCCCGCAAGTTTGGGTTGCCTGAGGGTGCTCACGTGCACTATGTGCGCTGGAATATCAGCAAGCAAAACTATGGTGCGCCGCTGGAAGACCAATGGTTCAAGCGTGTCGAAGACGGCGTCTTGCTACCCTGCACCTTCGATAATGGCGTAGCGGAACCACAAACGATTGTGCGTCCGCAGCCTATGCCCGTTCAAACAACTGAAACCCGCGGACCGGCCGACACGGTCCCCGGCTTGCCTTCTGCCAAAGGCGCCTTCGATGGAAAATGGTAATGACCGCTAATGCTTCCGGCCCCTCGGGCGTCGCTGATATCATCAAGAAATTGCCGACGACAACGGTGCACCAGTCGCGGCTGCAACTCTATCAGCCGACGCGACGGCCGCAATGGCAGGAACGGGTGATTGCAACGCCGTGGGGTACCGCCACCGTGCGCGGCAAGATAGGGCAGGTGCATGCCGACATCATCGAAGCCATCTGCCGCCATGCGGAAGACCACCGCACCATTGCCGCGACCGGGCACCTTCAAATCCTCGTTGACCCCTATAAGGTGCGGGTGACGGTCGGCGGCGGCAAGGCGTATTCCAAGGACACGCTCTGGCGCATGCTCACTGAATTGCGCGAAACCTCCATCACATTGGAAGCCCCGGCGCAAGGATTGAAGCTGCTTGGCGGCATCCTCGACCGGGTGGAAGAGTCGCAAGCGACAAAGCTCAATCGATTGACGGGCAAGCCCCGTCAGATGTGGCGCGTCACGCTGGACCCGGCGTTTGCCGCCATGTTGCGCGACGACTTGCAGCTTCACTATGACCCGGCGCCGCTCGCCAAGATTGATGCCGGCGTGGCACAAGCCATCGCCCGTCACATCCTGACCCATCGAGACCAACCGACCGGCGGCTGGCTCATGGATACCTTGATTCAACTCGTGGGCGCGGGCGGCGACAGTGTGTCGATGCGCCATCGCCGTCGTGAAATCCACAAATCCGCAGACGCCTTGAAGGCCGTAGGCATCCTCGTCGACGGCAATCGCATCAAGCGCCTCGATGCCGAGGAAGAAGATATCTAGGCACAATGAAAAGAGACCCGGTGACGGGTCTCTGAGGGTTATTGCATTTTGCCTTGCTGCTTCAGGTAAGCGAAGGTGATTTCCTGCAAGGTGCGCAGTTGCCCGAGCACATCTCGTGCGTATACTGGAACATTGCGACCATCCCGTGGGAAGCGAAAATCCGGTGTCGTCGTGGGCAAGCTGTAGTCATAGCTCAACAGGCTGTACTTCACCCGCTTAAGCAGCCTGTTCCATTCGACGTTGTAGAATTCCTCCGGTACCACAGTCGTCGCCGCATCAAGCTGCTCTAACTTCTGCGTCAATGCCGCTTTTTCTTTCTGATAGGTAAGCTTGGCGCGCCGGGTAATGGCGTTAGAGTTGGGCATCAGGCATTTGCATGGACCGCATTCCGCCATGACCGCATCAAGAAAAGCCAAGTAAGCTGTAACCGCAAACCCGTTATTCGATTCAACTGTTTGTTGCATGTTATTTCCTCTCGATTGATAAAAACCACATCGATGTATATCACCGGCGACAATGAAAACTCCCCATCTAGGTTGATGGGGAGGGAGCGTTACGACAGGGGTTGGGGAGCTGCTTCGCCCTTCAAAAGGCGGTTGTAAAACACGCCGACATAGCCGGAAGTCGACAGGCAGCGATTAAGGTCCTCAAGCGCGAACCGGCCGGTAATCACGATGAGCTCATCGGCCATCTCGTCAAAACCTGCTTCGCGGTACTTGGCCTGCGCTTTGGCGTGCCAGTCCTGCACCAATTCCGGACGTCCGTGCTTATGCAGCGTGCCGGATTCCTTGTCGAAGCAAATCGAAACTTCATCCATCACGGCGCCGATAGGGTCATCACCCTCATGCAGCACGTACTGCCCACAATTGAGCTTGTAGCAATAATCAGACATAGCTTCCTCTCTTGTAATTGACCTAAACGGGGATATTCCCGTTGTCGTATAGCGCGAAAATGACCGCAATCAAGCGCAGTGAGGCGCAATCCGCGTGCAGCAAAGGCCAGGTCGACCGCAGTGGTGCGCAGCAAAAGCCAGATAGGGGCACCGGGAGGCGTGCAGCAAAAGCCAGATGGCGTGCAGCAAAAGCCAGGTCGTGTGCAGCATAAGCCAGAAGGTGTGCAGCATAAGCCAGGTCTCTTTAGGATTCTTAGGACCTTTTAGGTCTCTAAGAATGAAACCTTGAGGTTTGCGTTTTGTTGGTAAGCCAACTTGCGAGCGAGCACGCGGGGAGTGGGATGGGTATCTTGGGTCCGTAAATGTTTGAGTGGGGGTTGGCAAGGTCGCCCGCTTCGCGCAGGCGGCGTACACGCGGCCGTAGGCGATGGGAGAGTGTGAAAAACATTTTGCGCGCTATCGGTATGGCTTAACCGAGGTTCTGGTTTGCGTTGTATCTCCCTTCCGTCGTTCCGACGAGGGCTTGCTGCAAAAACAGGTTAAGCCTTGAGCATGCTCCCCAGCATGGGAGCGCTGGAGTGGGAGAGGCGTACAAGCATCAAGGCGAGCCAAATATCGAAATTCCGGATGCACCTCTTCGCCTATGGGCGCCTTGATGGAAATGGCGTCCTGGACGTAAGCCCCCATGAACACAACTGCGCAGGCAAAAGAGAGGCTCGCTTCGAAGTCAGAAAGGTGCGGGCCGGCATACATCTCGTTCCTGGTTGGCGCGAGGACACCAATCACAGAGGCTTCCCTGTGGAAATGAGTAACAGAAGTGTGATTGCAAGAACGTCCGCTTATCCCTCGTTTAACACGCTCTGGCGCTCGGACGTCTATGGAGTCCTCGCGCCAACCAGGAGGGGCTATGCGATTGAGCCCGCCCGAAGGTTTGCTGGTTTGCGCGCTGATGGGCAAGGGGTGGGGTAAGGCGGAGTGGGACCGAAGGGCATCTACGCCGACCGGAATGCGGTCGGGCAGCAAGACGCTTGTTTTGCGGCAACGGTCGCCTATGGGCGGCCGCTAGGTGGAGACAGGCCGGTGTGCATCCGCCTGGGGCAAGGGAGTGTGGAGGGTACGTGCCCATGGAGAGTGGGGAACGGCTATAGGACGCCGTGCTAGGGCACGGCAATGCGGGTAAGGCGGATGGGGCTGCGCAGGTGTGTACCAAAGGCGGGAGTGAGAAACAGGATAGGGGCTATTGTCTAAGGCCAATAGCCAGGCGAGAGCAGCCAACATGCTTCCAGCGCCTATGGGCGCTTCCCCGGCGCAATGGAACACCAGACCTGAACTCAGCGGTTCAGGAGCCTGCGTCAGGCGAGGTATGCTCGCCTCCTGGATTGAATGCCCTTGGACTCAGCGGTCCAAGGGCGAAGGGTAGCCTCCCTGATGTGCCCGAACTCAGCGGTTCGAGCACAGGCTAAAGCCCGCTGCGTCCTATGGGCCGCCGTGCGCGGTCTTTAGCTTTTAGCGTAGCGTCATCCAGAGGCGCCTATGGGCGCCTAACAGCAGAAAACGATATCCAGCAAGCCAAGCTCGCCCTTCATCAAAGGGCGAGCGGATGCTTGAGATGGCGTCTTGTTTTTTGGAGTGGGTTAGCAAGAAGCCACCTAGGGTGGCGTAAAGACATAGGCTTGCTGACACGTGTGTTAGCGTTTGAACGGGGATTACCCATACCGGCATTTCCATACTAGATGGGGGTATTTTTGCAAAAATGGGTGAGCAGCAAAGGCCAGAGTGTTACGCCTATGGGCGTCTTGCGAGGCCGTAGTGCTGGCTTGCCAGCCGCGGGGTCACGACGGCGAATGACTCAGGGCCGCAGGCCCGCACCAGCGGAGCATGACTCCGGGGCCGTATGACTCCGCGGACGCATGACTCGGGAGCGCAGTGACTCCTGCCTTTTAGGCAACCATGCGGTGCCTTTTAGGGCACCCGCATGACTCCTGAGGCATATCCGTCAAGCGCGATTTTTTTACCCCTCTCCCGTATTGCACGACCCTCCGCCTCCTCCTGGTCCCACTAATTCCGCCTGGGGCGCTGTCGCACTCGTTCGCGTGCTATGGCTTGCTCTCTGCTGGTATGCCAATGGGCTCAGGACTGGCCGAATGGGAGTCGTCTTGTTGGCGCGTCGACGAGATGGCTGGTTTGCCGCGCTTGGGGAGTGTGGCCCGCTATGGCGGTCTTCTGGTAAGCGGCTGCAGGCGAGGTCCGGATGCGCGAAGCGTCCGCTATGGCGAACGCCCCCTGAATAAAATGGCGCCTCCCGATGCCATCCTCCCACTTCCTTGTGCCTATACGGAGAGTGTTATTCATCATCAACAAGGAGGAAATACAATGGAATTATCTGCTACAACGCTGCAGGCACTCAAAAACGACGGCGCCTTTTATACCTGCGTACAGAAACTGCGCATTATGATGGGGCTCGCGTTTGATGAGCGGGAGGGATATCTGGTCACGCAATCTCAGCAGGTGCTGGAATCCTCGAAAGCGGGATACCAGTTCCAAGTCCTGCATCGGCTGGTGCCCACGGCGGTGTTGTCGATGGAGCTTGTCGTGAAGCCTACCCTTAACGGTGGGATTCCGGGGTTTCTGCTGGAATTCAATGAGGGCGGGTATGCGTCGCCGATGCGCTGCATCTCAAGCGATTACAGCATCCAGCTTGATGGTCTGCGGCAGCGACTGATTGCTTTTGACCTGTTCGACGCCGGCATTAAAACGAAACAACTGTTCAGTAGCTACGTGCGGGACGCACTGGAGTGTGACGGCTATCGCCCTCACGAGCCAGTCTTCGTCACCGACTTAAGTCTAACTCTCAAGCCCGCTATGGCGGGCTTTTCTATTGCGCGTGGACCTTGCTGCGCGAAGCGGCCGCGATGGTGCCCGCCCCGGTATCCATGTCGCCCTCTGGATTCAACTCCCACTTCTGTGCCATGACTGCTTGCGCCTATACGGGGGAGTGGTAGTTCAATCAATGTTTGCGAGGAAATTATGACGACTGCGTACGATGTACCGGGAGTGTTAAAGAAGCATGGGAATCTCAACGCCTATGTGGTAAGGGATGAAGGTGGGGGATGTACCCTGCTTGAGTGTGTGCAGTGGTATCAGCCTGAGGATTTGGGAGATGGTCTCATGGCCACCCGGCAAGGGCAGAAGCTTTGGGTCGCCAACTACTTTGTCCGAGCCATGCCTAACGTGGGTGTCCGCTATGTCGTGAAAGACGACCATACGCTAGGCTACCTCTACTACGCTCAACCCACCTTGATGGGTGTTCTCTTTGGGAGCGCTATCAAGGGAGGTCATGACAGTAAGAATGGGCCAGTCAGCATTCTCCCTGGGCACACAAAGCTACGGCCGGCGACGGTTGAGGACTTTGCCACCTTCAGGGTACAAGTGCCTCCTGACTTCCCTGTGTCACAGGACCACTGACCTTTCCTTCTCTGAAGCCCTATGCATTCGTGCGTGGGGCTTTTCTTTAGGCGAGACCGGTCTGGATATCCTGACGCACTTGAGGATTGGCTCCTCCCTGCTGTACTCCCTAGTGACTATCCGCATGCTCCTGAGGAATTCTCCCTGGTAATCGCTCTCCCTACGCTCTAAGCAGGGCTGCGCGAAGCGGGGGATGGGCGTTACAGGTGTTCTGGTATGGGAGCCGCCTATGTCCTACTCACACTCCGTGTCTTTTCAAAGCTGGCCTACTTCTGTCCATCCAGGAGGTCGACGGGATTTTGAACATCTCCGATTTGGGAGCATTCCCGTCTCCCTGAGCATGCACCTCGGCATATCAACCTGTTCTATTCCGCCGTCCCGGCTTGAGGCCTATTGTCCCGCGTCCTCGCGGGCGGGGACATGACTTCTCCGCCGGGCGCGAGCACGGCTGTTCTATTAATGACCGAGGTCTGGGGTGACTCATTTGACTGCCGGGGACATGACTGCCGAGGGTGGATGACTTTCGCGGGGACTGGCGACGATGTCAGGAGGCGCTATACGGAGGGAAGGCACTATTTTTGAGTCCAGTAACTTCGTTTTTATTAATCACCTGCGCGGGAACGCCACCCGTCAGGGCGGCTCCGTGCGAAATTTAGGAGAACAGTATGTCTAATCCAAATCTGCATCCACGTACGTCTTTTCCAGTGGACGCGACCCCCGTCGCTGCATCAAGCTATGTCCTTAAGCGCGACCTGTCGATGGTGTGTGAAGTACAGGGCATATCCAAGGCCATTGGTCTCGCCGAGGAGTACCTGGCGGCCATTCCGGAAGATGAATTGACGACCTATTCGGTCTTCGATGAAGGCGGCAAGCTCAAGTTTTCCGTGACCAATCGACGTATCGAAGGCACCTTCGTCAAGCAACGGTGGGGTGGCCGTAAGGGGGATGACGCAATTCTGGTAGATTATGAGTGGTTCGACGCTACGGATGCCATCTTGATGCTGGACCACGCCACATTGCAGGCCCTGGATGATTGTGGCGACACCACGGATGAACTGGGGCGAAGCCATGTGGACTGGGATGGCCCGTTCGAAGTCATGGTCGTCGACGCGGTGTGCGAATACTTTGGCGTTGAAGAGCTCGAGGACATCACCCTCGAAGCGCTGGCGTATGCCAAGGCGAAAGCTAAACCGCAGCCGCCTGAACTGAAAACCATCACGCTCAGCATCAAGGTTCAGGTGGAGGTGCGCGCAGGCAATGATTTGACCGGTTTCGTCGAGAATCTCGATTACACCGTCAAATCGACTACGCCTGGTGTTCGAGTGACCGATACCGAAATTATCGAAGTGGCTTAACATTCTCTCCCATCCCCGACCTCACCGTCGGGGATTTTCCATTTATTGCTATACTCCCCCGTGAGAAGCGCTACGGCGCACTGCCGAGCATGGTACGCGAACACTTCCGCTTAGTAACGTATCATGGTTTCACGGGTCACCCTAGGTGACCCTTCTTTTTGCCTGAAAGATTAACAAACAGGTTGACAATATAACTAAAAAGTGTATAATTAACACTTTCAGAACGAATAATAGTTAACAAGTCTTAGAAAGGACATCCATGGGCACTCGCCAAGTTTCCAATACGCTTTCCCGCTGGCACAAGGTGGTTGACCGCTTCAAGCAGTCTATTGCGCAGTTGAGCGGTGATATCAAGCGCAGCATCAGCCCGGTCACCTATAACAACCTCGCCGTCGTGAAGGTCGAGCGTGAGCACTACACCAAGGTGGCGGCTGACGCGGTGGCCAAGGTTGACCTCCTCCTGAAGCTCAACGCCACCGTGGGGCATATCCGTGAACAGCTGGCGCGCGCCAACGTCGAGAAGGGTGTGTCGGCCTTGCTGGCTGAGCAGGTGAGCAAGCAGGCCGAGAAGGCGCTGCTGGAAGACCTGGTGAGCAGCACCGAAGGGGTGCGCCTCAACTTCAAGGATGCAGAGGTCGTCATGGCGCGCAATGAAACGGCCAATAGCGCTTATCGCGAACACTTCACCTTCTCCCGCGTGGATGAATCGGTGGCGGACGCTTGGCGCAGCGAACTCGACGCGCTGAATCGCGCGCTGGTGGCGCTGTCCGACCGTATTTCCGATGCTAACGCGCAGCGCGTGGCCATCGAGCTGGATGAAGACGTCCTCGCCTACATGGGGATGTAGCTGGATTGCGCCGGCCTGGAGCGCCGCGGTGACGCGAATCCAGGCGCCGGGAGCGGCGGAGCCTCACCCATGATAAACGTCTATCTCGCGCCGCGTTGCGGCCCTCCTGTGCGCAGATTGGGCTGGAATGTTGGTTATGCCTTGAGCGATAGTGAGATAAGAACGAACTGTTGTCGGTTGTAGGTTGTCCCGTTGCTGGTTGCAACGCTCCGCTTAACCCGGCGCAAAGGCCTCTGGAGCGATTCAGGGGCCTTTGCATTTCTAACAAGTAGCGCTTTTGAGGGATTGTGTGATGTTCAATGATGATTTGGGAGTAGTGGCTCGTATTGGGTTTCCGAATACGGCGGAACGTATCAAGGCTGAACTCGCCAGGCTGACCGCAGAGAACATCGAACTACGCACCAATTTCAAGCAGGCTGAACGTGAAATCCAGCGCTTGAGCCAATTGGAGGGGACCGTTAAGAGTGTGTTTTATGCCTATGGGCAAGACTACCCTGGCTTTATTGAGCATTTGGACGCGGATGGCGTCACGCTCCGCAAAGATGAGCTATCCCTAGAGGGCGCGCTTTGCCTCATGTTTGATATGATGGCTGCTCGCGATGCTGAATTGAAGGCAGCGAATGCGCTGATTGAAGTGATGCAAGGGGCGCTGGAAAAAACAAAGGTAATCACTGAGAGATACCTTGAAGCGCAAGCTTCCGTGATGGAAGACATTCAAGCTGCTCGGGCGCTCGGTGCTGTAGCAGAAAATGTGAGGGGGTGACCATGCTAAAGCTTACGGTAGGCCAAAAACTGTGGTGGGTGCCCCATCAGCTGCGATTCAACAACCCTCGTGAAGTCACCGTCGAGAAGGTGGGCCGTGTGTGGGCGTACCTCGACAATCATCAGCGCATCGATGTGGAAACACTCAGGGTGGACGCGGGTGAGGGCGCTCCTCGAGGCAGGGTCTATTTAAGTGAAGCGGAATACCTGCGAGAGACTGAGCTTCGCGACCGCTGGTCCGCACTTAAGCGCGCCCTCAGCGATATTTACGTCATCCCTGAAGGGGTGACCCCAGAAGATATTGCAGCTGCAACCAAACTGCTACGTTTACCGGAGAACAAAAATGAACACTAAGCCTGCCGAAGCCCCCAAGGATATGCCGGAAGCATTGGAGCGCATTCGCGCCCTGGAAGCGCAACTCGCGACCGCCCGGGTAGATGCCGTCCGTGAGGTTGTCGGCCTGATGGCGGTGGAGGGGAGCGCCTTCTACTACAACCAGCCCAACAACTATGGCGTGATTACCGTCGGTTTCATGACCGGCGAGGGTGACCCGTGGCAAATCTATCGCGGTCCTGAAATTCAGGCGCAGTACAAGGGTGGGCTGCAAGGCTCCGGCCGCTGGACGCTCAACGAGGCCTTTGTGACGCAGCTGGTGGCGCGTATGGATAGCGCCAAGGGGTTGTGATGCAGGGCGATTGCGTAATGGCTCAGGACGCGCTGGATGCCCGCATGAAGGCAGCGGGAATGACGCCTTTGAGCGAGATGCTGAAGCATATTCCCGTTGGCGGATTTCTGGCCAATGCCGGAGTGACCGACCTCGAGAGTTTTGAGGCCTGGCTCAAGATGCGTCGCGAGGAAATGCTGCGCATGCAGGCGACGATGGAGTTGGAGTCGAAGCAGGGCGATGAGCTCTATGAATGGGTGCTATCCCATGCGGCGGTCTTCACTGAGGTGTTGTGCAACTTCCAGAAGGCCATGGGCCGCTCTCCGACTGAGCTTTGAGGGTAAGCCCTATACCGTGAGTAGGTTACTTAACTCACGGAGGAAATAATTATGGCAACAGCAAAAGAGAAGGTCGTGCCGAAAGTCGGAGACATTTGGCATCGTGTAGAAAATACGAGCTACGGCAGTATTGATGAATGGGGAACCGTGACCTCGGTCACGACAAAGCTCTCCAAGTACAAGCTTGTCGTGGTGAAGGTCACCCCTAAGGGTGTGTGGCTGGTGTACTACTGGGCAGGGGAATCGCTAGAAAGCGTTCTGAATGAGACCGCTAAGGGGTCTGTCGTCATGCTGCGAGAGCGCCGGTTTGTTCGCTTGGACGCTGTTCGCCGCTATGCCTATCCCACCGAGAAGGAAGCGATGGAGGGATTTGTTGCCCGTAAGCGTCGCCAGGTGAAGATTCTTCAGTCTCAGCTAAGGACCGCGAGTGAAGCGCTGGCGGCCGGTGAGTTCGAACTCAAGACACGATTCGCCCCGGAGGTGCCTGAGCCGGCACCAAAAGAAGTCGCTGAATTAGCCCTGTAACTCGATGTCCACTTCGGTGGGCATTTTCTTTTGGACTCCCCCTTTTTTACGCAATATTGCCATTTGACGATATACATAAACATATCAACATGTGAAGTATGCGTCAGTGAACACCCTGTACATCCAGCATCTCCCTGAAGACTGGCAATCCATTTCTGCCATTTTCGTCGCGATGGGCGACCCGCAACGTCAGCGCCTCCTGTTGGCTTTCGAGCCTGGTGAGCGCCTGACCGCCGGCCAGCTCTGCGACGCCTCCCCGCTTAACCGCACAACGGTCTCGCATCACCTCAAGGTTTTACGCCAGGCAGGTGTGCTGAATTCGGAAAAAGTTGGTAAGGAGGTGTTCTATTGGGTCAACCGCGAAGCCGTTGCGGCAGCCCTCGATAATGTTCTCGCCTACGTCAAGGCATAAGGAGTTTCTCGATGTTCCGCACCATGTTCAAGGCTATCCTGCGCACCTTAGTTGGTGGGTTGTATCGTGTCCGGATGCGCGGCAACCTGCAATCCCTTGAGGCGAATGAGCGTACGCTCATTATCGCCAATCATGAATCATGGCTGGATGGATTGCTGCTGGGCTTGTTTCTTCCGGGTAACCCGGTCTTTGTCGTCTACTCCGGGATTGTAGGCCGTCCGTTCTTCCGCCTGGCGTTGAGCCTGGTGGACTACCTCATGGTGGATACGACGAGCCCCATGGCCATGAAGCGGGTGGTGGAGCTGCTGAAAAGCGGTCGGCCCGTCGTTATCTTTCCGGAAGGGCGGCTTACGACCACAGGTGCCTTGATGAAGGTTTATGACGGCACAGCCTTCGCTGCCTTGAAGAGTGATGCTACCGTCGTCCCGGTAGCGATGGATGGGGCAGGGCGCTCGCGCTTTACCCGGTTAGCCGGCAACCAGCCCCGCAAGTGGTTTCCGCAAATCACGCTCACGGTGCAGGCGCCGACCAAAGTGGTCGCCCCTGACAACCTGGCAGCGCGCGACCGTCGCCGCCTCGCCGGGGAATCCATGCGCCTCATCATGCAGGACATGGTGTTCAACGGCAACGACAAGAAAACGCTGTTCCAGAGCTTTGTGGACGCCGTGGATACGTTTGGCCCCAAGCGCGAAATCATGACGGACGTATCGCAGCTGGAAAGCCCTATCAAAACGTCTGCGGAGGAGTTCTCCCTCATTGACCGAGTGAAGCTCGCGACCGGATTGGGCGTGTTTGTGAACCGGATGCGCCAGGACTACACCTACGCTGACCTCTTGAAGATGACCGTGGGCTTGGGCCGCCTGGTCAGCAAGTACACAGTGCCTGGTGAATGTGTGGGCGTGTTCCTGCCGAATCTCGCCGTCACCCTGGGCGTCACCTTAGGGACAAGCTCCCGTGGACGTATCCCGGCCATGCTTAACTATAAGGCCGGTGTGACCGGTCTCCTGGACGCCTGTACCGCCGCAGGGCTCAAGACGGTCGTGACTTCCCATGCCTTTATTGAAAAGGGCAAGCTGCAGGCCGAGGAAACCGCCTTGGCAGACGCTGGGCTCCGCCTGGTGTACCTCGAGGATGCACGCGCCGAGTTCGGCCTAAAAGACAAGCTGGCGGTGCTTTGGGAGCTGCAAAACCCGCGCGCTATCGAAGCCAACCTGGACATCGAGCAGCCGGGTGTGGTGCTGTTCACCTCCGGCTCTGAAGGGAAGCCTAAGGGTGTAGTGCTCTCGCACCGCGCCATTGTGTCGAATATCTCGCAGGTACGGGCGGTCTTCGACTTCAATACCGATGACCGCGCGCTCAATGCACTGCCGATATTCCATAGCTTCGGCCTCACGGGCGGCACGCTGCTCCCGCTGTTTTCCGGAATCAGCCTGGTGCTCTACGCGTCACCATTGCATTACAAGGTCATTCCAGAGCTCGCCTACGACCGCAATTGCACGGTGCTCTTCGGGACCAACACCTTCCTTGCCAATTATGGAAAGCACGCCAATCCGTACGACTTTTTCCGCCTGCGTTACGTCGTAGCTGGGGCTGAGAAGTTGACCGATGCCGTGCGCGAACTCTGGTTTGAGAAGTTTGGTAAGCGCATCTTCGAAGGTTATGGCGCGACGGAAACGGCCCCGGTGCTGGCAGTCAACACGCCTAAGGCTTATCGCGTAGGAACGGTTGGCCAGTTCCTGCCGGGCATTGAGTACCAGCTGCAGCCGGTGCCGGGTATCACGGATGGAGGCGCACTCTTCGTTAAGGGCCCCAACGTCATGTCGGGCTACTACCGGTTCGAAAACCCCGGTGTTCTTGAGCCCACCACCTCGGAAGTTGGAGCCGGCTGGTATGCCACGGGTGACGTGGTGAAGATTGAAGACGGCTTTGTGTCCATCGTCGACCGGGTCAAGCGATTTGCCAAGATTGGTGGTGAGATGGTGTCGCTGTCCGTGGTGGAGAAGATTGCCGACTCCGCCGCCGAAGGCATGCATGCGGTCACCTCGATGGTCGACCCCAACAAGGGAGAAGCCTTGGTGCTTTTCACCACGAATAAGGACTTGAAACGGGAAGCCTTGAGTGTGGCCGCGAAGGCGTTTGGCGCAAGCGAATTGTCCGTGCCACGCAAGATTGTGGTGGTAGCTGCACTGCCGCTGCTCGGCACCGGCAAGACCGACTATGTGACCCTCAAGAAGATGGCCGCCAACGCTTAACCCAGCTGCGCCTGGTAACCGCGCATTACCCCGCAAAACCAATATATTTCAACCAAAGGAGCTTTTATGAATCCGCAATTTCAATCTCTCCGCCCATCAGGCGCCTTTATCGGGGCGTCCTGGGCAAGCCTGGCCATTGGTATGGGCTCATACCTGATTGGCCTCTGGAATAGCAGCATGGCGCTCAATGAAAAGGGCTTTTACGCCACCATCCTGTTGCTGGGTCTTTTTGCTGCCGTTTCGCTGCAAAAAACCGTGCGCGACAAGATGGATAACATCTATGTGACGGGCCTCTACACAGGGATATGCTGGGTTGGGCTGGGTGCGGCGCTTCTGCTCTTGGCCATCGGCCTCTACAACGCAACCTTCGACCTCAGTGTGAAGGGCTTCTTCGGCATGGCCTACTTGCTGAGCCTGTTTGCTGTGGTGACGGTCCAGAAGAACGTCCGTGACATGAGCCACTTCCCAAGCCCCAGCCTCGATGGCTTCAAGGGTGACGTCCTCGAGGAAGCCCGCGTCGATTAATTTCACGTTTACAGGCCGGCGGATGCCGGCCATTACCTGGTAATCCCTTTATGACCACCACCTCTCGCGGCCTGGGCGCAGTCCTGGTAGCTCAATTCCTCTCGGCCCTGGCGGACAACGCGCTCCTGTTCGCGGCAATCGCACTCTTGAAGGCAACTGCCGCGCCGGCCTGGCACACGCCGCTCCTGCAGGAAGGTTTCCTGCTCGCCTATATTCTGCTCGCGCCCTTTGTAGGGCATATTGCAGACACCTGGGCAAAGGGCCGCGTCATGCTGGCCGCCAACGCCTTGAAACTGGCGGGCGCGGGGGTCATGTTGCTGGGCGCCAACCCCGTGCTGGCTTATGCGCTGGTGGGTGTTGGAGCTGCGGCTTATTCCCCAGCCAAGTACGGCATCCTGAGTGAATTCGTGCCGCCTGACAAACTCGTTAAGGCTAATGGGTTGCTGGAAGGCTCTACCATTGCTGCCATCCTGCTCGGCGTCGTGTTAGGCGGCTATCTGGCCGACCAGAAGGCACAGCTAGCGGTGGCCTTTACGGTTGGCGTCTACTTCCTGGCGGCACTCGCCAACTTACGCATCCCAAAAAGCGCGGCGGTGGGCGGGCAATTGCGCTCACCCCGTGCCCTGGTCGGAGAATTTTGGTCTGCCTTGCGCACGCTGATGCGAAGCCAGGACGGTCGCTTTACCTTGTTGGGCACTAGCCTCTTCTGGGGAACGGGTAGCACCTTGCGCTTCATCCTGGTCGCGTGGGTTCCAGTGGCGCTGGGAATCGCGGACACCGCCATGCCAGCAAACCTGAGCGGCGCAGTGGCGGTTGGGATTGCGGTAGGTGCGGCGGCAGCGTCTCGCTTCGTCACCCTGTCGAACGTAAATCGCGCACTTCCGGCCGGCCTGGCGCTTGGCAGCCTTATCATCGCCTTTGCGACAGTGACCAGTCTCCCGGTCGCGGTTGGGATGCTGGTGCTGATTGGGGCCTGCGGGGGATTCTATGTGGTGCCGCTCAATGCGCTTCTTCAAGAAAAAGGGCATGAATCGGTTGGAGCTGGCAGTGCGATTGCCGTGCAGAACTTCGTTGAAAACCTGCTGATGCTGGTGATGGTGGGTGCGTATACGGCGATGGCGCGCGCCGGGCTATCCCCCGTGAGCCTTGCAATGGCCTTCGGCGGCATCGTGCTGCTGGGAATCGGCTCACTGGCATGGAGCCGGGTGAAACCTCAAGGCTTACCCGCGACCGCAAGCGAAGGTTCTTCGATGAGATAACTTCGCCGCACGCAGAAATTAGGCTAGAACGGCGCCAATGAATGGCTTAACTACGCCGAACGAACAAGTTCCATAATGAAAATGCCCTCCAAATTGGAGGGCTGGTGAGTTACGGAATCATGTCCTGGGTGCGCAGCTTAAGAAGCACGCGGTCGAGATTTAACTCAATGAAGCTTTTTGCCGATTCAAGGCGCCGAATGGCAGTCCCCAAATCATCACAGTCTTCCGAGAGCTCCGCCATCAAGAAGCGCAAGAACAAGTCTCCGCTCTTGGGGATATCCGAAGCCTTGGAGATTGCGTTGAAGCCTTCGTCGTATACCTCCAGGGCTGCTTGCTGAAATTGATTCAGCTCGTTAGGCACGGAAAGTGATGCGTCATCCGCAAATGAGCTGATGGCGTAAGCGAGAACCGCAACTTTCAATGGAGGCAGGTTCAAAAGGTTGCCCCCAGCTTCCAGTTCGGAGTGCACCGAGCTCGCGATTTCACCTAAGGTTTGTTCTCCCAGTTCGCTTTCGCTGAATTGCTCGAGCGCGGTAGCGATGGCGGCCAGTGTTTCGGATGTAGCTGCATTTTCTGTTTTGGTGCTCATATTGTTTCCTTTGTTGATGGTTAATGTCCTGCAGCTTTGTATAGCCAAGCAGGACTAACCGTCGCGCCTATACCTCTCTGAGTCATTATCAATCAACAGAGAGGAACTATCATGGATTTGGAAACCTACCGTAAGTATTGGCACGCAGTCTCGCCCCGTATGCTGGAGCTGATGGCGGCGTTGCATGCCGCCCTTGCAGATATCCTTCCCGATGAGGGACTGAGTATCACGAAGCCCATCCTCATGACCAATGCGGATGAGTGGTCGGTCAGCATGGATATCAAGCAGAACTCCAGTGACGCATCAATCCTGGGCCTTGATTTCAAGTTGCTTGATGGAGATATCCAGGATGGCGACGGAGGATGCGGGATTGCCCTGACGCTCACAGGATACACAGGCCTGTTAATGGGCGGCTACTACCCCGGTAACTACACGCCAGAAGCCTTCACGGACGATGAGGCGGTGTTGCTGGAGCGGGTGGAAGGTTTGCCGCTTGACCGTTTCCCTGAGCTTGTCAGGTCGGCCCTGAAAAACCCAGTGCTACTTAACACGCTCAAGGAAGATGGTATCAATCTTCACTAAACTCAAAGCCCTCGCATGAGGGCTTTTCTTTTCGCTTTGGATAGCGGAAGTTATAAAAATTCGATGCTAAGAATGGTGCGGGCAGTTTCAAGCTCAAGCGGACCGTGCTTGTGCTCATGCCAGCGAATTTTCACCTGGTCGCCAGCTTGAACCAACCCCATCACTTCGGAGCTTTCACTAAGGGCTTTGAAGCCTGCCTCCGAGACCTTGAAGCAATTGCGACGTTGATAGATGTTGCCGAGCTTGTCTCTCAACAATAGCCAGGATTCGCCATCTATAAGGTGAATGGCGGCGCGCTCAACAGTTATCTGTGCTTCATGGGTCATAATGGGGCTCAAGGATGGTTATTGTTTAGGCTTTGTCGGGAGGTGGGTGTCAATGGTCATAAGTTGCGCACCACACGGGTAGCCGCCCCAATACACTTCGATATCCGTGCAATACACATCGCCCATACAGACG
The DNA here is from genome assembly GCF_003112435.1 of Novimethylophilus kurashikiensis. GTDB lineage: Bacteria > Pseudomonadota > Gammaproteobacteria > Burkholderiales > Methylophilaceae > Novimethylophilus > Novimethylophilus kurashikiensis. Next base: position 96,303 of record NZ_BDOQ01000008.1, read on the forward strand.
CCGACTAATTTCCCAACCAGAGGTACCAAGGCATCGTCCTGCCAGCGTGTACCGCCGAAATGAATGACACCACCGGCCTTGATGATGCGATTACCGCTCGCGATAACACCATCAGCGCAGTAAGCGTCGCGCCAATAACTGCCTTCCGGTTTCACGTCTTTGATGAAGCCGCACTCTCGGTCGAATTCTGTTTGCCGGAGCGCCTTTTGCATGACACGCTCGAATATGCGTTTTGCCATCTTGTTAGCTCTTATTTTGTGGCATTGCCTTAAGCGCTAGCGCCCATCCCGGCTCACCCCAGGTTTCACGGCAATACTGGCACTCCCGAACCCGGCCGAACATGGAAATCTTCCACTGGGTAACACCCTTGCGACCACAGGAGGGACAAATTAAACGCTTAGGCTTTGGCGCACCATAGCCTTGTCCAGCACGCACGCCCATACGATTCCAGGCCTTGCTGTAAATGTAATAATTAACTATATCATACATAGTATTTTATGTCAATTTTTGCAATGCCTTCCTATACTCGTGGACCACACAATCAAGGATAAGTAATGCGAGATATAGGCTATGAGATTCATCACCCCTTGGCAGGGGCGCCTGTAATGGCTGAGCGAGGCGGCGTCGAGTTGCGTGCTGCCGTGGATGTCCCGGTAGTGCTTCGATATGGAAAGCGAACACAGTTGATTCAAACAGGGATGCGATTCAACCTGCCCGGCGACGTCATGGCGTTGGTGCTGCCCGGCAGTGGCGTCGCACGCCGCATGGGATTGATGGTGGATGCCGAGGTGACGCAGGTGAATGTGAATGGCCATCCGCAATGGGCGGTGACCGCCTGGAATGGAGGTCCTTCCGACGAGCTCGTCATTAATCCCGGTGATGTGGTGGCTCGTGTTCTCTTCCTGCCGGTAGTTAACTTTTCATTAAGTTCTCAGCAAGCTGCAACCCCAGAACCCGTCAGCATCCTGAACCACGACGCACCGCTGTTCTAAAAATATCTGCGTGTAAAAGTAGCACAATCTAGCATTTAACGATATACTAAGATTATCCATTCTCACAACCCTGGCAACAGGAATAACAGGAGTACATATGTTAGCACCTAAGCGTGCCGCGGGCGGCCTCATTCTGGCCGCCATTCTTGCGGCGATGACGGGCTGTTCCACCATGCATACCCAAAATATGCCTGCGATGGAGAAGCCGAAAGCCGATGCGGCGTTCCTTAATGATAGCGGCGAAACCGAATTGCAGATTGATTGGTCTGGCGACTCGATGTTTGTGCTGAAGCGTGCGGATGCGGCTGCCAAGAGTGTCCCCAATATCAAGGTTAGCGGCATTTCCTTCTCGGAAGTCGGTGTGACGGATGCGATTCGCCTGATGGCGGCGCAAGCCGGCTTGACGGCCCGTATTGAGGGCGGCGTGCTGGGTGGCGAGCGTTATGGTCCGGTGTCCGAAGAAAACCTCTCGGGCACCTTTGGTGAGGTCATGGAAGAAATGGCGGACGCCGCTGGGTTCTTCTGGGAAGTGAAGGGCAAGACCCTGATTATTCGCCAGGACGACCAATTCATGGTGAGCCTGCCGCCGGTGATGCTGGAAGACAATCTGGCGAGCATGACCAACACCATCCAGTACCTGGGTGGCCGTGATGTCTACCTCGACCGCGCAAGCCGTACCCTGACCTTCTACGCAAACCGCAAGGGTCTGGAGCAGATTCAGCGCTACATGGACCACGTCCGTGAAACCCGCAGCCTGCTGGTGTACGACACCCATATTTTCCAAGTCGACCTCAACGACGGCATGAGCAAGGGTATCAATTGGTCCCAGCTCAACATGGTGTCCAACAAGGGGCTCAACAGTGTAGTAAACCCGACCGGTAGCGCTGCCTCCTCGTCCACGACGGGGGCCTCCACCCTCGGTAATAACGTTCTGCCTTCCGGCGCAGTGGGTACGGCCCTGGCCGCTACCGGCATCGCCTCCACGGGCGCTGTGACGCTGGGTATCGCGGCGCAAAGCCTGTCGCTCAATATCCTGGCTAACTTCCTGGATACGCAAGGCCATGTGGAATCCTTGTCGAGCCCGCAGCTCACCATGCTGGACGGCTCCCAAGGTAGCTTCCGCGTGGGTAAGACCCTGACCTTTGTGTCCAAGGTTGGCTCCAATACGACTACCGGTATTTCCCAGGTGACAACGGAAACGACGGCGCTGCGTACCGGTCTCTCGCTACAACTGCAGGGCGACCTCTATGACAAGACGGTGATGACGCGCGTGAAGCTCGCAATTGCTGATGTCACCAGCATGGACCCGTTCACCGCTGTCGGTACGCAATTGACCCTGCCGCAGACGCAAGACCGTGACCTCGATGTCACCGTGCGTTCCCGTCCCGGCGACATGGTGCTGCTGGGCGGCATTCACATCAATAACGACAGCAAGACCGTTAGCCGCGGTGGTACGGGGTTCTCCGATTCCAAGAATCGCAGCCGTTCAGAACTCGTGCTGGTGCTGAAGGCGCGCGTCATCAAGTTCGTGCCCAAGAAGCCAGAGCCCGTGGCCGCCAAGGACTCGGATGTTAAGCCGGGTTCCGCCTCCGCGCCGGTTCAAACTGGCAATAGCAACTAAGGATAACCAACATGCGTAAAGTTTCTCTCTCCTTGCTGACGATGACGCTTCTGGCCGGCTACATGGCCACCGCCTCCGCCGCTCCGGCAAACCCGCTGGTGCGCCCCGCAGCGCTGGCTGCCAAAGTGCAATCCGCTCAAGGTCAGCCGGCCGGTAACGCCTTCGGTATGCCTCCTCCGCCGCCGGCCCTCGGGCAAGGCGCTGTTGGAAATGGCCAGCCTGATGCGAATCAGGAAAAGACCGAAAAGGCCGCATCCAATGTGCAGACTCAGCTCTCCAAGTATGCCGTGGTCGCGATTTCCGGCGACACGGCCATCCTGCGTGCCCTGCCGGGTGTAACGCCGGCGATGTCGGGCGACAGCAATTCGGCCCAATCCAACAACGGCATGATTCAGCCGGTGATGCCGCAGCCGGTGGCTACGGGCACGCCGACGCCGGCCACCCAGCAAACGAATGGCACGATTCTGCCTAGCCTGATTGTGAAGAACAAGCAGCGCATGCTGGTGCAGGACGTCGAAGTGATGCCGGAAGTGCGTAACGGTCAGGTATCCCTGCGCGCCGTGGAGTCCAACCGTACCGTTTTTTACGGTCGCGTGGATGGCATGAGCCTGCGTAACCCGTCCAAGGGGATGAAGGTGGAAGCCGCCGATATGGCGTATGTCCAGCGCAACTATCCTGAAGTGGGTGGTACAGGCAGCTCCAATGGCTCGACCAGCACCAATAACGCAACTGGCATGAACAACACTGGCGCAGCGCTCGGCCTGGGACACTAAGCATGGCAGAACTCAAAACTCAGCGCTTGCGGACGGGTGAAATTCTCGTCGAGCAAGGCGTTATTACTCAGGCGCAGCTGGATATCGCGTTGCAGGAGCAGCGAGCTCGTCAGGGCTCGATGGCCTCCCTGCCGATTGCTGAGATTCTGGTTCGCAATCGCTTCTGTACCCGCGAACAGGCCGAAACGGCTGTGGCGCAGACGGTGGAAGGCGGCGTAAGCGGCCTTTTCAATACCCTGCTGCCGCAGTCCATCTGCAAGCGTTTTGGCGTGCTGCCCGAGCGTATGGAAGAAGGCTGCTTGATTGTAAAGGCCGCTTCCCCGCTGACCGAAGCTCAACGCGAAGTGCTCCGTCAGGCCTGCTTGTTGCCTGCGACCTCCTTGAAGGTGCGCGCGGTGTCCAAGGGTGTGCTGGAGAAGGAATCGGCCAAGCTCTTCGTGGATACGCTGGTGCTCGCCGACTGCCTGGAAAACCTGCGTCGTAACGAACCGACCGGCCAGCTAATTCAGGCGGCCATTAATGCGCTGATGAAAGAGGCGCTCGATGTGCGCGCGTCCGACATCCTGCTCGACTACAAGGGCGACCTGGATTCCTGGATTTCCTGGCGCGTGGACGGCGTCCTCTTGCGCAAGTACCTGGTTCCGCGTCGCGTGATGGGTCCGCTGGTGATTCGTATCAAGACCGAAGCCGGCATGGACGCTTCCGAAACCCGTCGCGAACAGGACGGCCGTATTCACCACCAGTACGCTGGGCGCATCATGGATTTCCGTGTGTCTTCCCTGCCTATCCTGGGTGGCGAGGGCCTTTCCCTGCGCGTACTGGATGCGGAATCCCTGCCTGACCTGGGGCAGATGTTCCCGTATCAGCCGGACATGCTGACCGCCTTGCAAAGCTATCTGCGTATTCGTGAGAAGCGCGGCGGCTTGATTCTGCTGTCTGGCCAGACCGGTTCCGGTAAGACCACGACCTTGAATGGCATGGCGCGCCTCTTGCCGCGTGAGCGTATCAACCTGGTGACCATCGAGAACCCGGTGGAACTCGACTTGCCGTTTGGACGCCAGTTCCAGCCAAACGAAATGATTGGCCAGAACATGGCCCAAATCGAGCGTACCTTGCTGCGTCAGGACCCCGACGTCGTCGTCATTGGTGAAATCCGTGACGCGGACTCCGCCTGTACCGCACTCAAGATGATTGAGTCCGGCCACTTGGTGCTGACCACGGTACACGCTGAATCGCCGTGGCAGGCCTTGCTGCGCGTGGTGTCGATTGCAGCCGAACGTGAATCCCGCGAATGGGCAACCTTCGTGATTTCGCAATTCCTGAAGCTCTCCATTAACCAGTCGCTGTGGGCCAAGCCATGTGAAGTGTGCAGCGTGCCGGTGCCTGGCGGTGTTCGCCTCAATCCGGCTGGCTGCCCGCATTGCAGCAATGGCCGTCGCGGCCGTGTGCTGGTGCATGACACCGTGCTGATGGGACCGCAGGCTGGTGAAATCGAGCGCCATGAGTTGCAGCTTGCCTTGCAAAGCGGTAGCGCCAAGATGTTGAGTGACGTTCAGCAGCAGCCCGGGGTGCGCCGAATCACCCGCGAAAGCGTGGTACGTCTCATGATTGCGAACAAGAAGCTCGCAATCGAGGATGCCAATGAATTCGATGAAGCCCATGCCGTAGATGCGGCCAAGGCGGCAGAGCAGGAGGCCCTCAATGCGTGATGCAAACGCACAAGTCGTCTACCGTAACTATCGGGTGAAGTACCTCGCTGAAGAGCAGATGACCCCGACGGCGACCCGCGACCCGGTCAATCCGGAATTGTGGGTGTGCGAAGACATCATCCCGGCGACGAGCCCGGATGGTGCCTTGCAGCAGGCAATTGCCCGCGGCGGTGTGCCTATTAGTGCCAAGCTGGTGCGCCAGGTGGCCGGGCAAATCCCGCAGGACTACAAAATCAAGTTCCTGATGTCCATCATGTTCTCGGTGCAATCCGGGGTATCGGTGGGTGCCGCAATGGAGCGTACCATCGAGTCCGAGCAATGGCCGCTCCGCGGTAAGCTCGACCCCGCGCTGCGTTTGTTGCGCGCTGGTGCTACGTTCTCGGAAGCCATTACCCTGCTGGGCATGTACGATGAGACGACGCTGGCCATCCTGTCCGCTGGTGAACATACCGGGACCATGCAGCAGGCGCTGGCAACGGCCTTGCAGCACTTGCAACGCAAGTCCACGGCTGACGGCCTCATGAAGGGCGCTGTGGGCGCCATCCTGCTGGATGTGTTCATGGCGGCAACCTCCTGTCTCTCCAACGTCATCGGCATCATCCCGCAGGCGGTGAAGACCGGCGTCCAGACCAAGGACCCAGTGGTGCTCGCGCATTGGGACCATGCTGTGAGGATTGGTTATGTGTCCAACTACCTCCTCCTGGGTGGTGCGACAATTGCGTTGCTCTTTGCGCTGGTGGCGTGGGCCAACTATGAGTATGGCGGCCAGAGAGGGCGTGAGCGCGTCGAGGGCTTCTTGCGCAAGTTGCCTTTCCTCGGAACCGCGCTGGTGCACGACGGCATGTCGACCTCAACCTCGATTGCCGGGCACCTTCTCAAAGGCGGGGTGCTATTTACCTCTGCGATGGAAATTACCGCGCGTACCGTGCGCTTGCCGTTGGTGCGTAACTACTGGAAAAACGTGCTGAGCATGACGTTGGGCGGTGCCCCGACGTCGTCCGCCCTGGCGCGCGAACCCCTGACGTCCGCTGAACAGCGTGTGGTGGCCTCGCACACCAACTCGACACAGCTCGCCGAAGCGTTCACCCAGATTGCCGAATATCGTCAGCAACAGGCGGCCAAGGATAACAAAAAGTTCATTTTTTCCGGCCTGATTATTTCTTTCCTATACTCGGCATTGGGTATTGCGTCAACGCTGTACGTTAACTATATCCAGATTACTAGCATCATGTCGGGCAGCAGTATCTAACACCCGGCGTGATGCCTTTTTATGACCTGAAGGGTTTTGCTAGATGCAACCATCTACCTATCTGAAAATGATTGCGGGCAGTCTGCCCGAGCATGGCCAGGGCGCCGTTGACGACAGCCTGCGCCTCCTGGCACAAGAAGCGCTCGGTGTCCCGCAGATTCACTTCCTGCGCTCCCCGGTCGCTGTTGACGGTAAATATCACTACTTTGCCGTGCCATCTTCCGTTATTGCGTCCGAACCCTCGCCGGCGACCCCGCTGGCCATGGCCTTACCTGGCCATCCTCGCCATCAAGGCCCGGGTGCCTACGTGCTCGATGCCGGTATCTATAAGGTCGTCGCCCTGTTTGATGGGGAACAGCTCGATATCGTGGTGAACGAGTCTGAGCTCGTCGGCGACTTCCTGAACGAGCAGACGCTGCCGCTGGTCAAGGTGCCGCAGGATACCGAAGCCTGGCGCTTTCAGTCCACGTTTACCAAGCGTAACCAGCTGATTGCCGACCTGACCTCGCGCCTGTCCAAGTTCTCTCTGGCTGGACTGGTCTTTTCCGGTATTGCGGTAGGCGGTCTTTCCATGGTGGATGGCTGGCTGACGGCAAAGCTATCTGCGGACAATGACGCTTCCGCTAAATCGATTGCTTCCGTCGTCAGTACCGTCAATGTGGCGTCCCCGCTGGCCAAGACCTTGGCTGAATATCAAGCTAAGACATCGGTTGCTGTGCGCGCTGGTGGCTGGGTGGATGCTTATGAGGTGAAGAACGGCAAGGAAAGCTTCCGTCTCTTTGTGCCGTCATGGATTACCCCGGACTACATCAGCTCGCTGGGTGCTGGCGTTGCTGCCGACCGTGACCCGGTGGACGAACAGCTGCTCATCCTGATGAAGGGCGAACCCGCAGGTGGCAAGACCATTACCTCGGCCGAAACGGTAGCCATCAAGGCAGAGAAGGCTGAGGAAGCGCAAGGCGCGCAACCCGGCCAACCAGGACAGCCTGGCCAAGCTGGCCCGGCCACCCCGCCCGTTCCCGCCCTGAAGGCACGATAAGGAGATTTTCATGAGCAATAAATTCGACCAGAAGAAGCTGGCTGCAACGTTCCGTCAGGCGGGCGAGACTCAACGCAACATCCTTGGTGCCCTGCCGGGCGTCCCCTGGATGGTCGCTGTCCTCTTTACCCTGATGTTGGGTGTCTCCGGCCTGGCAGTGTCCAAGGCCCGCACCGTGGTTGCTGACTTGCATGGGGTGGAATCCGCCAAGCAGGCAGTCGCCTACAAGCTTAACAAGACCCCGCTGACCGACGCCGAGTACCGCAATGTGTTGGACTGGTACCAGCGCCTACACCCTGAAGTCACCTTTGAAGTGGTGAAGGAAGGCGGCCTCCAGGTCAGCATCAAGGACGGCGCCAAGCATAGCGATTGGCTTTATGCTCTGTCCGCACTGCAATCCCGTGACTCCGACGTCCTCTGGGAAGCCCAGTCGTTCTGCGTGGGTCGCTGCCAGTCCGCATCTGCCGTCGCCATCATCAAGGGCTATCGTCAGAAAATGGCGCAGGAATAAAAACTAGTAGCGGAAATTGCTATTTTACGTTATACTTGTTTCATTCCTAGCGAAATATTACCCGGAGTTAAAGAATGACCAAGATTTCTGGTCTGCCGATGGCAGTGCTGTCAATGGCCGTTCTCGCATCACTTTCGGCCTGCAAATTTGATTTATCCGTCGAATCCAAGGCTAAGGCCAGTGAGCTGAAGCCGGCGACGGTAGTGGCAACTGTGGATGGTGAAAAAATCACGGACGCCGACCTCCAGCCGCTGCTGCAAGCAGGGTTTGATAAGGCGAACGCCACGGACCGCGCCATCAACCGTTTGATTGCGGCCCATTTGGCCAAGAGCAAGTACAGCGATGATGTTGAGGCCGCGTACAACGCGGCCAAGCTCGAGGTGGCGTCTTCCGTGTTCGCCAACAAGCGCATGGCGGAGTTGATGAAGGCGGTGACGGATGATGATATCCAGCAGCGCTATAACAGCAGCATCCGCGATGCAGACTTCAATGGCTATCAGCTTTACTTTGCCATGTACGCAACTGAAGAAGACGCGCGTGCTGGTCGTGAAGCGGCGCAGGCGGGCAAGGCGGATGCCTTGAAGAATTACCAGCCAGTGCTCGCGGGGAAAAATGGTGAGGCCTCCTTTGTGGGCCGTTCGGACATTCCCTATAACCTGGGCGTGTTCGTGGCGAAGCTGAAGGAGGGCGAATTTACCGCCCCGGCGGTGGTTCGCAATGGTGTTATCGTGCTGCAAGCTCGAAAAATCATTGTTAACCGTAAGCCCGACTTGGCCGCCGTCAAGGAAGCATTCCGCCGCAGCATCGCGGATGAGCGTTTGGCCAAGGAAATGGCTGACGCACGTAAGGCCGCAAACGTAGTTTTGAAGTAAAAACTGCTAATTTTTCAGTGGTTAACAAAATTTGTACGGTAATCCTTACGCAATTTGCGTATTTATTGCTATACACATGTAGCAGCACTTGCAAACCCTGTGGCAATGCCACTATTTTTTGATTTAACTTGGAGCATATAATGCGCAAAAACGCAAAGAGCCGCCATCAGGCGGGTTTCATTCAAAACTTCATCATCCCTGGTATCATCCTGATTGGCGTCGTTATTGCTGGTATTGCAATGCTGTCTAGCGGCAGCGGCACCAATACCGATAACGAAAAGGCCTCCATGATGGCCAACGCCGTCATCGCCCAAGGTCTGACCGTGACCAGCGCAGTGCAACGTGCTGAAGCTGACGGTGCTATCACCGGCGCTCAAAGCGCTGCTGGCCTGAGCAGCGTCCTGGTTGGCGCGAAGTACATCGCGTCTGGCTCCATGCCTTCGCTGCCGTCCGACCTGGGTGGCGGTAACGCTTGGGTGTTCGACAACACCACCAAGGCTCAAGGCTCCACCGGTACCGACATCGGTTCTGCGCTGCCTGACAACATCATCACCATCCCGCTGGGCGCCCACACTGTTGGTTCCGCTCAAGAAGCTACCTGCTTGCGCATCAACGCTAAGCTGTACAGCACCAGCACCGTTTCCGGTACCGCTGCTTCCGTTGGTAGCCTGACCACGGGTGGTACTGTGAAGCCCCCGGTTTCCGCTGCTTCCACCGCTGCCGCTACCGGCACCGAAGGTTGCGTGGACGACGGCACCAACTACACCTTCTACAAGGTTGTGGATGTGAAGTAATCGCCATCCGGCAAGAAAAGGGCGCCAATGGCGCCCTTTTTTCATAACTGGAGCCAAGTCTCCCTATACTGATTACTGAAAGAGGTACGGTATGGTACATAATAAAAAACGGCAGGCCGGATTCATTACGCAGTTCATTGTTCCTGGCTTACTCTTGATTGGCGTTGTGCTGACCACCATGTTTCTGGTGGGTGGCCCTCAGTACCAGGATAATCAAACCAAGGCGGGAATGGACGCCAAAACAATTCTTGGCCAGGCGGTCACCATGAAAATGGCGGTTGACCGAGCGATGGCGGATGGATTGATTACCCCGAATTTTGTTGGTGAGGTCAATATGAATGCGACCTTGCTGACCTCGAAGATTTTACCCGGCAGTACCTTACCCTTGCCGCCCACGACGGCGCAATTGTCGGTTTCTCCTTGGCAGGTATCCACAGGTGTTATTCGTGCCACGGATGCGCAAAGTCCCGCCGGTGATGTTGGGACGACTGCAGGGGATGATGTTCTATACCTGCAAAACCTGACTGCGGATATCTGTGGCCGGATTAACAACATGCTGTACGGCAGCCCGGCGTACATGTCGACTGGTTATGCCCCTGGCGGCAATTTTGTGGCTGGCTCGACGGTAAGTGCTCCTGCGGCAATTATCCCAGCTGCAGCGCAGGCGACGGCAAAAGAAGGTTGCGTGCCCAACGCTGGCAGCACGACCAGTTTCGTTTACTACAAAGTGATTGGAATTCACTGATGATGAAAAAGCAACGCGGATTTCTGCACCATCTCATTCTGCCCACGCTCATCCTGATTAGCGTGGTGGTTTCGAGTATGGGGCTTCTCTACACTCAAAACCAGCAGGGCATCACGATTGCCCGCTCGGTCGATACGACGCGCGAGCAAATGACGCAAATCCGCAACGTGCTCAACTGGTGTCGTGTGATGTATCCGGCATCCAATAACGGCTCTGGCTTGGGTAAGAACCTGAACCTTCCCTCATCGCCAGGTAACAGCAGCTGGGTTCAGTTCCGAAATATCCAATGCCCGGGAGATACGTCCCAATCCCTGCTTATGGCCGCGCATGACATGCTTTCCGTGCCCGGCAGCTTTCTGAATGAATGGGAATACCGGAATACAGCGAGCGGCGTATTTATCCGGACCTCAGTGCAAACAGCAGGCGACCCGAATGGTCAGGCCGTACTGGCGCAGGTCGCGACTCGCTTGCCCGCCTCTCAGAAGAATCTGACCGGTGACACCTTGGAAATTACAATTTCCAACTAATTAAGCGAAATCTTATGTAGGACAAAAAGCGGGCATATTTGTCCGCTTTTTTGCGTTTGTCATCATCCTGTAATATATGTGCATGGTTCTTGCTTAAGGCCTCTATACCCAATTCCTGAACTCAGACTTACATTTTAGGAATTGGCGATGACTTACAAGAAATCACTTACAGCCATCGCGCTCTTGATTGCTCAGCTGTTTTCGGGCATCACTGCCGCACGAGCTGACACTACTAGCGACGCTATTCGGCGAAATTCGCAATACGCCTCTGTGCAGCAGGCGGTGTATCAGCTAGTTGCTGAGAGCTACGACGTTGACAACGACGCTACGATTGAAGCACCTGCCATGAAGTTGGGTACCGGTCTCGGCACCTCGGACGGGGGCGTCATCCCGGATACCTCCTCCGCCCCCAAGTCAGATGGCTTCAGCGGTACGCTGGGTTATTGCGTCTGGGATAACGGCACCCTGACCTCGAGCACAGGACGTCTGGCTGGTAGCACGGCCGCAGGCTCAGTCTCTCTGGCAGTCATCTCCTACGGCCTCGACAACGTATTCCAAACCACCTGCGCTGACCTGGCGCAAGGGGTTGTGCGTGGCGACGACTACGCCTTCTGGATGACGAC
>NZ_BDOQ01000009.1 GCF_003112435.1 Novimethylophilus kurashikiensis
AGCTGGCCGCCGTCTGTGCCAGTTTGGGTCGTATTCCCGCACCGGATGAATATTTGGCGATGGTGGGCGACAAATTGAGCAAGGATGCTTCCAGCATCTACCGCTACCTTAGCTTCGACCAGATGCCGGGGTATGCGCCCAAGAAGGTGATTCCTATCGTCGAGGCGGTGTAGCGCGCTGCTGTTTTCTGATTGGACTTTAGTGTCCCCGCGTGAATAGCCACGCCGAGTTCATGCGGCGTGGCTACTTTTTTATGGCATGAGAGTTGGGGGGGGTGTTGCTTTTGGTGCTATTCAGGCGGCCTGAACCGGAATTTGGCGGCGGCGATTCTTGATCCTGTTACCGTCGTCCACATACACCAATTCTGGTGCGTATTGCCCGAGTTCCTTTTCTGCGTACATCGCATAGGTGGCGATGATGAGAATATCGCCCGCCTGTGCCTTGCGCGCGGCGGCACCGTTGACGGAAATCACGCCGGAATTGCGTTCCGCCCGAATGGCGTAGGTGGTGAATCGTTCGCCGTTGTTGACGTTGTAGATATCGATTTGCTGATACTCACAGATATCAGCAGCTTCGAGCAGGGCTTCGTCGATGGCACAGGAGCCCTCATATCCGAGTTCGGAGTGCGTTACATGAACGCGGTGCAGCTTGGACTTTAGCATGGTTCTATGCATGGCAGCTCCTGATATGAAAGCTAATGCGCTCGTTTGAAACCCTTGAAAGATGAGGTTGCGATCGTGTGTCGACATTATCCTAGTATATGTTTCATGTCAATTTAATCATATGTCTTATATAAGATATAAAACCGTAGACTTATCGAAATTGGCATGATATAAATACTCATCCTTGTGAATTTGCATTCAACGATACGGACACTACATATGAACAACGCACCCGCATCCCCCAGCTTTCGACCCCTCTACGAGCAAATCAAGGTGCTCATCACCCAGAGTCTCATCGCAGGTGAATGGCGCCCCGGCGAGGCGATTCCCAGCGAAATGGAGTTGGCGGCGCGCTTTAAGGTGAGCCAAGGCACAGTGCGCAAGGCTGTGGACGAACTCGCTGCCGAAAATATCTTGGTGCGCCGGCAGGGCAAGGGTACTTACGTTGCGACGCATAACGAGGAGCACACCAAGCTGCGTTTTTTGCGCCTCACCGCTGCGGATGGCAAGAAGGAGCTGCTCGAAAATCAATTGCTGGAATGCAACCGGGGCAAGGCCACTGCCGAAATGGCTCGGCAGCTGGGGCTTAAAACCGGTGCATCCATCATCGAGGTCAAGCGTCTGCTGTCGTTTTCGGGAAAGCCAGTGATACTTGATCACATCATTATTCCTGCAGCACCGTTCAAAGGCTTGAACGGCAGCAAGATTCAAGACAACAACGGTTCGATGTACAGCATGTACGAAACCCAATACGGCATTCGCATGGTGCGTGCCGAAGAGCGCCTGAAAGCCATAGCCGCAGATGAAGCATCGGCCCAATTGCTTGGGGTCGCTGTCGGGACGCCGTTGCTGCGCATCGAGCGTGTCTCCTGCACTTATGGCGATAAACCCATGGAGTGGAGACTCGGGCTGTGCGTGACGGAAGAACATCATTACCGCAACGAGCTCGAGTAGCGACGGATTTCAATTGTCCAGGATGGCAGCCATGAACGACCTCAAACAGCAGGCCCTGCATTACCACGAGTTTCCGCGACCCGGAAAAATTTCGGTGGAATCCTCCAAGCCCTGTGAAACGGCAGCGGAGCTCTCCCTGGCCTATACGCCGGGCGTTGCGGCGCCGGTCATGGAAATTCATTCCGATCCTGCAAACGCATATCGCTACACCAACAAGGGCAATCTGGTGGCTGTGATTACCGACGGCACCGCGGTGCTGGGACTGGGAAACGTGGGCGCGCTTGCGGGCAAGCCGGTGATGGAAGGCAAGGGCGTACTGTTCAAGCGCTTCGCTGGCATCGACGTGTTCGATATCGAGATCAATGCACCGTCGATCGAAAGTTTCATCGAAACCGTGGTCAATATTTCGCCCACGTTCGGTGGCATCAACCTTGAGGACATTGCCGCGCCGCATTGCTTCCGCATCGAGAAAGAGCTGCGCGAGCGTCTCGATATTCCCGTGTTTCACGATGATCAGCACGGCACCGCAGTCATCACGACAGCCGCGCTATTAAATGCGCTGGAACTGCAAGGGAAATCACTGGCTACTGCCAAGATCGTGTTTCTAGGCGCAGGTGCGGCGGGGACGGCGACGGCGCGACTGCTCAAGACCATGGGGGCCACGGATATCACCTTGGTGGATAAAAGCGGCGTTCTGCACAGCGGTCGCAAAGATATCTGCGAACACAGTCGCGAACTTGTACGCGATACTGATTTATACACACTGGCCGATATGATGCCGGGTGCAGACGTATTCATCGGTGTGTCCGCCGCCAACGCTCTGCCTCCGGAATTGCTGAAGCTGATGGCGCCTAGGCCCGTGGTGTTCGCATTGGCCAATCCCGACCCCGAAATATTGCCCGCCACGGCCCACAGCATACGAGACGACTTAATTATGGCGACTGGGCGCTCGGATTTCCCCAATCAGGTCAATAACGCCCTGTGCTTTCCTTTCCTGTTCCGTGGTGCATTGGATGCACGTGCCAGGCAGATTACCCAGGGCATGCAGATCGCCGCAGCCAAGGCGCTCGCCGGACTTGCGCGCGAGCCAGTACCGCAGCAGGTGCTCGATGCCTATAACCTGAAAGAACTCAAGTTCGGCAAGGATTACATCATTCCCAAACCTTTCGACCCGCGTCTGATGGAGCGCGTGGCGCCGGCTGTCGCCAAGGCAGTGGAGCAAAACGCATGAATCAGGCAAGAAATTTGAACAGAAAAGATAAACAACGTCCGAAAAATCTCGATCTCAGGACCGTGCGCCTCCCGGTGCCGGCGCTGGTATCGATCCTTCATCGCGCGAGCGGGGCGGTGTTGTTCCTGCTGTTGCCAGTGCTGCTGCTGGGACTGCAATGCTCGCTCAATTCCGCCGAGCATTTCGCGCATATCAAGGAAGTGGCCGCGCAGCCGTTCGTCAAGCTGCTGTTGCTGGGTGTCGTATGGGCATTCTCGCACCACTTTTTTGCAGGCTTGCGCCATATCGCGATGGATTTTCAGTGGGGCATGGAACTCACTACGGCACGCTTGACCGCCAAGCTCGTTTTGGCACTAGGTTTGTTGGTGACACTTTTGATTGGAACCGCATTATGGTGAAAAGCCACGCCTTACGTCTTTGGCTTGCCCAGCGTATCACCGGCGCCCTGATGGCAATTTATGCCTTAATGGTTGGGAGTGTCCTTTATGTGCAGCACCCCACTGAATACGGCACATGGAAAGCCCTGTTCAGCACAGGCTGGATGCGTGCGGCAACACTAGTCTTTGTGCTAAGCCTGGTTTGGCACGCTTGGTTGGGGATGCACGACATTCTCATCGATTACGTCAAACCGGCACTGGCGCACCGAATTCTCAAAAACCTGGTCGTGTTGTCACTCGCAGTCTATGCAGTATGGTCGATGCGGATTTTGTGGAGCATATAGATGGCTATTGCGGTTAAACAATTCGATGCCGTGGTGGTAGGCGGCGGCGGTGCGGGGCTGCGTGCAGCACTGCAGCTTTCTGCAGCCGGACTCAATGTGGCGGTGATCTCCAAGGTGTTCCCCACCCGTTCGCACACGGTAGCGGCGCAGGGTGGTATCGCGGCGGCTCTCGGCAACGTGGGCGAGGATAAGTGGCTGTGGCACATGTACGACACCATCAAGGGCTCGGACTACCTAGGTGACCAGGATGCGATTGAATTCATGTGCCGTACTGCGGCCGAATCGGTGTACGAGCTCGAGCATTTCGGCATGCCGTTCGACCGTATGGATAACGGCCGCATCTATCAGCGCCCATTCGGCGGCATGACCCAGAATTTCGGCGAATCGCCGGTGTCGCGTACCTGTGCTGCGGCGGATAGAACCGGGCATGCGATGCTGCACACGCTTTATCAGCGCAACGTGCAGGCCAATACGCAATTCTTCATCGAATGGCTCGCACTGGATCTGGTGTGCGACGCCGACGGCGATGTGCTCGGCGTGACCGCCATGGATATGGAAACGGGCGAGGTTACGCTTCTGCACTCCAAGACCACGCTGTTCGCCACAGGCGGCGGCGGTCGCATCTTCCAGGCCAGCACGAATGCTTATATCAATACCGGCGACGGCCTCGGTATGGCAGCGCGTGCAGGACTTCCGTTGCAGGACATGGAGTTCTGGCAGTTCCATCCCACCGGCGTGGCCGGGGTAGGCGTGCTGATTTCCGAAGGCGTGCGCGGCGAGGGTGGTTATCTACTCAACTCAGAGGGCGAGCGTTTCATGGAGCGCTATGCGCCTAAGGCGCGCGACCTGGCGAGCCGCGATGTGGTGTCGCGCGCTGTGGCGACTGAGATTAAGGAAGGCCGCGGCGTGGGGCCGGACAAGGATGCGATCCTCCTCAAGCTCGATCATCTCGATCCGGAAACGATCAAGACCAAGCTCCCGGGCATTCGTGAGATTGCGCTCAACTTTGCTAACGTCGACCCCATCCACGAGCCGATCCCCATCGTGCCGACTGCGCACTACATGATGGGCGGTATTCCCACCAACCTGGATGGCCAGGTGTGCCGCAACGCCAATAACGACGTGGTGCAAGGTTTCTATGCCGTGGGCGAATGCGCTTGCGTATCGGTGCACGGCGCCAATCGTTTGGGCTCGAACTCGCTGCTCGACCTCATGGTATTCGGCCGGGCCGCAGGCAACCACATGGTGGATTACGTGCGCAAGAATCCGACGCATAAACCGCTGCCGGCAGATGCAGGTGAACAAACATTGGCACGCCTGGCGCGTCTCGATGCACAGAAGGGCGGCGAGAGCGTGGCCGAGGTCGGCACGGCGATGCGCAAGACCATGTCTGCTCATTGTGGCGTGTTCCGTTTCCCGGATCTGTTGAAAGATGGCGTCACGCGTATCCAGGAAGTGGCTGAGCGTGTGAAGTCCACGGAAATCAAGGATAAGAGCAAGACCTTCAATACGGCACGCGTCGAGGCGCTGGAACTCGATAACCTGATCGAGCTCGCAATGGCCACCATGGTGGCCGCCGAAGCGCGCCAGGAAAGCCGCGGCGCACATTGCCGCGAGGATTTTCCTGCACGCGACGACGCGCAATGGCTCAAGCACTCGCTGTATTTCCGCGAGGGCCAGCAGCTGGATTACAAACCGGTACGCTTGAAGCCGCTGTCGGTCGAACCGTTCCCGCTCAAGCCAAGAATCTACTAGGAGTTTTGCCGTGCGTCTGTCTATTTATCGCTTCAATCCAGAAACCGATGCCGAGCCCTACATGCAGGATTATGACGTGGCGCTCGAACCCGGCGACAAAATGCTGCTCGACGTGCTGTTGCGCATCAAGGATCTCGACGACACCCTGAGTATGCGCAAATCCTGCCGCGAGGGCGTGTGCGGCTCGGATGCCATGAACATTAACGGCAAGAACGGTCTTGCTTGCATTACCAAGCTCACCGACCTCAAGGAGCCCGTCGTGGTGCGGCCGCTGCCGGGACTGCCGGTGGTGCGCGACCTGGTTGTCGATATGACCCAGTTTTTCAAGCAATACCACTCGGTCAAGCCTTATCTCGTCAACGACGAGCCGCCGCCGGCAACCGAACGCCTGCAATCGCCTGAGGACCGGGAAAAGCTCGACGGCTTGTACGAATGCGTGCTGTGCGGCGCCTGTACAACATCGTGCCCTTCGTTCTGGTGGAACCCGGATAAGTTCGTCGGACCGGCGGGGCTGTTGCAGGCTTATCGTTTCATTGCGGATAGTCGCGATCAAGCTACTGACGAGCGCCTGGACAATCTCGAGGATCCGTACAGGCTATATAAGTGCCACAACATCATGAATTGCGTGGACGTGTGCCCCAAGGGCCTGAGCCCATCCAAGGCGATCGGCAAGATCAAGGAGCTCAAGCTGAAGAGGCTGACCAAATGAGCGCCGAATCCAGGCGCATTCTATGGCGCTGCCGGCGAGGCTTGCTGGAGATGGATCTCGTGCTCGAGCTCTTCATCGAAAAGCATTTCGAGGCTTTGACGGCGGCACAGCTCAAAACCCTGGACACCATGCTGGGCTATACCGATAACGAGCTGTGGGATCTGGTGACCTACAGGGCTGAAACCGACGATACCGACATGCAGGCGTTGCTTGGAATGATGCGAGGCGCGGCGAGTTTGAGGATTGATGAAAGGGAGACGGCAGGGCATGAACACTAGCTTATCCACCACCGAAGATTATTCCAACGGAGAATTCTGCCGCGTTTTCAATTCCAGCATGCTGGGCGATCATTGGCCGGGCATTCAGTTGTATTACCCGCCGGTGAAGTATTCGCCGTCTCTGGGAGTATACGAAGACCTGGAAACCGCCTCGCTGCGTATGAAGAAGCATGCGCACGACACTCACGCGCATACGTTGATTTTCGACCTTGAAGACGGTTGCCGGCAGAAAGAGTTGAGCCGCGAGTTACTGCGGAAAGAGCTGCCGCATTTCCAACGTAACAAGAGGAAGGTCACGATCGCCATCCGCGTCAATCCGTTCCGTACCGAGGAGTACGAGAAGGATATGCAGCTCGTGCGTGACTGTGCAGATTACATCGACGCCATCATGCTGGCCAAGGCAGGGGAGGCTTACGGTGCCGCCGAGGTGCGCGACTTGTCCAACCTGCTAGTGGGTCTCAATAGCCGTATCACCATCCAGCCCATTATCGAGCATCCCAAGTCGCTCAAGATCGCGCCGGACCTTATGCAATATTCCACGGTCAAGCACGTGGTATTCGGCATTCATGACTTTTCCAAGGCGATGGGAATTCACATTACACCAGAGCATTGGACTGAAGAGTTAAAGTATTACCTTAATATGCTGATGTTCGAAGCACGTATCGCCGGTAAGGGCGTTATCGGCGGCGTGGAAACGTTGATCGGTTCCAGCAGCATGCCAGAGAAGTTCGTCGAGCCCAACGATGTGAGAAGGTGGCTGGACCTGCACGGCGAGAACGAATCGCGCATCGTCTACAAGCACGCCTGCCAGGAGGCTGCAATGGGCCTCACCGGCAAGCAGGTGATCCATCCCGGGCACATTCACCTGTGCAAGGTGGCCTATACGCCTTCGCCCACCGAAATCGCTCAGAAGATCAAGATCCTCAAGGCGGCGATTGAAGCCGATGCCTTGCTTGGCGGTGCGATCCGCTTCGAGGGCGAAATGCTCGATCCGCCGATGTTCGGCAAAGCGCTGCAAACCTTGCTGCGCGCCAACGCCTTGCGCGCCCTGAGCGTCGACGACGCTCAGTTTGCGATGACCGTGCTGCAGCTTATGCCGGCGCAGGTCATCCGCGAAAATTGGCCTTACGGCGTCATTCTGTAAATATCTGGAGACGAGTCATGCAAATCGCAGCCGAACCCATCAAACTTGGACTGACGCCTTTCGAGCCTTGGGTGTGGCAAGTGCCCGAACATTTCAACATAGGCACTGCCTGTGCCGATGCTCACCTGGGAACTCCGGCCGCAAGCCGAATCGCGATGATCGTCGAAGACGACAAGCTGGGGACGTCAGAGATCACGTTCGCAGAGCTGGCCGCACGTACCAGTCGTTTTGCCCAGTTGTTGCGCGACCTGGGCGTGGCAGTGCAAGACCGCGTATTGATCCGCCTGCCTAATAGCCTCGATTATCCCACGGCGTTCCTCGGAGCGATGAAGCGAGGAGCCATTTCGGTGCCGACCTCCACGTTACTGACTGCGGAAGAGGTGCTTTACCTGGCGCAGGACTCCGGCGCTACCGTTCTGGTGACCGACAAGGCGATGTGGGCGGTGCTAAAGGACCAAATCCATGGCGTACCCAACCTGCGCCACATCCTGCTTTCAGGGCCGGGTGAAGTGCTGTCGGCGGAAGACTTTGACGTACTCGACCTCGATACCGCGCTGGCCGTGATCGAACACTGCGAAGCACCGCATCAGACACGCGCCGACGATCCGGCCTACCTGGTCTATACCTCAGGCACGACCGGTTATCCCAAGGGTGTACTGCACGCTCACCGCGCCCTCATCGGCCGCCGTCCCGCCTCGCGTTACTGGTTCGATTTTGCCCCCGAAGGCGACCGCATCATGCACTCGGGCAAGTTCAACTGGACTTACGTGCTGGGTTCCGGCCTTATGGACCCTCTCTACCTCGGCAAGACCGTGATCGTGCATGAGGGCAAGAACGACGCGACGACTTGGCCCAAGCTGATTGCCAAGCACAACGCTACCATTTTCGTGGGTGTGCCGACGATCTACCGCCAGATCGTGCAGAAGACAGAATTCACCAAGCAGGACGTACCCAGCCTGCGCCACTGCATGAGTGCAGGCGAACATTTGTCCGACGAGGTGCTCCAACAATGGCGGGAACGTTTCGGCATGGATATCTACGAAGCAGTAGGAATGTCGGAGTTTTCGTATTACCTGTGCGAGACCAAGTCGCGGCCGATCCGTCCGGGCTCGGCGGGTTTTCCGCAGCCTGGACACGACATTCGCCTGCTCGATCCTGTCACGCTTGAAACCGTGCCGCCGGGCGAAGAGGGCATGATCTGTGTGCCAGAAAACGATCCCGGCTTGTTCCTCGAATATTGGAACCTACCCGAGGAAACCGCCAAGTTGCGACATGACGGGTGGTTCTTTACGGGCGACTACGCCAAATACGATGAGGACGGCTACATTTGGTTTCTCGGACGCAAGGACGACATCATCAAGAGTTTCGGCTATCGCGTGTCGCCTTACGAGATTGAACGCGTGTTCAAGTCGCATCCGGACGTTGCTGATTGTGCAGCAGTAGGTGAGGAAATCGAACGCGATAAGGTGCTCGTGGTTGCTTATGTCATCGCCAAGCCTGAGAGCAAGATCACACCTGACGAATTGGCCGCCTACGGCAAGCAACACCTTGCAGCTTACAAGTCGCCTAAGGTGGTATATCTGGCGAAGGATTTTCCACGAACAAAAAACGGTAAGATCCTGCGCAGGGACGTGAATCCGTCTATCGCTATTTCCAGGTCTTCATGATGTCAGTGATCAAGCAACAGGATTTTATCGACAGTATCGCCGATTCGTTGCAGTTTATTTCTTACTATCACCCGGGCGATTACATCAAGGCGCTGGGAGATGCTTATGAGCGCGAAGCATCGCCTGCTGCTAAGGATGCGATTGCGCAGATCCTGACCAACTCGCGGATGTGTGCCGAGGGCAAGCGACCGATTTGCCAAGATACTGGCATCGTCGTGGCTTTCCTCAAGATTGGCATGAATGTGCAGTGGGATGCACAGATGAGCGTTGAAGAGATGGTGAACGAGGGCGTACGCCGCGCATACAACCATCCGGACAACAAACTCCGGGCTTCTATCGTCAATGACCCAGCGGGTAGCCGCAAGAATACAGGCGACAATACACCAGCTATCGTGCACATGACGGTTGTGCCTGGAGATACGGTGGAAGTGAGCGTCGCGGCCAAGGGCGGCGGTTCGGAGAACAAGGCCAAGTTCACGATGCTCAACCCTTCGGACAGCATCGTCGACTGGATACTTAAAGTCGTACCCACCATGGGCGCAGGATGGTGTCCGCCGGGTATGCTCGGCATCGGCATCGGCGGCAGCGCGGAGAAGGCAATGCTGATGGCCAAGGAGTCGCTCATGGGGCCGATCGATATCCATGAACTAAAGGCGCGCGGCCCCCGAAATCGTATCGAAGAACTGCGGCTGGAACTTTACGATAAGGTCAACGCGCTCGGCATCGGTGCGCAGGGCCTCGGCGGATTGACGACGGTGCTTGATGTGAAAATCCTCGACTACCCGACACACGCGGCCTCATTACCTGTAGCCGTTATTCCCAATTGCGCTGCGACGCGCCACGTGCATTTCGAACTCGACGGTAGCGGTCCGGCCAAACTGGAACCCCCCAACCTGAAGGATTGGCCCGACGTGATGTGGACGCCAAGCGCAGATGCGCGGCGGGTCGATCTCAATACCGTCACTCGTGAGGACGTGGCCTCATGGAAGCCAGGAGAGACGCTGCTGCTCAACGGGAAACTGCTCACCGGTCGCGACGCAGCACACAAACGTATCGCCGATTTGTTCGCTCGCGGAGACAAGCTGCCAGAAGGCGTCGATTTTACCAATCGGTTCATCTACTACGTCGGCCCAGTTGATCCGGTACGCGACGAAGTCGTCGGCCCCGCAGGTCCGACGACGGCGACGCGTATGGATAAGTACACCGACATGATGCTCGACAAAACGGGCCTGCTCGGCATGATTGGCAAGGCGGAACGCGGCCCGGCGACGGTGGAATCGATCCGTCAGCATCGTTCTGTTTACCTCATGGCCGTGGGCGGCGCTGCCTATCTGGTCGCCAAGGCGATCAAGTCAGCGCGGGTGATTGCGTTTAAAGATCTTGGCATGGAAGCAATCTACGAATTCGAGGTCAAGGATATGCCGGTTACTGTGGCTGTAAATGCCCAGGGCACTTCAGTGCATGAGACGGGTCCGGCAGTATGGAAGGCGCAAATACGTCAAGTCGGAATGGCTGCGATTTCCTAAACATGTCCGCTGTTTTGTGAGTTTAAAAATGTAAGAGGCGGACGTGCAGCGACTCAAAGCTCACATTGAGTCTTTCGTGCAAGCCAAAATTGTTAAATTCCCTGATAAATTCATTAGATTTCGCTGTTTTTAGTTATTGAAAATGTGGGCGATGGTGTTGAAACCATTAGTTTTCATAAGTCTCCGTTAATCTTTTTTTACGACAGCTATAAACGAAGGCGATAAATTCCCTGTAAACCAGCCTGTTGTAAGGAATTGAACCTGAGATAAGTTGGCGAGAGACTCCGTCCACCGCCAGATACAAAAGCCGCATTATTCCTAGCTAAAGTTAAATAGTTAGTGGATGTGCGGCTTTTCTCATGTACCAGGCGCATTAGCTCCTAATTCCAAAACTAAATACCCCTTCTGCTGTGCTCGACCTAGGGTTCGCACGGATATTCCTGTTCTTCTCTGCCCTCTACACTTCAACCTTGGCACTTTTGCGCATGATGTAGCGATGCTTCTGGTGAATAATATTAATGTCCTTCGATGCTAATAAAGTTGTGCCCGGGAATGGAGGCTTACGGTGAACGATAAGGGAAAGATACTAGCGGTAGACGATACGCCGGCCTCGCTCAAGTTGTTGACGGACATCCTCAGGAGCGAGGGGTATGTGGTTCGTTCGGCAATCAATGGGGAGTTGGCTATCAACTCAGCCGTCAATGACCCGCCCGAGCTTGTGCTGCTGGATATACGCATGCCGGAGATGGATGGGTTTGAAGTCTGTCGTCGTTTCAAGTCACATCCGAATACTTGCGGAGTTCCCGTGATTTTCGTCAGTGCAGCTTCTGAGACAGAGGAAAAGGTACGCGGGCTGGAGCTCGGCGCGGTGGACTTTGTGACCAAGCCTTACCAGCGTGAAGAGTTGCTCGCACGCGTCAGGACGCATTTGGAAGTAGATCGTCTCCGCAATCATCTGGAAGAGTTGGTCGACGAGCGTACGCGTGAACTGCGAGAAAGTGAACGTAAATTGCGCGCAAGTTTGCTGGATTCTATCTCTGCCATCGCGGCTACCATTGAAATTCGCGACCCTTATACTGCCGGCCATCAGCGTCGGGTGGCACATCTGGCGGAGGCGATCGCGCAGACCATGCAACTTCCGCAAGATCAGATCGAGGGGCTCAAGCTCGCTAGCGTTGTGCACGACATCGGAAAAATCCGCGTGCCAGCGGAAATCCTGAGCAAGCCCGGCCGTCTCAGCGATACTGAATTCAGCCTAATCAAACTGCATCCTGAAACCGGCTTTGAAATTCTCAAGGCCATCGATTTTCCTTGGCCAATCGCACAGGTCGTGTTGCAGCATCACGAGCGCATCGACGGCAGTGGTTATCCGCATGGGTTGAAAAGCAACCAGATATTGTTGGAAGCAAAAATTCTTTCCGTGGCGGATGTGGTTGAGGCCATGGTTTCGCATCGCCCCTACCGGCCGGGATTGGGTGTGGATGCGGCCCTAGATGAAATCTCTCTTCACCGCGGCACTTTGTACGACGTTTCGGTCGTCGATACTTGTCTCATGTTATTCCGTGAACAGCAGTACGCTTTCCCTGCTAGAGGTGAATAGCTATTTGCCTGGTTGCCACTTCATTTTTTGTGATTATAAAATCAACAAAATCAATTACTTATTATTTATTAATGCGAGGCGTTGGACACTGGGAAATGTGATCTCTCGGCTTGACAGTAGGGTAGGGCGTCCATACAATCTTGCCCCGCGATGTTGGGTATGTTTTTTCGGTTGACGGAATGTGGTTAACCAAAAAAATCAATGAATTAATCCATCAATATTTCCATATCGCCCAGTCGATTGAATTCCTGGTTACTCGTTTCTAAATTTTCTATGGGGTCGGCCGCAGCTGCCCCAGGAGCACTCTCATGATCATTCAAAGCCATATTGCAGATTTGCCGACCCCCACCGGAACCATGCGTACCTATGTGCATCGCCCCGCCGGCGAAGGCCGCTTCCCCGCAATTCTTTTTTATTCCGAGATTTTTCAGCAAACCGGTCCCATTGAACGTGCTGCACGCATCATGGCCGGGCATGGTTATGTCGTCCTGGTGCCAGAAGTTTTCCACGAGCTGAATCCGATCGGCACTGTGCTGGGCTACGACGACGCCGGACGCGACAAGGGCAACGCCGACAAGTCGGCTAAGCCGGTGGAAAGCTACGACAGCGATAACCGTGCGTTGATCGAGTGGGTGAGGCAGCAGCCGTGGAGTACGGGCGACGTTGGCGCGATGGGCTTCTGCATCGGCGGACACTTGGCTTTCCGCGCGGCTTTGCAGCCTGAGATCAAGGCAACGGCATGCTTCTACGCTACCGACCTGCACACCAATACCATCCCCAACAAGCCTGGCCAGCACAGCATGGAGCGCCGCAACGAGATCAAGGGCGAATTGCTGATGATCTGGGGTAAGCAGGACCCGCATATTCCCGGCGAAAAACGTGCTGAAGTCTATGCAGCCCTTAATGCCACGCCCGGCTTGGTGTTCACCTGGCATGAATTCAACGGCCAACACGCATTCATGCGCGACGAGGGAGAGCGTTATGACCCGCAACTCGCCATGACGGGCTACCAATTGGCACTGGCATTGTTCGGCCGCACTCTGCGTTAATTTTCATCTTCCCCGATGTTGCGATGGGGAAGATGGCAGGAGTAAACTGCTACTCATCGTAACATCGCGCTGATAAAGGCAAACCCGGCGAAAGCCGGGGACGCAAAGCCACCGGCCTAAAAGAAATCATGGCAGCGGGGCTCCCGGCAAAGTATTCCGGCGTAAGCGCAGCAAGGATTCATCATGTTTGCCCGGAAACTCATCTATTGTCTCGTTGCATTCCATTCAGCAGCTTTCGCTGCTGAGTCCGACGATCCTCTTGTGCAAACCTTGGCGCTTCCCGCCACCGCAACCGAACTCCATTACTCCACTGGAGCGCTTCAAATAGGCGCAAATTACGCTTGGTCCAAAGGCGCGACGGGGAAGGGCGTTGTCGTGGGTGTGCTCGATACCGGCGTATGGGGAAAGCATCCCGAATTCGGTAGTCGCGTACTGGCGGGCTACGATTTTGTGCATAACCAGGCGCTTTCGGCCATGGCCAACAGTGACGACAATCTGCATGGGACGCACGTGGCTGGTATCATCGCAGCAGGAAGCGGGTCTGGGTACATGACCGGTGTAGCACCGGATGCCTACATCCTGCCGGTAAAAGTGATGGACGCGCAGGGAAGCGGAAATCTCAACGTTTTGGCGAGCGGTCTGGATTATGCGCGTAGCAAGGGCGCCAAAGTGGTCAATCTCAGCCTCGGCTGGAATGCAAGCTCTGGCTATTTGCCTGTCGAGCAGGCCTTGCGTCGCAGTGTTGCCGCAAATCAGGTAGTGGTCGCCGCAGCGGGCAATGACGGCGCCGCCAATCCTTCCTGGCCGGCGCGCTATGCCTCGCAAACCTGGGCTAACGGGCAAATCATCGCCGTGGGGGCGGTGGATGCTAATAACAAGATCGCCAGCTTTTCCAATCGCGCCGGGGATACCAAGAATTACTTTCTCGTTGCACCGGGCGTCAGCATCCTGTCTACCATTCCCCCCAATATCGCAGGCCTGAGCGGAAACCAGCCCTGGTATGCCTACCTCTCGGGCACCTCCATGGCCACACCTTATGTCTCCGGAGCCGTAGCCTTGCTGGAAGGCTATTGGCCGCAGCTCAAGGCTAACCAGGTGACCAACATCCTGTTCACGACGGCAACCGACTTGGGTGATCCAGGGGTGGACGCAGTTTATGGCCGCGGGCTGATCAATCTCAATAAAGCCATGCAACCCATCGGTACCACCAGCGTTCCTACGACAAGCGGTACATCTACAACTACTTCGACCAAGCTTGTCACCAGCAGTACCTTGCAAGGTGCAATTAAGTCCGCTGCTGCTGCCGGGGCCTTCCGCACCATCATGGTAGATAGCTACAACCGTGATTACCGTATTGATCTGGGGGCTGCTATTGCCAGTGCGCCCAGTCTCACGCTCTCGCAATTGTTTTCCGGCATGGATGCGAAATTACGTTACGGCGTAGTGGAAAGTCGCGATGGCACACGCTTTGCCGCTACTTATTCGGACGAGCCGGGTAAGCCCACGGTGAATTCATTCAGCTTCACCCAGCGTTTTGCAGGTGGAGACGAGTTTTCCATGGGCACGGCTAACTTCGCCAGCCAATTCATGGGGCTGGCCGATACGCCTTTTGCCGGTCTTGGCCTCAGTGGTCAAAACCTCCTCGATACACCCTTTATCCATTTATCCCAGGCCCAGACCTTCGCAGGCTACGGAATGGCTTTGCAAGAGGGCTGGAACATGAAGGCAGCATTGTTTTCCGGCAGCGCTCTTGGGTTGAACGAGGTGGCTAGGGATGGCCTAGGCATGCCGTTGGTCGAACAACAGGGCGGTTCAACGGTGGCGATGGCCGAGCTCTCCAGAAAATTCGACGGAGGCAAGATCGCCGTGTCCGTCGGCCAAATGGCTGAGTCCGACCGCATTCTGGGGAGTCTTTCCTCGGGCGCATTTGCAATGAACGGTACCGTTAGCACCAGTTATTTCACCACCAGCGGCGCTTATCGCCTGGGTGGCAATACCTGGGCTGCAGGCAGCATCAGCGTTGGCAATACTTCGGCTTCTGGATTATCGGGCGGCATGATTTCCGGTTTGAGCGGTGCGACAAGCTATGCCTGGACGGCGAGCCTACTGCGCGAGAATGCCTGGCGCAAGGACGATAAGGTTGGCTTCAGCATCAGCCAGCCGCTCGGCGCCGTATCCGGGACGATGTTGGTGACCAAGGCAACAGGCGTAAATGTCGATGGCAGCTACCAATATTCCGCCTCCAGCGTTCGATTGAACGGCGGTACTAAGGAAACTGATTACGAGCTGGATTACACCAGCCCTCTCAATACTTATACGAACATTTCGGCAGCGCTAATGTATCGCGCCAATCCAGGCAACGATGCTACTGCAAGCGATGAAGCCATCTTAGGCTTGCGTTGGCAGCACCTCATGCATTAATCTCAAGTGCTAGTTGAGTCCTAGCGGGGGCTGCTGCCAGTCCCCGTTCCCATTCGCCCCGTGCAGTTAAAAGAATTATAATAATCAAATGGTTCTACTCATTTCCCTTATCGCGGGACATCTCTCTTGAACGATACGTCCATTCAAGCTGTACAGGATGTATGCCTGCTTGCCGTTCGTCCCAGCTCCGCATTGATCGAAGCGCTTGATGAACTTGCCATGCCTGGATTGACGGTACAGATTGAAGGCCGTATCGAAGCAGGATGCGAACGTATTCTTGCCCGCCGACCGCATCTGATCCTTCTGGAATCGCAGGAAGCAAATGATGATCTCGCCGCTGCCTGCCGCATGCTGAAAAATGAGCCGCTAGCGGTTGCTATACCGGTATTGGCGATCGCATCCGTCGATGATATCGACAAGTTGGATGTATGGCTGGCGGCAGGCATCGACGATGTCGTATTCAAGCCGGTGCGGGAGAAGGAGCTTGCGTGGCGCATTCGCCAATATTTACCTCGTGGTCAACAACCCGCTACCAGTTCAGCCGCCCCCTCTGAAACGATCAAGGTAACAGGGGAAGCCGCATATTCCGGCTGCTTTTATACTTTTGTGCAGACCCCGGAGGGGCGGGAGTTTCTAGCCTCGCTGAGCCAGGGCTGGCAGGATTTGACTGGGTTATCACCCGATGTCGTTTGTCGTGACATAGCTGCCTTTCATGCACTGATTGCGACGGAAGATGCAGAAAAAATTAGCGCAGCCAAAATAGAGTCTCAGCAGCGGTTGTCGCCGTACGATACGGAATTTCGCATTCGGCATCCGTTAAAAGGCGAGCGCTGGATGGCCGCATATTCGCTGCCGCAAAAAATGGAGGACGGAAGCACCGAATGGCACGGTTTCATGCATGACGTGACCAAGCGCAAAATCACCGAGGAAAAGCTCTGGTCGAGCGAGCAGAGTTTTCGGGCGATCGTCGATCACTCTCCAGATACCATTGTGCGCTACGACCAAGCATGCCGAAGGCTTTTCGTAAGCGGCTCCTATCTCAAAACACATGGCTTGCTGCCGGAGGATGTCGTCGGCACCAAGCCTTCCGAAACTCCATGGCGTTCCGGCACCATGACTTCCGAGATGTACGAGGCAGCTATTCTCGACGTGTTCCGAACGGGTAAAACTACCGATATCGAATTCGACTGGAACACTCCGAATGGGGAGGTCTCCTACCATTGGGTACGGGCCGTGCCCGAATACGACCGACAAGGAAAGGTTGTCTGCGTCCTGGCGATGGTGCGCGATACGACCGACATGAAACGGACGGAGTCGCTGCTGCGGCGCCGCGAATTCGAATTCCGGACGCTGGCGCACAATTCGCCCGACATGATCATCCGATACGACCGGGAATGTCGTCAGGCCTATCTCAACCCTGCGTTCGAGCGGTTTACCGGCATTTCCCTGGCGAAGGCCTGGAATAAAACGCCTGCTGCCAACTGGAGTGCGCTGACGGCTTGCGATGACTATCTAAGCCGACTAAAACGGGTCATGGATACCGGCAAGCCTGATCGGATTTTGCTCGAATGGCGGATGCCCGACCAAAGTTTGAGCACGCATCTGTTGCATGCCGTCGCCGAGCACGACGAAGAGGGGAATACCACCGGCGCGCTGGTGATCGGGCACAACATTACCGATCTCAAGGCGACTGAGCGTAGTCTTGAAGAGTCGCGCGCCCAGCTCCAGATGTTGACCTACCATCGTGAAGAAGCGCGGGAAGGTGAGCGTAAGCGTATTGCCCGCGAAATCCACGACGAACTTGGGCAACTGCTGAGTGTGCTGCGCTTAGGAATCTCGACGCTGGATTACGGCTACGGTGATACCAACCCGGATTTGCGCAACAAAACCGCCAAGATGGGTGCCGTGGTCGATCAGGCGATCGACATGGTGCACACCCTGGCGACGCGTTTGCGTCCAGCCGTGCTGGAGTCCGGCATCGCCCTGGCGCTGGAGTGGTTAGTGCAGGAGTTCTCCAAGAGCACCGGCATCGATTGCGAGTTATTCGTACCCGAGGAAGAAATTGATTTCGACAAGGACAGGGCATTGCCGGTCTTCCGTATCGTGCAGGAGTCACTGACCAATATCCTTCGGCACTCCGAGGCCGATCATGTCGAGATTACCCTGACGCAGGATCAGGAAAACCTCAAGCTATCCATCCGCGACAACGGCAAGGGATTCGAAGTGCGCAAGGCGACGAAGAAAGGCTCGTTCGGTATCATAGGCATGCATGAGCGTATCCTGATGCTTGGAGGCAGTCTGGATATCAAGAGTGCACCCGGCAGCGGTACTGAAATCAGGCTGGAAGTGCCTCTAAAAACAAAGGAAGAAAATCATGATTAGAGTGTTGCTGGTTGACGATCATGTGCTGATGCGCGAAGGCCTCAAGCAGCTGTTCGAATTCGCGGACGACATCCAGGTAGTAGGGGAGGCCGATAACGGCGAGGATGCCTTGCGCATTTTGGCGAAGGGCGGCATCGACCTCATCGTGCTGGACGTGTCGATGCCTGGCCTGCATGGGGCAGAACTGATCGAGCGCATTAAGCAAGACCCCAAGGCGCCGCCGATCCTCATGTTGAGCATGCATAACGAATTGCAAATCGCCAAGCGCAATCTCAAGGCAGGCGCGTTGGGCTATGTCACCAAAAACACGCCTCCGGCCGAGCTGATGGCTGCCGTGCGCAAGGTCGCGTCGGGTAATCGTTATGTGGTGTCGGCTGTCGCGCAGCAAGCCGTATTCGATCTTTCGGCGGTTTCGGATAATGCCTTGCATGAATTGTTGACGCCTCGCGAACGCGACATCCTGAACCTTCTGGTGAAGGGCAAGAAAGTCACCGAGATCGCACAGGAATACGGTCTGAGCGTGAAAACCGTTAGTACCCATAAGATCAATATCAAGCAAAAAATGCGCATCGGCAGTGATGCTGAATTGATGCGCTACGCAATCGCCCACGGGCTATAGATCGTATTTCAATTTGTGGCCGTAACGGCGTAAATGGCGCGCTCCTCAGCGCCTGGATTTGCGCCGGGACGACCTGCCTCAGTCAATCCCTACATTACGTTAAGCAATTTCCGTCTCTGACATCGGATGTAACCGATTGCGGGATATTTCCTTGCACAGCATAGTGCTAGTTCACTCGAAATCGTCTCGCTGACTCTTCACCGCAGGTCGCTCTGCTGAAAGAGCCTTGTGTAGCCGATTTTTGTTCAGCCTTGATATGTAGAGCGCTTTAAAAGCAGGTGAGGTGGCCTGTTCAAACATGCCTCCTTGATGATCGATCGAGCCAATAACAGGTTGCTAATATGGATGATCTCGATTTCTCCCAAATTTCGGCGAGTCCGGTTTCCGGTGACTTGTCCGAATTGGTTTGCCGCTATCTATTCGAAGACGAAGCCGGCGTGGCGCCTGCGATTTTCTGGGTCGATCCTGATGCTGATTTTCAGCTGATAGTGGCAAGCTCCGCCTGCCGACACTGGGGTGTTTATACAGAAGCCGAATCATCCAAAGCTCTGCACGACTGTATTCCCACGCTAAGCCGAGAAAAATTGCTGCAACTCTGGGAGCAAATCGACACCTACGGCAAAACCTTTCTAGAAACCGAATACTCGCTTTCCTCAGGGCGCCGCATTGCCATCGAAATCCTCTTCAGCCGCGCTCGTCACGAACATCCCCTCATGGCA
This sequence comes from Novimethylophilus kurashikiensis, assembly GCF_003112435.1. Lineage (GTDB taxonomy): Bacteria > Pseudomonadota > Gammaproteobacteria > Burkholderiales > Methylophilaceae > Novimethylophilus > Novimethylophilus kurashikiensis. The sequence continues at coordinate 19,438 of NZ_BDOQ01000009.1, forward strand.
GGGATCATACGCGACATCACCGAACGCCGAGTGCTTGAGGCCGAGCGTCAGCGACTTGCAATCGAAGTGGCGCAAAAAGAGGCGGAGCTGCGTTTCCGCGAGATTTTCGATAATGTCACTGACGGTGTTTTCCTGCTTGATGTCGTCGGTACAGAGCGATTCCGCTTTAGCGCAATCAATCCCGCCATGGCGCGTATTACCGGCATCGTACCTTCGGATGTTGCTGGCCGTTTTGTTGAAGATGTCCTGCCGCAGCACTCTGCTGCGATCATGATCGAAAATTATCGGCGCTGCGTGGAAAACGAGTCCCCGACGCAGTATGAAGCCGCCCTGGATTTTCCCGCTGGCCGCCGCATTCTCGATTCCATGCTCGTGCCGGTACGCAACGACAAGGGCAACATCTATCGCATCATCGGCCTGACATCCGATATCACCGCTCGCAAGCATGCCGAGCGAGAAATCGGGTTCATGAATTTTTCCCTAGACCAGATGCAGGATGCCGTATTCCTGGTCGATGCCCAACAGCGCTTCCGCTACGTTAACCAGTGCGCCTGCGACACCCTGGGCTATACCAGGCAAGAACTGCTCGGGCTATCGGTGGCCGATGTCGATGCCATGAATGTGGCCGATGACACAGCCATCGATTACAGGAGCAAGCAATCCCACCACCGATTCGAAACGCAGCACCGTACCAAGTTCGGCAAAGTCTTTCCTGTCGAAATCAGCAGCTCGCTGATCGAATACGGCGACGAAGTCATGCATCTTGCCGTGGCCCGTGACATCAGCCGTCGCAAGGCGATGGAAGACGAACTGCGCTGGCAAGCAGAATTTCAAAAATCCTTGCTCGATGCCATTTACGACGTTGGCATGCAGGTGCTGGTGGTCGAGGATGAGCGGGTAGTGCATGTAGGAAACCGGTCTCTGGCAAGGCAGTACGGATTCTCGGATAGCGAGCTCGATGCCCCCATTGAATTGGCTCGATTCATCCACCCCGACGATCTCGCAAAGGTGTACGAATATCAGCGTCGCCGCCGTGTCGGGCTTTTTGCGCCGCCACGTTACGAAGTCGGCATTATCACCAAGAGCGGCCGCAGGCTTGAATACGATGTCGCCGTGGCCGTCGTTCCGGGGACTTCGCCAGTCCGGATGATTACAGTCGGTCAGGATATTAGCCGTCGCAAGCAGGCCGAAGAGCAATTACGTACCAGCGAAGAACAGATGCGGTTGTTTTTCGAGCATCAGGCCATGGGTATGGCGATCACAACGCCGGATAAGCGATGGATCAAGGTCAACGACAAAGTTTGCGAGATGCTGGGGTATCAGCGGGAAGAACTTCTGGGGTTGACCTGGGAAGACATCACGCATCCGGATGACATGGCCACGGATACAGTTCAGTTCAATCGCATGTTGAGCGGCGAAATCGACAGCTATCAGGTCGAAAAACGCCATAGGCGTAAGGATGGACAATACCTTCACGCCAATCTGGCGATCAGTTGCGTCAGACGTGTCGACGGCGCATTGGATTACGTACTCGCCGTCATGGAAGACATGTCGGGATACAAGCTGACGCAACATCGCCTGGAATTATTCCGGACGCGCTTGCTGACCGTACTTAATACCATGCCGGACTATGTCTGGCTGAAGGATGTCGAAGGGACTTATCTCGCTTGCAATCATGCGTTCGAGCGGTTCTTCGGCGCGCCAGAGGCGGAGATCATCGGCAAGACCGATCACGACTTCGTGGATGCCGAATTGGCAGATTTCTTCCGCGATAAAGACCGCGTTGCCATGGATGCCGGCCGTGTGTGCGTCAATGAGGAATGGATCACGCTTGCCGACGACGGGCGTGAGGTTTTGTTGGAAACGCGAAAAGTGCCTGTCTACGACGAGTCTGGGCGTATCAACGGGGTATTGGGGCTTGCCCGCGATATTACCGAACTGAGGCAGCGCGATGAGCAATTGGCACTACTGGATTACGCGCTCGATCATGTCTCGGACGCCTTATATCTGATCGATATACATGCCCGTTTCATACGGGTGAACGACGCCGCTTGCAGAATGCTGGGATATTCGCGAGAAGAGCTTCTTAAGCTTTCTGTCTACGATATCGATCCAGATTTCGGTCCGGAACAATGGGCAGAAACCATACAAATGTTCGATAGCGGTCAACAATATTTTTTCATCAATACCCGCCATCGCCGCCAGAATGGCGCAATCATCGACGTGGAAGTCCATGCCAATTACATCGTCTACCAGGGGAAGCAATACAACCTGGCCCTGGTACGCGACGTCACTGCACGCAAAGAGGCTGAAGCCTTGCTCGTGCGTCGGGAGTCAGAGCTACGCAGGTTGGTAGAAAACGTATCTCAATCCATGGTCAGGCTTGACCGCAACTTCCGACGTACTTTCGTCAACTCTGCTTACATGTCTTTTTCGGGAGTTGAACAATCTCGCATCCTTGGTTCACATGTGAGCGAATTTTGGCGCGCCCACAATATAACTCCAGACCAATATATCGAAGCGTTGAGTCGCGTCATGAATACCGGGCAGGCGGAAGACGTTATCCTCGAGCGAGATCCGTTATCCGAGGGCTTTTACAGCCATCTTGTCCGGTTGGCTCCGGAGTTCACCTCCGAAGGCACCGTGCAGGGCGTCATCGCACTGGGTTTCGATATGACCGAGCGCCGGCGGCAGGAGTTTGTTGAGCGCCAGCGCTTGAATGTCATGGAACTGGTCGCTGAAAACGTCAGCCTGGATACCGTGCTGAAAGCCGTCGAGCAATTCATCGAGACATGTCGCCCCGGCTCCGCCTGCTGTATCCAGCTGCCGGAACGAGTGCCTGCCGACGAGATCGGGGCCATCCGCCATGCTGGACAACAAGAGCACATCAAACCTGTTGTATTGTCTCCTGACAGGTATGCGTCGCCTGCCACGGCTGAGATGCGTTGTTCTGATGACTGTAATAGGGAACCTTGCTCCACAGCCGGGCAATATGCATCTACCGAACTGGTGAAATCTATGTCCGGGGAACTCGTGGCAGCCATCACGCTTTACCACGACAGGCAGGAAGGCTTGAGCGAAATGGATTTCTCCTTGCTGAAGCAGGCTTCCAATCTGGTCGCTATCGCCATAGAGCGCAAACGCCTTGAAGAGCGCATGGAGCAGCAAGCCAGTTTCGATCCCTTGACGGGCTTGCCTAACCGCCGCTTGTTTGGAATTCGCCTGCATGAAGAAGTCCGCAAGGCCGAGCGCAACAATACCAGCGTCGCTTTGCTGTTCATCGATCTCGACCATTTCAAGGAGGTCAACGATACGCTCGGGCACGATATCGGCGACCGCCTGCTCATCGAGGCTGCAGCGCGTATCCGTCAATGTGTGCGTGCCTCTGATGCCGTGGCTCGCCTGGGGGGAGACGAGTTTGTGGTAACGATTGTGGATGCTGCTGAGACGGACCAGATTGCTCGCTTAAGCCAGCAGATTGTCGATGCCGTTTCACGTCCGTTCAGCATCGATAATAATCTGGCTTACGTTTCCGCCAGCGTCGGCATCGCCTGCTATCCAGACGATGGTGAAGACCTCAAAGTGCTGGTCAGCCGAGCCGACCAGGCGATGTATGCAGCCAAGGCTCAGGGGCGCAACGGTTATTGCTTCTTTACCACATCGATGCAGGAACAAGCCCAGTACCGCACGCGTATTGCCAACGACCTTCGCAATGCCCTGCATGAAGGCCAACTCGAGGTTCATTACCAGCCTATCGTCGATGCTGGCACCGGCCGCGTGATCAAGGCAGAAGCCTTGCTGCGCTGGCATCACCCTACGTTGGGATATATCCGACCAGACGTCTTCATTCCGCTCGCCGAGGAGAACGGCAGCATCCACGACATCGGCGACTGGGTGTTCCGCCAAGCGGCTATGCTTGCCCGACGCTGGAGGCAGCAAGTCGATGATGCGGGCAATTCACTGCGTTGCCAGGTGAGTGTTAATATCTCGCCCCGGCAATTTTCCCGCGGCAAGGTCGAATCGGCCTGGATTGCGTATTTGCAATATCTGGAATTGGACCCGGCAAGCATCGCGGTTGAAATTACGGAAGGACTCTTGCTCGATGATCGGGCGGATATCATCCAGCGATTGAAGGAAATTCGCGATACAGGCATGGAAGTCTCGCTGGACGATTTCGGCACGGGCTACTCGGCCATGAGCTACCTGAAGAAGTTCAGCCTGGACTATCTCAAGATCGACCGTTCGTTCGTGCGTGATCTAGTGCAAAACCCCAACGATCGAGCCATTGCGGAAGCTATCATCGTCATGGCGCACAAACTGGGGTTGAAGACCATCGCAGAAGGTGTAGAAACGACCGAACAGCGCGAACTGCTCAAATCAGCCGGGTGCGAATACATCCAAGGCTACTTGTACGCAAAACCGGTTCCCGAGCATGAATTCCTGGGCTTGGTCGAATCGATGAACATGACAGCAATGGCCTAACAGGCAATATCAAGAACAATAAACAGGCTTGTAGCATCGGATTGCCGGTCGCTGCCTGGAGGGGATCGGTTTTCAATGCGGAAGTGGAGGGTCATGGTGACTGCCGACAGCGGGTTCATGCAACAGACCCGGCTTGAGGCGATCTCGTTCCAGCGTCTGGTCTTGACCGGTCACTACACGCTTCCCATTGAGGCGCCATGCCGCCTGGAAATTCTCATCCCTCCGCTCAAAGTAGAACATGGGCTCAGCGTCGGGGAGATGCAAGGTAAGGTCGAATCGGTTATTTTCGCCGGAGAAGTTATTCGCTTGATGTTCAAGCTGGATGAATTGTCGCCGGAAGTCAGGAAACAGATCGACCTTTACCACATGGATGCTGAATTTCGCCGCGATGCCGCGCGGTTCTCGATCGTTTAAGGAGGGGCAAAGCGTCGCCCTCAGTCGCTTAACCGATAGCTTTGCTCGCCATCACCGGCGTAATCGGCCCTACAGGTTCAGGCGTTGTCAGTAATGCTCCCGTTTCATCCACCATCCTTACACGAGAGGTACTGCTGCTCAGCAGCAAGGCCGTGAGCGAATTGGCGTAACTCGGATCGCTGGAGATCGTCGTCAAGGCTTGATTGGTGGCTTGTACCAGCAAGTTCTGCAAGAGATTCTCTGTCGTTACTGATGTCGGGATCGTGGCGAAAGCCTGCTGTGCCGTCGTGGCTGTCGTAGTAGTTGTCGCCTCTACTGCCGCATTCAACGCTAACTGGGCTGCTGTCGCTGTCGTCGGCGCAGGTGTGACGTTTACCGTAGGCGGGGCGGGTATCTGGGTGTTTTCTGCAAGTAATGTCGCTGTATCGGGCAGGGCGATGAAACCTTCATTCAATGGGCTTATGGACTGGCTCAAGGCCTCTGCAAAATCCTGATTGGCGGCTTGCAAGACGGTCAGCGACAAATCATTCACCGTTTCACCCACGACACCGGGAAGCACAAAGGGCGAATTCGTCGTCGTATTAACCACATTGTTGGAAGTCACGGGCGTTTCATTCGCGGCAGTGGCTTGTGTGGTGAGCGTAGCGAGGACGGCGCCGATGTTAGCTGGCGTCAGCGTTGGCGTCTCGGTGGTCGTAGAAACAGGATTAATTGCTGCAGCCTGTGCTGCGAGGTCTTGTCCTGCACTAGCGATAGCCGCAGCCGTGGGCGCAAGGTCGAATAGCACCTGTTGGATGACGCCGTTGGCGTTATAGATCAAGGTGGCGGGTTCGCCTGTACCCAGCGTGACAACAACACTGGTATCGGGCGCTGCTACCAGGTCGGTTTGTGCCAGTTGAGCGATCAGGTCAGGGGCGGGCGTCACCGGCGTGGTTGGAGCCGTCGCGGCCGGGTTTGCGACGGGCTGGATGACGATGGCCATGAGAAATTCCTTGAATCGGATTCAAGGAAACACGATAGGCCTGGAGGCGGCAGGGCACTGTGCGCAAGGTCACATTACAGCCCGATAGAGCGGAGTAATCTTTAATCTGCCGAGCTTAAATCTGGATAGACTTAGACTTGGGACAGACTTAAATTTGATCCAGAATCAGTTGTCCGCGCCAACCACCGGGAACCGCCAGCGATTGAGCGAATGAAACCATGGCGTGCGTCGGCAACTGCCGGATGACTTCGTTGGTTTGCACATCCATGATCTTGAATACCGGAATACCGGTGAGCTTGTCTTTTTCTACTGCCGCGACGAGGTTCTTCTGTCTTTCCAGGAAAGCATCGTTGACCTGCTTGACCGCTTGTTCGCCGGTCAAACTGGAACCGACTACGGCTGGTGCCGCAGCGGCTGTCGCAGGTTTCTCGGGAGGGGAATAGCGTGGTTGAGGGGCGGCAGCTTGCTGGGGCAAGGTCGCATCGAAGGCTGAATATGTCGCAGCGCTGATATTCACGTTAACCTCCTAACAAGCAGTGCGTAGGTGAAAACCTAGATAAGATAAGAATAATCCTATCACTACTTTCAATTTCAATAAAGCGGTTGCGGTTTATCGAGGGCTAATATCAGCTATATTGCTGCGTAAAATACAGTTTCATCTGCAAAATCATCGAGGAGCACGTCATGAACGACAAGGAACTGGTTGCCCATTATGCGGCGCAACAAGTGCTGGATGGCATGCTGGTCGGGCTTGGAACGGGCTCGACGGCCAATTACTTCATCGCCGAGCTTGCCCGGCGTGTCAAGGATGACGCCCTCAACATCCAAGTCGCCTCCAGCTCGGTTATCAGCACTTTAAAGGCGCAGGAACAAGGATTGTCCATCGTCTCCATCGAACATCTCGAACGCCTGGATTTATACGTGGATGGTGCCGATGAAATCACGCCCGACCTTGTTCTGCTCAAGGGACGCGGGTCCGATCTGGTGCGAGAAAAACTTATGGCGCGGGCGGCGGAGCGTTTTCTCGTCATCGCCGACCAGAGCAAGCTGGTGAGCCGTATCGGCGAAAAATTTTCTATTCCCATCGAAGTGCCGCCGTTTGCCTGGCGGCTCGTCAAACGTAGCCTGGAAGCCTTGGGCGGACACGGGGATTTACGTCCCAATGCTAACAAGGATGGTTTCTGGATTACCTCGCACGGCAGCCTCGTGCTGGATATGACGTTCCCCGAGAGCATGGGCAACGAGCGTCTCAACGAGGCGCTCAACAGCACGCCGGGCGTGGTGGAGCACGGCATTTTCCATGGGTTGGCTAGCGTGGTTTATGTGGCCGACAACGGCCAGGTCGTAGAAAAGCGCCGTTAGGCGGCTGAAATATTCGCCAGATCGGCCTTGCGCAGAGCTGGGGCTACCTTCAGTTCCATCACGCATCGGTTGCGGCCGCGGCTCTTGGCTTGGTACAGGGCTTGATCGGCGGCCTCCAGCAAGGTGCGGCTATCGCTTGAGCCGCGTTCGCGTTCCCATACGCTGATCCCGACACTAATTGTAAGAGCAAGGCTGGTTTCCTGGAGATGAACGCGTGTCATGGCGACTTCGACACGCAGTTTTTCTGCGAGTGCCATCGCACCTGCCGCGTCGGTCCCGGGCAGTAGGGCGCAGAATTCCTCGCCGCCGTAGCGCCCCAACGTATCCTGCTTGCGCAAATTGGCCGACAAGACATCCGCAATACCCACCAGCGCCGCGTCGCCCGCTGCATGACCGTATTGGTCGTTCACCTGCTTGAAATGGTCGATGTCGATCATTAAAAAACTAAGCGGCAAGCCGCTGCGTTCGGCCGCCGCAAGTTCTTTCTCGGCCTGGATCATGAAGGCGCGCCGATTGAATATCTTGGTCAGCATATCGGTCATCGCGAGGGTCCTGATTTCACGGTCAGAACGTTCCTTGATCATCAGCACGAACCCCAGCGAACCCATCAAGGCGAAACTCATGATGCAAATAAACACGCCCAGCTGGATAGGATTAGGTGCGATGGAGGTCGGCGTGCTGGCGAATTCGATATGGGTAAATGCCGCAACCGTACCGCGTGCGAGCAGCATGGCCATCATCGCCCAGAACGAATAGAAAATAAGTCCCCAAGCGTGACCGGTATGAGATTCTCGGTCTGAATGCAATACGCGAAGCATGAGGCTCAACTGAAAGCAGTAAAACAGGCTGCCCAGTACTAGGCGCTCTGTGACCGCGTTGTAGGGCAATCCGCCGAACAGGACTACAGCGAGTGTCACCGGCACTAAGTATTGCCAGCGTGGGCAGTGCAGACGACGGTACTCGTAAATCGCCGCCAGTTTGAGACCTTGAGCCGAGGCCATGATGATATTGGCTACGGTAATCGAGAGGACGTCTGTGATCGAGCCGCGTAGCGCGATCAGCAACCATGCCAGCGTTTCGAGCGAGATTGCGGCGGACCACTTGCTTAATCCATCTCGTTCATCCTTGCGCACAACCACCGCCATGCTGAGCGCCATCAGCCCGCTGATCAGCATCAGGGAGAATAGCAGGGTGCGGTTATCAAGCAGCATGGAGAGGGGTTGTAGTCGTTATCTCAACATTGTAAGGAAAAGCCTATGCTAAAACCACTTTTGTTTCTGTACCTTAAAAAATGGAATCAAAAGTGGCCTCTAAGCTGCAAATAACTTCCATCAAAGCCGCGAGTGATACCATCCATGCGCACTTCGCCTAGTTTTAACCCACATGCCGAGTTTTAACCAACATAAAGAGAACGCCATGAAACTTGTCTATCCGGTGCTTGCCGCCCTGGCATTGTTGTTTACCGCACAGGCCTATGCCGACGATGCCGATACCATCCGTACCAACCTCACGCGCAATCATCCCGGCGCCAAGATCAAGAGCATCCAGCCGTCGCCTGTTCCCGGCATCTACGAAGTCTATGCCAACGGCCAACTGCTCTATGTCAGCAAAAACGCCGAGTTTGTGTTTGTCGGGGCCAACTTGTTCAACGACGAGACCAAGCAAAACCTCACGGCCCAACGTATGCAACAACTGACCACCATCGATTTCGACAAACTGCCCTTGAACAACGCCATCGCGGTCAAGAAGGGCGACGGCTCGCATAAGTTCGCCGTATTCACCGACCCGGACTGCCCCTATTGCAAAAGCCTGGAGCAAACGCTAGAAAATCGCGGGCTGACCGATTACACGGCGTATATCTTCCTGCTGCCGCTTGAGCAAATCCATCCCGATGCCCGAGCCAAGGCAGAAGCCATCTGGTGCGCCAAAGATCGCGCCGCCGCCTGGCACGGCTGGATGATCGAGCAAAAGCTGCCGGAAAAAGCGACTTGCGAAACGCCCATCGACGCCAACCGCCAATTGGCCGAAGACCTGAGCGTGAACGGCACCCCGACCATTTATCTCTCCGACGGCACCGTGGCACCGCCCGAAGCCCTGCTGCAAAGCCTCAGCGAAAAATAAGGCCGCTTAACCGTTGTAAGGCAGCTCTGTCTTTTCCGACTAAGCAAGGGAAAGGAGCGCTGCCATGTTTCGATCTTTCATCCCCTTGCTGTTAGCCGCTTATGCGGCTCCCTTGTCCGCCGCATGTACCGTCCAAAGCGGTCCCACGCGAGCGGCCTTGCTCGAACTCTATACCTCGGAAGGATGCAGCAGTTGCCCACCGGCCGATCGCTGGCTCGGCGCATTGCCACACGATTCGCAGCATCTCGTCCCGCTGGCGCTACATGTCGATTACTGGGATTACATCGGCTGGCACGACCAGTTTGCCAATCCCTTGTTCTCCCAACGCCAACGCATGCTGTCGGGGTCGGGTTTCGTCTATACGCCTCAGGTCGTGCTCAACGGGCAGGATTACCGCAACTGGCGCAACGGGCTCGATAAAGCCGTTGCCATCATCAATCGCAGTCCGCCCAAGGCCGATATCAAGCTCACACTCAACGCCGGTGCAACCGGGCTCGATCTTGCCGCGACATCCACGACGGCCGAAGCTGGCGCCTCGCTTTACCTGGCCGTGTATGAAAACGGCCTCGTCAGTAACGTAACGGCCGGCGAGAACGGCGGCGCCACCTTGCATCACGATTACGTCGTACGCCAATGGCTGGGGCCGTATCAGCCGGGGCAACCCGTTCAGGCCAATCTCGTTCTCAAGCCCGAATGGAAAAAGCAAAACCTCGGTGTGGCCGCGTTTGTGCAAGCTCATGGTGGAGACGTGCTTCAAGCAGTAGCGGGGAAAATCTGCGATTGATGGACGAACCGCGGGGCTTGCGGGTGCTTTATCCCGGTGGTTTATGGGAGTGCAGTAGAGCTGCGTGAATAGCTCGGTTGTCGGAGCCGCTGACATGCCGGTAATACCCGATTATCATGCTCAACTTTACAGCACCAACAAAAAAGGGAATCCCATGAACGACCAGCCCAAACTCCGCTGGGGTATCCTCGGCGCGGCGCGCGTCAACGAACGCCTGTTGCCCGCCATCGTCGAAGCCCGCAATTCGCAACTCGTCGCCATTGCCAGCCGCCGCCCCGGCGCCGCTCTGGAAACCCTCAAGAAGCACGCCCCCCAGCTAGAAGGCCAGGTCGCTACCTACGACAACCTGCAAGCCCTGCTGGACGACGACAACGTGCAAGCCGTCTACATCCCTCTTTCCAACCATGAACACGCCGAATGGGCGCCCAAGGCCATGGCCCGCGGCAAGCACGTCCTCATCGAAAAACCCATGGCGATCCGCGTGCAGGATATCGACGCCATCGAAGCCGCCGCCAAGCAATACAACGTGAAGGCGATGGAAGGTTTCATGTACCGCTTTCACCCGCAACATGCTCGCGTCAAGGAACTGCTCGATTCCGGCCTCATCGGCGAAGTACGGGCGGTGAGGGCGAGCTACTCCTTCATGATGCGTCCGGCCCGCATGTACCGGCTGGAAAACGACTGTCAGCACGGCGGGGGCGCCATGTGGGATATCGGGCCCTATGCTGTGCACTCCGCCCGCTGGTGCTTCGACCGCGATCCTATCGCCGTCACCGCCATCAGCAAATACACGGAGAGCGGGGCGGATATCGCCACTAGCGGCGTGATCGACTTCGGCGACGGCAAACACGCCCGTTTCGACGTCAGCTTTGAATGCTCGCGCCAATCCACCTACGAAATGATTGGGACAAAAGGCATCTTGACCTGCCAAGCCGTCTGGCAACTCCCCGGCGATGTCCCCGTCATCTCATGGAGCACCGAAGACGGCCGCAGCAGCATCGAACGCCTGCCGGCGGCGAATCACTTTAATCTGGAAATCGAACACTTCAGCGACTGCGTGCTGAACGACAAGCAGCCGCTGCTGACGTTTGAAGATGCGAGGATGAATTGCCGTGTGATCGAGGCGGTGAATGAGGCGGCGAAGACGGGGAGGGTGGTGAAGTTTTAGTTTTGGCGGTCATTCCGGGGCTGCGTAGGCAGAACCCGGAATCTAACCTGTAGGTTTATAGAGTCGAGTCTGTATTTATGAAGTTAAATCAGACTGATAAATTTTTGTCTATTTTTTCAACAAGCGGGCAAAAAGATCGATAGCGCTTTTTGTTGATGCCCCCTCTATCTTTAGTCGTTCTAATTCTTGAGTTGTTTGGTCATTTTTTAAAATTCCGTTTCTATCAGTCGAGGCTAGTTCAGTTGAAATTGATTCAGTTGAACTGGAGCGCACAGCCAATAACGTTGCGACTTTTTTCATTTCAGTGTTCGTGATTTCATTCTGGTAATACCTAATCTCAGATAGATTTGAGCGATACATTGCGAGGAAAAAATAGGCAAAGACTTCAATAAGAACTACGACTGATAGTCTAGGAAACATGTGTAGCGCTAGGGCACTTAAATCAGAAAACTTACTTTCAGAGAAAAAAAGAACTATAGCGAGAATTGCGGCTCCAAATAATGCAATAAAGCACCCAATAATTAAGTTTGTATTTGCTCGAGCACGAAGCATTTCAACCTCATTGGAAAGGCGGTCTACAGACTCATTGAAGGTGGTATTCACGGATATCCTAAAGCGCCTAGACTGTTCATCCGAATCAATTCTTTGCTTCAGTTCTACTACAAGGTCATTAGCAGCCCCCTCTACTAGTGACGCTCGTAATTGATCAGAGATTTCTTTCAGTTCATTCTTGCCTATACTTGAGATTAACCCTTTTATCTCATCTAATTGACCTTTCAAATCCCCAACTTCGATATTTTCAAAATCAGTCGCTATTGTTTCGTCACGTCGTCTTTGGGCATTGTCATCCCTCTCCTTAATCAATATAGAACGAGACTTGAGATAATCCGCTACGGTTTTTGATCCAAATGCAGCAAATAGCCCTGCAACTGTTGAAAAAGCCAGAGCTCTATTTCCATAATCAAGAGAGGCAGGTTCCATAACTATAAAGGTAATAGCGAAGAGAATCAGAAATGCAAGGATGAGCTGAGCTTTTTCGGAATTTTTTTTATTCATGACAAAACTTTTGAATATCTAGATTAAGCAGCAATATGATTACATATTGGTTTAATGGATAGATTTTCATTTGGGGCCATCAAGTAAGAATTTTTTTGCGGTTTCGAGTGCAAATTGACGTCCTTCAGCACTGCCCATTACCTTCTTTACAGCACTGACCAACTTGCTACCAGCAACTTGATACCAGACACCTTTAGGAAAAATGGCAATATCGTTCTTTATTCTTTCTATTTCCTGTTCGGCCTCCTTGAGCTTCTGCGCAGTTATCTCGCTTTTCTCCCAAATTTGCTTAAGTTTTTCATTAAGCTCGTCAAGACGAGTACGTAATGCTTCAGCTTCATTTTCTGTAAAGTGAGAGTCTTTGTCATGAATATGCTCATTAATTTGTTCACATAGGGCTTTGCGAAATGCCTCGAATTCATCTATGACAGGATTTTTTGAACGGTAATCCTCAAGGATACGCTCTATCCAAGGGCCAATAGCTTTGAGTGCGGCGGAAAGATTTTCATGTTTGTATCTTTCCCCAGTCTCAATGTGCACGCCTGGCGCTTCATCCGATATGTATCCATTTGAGTTATATCCTGCAGGTTCACTAATAGAATAGCTAAATTTCTTTTCTGGAATAAACGCAATGGTCAGAAAAGGGTTGGAATCTTCCACAAACTGAAGAGAAAAGCTACTTGAAGTAAAGTATGACTTTTCAAGCATCTCAAAAATTTTCTTTTTGGTAGATTCGCGCAGCGCAGTCATTGAGGCTCCAATAGTTATAAATATATGAGTTAAGAAAGGCAATTCAATTTTTCATCAAGCAAAAGGTAATGGGGGCTGATGACTAAATTAAGGGGACAGTTCAATACAAGCTGTACCCATTGGTAAAGTCAATGAAAAAGAGTCGTTAAATTTTATAAAGGAAAAGTGCAAGGGAACTGCCCTTTGATTTTGATTTACTGCTGTTTCAGCCGCTCAGTACATTTTAATTCCTTCATGAATTTATTATGCTGTGTCCTATTTTTCAATAGGGGTTTTTATGGAAAATGAAGATTCTCATGCAATACGCATAAAAGCGGCACGAAAAACAGTCTATTAGGCCTATTTTTCATGCAGGGCCGGTGTTACTTAAATTGCGGCACTATTTCACTAACACTTTCACTGATCCTTTTTCGCTATCAATAAGCAGATAAAACGTCACAACCTTGGCAGGTATGCCGTTGTCCTTGTTGAACTTCACTACTCGATCATTGGCGGGCTCGAAGCAATGATGGCTTGTAATAGTTCTTTTCGCATGACAGGTGAATTACGATTTTATTCACCTCTTGACCATTGGAAATGTTGCAACTGCATATAGTTGCGGCAATCAGAAGATTGCCGATTTTGATATTGCGGCGATTGAGCCAGCGAGAGTGGCTGGCGTGGAAGGTTTATGAAATGTTCACTTTAGTTATTGATTTTTTGATGCGCTGCCGATTTTAACTGCTTGCTGCATTATGGGTGCTCCCTGATGTATGTCGGCGCGTGTGAATTATCAGCCTGACTCCAGGTCGAACTGATGATTCCTAGGCGGTCGTTGGGTCAATATGTATTTCTTCAAATAAACAACTTAACAAGAGGAGATTTTTTATGAACGCAGCGAAAGGTGTTGCCCTGGTGTTAATCCTGTGCGGTGTGCTGGGCTTGGTGTACGGAAGCTTTACCTATACCAAGGAAACGCACGACGCGAAGATCGGCCCGATTGAGCTTTCGATCAAGGACAAGGAAACCGTCAACGAGCCGCTGTGGGCTAGCGTGGCGGCGATTGTGGCTGGAGTGGGGTTGTTGGTGGTGCGGAAGTAAAGCCTTTGGGATAAACAAAAAGCGATGCCGTGCGGCATCGCTTTTTTATTGTGAGAGTGGCTTAGCCCCGCTGCGTGATGAGTTCTTGCAGCTCTCTCGGCAAGCATTTCCGCAAACTGGCGCTGATCGCGGCTTCGTGCTTTTGCCAGACGATCCCCAAATAAATCACGCCCAGGCCAATCGCCGTGAGCGCAAAGGGGAAGAGCATGCTGTCCTTGAAAATGGTGTTGGCGAGGTGGCCCAGGTAGCCTGCCGTGCCCAGTCCGCCGCACACCGCGAAGATGCGGCGGCTCAGGATGGCGCCGATGGCGATGAGGCCGAGGTTGATCAAGAGGTAGATGAATTTGTTCAGCTCGCTGTTGGAATCCATCATGCTGAGGCCGCCCCAGAAGGTGAGGCAGCCGAACAGGTAGAGCCAGAAGGCGAAATCGCGGTCGCGGCGGCTGCGGATATCGACCCAGAAGGCGACGAGCAGCATGAGGATACCGAACCAGACGGAAACCAGCTTGCGCAGCTCCCAACTTAGGTAAGTTTCCCCGCCCGCCAGGAAAGGCGTGAGGTCCATGCTCATGTACCACAGGGTGACGGCAACGGGCATGACGCCGAACGGCAGTCTGTAGCGCCAAAGCGCGATGTTGGCTGCGATGAGCGTGCCGAATTCCATCATGATCCAGTTCCACTCGATATAGCGGTGGTAATCGCGGTAGGCGAGGTGGTTGTCGCTCCATAGGCCCATGGCGCGTTGCAAGCCGTAGATGGCGAGCGGCGTCATGGCGATGCCCAGCGCAAGCAGGATACCGGCGGGGATGGCGAGGTGTTTGCGGTACAGCAGCCAGTGGGCGAGGCTGACGGCGATGAGGCCGTAAACCACGGAGACATTGAAAATCCACCAACCGCCGTAGTGCTCCCAGCCCAGGGTCATGAACAGCGTCATGGCGCCGATGGCGATGAGGCCGCCAAGGTAATACAAAATGTGTCCGGCGCTAAAGCTCGGCGTATCGGCGCGGGCTTCGGCCAAAAAGCGCCAAAGGGCGTCGGCTTGCTGGGTGCTGATGATGCCTTGCGTGGCGGCGTTCTGGAGATCGTCCGGTTTGATCTGCATGTTGTTCCCCTGAGGGTTCTAGTCGTTTGCCGGGAACTCTAAGCCGTAAACGTCGATAGGGCAATCCACGTATTGATGAAATCCGGGGGAGCTTCTAGGATGGTCGATAGTTGAGTATCAAGATCAGGTTTATTTGTTCCGCAAGCACTTTTTTGTGAAGGAGAACCATGATGGCTTCGATTCGATTGAAATCTGCAGTGGTAGCGGCCTTGGCGATGCTGGCAATAGCCGGCCCAGCCTTCGCCGATCGCGACAAATGGGATGATGGCCCGGGACACGGCGACAAGCGCGATAGGGGGCATGAAGACCGTCGCGACGATCGGCATGACGACCGCCGTTATGAAGAACGCCGCGAATATCGCGGCGAGCGCCATGAAGACCGGCATTTTCACGACCACGACCGTGTGGTGATCCATGATTATTACGAGCATGAATATAGCCGTGGATTCTGCCCGCCGGGATTGGCGAAGAAGCATAACGGCTGCATGCCGCCGGGGCAGGCTCGACGCTGGGAAATCGGCCGTCCGCTGCCGCGCGATGTCGTTTATTACGATCTACCGCCGTCCGTCGTGATCGAGCTTGGACCGCCACCGCCGCGGCATCGCTATGTGCGCGTGGCGAGCGATATTCTTCTCATCGCAATCGGTACCGGAATGGTGGTCGATGCGATTGACGATTTAGGCCGATAGTTTCAGCCAGCATTCGGCAAAAAAATGCCTCGGCCTGTAAGCAGACCGAGGCGAGGGGATCAGAGTTTTAAAGCTCTGACAGGGGTACTAGTGTTGGCTGGATAGGAAAGCGATGATGTCTTGCCTTGCCCCGTCGTCCGCGAGCCCTTCGTATTTCATCTTGCCGCCCGGCACGGCTTTTTTCGGCGCCTTGATGTAGGCGTCGATGGCCTGCGCCGTCCATGCCTGGTTATAGGCACGCATGGCGTCGCTGTAGTTGAAATCGGCGATGCTGGCCGATTTGCGGCCGAGGATGGCGTTGAGCGACGGGCCTTTCTTGTTCTTGCCTTCTTTCAGGCTGTGGCACTCGGCGCATTCTTCGTCGAAGGCCTTGGCGCCGCGTACCGCATCGCCGGCTGCGTGGGCTGTGGGTAGGGCTGCCAGCATCCAGCCGGCCAGCAGGGCGGATATCTTCAAATTTTTCATTCAAATACTCCCGTTAGATAGCAAACCATGCAAAAGCGAACAGCGTGTTGTTGTCGCTAGCATTGCGGCCGAAGCCGTCATAGTTGTTCTTTGCGCCGTTGAACTTGGTGTAGCCGGTGTACTGCAGCCCCAGGCGTAGATTTGCCCAGCCGTTACCCCAGGAGTCTTCCTTGCCGAAGGGCGTCCAATCGCCTTGCACGGTGTAGCCGCGGGTGTTGGGCGATGCCTTGACGCTGCCCACGTCTTGTTCGCCGCTGTTGTAAAGACCGTTATCGCGGCTGCCGCGGATATCGAACAGGGCCAGGGTTGCGCCGTAGGTCTTGTCAAAGTGGTAAGAACCGCTGACGTCCAAACGGTTAATCGAGCCGTGACGTTTTTCCGCATCGCCCGCGCCAAAGCTGGCGTCCAGGTTGCGTCGTTCGTTGATGTAGCTGCCGTTCAGCGCAAACACGTGCTCGCGCGTGCCGAGGAACTGATACGAACCGTCGATCCCGATATCGCGGTACTTGTCGGTTTGTCCCGGTGTCCAGCCTGGCAGCAAGTGCGCATCCATGCCGAAAATGCCGAAGGAATACGCTTGCTTGCGCTGGTCTTCAAAGTAAGCCAGGCGCCAGTAAGGCGACGTTCCCTTGATCTTGTCACCCGGAGCAATATTGATGTCGTCCAGAATGCGCTTGGAAAGCGAGTTGTAGCCGCCCAGCTCTGCATACCAATGGTTGTCGTAGAAACCATAGGCAGAAACGCCGATGACTTGCTGGGCGAGCGCGCCGTCGATGAGCGGCGAAGCTGCAGAGCCGACAGCCAGTTCCGACGACATATACGGGAAACGCCAAGCCGGGACGGTATTGAAGGCGTCCTGCACGGTCGGGTTGTTGTTGATGGAGATACCCAGCACCGTGTCCTTGTCGGCGATTTGCATGTTCTTCACGATGCGCAGGTCGGCGTTGTCGAGGGTGGTCTTGCGATCCGGTTCGGCATGCGTGACCTGGACGAAAGCGCCGATGTTGTCGCTAAAGCGGCCTGCGACGAACATCGAGATTTCTTGCAGGGACAGATTGTCGTTCTTGCTGAAGCCCTTGGCCGGATCGGCAGATTGGTCCTTGCTGGTCTGCGTGTAGCTTTGCACCAGCATGGCGGACAGGGGGATGTGGCCAGCTTTGCCGTCTGAATCGGTATAGCCGCCCAGCTTGAACTTGATGCCGTAAGGCGTGAGCTGCGGACCGAAGCCGCCGACGTGGCAGGCGACGCAGTCTTGCCCGGTCTGACGGGCGAAGCTGGGTACGGCGTGGGCCGGTAGCGCAGAGGCCAGCAGCCCCAGCGTAACCAGCGCCATGCGAAAACGGTGCATGGCACGAGGTGTCGATGTTCCGAACATGTCGTTTACTTCCTTCTTGTGGTTGATTAAATCAGTGATGTTTAGATCGAATTGCTGCGCAGCCAGCGCTTGAGCGGCAGCATGGAATACAGCACGCCGTCGCGCAGGAAATAGTGATGCCAAAGGGCCGCCACTGCATGCATGCCGACCATGGCGAGCAAGCCCCAGGCCGACCACTCATGCCAGTCGTGCAGGGTATCGGCCAGGTCGCGGTCGCGGCTCAGGATGGCGGGAATCTGGAACATCCAGAAAAAGCTCATCGGCTTGCCGCTGGCGCTGGACATCGCCCAACCCACCAGTGGAATCGCGATCAGCAGCAGGTAGATACCGGCATGGACTAGCTTGGCAACCAGGTTTTGCAAGGCTTGCATTTTGGGTGTGGGGGCAGAGTGGTTGATCGGCTCGCGCACGAAGATGCGGAAAGCGACCATCACCATGACCAGCAATCCCAAGGAGCGGTGGAGTGTGACGAGTGCGTGGGTGATTTCGTCGCTGTCGATGTAATCCTGAACCAGTACCGCACCGACTGCGGTAAGGATGGCGATCAGCGTCAGCCAGTGCAGCGTGATAGTGGCACCGTTGTGACGGTACCTGGGCATGGATGGAGAGAAATTTGTGCTCATTGTTGTGTCTCCTTAAAAAGTGCCGTCTGTAGTGCGGCAAACATGGTTGGGTAATCAGTGAAAACCATAGGCTTCCTAATGTGAATTGCTCGGAGCCGGAATTCGCAATACCTGTGCCAGATCGTTAAAACACGCGGAATATTTGAATAAGCTAATGAAAAGAAAACAGAACTTTTGGCTGGTTATGTGGCTTGACGCGCGAACTGCAGACTTTATAGGTCTGCAAAAAACGTAGGGATGAAAATTAGTGCTGCGAAATTTTGCAGGGTAGGGATGATAAATACGACGCGAAAAATGGCTGGAGGTGTGGGCCGTCAATGGTAGAATTGCGCGCCTTGAGCGAATCCGGCAATTGCCGAAGCGTTCATCTCAAAACAGAATCAAACTAGGAAATAGCATGAGCCAAATCATCATCGAACATAATCCCAGCGAAGAGCGTCTGAAGGAACTGGGTGTTTCCAGCTGGAACATCTGGGAAAAGGAAATCTCCAAGTTCCCGCTTGACTTCGGTATCAAGGAAACCGCCTACGTGCTCGAAGGCGAAATCCTCGTGACCCCCAAGGGTGGCGAACCGGTCCGTATCGTTCCGGGCGACCTGGTTGTTTTCCCCGTCGGCCTCAAGTCCAACTGGGAAGTGGTCAAGCCCCTGCGCAAGCACTACAAGCACGGTTAATTCCGACTTCTGGCAGGCAACAAAAAAGGCATCTTCGGATGCCTTTTTTGTTTTCAGGGTTTGATTCCTGGCAAACCGGCATCGACGCCGGTTTGCACAGTAGCGCTGGATCAATGGCGATCGCTGGACTTTCCTTTGTGCTTGCCCTGATTGCTGTGATCGATAGCCTTGCGCTCCGTTGCGCGGTCCTGGCCCTTTTCCTGACCGACGGCTGGACTGTTAGCGTTAATCGTCGCCTCGTTGCTCATGCGCTCGCTGGCCTGGCCTTTATCGGTGTCGGTCTGCACGCCGCTTTTCACATCGGTTTGTATATCAGCGTCTGCTCCGGCGGCATGCACGGGATTCATCAATGCGATTTGCGCGGCAGCGGCAAGCAGCATCATCGTCAGGGTTGGTTTCATGTTCTTCATGGTTAAGCCTTTCTTGGACTAATAGATCGAAAGCTGTTCGCACTCAAAGTCGTGCTTTGGAGTAGGCGGGACGATATTCTTTCCGACATGCGTGGCATGGCAGTCCCAAACATGCCTGGGAAGAATATTCGTCCCGCCGATTCTCCTGGCTGAACAGCCGTGGACTTGGGTAGTTAAACGTCGTCCGAGTCTGAATAACGCAATGCTTGTGCCAAGATATTAAAAACATTATAAAACATATAGATGTATTGATTAATTAAAGTTAATTAATAATACTGTTCCTGCTTGATGTGTCGCCATATCTAGACGTTTTATAATTTGTGGTTATGTGAATACACTTTATAAGTGTCTGAATTAAAATAATTACTTGATGGAATTGCCTATTGGCGCGATATCGCGACACTTTCTCGACCCTTTCCCCTTTGAATCCTAATCGCGAACCTATCAGTTCTGATAGGTCGGGTATGTAACCTTATCTTTTTCGCTTGATTCATCGTTATCCTGAGTAGGGGTAAACCCTGATAGTCGTGTAGTCATAACCTTAATAAAATTGTGACTAATGCTGGTGAAATGGGAGATCATCATGAGCATTCGTATTAAGTTACAAACACTGACGGCAATCACTGTGCTGGGGTTGGGCGCAGTCTCGGCCATGACGATGTACGGGCTTAACGCCATCCGCGACGCGGAATCCACGGCGCATCGACGCGAGGGCTATGTGATGGATTTGCTGGAGATCAAGGCTAGCGCGATCTCCACCATCATGCTCGACCCGACCCAACAGGAGACGCGTGAAGTGTTTTCCGCCGCGGAGAAAAGCATTCTTCAGCACGGTAAATCAGCGCTCGAGTCGATCAAGCGGCCCGAGATTCGTGAGGATTTGAAACATATCCTGAGCCAGTGGGATGTTTACAACCGCGACTCGCTAAAATTGATCCAGCTGGCTGCTAGCGACGCCAAAGCAGCCAACGACCAATTGATCCCCTTGTACAACCGTGAGTTCAAGCCATTGCAGGGCGACCTGGAGAAGTTCGTCGCCAAGCGGCAAATGGAAGCCCGACAGTCCAGCGAGACGGCTTCTCAAGTAGGTAAACGTACCTATTGGCAAGTCATGCCGTTGCTGGCCTTGGTCATGCTGGTCAATGTTGGCGTGGTGGTATGGATTTCGCGATCGCTTCGGGCGGCGCTCGAACGCATACACAAGAAGCTTGTCCCGCTTAAAGCCGGCGATTTGACGCAGCGCTTCCCGGAAGACACCGAAGCCGAGTTGAATGAGATCGGCGCAGGCGTTAACACCTTCATCCAGGAACTCCAGAAAATCGTGCGCGAAACCCGCAAGGACGCGGAGTTGGTGGCCAATGCCGCGATTCAGCTTGCTGCCGCCTCGGAACAGGTATTGGCGAGTTCTACTCAGCAAAGCCAAGCGACTTCGACGGTGGCTGCCGCGGTTGAACAATTTTCGGTCAGCATCGACCAGGTTTCCGAGAACGCCGCAGAGGCCGAGCGCAAGGCCGCGCTGTCGGGTGAATTGTCGCGTAACGGCGAGGTGGAGGTGCAAGGCGCTGTGGAAGAAATCCAGCGCATCGAACACTCGGTCAACGATGCTGCGTCCAAGATGGACGTGCTGGGGCAGCAGGCGCAGGAAATCGGCACCGTGGTAAACGTGATCAAGGACGTGGCCGAGCAGACCAATCTGCTCGCGCTCAATGCCGCGATTGAAGCGGCTCGTGCAGGCGAATCAGGACGCGGCTTCGCCGTCGTGGCAGACGAGGTACGCAAGCTGGCCGAGCGCACTGGAAAATCGGCGCAAGAAATCACCAATATGATCGTTTCCATACAGGCACACACACAAACGGCAACTACCGTTATGCAAGAGAGCAATGCTCGGGTCAGCCAGGGCGTCAAGCAGGCCGAGCACGCCGGAAACTCGATGCAGCAGATCAATACCAGCTCGGCGGAAGTCGTGCAGGCGGTCAGCGATATTTCGACAGCCCTGAGCGAGCAGCGTGCAGCCAGCAGCGAAATTGCTCGCAACGTAGAACAAATCGCCCAGATGACGGAGGAGAACGGGGCAGCGGTCTTGCAGGTATCCAGCGCGGCGGAAAAGCTCAAGGAGCTCGCTTCCGAATTGCAGGCCGGTGTGGCGAAGTTCAAGGTGGCTTGAAGTCAGTCAGTCGATAGGGAGGCGCATCATGCAAACATCCCGACATAATTTCGATTTCGATGCTTGGCGACAACTGGCGGAGCATTCACCGGAGGATTTCGAACGTCAACGTCGCTCTGCGGTGGAGAAGGTCATCAATGGGCAGGGCTGCAATACGCGGCGACTTTTGGCGTTGCAAACCCGTATCGACCTCGAAATATTGCGCGCTAAGACACCCCTGAACGCCTGCCTGCGGCTTTCCGTCCTGATGTGGGATTATTTCGACCGCCTGCGGGAAACGTTCGATAAAAATCTCATGCGGCAAGAGCCTAGGCAGCTCCCGGCTAGCAAAAAGACAGCGCAAATCATTGCCTTCCCTGCGCGAAAATGAGCCAGGGCTTGGAGTATAATGCGCGCCTTTTACCCATAACTAGAATCATGTCTAATATCCCAGCCTGCCCGCAATGCACCCTCGAAAACACTTATCCCGACGGCGATAACTACGTCTGCGCCGACTGCGGCTACGAATGGCCCATGGCTGGTGCAGCCGCCACCGCGGATGAGTCCGATGCGGTCGTCAAGGACGCCAACGGCAACGTCCTGAGCGATGGTGATGCTGTCGTTCTGATCAAGGATCTCAAGGTCAAAGGCTCGTCGATTACGCTCAAGCAAGGCACCAAGGTCAAAAGCATTCGGTTGGTGGGCGGCGACCATGAAGTGGACTGCAAGATGGATGCAGGTAACTTCATGCTCAAGGCCTGCTTCCTCAAGAAGGTATAAGCATCCTACTGCGGCAGTATGCCGCACCTTTCATGCGACCCCAGGCTCGCCATTTGCATAGCATGCCTTTAGAATGCCAATAATACAGAAGGGGATAATGAGCGCCGTGCGATTCGACAAGGGGGTTGGAATCCTGGTCCTGGTTGCAGGTTTGACGCCTGCGGCTTGGGCCGACGATTATCATTTGGGGCAGGGCTACAACGTCGGCAATTTCAATATTGCCGGCTACGCCAGTGTGGTGGCCGATGCGCCGACCCACGGTACGTCCAAGCTCATGATCGACGATCTGAGCCTCTTCATCACCGGGCGATTCAATCGCTATTTCAATCCATTTTTTGAAGGCGAGCTTACCGAGGATGCGCTGTGGCAGGAGGGCGGTTCGCTGTTCTCAGATTCCAAGCCAAGGCTGGTCCTGGAACGGCTCTATAACGACAGCTATCTGACGGATTACCTATCGGTGCGGCTCGGCAAGATGCTGACGCCCATCGGCGAGTGGAATACCATCCATGCTGCACCGCTGGTCTGGACGACGACCCGTCCCATGACGACTTACCGCGGCTTCAATGAATATACCTCCGGTATTGCCGTCAATTACGACGCACAGGACGCCAAGTTGCCTGAAGTGCAACTCTACTGGCAACCCGACGGCGAGATGATCCCCAAGCCGCAGCGATTGATCGTGCGTGAATACGTTCATGCCTATGGCGTTCATGCAAACTGGAGTCTCGGCCTGACGGACAAGATAGGCTTGTCGATCGAGCATGCTGACGTGAACGCCAGCGACGAATCGCAGACGCTCTACGGTTTAAACGCCCGCAAGACCTGGGGCAAGTTCCAGCTGGAAACCGAGGCGCATTACACCGACTTGAGCGGTGGCAATCCCAGCCGAGCTCGCAGCAACGAACGAGGCGCTTATGTGCTGGCTGCCTATTCGCCCACCGCGCAATGGAGCGTGATGGGGCGCTACGAATATTTTGCCGACCGCGAGGCTGCATCAAGCTCGCGCAATGCGCTCGTTGGCGTGGCGTACCGACCTGACCCTGCCATGGTGTGGAAGCTTGAGTGCGTCAAGAACTACGGCGCCGTGCTGGATATCGAGACCGGCGTGTTTGCTTCTTTCTCGGTGCTCTTCTGATGCGTGCGTTCCTGACATTCCTGACGCTCGCCATCCTCTCGGGTATGCCGCTTGCCCAAGCAGACGAGCTTTTGGTCATTGCCAATCCCAATGTGCCGGTAGCTGCGCTTTCCCCCGACGAACTTGCAAGCATTTATCTGCTCAAGACGACCAGTTGGCCGAGTGGGCCGGGCATCGTTCCCGTAAATCGCGAGGCCTCCAGCCACGTACGCAATACCTTTACCGAACTGGTCTTGCGACAGCCGCTCAACGCGCTTAACGCCTATTGGAACCAGATGCACTTCAAGGGCAAGGTGCCGCCGCTGATCCAGGAGTCGGACCAGGCCGTGCTGGCGTTTGTGCAAAAAGTCCCCGGCGCCATCGGCTACATCAGTGCCGGTACGACACCGCAGAACGTGAAGATCCTCGCACGCGTGCCATGATCGCCTGGGCGTCAAAATCGATCGGCCGCAAGCTGATCGTTTCTTTCATCGCGATTTTCGTGCTGACTTATGCGCTGACCGCATCCTTCGTCTATACCAGCGTGCGTGCCTCCATGGCGCATTCCGAAACGCAATCGCTGGTTCATCTCGCCAATCAGAAACTCGAACTCGTCTCAAGCCATCTTTCCGCACTAGGGACAAATTTGCGCGCCTGGTCGCAGCTTGAGGTGATGAACGACCTCATTAACGGCGACGTGGACAAGCGTATCGCGCGTACGCTCGCTAGCCTCAAGGAACAGTATTCGCTGCCCGGCGACATTTATGCCTTCGATACCATGGGTAAGCTCGTCGCAGCGTCCAATCCAGGGCAAATGGCGATTGGCGGCGCGCTGCCACCGCTGTGGAAAAACGACCAGCAGCAGCTACGCCTCATTGATAAACATCAAGACCCTTACCTGCCGCACGACATCATCGCGTTGAGCCTGCCCTTGCACGCCAGTTTTTCTGCGGATTTCAGGATGGGGACCCTCGTGGTGACGGTGCCCTGGAGCACAATCGTTGAACAGTTTCATGAAAAAAATCACCGCATCGTGCTCTATGCGGACGAGCGCCGCAGCATCCTCTTCAACGGCGGGGAAGCAGGCAATGTAACCGCGGATGAGATGGTCGAGCTCACCCGACGCAAGGACGACTTGATGCTGGGCGGTAAGCGCTATATCGCGGGCTATTCCGAGAGCTATCACACCTTGCTCAACGACTGGCATATCGCTGCCTTGCAAGATGAAGACGTGGCTTACCGACCGATTCGGCTGGTCGCATTTAAGCTGATCGGCTTGGGATTGCTGCTCGCAATCCCGTTCGCCATGGCTATCCGCTGGCTGTCCCAACGTCTTACCGCGCCAGTGACCTCGCTGACCAGGGTGGTATCCAGGATTACGACATCGAGCGATTTGTCGATCCGCGCGGAAATCGTTTCCCAGGACGAGTTGGGGACGCTGGCGGAGACATTCAACAACATGGCGGAAAACCTCCAGCATTCATTGCACGAGCGCGAGTTGTTCGTCGGAGAGCTGGAGCGACTCAACAAAACCCTGGAGCAGCGCGTCCAGGAACGCACGCAAGCGCTGGAGCAGGCGAATACCGAGTTAACAGGCGCCATCGACAACCTTAAATCGGCGCAGAGCCAGTTGGTGCACTCGGAAAAAATGGCTTCGCTCGGTCAACTGGTGGCAGGTGTCGCGCACGAGCTCAACAACCCCATCGGTTTCATCTACGCCAATTTTCCTCACCTTGAGGAATACACCAACGACCTGATCCAACTGGTGGAGGAAATCCGCCAACTGCCTCTGGAAGAGGCGCAGAAGGACGAGATTGAAAAACGCCTCAAGGCCATCGATATCGACTTCATCAAGGAAGATATCCTCAAGATCATCCGCAGCGGCAAATCCGGTGCGTCGCGCATCAAGGAAATTGTTTCCTCGTTGCGGAGTTTTTCTCGTCTCGACGAAGCCGAGCTCAAGAGCGTGTTGCTGGAAGACGGCATCAACGACACCCTCGCAATCCTGCATCACTACCTCAAGAACCGCATCGAGGTGACCAAGGATTACCGCCTTAATCAGCCTGTGCTGTGCCGCGCAGGGCAGATCAACCAAGTGTTCATGAATATCATCTACAACGCCATCCAGGCCATGGATGGGCCGGGGCGCTTGCGCATTGCCACCTGGCAGGACGGCGAGTTTGCAGCGGTGAGCGTCGTGGATACCGGCGGGGGTATTCCACCCGATATCATGGGCAAGATTTTCGACCCTTTCTTCACTACCAAGAAAATCGGCGAGGGCACGGGGCTGGGCCTTTCCATTTCCTACGGCATCGTGGAAAAACACGGCGGCCGCATCGACGTCAAAAGCGAAATCGGCAAGGGGACGGAATTCATCATCCGGATTCGCATGAAGCCGGAAACGTTGATTGAGGAGGCCGGGCAATAGCCATGTCGACCGACCAGTTCCGCCTGCTGATTGTCGACGATGAAGTCGATGTGCTTGAGAGCTTGCAGCGAACTTTTCGCGGTAAATACGAGATCGTGACGGCGCGGGGCGGCGATGCAGCCATTCGAGTGCTCGGTACCAAACACATCGACCTGATCCTGTGCGACCAGCGCATGCCCGATGTTCCCGGACATGAAGTACTGAAATTTGCGATGCAGCATCAACCTGAGGCGATCCGTATTTTGCTGACCGGCTATGCCGATCTCGAATCCCTGGTGAAATGCGTCAATGAGGGCGGGCTCTACAAGTACATGACCAAGCCATGGGAGCCGGAGAACTTGCAACTTACGGTTGAGTTCGCGCTGGAAGGACTGTCGTTACAGCGGCACTTGGACGTCGCCACAGGCATTATTCGCAAAAACCATTACTTCCCGAAAGAGATGCTGGATCGTCTGAAACAAGCGGCCGTGACGCGAGGCGAGCCGATGATCAATATCATTCATCGGGCGATCAACAAAGAACTGGCTGTGGTGCCGAAATGACGGTCAAGGGGATTTCACAGGAGCACTGTATGTCGACAGAAGAAGAAAAATTCCGGCTACTGTTCGTGGACGACGAGGCCGACATTCTCGATAGCTTGCGGCGCTCTTTCCGCCGAGATTACGAGGTCTTCACCGCCAACTCAGGTACTCAAGGTATTGAACTGTTGAAGTCGGAGCAGTTCGATCTCATCATTTCCGACCAGCGCATGCCCGATGTCATGGGTGATGCCGTACTGAAATTTGCCATGGAGCATCAGCCCAAGGCGATCCGTATCCTGCTGACCGGTTATTCGGACATGGAGTCGTTGGTGCGCTGCGTCAACGAGGCAGGGTTGTACAAATACATCACCAAGCCGTGGGAGCCGGAAAACCTGCGTTTGACGGTGATGCGCGCGCTGGAAAGTCTAAGCCTTGAACGCAAGCTGGACACGGCTTCACGTCAGCTCAAGCAAGCTTATCTGGATGCTGTGACCATGCTGTCGGTGGCGTGCGAGGGGAAAGACGAAGATACCGGTTTTCATGTCCGTCGCGTTCAGCACTATACCGAAGCGCTGGCGCTGGAATTGGGGGTGCCGGCTCAAGAAGCCGAGCACATGGGGGTGATGAGCATCCTGCACGATATCGGCAAGCTCTACATCCCGGACAGTATCCTCAAAAAGCCCGCCAAGCTGGACGACGAAGAATTCAAGATCATGCGTCGCCATCCCGAGTTCGGCGTGCGTATTCTCGGCGACAATCCCTTCTATGAAATGGCGCGTGAAATCGCTGCCTGCCACCACGAAAACGTCGATGGCAGCGGGTATCCCAAGGGCCTCGCCGGAGAACAAATCCCTCTTTCAGCCCGCATTGCCAAGGCGGCTGACGTGTTCGATGCCTTGACGTCAAAGCGGCCCTACAAGGAACCCTGGAGCATCGAACAAGCGCTCGCCATGATGGACGAGCAAAGCGGGCGTCAGTTCGACGGGGTGGTAGTGCAGGGGCTACATCGCCTGCATGCAAATGGCACCATCCTCCGCATCATGCAGGAATATCATGCCCATGAGGTTCCCCAAGCCGGAGTTCCCGTTTTTGCCGCCTGAGGCAGTACTGCTTTAATCGTTACCAGCCGATTTCGGTGCCGTCATAGCTGATAAACCGTCCTGAATCGTTCGGGGTCACGCGCGACAGCACCTTGCGCATCCCTGAAATACTGGTGGTCGTGTCGATCATGGCATTCGGCCCGCCCATGTCGGTGAGCACCCAACCCGGATGGAGCACGATCGCCTTGATGCCGCGAGGTGCGAGGTCGATCGCCAGGCTTTTCACCACCATGTTGACCGCAGACTTGCTCGAACGGTAGAGGTAATGCCCGCCGCTCGTGTTGTCTTCCAGGCTGCCCATCTTGCTGCTCACTGCGGCAAATACCTTGCCTTCTCCGCGCTCCAGATGGCCGATAAACGCCTCAGCTAGTTTGAGCGTGGCCATGGTGTTGACGCGGAAGGCGAGGTCCCACGCTGCATAGTCTGTATGACCGAAGCCACCGCTACGGTCCGGATAAATGCCGGCGTTGCTGATGATCAAGTCCAACGGTTGGCTGATTTCGCCAGCCAGGCGATCTATTGCCGTCAAGTCGCTGACATCGAGCGCGTGCAGAGAGACTAGTCCTGCAGATGAGGTGGCAATCGCGTTCAACTCCACTGCGTCGACCGGAGCACGGCAGCAAGCCAGTACATTCCAGCCGTCGGCGGCATATTGTTTGACGAACTCGAGGCCCAGGCCACGGTTGGCGCCGGTAATCAGTAGGGTAGGCATGTTGTTCTCCTGTTGCTGTTATAGGTTGGGGATCAGCGTGATCAGGTCCGTCACGCCGACGTCCTGGCCCGCCTGAGCCAGCAGGGTGGTTGCCTGTCCCCGGTGGTGCGTCTGATGGTTGAAAAAGTGCATCAGCACGCCGTTCAAGGGTTTATGCGCGGCAATACCCTGCATGTTGGTGTAATGCAGGCTATGACTCAAATCGGTATCCGTCAGTTCGGCAGCCCATTGTTGGATGATCTGGTCCAACGACTGGCGATAACGTCTTAGGTTGGGGAAGTCGTGAAACAGCCAGTTATCTAGGGCTTGCGGCATGGGTAGCGTTTGAGCGGATGCAAGAGTTGAATGGGGCAGGGCATCGGCAAAGCGCTTGAGCCAAACCGTATCGGCGACGGCGATGTGGTTGAGCGTGCCGAACAGCGAGCCGAAAAACGCCTGCCGGTCGAGCATGAGCGCTTCTTCAGTCAATTGGGATGCCGCCTCAAACAGTTTGTAGTTCATCCAAGCGTTATACCTCGCCATCTGCACGACGTAACCGTGGTCGATCATGGCAGTACCTTGGCAAAGTGGTGGGAGGTGATGTTGAGCTTTTTATTCAGATAAAGGCGATGCGCGTCATGGCGTTGCATGCCTGAATCCAGATGGAATTGCCGGCAACCGAGTTCACCAGCCTTTTCCAGGAGCCAATCCAGCAAGCGGCCGCCGTATCCGTGCTGGCGCGTTGTGCTCGCTGTGATGAGGTCGTCGAGATAGAACGTCTTACCCCAAGCCAGATACTCCCCGACGCGAAAACCTGCTGCGGCCACCACTTGTCCTTGTTCGACAACATAAACCAACTGGTAGCCATGGTTGTGATGCTGGCGTTGCACTTGGGCCACGAATGACGCTTCCTCAAGATGAGGACGCAATTCGTGCATGACTGGAAAACAGGCGTGAATTTCAGCTTCTGTTTGAGCAATGCGTATATCCAAAGATGGCTCCTTGCTGTGGTTTTTGTTCGTTTATTCCAAGTGGTCAGTTTATCAGGGGCCAGAAGACAGGTATGGCTTCCATCGGGATTGCAAAGTGCCTTGGCCTTGGACTCGTTATATACTTACATATATTTCGATATTGGATGGCTTAAAGAATGAGCGAGAGCGAATTAAAAGTGATGGGCAGCCTGGCCCTTGGCAAGGATGAACAGCACGTGCTGAGCGATAAGCGTATCGCCTTGCTGGAGCACATCGCCCAGTGTGGCTCAATCACGCAGGCAGCCAAGGCGGCGGGCTTGAGCTACAAAGGCGCGTGGGATGCCGTGGACGCCATGAACAGCATGTTCGACGAACCACTTGTTGCCACTGCGACCGGCGGTAAAGGCGGTGGCGGCACGCAATTGACCGGCTTGGGCGTTCGGATGGTGGATGCCTATCGAGCCCTGCGCCGCGAGCAGAAAAGATTTCTCGAAGCGGCAAGCAGCGGAATTGCGGACTTCGACAATGTGTACCAGTTGATCAGGAGGCTCTCGGTGAAGACCAGTGCGCGCAATCAGTTTTTCGGCAAGGTGACCGCCATCAAGAAAGGGCCGGTCAATATCGAGGTGGAGCTGACCTTGACGGGTGGGGATCGGATTTATTCAGTAATCACTCATGATGGCTTGGAAACATTAAATGGTGAGGTAGGCAGCGACGCATGGGCTCTGGTCAATGCCGCCTGGATCATCCTGACTTTGCCGGACGTTATGGGAAAAACGAGTGCGCGGAATAGCTTGCTAGGGCGAGTTGTAAGGATTAATACGGGCATCGTGAATTCTGAAGTGGTTTTGCAATTGGATGGAGGGAATACGGTCAGTGCTGTTGTCACTAACGAAAGTGTCGAAGCCCTTGGACTAGAGCCTGATGTAAAAATCTGTGCGGTTTTTAAGGCAAGCAGTGTAATCCTCGGCGTCACCGACTAATCGTTTTTTTAACTACCGTTATATATCTTCGTATATATCGTTAATAGGGGGAAAAGGAAATGAAGAAGGGATTGTTCTCCAAGGTGGATTCGAAAGCAGCAAACACCAGCCCTAAGGGGATCGCGAGCGCATCGCTCGCACTCGTGGCCGGATTGTGTATTGGACAGGCACATGCGGAAGAATCTTTTTTTGATAATTGGCTGGAAAATGTAAGCAAGACTCAAGAGAACCAGCCGCATTGGATGACGCCATTGGTCACAGTGACGCCAAGGCTTGAGCAGGAGTACAGATTCGATTACAACCACTTGGATAAACCACATGGTGTGATGGTCGATAACTATGGTGCGGGCAAGGGGCTAGAGATCATTCCCAGCGAAAATACGGAAATTATTTTCGGAGTTCCAGCCTATATCGACCAGAGCACGTCTAAAGCCGCGACAACAGGAACTGGCTGGGGCGACGCAAGTTTGTTGTTCAAGTACAGGCTTGCAGCTGCAAACGAAGAAAATGGAAACTATATTGTGAGCGCATTCTTGGGAGCCAGTTTACCTACTGGGAGCGACAAATATACAAATCACCATACGATAATTACGCCGACTATTGCCGCTGGAAAAGGCTGGGGAGACCGTAATTCAGGCGTAGATGTGCAGAGCACTCTGGGTATCGCGCTGCCAACGGGTAATGTGGCCGAACTCGGACGCCTAGTGGTGTGGAATACTGCCTTGCAGGGGCATGTAGGTAAGTTCTGGCCGGAAGTCGAGGCTAGCTATACCCATTGGTATGACGGTCCGCATGCCGGAAAAAATCAACTGGTGGTCACCTATGGAGCGACGGTCGGGCGATTTGAAATTGAAAAGCGTATGAAAGCGATCGTCGGTATTGGTTATCAAACGGTTCAAGGCACGGAAGATGTGACTTTGAACCATGGCGTCGTAGCGACGGTGCGCGTTACTTTCTAGGCGAGGTCGCAGCAGGTTTTCAACATGAAAGATGCGTGAATCTAAAATATTTGAGGCCTTGCTGCGGTAACTGCTGGCAGAGTACGTGTAACAACGACCGCAGGATGAAGTAAAACGCCAAATATGAAAAATTGTTGGGTAAGTATCTTGTCTGCGCTGATACTACAGCTGGTTTGTATCCAAGCGCATGCAGAAATATTGACGGTGGCTATTGCCGCCAATCTCAAATACGTGTTCGACGATCTTGCGGCCGAGTTCAAGAAAGAAACCGGCATTGAGGCACAGAGCGTGCTGGGCGCTTCGGGCAAGATTGCGACGCAAGTGAGAAACGGCGCGCCGTTCGACGTCTTTCTCTCTGCCGACATGGAGTTCCCCAAGGCGCTGTACGAGGACGGATATGCCGTCACGCCGCCCCGGCCTTACGCCTACGGCGTGCTGGTGCTATGGACACAGAAGGATATCGATCTTGCACAAGGCGTCGCGGGTTTGGTTGCGCCCAGTGTAGGCAAGGTGGCGATTGCCAATCCCAAGGTGGCTCCATTCGGTCGGCAGGCGCTGAAGGCGCTGGGGTATTACCAGGTGCGCGCTGCGGTCGAGCCCAAGCTGGTCTACGGCGAAAGCATTACCCAGGTGAGCCAGTACGTGGACAGCAAGGCCGCCGATGTCGGCTTTAGCGCAAAATCCATCGTCATCGCGCCGGAAACGGCAGGCAAGGGCAAGTGGATTGAAGTGCCGACGGAGAGCTACGAGCCGATTGCGCAAGGCATGGTGCTGCTCAAGCATGGCGTACAAAGCAATCCGGAAGCCGCGCGCAAGTTCTACGGCTTCGTGCTGTCGCCCAAGGCGCGGGAAATTTTCGCCAGGTACGGCTACAAGCTGCCTTGATGTGAGGAAAAGGCCCGGTGCAAGCCGGGCCGCATAACTGCATGAACAAATTGCCAGGAAAAATCGTCGCCCTCGAATGCAACAGTCACATGTCGCTGGTCGATGTGGCGGTGGAGGGCGATACCTTTACCGCCACGCTGCTGGAAACGCCGGAACAGTCGCCGTACTTGAAGATAGATCAGCCCGTGACGCTGATGTTCAAGGAGACGGAAGTGTCGCTCGCCAAGAACCTCTCCGGGCTCATCAGCCTGCGCAACCGCTTCCCCGTGGTGGTCCAGGGTATCGAGCGCGGCGCCATCATGAGCGCTATCGGGCTTGATTACCGCGGGCACTCGCTGGCTTGCGTGATTACGACACGTGCGGTGGACCGTCTGCAACTAGCGATCGGCGACCAGGTGGAAGCACTGGTCAAAGCCAACGAAATGGTACTGTCTTATGAGCATTGATCTCGCGCCACTGGTGCTGACCTTCAAGCTTGCCGCGGTCACCACGGCGATCCTGTTTTGCATCGGTGTGCCGTTCGCCTGGTGGCTTGCCAACACGCGTTTTCGGCTCAAGCCCATCGTCGAGGCGCTGGTGGCCATGCCGCTGGTGCTGCCGCCTTCGGTCCTTGGTTTTTACTTGCTGCTGGCGTTCAGCCCGGAGCATTGGTTCGGGCACTGGCTGGATCAGGCCATCGGCCTAAGGTTGGCATTCAGCTTCGAAGGGCTGGTGCTGGCTTCGGTGATTTTCAGTTTTCCGTTCCTGGTGCATCCCATTCAGGCGGCGTTCCAGAACCTGCCGCCATCATTGGCCGAGGCCGCAGCTGTGCTGGGCAAAAGCCGTTGGCAGACGTTTCTCCGCGTGCTGCTGCCCAACATCAAGCCAGCGCTGCTCTCAGGCGCAGTGCTCGGCTTTGCTCATACCGTTGGCGAGTTCGGCGTGGTGCTGATGATCGGCGGCAACTTGCCTAACCAGACGCGAGTAGCCTCCATTGCTATCTACGACGAGGTGGAGTCGCTCAATTACGCGGCTGCCAATGTCTATGCTGGGACGCTGTTCGTGATCTCGTTCGTCATCCTGCTCGTGGTCTACCTCGTCAATCGCCGGGCGCTCAAATGATCCAGGTCAACATTCAACGTACTCTCCATGGTGTGCAAGGGGATTTTGATCTCAACGTGGATCTCGACATTGTCGAGGGAGAATTCGTCGCCTTGTTTGGGCCATCAGGCGTGGGCAAGACGACATTACTGCGTTGCCTTGCCGGACTGGAAAAACCGGACCGAGGACGCATTGCATTTAACGGCAGCGTCTGGTTCGACGCGCAGGAGCATACCCATGTGCCGCCCCAGGAGCGCCATGTCGGCTACATGTTCCAGGACTATGCGCTGTTCCCCAACATGACGGTGCGCGGCAATCTCGAATTCGCCCGGCGCAAGGGATCAAGCCGGCAGCGCGTGGATGAGTTGCTGGAGTTGATGGATATCGCCGAATTGCAGCACCGCAAGCCGAATGCGCTTTCCGGCGGGCAGAAACAGCGGGTAGCCCTGGCGCGTGCCTTGGCTGCGGAGCCGCAACTGTTGCTACTGGACGAGCCGCTGTCGTCGTTAGACCCCACCATTCGTAGCCGTTTGCAGGACGAAATCCTCCAACTTCATCAACGCATGGGCATCAGCACGATCATGGTGAGCCACGACGTCGGTGAGGTCTACAAGCTGGCCGGGCGCGTACTGGTCATGGAGGCGGGGCACATCGTGCGGCAGGGGAGCCCCGCCGAGGTGTTCAGCAGCGGACAAACGACCGGCAAATTCCGCTTTACCGGCGAGGTACTGGGGATCGAGCCCATGGACGTCATGGAGGCATTGACGGTTCTGGTCGGCAATCAGATCGTGCGCGTCGCGGCCATGCCGGACGAGGCTTCCAACCTGCATGTCGGCGCCAGGGTGATGCTGGTGTCCAAGGCGTTCAACCCCATGATTATTGCGTTGGAGTAGCAGGACGCCTGAAAGTGAATAGCTACGTGAAACAAATGTTCAGTTCAGTAACACCTGTTCATTTTTGCCACAGGGAAAATAGGCTCGAATGACCGCGCATAAACAGAGGGATATTGCTCTAGTCTATTGAAATTAAAGTAATATTTTTTCATTTTTGCAGCTTGGCACGCCGGTTGCTGATAGATGGACGTGAGAGGTAGGCCGTGTGCCTTCTTACGACAACATCAATACAGAACTAGGAGAGCTATTTTGCAATTACGGAAATTGAATATCGCGCTCGGCATGTCGGTGCTGGGCATGTTTTCCGCCACGGCATTTGCCGGCGAAGACTTGCAGAAGCTGATGAAGGACGACAATCAGTGGGTTGCACCGCGCAAGGATTTCGCCAATACCGGCTATAGCAGCCTCGCCCAGATCAACAAGGGCAACGTGCGTAACCTCAAGCTGGCCTGGACTTTCGCTACCGGCGTCAACCGCGGTCACGAAGGCGCACCGCTGGTCGTCGGCAACATCATGTACGTCCATACCGCGTTCCCTAACAATGTGTACGCACTGGACCTCGACGACAACCAGAAGATCAAGTGGGCGTATTTCCCCAAGCAGGATCCTTCCGTGCAGGCCGTGCTGTGCTGCGATAACGTGAACCGCGGCCTGGGCTACGGCGACGGCAAGATCTTCCTGCAACAGAACGACGGCATCCTGGTCGCGCTCGACGCCAAGACCGGCGAGAAAGTCTGGGACGTGAAGGTGAACGATCCCAAGATCGGCGCTGCCAACACCAACGCCCCGCATGTCATCAAGGACAAGATCATCACCGGCTGTTCCGGCGGCGAGTACGGCGTGCGTTGCCATATCTCTGCCTACAACATCAAGGACGGTTCGCTGGCATGGCGCGCCTACAGCACCGGTTCTGATGCCGAAGTGCTGATCGGCAAGGATTTCAATAAGGCCAACCCGCACTACAACGCACTTTCCGTCTACCAGGACGTCGATGGCGGCAACAAGCAGGGCGGTTCGTTCAAGGCCATGGCCAAGGATCAGATCAAGTTCCCGGAAAGCGACCTGGGCATCAAGACCTGGCTCAAGCCGCAAGCCATGAAGGACGGCTGGCAGAACGGCGGCGGCGCGACCTGGGGTTGGTATTCCTACGATCCGAAGCTGAACTTGATGTACTACGGTAGCGGCAACCCCGGCACCTGGAACCCGGACGTACGTCCCGGCGACAACAAGTGGTCTATGACTATCTTCGCTCGCGACGTCGACACCGGCGAAGCCAAGTGGGGCTACCAGATGACGCCGCACGATGAGTGGGACTACGACGGCATGAACGAAATCATCCTGTGGGAAGCCAAGGGCAAGCAGTTGGCCACGCACTTCGACCGCAACGGTTTCGGCTACACGTTCGATCGTACCAATGGTTCGTTGCTGGTCGCCGAGAAGATGCATCCCTTCGTCAACTGGGCGACTAGCATCGACCTCAAGTCCGGCGTACCGCAAAAGGATCCGAAGTTCTCGACGCACCAGGACTACAACGCCAAGGGTATTTGCCCCTCCGCGCTGGGCGTGAAGGACGAGCAGCCGGCTGCCTTTTCTCCGCGAACCAAGATGTTCTACGTACCGCTCAACCACGTCTGCATGACGTATGAGCCGACCGAATCCAAGTACATCGCAGGCCAGCCATGGGTGGGTTCTACCCTGACCATGTTCCCCGGTCCTGACGGCGTGATGGGCGGTTTCATGGCCTGGGACGGCCTGAAGGGCAAGGCCAAGTGGTACAACAAGGAGAAGTTCTCTGCCTGGGGCGGCGCTCTGGTCACCGGTTCCGATCTGGTGTTCTACGGCACGCTGGACCGCTGGTTCAAGGCACTCGATGCCAACACCGGCAAGGAACTCTGGCGTTTCCAAGTGGGTTCTGGCGTGGTTGGTAATGCGATCACCTACGGCCACAAGGGCAAGCAGTACGTAGGCGTGTTGTCCGGTATCGGCGGTTGGGCTGGCGTGGCGATGAACCTCGGCATGACCAACGAAACCGACGGCCTGGGTGCTGCCGGCGGCTACAAGGAGCTGGTCAAGTACAACGCAGCGCCTGGCGGCGGTGCAATGAACGTGTTCAGCCTGTAATCGATGATGTGAGTTTGCAGTAAACGTTCGTCGGGGCGGATCGGATGTAGCGACCGTTCGGCCCTAACCCCGGCGTTCGTCTCCATGTTAAATCTTCCCAGCGAGGTGGATTTGACCCTGACCCCCTCAACGCAAGGCGAGGGGGTTTTTTTATGCAGTATTCCAGTGAATGAATGACTTGCGACTCATGGCTGCTATCCGACCAGCAGAGGCCGAAAAATTAGGTTAGACGTGCGCTGCAGGATTGTTTAGAATGCGCGTCCTTCGCTGCCCAGATGGCGGAATTGGTAGACGCGCTAGGTTCAGGTCCTAGTGGTGGTAACACTGTGGAGGTTCGAGTCCTCTTCTGGGCACCAAATAAAAAAACGCACCGTACTGACTACAGACGGTGCGTTTTTGTTTTTGTCGCTTCGTGAACTGAAACTGCGACTGGAGCTACAAGAATCAGCTTGCGGAAGCACCTTGTGATGCGGCTGAGAATTCTGTTGCTGCGGGTAATTGGCTGGTCGGGATCGGCTCGTAATCCGGTCCGAAGCCCACATCGCCCGGACGCCAACCGGCGGGTCGCTTGAAGGCACCCCAGAAGCGCTTCAAGGTGTACCACTGCATTTCGATCAGGCCGCGGTCGTTGTCGGCGTCTACCACAGGGTCGGTCACGCCGGTGGGACGAGGCGGTTCGCCGTAGAGCGCGGTGCCGAAGAGTACATCCCAGATCGAGAACACCTGGCCGAAGTTGCAGTTGTGCAGGTTGGGGCGTTCGGCATCCACCGTCATGTGGTGCAGGCGGTGGAATTTGGGATCGACGAAAACTTTTTCCAGCCAGCGACCGAAGCCGAAGCGCACGTTGGTGTGCGAGAAGTTCTGCACCAGTTCGCTGATCAAGGTCAGTAGCGCGAACTCGGACAGGTCGATGCCCATCACGATCCCGACCGAGGCGAGAATGAAGGATTGGACTACGCCGTCGAGATAGCAACCGCGGTCGTTGGTCCAGCAACTCATCTGGCGTTGGCTGTGATGCATGCTGTGCATCGCCCACCACCATGGAATCAGATGCTGGGCGCGGTGCATCCAGTAGTAAGTCATGTCGTACATCAGGTAATACACCAGCAGCAGCACCCAAGTGTGGTGCTCGAACCAGGGAATCATGTGCTTGACGGTAAAGCTGGGCTCAGCCGTGGCAGAAGACGTCGCGCCGATGCCGAACAAGTGGCCCAGAGGTGCCAGTACGGTGTAGCTGAAAATGGGGAAGAGCCCCAGCAGCATGATAAGGGTGTACAGCCTATCAATCTTGGTCAGGCTGCGATCGGTCCAGCGTTCGGCAGGCGCCAGGCTTTCCAGCGGGCGGAAAATGCAGGCGATGATAAAAATCTGGATGAAGGTATACACGCCGGCTTCCGCGATCTCGAGGGGCGGCGGGGCGCTTTCACGCAGATGCAGGAAATCCAGGGCGGGCGTGACGATGTTGAGACTGACAGCTTCGAGCAGGTGCGACCAAAGTAGCGATAATTCGGACATTGTCGTGTGATTTTTGACGAAAGCCGTATTTCACCACTCTCGGCGAGCAGGTTCAAGCGGTTGATGCTGAAAAAATGCGCGTGAAGGGCAGCCGGAAAAGTAGCGTTCCGGCCTCTCAATGATTCAGGACTTGGCTTCGATACTGCCCCACAGGACGCTTAGATCGCCGAAATTCCACTTCTTTGGGTCTTCGATTCCCGCTACTTTGTCCTGGACGGACGGTATTGAAGTATCGATGACTTCAGGCAGGATGCGCATGTTGGATTTGGATGAGAAAAACGCCTTGACCTTGGGCGTCAGCAGCGATTGCTCGCCCTGATCCACGACCACGCCGAGCTTGCCGGATTTCAGCTTGACCAGGGTGCCGATGGGGTAGATGCCGACGCTTTTGACGAATGCCTGGAACACGCGGCCGTCGAAGTGTCCCTTGCTCCATTCCGTCATGCGGCGCAGGGATTCGGCAGGACACCAGCCTGCCTTGTAAGGCCGGTTGGAGGTGATGGCGTCGTAGACGTCGCAAACGGCGCCCATCTTGGCGAAAATGCTGATCTCGTCGCCCTTGAGCCCGTGCGGATAGCCCGTGCCGTCGACTTTCTCGTGGTGATGCAGGCATACATCCATGGAGACTTCGCTCACGGCGTGGCCCTCCTTAAGCAGTTTGTAGCCTGCTTCCGGGTGGCCCCGGATGATGCTGAACTCTGCGTCGGTCAACTTGCCCGGTTTGTTAAGCACATCCATCGGCATCACTGCCTTGCCAATGTCGTGTAGCAAACCGGCCATGCCGGCTTCGCGCAAATCGTTTTCTTTCATGCCCAGTTGGCGACCAAGGGCCACCATCAGTGCACAGACGGCGACCGAGTGCATGTAAGTGTAGTCGTCTGCCGATTTTAGGCGTGCCAGGCTGATGAGGGCGCCTGGATTGCGGATGACCGACGAGGAAATTTCCTCGACCAGCGGGCCGACCGCTTGGGCATCGATCGCCTTGCCCATGCGGACTTCCTGCAGCATGCCCTTGACGGCGGTCTTGGCCTGGGCGCAAATCTTCGCCGCGCGTTGCATTTCCTCGGCGATGCCGGTTGGCTCGTGGTCTCGTGCGGGCTTGGGTGGCGGAGGTTCGGCAATAGGGGCGGTAGAAACCTGCGGCGGAGGAGGTTCGGCAGCCTGAGGTTCGTCAACTGCGATGTCGAATCCTTTAGAAATGTCGATGACGACTTCCTTGATGCTGCTTTCCATCACCAGGCGAATATCGTTCTCGTCTTCGATGACGAATTTGCTGCGCCAAAAAGGGTGGTCGATCCAGGAGCCGCAAAATTCCTGCAGATACATTCCCACGCGCAGTTCATTGACGTTGATGCGTTTTAGCATGAGGCCTAACTAAGGTTTTGTTGTAGTCTTGTAGGGTACTTGGGCGTCAGGCAAAACGGACCCCAAAATGTATAGAAAGTCTACACCAAGACGGCATTAGTGAGTGATCATTTTTGATAAAAATGATACTTTCACGGCTTGTTTTTTATGCACTGCCCGAATTGGATATTGCGATTTTGTAGGCATCCGATAACACTTGCATGAGTCCATTTTTTCCGTTGGAAAGACCCGCGTGCCGCAACGTATTTTTAAGATGAACCGCCGAAGTTTGGCCAGAACGGCTGGGTGGACCCTGGTTTCTTGCTTGCTGGCCTTGTTCTCCATGGCAGTATCGCGTGCCGGACAGAACATCGCTTTTCTATGGCTGCCCAATGTGGTGATGTTCGCTGTGCTGCTGAGTCATCCCATGCGGGAATGGCGCCGCCTTGCCACTGCCGGCGGTGTTGGGATTGGGGTGGCAAACCTGATCTATGGCGATGCGCTCGCATTCAGCCTTGGCATGGCGCTCGCCAACATGCTGGAGTTCACCTTGGGCGCCCGGCTCGCGGCCAGACTTACCCACATCGGTTACGGAAAACTAAAGTTCATTACCGCGCTGCAATTGCTCGGCATCTACAGCGCCGTGGCGATCCCGGTCAGCGCCGTTTTCGGCAGTACCATCGTGTGGGTTTATCTCGGCCAGCCGTGGGTCGGTGCGTTTGCGCATTGGTTCCTGGGCGACCTGGTGGGCGTCGCCTTGATTTTATTGCCTGCCGTCATGTTGCTGCACGGGCGTCTGGATTATTCCATCCATTCCAGGAAAGGCGTGCTGACCTGGGCAGCCATCGCACTCATCCTGCCTTCGTCTTGGTTCGCCTTCCGGTATACGCATTTCCCGATGATCAATATCACGGTGTTGCTGTCTTTCACAGCTTTCGTGGTCGGAGGGCTTCGTGTGGCCGTCATCGGCAATACCGTGCTGATGCTGATGGGGACAGGACTGATGATGGGCTGGGTACAATTGCCCCAGAACGTCATCTCGGCAGGAGCCAACGGCGTATGGCTGATCTGCGCCATGGGGGCTTTGTTTTCGACCTTGATCGGTATTACGGCTGACGAACTGCGGGAGAAAAATCTCTTGCTGACGGCGAGCGAAGCGCGTTTCTACGATGCCATGGAATTCGCTGCCAGCGGCTTCGCGCTAGGAGATTTTTCGGGGCGCATCTACGAGGTCA
Organism: Novimethylophilus kurashikiensis; assembly: GCF_003112435.1. Classification (GTDB taxonomy): domain Bacteria; phylum Pseudomonadota; class Gammaproteobacteria; order Burkholderiales; family Methylophilaceae; genus Novimethylophilus; species Novimethylophilus kurashikiensis. The sequence goes on from NZ_BDOQ01000009.1 coordinate 59,737, forward strand.
ATAATGCGTTCTGTCGTATCCTCGGTTACCGCCGTGAGGAACTGATCGGCCTCTCCACCCGCGATATCACGTATCCGGACGACCTCGAGGTCTCGCTGATTTACTTGCGGCGCTTGCAGGCGGGGGAAATCGACGTCTACCAGTTCGACAAGCGCTATATCCACAAGAACGGGCAACCCGTTTGGGCCGAGGTCAAGGTGTCGCTGCTTAAGAGTGCTGCCGGCAGGCCAAGCGTCATCGTGCAGATTGAAGACATCACCGCCCGCCGCGAACAGCAGCAAAAGATACTGCAATTGAGCGAGCGCTTGAGTCTCGCCACCCAGGCCGGTGAAATCGGCATCTGGGATCTGGATTTGCAGACGCATCAGCTGGTCTGGGATGAGTATCTGTACGGCATCTACGACATCGATCCCTCCGAACCGTTGACTTACGCCATCTGGCGAAGTCGCGTCCATCCGGACGATCTAGGTCCCACCGAGGCCTTGCTGGACAAAGCCATTTACCAAGGTATCCCGTTCACAACCGAGTTCCGCGTCATCGATCGAAAAGGGCAGGTACGCCATATCCGTTCCAAGGCGACGGTGACCTGGGACGAACATGGGCAGCCGTTGCGCATGGTCGGCGTCAACGTGGACATTACTGCCCACAAGACGGCTGAAATACTCCAGGATCGAGCACGGGAAGAACTGCAAACGATCATAGACCAGATGCCTGCGATGATCGGCTATTGGGATACCGAGCTACGCAACCGCTTCGGCAACCAGAGCTATGTGGAATGGTTCGGCAAGAGTCCTCTGGAAATGCGGGGTCAGCATATACGCGAGGTGATCGGCGAAAAACTATATGCGCTCAATCTGCCTTACATGCAAGCGGCTCTAAGAGGCGAGCGCCAGCAATTCGAGCGCACCATCGTGGACGTTTCTGGCCGCACGCGTTACTCGCTGGCGTCTTATTTGCCCGACATCCGTGCCGGCGTGGTCAAGGGTTTTTACGTGTTCGTGGCCGATATCACGCCGTTGAAGCACGCCCAGACAGCGCTGGCCGAAGTGCAGTCGCACTTGCGGGCGGTCATCGATAGCGCCGCCGAGTTCGCCATCCTCGCCACAGATAATGCCGGCACCATACAGTTGTTCAACAAGGGCGCGGAGCAGATGCTGGGCTACAGCGCAGAAGAACTGGTGGGCAAGTTCAAACCCGACGTGCTGCACCTTCCGGAAGAAATCGTCGAGCGCCGTGCCGTGCTCAGCCACGAAGCCGGCCGTACCGTCAGTATCGACGAGGTATTTGTCGGCCGGGCACGCCTGGGAGAATCGGAATCGCGCGAATGGACGCTGGTCCATAAGAACGGCCAGCATGTCCCGGTGCGTCTGGTCATCGCCCCCATGCGCGACCATACCGGTGAAATTACCGGCTTCGTTGGCATCGCCAACGACATTTCAGCCCAACGCCAAGCACGCCAGGCGTTGCGCCAAGCCAAGGAGCTTGCCGAGCAGGCGAGCCAGGCCAAGAGCGATTTCGTGGCCAACATGAGCCATGAAATCCGTACGCCGATGAATGCCATCCTGGGCATGAGTTATCTTTTGGATAGCACGGACCTGACCGACGAACAGCGCGACCACTTGGACATGATTCGTGTCTCGGCCCAATCGCTACTCGCCATCCTCGACGAAATCCTGGATTTCTCCAAGATCGAAGCGGGCAAGATGGTGCTGTCGCCTGTCGATTTCGATCTCGACGATGTCGCGCATTCGGTCGCCGGCATGATGGGCTTTACTGCACAGCAAAAGGGACTGCAGCTGACCTTGGATGTGGACCATGACGTACCTCGGCACGTGCATGGAGACCCGCAAAAATTGCGGCAGGTATTGATCAATCTGGCGGGCAACGCCGTTAAATTCACGGAGCGCGGCAGCATCGCGATACACATCGGCGTAGAGGCTTCGACGCATGAGGAAGCCACGCTGCGTTTTGCCATCAGCGATACCGGTATCGGCATGGACGCCGACCAGGCTGCCAGATTGTTTAAGCCTTTCGAGCAGGCCGACAGCTCGATTACGCGGCGCTTCGGCGGGACCGGCCTCGGGCTGGCGATTTCTAGCCGACTGGTAGAAATGATGGGCGGCCGGCTCGAGGTCGAAAGCGAGCTGGGGCAGGGCAGTATTTTCTTCTTCAGTCTGCCGTTCCCGGTCGTGCAAGGAGTGTCGTCGAATGAATCGCTGGGCGACGGATTGGCGGGAGTCCCTGTACGGCTTGAAGGTGCACGCCTGCTGCTGGTAGAAGACAACCGCATCAGCCAGGAAGTGGCGGCGAAAATCCTGCGGAAATCCGGTGCGGAAGTGGAGATCGCTGAGAACGGCAGCGATGCATTGGATCGCCTACGGACAAATCCAGGCTACGACGTGATCCTGATGGATATCCAGATGCCGGAGTTGGATGGCTATAGCGCAGCGCGCCTGATTCGCGATGAGTTGGCGCTGCAAACGCCCATTATTGCCATGACGGCGGGGGTTACACCCTCGGAGCGTGAGCAATGCACTTCAGCCGGCATGAACGACTTCATCGCAAAGCCGTTCGACGTGCATGAGATGCTGCTTAAAATCCGGCGCCTTCTCAACCCCAATATTGAAAAGTCGCTCTCGTCGCCTTCACCGGTTATCGACGAGGTTGCCCATGTCTTCGATGCGGAGGACTTTCTCCGCATGTTGGACGGCGATACCTCGTTTTGCGGCGACTTGATCCGTCAGTTCGTGACGAACACTCAGGACAGCCTCGACCTCATCCGTCGTGCCTGTGACAACAAGACGCCGGAGGATGCCTTGCGGGTCTTGCATACCTTGAAGGGAACGGCCGACACCTTGCGCGCCAAGCGCCTGGCGAGAGTTGCTGCCGAGGCCGAGGCAGCGTTGAAGCAGGGGAGTGAGGCGGAACTGGAACGCGTTGAGTATATTTTCGACGAAACCAGGCGCGAGATGGAGGCCTGGCTGTCGACAGTGTCTGCTTAAGCCGTTTGACCGCGTGCGGCGAGGGCCCGTACCTTGTTTTCCAGTTCCTCGAAATCGACCGGCTTTCTCAGGATTTCGATATTGGCGGGAATACCGCCGCGTTTCTGGATTTCCTCATCGCTCAAGGCGGTGACCACGATGATGGCGGTCTTGGTGGCGCCCGGATGTTCTTCTAGTGTCCGCAACATGCGGAAACCATCGACGTAAGGCATCATGAGGTCGGCGACCAGCACATCGGGTTTTTGCTCGCCGATGGAAATCATGGCTTCGTAGCCGCCGCTTGCAGTGAGCAGCTTGACCGGAGGTTCCCAGGCGGAAATCTTGTGCTGGTAGAGATTGAGCAGGACGGGATCGTCCTCAGCGACTAGCACCGTCAGTGCGCCGCGTTGGCCGTTGCGGGAGGGTTTGCGGCTCGCCAGCAGTTTTTGTACCGATTCCGGAGAGACGCGACGATGCCCGCCTACCGTTTTCCAGGCTTCGAGCACACCGCTTTCGACCCAGAGTTGAACGGTCCGCAGGGAAACGTCCAGCAGCTTGGCCGCTTCGCGCGTGGAGTAAGCTTTGGGCTCCGTGTTGTCAGTCATCAATTGCTCCCGCAAAGGTAATTCGCATACATCGCCGTAGGCACGGCTTTCTACAACATCTTTGCCGAACGAAATTCGTCGTCAAAGTGGCAGGGTATGTTGCACACGACCGGGCATTGTACCCACAAAGCCATGCTCAGGCACTATCGGGGAAACCCCTAACGCGCGGATTCAGCCTTCGACGATTTCATCGCCGTGTGCTGCAATCGGGCCAGGATTTTCTCGGTCATGCGCTCCAACGGCACGATTTCGTCGACCCCGCCTTGGGCGATGGCTTCTCGCGGCATGCCGAACACTACGCAGCTCGCTTCGTCCTGGGCAAAGGTGTAGGCGCCGGCGTCGTGCATGGCCTTGAGTCCGAGTGCGCCGTCCTTGCCCATGCCGGTGAGAATGACACCGACAGCCTGCTTGCCGAGCTGGGTCGCTGCCGAATGGAACAGCACATCGACGGAAGGTCGATGTCGGTTGACCGGATCTGCCTGCGAGAGTTCGCATACGAATTTACCGCCGTGCCGGCCCACCAGCAGATGGGAATGCCCGGGAGCGATATAGGCGTGGCCTGGCAGGATCGGTTCGCCGTGCTCGGCTTCCTTCACTTTGATGCGGCAAAGCGTATCGAGCCGCATGGCAAACGATCGAGTAAATCCTTCCGGCATGTGCTGGGCTATAACAATACCTGGCGCATCGGCCGGCATCTGTACGAGGACGTCCTTAAGCGCTTCAGTGCCCCCAGTCGAGGCGCCGAAAACGAGCACTTTACCTTGGGTGAGCGTGGGGTTATTAAGCATGGGCGGAATTGTACCTCCCTTGTGTCCAGCCTGGGGGCGAACCGTGCGCCTGTGCAGGCGGGCTTTGGCCGCGACGCGGATTTTCTCGGCGAGGATATCGCCGTATTCGGTGACAGACTGTCCGGGATAACTGCCCGGCTTGGCGATGACGTCCACGGCCCCCAGCTCCAGCGCCTGCATGGCGGTTTCCGAACCCGATGCGGTCAGCGTGGACACCATGAGGACCGGAGTAGGGCGCAGCCGCATCAGCCTTTCCAGAAAGTCCAGCCCGTCCATGTGCGGCATTTCCACGTCCAGGGTGACCACGTCCGGGTCGAGTTCACGGATGGATTCCCGCGCCGCCAATGGGTCTGGCACAGCATCTACGACTTGCAAGTAGGGATGCGAGGCGATGATGTTCTTGAGCATGGCGCGCATCACTGCGCTGTCGTCGACCACGATCACTCGGATTTTTTTCATGATTATTTCAGGTGATGTTCGTCATGGTTGGATCACGTGAACAGCTCGATCTCGCCCTCGACCTTGGAGCTCACCAGGCGAGAGCCGTATTCGCGTTCGCGTTCCATGATGGTCTGGTTGTGGATGTTGCGCAGTTTCTTGACCAGGACGCGTCCGCTTGACGGGTAGAAGTACACCTTGCGTGGAAAAATATCGAGCAAATCCTTGGCGATTACTGGAATCCCCTCGGTCTTGAGGTAATCCAGGCCGAACTCTGCATTGCGCTCGCCCACCTTGGTCGCGCTCATGTTCTTGATCACCGCGCCGCCGCCGAAGAGCTTGGCCTCGAGGTTTTCGCGCCGCGCGCCCAGCTTCATTAACTGGTTGATGAGCATTTCCATTGCATAAGTACCGTAGCGCGTAGAGGCTGCGCCCCAGCCGCCATTGTCCTGACCTGTTTCGGGCAGCATGAAATGATTCATGCCACCGATACCGCTGACCCTGTCGCGGATGCAGGCCGATACGCAAGAACCCAGCGTGGTGACGAGCAACATGTCCCGCCGTGTCACGTAATACTCCCCAGGCAGAATTTTCGCCGCCTGGATATTGAAGTTACGGTCGAAATAAACCTCGGGTGCCTGGGTTTCCTCGTAGTCGCGCTGGCTCATCGTGCATGCCCGGACAAATGTCGGCTCTTTTCCGCGATCGCATACACCGTCCGCCCCTGAGTGGTGAATAGGTCGGATGCATGTTGAAAGCTCTCCGAATGACCTGCGAACAACAGGGCATCGCTACGCATCGCCGGAATGAATTTTTTCAGGATCTGGTACTGCGTAGGCTTATCGAAATAGATCATGACGTTGCGGCAGAAAATCGCCTCGAACGGCCCGCGCACCGGCCATTTGTCGTCCAACAAGTTGAGCTGGCGAAACGTCACCATGTCGCGCAGTTCCTTGCGGACCAGCACGTTGCCTTCGTTTTTGCCCGATCCTTTGAGGAAAAACCGCTTGAGCGTCTCGCGCGGCAGTTTGGCTACGCGTTCCAGCGGATAGACCCCGCGCTCGGCTTTTTCCAGCACGTTGGTATCGAGGTCCGTCGCCAGGATATGCACGGGCGGGGTATAGCTGCCAAAGGCTTCCACCATGGTCATGGCAATGGTGTAAGGCTCCTCGCCGGTGGAGGAGGCGCAGCACCAGATCTCGATGGGTTTGCGATGTGCTACTTTCTGGATGTGCTGGGCCAGGATGCTGAAGTGGTGCGGTTCGCGATAGAACGCCGTGAGATTGGTCGTCAGCGAATTGACGAAGGCCTCCCACTCGCTCGGGTTGTCGCCGTTGAGCAAGGCCAAGTAATCGCGAAACGTCGCCAGACCGTTGGCCCGGAGCCGGCGCGCCAACCGGCTGTAGACCATGTCTTTCTTGGCGTCGCTGAGGTTGATGCCGGCATGCTCGTAGATGAGGGTGCGTACGCTGCGGAAGTCCTGCTCCGTGAAATGAAACTCCCGCTCCGCAAAATGGCTCATGTCGCGCATGTCTATCGAGGTTTAAAACTCTTCCCAGTCACCGTCCGGGTCGTGCTTGGGCAACTTGGGCATGGCACGCGACTTGGCCGCCACGGAAACTGCAGCCTTGGCTGGCTTGCGCGATGTCGCGGCAGGGCGATGCAGTTGCACGACTGTGTTATCAAGCTTGAAGCGGCTTACCGATTCGGCCAGCGTCTGAGCTTGCTCTTCGAGCGATTCGGCCGCAGCAGCAGCTTCTTCCACCAGTGCAGCGTTCTGCTGCGTCACTTCGTCCATCTGGGTCACGGCCTGGTTGACCTGGTCGATGCCCGTGCTTTGCTCCACCGATGCGGCAGTAATCTCGGCCATGATGTCGGTGACTTGTCGCACTGCCTGGACGATCTCTTGCATGGTCTTGCCGGCTTCTTCTACCAGGCGGGTGCCGCCATCGACCTTTTCCACCGAATCCGAGATCAATTGCTTGATTTCCTTGGCAGCAGCAGCCGAGCGCTGGGCGAGGTTACGAACTTCACCTGCCACCACGGCAAAGCCGCGGCCTTGTTCGCCGGCTCGGGCGGCTTCAACCGCCGCATTGAGCGCGAGGATGTTGGTCTGGAAGGCAATACCGTCGATCACGCTGATGATATCCACGATCTTGCGCGAGGACTCGTTAATGGCGGACATGGTTTCGACGACTTCGCTGACCACCTCGCCGCCCTTGGTCGCCACGCCGGAAGCCGCGCTCGCCATCTGGTTGGCTTGCTTGGCGTTTTCAGCGTTCTGCTTCACAGTGGAGGCGAGTTCTTCCATGCTGGACGCGGTTTCTTCCAGCGAAGATGCCTGTTCCTCGGTGCGCTGCGAGAGGTCTGTATTGCCGGCAGCGATTTCCTTCGATGCCGTACTGATGAGATCGGCGGCTTCGCTGATCTGCTGCACGATCTCGCGCAGGTTATTGATAGATTGCACGACGGAGTCGCTCAATACCGCGAATTCGCCTTCATATTCGCCGGTCATGTTCTGGGTGAGGTCGCCTTGCGATAGCGCAGTCATGACGGCACGCGTGTCGGCGAGCACTTTTTCCACCATGAGCTGGTAGCGCTTCTGGTTGGTGATGTCGGAGGCGTACTTCACCACCTTGTAGACCCGGCCGCTGGCATCTCGGATCGGGTTGTAGGAGGCCTGAATCCACACTTCCGCGCCACCCTTGGCGATGCGCTTATATTCCCCCGAATCGTATTCGCCGCGGTTGAGCCGTTCCCAGAAGGCCCGGTATTCGGGGCTATTGGCGTAGGCTGCATCGACAAAGGTGCGATGATGCTTGCCCTTGGCTTCGTCCAGCGAATAGTTGATGACGGAGAGGAAATTGGGGTTGGCAGTAATGACGGTGCCGTCGAGGTTGAATTCGATCACGCCCATAGATTTGCCGATGGCTTCGATCTGGCCTTGGTAGTCGGCGTTCCTGATCTTTTGCTCGGTAATGTCGGCTGCGTATTTCACGACCTTATATACCCGTCCGCTGGCGTCACGGATCGGGTTGTAGGAGGCCTGGATCCAGACTTCCTTGCCGCCCTTGGCGATGCGCTTGTATTCGCCTGCATCGTATTCGCCACGGTTGAGCTTGTCCCAGAAGGCGCGGTATTCGCTGCTCATCGCGTATTCCGGATCGACGAAGGTGCGATGATGCCTGCCCTTGGCCTCGTCCAGCGAATAGTTGATGACGTTCAAGAAAGTGGGATTCGCGGTGATGACCGTGCCGTCGAGATTGAACTCGATGACGCCCATGGATTTGCCGATGGCTTCGACCTGGCCCTTGAAGTCGGCGCTCTGAATTTTTTGCTCGGTGATATCGGCCGCATATTTCACGACCTTGTACACCTTGCCGTTGGCGTCGCGGATCGGGTTGTACGAAGCCTGGATCCACTTTTCCTTGCCGCCCTTGGCGATGCGCTTGTATTCGCCTGCGTCGTATTCGCCGCGATTGAGCTTGTCCCAGAAAGCTCGGTATTCACCCGAGGCGGCATAAGCTGCGTCGACGAAGGTACGATGGTGCTTGCCCTTGACCTCGTCCAGCGTGTAATCGATGACCGCCAGAAAGTTAGGGTTGGCGGTGATGACCGTACCGTCGAGGTTGAACTCGATCACGCCCATCGATTTACCGATGGCGTCGATCTGCCCCTGGTAATCCACCAGCTTTTCCTGCACCTCGGCTACGGCCTGTTCGGATTGCTGCTTGAAGTTGGCCGTGTCGCTCCGGTAGGAAGCGATGAGCCCGCGCCCCAACCAAACTGCGGCCCCAATTGCCAATAAGAAAACCACGACAGCGCCGGCCAGCAGTTGCTTGGCTGCGAGCAACGTCGCCATGATAAGCGCTGCCAGCAGTGAGCCGATCAGCAGTGTGATGCGCGATGAGTAATCCATAGTCGCCTCCCTCGTTACTTCTAATAGTTAAAATTCCTGCCATTCCTCGGTGACCGTCAGTCGGCTGCTGTGTTGTGCAGCGTCGATGGCGGGCGCTGCCCGGAACTCTTTGATAGCCGGGCTAATACCTTGCCTGGCGGATACTGCGGGCGCTGTCGATTGGAGCAGCTTGAATACCGCTACCGATTCCATCAGCGTCTGTGCTTGTTCTTCCAATGCTTCCGCAGCCGTCGCGGCTTCCTGCACCAGGGAAGCGTTCTGCTGCGTGCCTTCGTCCATCTGGGCGACGGCGCGGTTGATCTGGTCGATGCCCAGGCTTTGCTCCACGGAGGCGGCGGTAATGCGCGCCATGATGTCGGTCACGTTGTGTACCGCAGCCACGATTTCCTGCATGGTTCGGCCCGCATCGTCCACCAACCGTGCGCCGTCCTCCACCTCGTCTACCGAAGCGGCGATGAGCTGCTTGATCTCCTTCGCAGCTGCGGCCGAGCGTTGTGCCAGGCTGCGAACTTCGCCCGCCACTACGGCGAAACCGCGGCCTTGCTCTCCGGCACGAGCGGCTTCCACCGCCGCGTTGAGGGCAAGGATGTTGGTCTGGAAGGCAATGCTGTCGATGACGCCGATGATGTCCACGATCTTGTGCGATGACGTGTTGATGCGCGCCATGGTATCGACCACTTCGCCGACGACGGCACCGCCCTTGACGGCGACTTCCGAGGCAGCCACCGCCATGCGGTTGGCTTCCTTGGCGTTTTCGGCGTTCTGCCGCACCGTGGTGGCGAGGATTTCCATGCTGGAGGCGGTTTCCTCCAGCGTGGCGGCTTGCGATTCGGTACGCTGGGACAAATCCATGTTGCCCGCGGCGATCTGCCGCGCTGCGTTGTTGATGGCTTGAGCCGCGCCGCGGATCTGCTCGATCAATTGGTGCAGGCTGTCTACCGTGCTATTGGAGTCGTTTTTCAGCTGGGCGAAGGTGCCCGCATACTGCCGGTCGATTTGCTGGGTGAGGTCGCCGCGGGTGAGGGCATTGAGGATCCGCACCACGTCCTGCAAGCCGGTCTCGCAGGTTTGCAGCAGGTGGTTCATGCCTTCTGCCAGATTGAGGAAAAATCCTTGCTTGTTGCTCGGGACGAGGCGCACAGCGAAATCGCCGTTGACGGCTGCGGTTACGACCGTTTCAATTTCCTGTTCCACGGAGACTTCCTGCGTCCGGTCCATCCACAGGCTGACGCGGCCTAGCTGATGGCCTTCTGCATCCACGATAGGCTTGGCAGATAACCGCAACTGACGGCCCTTGAACACAAAATCGACGTCACGGCTGGTATGCACGGCTTCGTCCAACTTGGCCGCCGCGACCGGGTCCTTGAAAAGCTCACTCAAGCGGTGGCCGATGAGGTGCTCTACGTTGAACCCTGCGCCGCCGATGAGCTGCATCAATTGCTTGCAGGCCGGTGTCATGTGGCGTAACAAGCCTTCGCGGTCGGATACCGTGATGCATGCGGAGGAGCTATCCAGTGCGGACTGAATACGCAGTGCGTTTTCGACCACTTGTTTCTCGCGCGCTTCGACAGCTATTTTTTCAGTGAGATCGACCCATTCCGCCACGGTGCCTAACCGCTCGCCATTGGCTGTAACCACAGGGTTAGCTACCACTTCCATGGTGTATCCGCCCAGTTTGATCATAGCGCGATGCGTGTCTTGCAGTTGCGCCAGCAGATGATGCTGATGAGCCGGGTTGCCATGGAAGATGTCGATATTGCTGCCTACCAATCGATCCGCGCTGAATTCAGGTAGTTGCTTGCGAATATCGGCCTCGGCTCGTTTCAGCAGGCGATGCGCCGCTTTGTTGACATAGACGATGTTGCGCTCGTTATCGGCGATCATGGCGCCGGTGTTCACGTTGTCCAGCGCTGTTTGAACGCGCACCGCCTCGTCGGCGAGTCGGCGTACTTCGGCTACGTCGTAACCGATCTTGATCTGTACAGAACGCAGCGCCTCCAGCACTCGCCCGATCTCGTCGCTACGATCGATATCGAAGTGCACGTTGAGCTTGCCTTCGGACATCGTCTGGAGATGCCGCCGGATCATGTCGAGCGGTGGCACCAGGCTTTTCACGAGAAACCAGGCGGTGCCAATGACCGATATCAGGCTAAGGGCCAGTAACGTCACTACGGCAGCTTGGCTCATCTGTGCTACATAGGCTGCGATGGCCAGCAACAGGAACCCAGAGGGCAAGACGACGCTGGCGCCGACCTTGCCGGGCAGAGGCAGGTCGAGCATGGCCCTACGAAGCCGCACGAGCAAGGGAGGGCTGGGGAAGATATTCTGGTTCCAAAGTTTATACAGCCGCTCCGCAGTCTCGACCTGTGCACGCGTCGGCTTGGCACGAACCGACATGTAGCCGGTGACGACACCGTTCTCGCGCAGGGGGGTGACGTTGGCCACTACCCAGTAGAAATCGCCGTTCTTGCAGCGGTTCTTGACCAAGCCCGACCAGGGACGGCCGGCCTTGAGGGTGTTCCACATGTCCTGGAAAGCCGCCGGTGGCATATCAGGATGGCGGACCACGTTGTGGTTGTAGCCGATCAGTTCGGATTCGGAGAAGCCGCTGATGCGGACGAAATCGCGATTGACGTAGGTCAGGGCGCCTTTCAGGTCCGTCGTCGATACGATCGTATCCTGCTCGGTCAGCAGATATTCCTGGCTGGTTACAGGCAAATTGATTTTCATACTTGCGGCTTCTTCGCTTTTTCCTGGTGACTGGGCTTTTCTCAGGTTACTGGTCCAGGGTGTCGATCAACGCCATTTCCTGGCTGGACATCAACCGTTCGATATCCACCAGGATGAGCATGCGGCCTTCCACCGTGCCGAGGCCGGTGAGGTATTGGGTGTCGATGCTGGCGACGAGATCAGGTACGCCGCGGACCTGGGAGGTGAGCAGGGTAATGACGTCGGAGACGCCATCTACCACGATCCCCACGGTGCGACCGCCTAGGTTGAGAATGATGACGACCGTGAACTCGTTGTATTCGACGGTTCCCAGGTTGAATTTCACGCGAAGGTCGACGATGGGCACGATGGTGCCGCGCAGGTTGATGACGCCCTTGATGAAATCGGGCGTGTTGGCGATGCGTGTCACCGCGTCGTAGCCGCGGATTTCCTGCACCTTGAGGATCTCGATGCCGTATTCTTCGCTGCCCAGGGTGAAGGTCAGGTATTCGCCTATGGGGGTGTCGGCACTGTGTTCGGCGGCTTCCACGGGATTGACTGCCATGATGTTTGCTCCTTATTGCCCGAGTTTGATCAACGTCGGCACATCCAGGATGAGCGCGACCGTGCCGTCGCCCATGATGGTGGCGCCGGAAACGCCGACAACCTTGCGGAAATTGGTTTCCAGGCTCTTGATGACGACCTGTTGCTGGCCTACCAGCGCATCGACGAACAACGCGGCTTTCTTACCCTCGGCTTCGATCAATACCAGCACACCGTCGCAGGGATCAGTAATGTCGGTCGCAAGATTGAACACGTTATGGAGCGCGATGACCGGCAGGTATTCGCCCCGCACATGCACCATGCGGCCTTCACCGGTCACGGTTTTGATGTCCTGTGCCTGCGGTTGCAGGGTTTCAACGATGGTGTTGAGCGGAATCACATACAGGCTGTCGCCCAGCCCCACGGTCATGCCGTCGAGGATGGCGAGTGTCAGTGGGAGCCGGATGGTGATCGACGTACCTTGTCCGGCTTCGGATGAAATGCCAACGCTGCCGCCCATCTCGGTGATGTTGCGTTTCACCACGTCCATGCCAACCCCGCGGCCGGAAACATCGGTCACGACCTCGGCAGTGGAGAAGCCGGGTTCGAAGATGAGCATCCACACCTCGTTATCGCTCATGCCCTCGGAGACGGCTAGCCCGCGTTCGCGTGCCTTGTCCAGAATCTTGTCGCGGTTAAGCCCGCCACCATCGTCGCTCACCTGGATGACGATGTTGCCGCCTTGATGCGACGCCGAAAGGGTGATCGTGCCCTTTGCCGGTTTGCCCGCGTCAATGCGGACATCAGGCTGCTCGATACCGTGGTCCAGGCTGTTGCGCACGAGGTGGGTGAGGGGGTCGGCGATTTTTTCGATCAGGCCCTTATCCAGCTCGGTCGTTTCGCCCACGGTGACGAGTTCCACCTGCTTGTTGAGCTTGCCCGCCAGATCGCGCACCACACGGGGAAAGCGACTGAATACGAAGCTGATCGGCATCATGCGGATCGACATCACCGATTCCTGCAAATCGCGGGTATTTCGTTCCAGTTGCGCGAGGCCGGCATGCAGGCGTTCGAACGTCACCGGATCGAGCGCCGCGCCGGTTTGGGCCAGCATGGCCTGGGTAATGACCAATTCACCGACCAGGTTGATCAGTTGATCGACGCGCTCGACACTGACGCGAATCGATGAATCGCCGTTGCCGCTGCTGGCGGCGGTTTTACTCGCACCCTGCGGCAGTTTCGGTTTTCCTGAAGGCCGCGACGCAGGGGCTTCTGCCGCCGGGACAAGTGGTAATTCCTCGAAAAAGCCGAAGCCGGTGTCCTCGACGGCGGAAGGCGCACCGGTAGTAACGGTTTCAACTGACTCGTCGGTGCTTGCATCAGGCGGAGGCAGCGGCAGGTCGTCGAAAAATCCGAACCCCAGATCGTCGTCGCTAACAGGGGCTGGATGCGTGACATCAACAACATGCTCGATGGAGAAATCCTTAGGCGGAATCAAGAATTCCAGGGTTTCTTGCAGCGTTTTTGCTGATGTACTTGTGGTGAGGCGAAACACCCACGGGGTGGATTTGTCGGTTTTTTTCTTTTTCCCCTTGATCACCGGTTGCTGCAAGGTTTCCAGCTTGCCTTGACGGGTGAGCTCTTCGATCATCGTTTCCAGGATGGCCGGCTGCTTGAGCAGGAATTTTGCGGGTTGGATTTCTATTCGATAGATGGCTTCGCTGGCTTCTATGTCGTTGTCAATCTCCGGGTTTGCAGAGGAATGACTGCCATCGAAGGTTTCGGAAAACTCGAGCAACTTGCGGCATACCGCATCCTTGCTCTCGGGGGCGGTAGGCTCGCCGCGGATATGGCCGTTGAGCTGCGCCTTGAGCACATCCACGGCTTCCAGGAAGACATCGGTGAGAGGTTCGCTCGGCGTCATCTCGCCTTTGCGCAGACGGTCGAGCAGGTTTTCCAGCACATGCGTGACTTCGGTCATGTCTGTAAAACCGAACGTCCCGCTGCCGCCCTTGATGGAATGCGCGGCGCGGAAAATAGCGTTTAGTTCCTCGATGTCCGGGGCCTCGATGTCCATGGACAGCAAAAGGCTTTCCATTTCTTCCAGGCGCTCGGCGCTCTCGTCGAAGAACGTCTGGTAGAACTGCCCCATGTCGATACTCATGGCCGACTCCCGATCGATGCTGGCGACTGCAAGGTTCAGCCGATGACTTTTTTGACGACTTCGAGCAGCTTGTTGGGATCGAACGGCTTGACCAGCCACCCTGTCGCCCCGGCAGCCCGACCTTGCGTTTTCATGGCTTCGCCGGCTTCGGTGGTAAGCATGAGGATGGGCGTGGCTTTGTATTGGGGCAGGGCGCGGAGGCTTTTGATCAACGTGATGCCATCCATGCGCGGCATGTTCTGGTCGGTGAAGACCAGGTTGAACGACTTGAGCTTGGCCTTGTCCAGGCCGTCCTGGCCGTCTACTGCCTCAGTGACCTCATAGCCCGCGCTCTTCAGCGTGAACGACACCATTTGCCGAATGGAAGGGGAGTCGTCGACTGTCAGGATGGTTTTGGCCATGAAATAAGCTCCAGTTTTGGATTGATTTAATAAGGCGTAGTAGGTGTCAGAACAGCTCGACGCCACCGGCGTCGATGTTGACCTGCTTGACCGGGTTGTGCCGTGTTCTTTCGATGAGCGCGCGCGACTCGATCAGCTTGTGTTCCCAGCGCTCGAAGCGATTGTTCTGCTCGATAAAGCGTTCGTCGATGGCGGTGATGCCGTTGAGAATCTCGCCGATGACGTTGAGCCGGCTTTCGGAGTGTCCGATGAGTTGCGAGGCCAGATCCTGGAATTGGAGGGTGGTGATGGCGGTCTTGACGTCGTTTTCTACCCGGTCCGTCAAATCGCTAAGCTCGGCCACCGCTGTCATCATGACGTCGTTCATCTTTTGCACGACGCCCATCATGTCTTCGACGCTCTCGCGGGAACTGGTAACGACCTGCATATCGGCTGTTGAAAGTGCCTGCACGACTTGTTCCGCCCCTTGCATCGAGGCCACCATGTCGAGCATGTGGCTGCGGATTTGATTGCTGAAATCGGTGGAACGCATGGACAGCTTGCGGACTTCTTCCGCCACTACTGCGAATCCACGCCCGGCTTCGCCCGCACGTGCCGCTTCGATGGCTGCGTTGAGCGCAAGCAGGTTGGTCTGGCTGGCAATGCCTTCGACCTCGGTCAGCAGGTGCTGGATATCCTTGACCTCATGGTTGATGAGATCCATCTTGGTAACCAGCTCTTTGCCCAGGTTGTTGTTTTCAACGCTGCGGTCGACAAACATCGAGAGCACGCCCGATGTGTCGGCAAGGAATTTCTCGATGGTGAGCGTATCTTCGCGCGAATTTGCTGTATCAGATGTCGTTGATCCGCCAAGATCTTGCGCCTGCTGATGTGCAATCTGGAGCACCAACTGATGTTGATGACGGGAGGCCGATTCAAGCCCGGTAAAACTGCCGATGAGTTTCTGGATGGCATCGTTGAGCAGGGCTTGCAGCTGGGTCAGTTCGTCCTTCGAGCTGGCAGCCTGGGTCAACAGTTCTTCGTGGAGGGATTGAAACAGGCCGTCGAAATTGGCCGCCAGTTTGGTCAAGGCCTTTTCGGTCTCTTCGACGTGGTGGCGACCTGCTTGCTGCGCCTTTTTTAGGGTGGCTGCCAGCAACATGAACCATGCGGCGCAACCGGCGGCTGCAATTCCCATGTCGGAAATACCTCGCAGCTGCAGCGGTGCCTCCATCACTCCCAATCCCAGCAACATGGCTGCCGTGATCCCAACGCCCACGTAATACGGGTTATATCGCACTTGAGACCTCTATATAATAGATTTTATATTTATCAAAATTATCACATTTATCATTTACGTCAAGAACAATTTTTTATTTAGGGTGGCCGAGAAATAGAAAACCCACTGGCGGATCGCAGTGGGTTTAATCGGGGGCCAACGTTGCACGCAATTTATTGCGCGCTTGTTTTAACAATCAAGAATTCCTGATTAGGCGGTTGGCCATCGCGTGCAGGTTCTGGTTTTTGCTTGTTGTCTGCCGGAGGGCGCGGGCGCCTGCGTAAAAACGACATCGATCTATCCTTCTCTCAAATGATTCGAGTTGATTTTGAGTAACGCCGACATCGAACTATATCAGCGCTTTCACTTTTATCATTTATAGCACTAATATCACTTAAGTCAATAGCTTTTTATGCGATTGGCATAGATTGGTAGTGGATAGGACCGGGAATTTGGGTTGGGCGTCTAAGCGCAACGAGGAGAACGATGGAGGAACGGCGCAGGGCGAAGATTGCAGTAGCCGACGATTAGAGTTAACAAGCGGCGAAAACGGCATTAGGCCGCTCATGCAGGAGCAGCCTTAACAGCAGGACTAATGCGAACCGGACTGAAGCTGCTTGGCATGCTCCAGGTGTTCGGCGATCTTGGCTCGCGATTGTGCGAGTGCGTCTTTCATTTCAGTGTTCTTGGCGCTGGGGATCAGGGTGTTGTCGAAGGTGTCGAGCACGCTCTTATGCTCGGTAATCTCGTTCTCGATGTACGTCTTGTCGAATTCTTCGCCCTTGAGCGATTTGAGCTTCTTCAGAGATTTGTCGCCGTCATCCTTGAGGCTTTTGCTGACAGCATTGAATTGGGGCTTGAGGCCCTGTTTCTGCGCCAGCGACTTGATGGCGTCGTTCATGACGGTATGGTCGCCGACCATCTGTTGGGCGAATTCCTTGGTGCCGGTACTGTTGGCATGGCTCTGAGCAAAGCTGCCTTCCTTGATCTCGCCAGCGTTGGCGGTTTCAACCACCGATAAGATTTCGCCTTCAGAAAGCGTGGCCGTAGCGGCATAAAGTTGCAACGGAGTGATTAGCGCGGCATATCCGAATATGAAAAATAGAGGTTTCTTCATCCGAGTCTCCTTGTGTTGTGAATGGCTCCGGGGCGTGCCCGAAACACAATTCGTCATTATTCGGGAGCAGACGATAGTCACAGTTCGTTATCGCACGATGCCTATCTACCAGCCGTAGCCCAACGTGAACATGAGGATGGAGTCGGCGCGTTTGCGACCGACCGCAGGGCGACTATCCCAGTTGTACTGGAATTGCGTGCTGGCGTTGAAATTGAAAATGGGCGGAAAACGGATGCCGGTCTTGGATGTCAGCAGGTAATGGCTGGTTTGCTGGATATCCATCAGCACTTCGTGTTCGTGGAAGAATTTGGTCGAGCTGTGGAACAGCATCTGATCGTAGCGCAACGCCCAGCGCAGGCCGGGGTAGCTATCGTCCTGAGCTTTATAGAAATCTTCATTGATGTAGTTGACGCCGCCTTCGATGGAAAGGTTGAGGTTGGGCGTTTCGAAAATCTGATAGCCGGTACCGACGCCCGCCGTACTGCGTAGCTTGAGATCGCGAAAGCGGTCGTTTTCAAATGAGGTGTTCCCGTACACATACCATTGCGGCTCCAGGAAGCGGTCATACTTGCCGTTGACGCGGCTGTTGAACTGGGTATTGCGGCCTCGATCCTCAAGGCGGTGGAAGTAGCCGCCGATGGTGAAGCGGTTTTTCAAGGCACGGAAAACGGTTTCACCGTCGATATTGATCCCTTTTGTCTCGCTGTTGCCTTGGGTGAGGGTGCCGCCTGCGTTGATGTTGCCCGTCCACTTGTAGCCCTCGCCGGTGAGATCGGGCGATGGGTTGATGTAGCGGGTTTTCATGAGGGAAAAATTCTTTTCCTCGCCACCGTTCTCTTGTTCCAGCCCAATATCGCCCGGGTCGGTCGAAACCAGTTCCCCGCGCAAGCTGGAACCGTCCGAAAGGACGAGATGCACGGGTTCGTCGGAAGTGATGTTCTCTATTTCCGACCACTGAACGTTGATAGTCCCCGCATAGTTGGTCTTGAACACCACTGTCGTGGCTTCTTTCTTGACGATAGAGCCGGTGAGCAGGTCGCCGTTCTTGAGCTTGATCTGGTCGGCCCTGGCTTGAACTTGAAACACGGCCAGCACGATGGCCAGCACGAGCGGTGTTTTAAGGCGGATGCGACGATACAACGAGGGCCTCCCATGAACGACCGGCCGAAACAGCACCGGCCGCTAGAGGCCGTAAATTAATGGGGATAGAGGCTCTGCTCAGTACGTTAAGCCACTTACGTGGGCGGCTTAAAACTGTAGGCCTGCCGGGCCGTAGAAGTCGTTCATGAGGAATTTTTCAAGCCGGTCGTTATCTTCCAACCGGGCCGAAAGGACCACTTCACCGCGTGTCGGCGACATCCAGTTGAAATCGCCGTCGTAATACCGGCGGATGATTTCGATCATTTTCTGGATGACTGCGCGATGGATATCTTCACCCAGCTTGGCATCGACTTGGTAGGTTTCCTTGCGCGAATAACTGTATTCGCCTTTCCAACCCCGGAAAACAAGTATTGCCGAGTGCTGGTCCATGCGCGGCACCTGGAAGATGCCGTTGGTGCCTGCCTGGGGCGCCTTGACCTGTTTGACTTCCTCGGTGGTGTCGTCCTGGCTGGGCGCGTGGCGCTGGTCACGCATGGCCTTGACGTAGGACGCCATGTCGGGGAACTGGGACGGATCCAATGTTTTTGCCGGAGGCGACGGCTGAGGCGCGGCGGCGACAGGCGGCGGTGTCTGCAGTTCCGGCTTGGACGGTATCGTGATCGGCGAGGGCTTGGGTGTTGTCATCGGCCGCGGAATTTTCACCGTCTTAGGCGGTATGGCTTTCTTGACCGGTTGCGGTGGTGGGGGTGGCTCAACCGGCGGTGGTGCTGGCGTGGTTTCCGGCTCGGGCGTCTTGGTCGGCTTATGGGCGAGATTGACGACGATGGTGGAGGGCAGCGCGGGTTTGACCTCCTCATTCAGCAGTTTTTCGCGTACCACCACGAATAGCAGCAACGCGTGCAGCAGCACCGAAATCATGAACGCCAGCGAGAAATTGCGCGAGATTCGGATGGTCCCGTCGCTACGCTGGGACGATATCCAGCTCGGCACGGAAGCGGTCAATACGGGTTGGGCAGGGCGCTGCATGAACGGCGGGTGTTGGCTTGCTGGAGCGTAGGCGAGCGATGGGGCGTATTGTTGATCGGTTTACCGGCGGAGTCAAACAAAGACAGGCACAAGGCGGATGCCCTGTACCCGTAGAGATGGAGATGATCTTGAAAGTTCCTGGGCGGCCGAGCCAGCTTAGCTATCCGCGCAACGCTTCCCACAGGATGCCCGGCATCTTGAGCCAGCTCGGCGCGTTTTCCAGCACGACCAGCTTGCGCAGCAAGGCCGCTGCGGTGCGATGGCCGGGCACGTAGCCGGGCTTGGGGAAGGAGGTCAGCGGCGCGCGAATGACGGCTTTTTCGATGCCCTCGAGCATCGCGGTGTTATGCACGAAGCCGGTGCCGCTCTGAATATTGTCGGGCTTGGCGCCGGGGTAGGCGCCCCACGGCGGCGAGGCGAATACGAAAGAAAGGCCGGGGAAGGTGTTGACTGCGACGGTGCCGTATTCCAATCGATCGATGGCACGCTCGAACGCAACATTCACCGCGGAATTCTTGAGCGTGGACGGATGCACGATGAGGGTGGCGCTGAGCGTGCCCCAGAGCTGAGTGTTGACCCAATCTACAGCCCGCTCCAGAAACTCCATCGGGTTGGGCGAGCCCAGTTCCACATCGGCAAACACGGAGCAGAACGCTTCTTCGTGGAACAGTTTTTCCGACTGGTTGTGGTGGTCGAGCCCGCTGACGAAGCTCCACGGCAAAGCATCCTTGGCTGGCAGACCGATATTGACCATGTTCGAGCGTCGTTCGGTCATGTGTTTCCAGCGCTCTGCGGCGCCGGGATAGTAGGCGGCTCGCGGCTCTATCGTGGCGCACACCCGCCGCACCGCACGTAAAAAACGTGGGCTGCCATCCCAATCCTTAGGTAATACCAGCATCTTGGCCGCATTGCAGAGAAAGGACGCGTTCATGGTCATGGCCGCGGCGATGACCTCTGCCTGGAACTGGATTTCCTCGTCGGTATAGGGGCCGGGCACGACGATAACTGGCGAGATATTGCCGAGTTCTGCCGTGATGGGTTTTTGCGTCAGCGGCTCGTTGGCGGCGCGACGTGCATCTTGCTGCGGTCCGGGAGCGCCCCACACGATCTGGTCGTAGGTCTTGTCCGAGCCGGTGAGGTGGATTTCGTCGACGCCCGGATGGTAGGCCAGATGGCGTCCTTCGTCGGCACTGCCGTAGACGACCTCGAGAAAGCCGTTGCGAATGGCGGCCTGGAAACCTTCTTCAATTAGAGGGCCGAGATAGGCGTTGACCGGGTTCATCTTGAGCACGCACACCTTGCCTTCATTGAAGAGCTTGGTGATAACGTCCATCATGCCGATGGCGGCGATGTTGCCCGCCCCCAGCACCAGGACCACCTTGCCGGCGTGATCGGGATGCTTGTAGAAAGCGGCTCGGTCAGTGTCCAGTGTTTGCTCGGTGACGTGGTGCTGCATGTGGACGTCCACCGTGACGTCTTTTTGCAGCATGGCATCGATTGGGCTTTGCGGAAAAACCCGCACGGCAAGTTTGCCGCTGAGGGTTTTTGCCACAGGGCCGATGGGTGTGTTGCCTGTTTTCTTGAGACTGCGCAGTGCATCGGCAATCAAGCGCAGCTGCCGGATAATGCCCCAAGGGCCGGTGGCCCATTCCTCGGCCTCCAGAGGCGATCCGACCGGGATATTCTTGGCCTTGCAGCCGGCTTCTACCATGTGTTGCGCGACTTGCATGAAGTCTTGTCGCAGTGTTTCGGCCAGTGCGATGCGCTGGTCCAACGAGAGTGCAGCGAATCGCACAGCGCCTTCCCGTAGCCGGCTCACAGCCTGGTCGAGCGATGCTTGGGATGTTGGAGCCTGGGTGACTGGCGTCATTATCGAGGAGGGGGAATCGGTATCCAGTAAAGGATTGACGGTATCGAGGACAAGTGGCTGGGACATGGCGATCTCCATGGAAGCGGCGTGTATGTCCTAAATAAGTTCTACCAATCTATGATTGCTTTGAAGTTACTTACGGTTACAAGCCAAGACAAGAATAATGTCCGAAAAGTCATTGCAGGGGGTAGACATCGGGGCGACCGCGCTGGAGGCGGCTGTCGACAAAATATTGTCGAGCCCGGTATTTGCCAAGTCTCCGCGCCAGCAGGACCTGTTGCGCTATCTCGTCACCGAGACCATCAACGGCAATGCTGCGCGCTTGAAGGGCTATTCCATCGCAGTGGAGGTGTTCGGGCGCTCGGCCGATTTCGATCCTGCCGAAGATGCCATCGTGCGCGTCGAAATGGGCCGTTTGCGTAGCAAGCTCCGCGAGTATTATCAAACTGACGGTGCCGGCGACGATATCGTGCTGGACGTACCCAAAGGCCATTATGCCGTGACCAGCTGGAGCCGTGCCTCCAACGTGGCCGAGTCGATCCAGGCGCTTTCCGCCCATCCCCGGATACGGGAAGCCGAAAGCAAGCCTTCCTTGGCTGTGTTGCCCCTCATCAATCTCAGCCCGGATGTGTGCCCCGATTATTTTGTGGACGGCATTACCGATACGCTGATCTTCGAACTCTCGCGGTTATCCGGACTCATCGTCATCTCGCGCCAGTCGTCGTTTACCTATCGATCCACCCAACTACCCAGTGCTGCCATCGGCGAGGCCCTCGGGGTGCGCTACCTGATCGAAGGCAGCGTGCAATGCTGCGATGGCCGCGTGCGAACGACTATTAAGCTGGTTGAGGCCTCTTCGGGCATTCATTTGTGGTCCGAGCGCTTCGAGCGCGGCAAGGACAACCTATTCGAGCTACAGGATGCGCTGGCGCTCAGCATCGCCAAGGCCTTGCAGGTCAAACTGGTCGGGAGCGAGGCCGCGCTGTTCGGCAATGAGGAAACCAACAATATCGAGGCTTACGACGAGTTGCTGCATGGGTTGGAATGTCATTGGAAATACTCTCCATCTGCTGTGGCCGAGGCACGAGCGCACTTCCAGCATGCCGCCGATCTCGATCCGACTTATGCCGCGGCGCATGCCTGGCTTGCGCGGGCGCTACTGTTCCAGTGGGTGATGCGCTGGGATGCCGATCCCGCCTTGCGTGACCAAGCCTTCGAGCATGCGCGGTTGGCGGTGTCCTTGAACCGCAAGTCCCCGTATGTGCTGGCCATCATGGGCTGGGCGCATTTGTGGTGCAAGCACCGTGAGGAGGCGATTGCAACTTGCCGTGAGGCGGTCGCGCTCGACCCTAATAATTTCGAGGCGCTATTATTTTTGTCGATGAGCCTGTCGTCGGCGGGGTTCGGCGAGGAGGCGCTGTATTACATCGAAAAGGCGCGGCGGCTCAATCCGCATTCGTCGCCGTTTTACGAGTTTGTATTGGGGCAGGCGTATTACGTGCTGGAAGACTACGACAAGGCGATTGCGGCTTTCCAGCGCGGGACAGAGCTCAACCAGACGTTTCCGCCGAATTATGTCTATTTGAGTACGACTTACGCCTTGCTCGGAATGGATGAACTCGCCGCAAAGTATCGAAAGCTGTATTACGCGATCATGGGCGGCGACAAGACCCGCATGATCGTGCCGCCGTGGACCCATGCCAAGCTAGAGGCCGATTACCGGCATCTGCTCCAGCTGGCGGGGTTCGACCCGCGTTATTGCGAAGTGTCCGGCACTTCGGCGCCGTAGAACACCTCGCGCATCTTCTTGAGCTTGTCGCGCAGCTCGGCGGCTTTTTCGAATTCCAGGTTCTTGGCCGCATCCAGCATGGACTTCTCGATCTGCTTGATCTCCTTGAGGAACTGCTTTTCCGTCATGTGCTTATAGTCGGAAAGCACTTGCGCGGCCTTGAGTTCCTTCTTGCCGGCTTCGGCATCGTAGACACCGTCGATAATGTCCTTGATACGCTTGGTCACGCCCTGCGGCGTAATGCCGTGCTTCTCGTTGAAGGCTTGCTGCTTGGCGCGGCGGCGGCTGGTCTCATCCATCGCCAGCTTCATCGAGCGGGTGATGTTGTTGGCGTAGAAGATCACCTTGCCGTTGAGGTTACGCGCGGCGCGCCCTGAGGTCTGGATGAGCGAACGTTCGGATCGCAAAAAGCCTTCCTTGTCCGCATCCAGCACGGCGACCAGCGATACTTCCGGGATATCCAGGCCTTCGCGCAGCAGGTTGATGCCGACCAGCACGTCGAATTCGCCCAGACGCAGGTCGCGGATAATCTCGACGCGCTCCACAGTATCGATGTCCGAATGCAGATAGCGAACCTTGATGCCGTGCTCGGATAAGTAATCGGTTAAATCTTCCGCCATGCGCTTGGTCAGGGTGGTCGCCAGCACGCGTTCGCCAACCTTGACGCGCTCCTTGATTTCGGAGAGAAGGTCGTCCACCTGGGTATCGGCCGGCTTGACGATGATCTCGGGGTCGATCAGGCCGGTGGGGCGAACCACCTGCTCGGCGACCTGCTGTTGATTCCGGGCTTCGTAGTCTGCCGGGGTGGCGGTTACGAAAATGCATTGCCGCATCACCTGCTCGAATTCCTCGAAGCGCAAGGGCCGGTTGTCCATGGCCGATGGTAGGCGGAAGCCGTAGTTCACGAGATTTTCCTTGCGAGCCCGGTCACCCTTGTACATGCCGCCGATCTGCGGCACGGTAACGTGGCTTTCGTCGATGATCATGAGCGCGTCTTTGGGCAAGTAGTCGATCAGCGTTGGCGGCGGTTCGCCCGGCGCACGACCGGTAAGGTGGCGGCTGTAGTTCTCGATGCCCTTGCAGAAGCCGATTTCGTTGAGCATCTCCAGGTCGTAGCGGGTGCGCTGCTCGATCCGCTGGGCTTCGACCAGCTTATTGGTCTTGATGAAGAAATCGACGCGCTCGCGCAGTTCCTGCTTGATGGTGTCGACAGCGCGCAAGGTGGCTTCCCGCGCCGTCACATAGTGGCTGGACGGGAAAATGCGGAAGTTGTGGATCTTGTTGTAGATCTGGCCGGTCAGCGGGTCGAACAGGGTGATGGACTCGATCTCGTC
This sequence comes from Novimethylophilus kurashikiensis, assembly GCF_003112435.1. Lineage (GTDB taxonomy): Bacteria > Pseudomonadota > Gammaproteobacteria > Burkholderiales > Methylophilaceae > Novimethylophilus > Novimethylophilus kurashikiensis. The sequence continues at coordinate 83,780 of NZ_BDOQ01000009.1, forward strand.
GTCGAACATGCTGATGCGGATGGCCGTCTCGCTGTTTTCAGACGGGAACACGTCCACCACGTCGCCGCGCACGCGGAAAGTACCGCGGGCGAAGTCGAAATCGTTGCGGTCGTACTGCATGCGCACCAGGTGACCGATGACGTCGCGCTGGCTGATCTTCATACCCTGATGGATGTGCAGCACCATACCGTGATACTCGCCTGGATCGCCGATACCGTAGATGGCCGATACCGTCGCTACCACGATGCAATCGGGGCGCTCCAGGATGGCCTTGGTGGCCGAGAGCCGCATCTGCTCGATGTGGTCGTTGATGCTGGAGTCTTTCTCGATGAACAAATCGCGCGAGGGAACGTAGGCCTCCGGCTGGTAGTAATCGTAGTAGGAGACGAAATATTCCACCGCGTTGTTGGGGAAGAACTCGCGGAATTCCGAATAGAGCTGCGCTGCCAGCGTCTTGTTCGGCGCCATGACGATGGCTGGCCGCCCAAGCTGGGCGATGACGTTGGCCATGGTGTAGGTCTTGCCGGAACCCGTCACCCCCAGCAGCGTCTGGAATTTCAGGCCCTGGCGTAGGCCGCTGACCAAGGTTTCGATGGCTGTGGGCTGGTCGCCTGCGGGCGGGAAGGGCTGATGCAGTTGGTAGAGGCTGTTGGGATAGGTTACGGTCGTCACGATGTCGGTTCGGGCGAATGGTGGATCGGGATCAATGGGCTATTTTAGCAGTCCAACGCTCATTCCAACGCTTGGCCGCGCGCTTTCGGCGGAAGTGTGAGAGCCGGCGTCCGGACATCACGCAATGGTGTAATTTGCTAACGTAACAATACGATTTTGCAGTAAAATTGCAAAATTTATTAGTCGTTCACCCCACACAACCCTTAGCCACGATTTAGGATTGACCATCTTGCAACTCTCCCAGCGCGTTCTATCCATCAAGGAATCTCCCACGCTTGCCGTCACGGCGCGAGCCGCCAAACTCAAGGCCGAAGGCCGCGATATTATTGGTCTGGGAGCAGGCGAGCCCGACTTCGACACCCCGCAGCACATCAAGGATGCGGCCAAGGCTGCCATTGATAACGGCTTCACCAAGTACACCCCGGTAGGCGGTATTCCCGGCCTCAAGAAGGCCATCGTCGAAAAGTTCAAGCGCGAAAACGGTTTCGAGTACAACGTCAACGAAGTGATTGTGGGCGTGGGCGGCAAGCAGTGCATTTTCAACCTGGCGCTGGCGGTACTGAATCCGGGCGATGAAGTCATCGTTCCCGCGCCGTTCTGGGTTTCGTATGCCGATATCGCCATCGTGGCCGAGGCCAAGCCGGTGATCGTGCAGTGCGGTATCGAGCAGGATTTCAAGATCACCCCGGCGCAACTGGAAGCGGCGATCACGCCCAAGACGCGCATGTTCATGATCAACTCGCCGTCCAACCCGACCGGCTCGGTCTATACCCGTGAGGAACTGGCCGCGCTGGGCGAAGTGCTGAAGAAGCACCCCAACATCCTCGTCGCGACCGACGACATGTACGAGCACGTCAATCTTTCCGGCGTGCCGTTCGTCAACATCCTCAACGCCACGCCGGAACTGAAGGATCGTACCGTGGTGTTGAACGGCGTTTCCAAGGCGTATTCCATGACCGGCTGGCGTATCGGCTATGCCGCAGGCCCGGCCCAGATCATCAAGGCCATGGAAATCCTGCAATCGCAGTCCACTTCCAACCCGACCTCGATTTCGCAGGTGGCCGCGCAAGCCGCACTGGAAGGTCCGCAAGAGTGCATCGAGCCGATGCTGAAGGCGTTCCGCGAGCGCCATGAGTTCGTGGTCAACCGTTTCAACGAGATGCGCGGCCTCAAGTGCATCAAGGCGGGCGGGGCGTTCTATGCGTTCCCTGATGCGCGCGCTGCCATCGCCAACCTGCATGCCGAGGGCAAGATCAAGGAAGCCACCGACCTGGCGCTTTCCGATTATCTGCTGGAAACGGTTGGCGTGGCCGTGGTGCCGGGTTCTGCCTTTGGTGCCGAAGGCTACTTCCGTATTTCCTTCGCCACCTCGATGGAAAACCTCAGGAACGCGTTGAACCGGATCGAAAAAGCGCTGGGCTAAGGCGGATCGATTTTAGATAGCAAAAGCCCCGCTAGTCGGGGCTTTTTGTTGGTCATCGACTTAGGGGAAACACGCGAGCTATTGCGCCCAATATACGCGAATGAGGTTGTCTTCCTGGTTGTAGTGCAGTTCCAGCTTACCGCCATAGGCCTTCACCACAGCTTCGCCGATTCCTCGTGCGAGATGTACGTCTGTCGTGGTAATGATCGTCTCGTCCTCGATATTTTCAATTTTCATGATGCGCTGAAGTGGGTGTTCGGTCTTCTCGTGCTCGGCATGGTTGTGGATCAGGCGCAGGACCTCCTGCTTGCGCGAAGGGGCAATATCGCCTTCCAGGATGATGTAGCCGGCGGGATTGGCTTCTAGAATACGGCGGCAGGCGGGGCAGCGGACGGAATGAGCATTTGGCGGCACCTGTTTCCATTGCCAGCGGCCATCGTGAAAGACAGCGTGGCAATCCGGGCAAGCGGTGGGCTCTCTGGGTTTGGCCTGGAGGCGGTAAGGATCCCGTTCCTGGTCCATCAGGATGTGGTCGTGGGGAACAGGCTTGAAACCTGCAATGACATGATGCGGACACATGATCGACTCCTTATTGATCTCTTGATAATCAATCGGCTTCTAGCGTTGCCGGTTTCCTTGGCGGCTTCGTGCTCGACCTGTTTGGCGAGCCCGTTTAATTTCTATATAAGCACGAGCATGCTGATCTTCCCATGCTTTTCCAGTAGCAATGACGGTATCAAGTCCGGCCTTCATCGGTAATCCGCGCAAGCACGTATGTCGTTTCGGGGAGATACGGGGCAACCCTTACGTGTTTGCACGCATTTTTATGCTCAAGGAAATTAGCTACATTTCCCCTCAAGCCTCATAGGGGCGATTTCAGATTGAGTACACCAGTTAGGGAGGCGTCACATGGCAAGCACACAAACCTCTTCGAAAAAAAGTAGCGTGCAGCGTCGCACACGTGCAAGCAAAGGCGATGAAGCCGGAGTAAACCGTGACGAGCATATTGCCGTGGCGGCCTATTACCGGGCCCAGGCCCGCAACTTCGAACCCGGGTATGAAATGGACGATTGGCTGGCTGCTGAGGCGCAGTTGCCCACCAAATAACCGCATTTGTTCGCAAGGAGGCTCAGATGGCTAAATCTGAAAAAGTCGAGGTGAGCGCGGGAAAAACGGCCGCAACGATGGCAGGACAATCGCAGTCCCCATCCAAATACCCAATGGGGCATATTGATCAAGTGTTCGAGGATTTTTTCCGGCGGTGGCCCATGCAGGGCTCCTGGCCTTCGCAATATATGGGCGGTATGTTCAAGGAAGATTTCACTCGTGCGCCCAGTCTGGATGTGATCGATCGGGACAACGAAGTGGTCGTACGCGCCGAGGTGCCGGGCATCGACAAGAAAGATATCGATATTTCTCTCACCGACAACCTGTTGACGATCAAAGGCGAGTCGCGCAAGGAGAGCAAGCAGGAAAAAGGCGATTATCACCGCCGTGAGATATCCAGGTCTTCTTTCTCTCGTTCGGTATTGCTACCGGGTACGGTCGATGCTTCCAAGGCGACTGCCAGCCTCCAGGATGGCGTTCTTGAAGTGATTTTGCCCAAGGTGGAGGCTTCCAAGCGCCGCAATATTGCTGTGCAGTAGCTGTCGTCGTGCCCTGATGTCATCCTCGGTTCGGCCGCCTGCGTTTTTAAGTACGTAGGCGGCCATTTTCAATTCCCAGCGCTATTTCATCCGCACCCTCTGGAATGCTGCAAAAGTTTCAGTTAATGTACTGAGGCAAAAACGGAGCAGATAACAGCCAGAAATAACAAAGTACGAAAAGTACGCAACAACAAAAGCTTCTGGAACAATTTCGAGGTGTGAGGAGAGAGCGCATGAGAAATATGCATCAAGCGGCGCGGCAACCTGGCCAAGCGGATATCCAGGCTTTGCTGGGACTTTATAACGCCGGCAACCTGGCGCAGGCCGAGATGCTGGCAAAGAGCCTGCTGAGCCATTTCCCCAACGAGTTGATGATCCACAACGTGCTGGGCGTGTGCCTTGAAGGGCAGAAGAAATTCGAGGAGGCTGCTGCTTGTTATCGTCGCATGATCGGCCTCAACGGCAAGGTTGCAGAGTTCCATTTCAACCTGGGCGCTTCGCTCAGCAATCTGGGTAGACTCGAGGAAGCTGTTGCCAGCTATCGCAAGGCTATCGCCCTTAAGCCAAACCTGGTCGTAGCCCACTTTAACCTGGGCACGGCGCTGCAAGCATTGCGCCGGTTGGAAGAGGCCACTGCGAGTTATCGCAAGGCTGTCGCGCTCGAACCCGGTTTTTACGAAGCGCTGGGTAATCTGGGTACTGTGCTTCAGGAGCAGGGGAAACTGGAGGAGGCGATCAGCTGCTACCGCAAGGCATTAGCGGTTTATCCCGATGCCAAAGGCCACTACAACCTGGGAACGGCACTGCGCAACCAGGGACATCTGGACGAAGCCATCGCGCTGTTCAAGAAGGCTCTGGAACTCAAGCCCGATTATGCCGATGCCTACAGCAGCATGGGCGTAGCCTTGTGGGATCAGGGCAATCCCAATGCGGCCATCGAAAGCTATCACCAAGCGCTGGCCATCGACCCCAATCATGGCGATGCCAACTACAACATGGGCGTGTTTCTGTACGACCACGGCGAACTGGAGCAGGCCATTCCATATTTCGAGACCTCGCGTACCAGCGACTGGCAGGAGCGCGTGCTGTATTGCCTCTACAAGACGCGGCGTTTCGACGAATTCGAGCTCAAGCTGGAGCCTATGCTTGCCTCGAAGAACGTATCTCCATTCCTGGCTACACTGTCCACGCACTACGCTGAAAACTTCGGCAAGGAAGACCGCTACAACTACTGCAAAAACCCGATGGAGTTCGTGTATCACGATCGCATCGAGCCGCTAGCAGCCGAAAACAGTCAGTTGCTCAAGGATTTGCTGCACGACATCACGCTGACCGATATCGCCGAACGCAAACAAGGGCGACTGTATTACGGCATCCAGTCGTCTGGTAATCTGTTGAAGCGTTCGGAAGCGTCTTTCAAGCTTCTATCATCGCTCATTAAGGACAAGATCAAGTCCTACCGCAAGCACTATGCGGGCAAGGATTGCGAGTTGATCAAATCATTCCCCACCGACGTGGAATTCAGCAGTTCGTGGTACTTACGCATGCGGCAGGGCGGCCACCTGACCTCGCATATCCATGAGGAAGGCTGGATCAGCGGGTGCGTGTACCTGGCGCTGCCCAAGCAGAAGGAAACCCCGCACGATGGCAGCATCGAGTTCAGCACGGATGGCGACGAGTATCCCAAGGAGCACGAGAACTTTCCGTCCAAGGTAATCGACCCGAGTGTGGGCGATATCGTGCTGTTCCCATCCTCGCTGTTCCATCGAACCATTCCGTTCAACTCGGACGAAGATCGCGTTTGCGTGGCCTTCGATCTCAAGCCATTGCAATCACTCAAGGCACTGCTGTTCGTGTCCTTGGGCTGGCTGTCCCTGTATTTGGCCGAGGCCGTCGAGTTCTTCGTGGCGGAGTCGTATTTGTTGGCTTGATGATGGGGTTGAGGCCTTCGGCGGAAGGATTATTTCTTTCCGCCGAACCAGCGATCCCAAGCAGAGCCTGCCTTCATTCCTAGCGCCGTACCCAACGGACCTAGCACGGCGGTTCCTGCCGTGGCACCAGCAACAGCCGCTCTGGTCGGCATGACAACAGGTTCATCTACAGTGCCGGAAACCTGCAATGGCACTGTCACCAAAGCCAGGCCTTTCTTCAGTTCTACGTCTACCTGGCCGTTCAAGGTCTTGGCCGGACTGATGGTCACCTGTCCGTTTGCGGCCAACAAACCGGACACTACCTGCAAGTCCTGTACTTGAATCTGCTTGCCGACCAGATGCAGGCGCCCTGATAGCTTGTCGAAGGCCGTCTCACCGCCGCTTTGCCCTTGCCTGATGAAAAGGCTTGCGGCTTGCGCCAAATCCATCCCATGCAGTACGCCGCGGTCCACATTGAACTTGAAGTCAGCGGCAAGCCGTTGGAGTAATTGCTCCGGTTGGGTCGCGACGCTGTGAAACGTGCCTGAACCCGTGAGGCTTCCGCTGACGCGAATATTTTTGCTTAGCATGGAGGTAGGTTTAGTAATTTCCATATGGCCCACATTCACTTTTCCGGAGCAGCGCCAATCCTTGCTCCAGTCCAATGCTGCGTTTCCAGTTACTACTCCGGCATAGAGCTTTGCCGTGTACTGATCAATGCGAAGATGGGCACCTTCAAGGGTTGCATTGATTTCCATTTCATCGAAAAACAGGGGCGGTCCCAATGGTGGCGTCCATTGACTAGCTTTGGCTTTGATCATCCAGCGGTCTTGCTGTGGAGTGATTTCGGCGTGCAACTTGTGATCTGTGCTGTCGATTTCCAAGGATTGAATCATTCCATCTTGCATGGCACCTTTAACATCGAAGCGCGGCAAGGACAGCGCATCCCACTGGAGTTCGGCTTCGTGGATGTCGATGTTCCTGATATTCACGGCAATAGAGGGTGCCGCTGAGGTTCGAGATGAGGCCAGGCTGGCCAGCAAGGGCAGGGCGGACTTGCGTATTACCGGGTGGTCAATTTTCAAATGTGAGATGGACTTGCGCCGTGCCAGCAGCGAATCCATAGCAATAATGGCTGAGACATGATCAACGCGAACTTCTTCATGCGCGCCGATGGTAATGCCGTCGATCAATATCCTCGGAGTTGGAATAATTGCCAAATGGAGCGAATTAATCTTGACCGGGGCCCCTACACTTGCTGCTGCCATATGTTCAACTTGCGGCAGATAGGCCGTAGTTGGAATCATGAGCGGAAGGGCGGTTAATCCTATTAAAATCAGGATTCCAATAAAAACAAGACGTTTTAGCTGCATATGAATTTTATTCTAGAAAGATATTGACCGAGGCTCTGCAAGCCAGTATAGTAGCGGCTTCTCAACGATGCGTTGGGAAAAAATTCCCCGATAGCTCAGTCGGTAGAGCAACGGACTGTTAATCCGTGTGTCCCTGGTTCGAGCCCAGGTCGGGGAGCCAAATTAAAAACGGCCCGCAGAAATGCGGGCCGTTTTGTTTTCATAATTCGCCTTGAGAAAAGCCCGCGGTTGTCTTGATCCTGAGGCTTTTCCGCCCCCTTGTTGCTCGTTTGGCTTACTTATCGATGGCTCGAAAAGCCGCCATACCTGACGCCCATTTGTACATGGTCCGGTTAAATGCCGGCGAATTAGATCCAGCCCATCTCTAGCAGCTTACTTGCCTTTTGGTACTGCAATTGCATGTTTTAACGGGGAAGCAGTCAAAACTAACATTCTGATGTGATCAGATCGATATTTTCTTCTGCTCCGCCGAGGTACCGCTGGCGCTGTAGAGAGCGCTGAATTAAACCGGTTTTTCATGCTCCAGCAGCATCGCAATGATTTGACGAAGTGGGGCAGAGGGTTCTTTTCCCAAAGTGTCTTTCAAAATATGCTGGAAGCAACGATAGGTCATCATGGCTTCTGCATGGAGACCTTGAAGGACGCGGCAATTGATCAGGCGTACGCAAACATCCTCCGCTTCCGGATAATATTCAAGCGCCGCGATATAAAGCCTTACGGCAAGTTCGATGTGATGCGATTCCAATAACCGCCCCAGCGTTAGCACTGTCTTGAGGTATTTGTGCCGGAACTTGTTCTGCAGAGCGAACACCCAGGAATACTCTGGCTCGAGCCAGAAGCACGGTCCTTTGACGGTTTCCATGAGATGCGTTGCCAGGATTGCAGTACTTTCGGCTGCTGCATATTCGTGATGCCTGCCTAGTTCATCTACGGCCTGGGCAAGCAGCTCGAATTTCCATAGATCCAGGATCAGAACTTCGGGATTGAGGCTTAAGAAGCCCGATTTCAACACGAGGGCCTCATGGATATCCAATTGTTTCCGCAATCGCCACAGCGTTCCATCAAACGCGGCTTTGGCATGCTCGTCGTCGGCTTCTTCCCAGAGAGATTGATAAAGATGCGTAATGTGGATATGACGTCCGCCACTTGCAATCATGAGCTTCAGTAATTCCATCGGTTTACCGCCAGCGATGGATTCTATGTCTTGATGGATGCCGTCGCGCAGAATAGCGAAGCGGCCACAGACGCGGATTTCGAGAGGAGGGGATGCGTTCACCGCTGTCGATCCCTAGAAAGACGCAGCGACTGTAACAAGTGGGAGGTAGTGAAGGTTGGCGACACCGCTATCATGGGATTGCTCCTTTAGATCGGTTGTTTTGCGTCCCTGCCTTTAGACAGGTTTGCCCTTGACCGCGCCAGACTAGCCATGGCTAAACGTACTGTCAAAATACGGCAGACAAGCGGGCATCATTTCGGATAGTCGGCTCAGTGCAGATATTCTGTCGGAAAACTCTCTGACCATACGTGGTATGGCTTGTTTGTGTGGGAGGGCGCGGCAACGATAAGACTTGCTTTCTCCTAATGTGAGGCAGGAGACGGCAACATCCAGAGGGCTTGTTACGCTGTCATTTTTGAGTCTTGAGGATAAATCATCATGGCACAACAGCATCCATCGACCGTAGGCTCGCCGCACGATTCGCGTTCGGTTGCCGCAGAGGAAAAGCAATCGACGCAGCAATCCAGCCGGCGTGGACAAGATGTGAAGAAGGCGCGGGGAATGAACGAGGAAATAGGGAAAAGCCCGCATGAAGCCGGTACGGACCAGCGGGTAGAGGACGCGAAAAAGTCCGGCCATAGTCGTAACAGTCATTAAGCCCACAACCCCGAAGAACCAGCACTTCGGGGTTTTTAATTAGTGGTGGGCGTTGCTCTTGGGCGGAGTGCTTTTGAGCGTATCACTGATGGGAATCACTTTTTCATCCGACAGTGGTGCCGAGTACGCATTCTCCGCCGATCTCTCGAGCAGGCCCTCGATATCGGGGATGCGTGCGCAAGCAATGCCTTTTTGACGCAGCCCGGCCACGATCTCGTCGAATCCGGTATCGTTGGAGACGATAGTGAATCGTGATTCGGGGAATTGCGTCGCGAGTTCGCCCAATTGAAACGCGATATTGAACTCGATGACGTTGCGACGTCCGCTATCGATCTGGATGTACTCGGCATCGTCACCCATGGCATGCAGGGCTCGCGCCATCGTCAGCGGAATCATGCTTTGGTGCCGGTTGAGGAAGATTTTTACTTTGGGCTGATCCTTGCATCCGCCGATCAGGCCGATATTGCCGAGCTGGGTGTTTTCGTAGTCGACAAACACGTAATGGGTTTGCATGGCCGGTCTCCTGTAATCGTCGATGACACGACTCCCTTATAAGACCATTTTCGATTCCGTTCATTGCGGTAGGTCACATAGCGCTGAGCTCGAGCCGAAAGACATCGGCAATTTGGTTAACTGCGAACATAAAAAAAGCCCCGCGAGAGCGGGGCTTGGTTTGCGGCATACAGAAGATTATTTCTGTGTTTCGATCATGACCAGCGGCTCGTCCGCGGATGCGGCTTCTGCCTTTTTCTGCCATGCGGGAGACTTATTGGAGCGCGGCTTGGGTGCTTCTTCTACTGCCTCGGCCTTCACTGCGTCAGCACGGGTTTCAACCATTTCCAAGCCTGCACTGGCCAAGTCAGCAACCACCGGTGCGGCGGTTTCAGTCTCAGCGGCCTTACGACGGCGCGGCTGACGCGGCTTGCGTTCTGCCTTTTCAGCGGGCGCTTCAACGCCTTCGAGCTGCTGCTGTGCCGGTGCGGCATCTGGAGTTGCCTCGACAGGAGCTGCTTCGGATTTAGCGACTTCTGCCTTTGGGGTTTCGACAGGCGCCGGGGCCGAAGCTTCAGCTTGCGGCTCCACTAACGATGCAACAGGCTCGGGCTTGGCAACGACGGGGGCTGAGGGCTGAGGGATTTGCTCGAGCACGACAACCGGTGCCGGTGCAGCAGGCTGGGCAACTGGTAAGGAGGCAGCTTCCGTTACGGATTCAACGGAATTTTCCACTTCCTGGCGTTGCTGGCGTTCGCGACCTTGGCGACCTTCACGACGATCGCGATTGCGGCCGCGGCCACTACGTTCACGCGGCTGCTGTTCAGCTGCTGGGTTGCCGGCTTGATCAGCGGTGGCAACCTGTGCCTGCGGTGCATTTTGTTGCTGCTTTTCACGCTGCTGCTCGGAGCGCTCTTGGCGTTCGCCACGCTCTTGACGAGGTTGGCGCGGTTCGCGGGGCTCACGTGGTTGACGCGGCTCCTGCTGCGGCTTGGCGTTCGCCTCGGGCTGCTTTTCACGCGGCTGCTGTTCGCGTTCGCCACGCTCTGCACGGTCACCGCGTTCGTTGCGGTTACGGCCGCCGCGATTGCGGTCGCGGCGTTGCTGGGGCTCGCGCTGACGACGGGCTTCAGGCTTGACTTCTTCCTCGGCCGGCTTGGCTTCGGTGATCTTGCTCAGCCAGGACTTGAAGCGGGTAAAGATCGTACCCTTGGCAGGCTCTTCGGCTTCCGGTTTAGGTGCTGCGACCGGTGCGGGTGTGCCCGTGGTGATGCCCTTGACCGCGGCTTCCTGGCGGGGCACCTTGACTTCCTGGCCGTGACCGTTGGTCGGATGCTCTTCCGTTTCGCTCGGCAGTTCCACCAATTCGTAACTGCGGATGCTCTCGCTGTCGCCGGTTTCACTGTCGCGCAGACGCACGATGCTGTAGTTCGGCGTTTCGAGGTGGATGTTAGGGATCAGGATGACATTGACGTCCATGCGCTGCTCGATCGCGTGGATGTCGCCGCGCTTCTCGTTGAGCAAGAAGGTCGCCACTTCTACCGGCAGCTGGACTTGCACAGCGCCGGTGTTTTCCTTCATGGACTCTTCCTGCACGATGCGCAGGATGTGCAGCGCCGTGGATTCGATGCCGCGGATATAACCGGTGCCGTGGCAGCGCGGGCAGGGGATGTGGTTGGATTCACCAAGGCTGGGGCGCAGGCGCTGGCGCGACAGTTCCAACAGGCCAAAGCGTGAGATCTTGCCGGTCTGGACGCGAGCACGGTCTAGACGCAGGGCGTCGCGCAGGCGGTTTTCCACTTCGCGCTGGTTGCGCTGGTTTTCCATGTCGATGAAGTCGATCACCACCAAGCCGCCCAAGTCACGCAGACGTAGTTGGCGCGCCACTTCATCTGCAGCTTCCAAGTTGGTCTTGAAGGCGGTTTCTTCGATGTCGCTACCCTTGGTGGCGCGACCGGAGTTCACGTCCACGGAAACCAGAGCTTCGGTGTGGTCGATGACGATGGCGCCGCCGGAAGGCAGGCGAACTTCACGCGAGAATGCGGTTTCGATCTGATGTTCGATCTGGAAACGCGAGAACAACGGCACGTCGTCACGGTACAGCTTGATGCGCGAGACGTTGCCCGGCATTACGTGGTTCATGAACTGCAGCGCTTGTTCGTAGATGTCCGGCGTGTCGATCAGCACCTCGCCGATGTCGGGCTGGAAGTAATCGCGGATGGCGCGGATGACCAGGCTGCCCTCTTGATAAATGAGGAACGGGCCTTTCTGCATGTTGGAGGCGCCTTCGATGGCGGCCCACAGTTGCAGCAGGTAGTTCAAGTCCCATTGCAGCTCTTCGAGCGAGCGGCCGATGCCGGCGGTACGAGCGATAATGCTCATGCCAGCGGGGACTTCCATCTGCGCCATCATGTCGCGCAGTTCGTTGCGGTCTTCGCCTTCGATACGGCGCGAGACGCCGCCGCCGCGCGGGTTGTTCGGCATCAGTACGAGATAGCGGCCGGCCAGCGAGATGAACGTGGTGAGGGCAGCGCCCTTGTTGCCGCGCTCGTCCTTTTCGACTTGTACTATGACTTCCTGGCCTTCGCGCAGGACGTCCTGGATGCGTTTGCCGTCGGCGCCTTCGATGAAGTTGCTGCGGGCGACTTCCTTGAACGGCAGGAAGCCGTGGCGGTCGGTGCCGTAGTTGACGAAGGCGGCTTCGAGGCTGGGCTCGATGCGAGTGATGACGCCCTTGTAGATGTTGCTCTTGCGTTGTTCCTTACCGGCGTGCTCGATATCGAGGTCGATAAGTTTTTGTCCGTCGACAATGGCAACGCGAAGCTCTTCAGCCTGCGTCGCATTGAACAGCATGCGTTTCATAGATGTTTCCCCCGCGCCCAAGGCGGGTACGCAATGTCGGCCGTTAAGGTACGGCCAGCGGGAACGCTGCCGGGTGACAGCGGTGGTAAAGACGCCTGAAGCAGGCTACCGCGTAATGCGATTTCGGTATGGTTCTGGGGTCGACGGCATGAGGCCTGCCGACAATTCACCGTATTGAAATCTTGCTATTTTTCAAACCGTTAATTATTGAGTTTAACGTTGAATATAAACTGTGCGCGGTGCGACTTTTTAGTGTCCGGTACGACTATCGTTTACAATGTGACCCGGTTCGGTTCCCGCCGCGCGGCTCTCGGCCATATGCGCGGCAGCGCTTGAGCGCAAATATTGAACGTCCCGGGGTTCGTCACGTGCGGAGGGCAATCGCCTAGCGCCGGGAACCCGCGAAAAATCCAAAAGTCCTGCGAATCGCTACTTCTGGGTGAGCGAAATTAACCCAAAATTCTTTGTTGCCTGCCTTTGTGAAGACAAAGCTTTAAAGGCAGGTCGCAAGTATAGGTCAGATGACGAAAATAGGCAAAAATTCAGTGTCTCTTGTCACGGTGGACGAGGGGGGCGAGGGGCAGCGCGTGGACAACTTCCTTGCGCGGCATCTCAAGGGGGTTCCCAAGAGCCATATCTATCGCATTCTTCGCAGCGGCGAGGTGCGCGTGGACAGCAAACGCGTCGAAGCGACGCACCGTCTGCAAATCGGCGAAGTGGTGCGGATTCCACCGGTACGCGTGGCGGCACCTGCCGAAAAAGTCGGGATTGCACCTGCCGTGCCGCGTTTTACCGATTCAGTCGTGTACGAGGACGATGCCATCATTGCCCTGGATAAGCCTGCCGGCATGGCCGTCCATGGCGGAAGCGGCGTTTCTCGCGGTGTCATCGAGCAGCTGCGCTGGGAGCGCCCACAGGCCAAGTTCCTGGAATTGGCGCATCGTCTGGATCGCGAGACTTCCGGCATCCTGTTGATCGGCAAGAAACGCAGCGCACTGACAAAATTGCACGAGATGATGCGCGAAAACCACATGCGGAAGCGCTATCTGACTCTCGTCAAAGGGCGTTGGACGGAGCCGAAAAAACGCGTCGAGCTGCCGTTGAAAAAGTACGACTTGCCGAACGGCGAAAAGCGCGTCGCGGTCGAAGCCGGCGGACAGCATTCGGAGACCATTTTCCGCCTTAAACAACAACTCGGCGATTTCACATTACTGGAAGCCGAGCTGGTCACCGGCCGTACGCATCAGTTGCGTGTGCAGCTGGCGCACCTCGGGTTCCCCATCGTTGGCGACGACAAATACGGCGATTTCGCGCTCAATAAACTATTGCAAAAGCGCGGACTCAAACGCATGTTCCTGCACTCGGCGGAGACGGCGTTGCGCCATCCCTTGACCGGGGAGCCTTTGAAATTGATCGCGCCGCTCCCACAAGAGTTGCAGCATTTTCTGGATTCGTTGAAAGAAGCGCATGCCAAGGCAGTTTGATGTATTGATTTTCGATTGGGATGGCACCCTGGCCGATTCCACACAGATCATCGTGGACGCACTGCAAGCCGCCAGCCACGATACCGATTTACCCGTGCCCAGTCCTGAAAAGTCGCGCAGCATTATCGGCTTGGGGTTGCGTGAAGCCCTGGCTGAACTTTTTCCTGGAGTATCGACCGATATTCAAGATCGTCTGGTCGACCGCTACCGGCATCACTACTATGCCCGCCACGACGATATCGCGCTGTTCGAAGGGGTGCCGGATGCCATTCAAGAATTCGAGGATGCCGGTTTCATGCTGGCCGTCGCTACGGGTAAAGGCCGAGGCGGACTGAATCTCGCGTTGGAAAAAACCGGCTTGGGACGCCATTTCCATGCAACGCGCTGTGCGGGGGAATGCCAGTCCAAGCCGCATCCGCAGATGCTGGAAGAAATCCTGGACGAGCTGGGCGTGATGCCAGAGCGGGCGGTCATGATCGGCGATACGCACTTCGACCTGCAAATGGCGCAAAACGCTCGCATGGCCGGATTGGGCGTGAGCTACGGTGCACAAGCCCACGAGAACCTGCTGCCGCATGCGCCGCTGGCTTGTTTCGATAGTTTTGCTAAACTCCACGCATGGTTGAAACTGAACGCCTGATCTGCGCCAGCGAAGACCTCCAGGAAAGAGGAACCGGTATCGGGTTTTCGTTGCCTGATGCGGGTAAGACACAGCAGTCTGGCTTCGTCATTCGTTACGACGGTAAGGTGCACGGCTATGTCAATCGCTGTGCCCACGTCCCGGTCACGCTGGACTGGCAGGAAGGCGATTTTTTCGACCTGAGCCGTCATTTCTTGATTTGCTCTACACATGGCGCGCAATACCTGCCAGAAACCGGGCGTTGCGTGCTGGGGCCCTGCAAGGGCAAATCACTGCAAAAGTTGAACGTCGTCGAACGCGACGGCCGAATTTATTTGATTGAAACCACTCCCGTAGAAAGCCATCTATGACCGACCCGCAGAATTGGGAACGCCAAACGCTTGAAAAACTCGCTTTTTCCGCGTTGCAGGAACAGCGCCGCTCGCGCAATTGGGGCATCTTTTTCAAGACGCTCACGCTGATCTATCTGTTTGCACTGCTATTCATCGCCATGAACTGGATCGCTCCCGGCGGCTCCATCGGCCCGCATACCGCGTTGATCGATATCAATGGCGAGATCGGCGTCGGTGCAGAAGTCAATGCCGACAACACGCTTTCCAGCCTGCGTGCAGCGTTCGAGGACAAGCACACCAAGGGCATCATCCTGCGGATCAACAGCCCAGGCGGCAGTCCTGTTCAAGCCGGTATCATCAATGATGAGATTCATCGCCTGCGCAAGGAATACCCCAAGGTGCCGGTTTATGCCGTGGTAGAGGATATCTGCGCCTCTGGCGGCTATTACATCGCGGTGGCCGCTGACAAGATCTACGTCGACAAGGCCAGTATCGTCGGTTCCATCGGTGTGCTGATGGATGGTTTTGGCTTTACCGAAACGATGAAGAAGCTGGGTGTGGAACGCCGTCTGCTCACGGCAGGTAAGAATAAGGGGTTCATGGACCCGTTCTCGCCGATCAACCCCGAGCACAAGGAACACGCGCTGGAAATGCTCAACGAGGTGCACCAGCAGTTCATTAAGGTGGTCCGTGACGGACGCGGTAATCGTTTGCATGAAACGCCCGACATGTTCACCGGCCTGTTCTGGAGCGGCGAAAAAGCCGTCGAGATGGGCTTGGCCGACGGAATCGCCAATTCCGACACCGTGGCCCGTGAAATGATCAAGGAAGAAAATATCGTCGATTTCACTACACACGAAGGCCTGGCAGACCGGTTTGCCAAGCACTTCGGTGCTTCGGCGGCGCATGCCTTGCTGGGTTCTAATATCGGCATGAAATAAGCAAGCAGGCTGACTTTCTAACATCAAGTCCGGTATGATGCCGGACCTTTACGAGCGGGACGTTTCGACGTCCCGTTTGTCTTAATAAAATTGAGATGATTTGAGCAACGGAGTTGATGCATGACCAATACGCAAGAATGCCGCTGGCGCGTTTTTCCTACCACGACGGAATTGCGGGATGCAGCAGTAAAAGCCATTCTTGAAGCGGCAGATCGCGCCATCGCCGAACGCGGCCGTTTCGATATCGTGCTAGCCGGCGGCACGACGCCGCGCGAGATTTACGAGCAATTGCGTAATGCCGACAGCGATTGGGCGCATTGGCATGTGTGGTACGGAGACGAGCGCTGCTTGCCGGGCGACGATGTGGAACGCAACAGCGTAATGGCGACTAAGGCGCTGCTGTCGCACGTGCCGATTCCTGCGCAACAGGTTTATACCATGTCGACCGAGCTAGGCGCGCCTACGGCCGTAGCCGGATATTCCGCCAAGCTGAGCAATGTCGGGCCGTTCGACCTGGTATTGCTGGGCATGGGCGAGGACGGTCATACGGCCAGCCTGTTTCCCGGTCATCGCTGGGATACGGTACCGGCAACACCTGCAATCGCCGTTGCCAATTCGCCCAAGCCGCCGTCGGATCGAGTGTCGTTGTCGGCAGATCGCTTATCCAATGCAAGGCAGGTCATCTTCATCGTCACCGGTGCCGGCAAGCGCGACGCGGTCAAACAATGGCGCAACGGGGAAAACTTGCCGGTTCGCGCCATTGCGCCTAAAACCGGCGTTGATATTTACCTGGACGCTGCCGCAGACACCCAGTAATGTTTCAAGCCGTGGCTGCCTCGTATCGGGCGGCCACGTGTTCCCAATCGATAATGTCGAACAGTTTTTTCACGTACTCCGGGCGTCGATTCTGGTATCTGAGATAGTAGGCATGTTCCCAGACATCCAGCACTAATAGCGGCATCACACCCCAAGCCGTCAGTTTCTGATGATTCTCGCATTGCAAGATCATCAACCGAGCCGTCATTGGATGGTATCCCAGGATGGCCCACCCCGAAGCCTCGACACTCGTTGCTGCGGCACTCAAATGCGCTTTTGCCTGGTCCATGCTCCCGAAATCTCGATCAAGGGCCTTGAGCAGCCGAGGTGAAGCCTCGGAGCGCCTTGCGTTCAGGTTGTTCCAATAAAGCGTATGAAGAATGTGGCTGGATAGGCTGTAGGCCAGCTCTTTTTCATGGTGCTTGACCAACGAAAAGTCATTGTCAGCACGGGCTTTCGCCAGTGCATCTTCGGCCTTGTTGGCGGCTTCCACCGCGGGTTTGTGGTGAAAGTGGTAATGCAACTCGACGGTTTTCGCATCAATGACAGGTTCGAGCGCGTCGTAAGCGTAGGGCAATGGCTGTAACGCATACTTGCCGCTGTCGTCCGTGAATTTATCCAGCGCAGGAGCAGGCCGCGCCTCGGCAGATTGGGCCGCCAGCAGTGCGGCCGTCGTAATCGCGGATTGTTGCAGGAATTCTCGGCGTGTGATCATGATGATCTCCGGAGTTGAATTGACTACATGAGGGCTCTCCACGCGAGGCCGAATGTTCCGCAAGCGAGAATGAGCGGAATGACACCCGCCTTGAAACGGAAGAGGGCGAGTAATGCAGCGGTCGTCATTGCGATTGAAATCCAATCGATAGCACCGTTCCAGCCGCTCGGCCAGAACACATGCCACGCAAAAAAGACCGCAAGGTTAAAAATGACTCCAACGACAGCCGCTGTGATTGCAGTGAGCGGGGCGGTGAATTTCAAGTTGCCGTGCGTGGTTTCGATGAACGGTCCACCTAGCAGGATGAATACGAAGCTGGGCAGGAAAGTGAAAAATGTCACCACTGTCGCAGCAAGTACGGCCGAGAGGAACAGTCCTTCCGGGCCGAACAGCTGTTTAGCCCACCCAGCAACAAAACCGACAAAAGTGACGACCATGATGAGCGGTCCGGGGGTTGTTTCACCCAAGGCAAGTCCGTCGATCATTTGCACCGGTGTCAGCCAATGGTAATGCTCTACCGCGCCTTGATACACATAAGGCAGCACGGCATAGGCGCCGCCGAATGTCAGCAGGGCTGCCTTGGTGAAAAACCATCCTAATTGTGGGTAAACACCGTGCCATCCGTATTGCAAGATTAAAACGGTCATCGTAAAGGCCCAAAGCCCTAGCCCTGCCATCAAGATATGTAGGAACCTTGCTTTTGAGAACAGTGCGTGCGACGGTGTGGGCGTGTCGTCGTCAATCAACGCCGGTCCGTCGGTTGCTTTGGACGCAGCATGGCCGCTACCCGCCTTGAATCTATTGGGCGCATAGCGGCCTCCCAGCCAGCCGATCACCCCGGCCCCCAGGATGATCAAGGGGAAGGGCAGCTTAAGCGCAAAAATGGCGATGAAGGCCAATCCCGCCAGTCCCCATAGCACGACATTCTTCAGTGCCCGGGTGCCGATTCGGTAGGCGGCAAAAAGCACGATAGCAACAACGGCCGGCTTGATGCCGTACAACGCACCTGCGACTGCCGGCACTGATCCGAAACGCATGTAGATCCATGCGAGCGCGACCAGAATGAAAAATGAAGGCAGCACGAACAAGCCGCCGGCAATAATGCCACCCCAGGTGCGGTGCATCAGCCAGCCGATATATGTAGCGAGCTGCTGTGCCTCAGGGCCGGGCAGCACCATGCAATAGTTGAGTGCGTGCAAGAAACGCTTTTCCGAAATCCAGCGTTTTTTCTCAACCAGGTCTTGGTGCATGATGGCAATCTGCCCGGCTGGCCCGCCGAAACTGATGAACCCAAGCTTGAGCCAATAGAAAAATGCTTCTCGCAACGAGATCGCTTGAGGTGGGGAAGGGGGGCGATTTTTTGTATCCATAAAGTCTCCTCTCCTGGAATGGTATCCGAGATTAGAGCAGACCTTGGATGCGGACTGGATGGTCGGACATCTTGAAACGGGGAGGCTGCCGAATCCCCATGCTTGCCAGCGTAGCCGTCAGCATCCGGATTATGGCGTTAAAGGGATAGTAATTTCAATATGTTTCTAACCTGCTCGATAAGAAAATACCTAACCCAAATCAGCTATAATGCCCACACTTTTTTGGCCGTACCTTTGAATTTATGCAAATCCGCCAACTATCGGTTGTCGTGCCTGTACGTAACGAGCAGGACAATATCGCTCCACTCATTTCGGAAATTCGAGCAGCACTCGATGGCGTGGTGGATTATGAAATCATCTACGTCAACGACGGCAGCACAGATACGACTCCGCAAGTTTTGGCCGATATCGGCAACACTTGTCCGCAGCTGCGCGTAATCCATCACGAAAAAAGCTGCGGCCAGAGCACTGCGGTGCGCACTGGTGTCAAGGCTGCACAAGGTGACTGGGTTGCCACGCTGGACGGGGATGGCCAAAACGATCCGGCCGATATTCCCAAGCTGATCGCCGCCCTGGAGCCTGGGGTCGAGCTTGTCGGCGGCAATCGTCGCCATGCCCGCCGCGATACCTGGATCAAACGCATTTCTTCCGTCATTGCCAACGGCGTGCGTTCGCGTCTGCTGAACGACAGCACCCCGGATACCGGTTGCGGCCTCAAGCTGTTCTCGCGCGAAGTCTTCCTCGACTTGCCTTACTTCGACCATATGCATCGCTTCCTGCCTGCGTTAGTCATTCGCCGCGGCGGTCGTGTCGTTTCCGTACCGGCCAACCATCGCCCGCGTGAACGAGGCGTATCCAACTACGGCACGCTAGACCGCCTCATGGTCGGTATCGTCGACCTCTTCGGCGTGATGTGGCTGCAACGCCGCGCCAAACGCCCCGTCATCATCCAGAAATAAATGGATATCCATAGCTTTCCTCTCCTGGTCCACCTTGCGGACAAGGTGCAGACCTACTTCCACGACATGTCGCTGGCGGACAAGATATGGCTGACCGTCGGCATGTTGGGCCAGCTCATGTTCACGCTGCGTTTCGTGGTGCAGTGGGTGCACAGTGAACGCCATCAAAAAAGTGTCATCCCGGTCAGCTTCTGGTATTACAGCCTGATCGGCGGCTTGACCGTGCTGGCCTATGGTTTTCACAAACTCGAACCCGTCATCATTCTCGGCCAACTTCCCGGAACCATTGTCTACACACGCAATCTCATGCTGATCTATCGCGAGAAGCGCGATGTTCTTGCTGAAGTTACGGAAGAGGAAGTTAAGTGAAATTTCTAAAAAGCCAACCAGTCTTGCTCTCAGCATTCTGGTTGGTCCTGGTGCTGGTTTCCCTTTTTACCCGTTCTTATATCCCCATCGACGAAACCCGGTACGTCACCGTAGCCTGGAACATGTGGCTGCGTGGCGATTACCTGGTGCCGTGGCTCAACGGCGTCGCCTACAGTCACAAGCCGCCACTCCTGTTCTGGATGATGGACGCTGGCTGGGCAATCTTTGGCATCAACAATTGGTGGCCGCGCCTCGTGCCTTCGCTGTTCGCCCTCGGTTCCGTATTCCTGACAGTGCGACTTGCACGCCTTTTGTGGCCGCACGACGAGCAAGCCCCGGTTTATGCCCCAGTGATCCTGCTCGGCAGTGCGCTGTGGATCGTGTTCACGACCGCCACCATGTTCGACATGCTGATCGCATTTTTTGCATTGCTAGGTCTGGTGGGCATCATGACGGCCTGGCACGGGAAAACGCTGCAAGGCTGGCTGCTGCTGGGCCTCGCTATCGGCGGCGGTTTACTAGCAAAAGGCCCAGCCGTGTTGCTGCAACTGCTGCCCGCGGCTTTGCTTGCGCCATGGTGGGGTAAGGGCGCGCAGCGGAATTGGCGGCAGTGGTATCTGGGCGTGCTGGGTGCGTTTGTTCTGGGTGTACTCATTGCATTGGCATGGGCTATCCCGGCTGCCATCAGGGGCGGCGAGACTTATAGCCACGCAATTTTCTGGGGTCAGACCGCGGATCGCATGGTGAACTCATTTGCTCACCGACGGCCGCTGTGGTGGTATCTGCCTTTGCTGCCCATCCTGTTGTTCCCGTGGCTGCTATGGCTGCCTGCCTGGCGCGGGTTGGCTCGGATTGCCAAGGGCATGATGAATCCGGGCGTCAAGTTCTGCCTGGCGTGGTTAGTCCCTGCTTTTATCGCATTCAGCCTCATCAGCGGCAAGCAGGTGCATTATCTGCTGCCCATCCTGCCGGCCTTCGCTTTGCTGCTTGCCCATAGCCTGCCTCAGCAGCGCTTTACACGAAGCGATCAAGTTTTGGCTGCGCTCGCGGCGGTGATTGTTGGTGCAGTGCTTATTTTTATGCCGCACTACGCACAAGCCCACCACGTCGCTCCCTGGATCAGCCAGATTTCGCCAATTCTGGGGGTGTTGATGATCGCGGCGGCCGGGTTGTTACTTCTGGCCGATTGCCGCAATGGTAATTTTGAAATCTGGAAGATGACGGCTTTCGGTGCGGTAGTCGTGGTGCTGACCGTGTATCTCGCCGTGATCCATACGGCTGGGTTGGCCTACGATATCCGACCGGTCGGTGCGCGCTTGAAAGTGCTGGAAGATCAGGGGATTCCTATTGCTCATGCAGCACGTTATCCGGGGCAGTATCAATTCATCGGTCGCTTGACCAAGGACTTGGACGTATTGCATTCATCCCAACTTGCCGCCTGGTTTGCACAGCATCCCAACGGCAAGGCCGTGGTGTATTTCAGCACCAAACAGTCGCTAACCGGCTTGCGCGCCGAGTACCAGCAGCCTTATCTCGGCGAAGTCGTGGCCATTATCGGCAAGGATGCATGGCCGCCTAAATTCGACGCCCAAGACTCCGGCCAGGACGAAGAGTAGGGGATTATTTGCTGCGTAGACGGGCCAAGGCCCAGCTTACGTGCTCCTGCACGAGCGGTGAAGGATGATCGGCGCGGCTTTCCAGCGCGGCAATGTTTTCCGGAGCCGTTTCTGCATTCCCCAAGGCTACGGCAATATTCCGCAGCCAGCGCTCATGTCCGATGCGGCGAATCGCGCTGCCGGCGGTCATGGTTTCAAAAGCCGACTGGTCCCAAGCAAACAGCTCCCGCAGCGAAGCTGCGTCAAGACCGTGCCGCGCCTGAAAATCGGGCTCGACAGAGAGCTGCGCAAACTTGTTCCAGGGGCAGCACAACTGGCAATCGTCGCAGCCGTAGATGCGGTTACCCATGAGCGGGCGCAGTTGTTCTGGAATACTTCCTTGTAGCTCGATGGTGAGGTAAGAAATGCAACGACGGGCATCGACCTGGTAGGGCGCTACGATGGCGCCTGTCGGGCAGGCGGTAATGCAAGCGGAGCAGGAGCCGCAATGGCTGGTCGTCGCTTCATCGGCAGGGAGCGGAAGATCGGTAAAGATTTCGCCCAGGAAAAACCAGGAGCCGGCATCCCGAGAAAGTAGCAATGTATGTTTTCCGCGCCAGCCGATGCCGGATTTTTCCGCAAGATGAACCTCGGCGACCGGTGCGCTATCGGTGAACACGCGGTAGCCGAATTCACCGACGCACTCGGCGATGCGGTCGCAAAGCTGCTGTAGGCGACTGCGTAATACCTTGTGATAATCCCGGCCCAGCGCATAGCGCGAGATAAAAGCGCGGCTGGCATCCTGCATCACGGTTTCGCTTGATTCGACCTGCTCTGGAAGATAATCCATCCGTGCCGTGATCACCCGACGCGTGCCGGGTACCAGTTCGGCGGGGCGCAGGCGTTTCAGCCCGTGCCGTGCCATATAATCCATCTCGCCATGGAAACCTTGCTCCAGCCAGGCCGTGAATTCCGGCTCTGCCTGGCTTAAGTCGGTGTCGCAAATGCCGATAGCTTGGAAGCCCAGCGCGTGACCCCAAGCCTTGATGTCTGAGGCAAGCTGAGAAAAATCGAAGGAATCGGATTGCATAACGACGATATTACACTAAGCCTGACTGACGAAGCCGCGACCCTGCAACTTGGTGCCAAGCTAGCAACGGCGCTGTTTCCAGGGCTGGTCGTGTGGTTGCGCGGAGACCTCGGCGCAGGCAAAACAACGCTTTCGCGCGGCTTGCTACGGGGGCTTGGTTTTGATGGAAAAGTGAAAAGCCCAACCTATACCTTGGTTGAATCTTATGTAATTTCTGGATTATACTTGTATCACTTTGATTTTTACCGATTTGTCGATCCAGACGAATGGGATGCGGCAGGGTTCCGCGATTACTTCAATCGTGAATCCGTTTGCCTGATCGAATGGCCTGAAAAGGCGCAAGACCTGTTGCCCGTTCCGGATCTGGAAATTCGCCTCGCAGTCGAAGGGGCAGGCCGGAAAGCCACGCTGACGGCCCATACGGAGCAAGGCAAAGCATGCTTAAAACAATTACCGCTCTGATTCTCTGGCTGCTTGCACTGACGGTGCAGGCAGCGCCTATCACTATTGCTTCCGCCCGCGTATGGCCTGGGGCGGATTACACTCGCATCACTTTCGAAAGCGCCGTGCCGCTCAGCCACAAGATGACGGTACTGCAAGACCCAGATCGTCTCGTGCTTGACCTGGAAAACGTGGAACTGGGCGCCACACTCAAAACGCTTTCCGACAAGGTGCAGGGCAACGATCCCTATATCAAGAAAATCCGTGCCGCGTATTTCAAGCCGGGCGTGGTGCGCGTCGTCGTCGATCTCAAGACGGAAACCAATCCCTCCTTCTTTGCGCTTAAGCCTGCCGGCGAATACAAGCATCGCCTAGTGCTCGATATTTACCCCAAGCAAGATCCGCTGATGGCGATGCTGGACCAGCGTGCCAAGGGCGATGCTGCACCGCAGGAAGAGCAGGGCGGTGGCGGCTGGTCGCCTTCGACCGATATCAAATCAGCCGAGGCCGCGCAAGCCGTCGAAAAGTCCATCAAGCCTGATAGCGCTCCTGCTGCGGCAGACAACACGCCCGACGCTGACGACAATAACAAGCCCTTGCCGAAGAATGGGGTGGATCGACTCATCACCATCGCCATCGATGCCGGCCACGGCGGTGAAGATTCCGGCGCGCACGGCGCCAGCGGTACTTACGAAAAAGACGTGACGCTGGCCATTGCCAAACGCTTGAAATCCCTGATCGATGCGGAACCCAACATGCGAGGCGTGCTGACTCGCGATGCCGACTATTTCATCCCGCTGCACGGCCGCGTGGTCAAAGCCCGCAAGCTGCAGGCCGATCTCTTCGTGTCCGTCCACGCCGACGCTTTCACGCGCCCCGATGCAAAAGGTTCCTCAGTCTTCGCCTTGTCCGAAAATGGCGCCACCAGTGCCATGGCGCGCTATCTTGCCAAAAAGGAAAACGAGTCCGACCTCATCGGCGGTGTCAATCTCGACGTCAAGGATCCGTACCTCGCCCGCACGCTGTTGGACCTTTCGCAAACGGCCACCATCAATGACAGTCTGAAGCTTGGCAAAGCCGTGCTGGGCCGCCTGGGAGAGATCAACAATCTGCATAAAGGCATGGTGGAGCAAGCCGGTTTTGCCGTGCTGAAATCGCCGGACATTCCCTCCATCCTGGTCGAAACCGCCTTCATCAGCAATCCGGAAGAAGAGCGCAAGCTCAACGACGATGCTTATCAAACCAAGCTTGCCACAGCCATCGTCACCGGCATCAAGAAATACTTCGCATCCAACCCGCCCTTGGCTCGTTCCAAGATGGCAATGCAATAAGTCATTGCCGTACTACGCGCGATGCAACCCATACCAGGGCATCGCGTGTATCTAACCCTTCCTCTACTTGCCGCATCCCTTCAATAAAGAATGGATGGCGGCTTACATATCCATAAGTAAATAGATATTATCCACTTTATAAATCACTTCTTTGAGGCATTTTCTTAATGCTAGACCCCAAAAATAGCCGGCTGGTCGTATTCATTTGCAGCGCCGCTATTTTGGTGATTTCAACACTCGTTCTATTCGGCTGGTTCCTTAGCTTACCCACGCTGATAAAAATTCAGCCCTATTGGGTGCCCATGGTTGTCAATACAGCCATTTGCTGCTGGCTGTGCGGCTTTGCACTTCTCTGCACCTTCTTTTTTCGAATCGACACTGCGCAACGCGTAAGCCGGTGGGTCAGCATTTCTGTATTGATATTAAGCACGCTTGCTCTGGCTGAAACACTGTTCGGCATCAACCTGTTTATCGATTTCCCTGAATTTCACCGATCGCTTCAGCCCGAATACTTACATCCCGGACGCATGGCGCCTAATACGACATTGGGTTTGATGATGTTCAGCCTGGGCCTGTGGGTTAAGAATGGTTCCGCCAGAAGCATCGACAAGGGAAATCAATATGTATTGATGATGGCTGCAGGAACGCTCGTCCTCGGGGCCATGGGCTTGATGGGATACCTGCTGAGCATAGAAGTCCTCTATGCATGGGCCGACGCCGTCCGTATGTCGTTGCCCACGGCGCTATGTATCGTTTTGCTCGGCATTGCATTGTCGAATTTGTCCTCCGGCTTAACCAGGGAGCAAACAAGCGATGCAGAAGTAACCAGGATCTATTACGCATCAGCCTTGGTGATTACCTTGATCTGCCTTACAGCAGGGCTGATGGGCTTCTTCATCCTTGCTGATCGAACCGAACAGCTCATTGCCGACAAATTGCTGCAACAGGCCAAGGACCGCATGTTTTTCTTTAATGTGAGTCTTTCGGCCCGATCAGAACGTGCCATCATCGTGAGCTACGATTCTCGTTTATCTTCGCCACTCAATCAGCTCAACCGCAATCAAGGCAGCATCGAGGCCCAGCAAGCATTGGTGCGGCTGTCTGAGCCGTTGAGGAAAAACGGATTTACTGCCATCGCCTTTGAAGATTTGCATGGGCAGGTTTGGCCTGGGTTGGGACAATTAAGACAAAAGATCGAATTCTCGGTGCCGTTCCACGGCAATTACTCGGGCGAGTTGCTTTGGGATAGCGGTTATGTGCTCCGCGCAAGAAACCCGATTTACGACATCAATAAAACAATCGTTGGCTACATGCTTACGGAGCAATCGCTCCACGCACTAGATCAACTGCGTACACAGGCGCTCGGGTTTGGAAAAACCAGTGATGTGGTGATTTGCAGTGCGGCAGGCGATTACCTGCATTGCTTCCCTTCGACCATCGAAAAACAGTCGTTCAAGGTCCCCAAGTTCTACAACAAGCAGCGGTTGCCCATGAGTTACGCCTTGGATCTGAACGAGACAGGCATCAAAACAACGCTGGATTACAGGGGCCACCGCGTATTGGCGGCCTTTGGCCCGATCGCCGATACAGGCCTGGGCATGGTCATCAAGCTGGATGTCGCTGAAATATACGCTCCCATCAAGCAGCAACTGGAAAAGGCTGTGGTATTGATTTTCGGCTTGCTCTTGCTGGGGCTATGGTTGATACATACGCATTTGCTGCCATTAATCAAGAATATCGATAGTGCCAGAGCGCAGGCAGAGCTTGAAAAAGCTCGATTTATCGCGGCCACCGAAGGTGGGCTGGATTGTTTTTATATTTTCGATGCAGTGCGCAATGCCGGAAGTGAAATCGTCGATTTTCGCTGCACCTTTATCAACGAACGAGGCAGCCGCCTTATTTCAAGGCCTCCAGGCGAGTTTGTGGGCAAGTTGTTGTGCGAAGAACTACCGCAACACCGCGCTTCGACGCATTTCGACCGGTTCAAAGAGGTGATCGAGAGTGGAGTTCCTTGCCATGACGAAGTGGAGTCGTTGAGCAGCCAGATTCATGCGATGTGGATCGCGCGCCAGATCGTCAAACTCGGCGATGGCATTGCCATTACCGCCCGCGATATTACAGAGCAAAAACGCATCGAATTCGCTTTACGAGAATCCGAGCGCATCCAGCATGCCATCATCGATAGCGTTTCCTACTCGATCATTGCCACGGATAAATATGGCATCATCATTTCGATGAACAAGGCCGCCGAGCGCATGCTGGGCTATGAGGCCGACGAACTGGTCGGCAAGCACACACCAGAACTCATCCACGACCAGGCAGAAGTCGTCAGTTATTCTGAACAATTGACCAAAGAGCTGGGGAGGATGATCGTTCCCGGTTTCGAAACCTTTGTTGCCAAAGCTGTCGGGGAGGTCTCCGACGAGCGGGAATGGACCTATATACGCAAGGACGGTAGCCGCTTTCCGGTCAAGCTCTCGGTGACAGAGTTGCGCGATATCAATAATTTTACTTGCGGCTATCTAGGCGTGGCCTACGACATCACCGAACAGAAACGCCTTGAAGATCACATGCGGCATCTGGCAATGCACGATGCCCTGACAGGCTTGCCGAATCGTGCCCTGTTCAGGGATCGCTTAGCGGTTGCGCTGGAACGGGCAAAGCGCGATAAGCAGCAAGTGGCAGTGGCCCTGGTCGATTTGGATTACTTCAAGCGAGTCAACGATACTTACGGGCATCAGGTCGGCGATGAATTACTCAAGAAAGTAGCCGATAGCCTGATGATGAATATTCGTCCTTCGGATACCGCTGCACGCCTCGGTGGAGACGAATTCGCACTGATACTACCCAATATTTCCCATCCGTCAGGCTCGAAGATCGTCCTTAACAAGATTTATAAATCGCTCGAGGCCCCCATTGTGATTGATGGGCACACGTTCCAAACGAGCCTCAGTATTGGCATTTCTTCCTACCCGGAAAACGGCGAGGAAGCCGAGATTCTCCTACGTCATGCGGACGAAGCCCTCTACGCCGCAAAAGCCGCTGGGCGAGGGCATTATCGGGTCTACAGTTAGGCCGGTCGCTGGCGGCTACTGATTCGTTTTGCGATTAAAGCACCGCCCGCGCAGCCTTGGCAGATTCCCTCACCAACCTGGCGATGAGTTCATCATCCGGCGTCGGCTCAAGCGCAGCCGCAGCCCCTTTGCCACCTGTCGGTGCAATCTGCAAATGCCCGCCGTCTTTTTCCAGCTTGTATTCCCCGCCGCAGGCGCGGCAGTAAACGATATCGTTCGTCCGAGCATCCCGAGTGACGACGACCGTCGGTCCGCACATCAAGCATTCCATGAGCGGGATACCTTCGTCGCTGTGGCCAACAATATGGTTGAGTTCTTCCGCATCTCCCAGCAAAGTGAATAGCTCACCGAACTCGCCGTCGAACTGGCGGCCGAGATTCTCGCGGATGATGCCCATGGCTTTTTCCACCGGCATACCTTTGCGGTAGGGGCGGGTGCTGGTCATGGCGTCGAAGGCATCGCAAATGCCTATGATGCGGGCTACGTCGGGAATTTGCTCCTGCTTCAAGCCCAAGGGATATCCCCGTCCATCGGGCGTTTCGTGGTGCCCGTAAACCGCATCCATGGCCAGAGCGGCGAGGGGATGGCCGCTCAATAGGCGCTTACCGACTTCCGGATGCGTTTTGATGACCTCGTATTCTTCGTCGGTCAACCGATCCTTCTTGCCCAGAATGGCATCAGGAATACCGACTTTCCCAAGATCATGCAGAAAACCGCCGATGGCGATGCGCGAAACATCCAGCTCAGCTAAATCCGCATGCTGCGCCAGCATCCGTGAAAAACGCGAGACGCGCCACAAATGGCCTCCCGTGTAGGGATCGCGCGCCTCCACCACCCATGCCATGGTCATCAAGCTGGCCAGCAGTTTTTCTTCGGAAACTTGCGATGCCTGCGGTTCGATAAAGCGTAGGCGGAAAAAGTCGAGCATCCCCATCATTGTTCTTTCTAGTCGTTGGTTGGTTTGAACGTTAGTCGCGGTTTTGCGCTTGCCCTTACATGGTAATGGCAATGACTGTTTTTAGGATATCGGTGTGAACCATGAAAATTTCCGGACTTGATGCGCGTCAAGGATAAGCGCATTCGCTATCGCTAGACTCCGTTACGTCTTTCCAATATCAAAAGGAGAAATGTAATGAGCACGACTTTCACAAAGTCGATGGCGCGCAACGTGTTTTATGGGGGATCGGTATTCTTCTTCCTGCTGTTCGTTGCGCTCACCCTCGACACCAATCAGACGCTACCCAAGCGCGACAACAGCCAGAACATCACGCCGTCGGTCGCGCATGGCAAAAAGCTCTGGGAGACCAACGACTGCATCGGCTGCCATACGCTGCTGGGCGAGGGTGCTTATTTCGCGCCCGAACTCGGTAACGTCTACAAACGCCGCGGGCCGGACTTCATCAAGGCCTGGATCAAGTCGCAGCCCACCGGCACCCCTGGCCGCCGCCAAATGCCGCAATTCAATTTCACCGATCAAGAGTTGGACGACCTGGTGCAGTTTCTGAAATACACCTCGGAAATCAACACCAACAAGTGGCCGCCCAACATCGAAGGCTAACCGTCATTACCAGGAGAAAAAGTGATGCAATATAAATCTCAGGCTGTGGCGAAGCCTTATTTCATCGCCGCGATTGCCCTGTTTATCGGGCAGATCGTGTTCGGGCTCATCATGGGGCTGCAATATGTCATGGGGGATTTCCTGTTCCCCGCGATTCCCTTCAACGTCGCTCGTATGGTGCATACCAATCTGCTCATTGTATGGCTGCTGTTCGGCTTTATGGGCGCCTCGTATTACCTCGTGCCGGAGGAAACCGAAACCGAGCTATTCAGTCCCAAACTCGCCATCGCGATGTTTTGGGTATTCCTGGTCGCAGGTGCGCTGACCATCCTTGGTTATTTGTTGGTGCCCTACGCGGCGCTCGCCAAGATGACGGGCAACGACATCCTCGCCACCATGGGACGGGAATTTCTCGAACAACCGCTACCAACCAAGCTCGGTATCGTGGTCGTGGCGCTGGCCTTCCTGTTCAACATCACCATGACGCTGCTCAAGGGCCGCAAGACCGCGATCAGCCTGGTGTTGGTGTTGGGCTTGCTCGGGCTCGCGGTGTTCTTCCTGTTCTCGTTCTATAACCCGACCAACCTGGTGAAGGACAAGTACTACTGGTGGTGGGTGGTTCACCTTTGGGTGGAAGGCGTGTGGGAACTTATCCTCGGTTCCATCCTGGCGTTCGTGCTCATCAAGGTGACGGGCGTAGACCGCGAAGTGATCGAAAAATGGCTCTACGTCATCATTACGATGACTTTGGTGACGGGCATCATCGGTACCGGCCACCACTACTACTGGATCGGCGCGCCGGAATACTGGAAGTGGTGGGGTTCGATCTTCTCCGCGCTGGAGCCGATCCCGTTCTTCATGATGACCGTATTCGCCTTCAACATGGTCAACCGTCGCCGCCGCGAACATCCCAACAAGGCTGCCACGCTGTGGGCCTTGGGCACCGGCGTGATGGCTTTCCTCGGCGCAGGCCTGTGGGGCTTTCTGCACACGCTGGCCCCGGTCAACTACTACACCCACGGCACGCAGATTACTGCGGCCCACGGCCACCTCGCGTTCTACGGTGCCTATGTGGCCGTGGTGCTCACCATCATCTCCTACGCCATGCCCATCCTGCGAGGCCGGGCAGCCAATTCGGAAAAGGCGCAAGTGATGGAAATGTGGTCGTTCTGGCTCATGAGCATCTCGATCTTCATGATCACGCTGTTCCTGACCGGCGCAGGCATCCTGCAAGTCTGGCTGCAGCGGATTTCGGAAACACCGATGGGCTTCATGGCGGTGCAAGACCAGATTTCGCTGTTCTACTGGTTGCGTGAATTGACTGGTGTGGTGTTCTTGATTGGCTTGGTGGTGTATGTGTGCAGTTTCTTTGTGAAGGGGGAGACCAAGGCTGCATAGCAGTTACAAGAGACGTTGCCATTGGGGAAGCGAAGTTTGCTTCCCCTTTTTTATTATGATGGATGGCGTCTGTAGACCCTAATGCCGTCATTCCGGTGTAGACCGGAATTCAGGGATTTGAATTTAAATGATCTAAAACTGCCGGTCTCGGCCGATAGCCGATTTACTTTTGATTGCTTGTTCAAACGAAAGCAACCTCGATTTGTCAGGCGCTAAGGCCTGCAGGCCTGCAAAAGCCGCAATGATCTTACTGCGAATAATCGCTGGTACATAATTGGAGCTGCTGCCGGTTTCAATGGCACTGAGTATAGTTGCGTCCAATGAAATCGGAGGGAGTAAATGGTACGCAGGAGTTTCAGCCGAGAGTACAAGCTTGAGGCTGTAAAGCTGATTCAGGATCGGGAGGTGACGGTGGTACTATTACGAGGATCTGCCCCACTCTACAAGGGCCAACTTAAGAACAAGTAACAAAAAATGGGTAGCGGTAAATGGAATTAAAAGTTTTTAGAGAGTTATTTGCACGACTTAAAAAATCTTGGCTTTTAGTAAGTACAGGTGAGCGTGATCACCTGCTTGACTTTTCAAAAGGCATTGCAATTATTTTAGTCGTTGTAGGACACACTATTCAGGGACAATCACAAGACTTTGATAACGCTTATGGATTTAGATTTATCTACTCATTCCACATGCCATTGTTTGCATTATTGGCTGGCGCTTCTGCAGCATTCTGGATTAAAAAATATAGTGTAATAGAGTCAGTAAAAGATTTAATTACATTCTCAATTATTAGGATTAAGAAATCTGCAGAATATCTACTGATCCCATTTTTTTCATGGACTTTTCTTGGCTATTGGTTATCAAGAAACCCAGAGCCTATTAAAGACTATACGTGGAAGGTTATCAATCATCCAGATTATTCTCTTTGGTTTCTTCCTTGTATTTTTTGGTGCACCACTTACGCCGTAATCTTCATGCTGGCCATATCCACTGCAAAAATAAAATTCAAGGCAACCCGTGTTGAAAAAAATTCACAATGTCTCCAATCACCAATCGCCATAGCATTGCTGATGTTTTTAGCGTGGAAACTGGTCTCTCACAAGCTGCCAAGCTGGGGAGGTTTGGCTTTTACCAATCACTTTCATGGGGGACTTTTTGTCTTCTTTCTAATTGGTTTAGCTTTTTTTAATCAATTTGCAAATGCCAAAATAATATGGTTAAGAGTTGTGCCTTATATTATATTTTTCAGCCTGGTTTCATTCTGGCACCGAACTCAGCCCCATAACATCATTGAACATGCTCCTGAAATATTAAGCGGAACGTGGTTTAGCAAATATTACGCACTAATTGTTGCAGTCACTGGGTCTTTTGTTTTTGTTGATATAGCTAAAATATTAAGCTCATTAAAATTTGGCGCGATTAATTTTTTGTTGGGTTACATTGGCAGTGCTTCACTCGGTATCTATGCTGTTCATTTTTATTTTTTAGGCTATACCCCACCGATAATTGCTCCCATTGCAATTAGTTTGCTGGTTTGGCAAATGTTGTCGATCACTCCGATATTTGGAAAATTGCTCTTCGGAAAGTGAGTTTAATTTTTATTGGGTGTAATTTTTTTAATTGTCTTACAGTTAGATTTATGCGACCTGTAAACACACTCATTGAAACTCCTTGAGAGAGACCATGAGATTAATCTCGATATCCAAAGCCATTCATTTAGGATGTAATTGGTAATAGGTTGCCGTTAGCAACGCAGAGAAAAGCGGGAATTAAATGTTTGTATGCTATCAAGTTCACCGCCTTTGATTGCCCGTCTAAATTTTTTAGCGACATTTGTTTAAATCATCAATCTGGCATCATATGCTGTCTGGTGCTTTATTGGGATGCCGCAATCCTACTACCTCGATTGGCTGAAAGTAGCGGAGGAAAAAGCACTGCATTTCTTCTTGCTTTCAACGCATTTGCAAAGGCTGGAATGCAGCTATGGAGATATTTCCGCACACAACGGTTTATGAGATATGGCAGATAACACCCGCCATGACTTGCTGGCACGGCTCGCCTTGGTGCTGAGGACATTGGAAGCGCGGAGCCTGGACGCATTCTTGCGGAATGAAATCTCCCATTTGGAGGTTGGTAAAATGCCTCAGGATAAAACGGGGCGCAGAATGACCCGTAAATAATCGTTCCCCGAAGTCTCCACATTGTTGATGTACATCTCGCTTTCCATGTGTTGGCCATCCGGGCAGAGGACTTCGAAGCGATGGCCGATGTGAGATAGAAATTGCAGGCGGGGGTTGATGCGCTTGCCATCCGTCAGCTGGATGTTCTCCAACTGGGGAAGCAGCATTGAGATATGGTGCCAGATTAATCGACTAGAGGGGTAACCCAATACCTGGCGACTGGTCTTGCTGCATTCTCGGATCATGCCTTTGTTGTTCAGCATGAGTACTACGGAGTCCTGGGGAGGATCCACCGATTCGCCTCTGGAGGCAGATACGTGATGTTCAGGACGACCAGAAGATTTCGGTAGTATTGGAATCATGGCTCCTCCACTTTGGTTTTCTATCATTAAGATTCGTTTTACAAAGTCTTCAAACAGCTAATAAATAACCTCCGCCGACGCTTTCAGCATCGAACTTTTCGCTTATCTGCAGTTGATATTGGCATCTTAACGACATGACCGATTCCGCAGCATTCGGGCTAACACGTATAAGGGTTAGCCCTTATGTCTTCACGAATCCTTACAGAATGTAGGAATATACTTATACATGGTGTAATCTTCTATTTCCTATTAGAAAAACGTGCAGGATGAGCCTTTGATTAGACGTCTCGACCATCTGAGCTTTCATGCGCTCTTCAACATCGCGGCAGATGCGTTGCTGCTTGTGGATGCCGAGGGAAAAATCCTGGTTTCCAATCCTTCTGCGCAGGCATTCTTAGGCTATTCCCCCGAAGAAATGCAGCACATGTGTGTCGAGCAATTGATTCCTGAGCGCCTTAGGGATCGGCATGTGCATTACCGTCAGCACTATTTGGCAAAGCCGGAGAAACGCACCATGGGGCAAGGCGCTGATTTGCTGGCGTTGGCGCGGGATGGAAGGGAATTACCGGTAGACATCGGCTTGAGCCCTATCATGGTGGAGGGCGAACGATATGTCCTGATTACCTTCATCGATGCCTTGGAACGCCGTCGGGCGCAAGCTGCGCTTCGCGAGAGCGAAGAGCGGCTGAGATTGGCCAAGCGAGCGGCTGGATTGGGCGTCTTCGACCGCGATTTGCTGCGCGATACTGTCACCTTGGATGCACGAGCCCGAGAAATCCTTGGTTTGGAAGAAGATGCTGTGGTGACGCCAGAGCAACTGATGGCGCAAGTGCACCCCGAAGACGATGCGCTGCGCCGCTCCGCGCTCAAGCAAGCAATGAATCCGCATGGTACGGGCGAGTACTACCTGGAATATCGCAACAGTCAGTCTAGCGCTCCCGAGCGTTGGGTTGCAGCAAGCGGACAGGTGTTTTTCGAAGATGATGAGCCTGTGCGTATCGTCGGTACTTTGCAGGATATTACCGAACGAAAAGCCATGAAGCAGGCTTTCCGCGATCATCAGGCAGACATCGATGCCGCCTTGAAACGTCAGGCGGCGTCACAAACCGCCTCAGCCATGGCGCATGAGCTCAACCAGCCGCTCGCCGCGCTTTCTGCCTATAGTGAAGTGGCGTTACACGAATTGGAAAAGACGGCCTGTTCCGATCAATTGAAGCGAGCGTTGCAAGGGTGCATCGAGCAGTCGCATCGCGCTGGCCGTACCCTACACGAGTTACTGGAATACCTGCACGAGGGGGAGCCGGGGCTGGAAGCCATCGATCTCAACGTTCTCGTACGCGAAACCCTCACGTTAGCCCGCGCCGAAGGTCTGATCCAATTTAATTCCGTCCTGGAACCTTATCTGCACTTACCCTTGGTCCAGGGCAATCGACTGCAGTTGCAGAAAGTCATCGCCAACCTCATCCGCAATGGGCTGGAGGCTATGCGAGATGCTGGTGTGGAGAACCCGACGATCACGATCCGCACCTCACAGAAGGGGAACAAGGCGATGGTCACTGTCCAGGACAGCGGGCCGGGATTTCATCCCGATACCGCTACACGTATCTTCGAACCGTTTTTCACAACTAAATCGCGCGGGATGGGCATGGGGCTATCGATTAGCCGAGCCTTGGTCGAGGCCGGTGGCGGTTTACTTTGGGCCGATCCCGAAGCGGGACCCGGCGCGACCTTTCACTTTACCTTGCCGCTCGCCTCATGATGGATGCCGTCTATATCATCGACGACGATCCCGCCGTGCGGGATTCGCTCGCACTCATGATCTCGCAGGAGGGATTGATCGTTGAAGCCTTCGAGCGTGCCGAGGACTTTCTGAACTTCGTACCTCAGCATTGCCGGGGATGTGCAATTGTCGATATTTACATGCCTACGATGGACGGCATGGCATTGCAGGAGTCCTTGCTGGAACGGCAGGTGACTCTCCCCATCATTTTCCTGACCGGTCATGGCGAGATTCCGATGAGCGTACGTGCTATCAAGGCCGGTGCGGTAGACTTTCTAACCAAGCCGATTACTCGCGAACGGCTCATGTCAAGCATACGTACCGCACTCATGCTGAGCGAAAAGGTATACGACCAAGCCATGAAAGCCGAAACAACGCGCCACCGCCTCGACGATCTGACCGAGCGCGAGCGTGAAGTCATGTCGCTAGCGATCCTCGGACAATCCAACAAGGAAATCGCGCGACACCTCGGCATCAGCCATCGCACGGTGGAAATCCACAAGGCCAAGATCATGCACAAGACCGGTGCCACGAATCTGCTTGAATTAGCGCGTCTTGCCCAGGAGGGCGGTATCGTTCCCTAGATTCTTGTCTTGTATGCATCCTGCATACGTGCTCGCCCTCATTACGGGATTTCGGTGATTACTGCTACCTTAAGTTCACCTGATTTAATGTCGTAGCGGCGGAAATTCAAAAATGCATATGCCGGAAGTCGAGAAGAATGCGCTTGAGGTCATCCTGGCCCGGCGCTCGGTGCGACGGTTTACAAAACAGGAAGTCGACCGGGAGACGGTAAAACTGTTGTTGGAGGCGGCAGTTCGGGCACCCACTGCCGAGCATCGCGAACCTTGGGCATTTGTCGTCGTGCAAGATCCCAAGCTGCTGTTGGGTCTTTCCGAGATCGCAAAACCGCTGGTAGCCGAAGAGGTGCGCGGATTTCGGCTTGAACGTACCCAGCACATCGTGGATATGGTCCTGCGGCCCGATTTCAACATTTTCTACGACGCTCACACCCTGATCGTCATTTGTGCACGCAACAACGGGCAGTTCAGCGAGGCCGATTGCTGGCTGGCAGCTGAGAATCTCATGCTTGCCGCTTGTGCTGTCGGTCTGGGATCGTGCGTCATCGGCTCGGTCTTGCCTGCGCTTAATACTGTCGAAATCAAGTCCAGGCTCAACATCAGCTACGAATTTCGTCCGGTGGCGCCTATCATCGTGGGTTATCCGCAAGACAAGGTCGCGCCGACCACAAGAAAAGAACCGCAAATACTCAGTTACGTCTCCGCCCCGTCCGTCAGGAAGACCAGCATCCTAGACGCTTGAGGGTCTCCAAGCAGGAGGACATGCAATGCGATAGCGACTTTCAGCTTTGCCATGGCCGAAACACGGCTGTTTCCCCAGACGCCTCGAGGCTGATTCAATCATGCCCGATCTACCAAAAAGCCCTGACATCGACGGAGCCGATCATGCAGATTCCATTGCAAATCACCATACGCGATATCCCGCCTTCACAAGCGCTGGAGGCCAACATTCGCGAGAAAGTCGCCAAACTGGGAAGTCTTTACGACCACATCCTCTCTTGCCGCGTCGTCGTGGAAATGCCGCACAAGCATCATCACCAGGGCAAACATTTCAACGTCCGTCTCGACCTCGGCATGCCGGGACGCGCTATTGTGGTCAATCGCGACCATCACGAGGATGTCTACGTTGCTTTACGTGATGCTTTCGATGCCGCCCGTCGTCAGGTGCAAAGCTGCTGGGAACGGCTTCGGCGTACCACCAAGAGCCATGTCCTTGAATACATTGGTGCCGTGTCTGAGATCAATCACATCGATGGTTTCGGCTTCATCGTTCGCCCCGACGACGGCACGCGCCTGTATTTTCACCGGGACAATGTCATCGCCCCGCATTTCAGCCATCTCAAGCCGGGAGACGAAGTGAAGTTCATCGAGAGCACGGCAATCGCCGCACCTCAAGCCAAGCGCGTCAGCGTGGGCAAGCATCGATTGATGTGAAAAAGACCCCATGCCAGCCGGTTTGCGCCTGCGCTGGCATGGCGGGGGGAAGCGTCGTCCTCTCGGACTAGCTCATATTGATACCCATCAATGCCGGAAACGTGACCGGCAATATGGCTTTCTCGGTGACACGTCCAGCGGAGTCTCGCGTGATTTCCAGCAATTCCTGCCCGGTATGCAATGCCGAGACGGGAATCACCATGGTTCCGCACGGCTTGAGCTGATTAATGAGCGCTTCCGGCACATGATCGATCGCACCAGTCACGATGATGCCGTCGAATTGAACGGGCTCCGGCCAGCCTTCGCAACCGTTACCTGTCCTGATCTCGATATTCTTGAGCCCGAGGCTGTGCAGCCTGCGGCGCGCGTTTTCTGCCAGTGGGGCGATAATTTCCATCGAGCAAACGTGCTTAGCAAGTGTGGCAAGCAAGGCCGTCTGGTAACCCGAACCGGTGCCGACTTCCAACACTGTTGCATTCGGATGTGGATCGACGAGATCGGTCATCAGTGCCACCAGGTTGGGCTGGGTAAGACTCTGGCCGTAGCCGATAGGCAGGGCGCAGTTGGCATAGGCGCTACGCTTTAGTTCGAACGGCACGAAATCTTCGCGGTGCATGCGGTGCATGGCTTCCAGCACTTTCTTCCCCGGGAGGGCGCGGCCGGTCAGATGTCGCACACTGCGTAAATCCTCGGCGATATCTTCCATCAACCACCGCATCTGGCGCTCCGCATCGCCGCTCCAGTTCTGGTAGCGCGACTGTAGCCACACGGCCTCTTCGCGTATGTGTTTGGATGGCGGGTTTTGGAAATTCAGAAGCTCGATCTGGTTCATCGGATGCAGCCTCCCACAGATTCGATTGTGCTTGTTCGATGGCAAGCAATTCAGTTCGCGAACATTACAGTCGCATATGTCCGTTCCATTTCGCCATAAGGGGGATTACTTACGCGTTCGAACGGATTTAATTCGTATTTACATGGTCATACACTTACTCCCAATGTTGTCCTTATTGCGCAAAAAGGAGTCAAGAGCATGCAAATGGAGACACGTCAGAAAAGTATGGCAACGGCCGCACGCGGCATTCTCGAATTGGCGCGGCGTTACGGCAAGGTGAAATCCATTGAGGAAGGTGCGACGCCCCGTAGCGGCAAGCACAACTACCTCATCACTTATGCCAGGGAAGACGAAGCCGAAAAGGCATCCGCAGGGCTTAGAGGCAAGCACTGGGGCGTTTACGTTGTCCTGACCGGGCGTTAATTGAAACCTCTCTCAAGTTCTGTTCCCGTAGCAAGCGGCCAGTCTTTTTGTTTTCGTCTTAAATTGTCCTGTTGATTTGTTTTGGCAAAGGCCGAAAGCCGTTTGTAGCCAATCAATTCGGGCAAACGACTAGGTTTTTGCCCTTATAGGACACCCCCCGACTTTTTCGTATAGTGCCAATAGGTAGCTGTATTTCTCTGCCGCCAGAAAAGCTCGAACGTCGTGAAAAAGGAGGGGGTATGAATAAGAGACTTCTGCCGCTTTTGCTGGTCGTGGCCTTGTGGGCTCAGGGTACGGCCGCCGACAATATCAACATTGTTCGTCCCGAGGACGTTGGGCTCGCGAGTAACAAACTCGACAACGTCAGCCGCTTTATGCGGGGCTACGTCGACGACAGGAAAATGGCCGGGGCCGTGGTGCTCATTGCGCGTCACGGCAAGATCGCCTATTTCGAGCCCTTCGGTCAGGCCGACGTCGGCAAGCCGATGCAACGCGACAGCATGTTTCGCATCGCATCCATGACCAAGCCTCTGATCAGTGTCGCGGCGCTCCAGTTGTACGAGGAAGGCAAACTTCTGCTCTCCGACCCGGTCGCCAAGTACATTCCCGAATTCGCGCATCCCAAGGTGCTGGAAATGCTGCCCGAGGGTTCCAACCCGGCCTTCAAGCTGGTCCCGGCCAAGCGCGACATCACAGTCAAGCATTTGCTGACCCATACTGCCGGCTTGCCCTACGATTTCGACGCCGAATGGTTTCCCAAGGATCGCTTGTATCAGCAGATGTATTCGCTCTACCAGGACGCCGGTATCAGCAGCGGCCTGTACGAAACCGAGGGCACCATCGGCGATATGGTGAAACGCCTCGGCAAGCTGCCGCTGGCCAGGCAACCCGGCGAAGCCTTCGAATACGGCATGGCGGCCGACGTGCTGGGACGCGTGGTTGAGGTGGCCTCTGG
This sequence comes from Novimethylophilus kurashikiensis, assembly GCF_003112435.1. Classification (GTDB taxonomy): domain Bacteria; phylum Pseudomonadota; class Gammaproteobacteria; order Burkholderiales; family Methylophilaceae; genus Novimethylophilus; species Novimethylophilus kurashikiensis. Next base: position 122,688 of record NZ_BDOQ01000009.1, read on the forward strand.
CATGAAGCTGGACGACTACATGCACGAACACATTTTCAAACCCTTGAAGATGAAAGACACCTACTTTTTCATCCCTGAGAGCGAAGAGCCGCGTCTCGCGGCTGTTTGGAGCAGTGACTGGCAGGGCAAGCTGGAACGCGTGCCGGACGGCCTGCATCGCGAAGGCAAATACGCGTTTTCGCCGAGCTTTCCCTACAAGGGCCCCAAGACGTTTTTCTCTGGCGGTTGCGGCGCGGTGAGCACGGCCTACGACTATTACCGTTTCGCCCAGATGCTGCTCAACAAGGGCGAATTGGATGGCACGCGCATCCTGAGCCGCAAGACGGTTGAACTCATGACGACCAACCAGATCGGCGATATGGCAGCGACTACGCTGCACGACGAGGGCTGGAAGTTCGGGCTGGGCGTCGCGGTCCAGGCCGATCGTGCGCATTATGTGGATGCCGGCGATGTCGGTGCGTTCGAATGGGCGGGTATTTTCTCCACGCGCTTCAGCGTCGACCCCAGGGAAGAAAAAATCACCATCTTTCTTTCTCAGACCACTCCGTTCAGCCATCACTTCGAACTGTGGGACAAGTTGCTAATCCTCTCGAGTTCGAGCATCGGCGATTAGGAGGCATCATGAACATCCAACATCGTTTGAAAGTCCGCCTGGGTATGACGGCATTGATGCTGGCGATTGCCGGCGATGCATGGGCAACGGCTCCACGCATCAGTGCCCAGATGTTCGGCGAGGAAACCCACGCAGATATTGTCGCCTACCAATCCGCCGGCGGTGAAGCCAAAACCAAGGGTGACGAAGTCGTGGCGTTGGAACTAGTCAAGGAAGCCTTTGCCGCCGTCGGGAAATCGCCGGTAGTGGACGTTCTGCCTTCTGCCCAATTGGCGAGATATGCCATGACCAATCATGATGCCGCCGCCATGATAGGGGGGGAGGGTGATATTCCCTCCAAGGAGTCGTCACAAAATCCGGCCCAGAATGCGGCCGTAGTTTTTTACCTCAAGGGCGATGCTCCTATCGCGTTGATTTTCGCCAGGGAGGATGCCCGTGCCGAACCCTTGCGCAACGCCTTCAACCAGGGTTTGCAGAAGATATTCAAAAACGGCAAATACCTGGATATCCTGGAAAAACACCTGGGCAAAGGTCATGTGCCGATGGATTTCGAGAAGCGCTTGAAACGATTCAATCCCAATCTCAAATGACGGCTGAAAACACCAGCAAGCATGGTTTACGGCGATGGCCCCGAGCGTTACTCCTGATTCTTTTTGCATCAGTTCTCACTGCACAGGCCGAAACTGCCCCTATTGTTTTCGAATCGACGGATACGCCGCCGTTCTGGTCGCCTGAGTTGCCCGACGACGGCCTGAGCGGTTCGTTGCTCAAGTTGTTGTCGGCCAATGCCGGCGTCAAGTACACCATCGATTATCTGCCGGTAAAGCGCTTTCGCCAGAGCCAGGCCACCTTTATCGTGGGCGACCCCGATATCCTGGTGAACAAGCGACCCCGCGCCATACTGCCGTTCGGTGTGTTTCGCTCGTCGTTCTTCTACTACAAGCCGCACCAGGACGTGATCGCGTTTCACAGCCTGCGCGAACTGCGCGGCCGAACGCTCGGTGTGTTACGCGGTACCATCGAGGACAAGGCTGTGTTTGCCGAGAACGGGATCAACGTCGAGGAAAGCGATACCGTGGAATCGCTCCTACGCAAGTTGCGCCGGGGACGCATCGATTTGTGCATCGTGGTCAATCTAACGGGAAAATATGTCGTCAAGCAGTTGTTTCCGCAGGAGACCGAGCAGTTTGCTACGGTCGAGGTGCCCGGCTCGGTGCGCCCCATCGCTATCATGATCGATGTCAGCGACCCACGGGGGAGGCAAGTGGCGCAACAGTATCGCGCCGTACTGGACAATACGATCGACAGCCCCGAATACCTTCATGTGCTTGAACAGTTTTACGGGGTGGGGAATATTCCCAGGGATCGGTTGGAGAACCTTAAACGGTTCGAACGGTATTACGCCGCCGAGGGAAACGAGTAATGCAGCCCGACCGCTCGACTTCTCCTCGCCCTCGATCCCTCTACGGCGACCTTGCCTCTGCGCTTGCAGTGCTGATGGTGGTTGCATCCGTGCTGGGCACCTTGCTGGTCTATCGCTATTTCACTCATCAAGCCGAGCTGGCTTATCAGAGCAAAACGTCTGAGTACTCCGCCTACCTTCGCGATTCCCTCGAGTTGCCGTTATGGAATCTCGACGACGAACTGATCCAGAAAATCGGCATTGCATTTGCCGCAAACAGCGAAATTTCTGCTCTGGTCATTCGAGACGATGAGCAGCGGGTGGTGTACCGGCAGGAGAAAACCGATGAGCGCCAAAACCGGCAGAAGATCGTCATCCTGCACCGCGGTCAAGCCATCGGCAGTGTGGAAATCGGACTCACCCGGCGCGTTAATGAAGAGCATGGACGACAGTTGATGCTAGCCAGCGTGGCGACGACCTTGCTGTTGATTGTGGTGCTCATTGCCGCTACGCGCTGGATTTTGTCGCGCATGTTGAAAAAGCCCATCGAAAGCGTCATTGCGGCAACCGACGACATGGTGGCAGGTAAATATCATGCGATCGACTTACCCGAAACCTACCGCGAATTCGCGAATATCCTCACCGGCTTCAAGACCATGTCCGACGCGGTGGCGAGCCGGGAAGAAAGCCTTTATCAAAGCAACAAGCAACTGGCTGCAGAGATTGCCGAGCGCAAGCATGCCGAGGAGGCTTTGCGCGTCAGCGAAGAACGCCTGCATTTGGCCACCAATGCAGGCAGCATCGGCATTTGGGATTGGGATGTGGTCAACAACCACCTGCTTTGGGATGAAAGCATGTATATCTTGTACGGCATTCGCAAGGATGATTTCGGCGGGGCCTACGACGCCTGGACGCGCACCCTGCATCCCGAGGACCGCGCGTATGCCGAGGGCGAGATCCAGGCTGCGCTGCGCGGCGAACGCGAATACGCACCTGAATTCCGTATCGTTCGACCGGACGGCACGATCCGCAACATCAAGGCGTCATCCAAGACTTTTTACGATGATGAAGGCAAGCCGATCCGCATGATCGGCACCAACTACGACCTGACTTCCATGAGAAAAGCCGAGGAGGAGCTCAGGAAGTACAAGGATCACCTGGAAGACGAAGTCGAGCAGCGCACGACCGACCTGGTGCTTGCCCGCAATGCGGCTGAAGCCGCCAACAATGCCAAGAGTGTGTTTCTCGCCAACATGAGCCACGAGTTGCGCACGCCGCTCAACGCCATCCTGGGGTTCTCCAGCCTGATGCGCAACGATCCCGATTTAAGTCAGTCGCATCGAGAAAACCTCGACATCATCAATCGCAGCGGCGAACACCTGTTGACCCTCATCAACGACGTGCTGGAAATGTCCAAGATCGAGGCCGGTCGAGTGCAGCTCAATAACGAGGCTTTCAATGTCGGCAACATGGTGCGCGACGTGATGGACATGATGGAAATCCGGTCGCGCGAAAAAGGCCTGCGCTTGATCCTCGATCAATCTTCGCAGTTTCCCAGCTATATCAAGGCCGACGAGGCTCGCCTGCGACAGATCTTGATCAATCTGGTGGGCAACGCCGTCAAGTTTACCCAGCAGGGCGGGGTCACAGTGCGCCTGGGAGTTCTCGCCCCACTCAAGGACAAACTGCTGATCGAGGTGGAGGACACGGGCCCAGGCATCAGCATCGAGGAGCAGCAGCATTTGTTCCAGCCTTTCGTCCAGCTCGGCAAGCCGGACGCGCAGAAGGGCACCGGGCTTGGGCTTGCCATTACCCGGCAATATGCACAGCTGATGGGCGGGACGGTCGGCGTCAATAGTACTCCTGGTGTCGGTTCCACCTTTCGCGTGGAGTTGCCGTTCGAAAAGGTCGACCAAGTCGAGATTGTCATCCCGCAAACGGTTGATGCCGGCGAGGTGGTCGGTCTTGCACCGGGCCAGCCCGATTACCGCGTACTAATTGTAGAAGATCAGCTCGAAAACCGAATGTTGCTGGTACAGCTGATGCAGCATCTCGGCATTGCCTGCAAAACTGCCGAAAACGGCGAGGAGGCGGTACGGCTGTTCGAGGCGTGGCGTCCGCAGTTGATCTGGATGGACCGACGCATGCCGGTGATGGACGGCATCGAGGCGACACGGAAGATTCGCGCCTTGCCAGATGGCGGCAAGGTAAAGATCGTGGCCGTGACAGCCTCGGTTTTCACCGAGCAACGCGAGGAAATGCTGCAAGCCGGCATGGACGATTTCGTCCGCAAGCCGTATCGCTTCAGCGAAATCTATGCATGCCTTGCCCGCCAGTTGGGCGTGCGCTACCTCTACGAGCAAGGAAAAGGGGCGGAACACGAAACATTGGGAGAAACGCTTGCTCCCAAGCGATTCATGATCTTGCCCAATGAACTGCGCCAGTCATTGCGGCAAGCCTTGGAAAGCCTGGATACAGAACGAATCGACGCGGTCATTGAAGAAGTCGGGCACTACGACCTGAGATTGCAAAAAACCTTAAGTACCTTTGCGGGGAATTTCGACTATCCTGCGATCCTGAGACCGCTCCAACAAGCCGATGGATGATGATCTTGCTGGAATGTGCGGCCCAGGGATTTTTTGAAAACAATATTAGTTTTTCATTAAATAATAGTTGTGGACCTCAATGCGAACTTATTGCATTGAAGAGAATGTTTTGAATTAACCGATTTTTTGGGTAACATCCGCACAAACCTGCCGAGACAGGGTGTATGCCAAGCGGCGATCTGATTCGATCGCCGGGCAACCAATAATGATTCGGCGGGGGAGTATCGAGCAATGTCCGTTCGAATCCTTCATTGGGTTATGGGACGAACATATGCACGAATACTCATGCGAGATCAACGTTTAGCCGATTTCCGGCGCAATTTTTCCTGGATATTGATTCCTGTCGTCTTGCTGGCGATTGGCGCGTTCCGTCCTTGGCACGGCTTATGGTCGCGCATCGACCATCTTGGCGGCGACGCTTTGCTGGCCTTGCACGCCCAGCATCGGCTGCCGCCCCAGGACGTGGTGCTGATCGATATCGACCAGGCCAGCCTCGATCATCCGCAAATGCTGGAGCTCGCTGGCAATTGGCCCTGGCCGCGCCTGGTGCACGGCGAACTCGTCAGTTATCTCGCCCAACAGCAGGCGCGCGCAGTGCTGTTCGATGTGATGTTTTCCGAGCCGGACGTGTTCCGCACCGAGAGCGACGCCGCATTTGCCTCTGCCATCAAGAATAGTCCCATCCCGGTTTACTTGCCTTTTGTCGTCGCCGCAGACGGCGCGGCCAGTCGTTTGGCTGACCTGCCGCCTGTGATGGGCATCGCGCCCGGCGCCAATGCTGCGCCCGATGCTCGCCTGCCGCTGCTAGCCCCCAAAGCCTTGCCGCCTGAGCTGTGGCGCACGGGGATGATTAATTTCAACGAGGACGATGACCAGCGCGGACGCCGGCTGGAATTATTCCGCGAATACCAAGGTTGGCGATTGCCGCACATGGTCGGACGGACGGCCCATGAACTCGGGATGGTTGTGCCAGACCAGCCGAGCATCCCATTGCATTGGTATGCCAAGCCGTTCTTGCATATCCCTTATCACACGCTTTATCTCAAGTCGCTGTCCAGCGATACCGGGGTAGATGCCCGTCTGGCCGGAAAGATCATCATCGTCGGTTCGACGGCGCCCGGCCTGGGCGATTTTCATCCCACGCCGATGGATGCCCGGACGCCCGGGCCTGAAATCATGGCGACGGCCCTTGCCAACCTCAAACATCAGGATTGGCTGCGTCCTGTCAGCAATATCTGGTCCATCCTGTTGGCTACACTCATGGTGTTCGGAACCGCTTTGGGCTATCAACGAGGGCGGCATCCCTCCTTAATCCTGGCGATAGCAGTTGCTATTACAGTGATGGCCGTTGTTGCTGCCTATTTGCTGCTGGATCGCAACCTGCAATGGCTGCCTTTCTCGGCCTTGGCACTGGGCTGGTTGGCGCAAATCGGCCATGGGGCTGCTGCCTATTTGCGGGAGCGTCGCCGCCGCAAGGAAACCACTGATCTCTTCGGCCGTTTTCTCGATCCCAACGTGGTGCGTCAATTGACCGACCTGAACGCTTCGGCCGAGGCGCGAGTCGGGCGCACGCAGCAAATCACCATTCTGTTTTCGGATATCCGCGGCTTTACCACCTTGTCCGAAACCCACCGCGCCGAAGAAATCGTGGAACTGCTCAATCGCTACTTTGATTTGCAGGTCGAGGCGATTTTCGACCACGGCGGCACGCTGGATAAGTTCATAGGCGACGCCATCATGGCGTTCTGGGGAGCGCCGGTTGAAATGCCCGACCACGCCGTGGCGGCCGTGGAAGCCGCATTGGTCATGAGCGACCGGCTTGAGGCCTTCCGCAAGGAACTCGCTTTCCCGTTCGAAATCGGCATCGGGATTCATACCGGCGAGGCCGTGGTCGGCTTTATCGGTGCGAAAAAACGGCTGGATTACACGGCCATCGGCGATACCGTCAATTTGGGGAGCCGCATCGAGGGAAAAACCGCCGGCATCTCGCGCATCCTCGTTTCGGAATCCACGCGCGAGGCGTGCGGCGAGCGTTTTGAATTCATCTATCACGGGGAATTCGCCGTCAAAGGCCGTTCCCAACCCGTAAAACTGTATGAGCCAAGGAGACAAACATCATGAAAATATCCTGTTGGGCTGCCTTACTGATGCTGGTCGCGGCGCAAGCCCATGCGACGCCGGCATCGGTTGCACGCGGCAGCGAACTGAAAAGCAAGCCCGCCCTGGATGCGACCAAAGTAGCTGACTTGAGCGAGGGAGAGCAGGTCGAGCATCTCGGTAACGAGGGCGGCTGGTCCAAGATCAAGACCGCGCAGGGCAAGACCGGTTATATCCGCATGCTCAACCTGCATTTCGCGGCAAGCGCCTCGAATTCCAGCGCCGTGGCCGGATTGTCTACGCTCGGTAACGTCGCCCGCACCGGCTCCAACACCAACGTCGCCACCACCGGTGTCAAGGGTGTGACCAAGGAAGACCTCGACAAGGCAACGCCCAATCCGGAAGAAGTCGGCAACATGGAACGGTACGTCGTAAGCGCGGACGAAGCCCGCAAGTCTGCCAAGACCGCCAAGCTCAGCCCGCAAGACATCGCTATGCCGGAGGTGAAACCATGAAAACCAAGCTACTGATTTCACTGGCCGTGGCGAGCGCCGTGATGAGCGGTTGCGTGACCGACGGTGCGACCGATGCGCTCAAGAACACCAACGTCAATCGCGACCAGGTCAACAAGGCTGTCGATACGTTTATGCCCGACAGCGGCTACAAGCAGGCGCTGAAAGGCGCAGTAGAAGCCACGCACACCTGGACGCCGGAAGAGGAACGCCAACTGGGCACCAACATGTCGGCGGTATTGCTGGGCGCGAGCCCGCTGTACAAGAACCCGCAGGCCGAACGATACGTCAACGAGGTCGGCCTGTGGATTGCATTGCAGACGACGCAGCCCGACCTGCCGTGGCGCTTCGGCATCCTGGATACGCCCAACGTCAACGCCTTCGCCGCGCCCGGCGGATATGTCTTCATCACACGCGGATTGCTGCTACGCCTGCATAACGAATCCGAACTGGCCGGCGTGCTGGCCCACGAAATCACCCACGTCATCAACCACCATCACGCCAACGCCATGAAGAAGCGCGGGGCGACGGATGTCGTAGCGGGTCTGGTACAGCAGAAATCCGGCAGCGCCAATACTGCTGCCTTGGGTAACTTGGCGAAGGGCTTGTATTCCTCGGGTCTGGACAAGTCTGACGAATACGACGCTGACCGTAACGGCGTTTATTTGGCGGCACGAGCAGGGTATTCGGCCTATGGGCTGCCGTCCGTGCTGCAAATGTACGCTTCCACCCCGCAGGACGCCGGCTTGCAGTTGCTCTTCGCCACCCACCCCGATCCCAATGCACGCCTCGACGCCTTGAACACGGCGATGGATAAAACCAATTTCCCCAAGGGCGTGGAAGACGCAGCCCGCTTCAAGCAACTGCAAAAGCTGGTGCAGTACGAAGCGCCCGCATCCGAAGCCCCCGCGGCAGCGCCTAAAAAAACCAAGAAGAGCAAGAAGAGTCCGGCTTGAGGCGGTTTTAACTTTTACTTCTGTAGATATGAAAAGCACCTGCCTTGGCAGGTGCTTTTTTATGGCTGATTGCAGTTCAACAACAGGGCTAAGAAAGCTCCAACCTATAAGCAGGCGAGGCAGCTGCGCTACAGTCCAAGCCTTAAGTGCTGTATAGAGGATATCCAATCTGTCCCTTGGCGCTTCGCTCAGCATAGAGGCGGCTCGGAAGAGGATGTTGGAATGTTAGAGCTTCTTCCTGGTTATGCGCCTAGCTTGATGGAAGTTAGGGAGCACCAAATTCAAACTTGTCAAAGCCATCGAAGCTCATATTCTTAGGCATATTTTCAATGTACATTTTATGAATCGATCTTTGAAGTTCAACTTTGACTGGCCGTTCAGCAAAACGATATTTAATTATTTCCCCGACTCCAGAATTAAAGTCGAATGTTCCTTCGTAGCCATCAGTGCCACTTACTTCTCCAAGTATCTCTTCGGCTTCCATGAGTACATGTGAGTTTTCGCTATTGCCTTCCGCTGGATTGTAATGGCTAGCCGAGTCCCACCTTACAAGAACTATCCTTGATGAGGGCGGGTCGTACGCAAAATAGAATCGGTCCAGCCAAATACTATGAACAGGATAAGATTCTTGCGTATATACAACCATCTCATCTTCAACATTCAAAGACGCTTTGGCTGTTCCTGCCAAGATAATTGGCCAGAATGCTTGATCGTTACTTCCGATTTTAAGCCAAGTTGCCCCTCTTTCTTTCCAAAAAACCAATTTTCTTGGTGCGTCTCGATTCTGGCCTAGAGGGCTAGGGCAAAAGTACCAAACAGGCAAGATAACAGCGGCGATTAAGCTAGTTTTGCTATTCTCAAGTTCAATAGGATTAAATAACTCACCATCAACAGCTTGTAAATTTTCAATTTCTAGCCGCTCGTAAGATTCAACACCATCAGTTTTTTTAATTTGACTTTGAATTCCATCAGGTAAATCTGCTCTTAAGTTTGGTACACATTTACTTTCGTTTGATTGAGATGCGAACGAAAATGAAACCCAAAAAAATACGTATATAAGTAGGAGGCGTTTTAGCAAATTGGAGGCAAGAGACATATGAACCCTAACGGTTATTATACGAACCGATGTGTCCACATAATGGTATTGAAGAACCAAGAGTTCGCATGTTTTTTCTTTCTATATTCTTATTGTTAGAAGTGGCATGGCATCATAGTAATTTTTAGCAATTACGGGCGCAAGCAATAGCCACGATGTGATCCAGCGCCCGTTCAATATCTGGAACAACAGCACTTCTACCTAACGTCAATCTTTTCCAAACCACCCTATAGTTTTTACACCTTTTTTACATCGTAAGCGCCACAATGCCCTCCATCGCTTGAGGGAACATAAGGCACCGTGCTTCAACCCAATCACGATCAACCAGCACTTGGCCACTACGCCTTGGCGGCATTGGCCTGTACTGTCACCGCGCTGATCGCCACGCCGCTACGGCCTTATCTGGACCTCGTGAATATCGTCATGCTGTTTTTGCTGACGGTGTTTCTGGTTTCGCTACGATTGGGAAAACAGCCTGCCGTATTGGCGGCTTTTCTCAGCGTGGCTTTGTTCGATTTCTTTTTCGTCCCTCCGCGCCTCACGTTTGCCGTCGCCGATGCGCAATACCTCGTGACCTTTATCGTGATGTTGGCCGTGGCGCTGGTCACGGGCCAATTGACGGCAGGACTGCGCCGCCAGGCTGAGATTTCGACGCAGGAGGCGCGGCGCAACATTGCGCTCTATGAAATGGCCAAGTCTCTTTCGGGAGCCATGACGCTCGCCCATGTGATCGAGTGTTCGCAGGATTTTCTGCGCGACGTCATCGGTGTCAAGTCCGACCTGTTGCTGCCGGGCGAGCAGGGCGAGCTCGTCTCAGCCGGCAAGCATGGCGTTTGGTACGAGGCGCACGTTGCCCTGATGGCTTATGCCGAGGATAGGCGCACTCAGCGTCATCCCCTGACCGAACTTGACGGCGTGCGCTATTACACCTTGCACGGGTCGACCCGAACGCGCGGCGTGCTGGTGGTCTCGCCATTGGATGGTGACATCGATGCGCTGGATGCCGATCATGCCTTGTTGGAAGCCGTGGCGTCGCTCATCGCCATCGCCCTGGAACGGCTGCATTACGTGGAGGTGGCACAAGCCGCGCAGATCGACATGGCGTCGGAACGGCTGCGCAGTTCCATTCTTTCGGCCTTGTCGCACGATTTGCGCACGCCGCTCACCATTCTTTACGGCCAGGCCGACGCACTGGCACTCACCAAACCGCCCCTGCCGGAAAAGCAGCAACAGGCCGCCGACGCCATCCGCGAGCAATCCATGCGGTTGTGCAGCCTGGTAGAAAACCTGCTGGACATGGCGCGCTTGCACGCCGGACAAGTCAAGCTGCGCAAGGAGTGGCAGCCGCTGGAAGAAGTCGTCGGTGCTGCTATCAAGTTGCTGGAACGCAGTCTTGCCGGGCACATGATCAAGACGGCATTGCCGCCCGACCTGCCGTTGCTGGAGTTCGATGCCGTCCTCATCGAGCGAGTGCTGTGCAATCTGCTGGAAAACGCCATCAAGTATTCGCCGGAGCCTGGCACGATCGAGATCAAGGCAAAGCAGGTCGATACCAAGGTGGAAGTGGCGGTATGCGACAACGGCACCGGAATCCCCGAAGCGCGGCGCGAGAAGTTATTCGACATGTTCGTGCGCGGTTCGGCCGAATCGCCGCTGCCGGGCGTCGGACTGGGGCTGGCGATCTGCCGCGCCATCGTCGAGGCGCACGGCGGCGAAATACGCGCCGATGATCGACCTGAAGGCGGTTCCTGTTTTGTATTCACATTGCCGGTGGGCAACCCACCAGTCATCGAGGCTGAAGCCGAGTTGCCCGAGGTGCGGGTATGAATTCAGCCATGGCCAGGATCATTGTGATTGAAGACGAATCGCAAATCCGTAAATTCGTCTGCGATGCACTGCATGAAGCCGGCTGGCAAACCTTCGAAGCTGGGACGGCAGCACAAGGCGTGGTAGAGGCCGGTACGCGCAAGCCCGACCTCATCATTCTCGACCTGGGATTACCCGACCGCGACGGAGTGGAAGTGGTGCGCGACGTGCGTGCTTGGTCGGGGCTGCCTATCCTGATCCTTTCCGCGCGCTCGGCAGAAAACGACAAGATCGCGGCGCTCGATGCAGGCGCCGACGATTACCTCACCAAGCCTTTCGGGGTCGGCGAATTGCTGGCTCGGGTGCGAGCCTTGCTGCGCCGCAATCTACGCACGCCGGAGGCCGACGGTGCTGTCGTCAGTTTTGGTTCCATCGTGCTGGATCGCGCTCACCGTACCGTTTCCCGCAACGGCGAGGCGCTGCATTTCACCCCTATCGAATATCGCCTGCTGTGCACCCTGGTGGCGAGTGCCGGCAAGGTGCTGACGCATCGCCAGTTATTGCGTGAGGTGTGGGGGCCGTCCTATGTGGAGAGTAACCATTACTTGCGTATTTTCATCGGTCACCTGAGGCAAAAACTGGAAGCCGATCCCGCCCAGCCGCAGCACATCCTGACAGAAACCGGTGTGGGATATCGCTTCCAGCTCTGAGCGCATGACCGCAGATTTTTATTAGTAGAAGGTTCTTCCCTATGCAATCAACCCCATCCAAAAGCCAAACCGCCGGCCTTGCCCTTGCGGCCTTGGGCGTGGTTTACGGCGATATCGGCACCAGCCCGCTGTATACCATCCACGAGATTTTTGCCGGCGCGCACCATCCGGTGCCGATGACGCCTGACAATATCCTGGGCATCCTGTCGCTGATTTTCTGGTCACTGATCGTGGTCGTGTCTGTCAAGTACATCGCCTTCATCATGCGTGCCGACAACAAGGGTGAGGGCGGCATCATGGCGCTTATGGCCTTGGTTCTACGCGGGGCGGAAGGAAAATCTTACGCGCCTTGGCTGATGCTGATGGGACTATTCGGCGCGGCCTTGTTCTACGGCGATGGCGTGATTACGCCTGCCATTTCGGTATTGTCGGCAGTGGAAGGCCTGGAGGTCGCCACGCCCTTGTTCAAGCCTTATGTCATCCCCGTCACGCTGCTGGTGCTGCTGGCCTTGTTTTACTGGCAATACAAGGGAACGGCGCGAGTCGGCATGCTGTTTGGGCCGGTGATGATTGTGTGGTTTTCCAGCCTGGCCTTGCTGGGTGTCGTTAATATCCTTCGAGCGCCCCAAGTGCTTCAAGCGCTGAGCCCATGGCATGCCGCCACCTTCATGTTGGCTGCCCCGAAGTTGGCATTTCTCTCCTTGGGCGCGGTATTCCTGGCCGTGACCGGCACGGAAACGCTGTATGCCGACATGGGCCACTTTGGCCGCAAGCCGGTGCAACTGGCCTGGTTTGCCCTGGTGCTACCGGCACTGGTCCTGAATTATTTCGGGCAGGGAGCGTTACTGCTGACTAACAAAGACGCACTACAGAACCCGTTTTACCTGATGGCGCCCGATTGGGCCTTGTATCCTCTGGTCGCCCTGGCAACGGTAGCCACGGTCATTGCCTCGCAGGCGGTGATCTCAGGCGTGTATTCGATTACCCAGCAAGCAATGCAGCTGGGCTATAGCCCGCGGATGGAAGTGCGCCATACCTCGGGCTCGGCGCAAGGTCAGGTCTATATGCCTGGTATCAACTGGCTGTTATTCATCGCCGTGGTCGGCCTGGTGCTGGGCTTTGGGTCGTCTACCAGCATTGCGTCGGCTTACGGTATCGCGGTGAGTACGACCATGATCATCACCACAATCCTGGCCTTCATCGTCGTGCGCAACCTATGGAAATGGCACTGGCTGGCGAGTACGTTGGTGCTGGGCGTTTTCCTCGTCGTCGATCTTGCCTTTTTCTCCGCCAATATCGTCAAGATTCACGACGGCGGCTGGTTCCCGCTCACCTTCGGCTTCGGCGTTCTGCTGCTCATGACAACCTGGAAACGCGGACGCAAGCTCCTGACTTCGCGCTTGTTCGCAGAGGCCATGCCGCTCGATGTGTTCATCCCTAATATCACTAGCTCTTCGATACAGCGCATACCCGGTACGGCAGTATTCATGACGCAGAACCTCGAAGCCGTACCTCATGCCCTGATGCACAGCCTCAAGCATTACAAGGCTATGCACGAACGCATCGTGCTAGCTACAGTAACGGTGGCCGACGAGCCTTATGTAGGCGGCGATCGCCGAGTGAGGGTCGAATCCATTGCAGGCAATCTCTACAAGGTTCGGGTGACCTACGGTTTCATGGATAAGCCCGACCTGCCGGAGGCGATGACGCACTGTGCGTCCCAGGGATTATTACTGGACATGATGGATACTTCTTTCTTCCTCGGCCGTGAGACGCTGATTCCCAAGGTCGGCTCGGACATGGCGCTATGGCGCGAGAAGCTGTTTATTGCCATGTTTCGCAATGCAGGCAGCGCGGCTGCCTATTTCAAGCTACCGCCCAATCGCGTGGTGGAACTGGGGGCGCAGGTGGTGTTGTAGCACCAGGCAGAGCTTGCCGTAGGGCTCAACCGAAGACGGCCAGTATTCATAAGCGCAACCGTACGACGAAGGGAGTATGCTTCCAACGATGTAATCAAGTGATCGTGGGCTTATGATCAGAAAACTACAAAAACAAGGTTATATCGATGCACTGAGAGGCTACGCCATTCTTGGCGTGCTTCTGGTGCATAGCGCCCAACAAGTTCCGCCGGCAAGCCATGTGCTAAAACTCTTGCGGAATTTCGGCATCTACGGTGTTCAATTGTTCTATGTCGTGAGTGCCTTGGCTTTGTTCATGTCCTGGCATTTCCGTAACGACCACGAATTATCACCCGTTCGCAATTTTTTCATCCGCCGTCTGTTTCGTATCGCGCCCATGTTCTGGGTAGTTACGGTGGCATTTTTAGCGCTCTACGGTACGGCCCCTGGCTATTGGGCGCCCAATGGCATTCATGGGTGGCAGATTGTAGGGACACTGCTCTTCGTCAACGGCTTTCATCCCGAGGCGATCAATGCTGTCGTGCCCGGCGGCTGGTCGGTGGCCGTGGAGATGTGCTTTTATCTGATACTGCCGCTGCTGTTTTGCTCTATCAAAAACATGCGGACTGCGCTTGGTTTCCTTGCGATCAGCCTGGGGATTTACATCGTTTCGCCCACCCTCGTAGATAGTCTATTTGCCGGGACTTTTCCGTCGAGGCAGCAATATTTGCTAGAGAGCTTCAAATACCAGAACTTAATGGGGCAATTACCGGTGTTTGCTATGGGAGTCGTTACCTATTTTATGGTGCGGGATTTCAGCCATAGCCGCGTGGCTGCAAAGACTGCGCTAGGCGTTGCGGGCGTCATGCTGGTATTAGTGGCGGTCTTTCCAAAATCGCCCCTCATTCACCACCATCTCACTATGGGAGTCTTGCTCGCAAGCCTAACTTTCACGCTGGCATGCTACCAAGCCAAACGTGTCGCCAACCTGCTGATCGTCTTTATTGGCAAGATCAGCTACAGCATGTACCTAACGCAATTTTTCGTCATCTTTACCCTACGAGATCTCCGCGTTTTGCAATACTTTTCCAGGACGGATTGGGGCTGGCTTGCTTACTTTCTCATCGCGACTATCTTGATCATCATGGTTTCTACCCTGACGCATCGTTATATCGAACAGCCGGGCATCCGCCTCGGTCAAAAGCTGATCGCCCACCTGGAGTTGACCGATGAGAAGCGTGCGACAGAAGCCCCCGCTTGACCTTAGAGGAGACGGTTTCTTCCTTGGATCACCAGGATAAGGTTGTCGCAATCCAGTTAGGAATCTGGGACTCGCATTCGGCGAGGCGCATCACCGCGTTCTCTTTGTCCTGCGCGGTTTTGAATTCGGCCAGTTCGTGGCTGAGGATACCTTGCTCGATCAGCAAGGTGTCGCACCCGGCGGCGTTACCTCCGGCCACGTCGTGATGCAGCGAATCGCCGATCGCCAGCACTCGGTCTTTCGGCGAGCGGCTCAGGCTTTGGATGGCATAGCGATAAATCTCCTTGAACGGCTTGCCGATCTGGATCACCGCGCCGCCAGCTGCTTCGTATCGCAAGGCCACCATGCCAGCGCTGGGTTTCAGCCCGTGGTTGGTGATGCGCATGTGATCCGGGTTAGCGCATATTAGCGGCAGTCCGTTGCTAACGCCGGTTTCGATGAGCATGTCGATGGTCGATTCGCTGATATCGGGATTGAGCCCGCTCAACAAGATGAAATCTGCATCGTCCAAATCATGGGCTTGCGCAATATCGAGGCCTTCCAGGAAATGCGCAGAGCGGTCGCTGCTGATCAAGAAGCAGCGCTTGCCGCTGAATTCTGAAAATACTCCGTCGGCATCCTTGAAAAGCTGCCAGGCCACTTCGCCGGAGGTGACGATGGAGGAATACAGGGCTCGCGGAATCCCCAGATGGTGCAGGCGAGTGATATTGTCGTTGGAACGCAGCCCGGAATTGCTCAGTACGCCCACAGCTTTGCCGAGGCGTTGCAAGTTTTCGAGGGCATCGATGACGCCAGAGTAGGGGGCAATGCCGTTGTGCAAAACGCCCCATTGGTCGATCAGGAAAATGTCGTACTTATCTGCGATGGCCGATAAGCTCTGGATGAAGCTGGGTTTGCGTGGCGACGGCCAGAATGCCGGTTCCATGCCTTGCAATGCGTCGAGTTCGATTTGACTTGCCAGTTTCATGCGTGCCTTTCCATTTAAAAACGAGCTCTATGATCGTAAAAAACTGCTATCGATTCCAATCAATCTTGTCTATTTGAACCATAGTTTTTTATCTATCAATTTAAATGGGGAGGAATCACTGGAGGAGCAAGCGCGGTAACACACAGATGCCGCATAGAAGAAACCTGAGACTGAATTTGGACTCTATAAACGACAAGGCTGGATACCAAAGGCCTGACGATTCAATATCATGACCAGGAGATAACCATGAGGATCAACCGCACCATCTTGGCTGCTTCGATCGCAACCGCAGCTATTTTCATTCATCAGAACCTGATGGCTGCCGAAGGGCAGATGCAGCAATTCGTCGCAACGCAGGATGGCAGCCCGTTGCAAATCAAGCCGGAGCTATTCGATACGCCTGCAGCCAAGGAATTCGCCGCCACGGGCAAGAACACTTACATCGGCAATCAGGACGCCATCGCTCGCGGCAAGAAATTATTCCAGTTGTACTCGTGTACGCAATGCCACGGCGGCGATGCCCAGGGCCAGACGGGCCCCAGCTTGCACGGGCCGAATTTCCACTACGCCAAGGACGCTACGAACAAAGGCATGTTCGAGACTATCTGGCACGGCACCAACGGCGGCATGGGTGCCAAAGGTAAGGGGCTGATGGATCCGACGGACCCCACCAATGGTTTGACGCCCGACGAGGTGCTCAAGATCGAAGCCTGGATCCGTACGCATGGCAGCATCACCGGCAACGAAAAATCCTGAGGCGCGGGCCAAAGATACAACTTGATACAAGGAGTTCATACTTCGCTTACAAATTTCGGTTTAAATGCTTCTCGTAATGCGAAACATCTCCTCCCTTCAGCGGCCTTCATGGCCGCTTATTTTTTGTAGTCGCGTCTTAATTCAAATCTGCAGTCTCATTCATCTTGCTCGACCATGATTCGATAGCAAGGCTCATAGCGGCCCGTGAGCTTCATGCGGTGTTGTTCGACAAAGGCCGATAGCAGGGCATCCATCTTCTGCATCACCATCTCGTCGCCGTAAATCTCAAATTTGCCGTGCTTTTCAATGGCGCGGATGCCTGCATCCTTGATATTGCCGGCCACGATGCCGGAAAACGCGCGGCGTAGATTGGCGATCAGCGTGTGCTTGGGCTGGTCGAGATGCAGCTTGAGCTTGCGCATGTTGTCGTGGGTGGGATGGAAGGGCCGTTGCATCTCGTGCTCGATCTTGAGCTGCGAATCGAAGTAATAGGCGTCCCTGTTCTGCTTGCGGTAATCGCGCACGGTCTTGATGCCGGCCTGAATTTCCTGCGCGACCAGGACCGGATCGTCGATGATGATCTTGTAGCGTCTCTGCGCCTCCACGCCCAGTACCTCGCCGATGAACTGGTCGATCTGCATGAAATAATCCTCTGCGCTTTTCGGCCCGGTGAATATCAGCGGAAAAGGCAGGTCAGCGTTCTTGGGATTGAGCAGCACGCCCAGCACGTAAAAAATTTCTTCTGCTGTACCCGCGCCGCCGGGGAACACGACAAAGCCATGGCCGAAGCGGATGAAAGCTTCCAGCCGTTTTTCCACGTCCGGCAAGATCACCAGCTCGTTGACGATGGGATTCGGCGATTCGCCGGCGATGATGCCCGGTTCGGTAAAGCCGATGTAGCGTCCCTTACCGATACGCTGCTTGGCGTGGCCGATGGCGGCGCCTTTCATCGGGCCCTTCATCGCGCCAGGGCCGCAGCCGGTACAGATGTCGAGCCCGCGCAGGCCGAGTTGGTACCCGACGTGCTTGGTGTATTCGTATTCCTGCCGATTGATGGAATGCCCGCCCCAGCACACCACGATCTTGGGGTCGGTCCGAGGCCTGAGCACCGAGGCGTTGCGCAGGATGTGGAACACCGCGTCGGTAATGCCTTCCGATTCGTCGAGATCGAAGCGCGGGTTGCCGCGGATTTCCTCGTGCATGTAGATGACGTCGCGCAGCACCGAGAACAAGTGCTCCTGGATGCCGACGATGAGCCGGCCATCGACGAACGCTGTGGCAGGCGCATTGCTGATATCAAGCTTGATGCCGCGCGGACGTTGGATGATCCGGATGTCGAAATCGCTGTAGCGTTCCAGCAGTTCCTTGGCATCGTCGAGCTCGTTGCCGGTGTTGAGCACGGCCAGTGAGCAATTACGGTAGAGCTCGTGCAAGCTGCCGTGACCGCTATCGAGCAATTTGGCGGCTTCCGTTCTCGAAAGTACTTCGAGACGGCCGAGAGGGGCGATCTGGGTGTCGTGGACGGGATATTCCATGCGTGTTCGCTTGTGATTGTTGATTGGGGCCGCAGCGGGCTTGGTATAACCACGTTATGCAAAGCACTCATACTGCGCTGTTCGGTATGGTACAGAAACCTCGGGTCGAAATGCAGCACATCCCCGAGGCAAGCCGTACCGACAGTATCTGCCAATGCTGTACCATTCGCAGTGTTTTTGCCATTTCAGGAGAAATCAAGGCCATCCGGCCTTTGTTATGGGTCATCAATTGTTGTTGATCGTTGTTGCCTTCCTACTGGTTGTGCTCAACGGATTTTTCGTCGCAGCGGAGTTTGGCCTAGTCAAGCTCCGGCAAACGCGGGTGAGGGCGATTGCCCGACTGTACGGCTTGCGCGGCCGCATCCTGGAAAAAGTCCACGGCCAGATGGACGCTTATCTCTCCGCCTGCCAGTTGGGCATTACGCTGGCCTCGCTAGGCCTGGGCTGGATCGGCGAACCGGCCTTCGCCAAACTGCTGGAACCGCTGCTCACCTGGGGTGGGATCGATTCACCCAGGTTGGTGGAAGGCATCGCGTTCTCGGCAGCGTTCTTTACCATTTCCTTCCTGCACATCGTGGTGGGCGAGCTTGCGCCCAAATCCATGGCGATCCGCAAGACCGAGCGTATCGCCTTGTGGACTTCAGTTCCGCTCTACGGTTTTTACTGGTTGATGTATCCCGCCATCTGGACGCTGAACGTCAGCGCCAATGCGGTGCTCAAGCTGGTCGGGCTGAGCCCGGAACACAACCACGAAACGCGCTATTCGACAGAGGAGCTGAAGCTCATCCTGAAGGGCAACGTGACTGCCGGAAAATTCACGCGCGGTGAATGGAATATCCTCGCCCATACGCTCGATTTCGGCGAACTGGAAGTGACCGATCTCATGCGCCCCTTCAACGAAGTCATCGCCTTGAGCGCGGCCAATACGATCGAGCAAAACCTCGACCTCATCGGACAGCATCGCTACAGTCGTTACCCATACCTGGACGAATCCGGCGAGGTGATGGGGATCATCCATCTCAAGGACCTGTTTCTCACCCTGCACCGCGACGGGCGATTGGGCGACCTGGCCGAACTGGTGCGTCCGGTGCAGCATATCCAGCCGGAAATGCCCGCGATGGAATTGTTCCGCCGTTTCCGCAAGGGAGCGCCGCATTTCGCCGTCATCGGCCTCAAGGGCGAACCGCCCATGGGCTTCATCACGCTCGACAATCTCCTGGGGGCATTGGTGGGCGAAATTCGCGATGAATTCCGTCAGAGCTACAACGACTGGGCCATGCTGGACGACGGCTCGTTGATGGGTAAGGGCAGCCTGCCCATCTTCACCCTGGAGCGTGCATTGGGCATCGAGCTTGAGAGCGACGAGGCGGATTCAGTGGGCGGCCTCGTGATGGAAAAGCTCGGTGCATTGCCGCAAGAGGGCGACCGTATCGAATTCGAGCAGTTCGATGTCGTCATCAAGAAAATGATCGGGCCGCGCATCGTGCTGTTGCGGGTTTACCCCAAGGTGGCAGATCAGCAGGTGCATACGGCCAACCAGTGATCTTGCGCTTTCCATCCAGTACTAATCGGACGCTTCTTTCCCCCAGATATGCTGCATGGTGAACGGGATGATCGACCAGTCCGGGCGTACCGCTTCACGAATGGCATAGCGTTCGTGCTCGGTCTCCCGCTTGTGCGGAAAAGGCAGCGGAGAGCCCCGCGGCGCCAGTAACGCGTGGACAATGGGAGCGCGGCTGTTCTTGGTGCGCTTGGTGACAATCGCAATTTCGCCGCTGGCGAGCTTGACGAAGCTGCCGGGCGGATAAATGCCCAGAACGCGAACAAAATTGGCCGCCATCGCCTCGTCAGTCCCTTTTCCGCGATCCATGAGCATGTTGCGCAGGGCTTCTCCGGACAGGATGGAGGGCCGGTAACTACGCGGGGCGATGAGCGCCGTGTACCGATCCGCCGTGGCGATCAATTTAGCGTTTTCTGGGATATCCGCACCCGACCTCCCCATGGGGTAGCCCGTGCCATCGATATTTTCATGATGATGGGCCACGCAGGCTAGCCAGGCTTCGTCGGTCAACCCTAGTTGCTTGAGTATCTCGACCGACGCCTGCGGATGCCGGCGAATGGTTTCCGCTTCTTGCGGGGTGGGGCCGGATTCGCGGGATTGCAGGACTTCCTGAAGCGCATAGAGGCTGACGTTCATGGTCAAGGCAGCGCCGACGATTGCGTCGATCTCGGCCTCCGGCTTCTGCATGGATTGCGCCATGAGCAACACGATGATCGCCGTGGCTACACTATGGCGTGCCGAATAACCGTCGGCTTTCTGATTGAACAAAATCGACGCCAGCGCCACATCCGGATTGATCTCCACCGCCTCCCTGATCTGGGTGGCGATTTCTTTCAAATCGCTCAATAGCTTGATGTCGCGATCCCCTTCTGTCAGCTTAACCAAAAGCTGATCGAGTTGAAGATTGGCTTGCTGGATGAGCCTCAGGGATGAGCGGGTGTCGTTCGGTTCCTGGGGAGACTCTTCTTTTTTCTGGGCACTGGGGAATAGAGCGTAGTCGGCATCATCGACGAAGACGCCTCGTTCCATCATCTTGTCCAGCAGGCGTTCATTCGAAATGACATGTCCTCGCCGAAGCAAGAGTACATCGTGTTCGCCATACACATCGCAGAGCAAAGCTTCGCCTAAAACGATATCTCCCGGCACTAGAGGGCGCTTGGTCGATGACATTGAGCCGCTTACAGAAATAGGACGATGTGTAATGTCCTTAAAGATGTATAAGGTTGTCAAGATATATTGTAGGGATTGAGCTTGGTCTTATGTAAGAAATTACTTATATGATTAATTTGGCCAGGATTCTGGCTCTTCTTCCTTGTAAGTGTTTGCGCGGATATACCGAAGACGGGGCGTCCTGATATGTTGAGGAAAATTGGATGAGTCAGTATCTCGACCTTGCAAGGGAGTTCCGATGATCCGTCACCATAAAGCTGGGTTGGTGCTAGCGGCATTGCTGGGGGGGATGCATGCGCTATGGACCTTGCTGGTTGCTTTTGGTTGGGCACAGTTGGTGATGGATTTCATCTTTCGCCTGCATTTCATCAAACCGGTATTCGAGATATTGCCGTTCCAGCTTGCTACGGCCTTGATGCTGGTGGCGTTGACCTGCTTGATAGGCTATGTCTTGGGCGTATGTTTCGCCTGGCTATGGAATCAACTACGTCGATAAAGTTGAAGGGAATACCGCATGTACCAACGTATCTTGTGTCCCGTGGATGGTAGCCAACCCTCTAACCGCGGCATGTTCGAAGCCATCCGCCTGGCTCACGACCAGCAGGCTAGCCTGCGGTTTGTATTCGTGGCCTGTATCTACGTTCCACTCATCGATATGGCAGGCGAGTTCAACGTCGATCGATTGACCGACATGCTGCGTAAAAGCGGCGAACAAGTGCTGAAGCGTGCCGTGGCAACCGCCGAGGCGGAAGGGGTCACGGCGGAGCATGCGCTAAGGGATTCTTTCGAGGGGCGTGCGGGGGAGGCGATCGTTGCCGAGGCTCACGAATGGCGAGCCGACCTGGTTGTAATGGGGACGCACGGTTATCGTGGCTTCGATCATTTTGTGATGGGCAGCGACGCCGAGTTCGTGGTGCGCCATAGCCCAGCCCCAGTCTTGCTGGCGCGTAGTCCCCAACTGTTCAATTCCACTGGGGTTTCAGCAAGTCATACCAGGGTTAATTAATAGACAGTTCAAGCGAGATTCACTTGGGTTGCGTCGGCGATTCTTCCTGATTCATCCAGCCGTTGAATGCAACCCAATCTTCCCCGAACAACTCTACCGGATGCTGGGTACGTTCCGTCCCGTTGCCGCATTGCATCGCGCCAACCGCGCAATAACGGTCGCAGCCCCAGCAAATGCGCTCCGGGTATTTGGGGTTGAGCGGGAAGCGTTTAGCCATGCTGATCGTTAGCTGGCTGAATTACATGGCGTCGTGCACTACGCCGCCGGTGAGGTTGACCATATCTGGCGTGACTTGCTCGAATTTCAGGACACGCCCGCCGTTGGCCTGCGCAAATTTTTCCGCATCGGCCTGTTGCGCAAAGGCGGCAATGGTCGGCCCCATGGAGCCGGTTTTCTTGCTGCCGGTCACGTAGAACGCCTGTTTGGCGTCGATCCAATGGCCTTGAGGCTTGTCCCAATCGGTTTGGCCCATGTTCTGCGTGTAGATCGCGGTGATGCGGCGCTTTTGCTCAGGCTGCAAAAACATCGCGAACATTTCCAGCGTGTCGCAGAAAAAATCGGTCTCGCCGGTGGCGTAATGAATCTGACCCTTGGGGCCGGGAAAGTCGGCCAGCACCATGCCGTCGAGGGCACAGGAGGTGTCGGCGGCGATTTCCTTGGGGCCGACGGAGGCGGTTTGCTGGGTGCAGGCGATCAGCGCGGCGAAGACGAGCGGCAGGGCAGGGCCCAATACATTGGGTAGTCTCATTTGAATCTCCAATAAGCGAGGGACAGCGGCGCGATCATCCAGGCCAGCATGACGCCGCCGAGCAGCCATGGATTGGACAGGCTGGCGGGAAACACCGTCGCCAGGCCGTAGAAGGCGCGGATGTCGTCGGCGCTGAAAATATTGAGGATGCGGAATACGTCCGTGGGGTTGAGCAGCAGCAAAAAGGGGAATAACTGCTCGCCGAATGCGCCGCCGGAAAACACCAGCGCGCCCAGCAGCGCGAGGTCGAACACCAGCACGAACAAAAACCACACGGCAATCGCGCCGCCGCTGGCCCGCGCCCGGTCCTTGGCGAATACCGAAACCATGACCGCAAGGCTCAGGAACACCATGCCGAGCAAGATCGCGCTCAGCATGAACCCCGCGTAATGAAAGAGCGCGGCAACGCCGCCGTGGGAAACCAGCAAAGCACCGACCAGCCCGAAGCCCAGCAGCGTCGACACCGACAGCGCGGCGGATAGCCCGCAGAACTTGCCGAGGAGCAGCTCCAGCCGGGTGATCGGCATCGAGAGCAGCAGGTCGAGCGAGCCGCGTTCGCGCTCGCCGACGATGGCGTCGTAGCCCAGGATGAGCGCGATCAGCGGCAGCAGGTAGATCACGAGGCTTACCAGGCTTGCAATGGTGAATTCCACGCTGCGCAGACCGACTTCGCCTTGCTGGGCTGCGCCCAGGTAGGCGATGGCGAGGGCGAACAGGGTGAAGATGACGGAGACTGCAATGACCCAGCGGTTGCGGATACGGTCGCGGAATTCCTTGCGGGCGATGACGCGGATTTGGCCGAATTCGATCATGATTCCCTCGCGTATCCGAGGAACACGTCCTCGAGCGTCGGTTCGCGTACGACGATGTCGTCGACCTCCGCCAGCATGCCGAGTCGACGCAGCACGTCCATCTTGTCGGTACGATGGCATTCGATGACGACGTTCTGGCCTGCGATTTCCAGCTTGACCAATGCGACGCCCTGCAATGCCGTGCGCACGGCTTCTGCCGTCTCGCGCAGGATCAGGTGAATGGCAAGCGGCAGATCGACTGCCTCGCGCAGTTCCTGCACGGTGCCCAGGGCTTGCAGCTTGCCGGACTTAATCACCGCCAGCCGCTCCACGCGTTCCTGAATCTCGGACAGGATGTGCGAGGTGATGACTACCGTTACGCCGTCCGCGTTGAGTTCGTGCAAAATCCGATAAAACTCGCGGATGCCTTCCGGGTCGAGGCCGCTGGTCGGTTCGTCCAGGAACAGCAGGCGCGGCTTGCCCAGCAAGGCCTGGGCGAAACCCAGCCGTTGGCGCATGCCCTTGGAATAGCCGTCCACGCGCCGGGTAGCGGCATGGCTTAAGCCCACTTTTTCCAGCACGGCGAGACAGTCACGCTTGTCGCAGTTTTTAAGCGCGGCAAAGAATTGCAAGGTTTCCAGCCCGGTGAGGTTGTCGTAGAACACCACGTTTTCCGGCAGGTAGCCGATGGTGCGGCGCAACTCGCGAAAGCCGCTGCCGCGCACCGGCTCGCCGTTGATGCGTATTTCACCCGCCGAGACCGGGATCAGCCCCAGCATCATCTTGAACAAGGTGCTCTTGCCTGCGCCATTATGGCCGATGAGCCCCAGCGTTTCGCCGCGCCGCACGCTGAAGCTCACTCCATCCACGGCCAGCACTTCGCCGTAGTAGCGGTAAACGTCGGAGACTTCAATGACGGGGTGTTTCAAGCCAATCGCTCCAATGTGAGTTGAAAGGCCGCATGTGCGGATGGGGGTCGACCACGCTGGTCGCCCGCAGCAGCGGAAACTGGCGCGCGACAAGGCGTAGCGTCTGCACTGCAGGGCTGTTGAGCAGCAGCTTGGCGGCAGGGTATTTCCAGGTTAACTGGTCCACGACGTCGTTGGCTTCGTAGGGCACGTCGCCAATGCCATCGCCGTCGCGATCCCAGCCCACGTAGTTGCTCCAGTAATTGCCTTGCTTCTCGCCCCAGGTATCGTCCCGGGTCGAGACGTATTTGATCTGCTCGTGGTTGTCGATGAGGTCGTTGCCTTCGACCTGGTTATGGATCGAACCCGCCCACAGATGCACGCCGACGCGGTTGGCCACCACCTGGTTGCCGCGCAGCGTGTTGTATTCGGCATCGTAGATGAAAAAGCCGCGGCCGTTGCGGGCGACGACGTTGTTTTCGATAATGGAGTCCTGGATGGTGCGCAGCATGATGCCGTGGTCTGAATTGCCCCAGGCGCGGTTGTTGCGCACGATCTGGTTGCGTACTTCCATGAGCGCCAGGCCGCCGCGGTTGAGATAGGTCTCGTTGTTTTCCCACACGTTGTTGTTGGAGTTCATGTAGTGCGTGCCGTAGCGCAGGTGGTGCAGCCGGTTGCCGCGGAAGAGGGCATGGTCGGAGACATCGACGTAGATGCCGTCGCGCGTGAAGCTGATCTGGTTGTCGAGGATCTTCGCGCCCCGGCAGTTGTAGAGCTGTATGCCGTTGCCGCGCTGAGGCGAGGCGAGGTCGCGCATGCCGGTAATGTTGTTGCCGGAGATTTCCACGTTGTCGGCTTTCTCGATCCATAGGCCGAACAGCGTGTAGTTAATGACGTTGCCGCGGATGACGGCGCCGTGACTGCCGGGCTCGATGTAGATGCCCGCGTTTTGCGCGGTGAGGTTTGCGCCGCTGTTGCGGACGATGAAGCCTTCGACAGTCACATTGGGCGATTTGATGCGAATGACGTCGCCGCGGAGTTCGCCGTCCAGTGTGGGGCGATCAATGCCCTTGAGCGTAAGCGGCTTGTCGATAACGAGATGGGTGATGAAATGCCCGCGCTCCACCTTGACCGTATCGCCGTTCTTTGCCGCTGCCACGGCTTTTTCCAGCCCATCCCCCGGATGTACGACCCATTCCCGGGCCTCGGCCAATCCGCTAGACAGCAGGCAGCAGAGTAGGAGCGCCCGCAGTTTCACGCGGTTTTCTCCAGTTTCGGCATGCGGCCGATGCTTTCCACCGGAATGAAATAACCCTCGGATGAAATCGGCGTCAGCGGCAAGCCAGCCTTCTGGCGGTGCTTGCGCTCCTTGGAAAGCGGCGGGCAGGCGTGGTCGTCGTAGTACATCACCATGCAATCGAGGCAGAGCAGGCATTCGCGCTGGTCTATTTTTCCTTTCTCATCAATGGCCTGAGAACCGCATCCGGCGGCGCAGGCATGGCAGCTCGTGCATTCCTGCTTGCGCTTCAAGGCAATGCCGCGGAACTGGCTGGGCAGCGCGAGTGCGGCGCCCAACGGACACAGGTATTTGCAGAACGGACGCTCGGAGAGCAGCGACAACCCGAACAGCACCAGCCAGAACGTCACGAACGGCCAGGAGCGATTCCACACGCCGACGAGGAAGGTGGTCTTGAACGGCTCCACTTCAGCCAGTTTTTCGGCGAGGCCCATGGAGTAGAACGATGCGCCCAACAGGGTGAAGAAGATGAGGTATTTCAGCCACTTGAGCTTGTCGTGCAGTGTCTTGGGCAGCATGAACTGGAAGCGGCGCAGCGGCGTGGCGTGGACGAGCTTGTAGGCGAGTTCGGTGAGCGATCCGAACGGGCACAGCCAGCCGCAGAAGAGCCCCCGGCCCCAGATGAACACCGTGACGATGATGAACCACCAGAACACGAAGATGAACGGGTCGGAGAGGAACAGTTCCCACTTCCAGTGGAACAGCAGGGAATGAATCCAGGTGAGCACGTGGGTGATGCTGGGCTGCGCCATGAAAGTGAAGCCGGAGGCCACGATGCTGAAAATCCAGATGGCATACTTGGGAATGGAGACCCAGCGTTTGTCCTTGTGGTTGGCACGGCGCACCAGTTTGTCGCGGATGGCATGAACAAAAGCGGTGGCCAGCAGGACGAAAGCGAACAGGGCGATGGAAACCTTCTTGTCTTTCCATAGCTTGAGCCAAGTTGGGTCGGGCTTGACCACGTGCGGGCGTCCGCCTTGCAAATACCTGGCATCCAGCCAGTATTCGCGATCGAAGTTGGCGAAGGACTTGGCGCCGGTCTGCTTGTCCATCTTGTTGCCGAGGAACACCAGATTCCAAGGATAGGCCGCGCTGAAACTGGCGCTGCGGATGATGAAAATGCCGCTTTCCTTGAATTCCGGCGCACCTTGCGCGGCGATCTCGTACAGATTGCGGTAATCGGTGTCGCGGAAGGTGAAGCTATCCATGTCCTGCGCGACCTGGATGCGGTCGTAAATACCGCCCCGCACAAAGCCGGAGCCCTTGAACGAGGCGCTGCCGTTGGCGACGATGAAAATCGCATGCTCATTGGGCTTGAGGTCGGCCATAAGGCGTTGGTAATTGCGCTCGCCAAGGATACTGCGACCGATGACGGGCGCGTTGAGGTAGCCGAAATAAAGGTCGATATAGGGCTGGCCGTTGCCGTCCAGGCCCACATCCTGCGGGGTTACAAGGAGGTGCTGGATGCTGCCTTCGTCGACGAGTTTGTCCCATGACAGGGTATTTTTTATTGGTGTGAAAGTGGCTTGAGGACGCGGCTGCGACTTGATGATGCCGACCTGCTTGGCGATCTCAAAGGCAGAGCGCATCACCACCTGGTTTTCGGAGATCACCGTGACGGTGGCACCGCTGATGGCGTCGATGCCGATGTAGCCGTCTTCCGCCCGCGCCTTGCCGATCTCCACCTTGTTCCAGGCGAACTTGCCGACGTACTGACGGATGAACTTCATGAGCTCGGATTCGGGGATGCCGACCAAGAGAATCGGCTCGCTGTGCTTGAGAATGCGCACGCCGACGATCTTGCCGGCGGTATCCATGCCGATCAGCGTGACGACGGGTTTGCCGGAATAGGCGGGGATATCGACAATATCGGTGGAGAGAAACACGTAGCCCAGCAGTTTCTTCTTGTTGTCGTCTTCATGATAAGCCTCGACATAAGAAGGGCGGCCCTTGCGAACCGAAAAACTGTCTGCACCCGGAAACGCCTCCTTGCAGGGGGCGTAGGCACATAGGTCCGAATCGTTGGAAAGCTGCGGCGGAAGGGGGGCTTCGTACGAGGCCGCAGAAGCGATATGCCCGGCAGGATGATGCTCATCCTCGTCGGCGGTTGCATTTCCGACAAAGCCGGACAGTGCCACAGCCAGCAGTATTGATCCAAACAACGACCTAAACCAGGTTTTCATAGCGCGGATTGCCCGAAAAAGCGGGCGGGCCAAGGGGGAAGGCCCACCCTAATTCCCTGCAACGATTCCTTTCTACTTCTCGACGATGAACCGGCTGCGCATTTCCAGGTGCAAGGCATGACAGAAATGCGTGCAGTAGATCCAGAACGCGCCGGGTTTATCGGCCTTGAACGTGACCGAATGCGTTTCCTGCGGATTGATGATGAAGTTAACGTTGTACTTCTCGATGCCGAAGCCGTGCGTGAGGTCTTCCACCTTGTCGTGGTTGGTGACCGTGATGGTGACTTCGTCGCCGTGCTTGACCTTGATCTCCGCCAGACCGTAGTTCGGCGCTTGCGAGGTCATGTAGACGAACACCTTATTGCCGTGACGTTCGACGCGGTTGTCATCCATGCTCTTCACCGCATTGGGGAAGTCGTTCATGTCCGAGACCTGCTTGGTCTTGACGACATCTGCGCGGACGATGATGGCATCGTGCGGCTCTGGATAGGCCGTATGGTCGTGGATCAAGCGCATCTTGTCGCCGGTGATGTCGATCAATTGCTCGGTTTCCACATGCAGCGGGCCGACGGGGAGGAAGCGATCCTTGGAGAACTTGTTGCCGGCGTTGAGGAACTTGCCGTCGGCTTCCTTGGTTTCGCCCATGGAGGCATAGGTGTGGCCGGGCTGGTAGTGCACATCGATGCGGTCCACCACGGGCTGCACGCTCTTGTCGCCCTTGTACTGCGCGATGGCCTTTTCGACGTTCCATTTGACGATCTGGCTGTCCAGGAACAGCGAGGTGTAGGCGTTGCCACGTCCGTCGAAAGCGGTATGGAGCGGGCCCAGGCCGATTTCCGGCTCGGCGACGACAGCATCGCGCGGATCCTTAAGTTCGCCCGCGAACCACTTGTGCACGAGCTCCGTGGCGATGACCGTCGCTGTCGGGGAGAGCTTGCCCGAGCAGACGAAATACTTGCCGTCCGGAGAGAGGTTTACGCCGTGCGGGTTCTTGGGCACCGGCACGTAGCAGGTGAGGGCGGTCTTGGGGTCCTGGTTGGCGGCGTGCGTGCCGTCCACGACGGGAACCTTGGAGTCGCCGATGGTGAAGCTCTTGCCTGCCTTGATGGCGGCTTCGACGCGTTCGATGTTGAAGAATACACAGGCATCGCGCTCGGCCGACATCATGTCTGCGAGCAGATAGCCGTTCTCTGTATTGTACTGGTTGGTGGCGGCGAGCTTGCCGTCGTAAGAAGTGGCAACGAGGTCCATGTTGCCGTCCACCTTGACCTGCCAGCGTACGTCCATGCTTTCGGCATCTACGCAGGTAAAGAGGGCGAACCACTTGGTCGGGTCGTTGACGTCGCGCCCGTCGTTCGGCTGCGGGCTATGGAATTCGGCACCGCAGAACACGCGCGTGGTGTGGTTGATGTTGGAATCGACCGGGTCGCGCTTGTCAGGAAAAATGCCGTGGAAACCCTGCACGTTGGGGATTTCGGTAATGGCGTCGCATTCCATTCGATCCATGCGAATACGGGCGATGCGGCCATTGAGCTTATCGTTGGTCCAGAGGTATTTGCTGTCGTAGGTGCCGTCGGTGTAGGAACCGTGCACGTGGTGGGTATCGCCCGTGGTGTATTTGAGTGTGCCGTCCGGCTTGGTCCCCATGATTTTCTTGGATTCGTTGGTAATCCCCCAGCCCACCATGGGATCGAGGTTGAATACCGGGATGCGTTTCAGCGTGCGGCCGGAAGGCAAGCCGTAGATGCGGACTTCGCCGTTATGACCAGCGCTGGAGAAAATGTAATAGCTGTCGAGCTTGCCGGGATGAACATCGAACTCACCCGGGGCCACGGCGCGCGCGCCATCCCCCTCGGCGGCTTTGGCGGGAGCAGTGGCAGCAGGCTTGTCGCTCTTGCATGCGGCCAACCCCATGGCCAACCCTGCACCGGCAAGGGTAGCCTTGGCCGTGGTTTCCAGAAAATTACGTCTCCCCTGATCCGGCAGGACAGGCGTGCCGGAGATGTCGGTTTCTTTGTGATCCATCATGGTCTCCTTAATGAGCGGCGGTGGCCGGGGTGCGACAACTTGTCGCATGGGGATACCTTAAGCCCGCCGTGAAATGAAAACCTTGATCAGCATCAAGGAAATGAAACTTTCGAGAAGTTCTTGGATAGAGACCGGCAGAGTGCATCATTCGATAATCTGCTCGGGTTATGCGCCAGCTTCCAATTGCAGTGCCCGCGGAAACAGGACGTGATCTTCCCAATGGATGTGTTCGACCAAATCGGCATCCAATTCGGCAAGGGCGTCGTACAGCACCTGGATCTGCGAGATGGCATCAGCAGGACAGCTGTAATGGTCCGTGAGGCGGCGTAGCTGCTCGAGCAGTTCCAGACAGGCGGCGTGCTCCATCTGCATCATGGCGATTGGGTTGGCCACGCTGCCGAAGCAGGATCGGGGCGGGTTGGAGGGGCTATGTTCCAGCGCGACGATGTACGGGAAGAGGATATTTTCTTCCTTGAGCAAATGGGGCAGCAGGTCGGCGTGCAAAGTGCGGAAGCATTCGAGCAACGCGGTGCGCCTGGATTGATCCGGCAGCGGTGTGCTCTCAAGCAGCGCTTCTATACGTGCTAGCGCTTCGCGAGTGAAGGTGTGGTGGGTGGCTTCGATCTTGGCGATAAGATTGCCCAGCTTGGAAGTTTGTGGATCGGCGATAAGCGGGGTATTCATGACGGACTCGTTGTGCGTTGATGAACGCTCAACTTACCGCGCGACCGTTTCAGGGTCTTTGACCCAGATCAACTCTGTAAATTATCCCCCTGCATTCAAGCCGAAGCGTTTGAGCCCGGCCACGCTCAAGATGACGATGTCTTTTCCCTGTACCTCGATCAAGCCTGCTTGCTGCAGCTTGAGCATGGTGCGGGAGAGGGTTTCCGGCGTGAGGTTGAGTAGGGAGGCGATATTGGACTTGCTGGCAGGGAGCGTCAGGCGATTGCCATCCTGGCTTTCGATCCCGGTTTGCAGCAGATAACCGATCAAACGCTGCGTGCTAGTAAGTAAGGAAACGGATTCAATATCCTGCACAAGCTGATGATTACGCATGGATAATCCAGCCAGCATCTTGCGTGCGACAGAGGCATCGCGCTCAAGCAGATCAAAGATCACTCGCTTTGAGACCAGTAATACGTTCGATTCCGCAGTGGCCTGGGCATAGATAGGATAGAAAGGGTGGTTGAGGAAAATGATCGCCTCGCCGAAGCTTTCGCCAGGCCCGATTAAGCCGATGATTTTCTCCGTCCCTTGTGGCGAGGTCACTGCCAGCTTGATTTGCCCGCTTGCCAACAAATACAGCCCGCTGGTTGGATCGCCGCGATGGAAAAGGATATCGCCCCGATGCACGCTTAAACGCTGCGTATCGGCGGCAACCGTAGCTATTTGCTGCGGGTCCAGTTCGCTGAATAAGCTGAATTTGGGAAGCAGAGGGGCGATGTCGGTGTTTTCCATGAGTCAATCATGTATCTAAAAAGCATGTTATGAGGACTTTAACATCATCTGCATCTAACTGTAATTTGCAAAAAATAATATACAGAGCTGTATAAAAATATACAGATCGGTATAATGTGACCGTCTCGAGCAATTTTTCGAGGCGATACTCGAAGATCGTCCATATAAACGAACAAGGAGCATGAAGAGATGAAAATTTCGATACTCTTGGCTGGACTAATGTTGTCGGCCTCATTAAATGTGTTTGCTGCAGATGCAAAACTACTGAAGGTCGAAGAAAAAGTAGAAATCAATGCGCCTGCGCAAAAGGTCTGGGCTGCGGTCAATAATTTTGGCGATCTGGGCGCCTGGCATCCCGCTGTTGCAAAAACCGAAATCAAAAGCGGCACCAATAACCAACCAGGCGCCGTGCGTGAACTGACGCTCAAGGATGGCGGCAAGATCACCGAAAAATTACGGCGCTACAATGACAAGAAAATGATGTACGAATATGCGATCCTGGAAGGCGTACTCCCGGTCAGCCATTATGTATCAGACGTCATAGTCAAATCCGAAGGCGATGCCAAGACGGTGGTCACGTGGAAGGGGAGCTTTAAACGCAAGGATTTAAGCGCTGCTCCTGCAGCGGGTCAGGATGACGATAGTGCGGTCAAAACCATCACCGGGGTGTATCGTGGTGGCTTGGATAATCTCAAGAAAATCACTGAGAATCAACCTTGAAATAACTTTAATAAAGCCGGCCAAACGCCGGCTTTTAATGATTTAATTGTTAAACTTATTGTGCATTATCGAGAGGATTAAGCCTCATCTACGATCAATATAAAGGAAACGTCATGAATACAACGACAACCACTTTGCGAGATCTGGTCGGGCTTGGTCAAACGCCATCCCGCTTGAGCGAATCGACCTTGATCCTGATCGATTGCCAGAATACCTACAGGCAAGGGATCATGCGCTTGGAGGGTGTGGAAGAAGCCCTGGTTGAAGCGCAAAAACTGCTGGAAATGGCCAGGCAACTGAATAGGCCGGTTATTCACATAAGGCACGATGGCGGCGCCGGAACACCTTACGACGTAAGCGCTGAAATCGGCGCAATTAGTGATGAAGTCGCACCTGAGGGTGACGAAGTCGTCATCACCAAGCATTATCCCAATTCCTTTTTCAATACAGAACTCGATCAGGTACTGAAGTCCTACGGCGCACAAAACATTGTGCTCGCCGGTTTCATGACCCATATGTGCGTCAATTCAACGGCACACGGCGGTTTCAACCTCGGCTACCGACCAACTGTCGTCGCCAGCGCAACCGCAACCCGATCCTTGGAAGGTGCAAAGGGCAACATCGTCCCGGCGCAACAAGTACAAGATGCAGCACTTGCTGCAACGCGTGATTTATATGCGGCTGTCGTTGATTCTGTTTCTGAAGTACAAGCTTAACGAATTGGGATTTCAAGCGGTCAGGTTGAGAACGACGATAAAGCTGCTGGCGGGGAGGCTCGACGCGCGTGCAAGAAAAGTTCTTTCATATGTTGTTTTCCAAACTTATGAAAGCAAAAGAACTCTATAAATTGTGAAAGAATTTTTTATGTCCTGACTTCATTATGAAAAATCTTTTCATAAATGCAATATGAGTAAGCAGAGCCCTAGCTTGCAAAGCCTACTCGAGCCGCAAGCCTTTGCGCGCAGGAATTATTCGTCCCATCTATATGCCCCGTTCTCTCTCAAACTGAATCGCCGCGTTTATCTATATACCCACTATGGATACGACTTGTGGGTGCATTTGGAAAGTGCGCATGCAGTAACCAAGTTCAATGAAAGAGTCATGCCCGTACCATTGGTTCTTGACGATGGGCGGGCAATTGTTTTAGCGCCTGCCGCAGCGTCAGCTAATCTTCATGAGAAAGTAAACATCCATACATTCTCCTCATCACTTACCGAAAACACAGAAGATGTAAAAGGAATCGCGTGGAAAAGATGGTGCGAGCTACATGGCTTTGAGCATCAGGAATGGAGCGAGGAGCGATTGCGTGGGGAGCCGATTAGGCTAGCCAATGTTAAGCGCCTGCTGAGATTTACCTCATGGCCTGGATATGTCAGGAATGTCATGCTCGAGAAAGCCATCATGAGTGAGTTAAGAAATGTGCGTAAGACTACATTTGCCAATCTGGTTCTGCAGTTCCCCCAATCTGATCCTGATGAAGTGCAGCGATTGTTGGCAAGATTGATCCTCAACCAGGATGTTCATTCAGACATTCACCTCACCTCGTTTAGCATGGTTACCGAGGTATCTGCTTATCATGAGTTCCCGCCAAACTCATCGTAGAGGATATCCAGGATTAGAGGATATTGAAACGTGGCCAGTCCCGGATGTGTTGGCGATGGGGGAGAGCGAGCGGCAGGACTTTGAGCGTAAAAAAGCGGCGATTGACCAGTATTCGCAAGGGAGTAGCTTTAACGACATCGAGAGAGCAACCACTTTATCAAGACAGTATGTAGGGTACCTGCTTAGGCGCTGCACCCAGATACATAGTAACGGCTATCCCGTTGGTTATTTTGCCTTGCTCAAGGGGCGCCATACAGTAGCTGTAAGGAGAAATTCGCTCGATAAGATCGAATCCGGTCGCGCGCTACCCGGTGCATTGCAGGCATTATTCAGCAAATATCCGGACTTGCAGGAAACCATGTACAAGTTGGTCGTCAACAAGGTTCCTCCTGAGTCTAAACGCGCTGACTATCGATTGTCCTGGCATCATATTCATGAGATTTTTCTGGGACAGTGCAATTTGCTTGGGATTGAGCCACCGTCCTATCCATTTTGCAGTGGTTCTCAGGGAAGATATGCCTTGGAGAATTGGGGCAGACGCATGATTTCAGAGCACCAAGTGAGCAAATCCTCCAGCTTAAATGCCAGGGCATACGATAGGTACGTGGGGAGGGGGCCACCATCGCGTGTTTTTGAGCGTGTGGAGGTCGATGGGCATGCGTTGGACATCAATTGGACTCTGGAGGTCCCAAGCCTCAACGGCGATGGCATCATCTATTGCAAAATATCCAGGCTATGGCTGATAGCTTTGCTGGAGGTGAGAAGCGGCGCCGCTATCGGATACAGTCTTTCTATTGGCAGAAACTATAACGCTTCAGACGTCACGTGCGCTGTGCAAAGCAGCCTAGTTCCCTGGAAGCCGCGCCAACTTACTCTCTCGACGATTTCCTACAAGCCAGGCGAATGCCTGCCGAACGCTTTAATGCCTGAACTCAGTTATGTCTGCTATGACGAGTTATGGCTGGATAATGCCAAAAGCCATCTCAGCGACCTTTTTCTGACCATGCTGGAGAGGACGGTCAATGCCGTGCCTGTATTTGGCCCCAAGGCGTCCCCCAATGTCCGGCCACACATTGAAATGCTATTCGATCTTATAGAGGAGGCTGGCATCCATTGCCTCCCAGGTACGACCGGATCGCATCCCAAGGATCCAAGAAAATCAGGCAAAAACGAAGAGCGCTTTATTCTCAAGCTGGATGTGCTGCTGGATTTGATTGATTTGCTTATTGTCCGATACAACACGGGCATAGCTCCTGGCACGACCATCAGTCGTAATGAAGTCCTCAAGCGTGCGGTCATGCGCGAAACGAATATATTCCGCCGGGTGCCTCAGAACAAGCGAGAGCTCTGCACCAAATATTCGATTTTCGAGGAATCCCAAATCGGTCAGGACCGCGGGCGCCCCATACTCCGCTGGAAAAATGCGCGCTATGACGGCCCTGGCTTACATTCCCACTCCAATCTGGTCGGCCAAAGGGTGCTTGTTATGGCGAGCCAAGACTTACGCAAGATTGAGGTTGTTCTGTTAAAGGATGGAAGCTCATTAGGAGAGCTGGTTGTCGAGAAGCGTTGGCGTGACACGCCGCATACTGTATTCACCCGTACTGCCCTGAGGAGCATGATGACCAATCATGGTTTCGTTCGCCATGCAGCTGATATTCCCTTGGCAGTGAGAGCTCATATCGAAAAAGAGGTTGTAGAAAAAGGGCGTCAGCAAAGATTGCTGGCTCGATTGCTGCGTGAGCAGCAAAGCAATTCTAAAGTTGAGATGAAATCGGTATCTCCCGATGCTAGCACCCCTCCTGGCATATCTGGAGAGCTAGCTAAAAATAATACCTCGCACTCTTTCTCTAAGCATTCAGAACCCGATGTGTTGGACGCATTAATCGACAAGTTGGGTACTACTTACAGATAGGGAGAATGCCATGCTACAGAGCCCTTTTGACACCGAACGTACCAAAATTTCGACACGTTTGCTAGCAGGTCGTGCTTTTCTGGTAAAAACGCCGCCATGTTCCTTTTACCTCAAGGCACTAACCAATTGGTTGATTACGGGTTCCCATGGAGCCTTGGTGTATGGCCGGCCCCGCCTCGGCAAGACATCCGCAACGCGCTGGGTGCTAAGGGTGCTGCCCGAATTGGTCGGTAATGTACCCAATCTTGAAGTCCCAGTACGCGGGCAGAACATCGCATCGGAACGTGCTTTCTTTCAGCACCTGTTGCGTTGTGCCAGACATCGCCATGCGATGACCGGAACAGCTGGAGACAAACGCGACCGCCTGACCGAATGGTTAATGGCACGCGCCATTCGCTCGCCTGTGAACACCGCTGTGATTTTTTTTGATGAGGCGCAACTGTTGCAGGACTGCCAATACGATTGGTTATTGAATATGGGGAACGAACTCGACAAGGCTGGATGTCGACTATTTTGTCTGCTCGTAGGCCAGTCGGAACTGGCACAAACCAAGGCCAAATTCATCGATGGTGGTAAAGAACAGATAGTCGGCCGCTTTATGGTGAGAGAGCTCGAGTTTTCAGGTATCCGTTCAGAGCAAGAACTTGCTAGTTGTTTCAAGGAATTCAACTACACCATCTATCCTATGGAGACCGGTACCTCTTTTGCTGCCAATTTCATACCAAAGGCCATTCAGAGTGGCTTTTGCTTGCAGGAATTGGCACCGGCCTTCTGGTCCGTGTTCCAGGAAAAATGGCTCAGTACTGGATTAGGCCATGATGCCGCTATTCCCATGCACTACATTAATGCCTCCTTGATCGGATTACTCAATTCGCTGGTTAGCCATGATCGATCAGAGCTAACGGTCTCGCATGACTTGATCGCAAAATCGATCTCCGCTTCTGGCTACATCGAATCATTGCAGGCTCTCAAGGCGGGCCAACAAAGACGACTAAACGGGTAACAATCATGGCACAACTCCCACTCTCATGCTGCTGGCGTCCCGGTACTTTGCGTCCTTTCGAGTCTGTAGCATCATTTGGCGCCAAGTACTGCTATCTCAACAAAATACGGTTCATCGATTTATGGAAAATGCTGACAGAATTTCTTCCTCGAAATGCAAATGTGCCTGACGGCATTTTTGCCTTAGATGTTGCTGAGTTCAATATAGGTAGGTTCGCCCATTATTTGGGCGAATCCGTGTCGGTTGCTAAAACGATGATTTTGGAAAGAAGTATTCCAGGGCCTCATCTACAAACCGTTTCCGGAGTGGGCATCTCGGATTTTAATCACAAAGCATTGAGCTTCTGCCCTGCATGCTTGGCGAATGGTTATCACTCCAACCTTCACCAAATGGAATGGATGGATAAATGTTTTATTCATGGCGTGCCGCTCAAATCAGATCACAGTTTGTTCTCGACGAATTCGCGCCTTATGCTTCGCTTGATCCAACCTTTGTACTTTCAATGGTTCAAGCCGGAAAAGGCCCATCTTGCTCTCGATGAAACTTGGCCAGGGGGCACAGGCCCGACATGGTCCTTCGGCGATCACAAGCTCATCTGTGAAGACGCAATGAAGGTCATCTCAATGCTGCACACCGCAGAAAGAAGATTGGTTAAATTAGAAAAAAATCTCCCGCGTCTGATCGGCAATCCGCCAAGTAGTGCAAGCCTGGTGATGGTCATGAATATAGTGGGCTCAAGCAATCAACGACTCTCTGAGTTGGTGAATCCAAGGAGACTAACTCTTAAGCGCGCGCGCCAATTTAGCTGTGGTGCAGCGAAGGCCAAGGCTATTTTCGATCTTGATGATCATGACTTGGCGTTGCTGATGCATAGTCGTCAGGTTATGTGCGCCATTTCTGGGATTCGGCCGCAATGGAGGATTGTGCTTGATCGGTTGGAGCGACAACTTTCGTCAGGGCATGAGCATTGTCTGAAACTACTGCATGAGAGTACTTTCTGTGGAGAAAAAATACGGCTCGGGAACTCCAGTCAATTCGTTCAGGCTCCGTTCAATCGAGCAAGGTTTCATTCGATGCCATGCGATCGCATTGTCACCATGAGCTTCTTCCAAGATTTGCAAGATATAGAAGAATATAACCCATTTAGTCAAACATCGTTGACGGAGTTGTCCATGGATAAATACCGTTGGCCATCGCTGAAACGTTTGGGACTGGTTGACTATATCTCTGGGTTTATCCCTAGAAATGGCCATCAGATTTTCCGGGATGACAATATGTATTTCAGAGATGTCGATTCAGATGAAGCGGATCAGCGGTACTGCCAACTTCATGCTCCGTTAGGTGTATTGGCGGATGTCATCGACGAAATGATCTTGGCTAATGTTAGATCATGGGCTTGGGCATTGTTTAATTTGGAGCGACATGCCGATTGCCTTACCAATTCCCCTCGCTCCCCAGAAAAATTTCTGAGGAACGAAATCAATAAACTGAAACCGATATTCTCACTGCAGAAAGCTTTTTCGGGACTGGCGATGAAGGAGGGAACATTTGTACCAATTGAATTACCCCCATGGAAAACCTGTCTCGGCAATATGCAAGATCATGTGCAGGAAGTGACGGCTCTGTATAGTTTCTTCTTGAATCGCCTGGAGGAACAAATAAATAGAGGAATGCATAAAATCGCGTTTAATGATTCCTTGATCAAATGGCTGAGTGAATGAAAAAACGCTGCTGCTTTGCGCTGTGTGGTAGCTCACGCCAAAGCATAAAAGAGCAGGACGTAGGAGGATTATGCAGCGGCTTTAGCATTCTTCGATTTTGCAAAAATATCTCGAAGCGATTTTAACTGTAGGCTCCGCTTTGCATCCTTGATAAAAGGTTGGAAATCATTCTTTGACCTTCTATGGTATCCAGATAGTCTGCGGGATGTTCTCCGTTGAGGGCAGGTAAGGGTATGGCCAGCCAGTGTGCGAGCCATTGCGCAGCATTAAAACCCTCAGGGTTGCCTGAATCTACAACCATGGATTGCACTTGCCCGACCATTTTCAAAACACCCAATACAAGTTCACTGTGCATCGAAGACAATTTTTCTCCACTTTGAGCTTTCCTGTTTACAGTGGCTGCAGTGAGCCTGAGAGACACCAGAATGAGGTGTTGAGGAACATCTAACTTCTTAAAGAGATCTTTCAACTCACGGGCAGATACACCATCACGGACGATGTCTATGATCGTTTGTGGTGGGGCGTTATAGATATTAACGAAGTCTAAAAGGGAAAGAGATTTCACTTTTCCTTTCCGTTTAGTTGTCTTTCTCATTCTCTATGTATGCCTTTTATTCGGTGCATTCGATGGGAATGAATTTTTCTGACTCCACATCACCGAACTTCAGCATTTCGCCAGCAACGATCACAAATCAGTCGGGATACGATCGAAGCCATTTTCTTACACATTTTTCATGATTGCACTATTGGGTTTCACTTAAATTTAAGTGATCCTTGGTTAGGTAGCCTATTTTAGTGAAAGGCTGGATGGACACATTAATCAATATTCAGCAACAGCTCCATTTTTCTAGCTTTGTTGGAACAATCCGAAAGCCGCTCCCCATTGGAAAGGACGAAGGTGTGTCCTTGGCTATGAGTATGCTTCCAAATTTGCTTGACCTTATTAAGTTGGAAACTCTCTCCCTTATTTTTTCTGTTCATATGGTTAGGGCTCAGAATTAGAACTTCAGTAACCGTCAATAAATCGCTCTGCTGCTTAAAGATGTCTACTACCTGATTCACATCACTCATCAACAAATCTCGGCAAACTGGAAGCTTTTCAGCTTCATCTCTTTCTTTTTGAATTATGGACACGAGGAAAAGAGGGATACGAATTCCGATTTCTACCCAAGACCATGTTTTTTCTCCTTCCAGTAGAGAGAAGAATGGGATCTCAGCAGAAGAGAGTGTGTGAAACATGTCGATTCAACGTCCAGAATCAAAATGAATACTATAGATTGTAGTCCTATAGTTTTCGCTCTGGCTATATGCAAGCCTGACTTTCAGGGACTTGCATGGACATCCGCCGGGCATTCGCCCTCGCTTTCAAACAACTCAGAAAATCCTCAGGCTTAACGCAGGAGGATTTCTCAGTGGTATCGAGTCGGACATACGTAAGTGTGCTCGAACGTGGAATGAAGAGTCCGACTCTGGAAAAAATAGACGAGTTGGCAAGCACCATGCAAATACATCCACTGACACTGCTTACCTTGACCTACATGCAAGCGGGAAGTGAGGACGAGGCTAATCGTCTATTTGAAATAGTCCGCCTCCAAATCGCTCAAAGCGATCCTGAAAGAAAAAAGAACCAAACCTCTTAGATTGACATACCAATTTTACTGGATACCGAATACACCGGTCTCGGACAAATCGTTCCTGGGCTAATATCGCTCGCGCTTGTGCCGGAAGATGGCAAAGCCCCGTTTTATGCAGAAATTTAAATGGGTGAGGGCTGGGCCAAACAGGATTGTGCTGAATTTGTGATAGCCGAGGTATTACCAATTCTGAGAGGTGATGAATATCAGGTAACTCGTATTCGCCTCAAGGAAAAGCTACTCGTTTGGCTGGCCGAGAGGCCTAGGCATTTACAAGTGACCTGCGACTCAGAAACAGATTTTCGCTTTCTTAAGCAGACACTAGGTCGGGATTGGCCCGATAAAATGGATACTTCAGTATTTTGATTTGCGACCATTGATTGACACTACGGTGTACGAACGCGCAGCACAAGTCTTCTATACTCAAAATAATTTGCCCCATAATGCTCTTGCGGATGCTCAAGCCCACCGTGCTGGTTGCTTGCATGGATGGATGCTAACAAACAGAACGAAACGTGGCGATAAAACCTTCTATTCTAAATAGTTGAGTTTCAAAGCGATAAGTTAACATCTCAATTAATCGCCATATTTCCCTGACAGGGAAAGTTCAAACCGAGTTAAGCCCTTTTCTGACCATACCCTTATTTTCCCTTGGTGGGCCTCTATAATTGACTTGGTAATTGCTAGTCCAAGTCCGGCTCCATCGCTGGTTTTTTGTCGAGAGGGATCAACACGATAGAAGCGATCGAAGAGTCTGGGTAAATGCTCTGGGGGAATGACTTCTCCCTCGTTCTCGATGATGAGGGTGGCTTCACCGTTTGTGGATTGCTCGATAGCAATTTTGACCTCGGTATGTTTAGCGGAATGGCGGATGGCATTAGAGAGCAAGTTGCTGAGTGCCCGTCGCAGCATGAGCTTGTTACCTTTGACAATCCCAGCACCGTTAAGCACTAGTTTGATGTCTTTTTCTTCAGCCACGGCCTCATAAAAAGCGAATAGTTCTCGCACCTCAAGAGCCAAGTTAACCGACTCCGTGCTGGGTACGATGAGACCATTGTCCGCCTTGGCCAAAAAAAGCATGTCGGCAATCATGCGAGCGAGTCGTTCATATTCCTCAAGATTGGAATAGAGAACCTCCCGATATTCATCGATCGATCTCTCTTTCGAGATGGCAACCTGAGTCTGGGTCATCAAGTTGCTAATTGGCGTCCTTAGCTCATGTGCAAGATCGGAAGAAAAGTCGGAAAGGCGTTTGAACGAGTCTTCCAGACGCGCCAGCATGTCATTAAAATCCTTTGCCAGGTCAGTCAACTCACGAGGGACTGAGCCTGGCGGAATGCGATCGCCCAAATGGCTGGCAGATACACCACGGGTTACTTTTGCCATCTGACGTACAGGTTCCAATCCTCGGCGTGCCGCAACCCAGCCCAGCAGCACCGTCAGACCAATACCCGCTGCAATTGCGAGCCAGAGGTTATGCTGAAAAGCAGTCATGAATTCCTGATGATGTTCGATATTGATGGCAAGCGCGACCACCATGGGCGGTTGATCAGGAATACTGGTTTTGGCACCTGCGGTGATACCACGATATATCTCATGTCCCGTGCTCCAGACCATCAGCCTTGAATGTCCTTCCACGGGTGTCTCTGACGCAATGTTTCTAAGTAAGTGCTCGGCGAAAGTTGCATCTGTCGTCGTAAAAATACCCTGATGATCGGAGGTCATGACCGTCACTGAAAGATCGGGATGTCCCACGAGAGCGTCTGCAAGGTGTTGAGGGAGTGACTT
Source organism: Novimethylophilus kurashikiensis (assembly GCF_003112435.1). Classification (GTDB taxonomy): domain Bacteria; phylum Pseudomonadota; class Gammaproteobacteria; order Burkholderiales; family Methylophilaceae; genus Novimethylophilus; species Novimethylophilus kurashikiensis. Next base: position 164,436 of record NZ_BDOQ01000009.1, read on the forward strand.
CATCTCGGCGAATGAATTCACTTGTGTCAATGCATGCCTAACCAGTTGCAGTTTACCGTCGAGCTCAGCGCGGTCCATTTCTTCAAAGTGCGCTTGTACAAAGGATCCCACCAAGGCTCCCATTACAAGCAGTACCGCCGTGGATGCAGTCGAAAAGAATAAGGTGAGACGAAAGGTGATCGACTGCGTTCGCTTCATGCTTCAGGGACTTCCAAAACGTACCCCATGCCTCTTACAGTACGGATGAGCTTAGGCTCAAACTCGTCATCGACTTTGGCTCTTAAGCGTCGCATTGCGACTTCAATGACGTTGGTATCGCTATCGAAATTCATGTCCCAGACCTGGGAGGCGATCAGTGAGCGCGGCAGCACTTCGCCTTGACGCCGAAGTAGCAGCTCCAGCAGTGAAAACTCCTTGGATGTGAGATCAATGCGCTTTCCGGCCCGCGTGACACGCCGACGCAGTAAGTCTAATTCCAAGTTGGCTGCCTGCAGTACCTCAGCTTCCTTGGTCTTTCCCCGTCGCAATAGAGTCCTTACCCGTGCGAGCAGTTCGGAGAATGCAAATGGTTTGACAAGATAATCGTCCGCACCCAATTCCAAACCTTTGACACGGTCTTCGATCTGATCACGGGCGGTGAGGAATAGAACCGGCATTTCCTTTCCTATTTGACGGATGCTCCTGAGTATCTGCCAGCCGTCCATTCCTGGCAGCATGACATCGAGGATAATCAGGTCATAATCTTCAGTCATCGCCAGGTGCAACCCATCAATTCCATCGCGCGCCAGATCTGCCACGAATCCCGCCTCGGACAAACCCTGTTTCAGATAGTCCCCCGTTTTTTGCTCGTCTTCAATAATCAGAGTCTTCATGTGATGGTTATATTCAGATTGAACTATTCAATTGTGCACGCTGGTTTGCTAAATGGTTTGAAGATTACAAATTTGTAATCTTGATGTCAGCTCGCAGTTATGGCGTTGCCGTGAGAATGATGTCTTTCACTATGCAAAGTCTAATTTTTCGCCTGTTGTGCAATGGAACGGCAACCCCTGCATGAGTTTGAAGATTACAAAGTTGTAATCCCATTGTCAGCTTAGGGTAAACGTGAGAATAGGACAATGGAGTCGTCATTAAATGCAATTCGGTCTCCTCCGATTTGATGGCTCGATTAAATTCATCACTATAGAAAGGCGAATCATGAACAAATTATCCCTAAACCGTATTGCCGCTGTTGTGGCGCTATGCAGTATCGGTTTCATGTCCACTGCAGCTCTGGCCGGTCCCGACGAGTTTCAGCTTCAGCTGAACCGTAAAGCTGCACAAGCCAGGCAAAAGCTTCAGCAAGCTGAAGCCGCCAAAGGAGAAGAGCGTCAGAAGCTCATGGCGGAGCATATGAAGCTTATGCACGAGACGATGGGCAAAATGCAGGAAATGAAGCCAAAGGCCGGTATGTCCATGCAGGAGCACGAGGAATGGATTACCGAACATCAGAAACTCATGGATGACCTCATGGGACAAATGATGCAGGAGCATCACATGTTAATGGGTAAGGACATGGGGATGGATTGCAATATGGGAGCATCGAGCGACGCTCACAAACATTAACTTAACAAGCGCCAGGCTGGGGTTTTCAACCTGGCGCTATTCCACACATCGTTACTAGGATGATCACATGAACAAAACTATCTTCGCTGCAGCTTTTGCGGCTTTATTCAATCTCGTAGCCATTCCTGTCTATGCCGATACTCACGAGTCGCATCATGCGGCAGGCGCCGAGACTCAAAAAACCTATGCAGCCAAGGGTGAGGTGGTATCGCTCGATCAGGAAAACGGCAAGGCCAAAATTCGGCATGAGGCTATTCCTGAACTCGGTTGGCAAGGCATGACCATGGTATTTCCTGTCGCGGATAAGAACCTGCTCAAGGATGTGAATCCCGGCGACAAGATCGATTTCACCATCGCCAAGAACCCATCGGGTCAATACACGATTCAGACGCTCCAGCCGGCCAAATGACCAACCAAGGTCCATGATGGCGTCTCCACATACTGTTTATCCCGTTCATCGCGCCTTTAAAGTGCAGAGTGCCGATAAGGGGACTCATGTGCTCGAAGCCATCCAACAGCAACTTCCCGGAGTCGAGGGAGTGAAACTGAATGTGGCAACGCGGAAGCTCACTATTACTTACGATTCTGGAGCGATTGCATTCCCTGCCATTCTTGCCGCATTGGCGCAGATGAACATACGCCCAGTGGATTCCTGGTGGTTCAGGCGAAAATTGGCCTGGTACGAATATACCGACCGCAATGCGGCAGAGCTGGCACATGAACGTCCCAAGGCTTGCTGCAACAAATTGCCGAGAGCATAGAGATCAATATGAAACACTACAGCTTTTTGTTGATAATCCTTGTGGCCATGGTCCCAAGCTTTGCTCAAGCAGATCAGCCGAATGTCTGGACTGAGGATGTGCCAACGACCAGTCTGCAATACAAGTCATTCCTGGGCGATTATCAATCCTACCGCGATGCCAAGGTCGGTTCTTGGAAGGCGCAGAATGCAGCGGCTACTGATGGTATGGATGACGGAATGAAAGAGGATAAGAATCCTATGGATCAGCCAGTGAAACCCGCTGAAGCGCCTTCGCCTCATGCCGGTCATCATATGGATCACAAGGAATAACAAACATGGCATCTTCTAAATTCACACGGAAAAAGACTCTCCTGGCTCTGGCTCTGCCGCTTGTGCTTGGGGGGTGCGCAACCTTGTCCAAGGATGGCGGTCTCGATAGCGTACAGCGGACGACACAGGAACGTATCGGCAAGGACGTGCAATGGGCACGGACCGCACAGGAACAGGAGAAACTCGCGGATCGTGTGAATGATTTGCTGAAACAGCAGCCGTTGAGTGCCGACAATGCCGTGCAGGTCGCACTGCTCAACAATAAGGGATTGCAGTCCAGGTTCAATGATCTAGGCATTTCCGAGGCAGATCTACTACAAGCAAGTGAGCTTCCCAATCCGAGTTTTTCGATGCTGTATGCAAGTCATAACGGCGAGTACAAGATCGAACAGTCGTTGACTTTTAACATCTTCTCGCTTGTCACCATGCCGATGGCGCGTGAAGTCGAGCAGCGCCGCTTCGAGCAGACCAAGCGCCTGGCAACGATCGATGTGCTGAGACTCGCCGCCGACACACGCAAGGCCTATTACAACGCGATTGCTGCAGAACAATCGGTGGCCTATTCGGAACAAGTCCAGAGAGCGGCGGAAGCCAGCGCTGAGCTTGCTAAAAAGATGGTGGAGGCCGGCAATTTCAGCGCTCGGGACCATGCGCGGGAACAGGCCTTCTATGCAGAAGCTGCCGCTCAGCAGGCGCGGGCGCGACAACAAGCCGTAGCTACCCGGGAACAATTGGTTCGCCTGATGGGATTGTGGGGCGAACAAACCAGCTTCAAGTTGCCGGAGCGCCTCCCTGATCTGCCTGCCGCACCTACGGATCAGCCGGATATCGAGGCTAAGGCCATGCAGCAGCGCATCGATCTGCAAGCGCTCAAGCAGGATATTGATGCGCTTGCCAAAAATCTCGGTTTGGCGAAAACCACGCGCTTCATTAATGTCCTGGAGTTCGGCCCAGCGCGCGTCCTCGAAGGCAAGCGCTCGGATCCATATAAGAAAGGCGTGACGATCAGCTTCGAGCTCCCGATTTTTGATTTCGGAACCGCCAAGGTTGCCAAAGCGGAAGCGATCTATATGCAGTCTTTCAATCGCGCAGCCGAAGCCGCGGTGAATGCGCGCTCTGAAGTACGCGAGTCCTACTACAACTATCGTAGCTCCTACGACCTCGCCAAGCACTATCGCGACGAAATCGTGCCCCTCAGGAAACGTATCTCTGACGAGAACATGATGCGTTACAACGGCATGCTGATAAGCGCCTTTGAACTGCTGTCCGACGCCCAATCGCAGATTGCAAGCGTCAATAGTTATATCGAGGCATTGCGCGACTTCTGGGTGGCACAGGCCAATCTGGACATGGCCATGACGGGTAAGCTCTCAGCCAATTGAATGATATGAAGGAATAAATGAATGGTTTCCCGCAGAACTTTCTTAAGCAGTGCAGGTGCTGCGATGCTGAGTATGGGCCTAGTCAACAAGGTTGGCGCAGCATCTCTGCCTGAACTCATCACGCGTTCGGATGCTGCAACTCAGCCCCCGCTGCAGCCGCCCAATGGTCGCCCATACAACCCGGTGGTCACGCTCAATGGCTGGACCTTGCCATGGCGCATGAAGAATGGTGTCAAGGAGTTCCATATTGTTGCAGAGCCCGTGGTGCGTGAGATCGCACCTGGCATGAAGGCTCACCTTTGGGGATATAACGGCCAGTCGCCAGGCCCAACCATTGAAGTGGTTGAAGGTGACCGCGTACGCATTTTCGTCACCAATAAATTGCCTGAGCAGACAACGATCCATTGGCACGGGCAAAGGTTGCCCAATGGCATGGATGGCGTAGCAGGTGTGACCCAACCGCACATCCCTTCCGGCAAAACCTACGTTTACGAATTCGTGGCGGAACGCCCAGGAACCTTTATGTATCACCCGCATGCCGACGAAATGTTGCAGATGGCGATGGGAATGATGGGCATGTGGATCACGCATCCCAAGAATCCCAAGGATCCGCTGATTGAGCAAGCCGATCGCGACTACTGCTTTCTACTGAGCGCCTATGACATCGATCCAGGGAGCTACACCCCCCGCGTCAACACCATGCTGGACTTCAATCTATGGACCTGGAATAGCCGCGTGTTCCCCGGTATCGATTCGATGGTGGCTGGTTTGGGGGACAAGATCCGCATCCGCATGGGCAATCTCACGATGACCAATCACCCGATGCATATCCACGGTCACGAATTCACGATTACTGGTACGGACGGCGGTCCGATTCCCAAGACAGCGCGCTGGCCGGAAGTTACTGTCGATATCGGGGTGGGACAAGTCCGCCAGATCGAATTGCTTGCGCGTGCCGAGGGCGACTGGGCGTTCCATTGCCACAAATCGCACCATACGATGAATGCAATGGGGCATGGCGTCCCCACTATGGTCGGTGTTGATCAGCGTGAAGTGACCAAGAAGATATCCTCGCTGTTACCCGACTATATGGCAATGGGCTCCAGCGGTGGTGCCGATATGGAAGGCATGCAAATGCCTCTGCCGGATAACACCCTACCCATGATGACAGGAGAAGGTCCCTTTGGACCTATCGGCATGGGTGGCATGCTGTCGCTCATCAAGATCCGAAAGGGCCTCGCCAAAGGAGACTACAAGGACCCCGGCTGGTATCAGCATCCTCAAGGATCGGTTGCGTATGAGTGGACCGGTGCAGAGGAGGCAATGCCGACAGCAGCAGAGGCTCCGGATAAGATGACACAACCCAAATCCGGCGATACCGTGCTCAAAGTCCGCAAGGGTGGCGGGCATACAGGACATTAACAACCAAGAGATAAAACAGCACCATGCCTTACATCATTCCCAACTTGCATCCTTTAGTCGTGCATTTCCCCGTTGCGCTAATTACGATTGCTGCAATTTTTCACCTTGTGGCGGCTGTCACACGCAGCAAAACCTGCGCGGTTATCGCGCATACCTCGCTATGGCTGGGGGCGCTAGGCGCAGTGATTGCCGTGCTGTTCGGTTGGCAGGCATATAACAGCGTGAATCACGACGAAGCCGGGCATGCCGCCATGCTCCTGCATCGGGCATGGGCACTAGGAACACTCGCCGTAGTTGTGACATTGGCCGCTTGGGATGGATTGCGTCGAAAGGCTGACGACATTCCTTCCAAGTGGTTCAGTACAGCAATCGTTATTGCGTGGGGTTTGGTAGCTGTTACAGCTTGGCATGGTGGGGAATTGGTTTACCGACACGGACTGGGGGTCATGGCCTTGCCCATCATCGAAGAAGGTCACCACCATCATGGTGATGGAGATGATGCAAGCCATACGCATGCAGCTGATCATCCAGAACCTGCCGATCATGAGCATGACCACCATGAACATTAGGCCATGACAAAGGAGAACAACATGCGCCGATTATTGATGAGAATTGTTGCAGCAACTTTGATGCTCGCTTCCACGTTGGCTCTAGCAGGTCCATCAGTGACCTTATATAAGAGCCCCACCTGTGATTGCTGTGAGAAATACGTAAGCTACCTGCGGCAGAACGGCTTCGATGTCAAAGCCTATGACGAAAATGACATGAATGCCATCAAGTACAAGTATGGCGTTACACATGTCGCGAGCTGTCACACCGCCATTATCAACGGCTATGTCGTGGAAGGTCACGTGCCGGTCTCAGCGATCAACAAACTGCTCAGGGAAAAACCGGCTATCGTGGGAATTAGCGCGCCTGGCATGCCGCTGAATTCGCCAGGAATGGGCGAGATGAAGAAAGGCACCCTGACAATTTATAGAATTCCAAAAGGCGATGAGAAACCGAGCGTCTTTTCTGTAGAGTGACACGATGTGCTTTTCTGCCACAGCAAGTTTTGTCGCTGGAGGCGCACTGTCCTTACTCGGCACCGTCACCCTAAGAAAAGCACGCTGTAGGGCAGAGGTGCCCCTCGCACTAATTCCGCTTCTGTTCGGTATTCAGCAAATCATTGAAGGGGCGTTGTGGCTCTCCTTCCAATTTGATTTGCCTCAAATCAAAACGAGCATGACTTATGCTTTTACCCTGTTCTCGCATGTTCTTTGGCCGATATTCGTTCCTTTGGCCGTCAGCATGGTAGAACCTGATGCACGGCGGAAGAAAGCCATTTACGCATTTCTACTCATAGGGATTGTTGTCGCCCTGTACCTGTTGTACCTGATCGTTAGCTACCCAGTGATCGCGGAGATTGACGAGCATATAGTTTATGCCTCCCCCCATTTCTATAAGGTCCCAGTAATGTTGCTTTACCTGGCGGCTACCTGCATGGGGTCTTTGTTCTCCAGCCATAAACTGATCAATACGTTTGGCCTGACGGCATTTATATTATTTGGCATCGCTTACTGGTTCTATACAGTTGCCTTCTTCTCTGTCTGGTGTTTCTTCGCGGCAATATTGAGCGCCATCCTTTATCTGTATTTCAACCTGAGTAAATATCCTCAGCTTGAAGTTGCTAATTCCTGAGCGAAAAGCCGTACCGTCCAGCCTCATCTTCAGTTAAACACGTGTGTATGAAGAAGGCTTTACCGGACATCTTCAAGATTACTTTTTTGTAATCTTCTCGTCAGCTTCTTGTTAAGCATTAATTGCCACAATGCTATTAACAGATTTTAATTAGGGTCTTATAACAAGATATAAAGATCGAGACATATTGACTTTTCCTGTTGGATTTATTGCTGTTGGAGAGAGGATATGAAAATGAAAATGAGTGGGATTTTTTCCGGAACTGCCGCGATTTCGATTGGGGCGGCTCTGTTGCTAGGTGGGTGTGCTATTGAAAGTCCCAAGAAACCTGTTGCCATCGAGCAGAGGATTCAGAGCGCACATACGCCACAAGATCACCAAAATATTGCGTCTGAGTATGAGAGACAAGCAGCTGCTGATACTGCTGCAGCCAAGGCGCACAGTGAAATGGCGCAGAGATACAAGTATTTCACGGGGCCAAAGGGGACAGCACCCGGGGCATTCTCTAGCCATTGCGACAACTTGGCGAAACTATACGAGCAAGCAGCGGCAGAAAATAGGGAACTGGCAAGGCTGCACCAGGAAGCTGCTGCCGATTTGTCCACCAGTGGCAGTCGGCAGTAGGTCGAAGGACTATGGTAGCGAATTCGGAGACGGCTCTCAGCGTAGACAGCTGCTCTAAATGTGGAGGACCTGTCAAAGACCAACCCTTTGCCAAAACCGAACAGGGATATTGCTGCGAGTCTTGCTATCTCGAAATGCAAACAACCAAGGATTGGCAACAAGAACGCATAAAAACAGAAACGGTTCTGGCTGAGGTCTTGGCATCTGCCATTGATTTAAGGGAGCACGAAACGGGATTGCATTCCAAACGCGTAGCCTGTCATACGCTCGAATTGGCCCGGCAGTGTTACCCGAATGATCCTGAGTTGCTCCGGCAGATTTATTGGGGCGCGTTACTGCATGACATTGGCAAGATAGGTATCCCGGATGCAATTCTGCTCAAAGGCGGCCCATTGACCGAAAGCGAGTGGAAAGTGATGCGTACTCACCCGGAAAAAGGCTATCAGATTATGTCCCAGATTCCTGACATGCAGGTTGCCGCCGACATCGTATTCAGTCATGAAGAGCGTTTTGACGGTTCCGGTTATCCGCGCGGTCTAGCTGGCGACGCTATCCCTTGGGGTGCGCGTCTCTTTGCAGTCATCGACACCCTCGATGCAATGACTTCTGATCGCCCCTACCGAGAGGGAATGCTTTTTGACATTGCAAAAGCAGAAATTCAACGCATGGCTGGCGTCCAGTTTGACCCTGAAGCTGTAGAGCTGTTTCTCCAGGCAGAACCTGTCATGCGAAGAATGGTGTCTCTTAAATGCGGCACCGCGGTCATACCTTAGTTTCAGAAAGGAGACGCATCATGAATAAACTGAATCCCTGGCAGGTTGGTGGCGCGATGGCATTGACCTTGGCGATCATCAACGTGATATGTGCCATATTGGTCTCGCTCTTTCCTGACTTGATCGTGAGTTTTGTCAATGCCTGGACACATGGCATTGACTTGACGGTGCTCCAGACTAGCAAATCCATGACATTAGGAAGCGTAATTCTGGGAGTCATCAATGTAGCCGTGACCGGGTTCTTAGTTGGGTCACTTTATGCCGCTTGCTATAACCTATTCAGACCCAAATGATCCAGTATCAATACGTCTGGCTTCTCTGGGCATCATTATTCCTGATTCCCTGGTTGGTGCTATATGTTATGTACCCTCAGCACCGAAAAGTTATGTGGCTGGTTAGCCTGGCTACCATGCCTTTCGGTTTAACGGAACCGCTATTCGTGCCTGAATACTGGAATCCACCTACGCTGCTTAATTTAGCCCAACGCACAGGTTTCGATCTGGAGAGCTTGATCTTCTGCTTTGGCATCGGCGGAGTGGGATCGGTACTTTATTCAGTGTTCGTACACCAGAATGATGTAGCCGTCGTGGAAACCGAGCGCCAATTACCTTTGCATCGTCACCACTACAAGGCGCTGCTTTCACCTATCGTGGTATTCCTGGCGCTCTATTTTTTCCCCTGGAGCCCTATCTATCCTTCAATTATTGCAATGGCAGTCGGAGCTTTTGCCACCATTGCTTGCAGGCCAGATCTCAAAACCAAAACATGGATCGGCGGACTGCTGTTTCTTGGCTACTACTTCGTTTTTTTCCTCGGATTGGTCGCCACATCGCCAGGTTATGTCGAGCGTGTCTGGAATCTACCGACGCTGTCTGGAGTTCTGCTGCTCGGTATACCGCTGGAGGAGCTTTTGTTTGCCTTGAGCTTTGGCCTCTATTGGTCCGGAGTTTATGAGCATCTCATGTGGCGTCAACTCGCGCCGCTGCATAACCACAGCAAGGGTATCAATGGCCCCGGGTCGGTTGCCTCTGGGACCTGAAGTAGTTGTATTAATAAATGGCGATCAGGACAGTGAAGATAAGGAGTTGAATGATGGCGATCGATCTGGTTTGTAAGATGAACGTGAAAGAAAATGAGGCTGCTGCAACAGAAAAAATGGACGGCCAGGTTTACTACTTTTGCTCAGAGTCTTGTCACACGACGTTTAAGGCTGATCCTCAAAAATATATTGGGGAGGCTAAGTCCAAGCCCCATTCCTGCTGTGGCGGACATTAGTGAGCTGCTCAAATATGGAACCAGGTAACACTCTATTGATTGAAGCGTCAGCCTTCGGCCAAGTGAGTGGATGGTTCAATCAATGGGCAGTTATCGTGAAAGGATGGCAATGAAAATTGCCCTGCATGCTTCAAGTGAGGTGTCACCTGGAATGATGACGGCCCTTGTATTGTCTGCATTTACGGTATCAGCTGGCTTCGGCATCGTGCTTCCGCTGCTTCCATTCCTTCTAGAGCGCCTAATAGGCGGTGGGGTGACTGCTGCAGAAATTTCAAGGCATACCGGATTGCTAACCGGAATCTATACCCTGGCCCTCTTCTTGTTCTCACCTATTTGGGGGCAATTATCTGACAGGTACGGACCACGTCGAATTTTATTATGTGGGTTGATTGGTTTTGGTATTTCGATGGTGGTTTTTCCTTTCATGGAGAGTCTTGTTGGAGTTTATGCCGAGCGATTCGTGAGCGGTATGTTCGCAGCAGCCGTGACCCCAGTGGTAGTAGCCGCCGTCGGGGACTTCATTACTGCCGAGGAGGAAAGGGCACGTCGGCTTGCTTTTATCAGCATGGCTGGAATAACCGGATTTCTACTTGGACCGATGCTAGGTGTGTCTATCACTAGAATCGCTTCTATTTTTCTGTCTCGTCAGCCGTCCGGAGCGCTCTTGTTCCCTCTGGTCGCAACGGCGGTCCTGGCATTGATCGTAGCCTTGATTGTTGCGGTTGCTGTGCCGCACGGCAACGAGGCACGCCAGGTTAGCCACAGAGCTTCGGTGCATGGGGGTAAACGGTCGTGGCTGATGCCCAAACTGCTAATCCTCTCATTCATTGTTTCTGCAGGTGTCGGCGTATTCGAGGTCGGCCTTGTATTGCTCGGTAAACAGGAGCTCGGTCTGACGTCGTTTCAGATTGCAATGATGTTTACAGAGTGCAGCCTGGTGATGTTTGTCATCCAGGCCGTCATATTCTTTTCACCATGGATCCGGCCGAACTCCACCCGTTGGTTAATCAACCCAGCCATGGGAGCGCTTGCAACAGGACTGTTTCTCGCCCCTTGGGCGACAGACTTTTTCATGATGTTGATCGTCATCGGGGCTGTCGCAGCAAGCGCAGGCATTTTGTCTCCAATATTGACCTATTGGATCTCCGTTCAGGCAGGAAATGCCCAGGGTTGGGAACTCGGTAGGCAGACCGCTGCTTCCAGTTTGGGCATGGCTGCAGGCTCAGCGATAGGCGGATTGTTGTTCAATTTTGTCGTGCCAGGAGCTTCATTCATCATCGCGGCTGGTTTGACTGGACTGGGATTAATGCTCGGATGGGGACTGGGTCATACGCTTAATCCTAATGACGACGCCTATTCAATTAGATCAAGGGAGGATGACGCAACAATAACTGTCATGAGCGCCTGGAAGGTGAAAGGAAGATGAATAATTTAGTGAAGGATCCGGTATGTGGAATGCAAGTAGATCCACATCACTTGGCTCTGGAATACCAGCAGATGAATTTCGCTTTTTGCTCAAGCCAGTGTCGAGAACGCTTTCTGGATAATCCGCACTTATACATTGGCTTTCCACAGCATAAGGCGCCCAGACAGGAAAACCGGGAGGTGCTGAAAGAACGTTTGTTGAGGACTGACCATGTATTGGATTTTGATCAGGCTCAAAGCCTTACAGAGGCATTAAAAAGCATGATGGGTATCAAATCCGTGGTGGTAGGTGGCTCAATGATCGAAATCACCTACGACCTACTCCAGGTCACTGAGGAACAGATTGAGGCCACCTTGGCTGAAATCGGCATAAAGCTTGGAGAAGGGTGGGCGGAACAACTGCGTCGCGCCTTCGTGCATTACGAGGAAGAGTTTGAAATCGGAAACCTCGAAGTTTATAAAAAACATCGGTTCCACAGATATGAATGACACGCACAGGGCAGTACATACACCAATCATGAGAAGGAACGAAAATGGCAATTGATCCGGTATGCGGTATGACCGTGGAAGAGAAATCGGCGGCCGGCAGCACGGTTCATGGGGGTAAGACTTGGTACTTTTGCTCTTCTCGTTGTCAGCATGAGTTTGAGGCTGAGCCATCCAGATACTCAGGCGGCGAAGTGACTTCCGAGATCCACCATAGCTATGCGCATGAAATGGCGCCAGGCCGCGGCTCAACCAATTCCGAAGCGGGAAGCGGTGAAAAAGCCAAAGATCCGATATGCGGCATGGTAGTTGAAAAAGCCACTGCACTGAAATCCGAGCGCGCCGGACGGACCTATTATTTCTGTAGCGTTGGCTGCCAGAAGACATTTGAGTCGCCGGAGACCGAACTCAAGTCGATGCGCACGCGTGTCATGATCGCGCTTACCGGCGTGCTGGCGCTGGCCATTATGCGGGCCGGAGCATTCCTTGCGCTTGCAACGGGTGCCACTATCGTCACATGGGTGCCGATTCCAGCGCTTCCCTGGTTTACCTGGGGAGTATGGCTTTTCCTTCTCGTGACGCCAGTGCAATTTATCGGGGGCTGGAGCTTTTACAAGGGCGCTTGGAGCGCTATACGATCCAGATCCATCAATATGGACTTCCTGATTGCGCTTGGCACCTCGGTTGCCTATTTCTACAGCGTGGCAGTACTGTTCTTTCCCGATGTTTTGCCGGTTAAGGTGGAGGAGCGCAACGTTTACTTCGAGGTCTCCGCCGTCATCATCGCTTTCGTACTGCTCGGTAAATACATGGAGGAGATCATCAAGAAGCATTCCTCGGCCGCAGTACGCAAGTTGCTGGACCTGAAACCCGCTACCGCCCATGTGGTGCGGGATGGCCAGGAAATGGAAGTCCCGGCAGAAAGCGTTATGGTCGGCGAGACGATCGTGGTGCGCCCTGGTGAAAAAATCCCGACCGACGGCAAAGTGGTGGAAGGCGATTCTTCAGTGGATGAATCCATGCTCACTGGCGAATCGATGCCGGTCGAGAAAACTCCAGGTGCGCAGGTAATTGGAGGCACTCTCAACCGTACAGGGCTATTCCGCTTCGAGGCAACGCGAGTGGGTGCGGAAACAGCCCTAGCGCAAATCATCAAGATGGTGGAAGAGGCGCAGGCCTCCAGTGCCCCCATTCAACGATTGGCTGACAAGGTCACCGGCTATTTTGTGCCTGCCGTCGTGGGCACCGCGTTAATCGCATTCATCGGTTGGTGGCTCGCGGGCAATTTCCCGCAAGGGTTACTGGCATTCATCGCCGTGCTCATCATAGCCTGCCCTTGCGCCTTGGGTATCGCGACCCCAGCGGCGCTCATGGTTGGTGTTGGTAAAGGTGCCGAAAGTGGCATCCTCATTCGCGGTGGCGAAATACTGGAACGTGCTCAGAATCTCGACACGGTAGTGTTCGACAAGACCGGAACCCTAACCCGAGGCGAGCCCAATCTGACAAACCTCATCGCATTGAACGGATTTGCAGAAGACGATGTGCTGCGCTACGCAGCAGCCGTCGAATTAGGCTCAGAACACCCTTTAGGAGAAGCCATTGTGCGTGCTGCGCTCCATCGCAACCTCGACATTGCGTCAGTTAGCGGATTTGAAGCTGTCCCTGGTCATGGCATTCGTGGAACGGTAGACGGCAGAAAGATTCTGTTGGGCAATCGTCGGCTGTTTACGCATGAAGGAATCAATGCATCTACAGTAGAGGATCAATTGACCTTGCTAGAGCAGGCGGGCAAAACCGCAATGCTTGTCGGCATAGACGGCAAACTGAGCGGTATTGTTGCAGTAGCTGACACTCTAAAGCCCGAAGCACAAGAGGCAGTCAATGCCTTAAAGAGTATCAACGTTGAAGTAGTTCTGCTGACTGGCGATAACAAGCGTACAGCTAACGCTATCGCCACTGAGTTGGGAATCACACGCGTTATTGCCGAAGTATTGCCATCCGACAAGGCTCAAGTCATCCAGGAGTTGCAGAAGCAAGGCAAGGTGGTCGCCATGGTCGGTGATGGGGTTAATGACGCGCCTGCATTGGCTGCTGCTGATATCGGTATTGCTATCGGCTCCGGTTCTGATGTTGCCAAAGAGACTGGCGGCATCATTCTGGTAAAAAATGATGTGCGTGACGTGGTCGCCGGCATCAAGCTTTCGCGGGCTACGATGCGCAAGATCAAGCAAAACCTGTTCTGGGCATTCATTTATAACTCGATCGGCGTGCCGATTGCAGCATTTGGGTTACTCAACCCCATTATCGCGGCAGCCGCCATGGCGCTGAGTTCGTTATCGGTGATTGTGAATTCGGCGTTGCTTAAGCGAGCCAAATTATAAGGAGGCCTCCATGTTAAAAATACTGATTACAAGAATGGTGGGGACTTCAGCGATCTTGAGTCTCACGAATTATGCGGTCCTGCAATTTGTAGAGGAGAAAAATCATGGCATGGCTTAGTCAAAACTGGGGGTTTCTCCTTCTGATTGCGGGCGTCTTTTTCTTAATGCATCGTGGCGGCATGGGATGTGGCCATTTCGGTGGTAGTCATCAACATGGCAAAAATCAGGAGGAAGGCGCTGAATCTCAGAATCCCACTCCGAACGTCGATCCCGTCAATGGTCAGAAGGTCGATATGCAAACCGCGGCGGCTACCGTTTATCAAGGCAAAACCTACTATTTTTCCTCGCGTGAAAATCGCGACCGGTTTGAAGCGAATCCACAACAATATATCCCTCAACCCGAGCATCACCATGAACAGGGCCATCATCATGGCGGTTGCTGCTAAACAGACAAATTCGTTTCACAGAGAAGCGGACAAGTCAGGTCGAGGCAAGGTATGTATGGCTTTCTCATACCGTTATTGAGCGGCTTTATCTTGGCCGGCGCCAGTGCTTTTACGGCGACTTGGTCAAGACGCTGGGGAATGCACGGCGGCCGATTAGTCACCAATCTATTGCGTAACGTGCTCGGCATTCCTCTCTTCATGATCGGATTGGTACTTGCTTGGCGAGCGGAACCTACTCTTCAGTTCCCTATGGGTATTCTCAGCGAGGTTTTTGGCTGGTTTCTGATCGCGGCAGGCTCGATTCCTATTATTGTCGGACACTGGCAGCTCGGCATGCGTACGCACCTTCCTTCCGCAGACGATGCCCTTATGGATAGGGGGCTGTACTCCCATGTGAGGCATCCGATCTATGCGGGCGCTTTCTTGGTATTTGCTGGACTGGCATTTGTGCACCCGACCAATCCCTGGATTATTGCTTCCGTCCTGTCACTGGTTTTTTTTGGAGCACAGGCCCGGATGGAAGAAATCGACCTACTACAACGCATGCCGGAGTACCAAACCTATATGGAGCGCGTCCCGCGCTTTCTGCCCTCACGGATCAATCGCTGGACATGGCTGTGCCCAGCATTAGGTGTAGTCATGGCTGGAGTTGTTCTGAAATTATGGGGGCTTTCGTGGTGGTCCGCGATTTTGGTCGCTCTCATGCTCGTATGCCCAATCACGATTATTTGGGGGCTGATCACATTGAGACGCTCTGCGAATGATCAGATGCGAAATAACACAATTACCCAATGCTGCCGCAAATTCGACGAAAAAGGAGAGCCCGATGACTGAAGAACATGAAGCGCATCACATAGCGAAAGGAAAGTGGGTGTTTTACGGGTTTCTCGTAATCGCCGTTTTTCTGCTATTCACTGAACATAAGGCCCACGTTTTGGGCATCCTGCCTTATTTGGTCCTGCTGGCATGCCCGTTGATGCACCTATTCATGCACCACGACCATGGCGGCCATGAACATCACAACCATAACGCTTCAGAAGGGGACAAGAAATGAGTGCGCCATCTCCGGCCTACGGGCTCTGGTCGCTGGTTATCATCAACTCGCTGGTTTTCATCATCTTTGCATTCAGTTTCACCAAGCCGAAAAGCAAGCGAGACTGGCGTTCGTTCGGTGCTTTTTCTGCCTTTATTGTGGCGCTGTTCACAGAAATGTATGGCTTCCCGCTGACGATTTACCTGCTGTCCGGCTGGCTAACCGCACGAATTCCTGGATTCGATCCGTTTTCGCATGATGCCGGGCATTTACTCGAAGATCTTTTTGGGTGGAGGGGAAATCCGCACTTTGGCCCTTTTCATATGCTAAGCAATTTATTCATCATTGCTGGCTTTTTTATCCTATCCAACGCTTGGCGTGTGCTTTATCAGGCTCAGCGCCGGCATACGTTAGCCACGACTGGCCCTTATGCAAAGACAAGACATCCCCAATACGCTGGGTTTGTAATGATCATGTTCGGATTCCTACTGCAGTGGCCAACCATCATTACTGTGGTTATGTTTCCAATTCTGGTCTTCATGTATATCCGGCTTGCACGGATTGAAGAGCGAGAGGCTTACGCTGAATTTGGGGAGAGGTATGCTGAATATGCCCGGACAGTGCCAGCTTTTTTCCCCCATAGATGACCGTTAGAGTCCAGCAAACTATTTCGATGAAGCTGATCAAGAGCAGATTTAACCTGGCATCCCTTTGGCTGTTGGGCTGCGCTGTAACGACCTATTAATATAATGGGAATAAAAACAAGAAACCACAATATGGTGTGGATTGCATTTCCATAAAACACAATATAACATACCTCAATAGCACTCTTACCACTTGAGTGCCAATCAGTGAGGGGGGTATGGCAATAACAATATTGCGGTCCAGCACTAACGCGGTAGCGATTAATCCAAAATCGCTTTATCCCACTGTCTCTCAATGGATGGCTCACGTATGAGCCAGTCTACTCCACCGCCTGATTTTCACATCCTTGCTTTATCTGGAGGCGGTTATCGCGGACTCTATACCGCCACTGTCCTCAAAACGCTTGAGCAGTCCTTCGGAGAGCCGATCTCGCGAAAATTCGATCTCATTTGCGGGACATCCGTTGGCGGTATTCTGGCCTTAGGCATCGCCGCCGGGATTCCGACTGGGAAATTGCAGAATCTTTTTGTGGAACAGGGGGAACAGATATTTGGGAGGCGAGGGTTCCTTCGAAGATTGGCGACCAAACTGACACTTGCCAAACATCCTGCAGATGGACTTCGGAAGGTCGTAGAGTCCAAGTTCGGAAACATGACCATCGGCGATCTGAACCAACGTATATTGATTCCGGCCGTCAACTACAGCACTGGGCGGCCACAAATATTCAAAACACCTCATGCAGCCGCATTGGAATCGGACCTCACTTTAAGATTAGTTGATGTCGCGCTAGCTACCAGTGCTGCTCCTACCTATTTTCCACTTCATCGCATTAACGATCTTGGCGTTTTTGCTGACGGGGGGCTAGTAGGTAACTCCCCTGGCTTTTTCGGCTTGCATGAGGCAAAGAAGATACTTGGCCTTCCTCCAGAAACGAATATTCGGGTATTAGCTATAGGCACTATGACCGTAGGTGCCACAGCAAGAGGCAAGACGCCGTTGGATAAAGGAATTTTGAGGTGGGGAACAAAAATATTCGATCTCGTCATTTCAGCCCAAGAAGGCATGACGGATGCCATGTTGAGCCATCATTTAGCAGATGGTTATTTTCGCATTGATGATACGGCCACACCGGATCAAAGCAAGGACATTTCACTAGATAACTATTCGGAAGCCGCAACGAATGTATTGAAGGATAGGGGGGCAGCGGCAGGGCGGGCAGCAATTGGTGACCCCAAAATGGCCATTTTCAGAAGCCATACACCAATCGCGCCGATTTTCTATCATGGACCACACAAAAACTGTTGAGGACCTTCTATGCTGAACCTGAGCTCGTTGTTTTATTCCACTACCGAAGCCCCTATATTCTTGAACAATATTACTTTGGAGCCTGATGCTGAAGCTTTTATGGCCAGCGCGAGGGAAGATGTCCGGCAATGCCTGCGCAAGCGACTTCCTGAAGTGTTGCACGAGCTAGGGCATGACGAAGTGGCTGTTTCACCTCGATTCTTCCCACAGGGTTCCTGGTCATACAAAACCTTGAACAAACCCGCTTGGCCTCAGCAGCAGGCCGATATCGATGACGGCGTATATCTTCCACTCAGTTTTGTGCAAACTGCTGGGCGACCGAGTGTTGCCAGCGCGGTATTCTTCCAGGCAACGCAAACTGCATTGGCACCCCTGGTCAAGGCAAAACATTGGAAGCTAATCACTAATAAACCGACATGCATTCGCATCGAGATTGCAGCCAATGCCCACCTTGACATTCCCCTCTATGCAATTCCTGATAAGGAATTCGAGACATTAAGTAAAGCCGCTTTAGCCAAATACGGCTACGATTCATTTGCTGAAGCATTGCTCATGGCGGAGCGAGATGCTTGGACTGAACTGCCGCAAAATCAAGTTCTGCTGGCACATCGTGAGGAAGATTGGATCGAATCCGATCCTCGCCAAGTTACGAAATGGTTTCGAAATCAGGTGGAGATTCATGGAGAGCAATTTCGCCGTTGCGTAAGGTATCTTAAAGCTTGGCGGGATTTTCAGTGGGAGTCTGGCGGTCCGTCCTCGATACTGCTCATGGCCGCTGCAGCGCTTCATTTTGAGAAGCGTGAACGTAGGGACGATTTGGCTTTGCTTGATGTGGTAGCAAAACTTCCAGCCGCCTTTAGGGCAGGTATCGATGACCCGGTCGATAGTTCAAAATCATTGACTGATCGGTTAGGGACAACGGGCGTAAAAGAAGTTATCGCAAAACTTGAAACCCTCGAAAGATTTCTGCGCGGTGCATTAAATGCCAGTGATTCCTCTCAGGCCTGTACGTGGGTCATCAATCAACTAGGCAAGCGCTTCCCTAATCAGCCCTCTCGTATTGTACAAGCTGGGATTGCGGCAACAGTATTGGCTGCGCCAGCTACGGTTCAGGCATCCAAGCTCGTGGGTAGATCCCAAGCTGGATGAACCCCATGAATGCCGTAGAAAGTATTGTCTCCGTATTGAAGCAGCGTGGCTTCGATTACGAAGCAAGCGAAGGCGATACTTTGCTATTCAGAGGGCATCTCTTATGCCAGGGCCAACCGCATGCGGTTGCCTTGGCTGTGGATGTGAGTGGACTCACTCTTCCAGAATTTCAACTGTTGAATATCCCCAGACAATTGAAGCCGATTGCCCCTCATATTGGGCAGGATGGGTTTCTTTGCTATGCCGCGAGAGGCAGCATCGTATTGGATATTTTCGATATGCCGGCTCAGGTGCTAGCTTGCATAGACAGGGCAGAATCTGTTTATGCCGAGGTTTTGGCTGGCAAGAGGGCTAAGGATCTGGAGGATGAGTTCTTTGCCTACTGGGGTACTTCCATTTGCTTAGCGGATATTGACCCTTACCTTTCAACTCCCGTAGAGGCTATCTTTTACCAGAATGCAAAAGCCAAGTCGAAAGCAGAGCCTCTTCTCGTCATCAGTAATGTGCCAAAGCAAACCAAAATAAAACTGGAATGCCTTGGCATGATTCCAGTCCCAAACCGTGTAGCGAGAGTCTGCAGGGTTAAGACTAATCAAGCACCCATGCCGATGCAAGATAAATGGCCGCCGAAGTCGGTAGAGGAGGTCTTGCGATGGCAGTCCTATTTAGGAGACGGTAACTGCCGCCGCAAACTTGAGAGTCACCTAATCAATGCTTTAAACGCAGATTTGAATGGAGCATTCTGTCTGATTGAAAGTCCGCTGATTAGCTATGGCTTCGCTGTTTCATTCAATCGTAATGGGGGGAAACCAAACAGTATTTATAACCGGTTAGCAGTCAGAGAATTGATTTATCAGTCTCAGCTACAAACTTTCTCAATCGTCAGGATTGATGATGTCTACCTCGCCCAAAGGAATAATCCGATGAACAGAAATTTGCATGGATTGAACATAACCCTTATAGGCTGCGGAACCATTGGAGGGTACTTGGCTGAACTGATGGTCAAAGCGGGAGTTGGGACATCCACTGGCCGGCTAACCCTCGTGGATAACGATTCCTTGATGCCACAAAACGTCGGACGTCATCGCCTTGGGTTTAATCATATTCTCCAAAACAAGGCTGAAGCGCTGGCAGAGGAACTAACCCGCAGCTCCCCTTCGCTAAATGCCAGACCGCTGCCTGTAGATGCTCTTCAGGCTTATCTAGGCAAAGAAGATTTGATCATTGATGCCACTGGCGAGGAGGCTTTAGGGCATGCTCTCGCTCATAAATATCAAGGCCCGGACTTCAAGCCCATTCTGAAAGTCTGGATCGAAGGCCCTGGTATTGCCGTCCGTAGCTTGCTAACTCCCGTTCCTGACTCAGCTTGCGCCCGTTGTTTGAATGATGATCAGCGAACCGTGCTGTACCCATCCACTCAGGAAGCCATTCCACTCGAGTTGTTAGGGCAGGGATGCGAAAGTTTATACGTACCTTTCCCCGCTACAGTCTCGGTACAGGCAGCTTGTCTAGCAATGGAGCATTTAAGCGATTGGGCGATGGAACAGCCATCACCGCGGCTAAGAACGAAGATTCTCAATAATCACTTTACCATTGCAACCCCTGATATAGACCCCCTCAAACGTTCTACCTGTCCGGCCTGTGCAATGGTTGTATAAGAATGCCAGTTTGGGGAACGGCTGATCACCGGCATTTTGTGCTGATACCGGACCAGATCCTTGCCATCTTTGACACTTATCGCCAAGTGGATTTCGAGGCGAAGGAATCGGGGGGTATTCTGTTAGGAAAGTGCAGAGGAGACCATATTGAGCTTTGTTATGTGACAGCGCCGGCCATGCATGACAAACGCGCTCGGACACTGTTCACACGACAGCCACAAATCCATCAAGAAATTGCAGATCGTTTGTGGTGTGAAAGCGCTGGGCAAATTACTTATTTAGGGGAATGGCACACACATCCCGAGGCTGTTCCAGAGCCTTCCACGATTGATGTAGCCAATTCAAAAGATATACTCAAACGACATCCTTCTGGTGCTGTCTTGTTGTTCATCATTGTTGGAACATCGGCACTTCATGTGCAACTCTCTTCTTCAGATAGCAGCCACGTTCTGCAATCGCTTGAACCCTAACGTCTACCAGTTAAGTTTGTGTTTCGCCTCGGTCTCCGCGTGACGCTTGTTATCTTCCGAATGCACGTAGACATTGGTTGTAGTCAAATTCTCATGGCCGAGATTGTCTCGGACGTAACGTAAATCCATGCTGCCTGCCATACTAGTTCCCGCCGTATGCCGCAACCAATGGGCTGATGCAGCCTCAAGCCTAGCCACTTGATTCGCCGCCTCCAGTCCCCGTTGTTTCAAATTGTCCGCGGTTAACTTGAATATCGTCTTGACGATTATATGAATGGCACTCCGGGTCATGAAGCGTTGCTTCCCTCCAATCGGGAGCACCAAGGGGCAAGTCTCCCCTGCGCTAGGCATGGGGCTCAGCCCCATTTCCCGCCGGTAGCGGCCAAGCTCAATGATAAGCTCGTTAGTAGCGGGCACCATGCGCGTTTTGTCGCCCTTGCCTGTAATCTCCAGCCACCATCGCAGTTCGCCGTCAGTATCCTTGCGACAGAAAAATCCTCCCATCGTATTCTGGATGACCTCAGAGATGCGAATGCCTGCAAGATAGAACAACGAAAATAGCCATCTAACCCGGTAATAATGCTCGCGTTCCCGGTTGGTCTCGCGCGGCAGGGCTTCAATGGTTCTTTTGACTTCATTCCACAAATCTTCCTCGAGAAAACGTGTCACACGGGGTTTGGCCTTGCGCTGCCGATGGCGGGATAAGGCCAGCGGATTGCCGGCGAGGTAACCCGCATTGACGAGCCAGGAAAGCATGGCATTGAGGATGCCCATGGCTTGGCGTTGGCTGGTAGGGGAGAGGGGGCCCGCGAAAGGGCGCCAGTCTGCATGCCTTCTCGGCATTTTGCGCTTTGTCATGATCCACTTGGCACTAGGCTGGGGATCGGCCAAGAAATGCTGATATACCTGCAGATCCTCATGTGTCAACGAGGACAGCGGCTTGCCAAGCTCAATCACAGACCAAAGCAGCAATCGCTCGGCTTCCTTGCGATAGTTGTCGAAGGTGGTTTTGGTATCGGCGAAGCGAATGAGCCAGGCCTTGATGGCATCGACGTCAGTATCAGCAGCGATCTGAGGGCGAACACCTGTCGCTCGGTTAAGTCCTGTGCTGCCGTCGACCTCAGGTGTAAATCTCATCTGCTCGAGCGGGGCGATGGCTGGAATCACACGCAATTCCGCAGAAATCACAAATTTGCTCCTACTGTGGGCAGAACATAAGTTCTAAATTATTTAACATTACATTATTTATGTCAAAAATTACTTCAATATATTTATAAATACAACATATTACATTGTATTATTTATAGTATTTATTATCGAGATTCTCGCCATGTCGACTCCCACCGTCCCCGAAAGCCAAATCCAGAGTGAGATCGACCAGTTGAAAAACCAGTTTCCACAGACGCGCGATCTGTATCGCGAGGTCTGCGTGCTGTTGTTTTTCCGGTACGGCATAACGCCGACCGCGAACAAGCTTTATCAATACGTGCGCAAAGGCAGCATGTCGGCACCGGCAGAGGCACTTAACAGGTTCTGGCTTGAGCTACGGGACAAGAGCCGCGTCCGGATCGAGCATCCTGATCTGCCCGAGGAGATCAGAGAGTCCACTGGTAATTTCGTCGGTGCGCTGTGGGTGCAGGCTCAAGCTGCCGCCCAGATGAACTATTCGATTCGAATGGCTGAGGCCGAGGAACAAGTACGCCATGTCCAGGATGAAGCTCATGCTGAACGAGAAAAAAGAGAGAAAATCGTGGACGAGCTGAAATCCACCAAAGCTGGGCTCGAAAACGCCCTCAACCGTCTGGTTGAGACCGAAAAAAACCATGCGGTTGATATCTCTACCTTAGCAACCCTTGAAAAAACGCTTAGAACGCTACAGAACGAGCGGGAACAATTGGAGTGTGGCTTGGAAGCGGCAAGACAGGCTTTCAGTGCCGACCTTGAAAAGGTAAACGTCGCTCTAGCCAAAGCTGAGGAACGATATCGCGCCTTGGAGGCACGGGCATTACTCGAGGTCGACCGGGAACGGCAACGTGTGGTTAAGCTTGAGAAGGAATTCGCGCGACAGGGAAACTCGCTACGAGAACAACAGCGGCAGCATATTAAGGAGTTGGCTGCGGCACAAAAAATGAATTCTGACCTCAGGGAAAGGCTCGGAGTTACAAGTGGCCAGCTGACTCAGCTAAAGCTTCAACAAAAGGACACGGCCAAAAAACTTAATGCTACCCAGCGATCCTTGGAGAGCTGTAAGCAGCGACTTCAACATAAAAAAGCGTAGTTGGTTTTGAATTAATTATTTGCCCTGAATGCATCGGGGCAGATTCAGCTCATTTTTGATTACGTCATTCAAAAATGAATAGTGGAGCCCAGAATTCATATCTAAAAGCTCTCTAAGCCATAATTGTCAGGGCTTTCAGCCTGTGATTTCAGATGAAGACGTAACCCGGCAGGGAATTACCTAGGAATGCCTCATCAATTACGCGCAAAGAAAAAACTTTTCATGTGAATTTGCGAACGTGCAAAGAATTATCGTAGTGAATGAAAGAGGTAATCGTAAGTTTTGACAAGATTTATCATGCGCGCGCGGAAAATAGCCGCAAACAACCTCGCAAAAAAACCGAAAACAACTTCGCATAATGTAACGCT
>NZ_BDOQ01000010.1 GCF_003112435.1 Novimethylophilus kurashikiensis
AGCCTGCCGCTGGGCTTGGCCAGCGGCAGGCTTTTCCGCATGTCGCATAATGACGATGGTGGTGTCGGCAGCCACTGAGGACGAAAACAGGGACATCGCCACAATTAACAGCGATAGCAAGGGCGCAATCATATTTTTACCTTTTTTGAATTAGGCTTATTATATCAAAAAAGATTGAAAAGGTCAAGCCCCTTTCTAATCCTCCTTCTCGTCCAATTCTTCCACTTCTTCCTCATCTCCGTATTCGTCGACAACCTCAATATTGAGGTGAGCAGCGAGCGATTTAAGCGCACTCTCCACCTCCTCCATTCCGTCCCAGCCCACGCTATCGTGGCTGCAACTGGATATCACCTTATCATCGAAGCAAACCTCGAGGACCTCATCATTTTTGCGCCTGAATATCAGTTTAGCCATCGCTTACCCCACAAGTGCCAGCAACCAGGCCTCATCGGCCACAAGGATTCCAAGCTCCTGTGCTTTGGTCAATTTGGAGCCAGCGCCCTCCCCTGCCACCACCGCGTACGTTTTTTTGGAGACTGAGTCTGAAGCTTTTCCGCCGAGGGACTCCACCATTGCTTTTGCATCTTCACGCGAAAGGGTTGGAAGGGTGCCGGTAATCACCACAGTTTTTCCGGACAGCGCATCTCCCGCGCGGATAACCTGCTCCGCCTCTGGGCGGACTAATTCTGCCAAACGGTCAAATTCAACACTGGTATGTGGGTCGGCGAAAGCACCGTGGATGGCGGCTACGGTAATGGGACCAATATCTGGCAAGGCAATCAGGTCGGCCTCAGTCGCCGCACGGAAGGCTTCCCAGGTGCCAAACGCCTGCGCCAGTTGTTTTGCTGTACTTTCACCGACACCTTCAATGCCGAGGGAGTAGATGAACTTGCGCAATGGACGACCCACGCTTTCAGCGATGGCCGTCAAGAGGTTTGCGGCCGAAACCTTACCCCAACCTTCCAGTTTCGCAACTTCAGCCGCGTCGAGGCGATACAAGTCGGAAATCTTGGTGACCATGCCGGCATCCAGCAACTGCTCTACTGATGACTCACCCAGGCCATCAATATCCATTCCCTTGCGCGAGCCGAAGTGCGCAATACGGAACAGACGCTGGTCGGGGCAGCTGGTGCCGCCAGTGCAGAAATGTTGCGACTGGATGCGAATAATAGGCGAACCACAGCATGGGCAGGCATCAGGCATCTCCCAATCCTGAGAATCAATCGGGCGCAGCTCAGTCATCACAGACACCAACTCAGGAATCACATCGCCTGCCCGGCGCATAACGACCGTATCCCCTACCCGGACATCCTTAAGCCGAACCTGTTCAAGATTGTGCAGCGTGACATTCGAGACGGTGACGCCGCCGACTTGTACCGGGCGCAAGCGTCCAACCGGGGTTACGGCGCCTGTGCGACCAATTTGAACGTCGATGGCCTCAACCACCGTCGGGCGTTCTTCAGCCGGGAACTTGTAGGCAGTCGCCCAGCGCGGTTCGCGAGAATTCCATCCCAAATGCTCCTGCTGGTCAAAGCGATTCACCTTGAAGACGACGCCATCAATATCAAATGGCAGGTCCTGTCGCATGGCTGCCATGTCAGCGAAGGCTTGTTGGATGCCTTCTGCACCATACACCACGCGGGCTTGAGGCGCGACCTTGAAGCCAGCTTCGCGGAACCAGTCCAGCACTGCACTTTGCGTCGTAAATCCATAATCAGCGGCATTCACCAGGACGTAGGCGAAGAATGTAAGCCCTCGAGCTGCTGTCACGCGCGGGTCCAGCGCACGCAAACTCCCTGCAGCAGCATTACGACAGTTCTTGAGTTCCTTTTCACCAGCAGCAAGGGCCTTTGCATTTAGCTCCGCGAAGACTTTCTTGGTAATCATCGCCTCACCGCGAACCTCACCGGTGAATTCATTTGGCAGGCGAAGCGGGATTGAGCGAATGGTGCGGGCCTGAGCAGTGACATCCTCACCTGTTTCACCATCACCACGGGTTACCGCCTGCGTAAACCAACCCTCGACGTAACGTAACGCCAGGGAGGCCCCATCATACTTTGGCTCACTGGTGTATTCAGTCGCCGCTTCAGCGCCCAGTTCTGCATCAACCCGGGTGGCGAAAGAGAGCGCTGAGGATTCATCCATCGAGTTGCCCAGGGAGAGCATCGGTGCCGAGTGCGGAACGCTAGGCAGGTAGGCAGCCGGCGTGCCGCCCACGCGTTGCGTCGGAGAATCGGCCGAAATCAGGGCAGGGTTGGCCGCCTCCATATCCTGCAACTCACGGAACAAGCCATCGTATACCGCGTCAGATACCACCGGGTCGTCCATCACGTAGTAGGCATGCGCATACTCAATCACTGTATTCTTCAATGTCACGTAACGGACGGCAATCGGGGAATCCTGAACGATGATTTCTGGCACAACAGCTCCTTTCGAGAGAGGCTTAATCTTTTGATTTGATGAGCAAAACTATATCACAAAAGACAAAATAACGCAAGGAGTTTATGCCCAAACATCGATGGAGGAGCGACCTTCCGCACTCATGTATCCAGCCATTTTAATAGTCTCTACTCGGTCGCTCTGGTGCTTGGCTTCATTCAACACAGCCTGCGTTACACGTTCCCGGTCACGTGGGCCGACCTGGCCATAAGCGACATCAAGCATTGCGCGGTTGCGAGTTGGGTCAATCGTAGTCATACACTTTTCCGTATCATTCAATATTTTGTAAGGTCAACGCTCCATCCCCATGGAGCGACTTGGTTGGGAGGTTGTCTGGGCGTGTTGTTGAGTTGCCTTTACTGTCTCTCCGCCGCGAGAGGGCGCCGCATGAGGAAGGTCATGCGCAACTTCCCCCGCCTGCCGAGCCTTTACAGTCTTAGCAGTATCGAACATAGCCGAGCTCACATCCTTTAAGGTCGCCTCCTTGGGCAGACTGGAAATGGCTTTTGCCGTTTCCAGGGCAAGCTCCCGGTCATGGGGCTTGCCGCTCTTCACCATGTCGGTGATGATGGTCCCAAGGCCTTCAATTTGTTTGTTGTGCTTGCTCACAGGATGCTCAACAACGGCCTTTTTGAGCCCGTCCAGGGAATGATTCCCATAGGCCGCGCGCAATTCTTTCTGGTACTCATTCTGGCTGATATGCGACAGACGGCTAATAGCAGACTTCATCGTATGGAAGTCTTCAGGTGATTTAAGCGACGCCCGGGTGGCATCATTTTCCATGATGTTGAGAAACTTCTGCGCAACCGGCCCGCGATAGTTGTTGAAGATTTCTTCTTTGGCTATCCGGGAATTATGCTCAGTGATGAGTTGCAAGTCCTGTAACGCCTGCTTGTTTGAGAAGGCGTGCTGGGAGCCGGTGTAGTAATACATGTTTTCTGCAGCGCGAGCCTTATCCAGAGGGAGCGCCGTTTCATGCAGCTCTTTCTTGATGAGGTTGTCGATTTCCATGCGGATATTGTTACGAGCCCGCTCGTCCTGCGTACCAGCTAGCTCTGCGACCTTCGGGCGCAACAATGCCTCCGCCTCCTCGATGGAGCGGCCACCGCCATGGCCATTCATTGCCTTTTCCATCCCATAGTCAGGGTAGAATCGCGCGCTTCGGTCAATTGCATATTCGCCGACATAGCCAACCTTCCCGGCCACACCGTTATGCGTGTACATGGAAGCCACGCGCGGCGTCAGCGCAGCGTGCATCACCGTATCCGAAATCACGCCACCCTCTTGGATGGGGGTGGAGGTGCCGCGGTAAATCTTTGCGCCCTCGAGCAAAGGCTTCTTCTCGATGAAGTTTCTTTCCAGCAGCTCAAAAAGGTCTTGAGCGCCGCGCTTTAGTAATGCAGATTGGAGGCTCATATTCGTCTCTTGACAATGAATTGCTTTTTTGGGCTAAATAAGGTATACTTTGTTAACAACGTATAGAGCAATTGCCGCTCCAAAGTTAACAGAAAGTGAACAAACTATGTCTGATACAAAATTGAATTCTGTGCTGGAAGATAACGGTTATACAGTTCTCGACGAGAAGTTTGGGGTGTATCGTTTGCAGCAATTTTATGGGCCGAATAAAACTCTCAGTTTTGATGGTGTGGGTGTATTCTGCTCTCCCGTGCCCATGAGCCAAGCTAAAGAAGTGTACCTGAGCCTGTACGACGCTATTGAATACAGCAATGGTTCTCAGGAAGCCATCGATGCGACCATGGAATCATGGGCAGTGCTGAATGCCTGTCGGCTGTCTATGACCGGGATTCCTACTGCAGTCATTAACGACATGTCTCGATTTGGCAAGGTTGTCCAGGATAACGTGACGCTTGTGCGCCCGGATGGCCGTATCCGCCACTGCGCCATCATGGAATCGGGTGATGTCATCTGCTATCACTGAACCACTAAGGTTGGCGCTGGGGTATCACCCCGGTGATAAACCTGTTTCGAAGGGCGCCGTCCTTGCCGGTGTATTCGGCGCCCTGATGGGAGATGCCTTTGGTGTCCCTCATGAATTCAAGCCTCCCTACATCTTACCCACCGCAGACCACTTGAATCTGGTCATGCCGGCCCATTATCCGAAAACCTATAGCGGCATCCCGTACGGCACCTGGTCGGACGATGGCAGCCAGTTATTGTGCCTGCTCGATTCGTTGGAAAGCGAAGGGGGACAGCTTGTTTTGAGTACTTTCGGCGCAAGATTACTAGCCTGGTACGAACGGTCCCTCCATCAAGCAGGTGGAATCGTATTTGATTGTGGCGGCCAGACTGCCTACGCTTTAGGTCGCCTCAAAGAAGGTGTAACCCCTTGTCGGGCTGCCTTGAGCCGCTTCACGGCCGAGGCGGAGCGCTCCAGCAACGGGAATGGGGCCCTCATGCGTGCGTTGCCGGCAGCGTTCAGCAGCGTGCTATGGGAGGTATCCGAGGAAGAGGCAGTTCGTATGGGCGCGCAGCAGTCCAGGATTACGCATGCGCACCCAATTTCAATGATTACTTGTGCCTTGTATACCCAATTGGCCATCCAGGTCATGCATGGGTCAAGGCTGCCCTCCTGGAAGGACCGTGCAATTTCCGCGGCGCATCAACTTGAATCCGAACTCGAGCTCTCGGATGAGGAACTGAAGGCTCTGGACGAAATACGTCGCTTTGGCCGTTCAGAGATGCCAACTGGCGGCGGATATGTCGTCAATTCATTCTGGTCGGCTATCTATGCCTTAGACCGCAGCACTGATTACCTTTCAGCAATCCGAGCGGCCGTGAGCCTGGGAGACGATACCGACACCACCGCCTGCATCGTGGGCGGGCTTGCTGCGTTGGAGCACGGGCTCGCCACTGTGCCCACTCAATGGTGGGAAGTGCTTACGCTGCCAGAAGAGTCTGTTGGGCTTCTAACCCGTATTGCTGCCTAAGTAGCCAGCTTTCCACCGCTAGCGTGTAGAAGGCGTTGACCGAGCGGCGATAGCGTACGGCTGCCCGACGCATCTCCATATCAAACTCGGCGGAGAGCACCATAGCTAAGCGGCGGCGACGAGTCCCCTGGTAACTTTGAGACCATCGGCGGGGATGATGGACCTCGGCACCCTCAGGCTGTCGGGCCAAGTCTGCGACGGCAACACGTACAACTTCCGACTTGTAGAGTTCTTGGGTTGAGCAGTGTGTGCAAAGGGCGTTGTAAACACTTTCAGGAAAGGAAATAATTCTGCGCATGAGACGAGTACGATGCAATCTGTATCCTGTATAGCTTGCATCGGCCAATCCCGCGGCGCGCTAAGTCCCCTCGGCGTCAGGCAACTCCATCTCCAGTGGCCCCAGGGTGAAATAGAACACAGAGCCGCCAGGCACAATTGTCTCTGCCCACATGCGACCACCATGCCGCTCCACCATTCGTTTCGCCAAGGCCAACCCTATCCCGCGGCCCTGATGGGCTGACGCCTGATTGAAATAAGGCCTAAACATGTCGTCATGCATTTCTGTATCAAACCCAGGCCCATTGTCCTTCACGTAGAACACAGTTTCCATCTCCAATTGCTCCGCACCAATTTCAACAATTGGGTTTTCATTATCGATTGATGCGAAGTGGACCGCATTGTCGAGCAACGCGTTGTAGATGGTCCTTAGAATCAAGGCCGAGCCAATCATTCGCGGCATCGGCTTGGTCGTGAACGTAACCTTTGGGTAGCGCTGATGCAGTCCCAGCACCACAGGCGCCAGGATATCCGACATACTCAAAAACTCGGGTTCGAACGGCATCGAGGTTCCACAGAGATAACTCACCGCACCCTCCAGCAGTCGTTCCATTCTGGAGGCAACGTCCATCATCTCACCAACATTCTTGGCAGGTGGCGGCGTATCTTCCTCGCGCATGTTCTGGAGTAACTGGACCAGGGTCTCAAGGGATTCCTGAAGCAGAGTCGAAACCGAATAGACAAAAGTTTCCAAATCACCCACCGCGTCCGAGAGACGCTTCTTCTGGGTGGACACGCGTTGATTCAGTTGGTCATTGAGGCGAAGTACTTCCGTTTCATTACGCTTACGCTCGGTGATATCGTCAAACAGCATGACGAAAAATCCCTTCTCAAGACCGCAAACACTGAATTCCAGCCAACGGCTAAGAGAGGGTACCCATGCTTCAAAACGAGAGGAAACTCCAGAGTTGGCGGCGGACGCACAGCGCTCAAACAACTCCTTGTTGGTGCGGTAAAGGTCGGGCATGACATCACGCAGTTTTTGCGCGGTGATGTACATCGGATTCAACCCAGAGACAGTCTCAAAATGATTGTTGGACTCCAATACGATGAGGTCCGGCGAGCCGTCCTCAAGAGATATTGCCTGGCAATAAGCTACGGCGGCCATCATATGCTCAAACAGACTTAGATAGCGCTTCCGGCTCTTGAGCAATTCCTCTTCAAAACGGTTTTGTTCGCTGATATCGACTATCGACCCCATGAGGTACGATTCTTTATTCACCGGTAACGTGTCGCCGTAGTAAGCAACATGGAACTCAGTTCCGTTCTTCCTTCGATGAATAAGCTTTAGTCCTTGTAGGCGGCCATTTAGGGCTAACCCTTCTTGAATGTCGTGGAAGGAAAATCCACCCGCCCACAAATTCAGCTCTTCCGGAGTTTTACCAAGGATTTCATCTTCGGTATACCCAAAGGCATGGCAGAACGCTTCATTTACGGCGAGATATCGCCCATTATCCCGTTCGCTAATGAACGTGCTGGTCGGACTGCATTGGAAGAATTGATAGAACTTCCGCTCACTTTCCTTAAGCTTGTCCTCCATCTCCTTTCTGGAGGTGATATCCGTCGCAATGGCGCAAACTCCGTAAACAATGCCATCCGAATTTCGCATCGGGGTTTTTGTCGTGAGAAAAGTAAGCGGCGCTCCTTTGGCGTTATGGTGCAGCGACTCCTCGAAAATAATGCTCTTCCCTTCTCGCATCACTTCCCGGTCGCTAGCCATAAATTGTTTTGCGAGGTCCTCTGGGAAGACTTCGTCATCAAAGTGACCGATAACATTGGATGCCTTCAGGCCAAACATATTCTCCGCGGCATGGTTGAATACCAGATACCGACCGGACATGTCTTTGGCAATAATGACATCCGCAGAATTATCCGCCAGCGCCGAGAGCAGGATGCCCATTTCTGTTGACCGGGCTCTCGCCGAGTCCAACTCCGTACGCCATTTTTTGGTCTTGTAGATGTGATATCCAACGAGAAGTAGCAGGACAACCAGCGTCGCCACAAAAATGAAATAGAGGAGCGCCTCACTTGTCTTCAGGGCCGGATTACCGTCTTCACGGACATACCCCATCATCAGCAAAATGCCAAAAATCTGGAGCACAACTACGGAAGTGTGCGCAATGATAGGGAAGTTCGAAGGAGTCCTTCGGTCTCGTCGCGCTTGCATATTCTTTTTAGTAGCAAAAAAACAATATTCTAATGATTCCTAAGATGCTTTTCCATTACAAATGTAACGTACAAAATTCCTATGCGGACATAGGCTTTAAGTCTTTGTATATAAAAATGGGACCCGACAAAGGGTCCCATTTGACGTTACATGTCTGTCAGGCAAACGTTACATGTCTGTCAGGCAAACGTTACATGCGACTAATGATTTTCATTAATCACCCACTCCCAGTTGTAGGCTTTTTTGCAGTCTCCATTGATGGCCATCTTGATGATGGCTCCTTTATCGAGAGTCCCACCCAGGAGCGTTCCATCACCGTCCCACCACCAACCCACGAAAGCTGTTTCGCTGGCATACAGGTGAACACGATTAGTGACTAGCTCACGCCGCAGAGCGGCCTCACCTTCACCCGTGCTCCACCAGCAATTTTGAAAGAGGAAGGCGAGTAACTTACGACCCAATTCCGAGCTTTTATTAACCGGCGCCATATCGGGGGCAACATCAAAATTTGAGTAGCATCCGACACCCGGGCCAGGGAAGACCTGGTTGCGCATCAACTCCCCAAAGGTCGTTGCGTCGTCCAGCTCTAGCAGGTTTTCGTGAAGCATAACATCCTTAACAAATAATTTTTTGCAGGGTGGAGGGTGGAAACAGCAAGTCGCCAGGGCCAGGTGCGGTCACCTTGTTGAATACCAAATTGAGATGCTCCTTAATGGATGCCCACTCCTCCGCCGTCGGCGCCGCTGCCACCAACTCCGCACGGCCCTGAAGCCAATAACAGAATTGTTCCGGAGTCATCGAAGGGCCAAGGTGTTTGGGCGCAGGGAGGCCTAATGTTGATGGTATTTTGACAACTGAAGGGGCTTTATTGAATACCAACTCATCGAGCGGTGAGCCCCGGAATGTTCCTCGCCATCTAAGTGCAGAGAGGTCACCCGCTTCATCATGGGTAATCTCTAATTTTCCATTTTTGCGGGCTTTCCGCCAGCATCCATTTTTACGCCACGCCGTATAGCCC
This sequence comes from Novimethylophilus kurashikiensis, assembly GCF_003112435.1. Taxonomy (GTDB): domain Bacteria; phylum Pseudomonadota; class Gammaproteobacteria; order Burkholderiales; family Methylophilaceae; genus Novimethylophilus; species Novimethylophilus kurashikiensis. Next base: position 8,909 of record NZ_BDOQ01000010.1, read on the forward strand.
TGCCGAATAGCCATCTCGTTGGTATAGACCACACAGTGAAGGCCGGACGCCTTATCTAAAATAACGTCCCCAACAAATAGCGGCTTACCGTTAAGGTCGTCCACACGTTTAGCCTCGAAAGGGATGCCCGTCAAAACCCGTAGGTCATTTATCCATTGAGAAGTTGGGCCGGTTGGCTCTGATGCGATGGCGGATTCCATTTGCGCAATCGACTGCAGGTAGTGGGATAACGGGTGCGTAGGGTTCTTCACCCGCGCGTACACTTTTGAAAAAGGCTCCCCCGCCCCGCAATCACACAACGTTGCATAATCATCAGTGTGGTCATGCCCCGTGACGATATTCATCTTTATCGGCAACTTGCCACAATGAGCGCACACGTTAGCAGAACCGTTCCAACGGAAATTAACCGCCAATAATTTTTTCGACATCCGAGTCTCCTTGTTACTTTAATACTATACCATTATATGCTATATAAAGCAATAATTGCTTGAGAAATATAGCAATTTATGTTAGTATAGTTAAACACTACCAATAACAGTTACTCCATCAAAAATGTACGATTCTGACCAGTTAGTTGTTGTAAACCATGGCGAGGGACCGATGCTGGTTGTTGCAGGCGCAGGCTCGGGAAAGACCACTGCCGTCGTTGGGCGTGCTGCCCGCCTCATTCTGGAAGGTCTCGACCCGACCAAGCATTTAATGCTTACCTTCACTCGCAAGGCAGCTGAGGAAATGCGGGAGCGAATTGCAAAGCAACTACCGGGGATTGACCCAATGTTGCTGCAGATTTATACGTTCCATTCCTTCTGTTGGAAAACCATCCGCAAAAGCCCGGGGCTCTTTGGCTGCCTACCAGGATTGACACTGCTTCTCGATGACGACATCGACAAACTCTTCAACAAGTTCGCCAAGTCTCGCGGTTTATTGTCGGCGACAGACCCTGCAGCTAAGCGCAAGCAGCAGAGATTCGTTAATGACCTCCGGACCTGTTATGGGGTATTGAGGAATGAGGGCGGAACCCTCGATGACGCAGACATGATTGCAGACATCCTGGGCCGGTTCATCGATGATAGCGCTGACACGCTCACGGCATTCAATGGGTTGGTGACCGCCTATGAGGAGTACAAGGCCTCGACCAATACGGTGGATTTTGACGATTTGATTGGCATCATGGTGCATGGCTTGCGCAAGGAACCCATGCTCCGCGATAGGATGCGGGCACAATTCCCCTACCTCACAGTTGATGAATCGCAGGACACCAACCTGCCGCAATTCCAACTCGTGGAATTATTGGCCGGCGACTCACGGAATGTCGTCATGGTGGGTGACGACGACCAGGCCATTTACGCTTGGCGTGGTGCGCGTCCTGAGAATCTTCAGGACTTCAAGAGCACGTTTGGCGCCAAGGTGGCGTACCTCATGAATAACTATCGTTCCCAGAGCCGGATTGTCGAATCAGCCGGGGAGCATATCAGCTACAACATTGCCCGATTTGAGAAGACTCCCGTGCCTATCCGTGCTGGGGCCGAGAAGCTTAAGGTCTGGTATCTGGAGGCGGGCGCCGAAGCTGCCAAGCTGTTGGCCAAGTCCATTCAATCCGCCATTCGGAACGGCGTAGCGCCTGGTGAAATCGCCGTGTTGTACCGGACCAACCGGGCCGTGCACCTCCTAAAGCGTGCATTGATTGCGTTGCGTATTCCGCACCATATCGTGAACGGCATGGATTTCATCGAGCAAGCAGAAATCCAGCTGGCTATTGCCGCCGGTCGACTCGCGCTCAACCCACGGGACGCGGCCGCGCTCACCCGCCTATCCGAACTGGCAGATGGCGTTGGCGAGAAGGCGCTTGAATCGCTGTTTATGCATGCAACAGATGCCGGGTTATCCATCCTGGAGGCTATCCCGACCGCAAAGCTTTCTGCAAAGGCGCTAGGTAGTCTGGAATCCATCAGAAAAGGCATTGCCCGGCTCACAGAAGATGGCCCGCTGGAATTGTTTTCAGTGCTGGAGGATTTGGGAATCCGCGCATACTTTACAGCCAAAGATAAGGACAAGGAACTCACGGCACGTCGGTTGGCGGCGCTCCACGAGCTGCAGAACATGATTAACGACTGGCTGGCCGGGAGCCTCATGGATGCCGAGTCCCAATGGGATGAAGTATTTGATTCCCTGTTGCTCGACACTAAGCACAATGACACCCCTGACGGCCAGGTTTGGCTGTCCACTGTGCATCAGGCAAAAGGTCTGGAATGGGGACATGTCCATGTTTGGGGTTTATCCGACGGCATCTTCCCGTTGTCCCACGGGGATGAGGAGGAAGAGCGACGGCTATCGTACGTGGCAATTACCCGCGCTAAGGATGTGTGCGAGCTGTGGCACGCAAAAGAGTATCCTGACCGTCAGGGGCAAGCCTTTTCACGCTCACGCTTTATCGGCGAATTGCCAAAGCATCATGTCGAATTCAATTAGATAGTGAAGGTAGCCACAACATGACCATATTGCTCAACGAAGAAACTTTCGCAGAACCACTTAGCCCTGAGGAACTCGCCTGGGCGACAAAGCTCGACAAATTATTGGGGCAAATGCCACCCAGGATTAAGCTCATCGAAATCGATGACCGTCTCAAGATTGTTGATAAGGCGCTCGCAGAATGTGCGGGCTTATCAGGCGGCGGCTATGGGCAAATTGTAAAAGCGGGGGCCGAGCTGGCCGACCTCACCAACGGGATGTTTCAAATCAGTGGTATGACGTTTTAATCACTAGTCGAACAGCGAAAATGACTGAGTACCCACAAAACAATAAGTAGACAAATATAGTAATTAATAGTATACTTTTCGGCAATCAAAGAAGTTTGGAGCCGAAATGTCCCTCGCGGTCATTACCACTTATTATAACCCTTGCCGTTACGTTACTCGCCGCAAGAATTACGACATCTTCATGGCGGGTATGCGCGCCGCCGGCGTTCTTTGCCTCACGGTAGAGTGCGCATTCCCTGGTCAAGACTTTGAGCTGCCTCCCTCGCCGGACGTTGTGCAGGTTCGCGCGACTACTTTGCTTTGGCAAAAAGAGCGGTTGCTTAATATGGCTGCGGCCTATCTCCCATCGGACGTGAAATATGTTGCATGGCTGGATTGCGACATCGTGTTCGACAACAATAAATGGGCGGATGACCTGGTTGAAGTGCTGAAACAGCACCAGGTTGCCCAGGTCTTTGAAACAGCCATTCGCCTCGACCGCGATGGTATTACTGATGCCGAGCCGCGTGCGGAATCATTTGCCTCAGTGATGTCGCGTTGTCCAACAACACTCAATGCCGGCCGGTATGACGTTCATGGCCACACCGGGTATGGCTGGGCGATGCGACGAGAGTTGTTTGATGAAGTTGGGTTGTACGAGGCGGCCGTAAGCGGTAGTGCCGACCATTTTATGGCGCATGCCATCTATGACCATTACGGCTTCTGCATCGAAAATGCACTGAAGCATGACCCGGCGCAAATATCGCATCTCAAGGAATGGGGTGACCAGTTTTACAAGCTGGTCCGCGGGAGCCTGGGTGTCGTCCCCGGCACGATTCGTCACTTGTGGCATGGAGACACCGTAAACAGGCGCTATTTCCTGCGCATGCATGAAATTACCGACTTGGGATTTAATCCCTATACCGACATTCAGGCACAACCAGGAAAACCCCTTGAGTGGACGCCTGGAATTAACAAACCAGGGCTTGAAGCCTATTTCGCAAACTATTTCAATCAGCGCCAGGAAGATGGCGATGGAAAAGAACGCCAAGGAGTATACGCATGACGCAGTACCCCACATCGATTACGTCTGACGCGGAAGCTGCAGCCGTTGAAGCCAAAATAACAACGGCCCAGCAGGAGCTCGAAAAAATCCGCGGACAGGTCCGCGATATTACGCGTGGCCGCACCAACGCCGGCCAGCGTATGGTGAATACCTATCTGGGGAGCCTTAGCTCTACAGGGTTAACGACACTGGCTCGAGCATTTCCAGGGTTCCTCAAGGCGGAATTGCGTGAACTCTATCTCAAGAACATCCCGATTCTCTGGATATTCAAGCCCTCTGGATACGCGAACGCGCTTTCGCTGCTCAAGACGCAATTCCTGGCCTACCTCGACAAGAGCGGTCAGTTCCTGGTTGAAGATGGCCTGCTGCGCGAGCTGGGCCTGCGCCAGGCCATGGTTAGCCAAGAGCTGACCCGACTCGTTACCCTGCATGCTCAATATCGACACATGCAGTCCATGGGGGTTAAGTCGCCCGTCATCAAGCGGTCCACGACCATTATCGAGGAAGATGATGAAGATGTTCAGCCCTACCTCGTCGACATTGCAGATGACGAAATTCTGAATCTCATCAATCCTCCTTCTGTAGTAATTGCTACCGACGACAGCCTTGGCTATTATTCCTAGGCGACCTTCCTCCAGCCCCGTTCTCCGGGGCTTTGTTTTTGGATGCCGTGATGCTGGTTAGAAAATTCGAACGAAATTCTCAAGGCCGTGACTTTGTCGTGGGAGACATCCATGGTGCGTTTGACCTGTTGGTCAATGCTCTAAATTTGGTGGAGTTTAATCCGGATGTTGACCGCCTGTTCCTGGTTGGGGACTTGGTAGACCGTGGCCGCTATTCGAAGGTGGCAAAGGATTTCCTCTCCCAGCCGTGGGTCCACTCCACACGAGGCAATCACGAACAGTTATTCCTTTCCCTCTTCGCCAATGGTAAGCCATCCGCTAATGAGTTAGCCTGGCACGTCGAAAGGAATGGCTTGGGGTGGGTTACCGAACTCACGCAAGATGAAATCGCTGAATTCTGCCGTCTGTTCTCCGCCCTTCCTTTCGCTATCGAGGTCGAGACAGTCCGCGGCAGCGTCGGGCTGGTCCATGCAGAGGTCCCTGTCGGTATGGATTGGGCAACCTTCCTACGCCGCATCTCCGAAGGAGACGAGCAGGTTATCCAGTCAGCCATCTGGGGGCGCACGCGCGCCAAACAGGAAATTGTGTCAGGGGTTTTAGGTGTCGACCGGCTCTTTGCCGGGCATACCCCCCAGGCGCAGGGCGCCAAGCGCTTTGGAAACTGCTACATCGTGGATACAGCAGCGGTATTCGGAAGTGCTCATGGCCCGACTGAAGGGCACCTTTCGCTTGCGAACATGACCTGCACTACCGAGGTCTTGGTGTCTCCCGCGTCGCAAAAATCACTGGTCGAGATTTTCAACATTCCTTCAAATCGACCATTTGGGTATTACGCTAGTAATTAAGCGGTATTTTTAGCACGGATTTTGCCAAAAATACCGCCGGATACTCTCAACTTTCGAAATTATCGCGCACCAATCCAAGCGCCTTTAATGCTGCCAACGTGCTGTCGACATCTGTGTGATGGATGGCAATACCACCTGCCTCCTCCCATGGCTTGAGGTTGCGCTCCAGGTCATCGACCAGGACAGCCCCAGGGGAGACAAACTTGTATTTGTTGACCCCGCCGTACACCGTGTTCACCTTCAGGTCTGGAGATAGATTCCTCGCTACCCAATGGCGCTTATCGCGCTCCGCTGTGACCAGGAAGCCTGTTGGCAGGGGCATGGCTGTCAGGATTTCAACCCCCTCCCCCAGATGAGAAACCGCATCCAGAAGACGCATGGAATCAGGGATAAGGGGAAGCTTTGAAAATAGATTCGGTACCAGGGACAACCGGCCCCAGGCCATCGCGCCACTCATCTCGGTGTAATCGCGCTTCAGAATCTGCCGAACAAACGGGAAGAAATCTGCGAATACCCCATCCAGGTCAAAATAGAGCCTGGTCGGGACATCAGAGATTACACCGGTTTGGTTGCGCGCATCATTCATGACAGGCAGGCTTGGCAGTGGTATTGGCGCCCCTGCCGCGCCTGAGGAGGGGTAGCAACATGGGAAGCAATGAAGCACCCCAGGATGCGTATGACAATCGCAGGTACACCCGCCATAGGCGATTGGCAGACGCCTCATCGGGGGCCCCCTCGCTTGCGGAGAAACTTTTTCACCAGGGTGGCCATAACTTCCTCGACCTCGGCCGCCGAGTCAAGAATGAGAACCGGGACAACGTTGAGGTCGTCTTGGTAGAAAACCCTTGCCAGGTGGTTAATCTGCATCTCGGCAGAACCTGGCAGGTGGATACTATGGCTAAACAGCGTATCTGCTGTAGGTTCCAGGTAGGCCTCGAGCCCGTATTGGCCAATATCCGAGATTAATTTTTGGAAGTGTGCAGGCTGCGCCTCGAGTAGCTCAAAGTCCCCGGTCGTCAATACGACCGCCGGGCGCCTGAAGCCTTGCCCGTCGTTGGAAAATAGAACTCCACGGATATTCAACGGAATTTCCCGAGGATTCATCAACCCCATAACCTCAAGGTTAAGCGAATCACCATGGTTTAAGAACCGACTCCCCTGCTCAAGTATCCAACTTTCATGCTCTTCATCTAGGAGGGCCGCAGCCAAGGGGAAACAATTCCACTTGTAGAGTTGTTCAAACATGCGGCCACGCAGGATGAATTCGGAGACATTAAAGACTTCAGAGAGCGCTGCAGCGCGATTTTCGGCTACGACCGCTTCGCACTGCGCCTCAATAAGAATATTCGCAGCACCGCGAAGATGCATGTTGGCGCGGGTTTCAACTTCAGTGGGGAGGCCAACCAGGGATTCGGGATGTGGATGATTAAGCATTGAGTTGATGCTGCCGGAAGCAAGGCCATCTCGCAGGATAGCGGCTGAATACGCCAGCACCAGCATCAAGGTCACCAACACCGGGTCCTGGGCCTCGAGATGAGAACTTACTTTCGGCGCAATGAGGGCAGCCAGCTCATCACACATCGCAAGCTCTGCCCGAGGGAAATGTACCCCAGCAGTGTCAAGCAAGTGAGTCGCCTGTATGCGACATAACTGCCCCTGCAACGATGGCGGGAAGAGGTCACTATAATGGTCGATAAGCACGGAGGCTGCTTGGTACGCCCGCGTGAGCTTAAGTCCGGAAAATTTCCCTCCCATAGCCCAATCACGCGCCATCAAAATACTATCGTTTGTCATTTATCACCTGCTAATGCCGTGTGTGGCGAGAATAAAGAAAAGTATAACTATAAATCCATTAACAGTCAAGAATCAAGGCCATATTAACTTCACATTACATTGACAAAAGTAAACAATAATGGTATAGTTTAACCTTCAATTTCAGACATAAACGGGCGCGCTCATGGCAAAATTATTCATCCCCTCTAAGCTCAAGGTTGGCTTCCAGAATCGAAACGACACCTTCACAGGGAAACTGGCTTACGTCACCTATTACGACGAAAAAGGTAAGCTTCGTAAAGAAGGCTCGTGGACGGGTTGGATTGATAAATCCATCGACACCCTCGAAATCGATAACAAGCCATTAGCTGGGTTTGTGCTGAACAAAGGGGTGCAGCGTAATGGTTACTGGGGCTCCGGCCGCTCTATCGTCCGGGTGCATCATCCTGACGGTTTTGAATTTGAAATCTCCATCGACAACCTCATCGGCATCCTGATGCATTCCGATGTCTCCAAACGCGATATCGTGGAAGAGTGCGTCTTTGCCTGGGCCGGGAGCGACCTGGTGCTGTTGCCGGTCAATTCCCAGGACTATCTGGATTCTCTGGAGTACACCAAAAAACAGGATGGCAAGGTTTCCGCAAAATCACTTGTGCCGGGCCGCCAGTATGCTTTAAAGAAGAACGACCATGTACTCACTTATGTGGGGTATTACGAATGGTTTGATTTCAACGTTACGCATGAAGAGATTGGCACCCGGAGCTATTACAGCGCGATGAGCTGGCTATCTATTACCAAACAGGTTTCAAAGGGCAAAAAGCATGTGTTCTTTGACGGGAATCAGTTTGTAGTGCCTAGTGTAGCGACTCTCAGCGGCGAGGTTTCCACCGACATCAACCCGGACTTTTCAGCCATCGTGGATAAGTTCTTCCATACCACGCACTCCCAGCCCATTGCTGGGCTGGCGATTGAGCCTGTCGAGGTGAAGGACTATACCATCGACTACAGTTCGCCATTATGTAGCCTCTACCGGCTCACGATGGCAACTGACAAGATGACCGGGTATGAGCGCATCACACATAAGGCCCATGGGCATTATTTCCATGAGCAGCCTGACGCTGCTAAGCAAGCAGCCCTTGTATGTAGCTCGCTGGGTCAACGGGATTTTGATGTGACATTCAATAATGGCTTTACTCAGACCAGCGCTGGAAACGAGCACACCTGTGCACTCCCGTTTGATGCCGAAGGAAAGCTTGAGGATGTCGTGTACCCAAGCGACATTCAATTCGTGGGCGAATCGGTACCCGGCTATTTGAAACCCCGGTATTCAGCACGATACGTGGCTCTACTGAACAAGCTGGGTTACGGCCACCTGCGCTACAAATTACAAAACGGCAATATTTCGAAAGGTGAAAAAGTATGACAACTGAACAACTCACGGCAGACCAAAAAGTTGAGAAGCTCCTCGCTGCGGTCGCGGTCCAACGTAAAGAAGTGGATGCTCTTGACGCACAAACCAAGCGTCCCTGGGAAACGAATTGCTCCTTCAAGCTGGAGTGGGCCGCTGTGCCGGTAAATTTGCAAACCGCACCCCTCACCATGGTGCTCTCATTGACGGCCGAGCTGGTTATGCGTCGCAGCGCTAGTGCTGAAGCAGCACGCATCCTGGGCTTGGAAGATGCGACCATTACCCTGAGTGGATTCAGCTATGAAGCCTGGGAAGCTGACTTCAAGAAGCGTGTCGCTATCATCCGCCTCCAGGAAAAGCGCAAGAAGCTGGACGATGTGGAAGCCCGCCTCAACCAGCTGGTTTCCCCGGAAAAGCGCCGTGAAATGGAACTGGCCGCGGTCGAGGCAGAACTGTTGAGCTGACACTTCGCTAAGCCTACAAAACTAATAGCAAAAAGGAATCTCCCATGGGCGGCAACGCATTGAGTTACACAACGGTTCGGCTTACCGACAGGAATTTCCACCGTTTTGCGGCGGATACCGTCAGCAAGCTTCGGTCGCTGCTGCCCGGTCGCAAAATATCAGCCATTGAAGCGTACCGCTCAAAGAGCGACTTCGGTGACCTTGATGTGCTGGTTGAATCCTCGGATTACGACCCCTTTAAGGCGGCAGAAGCCTTGGGCGCCATCGAAATCGTGCGTAATGGCCCGGTAACATCCATCGGTGTGGTTGTGCGGCCTGAGTTGGGGCTTCTGCACGGCAATGTGTTCCAGGTCGACTTGATTGCCATCGATGAGCCCTCGTTCGACTATGCCAAGGGCTACTTTGCGTTCAATGACCTCGGTAACCTGGTAGGACGGATTGCGCATGCCATGGGCGTTTCCCATCGACACGATGGGTTGTATTTCTATGTGCGGGACGGCGATTACAAATTCCGTGAAATTTGCCTAACTAAAGACCATGCCCTGGCTCTAGCCTTTCTTGGGTTCTCCCTTGAACGCTTTGCACAGGGCTTTGAGACATTAGAAGAAATTTTCCGGTTCGTCGGCAACTCGCCATTCTTCAATTCTGACATCTTCCTGCTCGAGAACAGGAATGCGGTATCGCGCGTTCGCGACCGCAAGCGGAAGACATACACAGCTTTCCTGAGTTGGTGCGAGCTGCATCACGAGTTACCCCAATTTCCCTTCCCTGAGGATAAGGCCGCCTGGCAACCAAGGATTGAAGAGTACTTTCCGCACTTCAACCACGAACATGCTGCGGCGCTTCAGGACCTGTCAAACCAACGCTTAGCTAAGGAAAAGTTTAACGGTGCGCTGGTGGCTTCGTTGACCGGCCTTGAGGGGAAGGCGTTGGGGGAACTGATGAAACGCATCAAGACATCGTTTGGTGGCCCCGAGGCACTGCGAAGCGAGGTGCTGGGTATCACGGAGGAGGCGCTTCGGCAAAGAATCCTCGATACCCACACAGCTATGCTTAATGACCGCCCATAAGCCATCCAACCTTGATTAGCGTCGGCTATACCCTTGATGTAGGTCATTTATAACTTCATCAAGGAGCATATTTTGGGCTGTTCTAATATTTTTTGTGGGGTAACCAACCAGGTGATTGGGCCGTGGGACCGGTGTTATGTGATTCCGGTTCGTCAATCCAGTACTTTTAATGAGGTTGAGATGTCGATTGGCGACCGCGATTTATCTATGCCAGGAATCGCCAATTCATCCTGTTATCCAGGCTGCTACTGGGAGCCGATGTCGGCCTTTGTCAGCGGCACGTATGACGACGACTATTATCGGATAAATCCGGATGATACCGCCGTTAATCGACGTGCCATGGCAAACTTCTTTCTGGAGCTGTATCGCAATGCTCCGGTGGTGAAGGTGGGTAAAAACCCGACGCATGACGTGCCCTTTAACATCCAGGCCTTCATTGCCGAGAAAGCCCCCAGTCTGGAAAAAGCTGTGCAGGGCCTTAAATGGTTTATGACGGTTGACCAGGTTGATGGCCTCAAATCCGATGAACTTGTGAAGGTGTGGGAGTACGTTTTTAGCGTCTCCTCACAACACCGGCTCTTTTGCAATGCTCATGGAATGATTCGTCCAGTTCAGTTTGCTGCATTTCACCATGTGACCTTCGACAACCTGGTTCAATTAACCTCAGGGTTCAAAACCTATTCAGGGGACTCCTATGAGCTAAGCGAACTGCTTCGCCGTGAGCTGGATACATTGGAAGCCAAACTGCAAGAAGTATTGGCCAATGATGAGTACGATGAGACCAAGAAACTGAGTTACGCGTATGTTCATCGTTCTAATTTCCAGAGCGAGCTGAAGCTGAATATGTCGGACAGCGTCCATAATATTCTGTATCCGTTTAACGGAGAACAGTTTGACCTGCTTGGCAAATATCTGGATGAGGGCATGCCCTTTGACGAGTATGTTGAAGCCATGCGGCCGACCATGGCCGGTGTTTATGCCCTAGCTGGCATGAATGCCTTGAACCTGAAGTTTGCACCGTTTGTTACGGCTGGCCAGGACTATGACAACAGCCAGGGTACCGCGTATGCAAAGTTCGTCACCTCGGTCTCCAAGGCAATCAACAAGGAAGTAACGAAAAAGTACCGCTAACCAGCAGTACTTTGTAGCACTCAGCGCCCACCGATAAGGTGGGCGTTTCTTAAGCCTTCCGCCAGAATTCTTTATAGGCCTTAGTTGCTGCTGCCAAAAACTCCTCCTCAGTGTAGTCTTCAGGCGCAGTGAGGCCTGGCAGAACTTCACACAGGACATATTCCGAGGTCATCCCAAGGATGTTTGGCGTATCTTCCCCTAAGTCGCCGCGCCGAATGTAGAAGAGCTTTTTGGCGGCTGCCGGCACACTGTGCTCATCATAGAAGTCCTCCTCTCCGCCCATATCAAAGAGCTCGCCACCTTCATAGGTGATGTTTACCTCATCAGGCTCATCTTCGAAAACCTCGATTATGTACAGCGCCAGGAAGGGCTTGGGTGGATTGAAGTCAAGTGCGACAAATTCCATGCCCGGCTCCTTTTTTGCCGCGACAATTGCTTCTTGATAGGTCAGGAATGTTAGGTTGTTGTTCATGTTGGCTCCGATGTGAAGCCAACAGTATAAAATTTCTATTGAGGAATATGGTAGTACTTAAAAACAAATGCTTTTGCAGCTGCCTCAGCCTCTGGCCATTTATCTCTTGGTAAAGGGGATGGAATCTTGCAATCCAATGTCATGCCGCATTGGAACCGTTCCATTCCATACGCAGTGGGCCATCGGTGGTCATAGGTCAGACCATCCTTTAGCTTTACGAACATCGATTCAGCAAGAATTGCTGACTTTTTAGCTTGGTCAGGATGGTCCTTTAGATAAGCGATTAACTGCTCGACGCCAGTTTTACCTGAGGTACTGAAAGGCAGCAAAAAGAATTTAGCATTCGTTTGAATCTCATCTCGACCGGAAGCAGAGCCATATCGCAGGGCATCATACCAACCTAACATCGCAGCAGTTAAAATAACAGGCAACCCTGATTCAATGCCTTCTCGTGGCATATAGAATGCGCCTAGGAGCTCCATTGTCTCCATGGGTGTCAACTGCCACCTCTCAGAGGCTGTCAGTGTTTTATCAAAGGCAGTTCCTGCAGCCGCGTCATGCGCCAATACACCAGTCATTTGCTCTCTTGTACGAAGACGGCGTTGTTCCCACGACTGTAGCCGATAAGGGGATTGCGCTATCTCGCCAACTTGCGCCGAAGGGCCGGCAAAGCTCGAAGCACTAAATACAAGTGTCGAAATAGATAAAAATGCCACAAGCAAAAGGTTTGGTGACTTGAGTTTCTGCATTTCAATGATGATAAGTTAACAAAATTATTTAGGTATAGATAAGTTAACTTAAGGCGCTATCGTCTCCTGCCAATTTGATATAACATGCTCGACAAAAGATTAATTATAAGGTATGATTCCGACAATTCCAAAGGATTTCCCGGAGCCATATTGAATAATGCACTTGAGTGCCTGGCTATTATAGCTAGGTATCATGGACTCGCTGTTGACCCTGAGCAACTTAAGCATGAATACGCAAGCACTGAGTTTGGGGTAACCGAAGTTCTGCTGGCAGCAAAGCACCTCGGGCTTAAAGCAAAAAGCACCTCCGTAGCCCATGACCGTCTAGCGAACACACCCCTTCCTCTATTGGCAATAGGGACAGATGGGAAGTGGTTTATTGTTGCAAAATCCGATGGAGACAAGGTTCTTATTCAAGACCCCGCTGTTGGCCATCCAGAAGTTATAAGTAGAGCATCCCTTCAAGAGCGATGGGATGGCAGCTCAATTTTGATGGCTTCACGCGCATCAACCGGAGCCGCCTTTGCAAAGTTCGACTTTACTTGGTTTATTCCAGCCGTCATCAAGTACAGGAAACTCCTATCTGAAGTGCTCTTGGTATCTTTATGCCTCCAATGCCTTGCTTTGGTTACGCCTATGTTTTTCCAGGTGGTAACCGTAGAGATTAAAACTGGGCGTAGACGGTTAATAGAATACGTTTTAAGCCCCCTTGAGCAGCATACCTCGAGTGCTTTGCATGAAAGGTAAAAATATAGCCAATATTATTTCAGTTGCAAGCTTAATTACTGACTATCTTTGAAAGTAAACTCATTTTGAATACGCATCCTAAAGCACTTGTTGTTTTTTGTTCAATTATAGGCATCTCTGTATTTGCAGGATGTTCAAAACAAGTGCCATCTAAAGATTTGCCGAATCCCCCAGAGGTAAATCCCACTCCTCATGAAAAAGTAGAACTTGGCTTCATTGAGAATGGCACAAAATGGCCAAAGATACTGAATGTTATGTATGTAGCCAAAAATAAAAATTGTGACATAAAAAATAAATTCGAAGGCGTTTATACAAAACAAGTTCTAAATGAATATTTAAGCCTAAGTTCGTCACAAGGCAGCGGTGTTGTTTCCTTCTACGCAGACAAGTATTTGGCGGGAGCCTGCCAATGGGAATTAGCCGGAATTACCCTTGGGCCATCTCCCTCTACATCAGTAAGTATTGGGTCTCTTCTCACTAGCCCATTGCACGATGTACCGAAGAAAAATTATTCCTACTCCTGCTCAATATCTAAGCAATTTTGGTGCTATGGAGCAGATTCAATCAACTACAGCACTAACCCGGGTGCATTCATTATCTGGAGAAATAAATGAGCGACGACACTACAACTGCATTTTTTGCAAACCTTGTATATGACACCGGGTTTGATAAAAGCATTCAAATGGGAATGGTAGTAGAGTCTCCAGATGGAAATTTGTGGACAGTATTAAAAACATCTGATGTTAACTTGCAAGGGTTTCAGGCTGCTGCCTACCAAAATATTGAAACTGGCCAAATTATAGTCGCAACAAGAGGAACTGAGCCAACCTCGAAAATGGATTTGTATGCAGACCTGCAAATGGGAATGGATGGTGTTTTAGCCGGGCTTCCTAACCAATTTGTTCTTGCCAGTAATTTTCTTTCTTCGGTTGAAGCAATCGCAGGGGCAAACCCAATTTCATTAACTGGGCATTCCCTTGGGGGGTCACTGGCTGAATGGCTTGGAGCTGAGAGTCATTATCCGACTGTAACGTATAATGCCTACGGGATAGGGACAATATTAGCTGCTAACCTAATGCTTCCCGATGATTCGGATTTCTCTAACATTGTGAATAATGTTATAGATAAAGACCCGGTAATGATGTCCTGTATGGGACTTCCTCAGGCGACACTTACATCTTCAATCTAGGGGATGGAGCCGATACTATTACCGAGCCTACCGGCGGTAAAGGTATTGACACCCTGAAGTTTGGTGCTGGCATCAAAGCATCTGACCTTACAGTCACTTATTCTGTAAATGACCTCATCATTTCCCTTCCAGGGGGAACTGACAAGTTAACCCTGAAGAATTATTTCGCAGCAGGGGTAAACGGTGGGAATCCAATGATTGACGTGTTCCAATTTGCAGATGGAACCTCAGTCACGTCAGCTGACATGGCTGCAGCCGCCAAAGGGATTAATGGGACATCCAGCAACGATGTTCTCACAGGTAGTGCCTTAAATGACAAAATTTACGGGCTATCTGGAAATGACACATTAACTGGTGGTGCTGGAAATGACCTTTTGGTTGGCGGCGTTGGTAGCGATTTGTATAAGCTTGGGCGAGGTGCCGGTCAAGATATCATTGATAACTCCACCGCAGACACTACGCCTGGAAAGCAAGATATCGTTCAATATTCAGCCGACGTAGCCTCTAACCAGCTCTGGTTCCAACATGTTGGGTCTGATTTGGTGGTAAGCATCATTGGGACGACAGATAAAGTGAATATACAGAATTGGTACAGTTCAACCGCCAATCACGTTCAAGAGTTCATTGCAGGTGACGGGAAAACTCTTAGCGATTCGCAGGTGGACCAGCTTGTTAACGCAATGGCTGGGTTTGCTCCTCCCCCTCAGGGACAAACCACTTTGCCTCAATCCTACCAAGACCAGCTCGCACCCACATTAGCTGCTAGTTGGCAGTAGGCAGAAAAAGAACAGCCGGCAATGCCGGCTGTTCTTTTTATCTTTCAATTAAATCACTCTGCGGTGTTTATTGCCTTTTCCCTAACGAATAGCGGATGCATCGCCGGCAGTGGATTTTCAATCAGGTCATCAGGCACAAACTCACCCATGATGCCCCAGGTTTCCGTAGTGAGGATGTTCTGGGCAAGATAGTCGCGCTTGAAGGCCAACCCAAAGTACTGGCAGGTCTCAGGAGACTGCCACGTGGGGTCGATGACATCCCCATCCAACGTGACCAACCAGGCGTGCGGGACGGGAATCAATCGAAGCGCTACACCCTCGACATAAATTAAGTCTTCGCGCTGCAGGGCAATACGGCCGGCGTTTTCATAGCACATCTTGGCCCGGCCGAGCTTCAGCCAATCTGGGTTGGGCTTCGGCGTCCAGGCGCGGCCATACGTGCTTATAAACTCGTAATACCCGCCTGTAAGCTTGGCGAACTGCTGGATGTAGCTTTCAAGTACATTGCTCATACCAAAATGTTACCAGGGCTAAAGAATTACGCCACCCCTGCTACCTTAAGACTCGTCCGTACCAATTCACGAAATTCCGCATCACTGAGCTTATCGTTATCGACGTTTTTGCTCAGGAGATTTAAGGTCGTATCGGCCATCGTGGTTTCTTGGCTTAAATCGACCGCCCCAACCAACCGCTCCGCCTTTTGGAGAAGCGATTGTAGCTCGGCAATTGCCCTGGCGTTCCTTTCGGATTTGCTCATGGTTACGCTGCCAGCTTAAGTTGAGGATAGTCTACCGTTACCTTGAGGTCTGCCGATACTTGTACGGTTGCCCCTTCCTCCCCCGGCACCTCATAGAGTGCGTCCTTCAGCAAGTCCTCGAGGATGGAGCGTGCACCGCGGGCACCCGTCTTCAGCTCGTAGGCTTTCTCGGCAATGGCGCGCACTGCGCCGGCTTCGAAGTTAAGCTTTGCACCATCCATATCGAACAGGGCTTCCATCTGGCGCACGACGGCATTCTTGGGCTCAACCAGGATACGCTCGAGCGCGTCTACATTGAGTTGCTCCAGCGTTACCACCACCGGCAGACGCCCGATGAATTCCGGAATCATCCCATGCTCAACGAGGAGGTCCGGGGTCACCGTCTTTACACCCTTGGCATCTGGTGCCTGCGAGAAGAAACCCATCGAGCGGACTTCCTTAGGCTCCTCCAAGCTCTCCAAAACCGACACAAACGCGCCAGAACAGACGAACAGGATGTTGGTGGTATCAATGAACTCAGCCTGAGCACCTGGATGCTTACGGCCGCCTGCGACCGGTACACGCACCTTGGTGCCTTCAATCAACTTCAGCAAGGATTGCTGCACACCTTCCCCAGATACATCACGGGTGACCGAGGGGCCGGTAGATGCTGACCGCAACTTGTCGACTTCATCGATGAAGACGATGCCACGCTCGGCCTTGGCGATATCCCCATCTGCCGCTTGCAGGAGGCGCTGCAGGATGGTTTCCACGTCGTCACCCACATACCCTGCTTGAGTAAGGCTGGTGGCGTCAGCGATGGTGAAGGGCACGTCCAGCAGACGTGCGATGGATTGCGCTAGCAGCGTCTTCCCGGTGCCGGTTGGGCCGAGCATCAGGATGTTGCTCTTGCTGATTTCAACGTCGGTCGGGTTGGACAGGCGCTTGTAGTGGTTGTATACGGCGATGGCGATAGCCTTTTTTGCGGCTTCCTGGCCAATGACATAATCATTGAGGAAGGCTACGATTTCCTTGGGGGTCTTGCGACCTTCAGGAATGGCTTCTTCCTTCTCTTTCTGCCCCATCACGAGCATTTCGTTGGCCAGCGCGATGCACGCGCCGCACAGGTTCGAACCGTTTTGCAGCTGAAGCATCGAGGCGGCTGCCTCTGGGGACGTGCCGCAGTGTACGCAATTATGGTTATTTTCTGCTTGTGACATTTTTGACCTCTGTGGCTCGATTGCGAAAACAGGCATAAATATAGCACAGTTATCATGATAAATCAAGTTTGTTAATTCGTCTTAAGTATTGGTGGAGCAGATTCCTATACTGGATGTGGGTCAATACTTAACTTTTTGAGAGGTCAATCATGCTTACACTTAATTCGCGTCAAATGGCCATTGTCCGTAACCATCCTCATACCCAAGCGGTAAAGGATACCGGCTGGCTGCTCCTGGCCGACCGCAACATGTGTGGGAATCGTATTTTCATCGTGAGCGAGCACCGCGACATTGCGGTGACATTCGAACACGAGGAGCCTTATGCCGACCATATGCGGTCGTACATCAAGGCTACGGAATACGCCAAGGAAAATCCTGAAAAGTCTGAAGCAGGTGTTGATGGGCTTGAGATTGTCCATCTGCAGTTTGCTGCGGCTTAAATCACTCCACCCCGGCTAGCTTTGCTTGCTGGGGTTTGTTTTGCGCAACAAAAATCCCGCACGAGGCGGGATGGAGAGAGAAGAGAACGATTAGTGAACTCGACCTGGGTTTGGCACATACTTGGAAGCATCCAGAGTACGGTGCGCATCACCACGGCAATTCAACCATACAGTCTTGAGAACCCACTTATCCGTGATAACGAGAACCAGGTCATGATGTTCGTCATACTTCTGACGATACACACGCTTGGTCACCTTACCTGCGGCATGGTCCACTTCGACCTCGATTAACTTTGCCTTCCGTGCATCGAAGTATTCAGGAATATCTATCAGGCCATACCGGTCCGTTTGGGCCGCACGTGAAGCATGATAAGATACTTTCATACGACCCTGCAGATTCGGTTCTACTAGCTTCAGCAATTCGCCCGTGCTCAGCCGAATACGTTCGGGCATGTATACATCGGTATGAAACAGCAACAGCATGATAGCCTCCCAATAGATTTTCCACAGCTAGGTATAGCGCAAATATAGCAAAGAAACACACAAAGCGCAAGCGTAAAGTTTTCAGGAATGAAGTCGATATCTAATTCAGAGCAACCGAGCTTTTCAATTTGTTAACTTCTGCTTATAATCGCCATTATCGGCGTATTGATTGAGGTCCCTGATGCTGAAAGATGTCTACCCCTACCGTAAGCTGATTGCTGATGAATCCGTCACCATGCAGAATGGCCGCACCTTCCGGTTTATTGCCTATGGTGAAGTCGCTGGTGAACCAGATGCAAAGCGTGCTGCGGCCGTTTTCGATGAGGACCACAAGCTGGTTCTGGTCGATGGCCTGTTTGCCGATGCTCAAACCCCCGAACAACTAATGTCAAGCCTGCAAGGTTTGCTGAAGGCTGACCTCCCTGAACTAGTCCGCACCATAAACACCCATCCCGAAGCTCGCCACCAGATGACCGCAGATGGCGGAATCCCCTGGTAGGACTTAAGCCAAGACACAAAAAAGCCTGCATTAAGCAGGCTTTTTTATTTCAGCGTTTACTCGGTAGGCGTTGAGGTATCGAACGCCTTTTTCAATATAGCTTTGAATCGCTCATTCACCTCGCTGTTGTAGGCGCCGAGCTTCCCAGGTACGGACTGCATCTCCGCCTTGTGTGTTTCAGACATCAGGATGACCTCGAGTTCCTTGTAGGTGAACTGGTCAGCCAGAACCTGAGCGTTTACGTTCCGGATGGCCTCAGGGGTGAGCTTTTTTAGTTCTGCTGCGACCGGCACACGTTGGATATAGGGGATATCCTCAATCTGCTTATCCAACTCCTTACGAATACCGTCAGCATCCACCGTTATCAGGGTAATTTTCTTGGCCAGCGCCAATCGGGATGCAGGAGTATCTTGGACGGATACTGTCGCTGCGTTCGATGTCAATGTCGCGGCCAAGAGCATCAGGCCAACCAGGAGATGAGCCTTTTTCAAAGGGCGTCCTTTCATGATGAGATTGAGTATATGTTATGGCTTCGGCAACTAAGGAACCTTCAGCCTTTACGTTTTCCAGCATTTTAGAAAGCAGTGCGGCCTCATGCTCTTTAAAGGCGGCAATATTTTCTGGTAAGGAATGTTACAATATGAATTCGGGATTCATAAGGCAATGCTTAACTTGCGAAAGATACCATTAAATGGCATATTACACCATCTGCTATGGAGTGCGCAATGGCTAATCCAATTCCCGTTTTTATTTATTTTGCTGATTTAAGTAGAGGAGCAATCAAAGCTGGAATGTTTGCATAGCACCTGACCATCAGGGACAAGGAGCGGCAATACCACAATTGACCCTAAATTCAAGGTGCGGCATGATTACTTCTCAAAGGATTCACGGAAAGAGGAGCAACGAGTTTTGGCTAGTTTAAGATTGATTGCTGGTACGGAAGTGACCAGGGCTGGAAAAGAGGTTTTCACTGGCTTTACCATCAAGCAAGCCGCAAAGGCTTCGGCCGGCACATCTAAGCGTGACCTGGAAGAATTAGCCCGTAAGGTGATTAACAATCATGTGGTCGATGACGCTGGAACAACGGTCAGGATGCTCCTGGACGAGCACAACAAAACGTTAGACCGCATTGGAAGCCATAAGGCTAAGCCTAATGATGCCAAGCGCCTGATGGAGATTAGCACCATTCTGAGAAGACTTGGCTTGCAGTCGGCCTTTTCCGATGAAGATGACGAGGTGGATGTCTGGTCATACGGGAATGTCTTTGACCCTAAAACGCTTATCGAGCGAATTCCTTTTCTGCACGTTTGCCAGTCAGTGCTATTCCGTCTTACCTTTTAAGGGGTATCCGGAAAAAGCTATGGGATATGAGAGGATTAAAGCATCATGGGCTCCACTATAAACAGGATGACGGCTAGCGAATTCAACCATGATTTAGCCAAGGCAAAGCGTCTGGCAAGCGATAACCCGGTGGTCGTGACCAACCGCGGGAAGGACGAGTACGTCCTGCTTTCTGCCGAATACTTCAGTCAGCTCATCGCCCATTATCCGAGCCAGCAGAGCTCGATTGTGGATATGCTGCGTATGCCAGATATCAAGGACGAGATTAAGTTTAAGCCGCAGAAGATGACGATGATGGCTCGTCCTGTGGACCTTGACGACTAGCGAAACGCATAGTAGACAAAATATGTAATTAATGGTATATTAATGGCTGTCGTGTGCCATTCTCAGCCATTATGCCAGCCTCATCTAAGCAGACCAATCGTCCCAAAAAAGTTCCAGGAATTATCTATATTGCGAATCCAACCAAATTGAATGATTCAATCAAGTATGGAAAGGCAAAAGAGTCGGTTGGCGTCATTGGAAAACAAAAATCCTACATGACAACAAACAAGGATTTTGCTATAAAGATGGCATGGAATGTCGATGACATTCATTCTGCTGAGAGGGAAGGGTTGGCAAAATTGCGATTGGTTGCTGGGACTGATTATAAGGGGCCCGGTAGAGAGATTTTTCCATTTTCCGTGTCAGAAGCGGCAAGGATATGTGCACCTACAACCTTGAAAAAACAGTTGTCTGAGGCGCGTGAGCTTATTCTTAAAAAGGTCGTTCTTCCTTGTGGCATGACTGCCCATGCAGCCCTACTCTGGATGCGGGCGCATATGGATGACGCCAAAGTACAAGACCGCTGGATTGCGCTTGTGGTCGAGTTGGATTCCTTCGGAATCTCGTTCCTGCCACCTTGGGAATCCGCTACAGTCGTGGGGGTCCTTGAAGACCCGAAATCTCTTTTTCGAAAACTCCCTAATTTTGAAGTTTATATTGGCGTGCTTGAACCCGGAACGGACTTGTATCTGACGTCCACGTAAATTGCTAAAACCTGAAATAAAAACATCGGCTTAAGAAAAGCCGATGTGAGAGTTTTTTACTTAAGCTTACCCTTTATTGCCAGAACTTTAGCTGTCTTTGTGCTTCCCGTAACTTTCGGCGGAGCTGTCTTAGAGCTTGCAGAAATTGTCGTCGGAGCAGCCAAAGACTTCATTATTTCGACATTCACCCAATCCATCAGAACAGGAACCATTACCTCAGCATACTTATTGTACTGAGAGTCAAGGCTTCCCAAACGATGTTTTGCTTTGAAGTTTGCCTTATAGTCTGGGTGTGCTTGTTCAATGAGCAATTTAGTCAGCTTTGACGGGGTTCCTGATGCCTTCCCCTTCACCGCCTGAATAATTGCAGCTTCCATATTGATGAAAAATGCATTGATTGCACTTACAGGAAAGCCCTCATTGGCCATTGCAACAAAGGAACGGAACACAGCTAAGGCCACCCCTGGATTGAAGTAGTTTTGAACACTGTTGCGCTCTTCTGCAACCGCATACAACGCATCAACCAGTTTATGAGCAGTCAGGTTACTCTTCACAACCTTCGTTAACGTAGAAGTTGGCTTCTTGTGGTCGCCAACCACATCGTCTCGCTTGAAAAACGACGTAGCATTTCGGCCATTACGATAGGCGTTGGAAATAAATCCTTTGCCATACGCGGCCTTCAAAGCTGCTCGAATCCAATCGAAGTTCTGTTTTGCCGATTTCTTGCTGTCGATTGCGGATAAGATGGCATGAATCAGCTTTGCCTGCTCTTCCAGACTCAGGTCAGCATCCACGTAGTGATTGATTAAGGTAATTCCCTTGAATGGGCACTTACGTGCAGCCATCCAAACACTCATACGATGAAATCCATCGGCCAGCTTATTCTCGAGAACCTCAAGTTTCTTGCCGCGCTTCCTTACGATTTTGATGCAATGCATCACCTTTTGGGGACCGATTGGGTCTGTGAGGCTATCGAAGACATGCTTAACCTTAGAACGAACCTTCAAACGTTCTTCCTGGTCTCGCTGGCCCTCAATGCTTGCTTCTTTTTCTTCCAGCACCTGGGCGCCGTACTCCTCAATCATTTCAGCAAAAGGCTTATTGGCAACAACGTCAGACTCGATATACATGATTTTTCCTCTCAGGGGGCTTGTCGCCCCCAATTAACAATTGATGGGCGGCAGAGCCGCAAATAAGTTTCACGAATCTGTATAGCTCAGGCTGTGAGACTAGGAAAAATCGAATGGGTGGAAAAACAAAAGCCCGGCAGCTTACGCTACCAGGCTTTTAATTTATTAGCCTTAAAAGGCTAAATTCTTAGCAGTTTTTTCAGCCTTATAGGCTTAAGCGGCCTTGGCCATCTGCGGCCGGATACTGATGCTACCGCTACGTGGAACCAGTGTTAGCTTGTTGGTGGACAAATGGATGCACAGGTCACGCGGCAGCGCCACTACCGGGTCGTTAGCTGCTTTACCCACTGTCCAGTTCGAGTCCTCAGCCGGGGTCAGTGAGATAAGGTCATTTCGGACCGTCACCTTGAATTGCTTACCCGGCGTAAAGCCAGCTGCATGCAATACTTTTGCCGGAATTGTCAGCGTCTTGGCACTATTGCCCAAGGTGATGTCGACCGGAGAATAATCACGAGGCACATGGACCTTGATAAGCGGGATTTCGTTCTCAACTTCAGCCGGCAGCAAATATAGAGCGCCTTCAACAGCAATCACCTGGATGGAATTTTGAGCTTGAATCCATGTGAGCTGTCGTTCACCAACACGGTATGTAGGGTAGAGCCTGACATTATCTTCCCCGTCCCTTCGAGAATAGCGTATCTTCTGCTCATGTTCGCCTTGCTTAGCCCGAGAAATTTTAATGGCGCCGCAAGCCATACGCTCTGAATACAAGCATTCTTCAGCTTCAAAGCCAGCTGCGCGCAAAGGAATATGACCGATGTCCGCGTAACGGATATGCCCGCGCTGCTTACAGACAGTGGCCAGATGCTTGCCTATAACCTTTTCATGACTCAAGTCAGGCATTGCTACCTTAAGCAACTTCTCAGGCTCCGCACCCACGTTGGAGGCCTGCAGGACCCAACCCAAGTTTGGTACCGACAGGACATGCATGGACATGCAATGTTTACCCTTATCCAGCAGCTCCAAGGGTAAGCGGACCACTTTACCGTCCCACAGATTAAGTGGAACACCGGCACCCGGGTTTTTCGACAGGACGATACGCTGAATCTGCGTATTAGGCTGGCTCGCGTAGGCACCGTAAAGAAGCGTTCCCGGCTCAACGCCTGCCAACGAAACACTCTCCTCAGGAATCACGATGCCAGCGCCAGTAATAGGTGCCACATGGCTAAATTTAGAGTTGGACAACACCCGGCTATACATCGAGCGGGGCAATTCGGGGATTGCGTCCAGGTCCCATCCTACAGGGAGCTTATCCCGGCTAGTAAACAGGATACCTGTACTTGTGCCGACCATCACACCGTCTTGCACAAACCCTTCCAGCCACTCCACTTCCAGCACCTTAAAGGTAACTTCAAGGCTCGCACGGCAACGGGGCAGGAAACGCTGTTCCGTTGCGTCCTTGTCCGCATGAATGAATAAGCCGTTTTTGTGCTTAACGACCTTGTATGCAGCACGCTCTCGGATGCCTGGTACCAGGCACTCAAAGATGTGGTTGATTGACGACTCGATGCCGAAGCGTTCGCGATAAATCAGGGGGATTCCGATATCAAGCTTAGCCACGAACCACTCCTTGCGTCTTCGCCCAGCTCATCAAATCAGAAAACAACTTTTCACCAACACCACGGGTCTTGGCTTGCCAATCCTTGTCGAGCGAGCGAAGTTGCTTGGTTGTACGAATCCCTTGGGAAGCGAGGACACGTAGGATACGAGAAGGCAGGGCATTAAAGCCGGACACCTTAGCCAACAGGAGGGCACGGTTACGCTTGGGCTCAGGCACAACAATTTCCGGGACTGCCGCCGTTACCGGCTTCACTGGTACAGGCATTTTGCCAGTCGCTACTGGCTTAACAGCCACGGGCGATTTCACCACAGGAGGCTTCGCCTTTGCAGCCTTCTTAGGCTGAGCCGCTTGCTTTACTGCAACCTTAGGCTTCACTTCGAGGTTCGACTTGGCAGGTGCAGCAGCCTTCTTAGCAGTTGTTTGCACCTTGGCCGCCGGTTTGATTTCAGCCTTCTTTTTACTGGACTTTGCCTTTTTGGCAGCCACACGATTCTTGAGCTTTTGCTCATCAGCACTCACGGACTTTTCGTTTTCGCGTAATGCAATTGCAATGTGTTTAGCTTCACGCAAAGGCAAAGTAACTTGCTTCGTAGCAGGGTTGGCGGCCAATGCTTTCGCAATACGCAGCCGCAGGATGTTAGATGCGGACATAGGTTTCCTCAGTGACGTTGTTAAGTGTTTTCAATTATTGCATAGAAAGCATAAAACGTCAAGTAAATGAGGAGGCTTTTAGTGAGGCTGCCTGATTCTGTATTCTTCACACGCCAAGACGGGAAACACACTCAGCCGCCACATAATTTCAGGCGACAAGAAAAAAATTTGGTAAATAGATTCTGTTAGCTCAGCGCAGATTGCGTCTAATTGTTTTCCAGGGACAGCTTTATAGGCAGCCCTAAATACTGCATCGACATCGCCGGCAATGATTTCTGCAGTCAACCAATAAGCTTCAGACGCCAATTCAAAATCTGTACGTTTTGTCTTCTTGGGTGGCCAGCTTTTAGCGGTGAATATTCTCTGTAAAACTTGGATGATGATTTCTGGTTTTTTTGATTTTGTGCTGAGCAGGGCGACCTGCTCTGTGACCGAGGCCTTGAGTTTGGCCACTAAATCATCTAATTTCTCGTACCGTATCGGCAGATGGGGGAGATAGCTATCCAATATCAGCGGCATTAGGTATTCAACCGCTTCTCTGCGACGGGTCGCAATTGGCCTGAAAGAGCCTTTTGGCTCCATCCAGTCGAAGTAATCAATCAAGCGAGTATCCATGACGGACTCCTTCTTAATTCATTACTTCATACTGTACGCCTAATTTTTGTCTTGTTGATTCTTTTTTTAGGACAGTAAAGACTGCACCTTGGCCAGATAGCCGGGAACCGCTTCGATGATGTTAAAGGCTTCCGGATTCAGGAACGGATGCAGGCTATGCGTCGCTACAACGAGTTGCCGCGTCGAGCAGTCGGCCTGTTGAATAGCCCGCCATAGTTCGAGCTCAGTAAGCGCATCCAAGGATTGCTCTGGTTCATCCAGGATAATCATTGGGAGGCCAGCGCCCTTGTAGGCGGCCTTACGAGCCTTCAGGATTTCACTGCGGTATTCGTACTGCCCTACCCAATTTTTACCTGAAAGCTCGCGCGGGGCTTCGCCACCGGACCAGTTGATGTACTGGTACTCGAAGTCACCCGATGGGGCCTGCAGGGCAGCTCTCACTCGGTTCAGGAGCGCATTACATCCTTGGCCGGACGATTTCCTTTCAACCGCATCTGCGTAGGCGCGAGCTTCGTCCATATAGCCGACCATCATGGCCGTGACGATGCAGCTTTCATTTCCAGCCAGGTGCTGCGGGCGATAGAAGACCGCCGGCGCATTATCCGTCTCGAACTCCGCGCCCGGCAGAAACACCGCATCATCTCGCCATGTCCGCTCACTCCAGAGCATGTCCGCTTCACGACCGGTTCGTGTGAAATTGTCATCAAGCGAAGTGACGCCACTGAAATAGGTCAGGGTTTGATAGGCCAGCAGCGTCAAAAAGGCAGTCTTGCCTGAGCCATTAGGCCCAACTATGACGTTAGGCTTTTCCAGTGACAGGGTCAGTTTGTTCTTGCGCGCCTGCGTCGCCCATAAGGACGTGCCCTTGAGATAGGGAACAGCCGCAAAGTCAGCGGTGAGCTTAATGGAGTTAATCATGGTCAGTGAAAGGTCACCGTGAAGGGTGCGTGTGATGCCCATGCGAAGGCGAATCCGGCGAATACCACACAAGCTAGCAGATAGGAGCCTCGCTTCACCCATGAATTAGGGACACCTCCAATATTGTAGACGCCCAAGCAATTCACCCCAAGCACACCCAGCACTGCGCCAACACAGAGCAGGATGAGTCCGAGTACAGCCCACCCCAAAATAGCCATGGCTACGCCACCCCCTTAAGTAAAGGCATTGAGTGCCCCAACACCAGCACGAAGTAGCACATCACAGGGATTGCCCCGCAAAACACGAAATACTTAAGCCGGCTCTTCAAGCTGTACTCGATATATCCCAGCATCATGATGGCAGCTATCAGGCCTAAACAGCTCAAACACCAGAGCGCGTGACTCATCAGACGCTCCTAGTGGACGCTTGTCGGGCCCGGATAGGCATTCGCCCACAACCACCAGGCATACATGATGGCGGCGACAATGGCCAAGGCGACGGCGCGCTGCCAGGGCTTGTACGTGCCGAAATTATTGATAATCCGCACACAGGCCGCGAGCGTTACCGTGATGAGCACAAAGGCAGACATGTACCAGGTGAAAAGCGACATTCTTGTTCTCCTTGAGTGGATTGCTTATTTAGGTTGATATTTCTGTGCCCAGGCGGATACTGAACCACCAAATGCGGTCACAACTTCTTCTGCTCGGGTACCGCTGAAGTCGACATGCATCTCGACCATCCAACTGACGGCAGACTGCGCAATCATGATTTGGCGTTCGAACTCATATTTCAAACGGGTCTTCTTCATTGCCATCGATGCGACCGTGGCGAGATTGCAATCTGTTAGGTAGGCGAGCGCCTGTTCGGCCGTCCGGACTGCGGATTTCGAGGTAACACTCATCAAGGCTCCCTTAATTCGATTGTTGTGAGCCAATCAGCTCGAGCGTCGAACCACCATTTGCACGCGGCAGCTCGCGGCGGGCATGCTCACGGAACAAGCGAAGCTGACGAATCACATCATCGATATCGGTTACCAGATAATCCTTAGAGCCATCTGCAAGGGCGGTTTCCCAATTTTGCAGGAGCACCTTTGCTGCGGCCTCTGCGGCATAGCCAGCCAGGTCCGCTGTAAACCCATCCTCCACTCCCGGCGAAGCAAGCTTGCTTAACCGTGCAATGGGCGCGGCTTGCAGCCGGGCACGAACCAGCATCAACGCTTCCCCAAGCAGGTTTAACCCATGCCAGTTAGCCGGGTCTTCAACACGCGGGTCGTTTTCATCAAGCCCAACACCCCAAATGGTGTCTACCGGGCTTGCCTCGACGATTTCCCGACTACCCGTAGCCAGTAGCTCAGCTTTCATGGCTGAATTCTGAGTAAACTTGAGAAAGTTTCCTTCGGTGACAATTTCAAGCCGCTTAGCCGCCCATACCGCATCGTCGTAGCCCTTAACTTCACGACCAAGTTGCTTCATATCCATCGGGTGAACCTTGCGAAGGATTTTTGCAGCCGTCTCGGTATCCCCAAACAGCATGGCCTTATGCCACATCATGTGCTGCTCGGTGTTAATGAAGCGGACACCATTTTCATAGAACACCGCGGGATGCCAGTTCGAAAAGACATCCTCAGTGCGCCAAAAAAGCACCATGGTTTCGGTAATACGCATGCTGATTCCTGATTTTAAGTTTTATTGGGTTGGCTAAGCTGCCACTGATGAAAAACAGTATATCACATATAGTGTAAAAATGCAACTATTGTTAACAATAAAGAGGGCTATGACCTAGCCCTCTGAGATGTGAACTATCAATCTTCTGTATCGCGATGCAAAACAATCCGGATACCAGGGAGATTCGGCTTTCCATCAAAATATTGGTCATTTTTCGAGAAGTTCACATTGAACGTGAACCGTCCACGCCGCGGCTGAGTAGTCACCATGCTGAGATAGAGAACGCCGAGATATCCGGTATCGTTGCCGAAGAAAGCTTGCAGCTGCGTTCCACCACCGCACAACACCCAGATACCCCCCACATTCAAGCTAGTGCAGAATTCATACATCTGCTTCACTATGGTGTGATGGCGCTCTATGATGAGCTTACGGTGAATCACGTTTTCCTCAACATTACGCAAATCGCCATGGCAATCCATTACATACTGGACTCCGTCGTGCTCAGCGACAACCATCGTGCCTCGATGATTAAACCAAGGACTACCCTCGGTCAGTGCAGTCACGGTGAGGCCATGCGCGGCGTATTCTTTTACAAGCTCGGGATTAAGTAACATTTGATTTCCTCCAGATTAAATTAGACCTGCTTCTGTATAGCCGCAGGCCACCCTTTCTCTGGCTGGACAATTATTCTTTCTCGAGGAAGTGTTCGAGTACGGTTGACTCCCGGCCATCTAACCAATAGGCAACTTGGCCCAATTCGGCCTCAAAGCAGATGCCGATGACGCGATGCCCGCTGACTACCTGCCCAACCGAATACTTAGGCTGCATTATCGCGGCGCCGGTCTTTACACTGAATACCGGAAGCTGGTTGTTTACCGCTGCGGCTCCTTGCTTAGTGTCGTCGGTGAACCGGTAAACGACGTCCACATTTTCCTTCATAAACGCAGCGCCCGCATCCAGGACAGACATCCTGAATACCGGACTATCGACGTCCCGTTCACGTACCTTGAAGGTGACAATCTGCTTGGCAAAGCCACCAGGGATGAATCCCTCAGCAAAGACAGTCTTGCAGTCCTTGATGACCAACTCCATCTCGACGGCAACTGCTTTTTTCACGTCTGCCATTTAATTCCCCTCATGCAACGAACAAAACAACAAAAGGGCCGTAGCCCTTTGTTGTCGTCCGGTATGTTATGCAACCTTCCATTCGATGCTACCGATTTCTGGGCAGGTCCATGAGGCACGCAACCGCTGGCGGATTTCTTCTTGCGTCGTTGTGATGACAAACTTCCCATCGCGGAACACGACTTCCAATGCGCCCTGGTTGAATTCTTCTTCAGACTGCTGCTCATAGAGCACGTAGTCGTCCCCTTCCTTCTCGACGCGCAGGAGACCCTTGGCGGATTTCTTGGTCCCTTCATCCGTTGCCGGGTCCTTATAGATTTCGATGCCCTGCTCACCCAGTTGCGCGTAAATGGCCTTCAATGCCCAACCGAAGGTATCCCGAGAAAGGAGATTATAGGTAAAGCTCCCTATTCCGAATACGACGTTGTTGGATGCGAAACCCTTTTCACTCAGCCGCACCAGGATGTCGCGGGCACGTTCCAAGGTAATGGAATCGCCGTAAATCAGACCAACACGCTCATTGAGGACCTTGTATCCATTATCCGTTGCCGTGCCGCCATAGATGTCCCAGAGGCACTGCACGGCGCCTTTCTTTTCGGCTTCAGTGATAACCAGATTACTAGCCTTGACGACGTACCTTCCATCATCGGCCGCCACCACTTCCTCATCTCGATATCCAGCCAGGATGCGGACGGGGTCGCCGGAGTCGGGGCGGAAGACCACCTTGGCCAACCCGAGTGCGTTGACCTTGCGCGCCTCAATTTCCGGCTTCAGCACCTTGGAAATATTGGTGATGACGTTCCAGAAGTCGAACGTGTCCGATACGATGGACACCAAACCTTCGGCATAGTCGACCGTTACAAACTCACGAATCACCTCAAGCTCGGCCTGACGACGGATTTCCTTCTCAGGGATACCGGCGTTTTCAGCCAGCGCCTGCAAGCGCTTCATTGTGGTCAGGATACGCAGTGCCATGACGCTGTGCTCGGACGCAGGGATTGAGCAGCCAATCAAGGCCTCGTCCGAATTTGCGCCATAGAAGTCTTCGGCATAGTCGATGGCCGGAATCGTGTCGGTACCGGTAAAGCTTGCCAAGTGAGCAAAGCCGCAACGCATTGCGTCGTGGACGCCACTCATACCGCGCATCGAGAAATCGTGCCCTTGTAAATCCACGAACCATTCTGGCGCACCGGTGAGGCGTGCGAAATAGGTCAGCAGCTTGCGGAATTCGAAGGCAATGGTCGCTACGGTCGAAGGCTTCCACATTTCTGTGCTGATGAGTGTTTCGAAGTAGGTGGCGACGAACGCAAAGTCCTCATGGGTGCTGATGAACAAAACCGGAGGCACCTTGATGTTGACCCGCTCACCTTCAGGGATTGCACGGATTTCCAGCGGTAGGTAACCCAGGTCGTGCAATGCCGCCAGCCGGTTAGGCGTTACCACCCCAGCGCCCAAAGCGTTATCCATGCGGCGCATGTATTTGCGAACGGCTTTATCCTTGGCCATGCCGAAGAATTGTTCGTTGAAGGTATCAATCAAGTATTCCTGAATGAAGCCTTGCAGGCCCAGCCAGACAATTTTGTTGTCGTAGAGCTCCGGCAGCACAGGGGCATACTTGGCTGAACGGGGCGTGAAGTTGGCGACGAGCTTGGTCGTAGCCTTGGGATACATGCCCGGGTGGCCGGTCTTGTAAAAATCCGCAAGCGCAAATGGGCTCGGCTTCTTGTCGGCCGAGATGTTTGCCATTTCGTTTTCGATGGTTGATTCAACACGCATATTCATTGTTTTTTCTTTCTTTGTTGTTAGGGTGGTTAGTTGGCCACGAACAAGTACGGGTCCTTGCAATCGGTCCAGTCATAACCGGTGTAGATGCGGCAATAATGCTTGCGCAGCTCGCTGAGGCCACGGCTGAAAATGCCGTGGGTCACATAGAGGTGCAGTTCATAGTCACCAACTTCTTGTGCGGCCTTGGCGAGCTCGAGGAACGTGCGGCCGCCGTCGCAGATGTCATCAATGACCAGGATGGGCTTATCTGTTGAAACTTCAGGGAAGCTGGTGCCGGTAATTTCCCCTGTCACCGTGTTTCGCACCTTGTCTGCGAACACGACGTCCGTCACACCGACCTTCCGGGCAATCGACAGCACACGCTTGCGCGCACCGGCATCCGGGGCGAGGAACGTCACCCCATTGCCGAACACCGCAGTGTTGGTCAATAGTACGCGCTGCACCAGCTCAGAGGCATCCTGGATGACCACACGGTCGAGCAAGGCGCCAACGACATCGCTGTGCGGGTCGGTGATGCGCACATATTCGTAGTTCTGGGCGTTGATAAGGTCACAGAACACCCGTGCCGACAAAGACTCACCAGGGTTACAAACGCGGTCCTGGCGTGCGTACGGCACATACGGCATTTCCAGCGAGATAGGGGTCGTCGTCGGGATGATGCGGCGCAGCGCATCGGTTACCAACAGCAACTGCATGACGTCGTCAGAAGTCTTCAGCAAGGCTGAAATGGTAACGCCCTGGAAGCGTTCAGCATCCTCCAAGACATCCTCCGGAATGCGGACGTGGGCCTCGCCGCCGGCAAAAACCTTCAACTCAGGGCGAATTGCACGGCCATTGCCATCAATGTCGAGCGCGAAAATTGTTAACATGAATAGTCCTTACTTAGTGTTGTTTTGCAACTATGTAAAATAGTATAGTGTATTTATGCTACTAAGTCAATAAAAAAGTTATTAACTATTTTTATTTGTTAATAACATATGTAATGCTTAACAGTTTTTTGTGTTGAACGCGGATTTGTATTGGTCTGGTTTGGATTTGAGCACATATCGCGGGTGAAGAATTTCCCGGCCAGACCAGTCCGCAGCACGAATATACTGGGTTTGCTCGAATAGATTGCTTGCTGCAAGTGCCGACCGTACCCTCTTCCACACGTCATTGGGATGGACGTTGGCTGCTCCGCGTGCCAGCTCATAAGCTTCATGCCAGATGCGCTCTTGGCCAAACCAGACATGTTTTTTGCCGTCACGCTCCATGACCAGCTTAACTGCGGCAGCAATGGTCAACCTATTTGGGTGGTTAGTCATTGGTCCATTTCACCCTGCAAAATGGGCGAAGCCACGCGGCGACTTGGCGCAACACCTTGGCGTCTTCTTCTGGGCTTGGCTTGCTTACTCGGAAGCGTTCATAGATTCCAAGCTCAAACGGACCAAGCCAGATACTGCTGGTCATTTTGACGCTCCAGTGGCAGGTTGAATTCGTTCACGGAAGACCGACACTGACCAGTCCGAAGCGACGTCCCATAAGGTAAAGTCTGCGCATACCGGCGCACCTGCATAAGCACTGTCAATAAGCGCCACCTCGTCGTCCTCGCCACCTTCCTGGCCTTGGATGTATTCGATGCTAAGGCCTTTCGCCCAACTACCCTGGCCACGCAGTTTACGCATCTCATGGGTGACCGAGTTGGCGCGCACACTTTCGAATGTCTTTACCTGGATGGCTGGTACGCGAACCAAATGCGGGCTTCCTGTCTCAAGGCCATAGACCAAAAAGTAGGCGTGCTTGGGTGCTTTTTTACGCTCCATGAGGTACAGGCGTGCCCGGCGGCCAGTATCTTGTAATTCGATTAGGAAGAGATACTGCCGCAGCAATTCCTTTTGTTGAGGAGTTGCGAGGCCCGCGGCCGCAATGCCAGCCAGAGCTTCTGCCTGACGGCGGGATAGCCTCTCAGCATTGAACACTGACAGCTTGAGGTCAAATTTATCCTGGCCATACACAAAGGCGCGACCATCTTTGGTCTCGAACCAGCAATTCTTGCCGTCCGAATAGATACCAGGCCGCTTGATTCTAGGCTCGGTCTCGCGATATCCGTCGTAGTCCAGGGTTGATTCCAGGGCGTCCTCATTGGCCATCCAGTATTCCAATGGGAGCACCTTGAGATGCTTTTTAGCGGGTTGTGCTGCATGGGGGCCGGCATCCAGGGGCTTCCAGTACAGGATGGTGTCCGAGACATCCCAGCCTTCTGAGTCAGCGGTATACCAGACCTGGTCACCCCCTTCAGTACGCGCAAGGTAAACCACGCGCTGACGGCCATCCTTGAAGTACCCCTGAACTTCAGAGGATACTCTGCGCCATCCTTCATCGATGGAGAGCTTGGGAGGACGGGATACAGGACTCCATGCAGTTTTTTTCATCGTTACAACGCCTTGTTAAATACCATCACGTTTTCGAAGCGGTAGAACTTCGCCGGGCGCTGCATCCCCGATTGGAATTCTCCGGTTGGAATGACACATCCCATAGCATCGATTCGGCGACGGAAGTTCGCCTTGTCGAGTTTCACCTGCAAAACCGCCTCGTAGGTTTTTTGAAGCTGCGTCAAGGTAAACTGCTCTGGCAGCAATGCGCAGGGCAGTGTCGAGTAAGCCGATTTGTTGCGCACACGCTCCACGGCCGCGGCGATAATACGCCGGTGGTCGAAAGCAAGGTCTACCGGCAGGTCATCGACGTCATAGAAGTGAAACACCCCCTTGCCCGCAGCCTCGAGGTCAGCCAGCGGCACAAGAGCAATATAAGCCACCGAGACAGACCAGTCCCAGCGATTGTCGCGTTTACCAGAGAAAACACGCAACTGCTCGATATACCGAGGAATGAATCCAGTCTTCTGCTGCAACACACGCAGCACAGCCGCGTCGGTGTCCACATCCTCATCGATATGGATAACCCCTCCCGGCAAGGCCAACTTACCCTGCTCAGGAATGTTCTCACGGCGATGCAATGCGACATGCAAGCGCTCTCCTCGCAAGGTCAACAATGCAGCGTCGACCGTAGTTACAGGGAGCGGATATTCAAATACGTTCATAAATCACTATCCTTTTTCGTGTTATTGTTTAAGTGCATTTGGCACGATATTAGTATCTGTTAATTAGGCAATACCAAATCAACAGGGCCGCAATCCTACCATTACAGGGCTTAAACAGAACACACGAGCGCCTTAGATGGGCTCGGCATGGGGTCAATCGAGTAAGTGTTAATATAGCACTAAGTATAACAATAGTCAATATTTACCTCGTATGCATTCTCGGAAAGTTGCACAAAACAACAAAACACGGTATATTTTTGTTATGATGTTTCATTCTTAGGGTGCCTCACCCGCTTCATCTACTCACTGGAGTGACCTTACTTGCTTTCAGCTGTCGATTTTGTTTCCTTGCAGGCGTTTATGGATGTGTTGCCGGAGGACCGTTTGGCTGTGATTTCCATCGGCGACCCGGCGCAGCTTCCACCCAGCCAGTTCTATGGGCACGCCCATGCGTTACGTCTTGAGTTCCTGGATAATGAACTCGAAGACCTGGCCATCCATGGTATTCCAGCAGAGGCGCTGTGCTCGCTCGAGCAGGTAGAATCGGCCGTCCACTTTATCCGTGAATTACATGCATCACCGCAATCCTATCGCTTGGTTGTTCATTGTCGAATGGGGGCTTCCAGAAGCGCAGCCATTGCACTGGTGGCGCATTCCATGACGCAATGTCATTTTCCGCGATGGGCGGAGGCCAACTATGCAAACAAGCATGTGCTGCTGTTGGCACAGGACATTCTTGGTATCCAGATTGCCGTGCCGCCCTTCCCTTACGATTACGACTACCTGCCCAGCGCTCTCGCTATTTAGCGCCGGCGCTATACCCATCAGGACTTACTATTTAACAGGAGGAAATGATGTCATTTAACTACGTGGTGCAGGTCTTCTGCACAGGGATGGGATGGGTAGATTCAAAACACGGGGGCAATACGCCGGCGGAAGCAAAAGCTGCAGAAGAACGCCTGCTTAGCACCGATGACGCTTGGGTCAACCCGGCCGCTCCCCGACAAACCCGCATCAAGCCGGAGGTGTCCCATGGCTAGATATGCTCCATTCACAGGCCAATTGTATCAACTGAATGCTGCATACAAGTTGCATGTCGGGGCCTACGTGGCAGTTAATGGGCCGCACGACCGTTACGGCATCGTTACGAGTATTGCAGAGTCGAAGTCCAGTGAGGGCTTCCTTCATCAGATTCGTGGATGTAAACCCCGTTCTCTGGAAAAACCTGCATATCAGTTCTAATCTCAACGCCTGGTACCGCCAGGCGTTTTTCTATTGAAAAACCCCGAGCTATGTCGGGGTTGAGTTTGTTGTTATGACAGGTTTGTGCCTTCGTACTTTGCCTTGAGCCGTTCAACCTCAGCGGAAAGTTCCTTGTTTTTCTTTTCGAGCTTGGTCACGTAATTGCCGTACCCATCACTTACATGGCAGCAGTCGGGATTGGTGCAGATAAAATTTGCTGTTTCCCAGTTGGCGCCCAACACCTGAAACTCCTTACGATGAAAATCTTTCTTGGTAAGTTGGTGATAGGCCGAGCCAGGGGCACTCAGAGTCACTTGGACCTGCATCCGCGTATCGCTACCGCATTTTTCACATTTCATTTTCCATTCCAGTCCTGATGTATTTGAATCCCACAGGTGGTATAGGTTGTGGCGAAAGAAAATCCCGGCCATACGACCGGGATGCGAGTTAGGCGTTGTACCAAGTACGCACGTATTCCGGGGGATTTAACCCCAAGCAGTGCAAATCTTCCTTTTGGAGCTTGCCGCAGTGACCTCGGCAGCAGGTGCGAGTTGCCGGCTTCATCACGATACCCAGTCGTTGGGAATGTTCATCATAGAATTCAGCCGGGGTATAGCGCCAGCGATGATGCCCAAAGAAGCAGGCAGTTTTACTGGCCAGATGACGAAGCTTACGCTTCGCAGCTTTCAAAATGGTTTGTTGCATGGATATGTTCCTAATATGTTGGCGGTGGCCTGTTGAGGGAAGTTACATTCCGTATAGGCTCACCAACCATCGAAAAGTCAAAACCCCGCAAAGGCGGGGCTCGACCTTAAGTACCTGGTAGGGAGACGACTGGCGTGTGAATCTAGGAGTCCCAGGACTCAATGATTGAGTATAGTGCGATTTTACCTACGCGGAAGTATTTTGATTCCGCTAGAGCTCAACCCAACCCGAGCTGGTCAAGTAACCGGTTAGCGTTATCCCCACCATTAGAAGCGCAGGCGTGGTTCACGCAAAAAATTAAAACCGCCCCTTCTGGCGAGGTTTCCTTGCGCATATCGGGTTCACCACAAATCGGGCAGTCTACCCAATCACGCCGCACAACTTGTCGCGGGTCTTCAACCACAACAGAAAGTTTTCGCGTCTTGCGTGGCTCATACCGCTGCTCGGGATGAAAATCGGGGAAGCTTCCGCGCCCAATCGGACATTGCAGCGTATTTGCGCGATGATTTCCTTTTTGACGTCCGCAATGCTTACACAGGGGCACCGGGCTGGTGTTCAGGTTCAACTCAAAGGTTCCGTCTTCAATCAGGGGCGCATCACTCATACATCTTCCATTTACGCAGGCAAACCGATATGCGACCAAACCCATTGGTTAAGCCAAGCCTGCTTACGCGCACTCAACATCGAATTAACTTCAGCAGGCGGCACCAGCCGGAATTCATCCACTTCCGGATAGTCAGGGCCGCTGGGATTTGTCACCATCGACATGCAGAACATCTCGGCCGGATTGAGCGATACCCGGGCAAGGTAGAGCCGCATATCCTTTTCCTCGGTAAAAGGGTGCTGGCCAAAATCATGAGCGTTGGAGACCTCCGCTGCCGATAGGATGACGCCGGTCTCCTCCCGCAGCTCACGTACAGCTGCCGAGAGATGCGTTTCACCTTGGGCCGCCCAGCCTTTGGGAAAGTCCCATACGTCCTTGCCTGGAGGATGAACCAATAGCCAATGGCCGGTCTGGTTATCCACGAGAATGAACCCGCAACTGCACTTTTTCATTATGTTTTAATTACGAAAATGTAGTGTTAAACTATGCCACAAAAATGCTTATTTGTCAATTACATGGTTGTTAATCAGGCTCAGTCAGTCCATGACGGACGGTCGAGCGTAATTCTTCGTGCCCGAGGAATTCCTGGACCTCCTCCGGGGAGTAGCGAAGCAGAGCCTGGCGCGCAAAAGTATTGCGGAGAAGATTGACGCCGCGGTCTTCCTTCCGGTGGATGTTCGCCATGCGAAGCCAGGTATCGATGCGACGAAACACCCCTGACTCGGTGTAAGGTCGGCCGGCGCGCGTTGCTGGAAAGGCAACCTCAGAACGTACGCCCATGTCATGTCGGTCTCGTTCCCATAGCTCCCAGAATCCCCGCGCCTGTCCTGGAAGGATAATGGATACATGCTCCCGGTGGACGCCGGCCGGCAGGATACGCACCCTGTAATCCGGCCCAACAGCAGACCAGGGCATGGCCAGGAGTTCATTACAGCGTAACCCTGCGCCGAGGAGGAGCGCTGCCATTGCCCGGTCGCGGTCGCCCTTCCATCCATCCAGGAGCTTGATGGCCCTCCACAGGCGGTCCACTTCTTCGTCGGTCAGACTGGCGGGTTCAGGGACGGCAAGCCCGCGTTCTTTTTTGAGTTCAAGAAGCATGGGGTTCGCTCCATCCCAGCCTAGTTGCCGCAAGGCGCGGTAGACGCGGTCGATGAGCTGCAGGTAACGCCGTCGGGACACCGCCTCGATGCCTTCTTTGTGCGTTCGCCGGCGGGAGACGTGCTTCAGCGAGAGTTGGTTGAAGTAGGCCTCAGCATCGTCCTGGGTTGCCTCGAGCAACGAGCTATGGCGTGCTTCGAGGAATCGCAGCCAGGTTTCGAATTGATGAGTGTAGGTATCGGCCGAGGAGGCGCGGAATTGCCGGCGTTGAGCAACCACCTCGCCGGCCAGCCAGCGTGCAAAGGATTCTCGCGGATGCAGAGACCAATCGAGCAATGAGCTGCCGGCAAACAGCAGACCGGATTTAACGTCAATTTCGGGACTTTTCGCCATAGTGGGTACGAGATTACGAAGCACCAAAGTGAAAGTCAAGTAACGAACAACCCGAATGAAACATAATGCCTAGCTTTTCTTGGAATATCCATGTGAAAGGGTCTTCCAGAAATACAAAAACTAAGCGGCTAAAGTATTTGAAGGTCTTGTGCGTTACTTGACTTTGTTGATGCCGAAGGCATTGGCGGTCGGATTTCTTTGCATCGTTTGCGAAATGAAGAATCTCCCGGCTGAGTCGTGGCTCAATGCGGCAGATGGTTACTTTTGAATTACGCGGAGGGAGGGATGCTGGTCAGTCAGGAGTAAAAAATATTCCCATAAACCGATGGGAATAGCTCGCGAATCAGAATTGGTTTCAGGGGCCTCATAGCGCTGCCAGGTGCGATACCCTTTAGCCCCTGCATTAGACACAAGTTGGGCGGCCTCGGTTTGGGTCAGCCCTGCCGCCCTGCGAGCCGCAACAACCTCTTCAGGCGTGGGCGGGCGGAGCTTGGTTCGCATCTTGACGGCTTGCCAGTTTGTTAGCCCAGTAGCGGTCCCGCTCAGCCTCACTTACCGTGAGCGAGTGATAGTTTTTTGCATCCTGCAAAGCCTGTTCAGCCGCAGCTTCTTTCGCGGCATAGAAACCTTCCAGGAAGGCTGCCAACTGAAATGAGTTTTCCAAATAGCTGTGCTTACCGCGACCTGTAACCCCGAAGCGCTGGAAGGCTTCACGACCCTCTTTTCGACAGGCGTGCGCCGTTTCGTTTGCCAACAGCGAATGATTGTACATAGTGTTTAAGGGAAATATGGATGATTCATTATACGCCCAATGGGCGTATAATGTCAAGGACGTTCCACTTTCCTATACAGGTATGCCAATAGGCATCATCTAATCTTGAGAGGAAAAATCATGCGTTACAAAGTGAAAGTCGAGATTGTCGCCTCGAACCGGCCACCAGTGTACGTGGGCAGTGCCACCGTCATTGCAGATTCAGAGGAAATCGCCATCGGGGATGCGTTAATGCAATGTGACGACGGCTCGCTCCAGGCGGATGAACATTTGCAAGGGACAGCAGAACTGCTCCCCTCTTTGCTAAGCGTCCAACGCTATGTGCTGGATTACGTCACTTACCGCTTTATCTACAACCTGGACGACGGTACGCTTCACCATCTCCAGCAGAACCGGGGTCCATTTTTATCGGAGTCAAATGGACCATGGCTGTCGGTGGGCAAGGATGTGCAGAAAAAGCTTCTGGATGAACTCGCTAATGGGCAGGAAAGCCTGCATACCATTATCGTCAATCCAGCCCGGTATTCCGCGGAGCAATGCTTCACCTTACCGGATTGGGTTCCACAGCGCTTCCTCTGGGTGGATTCGTGCAGCTACAAATTTAAGGGGATGCATAGGTATGCTGACCTTCGATTTGTGTATGACCGGCTGCATAATAAAGTTGAGTATGCGCAAATTGAAACGAAGACGGCCGGTTGGGTTTCATTACTCGATGAACTGGTTCCTGAAGTCGAAAGTTATTTCAAATCGATTCCTGGCGCGACTGAGTGTTGTGACCCCTGGGACTTCATCATCAGTAACGAGCTGCCTCCCTGGGTGGTCAATATCAAAAATGACCTTCCCTCCTGGGCCGAAGAAGAACCAGTGTCCTCGGTTATCGGACCTGTGAAGGTTATCGTGCTTTCTAACCTAGTCAACGGACAGCCAGCGCTGTACATGGCTGAAGTCGAGGGCGGTGATGGCAATCGGCATATCCACCAGGCCATCCAGGTAGGATTGATGGCTGGGTTGATGGAGCCCATGCTGTGTTTCTCCAAATCGGACCCAGTGGGCCAATCCATGGCCGACGCACTCGCCTGGTTGAACACTCCTTAGGCAAATACTGGCATCTCCACACACCTCATTCGAGGTGTGTTTTTTGCGTCAATCGCACCTTCCTATACTCAAAAGCCATAGGGCACATCATTCGCCGGTTCCCGGCGCCAATAATTACGGAAGGAAAAACATGCGATTCAAAATCAGTATCACGGCACAATTCCCGAGTCTCGCCGGTAGCGCGCCATTCCCCCTGGGTACGGCTATCGTGACGGCAGAAAATGTGGAAGCGGCAAAGGCCAAGGCCTTGGCGGAGCTAAGCACCGATGAATTTGTAGACGGCAAGGCATCGCCAGACTTCACCATCATCGAAATGCCTCGTTTCCTTATCTCGGAAAACTGGAATCACTTCTTCGAAAAACTGGGGCAAAGAATAGTTCGGTTTGTCTATGACCATGAAACCGAATGCGTTGAGCATCTCGATATCCTGGGCGGCGATGAATGGACCCAAGTTTGGCATCCAGCTACCGAGATTCAGCGACAGGACTTCCAAGACAGTCTCGTCAATGCCAACGAAGGGTGCCTGGTCAATCCGCAAGACTACACCTGCGAAGAGTCCAATTCATGTCCGAGCTGGGCGACGCGCGTATCTGCCAACCTGATATATCCCAAGGTGGCGGTGCTGTGCTCCAATTCCAACGGAGAACCTGAGTTGTATACCTGTTCGCCCGCGGTCACCAAGGAGTCCTACGATGAAGGCCTGCATTACAGCATCGCCAAAAGCAATGCTGAAGACGAGGGCTACGAAGGACCCTACCTCGCCTTTGATGACAAGGACCAGGCAGCCAAGCAATTGGTGTCGACTGCTGACTGGATGGGGACTCGCGAGAAGGCCTCAGAGGCGTCTGAAGTGGCCAGCGAACGGCAGTGGAATGCAGTTTGCAGCGACCAAGGCTGGAATGACGCCACCCAGATTATTCATCTGATTGGTTTTATCCGGGGAAAGGGTTTGTTTTCAGAGTTTGCCGCCTATGCTGAAAAGGCTGCTGACGAAGAAAACGAAGAATCAATACTCGATATGTAACGCTCAACACCTCGGCTTGCCGGGGTGTTTTTACGATAAACAAAAGAGCGCCAGTCGGCGCTCTGAGATTGTTAACTGTCCTTCTTGGGCAGAGCCTTCAAGACCTGGTCGATGGTGCCGACGAATTCTTTCCCGTCAGCCTTTTTCTCGAGCAGAATGCATTTTGTCCCGCGGGCTTTCATCCCCTTGATGACAAAGACATCCTTACCCAGCGTGAGCTCAGTATTCAACGGAGGCAAACCGTAGAGCCCATGGCTCGCCTCATAAATCTGCGCTTCACGCGACAGTCCGCCTTCCACAAGGCCCTCGAGCTTCAACGTGAAGGTCGTCTCCGTGTAGGAGGCGTGACCTGCAGAAATTTGAATGCCGTGCTTTTCAGCAACACCTTTCAAGGCCTCATTCACCTCCTCACGAAGAATCTTCAGGAAGGCCGGGGTAATCGTTTTGTTTGCCATAATATTTCCTCTTTAGCCGACAGGTTGTCGTAAAGAGGTATAGGCAATTTGCGCGGTTTAGGCCGCGATGCCAAACTTACGCAGGTGGGCCTGTTTGACCTCATGGTAGCCCCGGCCATGCGTGATGATGAACAACTCACCATTCTCACGGGTCAGGATGGCGCCGCTCATCGAAGAGCGCCCCTTATCCTTAAAACGGGTCAAGAAACAATCACCCGCTACATCTGAAAACATCCGGAGTGCTTTTACTAGCGTATCGGAACACTTAGGCGCGCCATTAGTGTGGAGCATGTAGCGGGTTTTTGAGTGACGGCGTAACGCCTTAAGCTCTTGCGAGGCCTGCAATCGCGACGGACGAGGCAATCCCTCTGCCCGCGGCAATTGATACCAGAATATGGCAGGAAACCGCACCTGGCCCAGTGCGTCACGGAAGAGATAGCCGCGCTTTACCAAGCTGACCTCACCATTCTGCCGCACCGTCACATACTTATTCCGGTCGTACGCCAGAATATCCACCAGCTCCAACCCAAACCCCGTATCTAAATACCCAATCATGCTCAATCCTTAAATATCTTCAGACACGTCGAATTGCGCCTGTATGGCTGCTTTCAACCGTGTTTGCCGGCGCACCGAATTCACATTCTCGACCGCCATCTTGAGTGCCTTCTTCTGTCCGACCAGCACCACCATCTTCTGCCCGCGCGTCACGCCGGTATACAGCAGCTTTCGCTCCAACAATGCGTAATGCTGGGTCGTAAATGCCATGACAATGGCCGGCGCCTGGCTCCCCTGGAGCTTGTGTACGGTCGCGGCGTAGGCGAGCTGCACCTGGTCGAGGTCGCTCACGTCGTAGACCACGCTCCGACCGCCGAAGTCGATAGTGATTTCGTCCTCGACGATGCTCTCGATATAGCCGACGTCGCCGTTGAAGACGTCCTTGGCCACATCGTTCTCGGTTTGCATCACTTTGTCGCCCACTTTGTATTTCGTGTCGAATCGCTCAACGAAGGGCTTGTCTCCGGGATTCAGGATGGCCTGCAGCCGTTCATTGAGGTGCCGCACACCCGTCACCCCCTTGTTCATCGGGCTAATCACCTGAATATCGCGTTTGGCATCAATCCCCAGCCGCGCAGGGAGCCGAGTGCTCACCAGGTCCAACACCTGCGCCACAACCTGCTCCGGCTCGTCGCGCTCGACGAAATAGAAGTCACCGGGTCGGTCTTTGGTTGAGAATTCAGGCTCACCCCCGCGATTTATAGCATGGGCGCCCGTAATGATGTGGCTACCGGCCGCTTGGCGGAAAATTTTAGTCAACCGGCAAACACGAATCGCGCCAGAGGCCATAATATCGCCCAACACGTTCCCAGGCCCGACCGATGGCAACTGGTCTTCATCGCCCACAAGGAGCACGCTGGCGCCGTCCGGCACTGCCTTCAGGAGGCCATGCATGAGGTGGACATCCACCATGGAGCACTCATCGACCACCAAGAGGTCGCAATCAAGGCGATTGGTCTCGTTGTAGGTAGCGCCACCACCTGGCTTGAAGCCCAGCAGGCGGTGTATGGTGCTGGCAACCCGTCCCGTCGTCTCCGACATGCGCTTGGCTGCCCGGCCGGTCGGGGCGCAGAGCAGCATCTTGGCTCCTGCCTCGGCATACATTTTGAGGATAGCGTTTTCCAGGCTGGTTTTACCACAGCCCGGCCCGCCGGTAATCACCATGAATTTTGCATATCCAGCGGACAACAGCGCAAGCTCCTGGTCTTCAGAGAGCTTCATCCCTAAACTTCCCTTGATGCGCTCATACAAGGCGCGGGAATCAAACGCGCGCATCCGGCGTGGCGCCTTCACCAGCCTAGCAATATTCTGGGCAATACCAGTTTCGGTCGCATACATCGCCGGGTGATACAGGACGGTGCGGCCACGGTCATCCTCTTCCGGCACCAATCTCCCCTCAGCCAGTTCACGGTCGACACCCGCACTCACGAGGTCTTCACTGACACCCAGCAGCTCACAGGCCGCTTCTACGAGTTTTTTGCGTTGTAGCCCGCAGTGGCCATCATTAGTGGCTTCCCATAAGGCATGGCCAATGCCGGCGTCGATGCGCTCACGCGAATCCATCCCCCATCCGAGATTTTGGGCAATCTGGTCAGCGGAAAGGAAGCCAATGCCGCGAACATCATGGGCAAGACCATATGGATTGGTGCGGACCTTGGTCACAGCGTCGTCGCCATAGGTCTTATAGATACGCGTAGCGCGCGAGGTCGAGACTCCGTTGGTGTGCAAGAACAGCATAATGTCCTTGATGACCTTTTGCGAGGCCCAACTCTCAGCAATGATGCGCATACGGCCTTCACCGATTCCACGCACCTTAAGCAGTTCTGCCGGTGAATGCTCGATGACTTCCAACACCCGCTCACCAAACACATCCACCATGCGCTTGGCGTAAGCCGGACCAATTCCCTTGACCATGCCGCTACCAAGGTAGCGTTCGATGCCCTCGACGCTCGAGGGCGGCGTCAGGCGGACCGTTTCTGCCTTGAATTGGCGACCGTAGGATTTGTCGTTGAACCATTGCCCCGCAGCGGTGAGATACTCACCTGGCTTTACGATAGGCGCATGGCCCGTAACCGGAACAAGCCCCTTATGTAACGGAGCTTTCACCTGCAATACGCAGAATCCACTTTCCTCATTATGGAACGTGACGCGCTCCACCAGGCCGGAGAGTTCCTCCATGATGCCTCACTTTACTTTTTGGATGTTAACATATAACCACAAATATCGTTTGTTGTCAAGTAATTACCAAACTTGAAAACGAATGTTAACAGCGTGAGACATCGGTTCAACAGACTTAACTTTCCGGCCCAGCCAATTCTGGGACTCATACAGCTTGACCGGCTTCATCCTTGGGAGGACATAATTATTGAGTAAACCCTTGAGGCGTTCTGCATAAGCCGGCTTCAATCCGGCGACATCCAAACTGAATAGCTGGAAGCCATCTGCCATCAATGACGCCGTTTCTGGAGACCAGCGTGGTGTGGCTTCTGCGCAGAAGTGTCCAGTCAGGTCCACAAACTGCGGCTGGGCATCCATGCACACCAGCACCCGTCCGGGCATAAGCTCGATGACGGGATGGCTTAGGTCGACACCTTTAACAGTGCGCGGGAAGCTGCCTGCAGCAACCTTGTTGACCGTTGCCTCGGACAGCTGTGGGTTTAGCTCCAGTGCGTGGCTAGGACTTGCCGATAGGCCGAGCAGGAGCGCAAGCCCAGCGCCCAGGCTAACGGCCATGTCGCTTATCCAACGCCCTTTCGAAAAAGGAGGCCACAAACAGGATGCTCACGACGGCCATGAAAATCACGACATGAAGCCCGTGCTCCCCGGTTTCCGGCGTCACATTGAGCGCGCGAAAGACTTCGGGTTGATGCATCAGGATGGTTCTAACAGTGAACAAGACGGTCAGCCAGCGCACCGCGTAAAACACGTCATAAGCCCAGATACGACGGGGCGGTTGGGGCAGCGTAGATTCAGTCATAGCAGTCTCTAGTGAGGAGTTTTGAGATGTGCACGGCCCAAGTCGGTCAACTGTCGACCGCGTGGTGTGCGCTGGATAAAACCTTGTTGCAACAGGAAAGGCTCCATGGCGTCCTCGAGCGTGGCCACATCCTCAGAGAGAGCGGCCGCCAAGGTTTCGATGCCTACTGGACCACCCTTGTAGAAATCCTCCATGGCACGCAGGAGCCGAATGTCCGCATCATCGAGGCCGGCCCCGTCCACGCCCAGCATTGAGAGGGCACGACATGCTGTTTCCTTATGAATGCCTGCAGGCAAGTCCTCGCGCGCTTCCGCATAATCTCGAACCCGGCGCAGAAGACGATTCGCAATTCGGGGCGTCCCGCGGGAACGGCGAGCAATCTCATAGGCGCCGTTATCAGTAATCATGGTATTCAGCAGCATGGCAGTGCGAGACACAATCTTCTGCAAGTCATCAGCTGCGTAGTATTCGAGGCGGCAGGTAATACCGAACCGGTCGCGTAAAGGGGCCGTCAAGGC
This sequence comes from Novimethylophilus kurashikiensis, assembly GCF_003112435.1. GTDB lineage: Bacteria > Pseudomonadota > Gammaproteobacteria > Burkholderiales > Methylophilaceae > Novimethylophilus > Novimethylophilus kurashikiensis. The sequence goes on from NZ_BDOQ01000010.1 coordinate 53,727, forward strand.
CCCGGCGCGCGTCGTAGCGCCCACCAGCGTAAATGGGGGAAGGGGAACCTGCACCGACTTAGCGGCGGAGCCTTCTCCAACCAGAATGTCGAGCATGTAATCCTCCATGGCGGGATAGAGGATTTCCTCAACCAATGGCGAGAGCCGGTGAATCTCGTCAATGAACAGAACGTCATTGGGCTGGAGCTGGGTCAGAATGGCGGCAAGGTCACCGGGCTTCTCAATAATCGGGCCGGAGGTTACACGGATTGCCGCGCCCATCTCGGCGGCAATAATCTGGGCCAGCGTCGTCTTGCCTAAGCCCGGCGGCCCATACAACAACACATGGTCAAGCGCCTCTCCGCGCCGCTTCGCTGCCGTCAGGAAAATCTCAAGCTGCTCACGAACCCGAGGTTGCCCCTCATATTCAGACAGCGTCTGCGGGCGAAGCGCGCGCTCAACACCCGACTCTCCGGACAATTCCGTAGATTCCAGAACTTTTGATGTAATAGACTCTTGAGATTCCATAGACTCCGCCACCAGACTCGCTGGAAACGATTTTCCATTCAATTTTTGATTGTTTTAAGTATAACCAAGAATGGTATTTTCGTCAATTATAATCTTGTATTACTTGACAATTTATGAACAAATGAGTATGCTAAGTGTCCCCGCACAAACAGCCGAATCACGACTGCTATGTCCAACGAATTTACCAATGATGAAGGAAAGGCGATTCGCCGCCTTAAGTCTGCTCTGTCTAAAATGCCATCCACACTCAAGGTGTATGTGGTGGATGATTCCGTCTTTGTTTGCAAAGTCGGCGTGTCGAGCTTTGAACTTGCGGAATTTGCAGGCACCATAGAAACGCCTTGCAGCGTGCTGTCGGATGTTCATCCTTAGCCCGCCTGGCTGATTGCCCTGCGTCAATCCAGGTGACTTTCGAAGATGTCTACTTCAAATCACAAGTGTGGCGTTTGTGATGCCCGCGAGAGTGAGGTGGATAGGCTCGTCAAGCTCGGCAGGATGGGGCATATTTGCCTCACCTGCCTGGAGCTTGTAGCGGAGATGGCCCTGGATAGACCGATGACGAGAAGCGGAGACTTGCTCTCACTAACCTCTCAACAATACCCGCCGGAAACCGAAAACGTCGTCCCAATCAGGCCGCCGTTCCGGTGGTTGTCAAAAGATGATTAAATAAGAACCAGCCTGTTCGTCAGCGCATACCGCATGATGTCCATGCTTGTCTTAAGCTTAAGTTTCTGCAAAATCCGACTTCTGTAAGTAGAGATAGTGTTTACATTACAGCCAATATTTTCTGCAATCTGTTTTGGCGTCTTACCGTTTGCGATGTGGCACATCACCTGATATTCACGGTCAGACAAGGACTCATGCGGGTGTGCTGGCGCATTCGATACCAAGGTGCCTGCCAGCACGTCAGCGAACTCTGCGCTGACATAGCGCCCGCCCGCCATGACGCGTTTGGCCGCACTGACCAGCTCATCCGGCGAACAACCCTTATTGACGAGGCCATTCCCGCCTGCCTTGAAAACCCTAGGTCCAACAGTTGAGTCAGGTAACATGCTATGGACCAAAACCGGGCCTGAGATACCCATTCCGCGAATATCTGTAAGCATTTCCAGGCCATTTCTATCAGGAAGATGAATATCAAGAACGGCTAAATCCCATGTCTTGGTATATAACAGCTTTTCACCTTCGGCAGCAGTTCCCGCCTCCGCAACTACACTCCAGCCCTGCGCTTGAAACAACTGACCAATCCCATTACGAAGCATTGGATGGTCATCAATAATTATTATGTTCGACATACCATTTTCCACTTATATAACGCTATGAAATCACCCGTTGTACTGGGAGAACCAATGAAATTGAACTACCTTTGATGTCTGGCCTGGTCAGCAACTTCACTGCCCCGCCATACATCGCGGCACGCTCAAAAAATCCACGTAAGCCAAGGCTCTTCCCGACGCCCCCCTGATTGACTTGCGCAACTACAGATGCCGGAAACCCGACACCGTTATCCGTCACCTCCAACTTATAGTCATTATTGAGTAGTTGAAGGCGAACAAAGAAACTACTTGCCTTGGAGTGCTTGGCCAAATTGGTCAATAACTCCTGCAAACTTCTATAAAGCTGCAGCGCCATGTCCGGCTCAGGGTCCGTCCATTCACCACACACTTCAATGTTTCCGCGGATTCCAATACGTTTACAAAATTCAATGACAAGATTGCTCGATGCTGCTGCCAACCCTTGCGTCCGCAACACATCGGGCTTCAACTCATAAGCAATGCGTTTGGCTGATACCATGACCGCATCCACCTGCTTCATCAGGCTGCTCACCTGCGAGGTAATATTAGACGGGATGTTGACTGAAGAGGCAGACACTTCGCTTTGCAATCGATGTATGGCCAACTTCAGCACCGTGATTTCCTGGCCCAGGTGGTCATGAATATTTCTCGCCACCTCCGCACGCTCTTCTTCCCGAATAAACTGGAATTCCGTTGCAAGCTTTCGTAGCTGGGTCTGGCAGTTTTCGGTTTGCTGCCTATCTTCAAGACTAATATTGGCGGCAATCCCGCCGACCTGCAGCTCATCCCCCTGGACAGGAAACAACATCAAGCACCAGATATTGCCGTTCTTGTCGTCGATTTCAACAACGTCCGGCTCCTGGCTGGCCACAACCTTTCGGTGGCTGGCGCGCATTTGCAACGCCAGGTCAGGATTCAAGGATTTGGCACAGGAGTTCCCGAGCTCAGAACATTTTTGGGCATCACAGGTGGAAGGGCATTGCTGAAGCTTGCTGTATTGCCTGTTTCGCAGAAGGACCGTGCCGCTTCGGTCCATCAGCCATGCCGGCATGGGGATAGACCAGAGGTAGCGCATCACGCCGTTTGGGATTTCCGGATTTACGGTAGCACGCCCCTGATTCCGGCTTTGAGCCATCGTTGATGTGGTTACTGCGACTTCCATCGAATCTCTTCCTAGGACTTGGCTAAGCTATCACATGCCTTAATCCGAACACCGTCCATAATTAGTTCGCGGCCATACTAACAGAGACGAAAGATTCAGGATAGAGATATCTTCAAATGCAAAAACTGCCTGACGCCCAGCTTTAAATTCGTTCGCAACCACAGCCATAATTCCTATTTTTAATTGTTTCTAATTTGTAACAAGAGGGCAGCAAGTCTACTCCAACCAAAAAAATTTTGGCAACTAGAAGTTAGCGAATCGGGCTGCGAGCCCCTATACATCTAATATCCAGTCATTTTTTTAGATATGTAATTCGCATGAACAAACCCCATTACAACCCTGCGCATGAGCGCCGAGGATTCCCTCGATATCATGTGCCTCATCGACTGGAGGCATTCCTACGCATGCCCGGCGGAAAGGTTGTTGCTCGCGTTGTAGATGTGAGTGAAGGAGGTTTTGGGGTATTGGCGCACAGTCAGGAAGTGAAACACTTATCCGTCGGGACTTGCCAGGAGATTGCCCTCAAATATGGGGACTTGCAGCTTGAGGAGCGGATGGAGGTTCGTACGGTTGAATCCGGGCCAGAAGGATTTCGCCTTGGGTTACAGCTCAACTCCCCCGCAAGCAGTAGCCTGGACGTCGTATCCAAAATACTGACTTACCTGCGTCTGCACGAGGAGTTCGTACGGACGCATGCACACATCTAACGTTTTAAGCGGGAGCGTTCTCGGGTAAAGGTGTGCCGAGCTTCCTGTTGCAGCGCTGGATGCCCTTTTACCAAGCCTTTAACGAGCGCTTCATGGTCAGGTAGGTAGACTTTGGCGAGCCTGAGGTCAGCATGCACAATGCCATCCAGGCTATCGATGATATCCGCCAGCTTTATGTCATGCACCCTGGGTTCGGCCGCTATCAAGCGCTCGCGATAGAGGCGCTTTCTTTCTGCCCGAGGCACACCGGCCAGTGCCGGCCCCTCGGTTAGGGGGAGCACGAGGGACAGTACCTCTTCGCCATACTGTCGGCGCAACATCGAGGCGGACATCCCGGCATTCATATCGAGCGCGCTATGAAAGAGCGCCGCAATAAGCGTGGGCTCATCCGCCCCAATGTTCAGCAGTCGCATAGCGACGCCGTAGGGATGCGTTACATAGGGAAGTTCGGTGTATCGACGATACTGGCTGGCATACAACTCGGCTGCGTCCTGGACGGCCAACTGCACTTTACTGGAGGCGTGCGTACGCAGCGCCTCGGGAGGGAAAACTTTAATAGTAGACTCCAAACTCGTCATCCTTCACGCCGCACTCCTTGCACTGGTCAAAGAGCAGCGTCGTGCCATCCTCTTCCATATCCCCGGTCTTGAGATACGAACACCAGCCGTTACATTGGCCAGGGGCATCCGATTTCAGGGACCAGAACGGACAAAGGCCTGTCTGCCGTTCAACACCATCTGCGCCGACTTCCCATCCCCGCACAGTGCCCTGCTTGTAACAGTACTGCCCCACGGGAATGAGCGTTTCAGCCTTGATAATTGGGATGACCTTAGACATGAGACTCAACCTTTCTAGTGCTACTTCGCGACCATGACACGACCACTGACCCCTATGGCCTTTGCGGCCTGAGCAATAGGTGTCTGGGTATCCTGACGAATGAACGTGTCGGTCTCATAGGGGTTGTACCGGACTGGCAGCCAATCTGCGAGCGGGATATCACCCGCCATCTCGACAGCCGTCACCTCCCCGCGCACTACGGCATGCACCAGCTTACGGCGGGTAGCCCGCACCTTTTCTCGCCCCGCGGCTGAGACCTTGAAGGTCACGTCCTTGAGCTCGATGTGCTGCACATGCGCAAGCACGCGGCCGCGATTGGGACCCGCGGCAACTCGAACAGAGAATGTTCCATGGGGTTTGTGCAAGTTGCGGTAGATTTCCACCTCCTGCCCCACCAGGGATTGCACATCAGCGACCAGATACGTCATGGAGACTCCATGAGAAAGGGCTCGAAGTTTCCGAGCCCTTTTATTCAAGCAACGACAGCCAGGTTAGAAGCTGTAACCAACGTTGACACGTGCTTCGTGGTTGCGGTCCTGCGCCTTGTCGGCGGCATCGTGACCGTCAACCTGATAGGCCACGCCTACGGAGAAGTTGTCGTTCACCTTGTAGCCGGCACGCAGTTGCGCCAGGGACACGCCGTTATGAGCGGCATCGTTGTCATACCAGTAGTAACCAACGTCGCCGCCGAGGCTGAACTTGTCGATGTTGTAGGTGTAACCCAGGCTTGCATAGGTGTCGCCATGCGCGAATGCAGCCGGGCTGTTCTTGGCACCACCGATGTTGCGATAGACAGCGCCTTCGATGCCGTTCCAGCCCGCGTGAGCATAGACTTCATTGAAAGTCATATCAGCAGCACTGTTCGGGCCATTGAATTGATAACGGGTGACGCCGCCGCCCAGCTTGATGCCAGGGCCGACTTCGGTGTTATAGCCGACGGTGATGTTAGACAGATATTGGTGAACACCATTGATGCCGCTGACGTTGACGGTATTTTCGTCCAGGGACGCAAACAGGCCGGTCTCATGGGTGGCGGTCACATTGAAACCGAGAGTCGGATTATTGCCAGACAGGGACATACCTCGGAAATTGTAGTCAGTCGCAGCATGCACATCACCGGTCAGCTTCACACCAGGCACAACGTCAGCATGGGCAACACCAGCCATACTCATTACAGCCATAGCGGCCAATGCAAACTTAGAAAACTTCATTCGATACTCCATTTTTGATTTAGATTTTTGAACAAGGCCAGACAAGGCCTCTTATGGGCGTATAAGCAAATCACCTCCGGCCGGAGACAAGCTGGAGGCCTTTTAGAGCCTCCAGCGGTCGGGGATGTCGCTTTTACGCAACAAGCTTCGTTACAGCATCGCCTTCACTGCCGGGGATACGGTCAGCTTCAGAACACGGCGGGCCGGTACGACAATGCGTTCGTTGGTGATGGGGTTACGGGCAACGCCCGCTGCACGATTGCGCGCTTCCAACGTACCAAACTTATGCAGGCGAACTTGCTTGCCCTGGGCGAGCTCAGCGGTCACCTTGTCGAAAATAAAGCGCGTCAGATTGGCGCCATCTTGACGGGTCAGACCGAATTCAGCCGCAACTGCATTCGAAAGGTCTTTCATGTTGAAAGTATCAGCCATTTACTATAGTCTCCAAGAGGGTTGAAAATCGCACCACGGAATGATGGGTGCTTCATCGATTGGTGATTTTTAGTATAGCGTAATATGCACAAAACTGCAAGTTTAAAGCGATGTTTTCGTCTTTCGACTTCTTTTTGGTGTTAACTTTCGGTCAAGTCTGGTCGCCTATAGCTAAATCGCGGGCTGTTAACATCCCGCTTATTCAAGCATCTTCTTTGATGTCGTAGGCGGGATTGGCTGCAACGCGATTGAATAACTTCTTAAGCCTCGTCACGGAGCGCTGATAGTCCTCTTTATTCTCGGAACCGTTGTATCGCATGATGGCGCGAGGCTCGTTACCGCCTTCTAGCGTCAGGTATTCCCGGACCACCTTGGCGCCGATTTCGATGTTTTCCGTCACGGTTGTCGGGTGAACCACGCCTCCGCTGAACTTATCCCGGTGGTATCGTCCGATGACCTGCATGATGCCATAGGTGTTGTTGGGGTCCGCATCCTGGCGGTGCCTGAAAGAGGATTCCCTGGCTGCAATTGCGAGGAGTGTTGTCGGCTCTAGGTGATACTTTTCTGCTGCATGGAAGGCGGCTCCCACAACGGTTTTAGCGTACCCCAACCCAAGCCCCCACCGAACGGCAATAAATCTTGCCATTCGATTCCGCTGCGCCGTGACCTGGATGGCCGGGTCTATCGGTTGAGGGGTGCTATGTTGGATTGGATGAAGCGCAAGAGACAACGGCTTCGAGGCAGAGCTGACCACTTCTGGTGGCGGATTGATGGACGGGCAGGCCAGCAGGGCTGCTAGCAGCCCTGTCAGCGTTACAATCCGTTTAAGTGAAATATGTCCTGATACTGCCGCCCTCAAGCGGCTAACCTGTCTCCCGCCTTGACCAGAGCAACATTGAGCTCAGGATAGGCTGGGCGCTCGCGAACAACACGCGTCCAGGATACCTGCATAGGATAACCTTCTTCTAACGGGACCACTTGGCCATTACGACCCGGGCCATACCATGTGGATTCTTCTAGCTTGAAGCCATTTGCACGTAGGCTTCCGGCCGGCAACCATGCTGCACACTGCCACCCTTGAATAACGACTCGCAAACCACGGGGCGTGATGCGTACCACCCGTGCCTTTAAAGAGGTAGCCGTCGGCACTTCAGCCGTGAAGTTTTGCAACTTGAGGCCATCCCATACGCCACGCTCCGCCAAGCGCGCGGCTTGAGACCGCTCAGAGCACTTCGCGACACGTCGCTCGAGGTCCGTCATCTCAGCGGCATTGAGTTCATATCCCGCAGGCGCCAGCAGCAATCGGTGAACCAGGAGGTCGGCATATCGACGGATGGGGCTTGTGAAATGAGTGTACCAATCAAAGGACAACGAGAAGTGGCCGCCAGCCTGCTCACGGTCCAGCACGACATACTTTGCCGGACGCATACAGGAGCGAATGCGATGAGACGCAGCAGCCAGGCTATCCGCATCGGGTTGTGCTGCCAGGAATCCAGCCAGGGACTTCATGCTAGGCGCGTCTGGCAACTCGACGTCTTGAGTCAGCGCCCAGGTGCGCAAATCATGCCAGTCCTCCGCCTCCGGCGCAGGCTGGTGACGCAGCACCGCGGCGCCGTAGCGGTCGAGCAACATTTCAGCCGTCACCCGGTTGGCCAGCAACATCAATTCCTCGACCAGCTTGTGCGCCTCGGTACGGGATTCCCATACCAGCTTCCAGCCGCCATCCGGCAGCTTTTCCAGATTCGGCTCTGGCTCATCAAAGTCCAGCTTGCCAGCCTCGTCGCGTTGCTTGAGCAGCACACGGTAGACATCGACCAGCGCATCGAGATTCTTTTCCACCGGAGCGGCAAAACGCTGCCCTTCGTCCGCCATGTAGGACGCGACTTCGTTGTAGGTGAGTCGTGCGGCAGATTGGATGAGGGCACGCTCAATGCGAGCCTCGCTCACCTCTCCCGCCTCTGACAGCTTACATTGCAGGATTACCGCGCGTTTGACATCTCCGGGAGTCAGGGAACACCGGTCCGTTGACAGCGCCTCAGGCAGCATTGGCACGGTACGGCCTGGCAGATACACTGAAGTGCATCGTTCCGCCGCCCAAGCATCGAGCGCGCTACCCGGTCGGACATAATAGGAAACATCTGCGATAGCGACGCGCACATCCCAGCCACCTTCAATAGCCTCGGCATACACCGCGTCATCAAAGTCACGAGTGCTTTCACCGTCAATCGTGACGAACGGAAGGTCGCAATGGCCTATAGGCTCGCCGCCAGCCTCCGCCTGAAGCGCTTCAGCTTCCGCCATGACACTTTCCGTGAAAGTCGACTGGAAACCATGCTTAACAAGTGCGTAATCCTGGGCGAAGCCATCGCGATTGCGGTCACCTAGGACTCGTTCGATTTCCACTTCAAGAGGGCGTGACACAGGCTGGCCTTCATACGCAGAAATTTCTACAGCCACTACATCACCATCATCGACGCCATGGGCGCGCACATCGTGCTCTTGGAGGAATAATCGGGTGAAGCACGGCTCGTCAGACCGAAGGTACCAGGCTCCATCCGCTTCCTTCTTCACCTCACCCAGCAGCAGGAAGGCCTCACGACGCACTGACACGACAGCCTTAACTTCTCGGCCATCAGCTTCAGGATTAACCGGGGCAGGCACAAATCGAATTTCATCGCCAGAGAGCAACGGGCGCACGAGGTCGGAGGGGATGTAAAAGGCGTCACCTTCTGCGGTGGTCACAAAACCGAATCCACGGTAATGCAAGTTGACCCGGCCTTTAGGTAATTCCGTTTTTTTGGAGGGCATCTCTTGTGGGCGGGCCCCTGGGACTAAGGCTACTGCCTTAGAAATGAGCTGCTCAACAACAGGGCAGCTATCAAATTTACGACGAATCATTAATAAAATCCTATTCTTCTTTGGGCAAGCGCAGCAGCAATCGCATGTACGCTAGAAAGCACCATGTATTCATAAAGAAATCGACCTCATGGCCACCATGACCGCCAAGAGCCATCATCAGCAGGAAAAGCGACTGGATGCCAATACCAATAAGCAGGTAGCCGGAAAATGCCCTTAGCTTTTTCACGTAGCCCAATAGCGTACGGAGAATAAACAGGGGAATAAGCTCAACGACAACCCCAACAAGGGATACCTCGCCATGGTCGGCCCAGAAGGTCAGTTGCGACATGAAAAGATAAATACCGAGGAGTATCCAGATATAGCGACTGTTCGACGCTGGCAATCCCGTGCCATCATGCCTCAGGGTGAGCAACCGACTGATGTGATACATCAAGGCAGACACAAACAATACAGGCAAGCTATCAGATACAGAACGCATATAACTTGGAAAATCTTTCATATCTAGTATACGGTTAATTTTCGTTTGTTAACTTTTGGTCTTGTTAAGTTGGGTTACGCCCACCAGGCATCCCGCTGCACATTGGAGTCCCACACATTCAACTCCACATGAACGCCCGCGACATCGAACCCAGATGTCTTCAAGACCTCGGTAAGTCGAGAAATACGCTCACGCGCGGCATTGGCGGCGCCAGTTCGAACACGAATATTGGCAAACTGCGCGACCACGCCTGCTTTCCGCTCGCGCGGATTACTGGAGAGGCGAAAGTCATATTGCACTCCTAGCTGCGCTAGCTTTTCACGCTCCTGAAGGAACAATCCCTCCGGAATTTGGCATTTGATATGGGCCTCCAGATAGTTCAGCGGCGTCAATTCGCAATCAAACTGACCCATGAATTCCAATTTAGCCCGTATCACAGGCACCCCTGAGGCCTCTGCCATCCTGCCGACATCCCGCTTTACAGCCTGCAAGATACTTTCCCTCACCTCAAGGCCGCCGCGGTAATAGCGCGTCAACATAACATCACGCTGACGGGCCGTATCTCGTTCGAGGTCTATCAACGTGACTTTGGTTCCAGAGGGAAGGTCCTCAAGGTTTGCTACTGCGCCATCTTGGAGCGTAAAATGAGCATGAAAGACACCGGCGCAATTCGCCGCCGGCGTAGGTTGGAGTTGCATAGCGATTCCTCAGGAGAAGAATCGCTAGTATACCGTTTAATGCTTGTTTTTGCAAGTTTTACGCTACGGCATCGGCTTTACAGTCAAGACATGCCAGCTCCGGGTGCCACCTCCATCCCAGGTGTAGAGACAGTCAACTTTCAACCCGTTTCCAGCACCCCAATCAATCAGAGCCTTCCATTGCGGAGAGTACTTGGACTGACCTGTATTGAGCTTGGCAACCATGCCGCTATCCCATGCGCCGAGATGCTGATAGGCCTCACCCTCTTCCAGCGCGTATGGCTTTGGAAGCTCTCCCCGCTCAATACTTAGAGTGACACTGAGCTTAAAGGATTCAAAAAACGCCTCAACCTCCGTCGCCCGTTGAAGCTCAACCGCCTCCTGTGCAGCATCATTGGCTTTTTCAGCCAGAGCCGCGCCCTCCTCCTTGAGTCTTTGCACGTGCTGAAGCTTTGCCCCGAGATTACCCTTTCTTGCGGCGGCATCTGCACGCTCACGACGAAGCGATTCCAACTCAGTGATAGTCCGCCGACTGGCTTCAATCTTGGTATTCTCTGCGGTGATTAAGGTGTCGATATCGTTAGCAGCATTCCAGATACCTGCGAGCTGCTCCTTAGAGGGGCTACTACCTATCCAGCCCTGCTTCCCTTCGTGGCCGCATTCTTTACAAACCCCTCCTCCCACATTACCTTCGGTGTAGCCACAATCCCACAACTTGATATCTGCGCTACCGCATTTCAAGCAAGGTGCAACGTAGATTTCCTTGGTTTCAGTAACAGTTTTGGTCTCAGTAATTTGCATGTTTTTTGCGCTTGAATTGAATAGTCATTAACTTAACATTTTGTAGCTAATTTGTCAATTTTAGATATATCAATTCCATTTACTGCGCCTAAGGTAACACTTTGTTAACATTTTGGATTTATACTCAATTATACTTCTTAACTTGCAGGTAATAGCTATCTGCGGTATTTAATCCAACATAAACAATCAGCAAGGAAAACATGCGTAGTATTTTAGCTTTTGCTCTGGCCACCCTGGCCATTCCGGCTTTTGCCGCCCCTGTACTGGAAGTAACCCTGTTCGATGAGGCGCCGGTGACGGTTACCTGCTCCTCCACGCCGACGCGTATTGAGTCTAATGACTGGCCGAACACCTCCCACCGCGCAGCCGTTGTTCTCCGCTGCAACGACGGTGGTGACAAGGTTGTTGGTCGACTGCTCATGGATGATGCACGCTACGTGGCTATCAAGAACTCCAAGGAAGGCCCCGCCAAGAGCGTGACACTTCCACCGGCCAAGGTGCATGCTGAACAGCACTTCACTCTTGATTCGGATAGCGATGATACGCTGTCGGTCGCAGCTGACCCGACCCGCCCCATCCTGACCATCCACCGCACCCTGTAGTCGGTCAGTCATGAGTGAGCCAGCCTCACACAGCACAAACGCCTTGGTTTATATGACCTGGGCGTTTTTGTTTGGGGTAACGATTGCTGGAATTTATGCGGACGGCGATTTGGTATTTGGCCGTATTCGGCATGACCGCCAGGCAGACCTGGTCGGACGTAGTTGTAAGTATATCGGGGATGTCCGGGTTGCCCCGGTTCAACGCTTCGTACCTTCCATCGTCGGCGCCCCTGGCTCCGGCATAGAAATCAAGGCAACTTTTCGAAGATTTGAATGCCCGGATGGAACCGTTACACTCATTCCGTTGAGTGATATGAAAAACGGGCACTAATGGCCCGTTATCGCTGCTGTTATTGGCCAGCCGCAAAAATATACCGATTCATGAAGTCAACGCATTCAGGTGTTCCAAGCTTAAACCGGAAAGCAGCTGACCCAGGATGCCCTCCCCCGCCAAACCGCTTAGCGAACGCAGACACATCCAGCCCGCCCTTTTTAGCCCGAAGGCTCACTCTCAGCATGCCGGGCTCCAGCCACCAGACCATCGCAAAGCTATTGCTCTTGGAATATAGGCGAACTCCCACATCATTCGAGAACAGGTAGCTGCAATTAACCTTGTGACCTTCGACACCAAATAATGTCACAGGCTCGGCATCCGCCGCCAACGTGTCAGCCAAGCTTTCGAACTTCTGAACCATCAACGCCCCGGCCGCGATAAATTCATCAAGCTCAGCCTTTTCTTGACTGGCAATCTGGTCCCAGACCTCAAAGCTGAATGGCAGCGTATCCAGATGTGACAGGAATTCTCTTGAGTCAGGAAGCCGCCACACCCAAATATCCCGGTCTTCAATCGCTTGAATTAGATATGGCACAGGAGTACCTGGGTGAAAGTATTCCCACGCCAGTCTCGCCCCACTCTTCGTCAAATCGAATTTCACATCAGGGAAGCCCGCGAGAGATTCCTGTGCAGTCTTATGGTGGTCAATCGTTACCACACGACGCGCTGAGGCATGCATCGCTTCCATCATTGAAACCGGAAAACTGAAATCGAGGATGAATACATCCCGTCCCTTAACATCCAGCACGGGATAGGCGTCATGGTCCGCGGGCACATATTCAGCGTCATAGCCAAACTTACGCCAAGCAGCATAGGCCGCACCAAACCCATCCGGGCAGGGTGAGTGATAGATGATGATGGGTTTGTCGCTCATACCGTTGTCCGCGTGGCCTTAAGGCTTGCGCATCCTTGCTAGCTCTTCCTGCTCTTCGGCATCATCAAGGGGCATCTCAACCTCAGGAATCGTATGCCAATTCCCTTGCTGGTCCCGCTGTTGAATCTTCCTCACAATAACGGTCTTCCACTCATACACCACCTCGCCATTGGATTTCATATGGCTTGCTTTCACGCGGGTTGGGATGACTGCAATTCGAAGGTCCACCATAACTACTCCTATATTTGTGCTAATTGAGGCATCAACCAATCTTTGGCACGCCGATTAATCGTGGACATCACGTCCTGGCGGGTTAGCCCGCTTGCGGCCAAGGTGTCACTCTCTTCCTTGATGACATCCTGGCCAACCCACTTGAGGAACTCACCGACATGGTCCATAGTCACTTTCCCGACCCGCTGCCGCAGTTCCGCCAGGCCTTGCTCCAACCGACTCTCAGTGAGCACAGCCATCGTGAATGCTTCACGGCCAGCCAACACTTCAGGAGCGATATCGACAAGCTTGGAGTTGCGCGTCCCTTTGTGCTTCAGTCCCTTGGTTTTGAATTTCAGATGACCGTAAAGCGGGTCCCGGCATTCCCAGACAATTCCCTCCCCCATGCCTTCCAGCCCTAGCGCCGCGGCGACCGGGCACCGGTCTTCGACCTGGAGGGTAAACTGTTCCAAGACATCGAGGATTTCGGCGGGTTTATTGAAATCGATGGTGATGCCGTAGGTCTTGAAATTGGTGATGACATCAATGCCCTCAGCATTGCCAGTTGACCATAGATTGCGTGTGCTCCAGAGCGCGCCAAACCTATGCATATCCAGCCATATTTCAGTTCCGTCGGCATACTCCATCAACACCGAGAACAAGACCCATCGCTCCGGCAGCTGACCAATGGCTGTCTTCGCGTTCACGTCTGGGCCACACCACTCCCCATAGGCGACGTACCGCGACACATCCTGGTCTCGCAATACCCGGGGTAGATTGGGCTCTTCATGCCGATGGCACAGGACAATCGCCTTACCCAGTTCGACCAGCGCTTCCTTACCCGCTAAGGACTCGGTCCAGCGAGCAAAGCCATGGTTATCTTCAGCGACCGTCAGAACACGCTCGCGACTTTGGGGAACCAGTTGACCGGTCTTGAGATTGTACTCAACACCTGCGTTGCTGCCATGAAGCTTGACCGTGCCCGTGAAGGTCAATTTTGGTCGACAACGGCTATCGTCGTAGACAGGGTTACCTTCGGCATCTTGACCGATATAGGTGGCTCGATGGTTAACTGCAGCCACGACGTGCCGCAGCTGTTCAATGGCTGGAAATTTTCGCATGATTAGGTACTTAATTACGAATGCTTAAATATACCATATATTGATAAAATGCGCTACTGCTTTACGTCGTCAAAACCAGCCTTAACAATGAATTCACGCTCGCGGTCGAAGGTCACTCGGTCGTAGGCGTACCCTGCAAATGTCGCTTCGAAGAGTCCTGGCTGAAGAAGAAACCGGCGAACAAGATGCGCAAATGAGAGCGCTTCATCTGGCGTTCGAATTTCAACCGGGCAAACGATGGTGACCCAGCGCCCGTCATCATGCTGTGTAACATGCAGACTAGGTAGTATTTCGAAGTTTGCGGCCTCGAGGCATACCTTCTGCAGCTCCAGGAAGCGTGGATAAAATCCATCCTCAGGCTCGCCAACCACTTGCCATCGGCTAACCTTTTTTCTGCTCCGGCCAACCTTGGTATGGATTGGGCGAACCTCAAAATCCGAGGAGTGATTCGGGAACTCATCCAACGCCATGTCATAGGCGAGGGCTTCCGTCCTGTCCAACCAGACCTTACGCGGGTGCTCCCAATGGATGCGTACCCATTGAGCGCCAAGCTTCATTTTGATGGCGTCGCAGAATGACAGCTCAGAGCCGTCGGAGTAATGCGTGCTGACGACAACCCCTTCAAGAAGTGGATTGGCTGCCGATGATTTGGCAGCCTTTCGGGAGGAGTCCAGCAACGATTCCTGATGTGTATTCTTCATGGAAACTCAGTTGGATTGCTATGAATTTCCGTATAGCGCTTTACTGAAATTTCGCAAAAAACGCCTTGATATGTCTCCACGTCGCCTCTGGCGGCGTCGGGATGGTGGCAATACAGTGCTGCAACATCTTGGTGTCAGCAGCAGCCCTGGCGACACGCGCCTGTTCAGCCAGGTCCTTGGATGGATAACATTCACCGGTGTTCACATCAGGGCGCCGAACAATCCCTCTCGGTGACTGCAAGGTCTCCCTAAACAAACAGTAGGACAAATGGCCTGAAGTGGACTCACCTGGTGAAACAAACAACGGCCTTGGGTCGTCGCATGAAAACTCTTCCTGCGGTGTCATGACGGCAAAAATACCAAAGAACACCAGGAGGCCAATGAAGACCGCATTTAACTTACTAGGCGCGGCAGACTCTGAGGCATCAGCGTCAATAAGAACATTTTTCAGCCAATCCGACATTAGATACCCTTCAAGGTTGATTGACTACGGTCATTAACCATCACGCTACAGATTACATCTTCGAAGTTCATTTTCTTCCTTTTATATGAAAACAATCTTTGCGTTTGTGGACAATTTTAGCATATAACGCTATATTATTTTAGTCAAGCAGCACATTTGTCCACTTGAAGCAACGAATAGGAGCGATTCATGAGCAAAGCTGTGTCCCCTGAAATCCATTGGCTTACCGAGCCTGAAGAACACGATTACCCCGCAGCAGCCTCCTACCTGGCGCTCATCTATGATGAGACGCATGTGGTACGCCACAGCACCCTATTGCGCACCGCACCCGTCACTGCGTTCAAGGCCAAGGATATCTTCCGAGCATCGGGCCTATCCCTATTAGGCGTGAGCAACTCCCATGTATCAAAAAACATCAAAAAAATTGCGGCCGGAACGCCCTTGTCTCCCATCCTACTAGTTCGAGACCGGTCCTTGGGTAAGGTGGTGATTGCGGACGGCTACCATCGCATCTGCGCCGTCTATAAAGTCGATGAAGACGCCATGGTGCCTTGTAAAATTGTATGAGAATGGCCAATAAAAAAGCCGGCAATTAGCCGGCTTTACTCTTACTAGGGCCCGGCTAGGCGTCGCCACGATTGTCGACGTCGAATCCCTTCGCCCTTAGCGTCTTACGCATCTGGCTCCCATGCTCGAAGCCTTCCATAAATGGCGCATGGAAGACGCCCTCATATTTAGCCATTACCTCAGCCCCAGGCAAATCATCACGGAAGCGGCCATAGTCGTACCCCGCATTTCGCGCACACTTCATATTATCCTTGGGATTTTCCCTTGCGGTTTTAATCGGCGAGTAAATATCGTTGATTTCATGGAAGTAGAGGAATCCGCCAACACAGATGGCAATAACACACATTCCCAAGGTCGACACAAACCCTTCGGTAGTAAATTCGTTCCCGCAGGCTCCGACGAATATCCAAAGCGCACAGTTGGCGCTAACCGTTACCGCCCAGAATTGACGGCCCCTCCGCAACCAAACATTTGACTCAGTCCGGTCAATATTCGGGTTTTCTTCATGATATTTGCGAAGCTCCTGGATAACCATGGCCTCTTTCACCAGCCACATTAGCGCTGCGACTTCACCAAGGAGCAGCGGCCATGCCAATCGCTCCATGAAAAACGCATAGAATCTATGTAGTCCGAGGCCCATCAGGATAAAGAAACTTGGCGGAATCGCGCTATAGCCTACCTTGAGCAGTGTGCCAACCAGCACCAGCACACCAAGACGTGCTAAGGCTAAACCCATTTCGCGGCGACGAGGCTCACTATTCTTGACCGCAATCGACAGTGCTTCAAATTCTGTTTTCATTATATGCTCCTGTGTGAGCAAATATAATATACCATTAAATGCACATTTGTCAACCAAACAAACAAAAAGCCCGTCAAATGACGGGCTTTATTCACCAGCGTTTAATTGCTAGATTTCTTCGTTAGAACCGCTTTCCGGGTTGCCGGCCGGCTGAGTTTCAGTTTCAACCTTCGCTGGCTTGTTTGCAGCGACCAGGTTGCGTACGTGACGGGCATACGCCTTGAGGTCACAAGGAACAGGCTGGTAGCCTTCGGCAATCCAGTTGCCAACCAGGGCAGCAACGGTCTTGCGGTCGACGACGGTCACCGAGACCGAGCGCTCCATCAGGCCATTGGCGCCAAGTGCAACATAGAAAGCCGGCTCTGTTTCGACGGTCAAAGGCTTGTCTTCGAAATTTTGCGGCGACAAGCCAGCTACCTTGGTTGGTTCAATCACGATAGCGCCGTCAATCATCTTAACTTGCATGTAAGTCCTTAAGTAAGGTTAATGGGTGGGTTGATACTGATGTATAGCGCGGCTTGCCGCGCCATTGCTCATTGTTCGTCGATAGTTAGCATTTCAATGCCAATATCTTTATTGGGCAGTTCAAACCACTTCACTTCACGCAATCCCCTTGGATACGGCTCACCCTCTTTTACGGCAGGGGAGGCGCAATACGCGCCCAACTTAACCTCAACGGAGCGCGCGTCCTTGAGGATGCTTTCGGTAGTTGATGCCACATATTCACGGCAAACACGGTCCCCCTTGGTGTACGTGGCCAGGAAAACAATACGTCCGGCTTCCTGGACCATTTCACGCTTCACAATTTGGCTTTGTGCCGGCGCGGGGCCATCGCGTGTAACCTTGACCGGAACTACCTGTGCAGCCATCGCATTCATCGAGAACATCCCTGCCATCAGCATCGCTAGGTAATACTTTTTCATTTTCCTCTTCCTTCCTATTTTGGTTGTTTTGAGATTAGCTTTTGGTTGAGAACGTCGACCCGGATGTAGCTATGTCCGTGATAACTCAATACGGCAGGAGCATCACCTGGCTGGCCGCCATCACGCAACATAGCGTTTCCTGTTGCATTCCCATTGGGGTACTCTGTCGACGTTGTGCTATTGGGGCAACGGGCGACCTTCATGGAATGCCCATAAGCTCCTTCAAGGCTGAAAAAGCTACAGTCCGCCAACGCTTCAGGCAGATTGTTATAGGTCAGTTTCTCGACGTTGTTGCACCCTGTGAGGGTAATGCTCACGAGACATATCACCAATGAGAGTTTGGTCATTTGTGTTCCTAGTAGGAGTTGAATTGCGCCAAATCGCGCTCTTCATTTGCGGAAATGAGTACCCTTGCCCCAAGCACGGCATAACCCCGGACAATCGCTGGTAGCAACGAAAACTTGGCGCAACTCTGCAGCGCATCATCAACTACCACCAGTCCATCCGGAACATAAGGCATCGGAATGAGTTCTGGTTGGTTCAGGACCTCAATCGGGTCCCTTATGTTCGACAAGTCGTAAACAATGAAGGGTGTACTTCCATACTTGATTTCAGTGGCCACACGATGCTCATGCTGGATGATGTAACAGCCTCCAAACAGCTCGCATAACTTCCGATAATTGACGCCGCAATCGATGACCAACACCGGTTGCGATGCATGAATGGTGGTAACAATCCGTTCGGTTATAATGACCGTCTTATCAAAACTGTCGCGTCTAATAAGTTTGTCGTACAGAAACGTTTCTTTGTCTGTCATTTCTTCCTCTGCGCTTCTATTCTTACGAGCTTATAGGCAATCCCGACAACGCCAGGAGACTCAGCGGCCTTACCCTTCAAGGGAATCGCGCCAACGGCCTGCCGGCGATAACCAGGCGGCGCGGCAATAGCCTGCATATCGAGCAACGTCTGCAAATCCACCTCAACGGGCATCCCTGCTCGAGTTGGAAACCAGGCGTTGTCCTTGTAGCAGTGCAGCCCATCCAGGATGGAGTCGTCTGGGTTTTGATGGCTACCCAACTTACAAGTCTTCCACTTGCCAGACGGCACCCTTGCTGCCTGGGCTTCGATGATGCCGTCCCACAACAGGTCGGCATTGACCGAGGTAACCATCAACCCAAGCAACAGAGGAGCAATTTTGCGAAGTAACATCACTACATTGGCTGGTCCAGCCAGATAACCTGGGCGGTCATCACCTGAACGGTTTTGTTCTTGTCGAGGAAAATGGCTACGCGCTCAATACCACGCTTACCTGCCCGGCACACAAAAGGGCGCTCCTCATAACGCAGAAGCTTGTTAGCGCCTCGAGCGTACACCGGCAGGTATGGTTCAATCTTAGCTGTGGTCATATCCGTTACCATCAAGCGGGGGCTGTTAACCCCCGCAGGCACCACCTAGGCTACCTTCTTCGCCTCAAAGAAAGCGACCCAAGGCTCATCGTTATCCTTCTGCACCGGCTCTTCACCGAGGTGAACCGGCATGGAGAAGGTGATACCGCGCTCAGGATGGGTAATCCACAAAGCCTGTTGCGGCGGCTCGTAGCCGAAGTTATTGGCATGCGCATATTCGTTGTAGCCAATCAGCGAGCCGTTCATGATGATTCGGCGCATTTGCAGCAACTGGTGGAAGTGGCCAATCACGAGCGTGTCGTATTCCTGGCCAATCTGCGCATTACGGGAACGCTTCTTGTGGTCACCACGCGTAATGGGACCCAAGGGGCCAATCATGCCGTCGCCACCGCGGAACTGGTTGCCGTGGGTAATGAGGTATTTGTGGCCATAGACGGAAATCAGCGCATCAGAGCCATCCGGGATGTAGAAGATAACGTCTTCATCCTCCGCGAAATAGCGGTCCAGCGTCTGGTAGATGAGCCAGTCATAGGAGCTGAAATTCGATTCCTTGGCACGCATCTTCTTGTGCAAGCGACCGTGATTACCGGCAACACAGGGCAGGAACACGCGACCAAAGACTTCCTTGAGGCGATTGATAGCCGCAATCAGGTGGTCAATCAGGTCCAACACCACCGGCATAATGGGCATGTCGTTGGTTTCGGACAGCTCTTCATGAATATTGCCTGAAACCATGTCGCCACCCAGCGCGAAGATGATGCCGGGATACTGCGGGTTCACCATGTGCTTGGTCAGCAACTCAATGGTGGATTCGATAAGGGTACGCAGGCGAGAACGGGCGATGACGAGGTTATATTCATTAACACCGCCGATTTCGGTCGGGTTAACCACTTCACCCCAGTGCCAGTCAGAGCCAAACAGGAAGGGAACGCCAGGAGCTGCATGCAAGGCACGAACCTTGGTCGACTTCGGCAGGGACAGCCAGTCCGGAATCGTGGGCTTGTAGGCGGCGATACCAAAAATCTTTTCACGGACAGCCTGCTCAGACAGCGCCTGGTCCTTGTAGGTGCGAACCAGATTTTCCAAGGTGCGGATGCGGTTCTCGAGGATGGCCTCCTTGGCTGCGCCCGTGGCTTCACCGCTTGCCAAATTTTCGGCGACTTCGACATGCTCGGCGATGCGCTCATCTATCGGCTTACGGCCACCGGTAGCGACCGGCGCCACCGCATGAGGAACACCGGCTTCAGCCAGAACTTCACGCGCCTTCTTCAGCTTGCCGTTGAAGGTGCTTTGAGCCATTTTGAGCGCTTTGGCAGCAGCTCGTTGATTCTTGTGTACGTCCAACGCCTTCACAATGCGGTTAGCGGTTTTCAAGTCCATTAATAGAACTCCAAATCAAGATGACAGTTAGATTTATCTCAGCCAAAATAGAGGGCGGCCGAGGTCGAAGAGTGATTCGATAGGACTAGTATATTGTTAAATACCACTTTTGTCAACTTAACAAAGGAGATTTTGCACGCCCATACTCTTGCAGGGGCTGTACCTGTCCCCATCACATTCTTTGCTGGCATCCTGCTAGCCGCTCAGGTTGCTGCCTGATTACCTTCCCTGGCTTGCGTTGCTTATATATGTATTCTATGGTATATTTACTCATTCCTTATTCAAGGGCCGCACCATGGAATTATTGCTTAGCATTCGTAATGCACTGCTGTCGATATTGGCTGCAATGGGCTGCGTCAGCCTCTTGGCGTTTGCAAAAACCTCGTACGACATTGCGACGGCAGAGGCGCTCACCATTCAAATTCCGCAAGTTGCCTTGGCAAAGCTCGATTCGATTATTTATGTCGGCCCACCCTATTTCATGTCGCCTCCTCAAATTGATGTGGCGCCCTTTGCCCCTTGGGGAGTGGACCCCAAGTGGCAGACCACTACGCTCTCCCTACCCGTATCCTGCGCGTCATTCGCCTTTGAATTGGGCCGACAACCGCAGATTCATGGCAATGCCGAGCTGATTCCTGTCAGGGTGGTCGTCCTTGGTTGGACCTTGGATGCTAACGGACGGAAAGCGGCGATGCGTGAGGCCGGCCAGTGCATTGAATCAGCCATCAAGCTTTCGGTGCATGCCTCCAAAAATCTACACGCCCAGGCCAAGGGAATTGTATGAACCGTACACTTATGGCGGCGCTGTCCGGATTATTTGCATCTTCCGCGCTGGCCGCGGATTGCACGCCCATCAATCCTATGGATAGCATCAATCAGGAGTGGCCAGCTTATGAAGCCTATGTCCTGACGATTGCACCGATAGGGAAGTCTGCCGATTGGTCCAAGCTCGACGTTCCGGGTCTCAAGGTTTTACCTCGCCTACCCGTCACCCCTCTTCTGGGCGGGAAGGTCGAAGACCTCTATATGGCCACACTACCTGCATCTAGCCTTCAAAGGTTTGGCCAAGCTCTTCGTGCAGCATTCAACCCTGGCGCGATTGGCCCGCTCCCCTTATCTGCTCCCTTGGGCTCCCCGGCGGGATACCATACAGGTAAGCAGTTCAGTTACGTGAAAGCACACTCAACTGCGCCCGGCCAAGGGGTCATAGGCGCGGAACTGGGTCGAGAACCCGTCACATTGGATATTCAGGTCAATGGATTTAATGGGGAGAATGGCTTCCAGCCGGAATCCAGCATAACCCTGGCATGGCAGGGTATCGTGGGCTGGGAGTCTGAGTCTGGAGCGATTGGTGCGTGGCCAACTGCAGAACAAACGGCACCTGATTTTACGCCGAAAACAGAAGTCCCTGAGTGGCACTCAGCGACCCCGGTCGAACAAAAGGCCTCAGTGACCACCTGCATAAAGCAATCCCCCGACGAAGCTGTGTTCATCGGGGGATTGCTGGATAAGGCCGTACTGTTGCTGCGTACCAGGTAGGCCTGAAGGACTAGTTAATCAGGCACGAAGTGTATGATGACGCATAATACCCGTTCGCCTGAAACCCACTGACGGTGTAAGTGCAGGTGGCAGAAGCTTGTTTATTACCTTGCAGTGTGTAGCCTGCGGGGCAAGTGGGGTAGGCCGGGTAATTAATACCAGCTCCACACGCACTAGTTGAAGTGTAAACGTTAACGAAACCATTTGCAGGAACGCCCCAGATACCGAATCTGGAGATGAAATCCAAGCCGATGGCATGCAACGAGGTGCTGGAACCCATCGCCCATACCCCCGCCTGGCACGACAAGACTGCTCCCGTGCTGGAATTTGCAATAGCGCCACTGGAGAATCCAGAGCAGCTTGCGCCTGCCGTAGCCACATAAGACATATCCAACGTACGCGCACTCAAGTCGTTGGTGACCGTGACGTTGCCGCCAGTCACAGCCACCCCGCCGGAGAACGTCTGCAGGCCGCTGAAGGTCTGAGCCGCATCGGTACGCGCGACCGTCGCCGACGTGCTCGGGAACGTCATCGTCGTGCCGTCGGTGCCAGCCAGGGCAATGGTATTGTTGACCTGCAGCGTCTTACTCGTAGTGCCACCAGCAACACTGAAGCCTGTCGCATTAGCTTGCAGGGTCAGCCCGTTAGTCCACTTGCCAGTTGCCGAGTTGTAGACCAAGGCTTGACCATTGGTAGGGCTCACCACCCCCCAGTCACTCATACCCGAAAGACTTGTTGCGCCGCCAACACGAACCCATGCCGCGCCGGTATCGCGATAGATTTCATCGGTATCCGTCGTGACATAAACACGGTTCGCCACACCTGCTGCCGGACGCGCAGCTAGCGTGCCGGTGACGTTCGGTCCAGACAGCACCAGGTTGCCGCCAGAAACATTCAAGCCCGCGGGCAAGTTGACACCGCTCGAGGTCGCACTCAGGACTTGCGTACCACCAGCGACCAAGCCAAGCGTATTAGCCGATGGCGAATACAACCCTGTGGTCGAGCTACCCGTGAAGGTGTACGAAGGCGAGGTCGTGGACCCAGCCGGAGCCACAATCTGGCCCGTCGCAGTCAGCGTCGAAGTGTTGATGCCGCCGTTGGCCGTGATGCCGCCAGAGGTCACCAGCGTCGTCAGGGAGCCATTACGGCTGCCATCGATGGCCGTCGTTCCGCCAATCTGAAGTGAGCCGACGTTTGCGGTTCCGGTGATGGTTGCATTACCGGCAGCGGTGATATTGTTGACGCCAGCGATGTTGCGGCTGGTGTCAATCACCGTTGTGCCGCCGACCTGGAGGCCGCCGCCCGCATTCACTACGCCGGAGAATGAACCACCATTCGCCGTCACATTCTTGCTGGCATCTAGGAACACGGCGCCGTTGACCGTGACCGTGCCGTCGGTGCCCAGATTGAAGCGTTCAGAGCCACCCGTCTTGATGGCGAAGCTACCGTTGGCGACATTAATCAGCATCTTGCTGTTGGTGTTGTCGTAGCCGAGGAAGGCATTCACCGCGGAACCGGCGGTATTGTAGATGTTGACGCCAGTCGTTGAGCCAGTACCGCTCAAGCCAAGCGCGG
>NZ_BDOQ01000011.1 GCF_003112435.1 Novimethylophilus kurashikiensis
AACCGAAGATGATTTCGATTTTCTGACGAGTAACAAAGTTTGGATTGCTACTGACCGCTCTCGTGCTCGTCGCTGCGTTGAGGCTTGCGTTTATGGTACGCTGGACTTTGTAGGATACCCTCGCTTTCCTGCTCCTGTTGAGTTTATTGCTGCCGTCATTGCTTATTATGTTCATCCCGTCAACATTCAAACGGCCTGTCTCATCATGGAAGGCGCTGAATTTACGGAAAACATTATTAATGGCGTCGAGCGTCCGGTTAAAGCCGCTGAATTGTTCGCGTTTACCTTGCGTGTACGCGCAGGAAACACTGACGTTCTTACTGACGCAGAAGAAAACGTGCGTCAAAAATTACGTGCAGAAGGAGTGATGTAATGTCTAAAGGTAAAAAACGTTCTGGCGCTCGCCCTGGTCGTCCGCAGCCGTTGCGAGGTACTAAAGGCAAGCGTAAAGGCGCTCGTCTTTGGTATGTAGGTGGTCAACAATTTTAATTGCAGGGGCTTCGGCCCCTTACTTGAGGATAAATTATGTCTAATATTCAAACTGGCGCCGAGCGTATGCCGCATGACCTTTCCCATCTTGGCTTCCTTGCTGGTCAGATTGGTCGTCTTATTACCATTTCAACTACTCCGGTTATCGCTGGCGACTCCTTCGAGATGGACGCCGTTGGCGCTCTCCGTCTTTCTCCATTGCGTCGTGGCCTTGCTATTGACTCTACTGTAGACATTTTTACTTTTTATGTCCCTCATCGTCACGTTTATGGTGAACAGTGGATTAAGTTCATGAAGGATGGTGTTAATGCCACTCCTCTCCCGACTGTTAACACTACTGGTTATATTGACCATGCCGCTTTTCTTGGCACGATTAACCCTGATACCAATAAAATCCCTAAGCATTTGTTTCAGGGTTATTTGAATATCTATAACAACTATTTTAAAGCGCCGTGGATGCCTGACCGTACCGAGGCTAACCCTAATGAGCTTAATCAAGATGATGCTCGTTATGGTTTCCGTTGCTGCCATCTCAAAAACATTTGGACTGCTCCGCTTCCTCCTGAGACTGAGCTTTCTCGCCAAATGACGACTTCTACCACATCTATTGACATTATGGGTCTGCAAGCTGCTTATGCTAATTTGCATACTGACCAAGAACGTGATTACTTCATGCAGCGTTACCATGATGTTATTTCTTCATTTGGAGGTAAAACCTCTTATGACGCTGACAACCGTCCTTTACTTGTCATGCGCTCTAATCTCTGGGCATCTGGCTATGATGTTGATGGAACTGACCAAACGTCGTTAGGCCAGTTTTCTGGTCGTGTTCAACAGACCTATAAACATTCTGTGCCGCGTTTCTTTGTTCCTGAGCATGGCACTATGTTTACTCTTGCGCTTGTTCGTTTTCCGCCTACTGCGACTAAAGAGATTCAGTACCTTAACGCTAAAGGTGCTTTGACTTATACCGATATTGCTGGCGACCCTGTTTTGTATGGCAACTTGCCGCCGCGTGAAATTTCTATGAAGGATGTTTTCCGTTCTGGTGATTCGTCTAAGAAGTTTAAGATTGCTGAGGGTCAGTGGTATCGTTATGCGCCTTCGTATGTTTCTCCTGCTTATCACCTTCTTGAAGGCTTCCCATTCATTCAGGAACCGCCTTCTGGTGATTTGCAAGAACGCGTACTTATTCGCCACCATGATTATGACCAGTGTTTCCAGTCCGTTCAGTTGTTGCAGTGGAATAGTCAGGTTAAATTTAATGTGACCGTTTATCGCAATCTGCCGACCACTCGCGATTCAATCATGACTTCGTGATAAAAGATTGAGTGTGAGGTTATAACGCCGAAGCGGTAAAAATTTTAATTTTTGCCGCTGAGGGGTTGACCAAGCGAAGCGCGGTAGGTTTTCTGCTTAGGAGTTTAATCATGTTTCAGACTTTTATTTCTCGCCATAATTCAAACTTTTTTTCTGATAAGCTGGTTCTCACTTCTGTTACTCCAGCTTCTTCGGCACCTGTTTTACAGACACCTAAAGCTACATCGTCAACGTTATATTTTGATAGTTTGACGGTTAATGCTGGTAATGGTGGTTTTCTTCATTGCATTCAGATGGATACATCTGTCAACGCCGCTAATCAGGTTGTTTCTGTTGGTGCTGATATTGCTTTTGATGCCGACCCTAAATTTTTTGCCTGTTTGGTTCGCTTTGAGTCTTCTTCGGTTCCGACTACCCTCCCGACTGCCTATGATGTTTATCCTTTGGATGGTCGCCATGATGGTGGTTATTATACCGTCAAGGACTGTGTGACTATTGACGTCCTTCCCCGTACGCCGGGCAATAATGTTTATGTTGGTTTCATGGTTTGGTCTAACTTTACCGCTACTAAATGCCGCGGATTGGTTTCGCTGAATCAGGTTATTAAAGAGATTATTTGTCTCCAGCCACTTAAGTGAGGTGATTTATGTTTGGTGCTATTGCTGGCGGTATTGCTTCTGCTCTTGCTGGTGGCGCCATGTCTAAATTGTTTGGAGGCGGTCAAAAAGCCGCCTCCGGTGGCATTCAAGGTGATGTGCTTGCTACCGATAACAATACTGTAGGCATGGGTGATGCTGGTATTAAATCTGCCATTCAAGGCTCTAATGTTCCTAACCCTGATGAGGCCGTCCCTAGTTTTGTTTCTGGTGCTATGGCTAAAGCTGGTAAAGGACTTCTTGAAGGTACGTTGCAGGCTGGCACTTCTGCCGTTTCTGATAAGTTGCTTGATTTGGTTGGACTTGGTGGCAAGTCTGCCGCTGATAAAGGAAAGGATACTCGTGATTATCTTGCTGCTGCATTTCCTGAGCTTAATGCTTGGGAGCGTGCTGGTGCTGATGCTTCCTCTGCTGGTATGGTTGACGCCGGATTTGAGAATCAAAAAGAGCTTACTAAAATGCAACTGGACAATCAGAAAGAGATTGCCGAGATGCAAAATGAGACTCAAAAAGAGATTGCTGGCATTCAGTCGGCGACTTCACGCCAGAATACGAAAGACCAGGTATATGCACAAAATGAGATGCTTGCTTATCAACAGAAGGAGTCTACTGCTCGCGTTGCGTCTATTATGGAAAACACCAATCTTTCCAAGCAACAGCAGGTTTCCGAGATTATGCGCCAAATGCTTACTCAAGCTCAAACGGCTGGTCAGTATTTTACCAATGACCAAATCAAAGAAATGACTCGCAAGGTTAGTGCTGAGGTTGACTTAGTTCATCAGCAAACGCAGAATCAGCGGTATGGCTCTTCTCATATTGGCGCTACTGCAAAGGATATTTCTAATGTCGTCACTGATGCTGCTTCTGGTGTGGTTGATATTTTTCATGGTATTGATAAAGCTGTTGCCGATACTTGGAACAATTTCTGGAAAGACGGTAAAGCTGATGGTATTGGCTCTAATTTGTCTAGGAAATAACCGTCAGGATTGACACCCTCCCAATTGTATGTTTTCATGCCTCCAAATCTTGGAGGCTTTTTTATGGTTCGTTCTTATTACCCTTCTGAATGTCACGCTGATTATTTTGACTTTGAGCGTATCGAGGCTCTTAAACCTGCTATTGAGGCTTGTGGCATTTCTACTCTTTCTCAATCCCCAATGCTTGGCTTCCATAAGCAGATGGATAACCGCATCAAGCTCTTGGAAGAGATTCTGTCTTTTCGTATGCAGGGCGTTGAGTTCGATAATGGTGATATGTATGTTGACGGCCATAAGGCTGCTTCTGACGTTCGTGATGAGTTTGTATCTGTTACTGAGAAGTTAATGGATGAATTGGCACAATGCTACAATGTGCTCCCCCAACTTGATATTAATAACACTATAGACCACCGCCCCGAAGGGGACGAAAAATGGTTTTTAGAGAACGAGAAGACGGTTACGCAGTTTTGCCGCAAGCTGGCTGCTGAACGCCCTCTTAAGGATATTCGCGATGAGTATAATTACCCCAAAAAGAAAGGTATTAAGGATGAGTGTTCAAGATTGCTGGAGGCCTCCACTATGAAATCGCGTAGAGGCTTTGCTATTCAGCGTTTGATGAATGCAATGCGACAGGCTCATGCTGATGGTTGGTTTATCGTTTTTGACACTCTCACGTTGGCTGACGACCGATTAGAGGCGTTTTATGATAATCCCAATGCTTTGCGTGACTATTTTCGTGATATTGGTCGTATGGTTCTTGCTGCCGAGGGTCGCAAGGCTAATGATTCACACGCCGACTGCTATCAGTATTTTTGTGTGCCTGAGTATGGTACAGCTAATGGCCGTCTTCATTTCCATGCGGTGCACTTTATGCGGACACTTCCTACAGGTAGCGTTGACCCTAATTTTGGTCGTCGGGTACGCAATCGCCGCCAGTTAAATAGCTTGCAAAATACGTGGCCTTATGGTTACAGTATGCCCATCGCAGTTCGCTACACGCAGGACGCTTTTTCACGTTCTGGTTGGTTGTGGCCTGTTGATGCTAAAGGTGAGCCGCTTAAAGCTACCAGTTATATGGCTGTTGGTTTCTATGTGGCTAAATACGTTAACAAAAAGTCAGATATGGACCTTGCTGCTAAAGGTCTAGGAGCTAAAGAATGGAACAACTCACTAAAAACCAAGCTGTCGCTACTTCCCAAGAAGCTGTTCAGAATCAGAATGAGCCGCAACTTCGGGATGAAAATGCTCACAATGACAAATCTGTCCACGGAGTGCTTAATCCAACTTACCAAGCTGGGTTACGACGCGACGCCGTTCAACCAGATATTGAAGCAGAACGCAAAAAGAGAGATGAGATTGAGGCTGGGAAAAGTTACTGTAGCCGACGTTTTGGCGGCGCAACCTGTGACGACAAATCTGCTCAAATTTATGCGCGCTTCGATAAAAATGATTGGCGTATCCAACCTGCAGAGTTTTATCGCTTCCATGACGCAGAAGTTAACACTTTCGGATATTTCTGATGAGTCGAAAAATTATCTTGATAAAGCAGGAATTACTACTGCTTGTTTACGAATTAAATCGAAGTGGACTGCTGGCGGAAAATGAGAAAATTCGACCTATCCTTGCGCAGCTCGAGAAGCTCTTACTTTGCGACCTTTCGCCATCAACTAACGATTCTGTCAAAAACTGACGCGTTGGATGAGGAGAAGTGGCTTAATATGCTTGGCACGTTCGTCAAGGACTGGTTTAGATATGAGTCACATTTTGTTCATGGTAGAGATTCTCTTGTTGACATTTTAAAAGAGCGTGGATTACTATCTGAGTCCGATGCTGTTCAACCACTAATAGGTAAGAAATCATGAGTCAAGTTACTGAACAATCCGTACGTTTCCAGACCGCTTTGGCCTCTATTAAGCTCATTCAGCTGCCGTTTTGGATTTAACC
>NZ_BDOQ01000012.1 GCF_003112435.1 Novimethylophilus kurashikiensis
GCTGGGCTCGAACACGCGCGCCTCCATCAGCACAGTTGCAATGGCATTCATCCGAGTATCTCCTCACCTTATATGTAAAGCATTCGCCATCCGCCTTTCACCCCTTAATCAATAGCCGAGCTAAGCCGATGAACCGTTTGTGAATTTATACCATGCCAATATCTGATAGTCTACCATTTTATATCTTATATAAGACATATGATTATTGTTGACACCACCCATGGGCATCGATAGAATCCATTTCAAGTGATCGCGGTAACGCCAGAGTCAATAGCGTCCCCGCCAGAAAACGACGGAACAAAATAAAGAGCTGTTTTTACTCAGGTAACTTGAAGTCCAGTCAACTAAAGGCTCGCCGATGAACAGATACTTCCGCCCTCGCCGCTCCATGCTTTACGTACCGGGGTGCAATGTGCGCTATATCAATAAGGCACGTGTGCTACGGGTCGATTCTGTAATTCTCGATCTCGGCGATCCGATCCTTATCGCCGCCAAGGAGCAGTCGCGAATTAATGTAGTAGAGGCCGTCAAGCAAGGCGGTTACGCCCCGCGTGAAGTTGTGGTGCGCGTCAACGATCTCGATTCCCCATGGGGCCGCGACGACGTCAAGGCCGTCGCAAACCTTGGTGCGGATGCCATCCTGTTCCCCAATATCGAATCTCGCGAGGACGTACTGGCCGCGATTGATGCACTGACTGCAGCCGGAGACTACGACACACCCATCATGGTGATGATCGAAAGTCCGCTCGCCGTGCTCAACGCCAAGGAAATTGCCAGCGCGTCGGACCGCATCGCCTGTATCGTCATCGCCACTTCCGACCTGATGTCACAGCTCAGGGCCCGAAAGACGCACGAGCGTATCGCCTTGATTACCAGTCTGTCGCTGGTTATTCTCGCTGCCCGCGCCTACGGCCGGGCCGTGGTGGACGGCATCACCAACGACCTGACCGATTTGCAGACGTTCGAATACTCCTGTCGCCTGGGTCGAGATCTCGGCTTTGACGGCAAGACGCTGGTGCATCCCTCGCAGTTGCCCTATAGCAACGACGCCTATACGCCGCGCCCCACTGAAATCAAGCACGCCCAGACCATTATCGAAGCGCTGGCACAAGCCAATGCCGCCGGCCGCGGCACCGTGGTGGTGGATGGCAAACTGGTCGAGCATCACCATGTGACTGCCGCACAAGAGCTGCTGAATATCAGCGCGCGGATCACCGAACTGGAGGAAGGCTATGACTAAGCCAGGGGGCAATTTTTTCGAGGATTTCAAGCTCGGACAGGTGCTGGAGCATGCCACTCCACGTACGATTACTGATGGTGATTGCGCGCTTTACATCGCTCTCACCGGCACGCGCTTTCCAGTGCATTGTGCACAACCTGTGGCCCACGCATTGGGTTATCGCGACCGGACCGTAGATGACCTGCTTGCCTTCCATATCGCTTTCGGCAAGACGGTGCCGGACATTTCGGTCAATGCCGTCGCTAACCTGGGCTATGCGGACATTCGTTTTTTAAGCCCTATCTACCCCGGAGATACGCTTAGCACGACCTCTACCGTCATTGGGCTCAAGGAAAATTCTTCGGGCAAGAACGGCATCGTCTATGTGCGCTCTATTTCCTGTAATCAGGACAAGAAGGAAGTCCTCTCATGGATCCGCTGGGTAATGGTGCACAAAAACAGCAACACCCCTGCGCCTGAGACTGCCGTGCCCAAGCTGCCGGAATTCGTTGCGCCAGCAGATCTGGCGATTCCGGCCGAGCTAGATGCACATCAGTACGAAACTGCCATCACCGGCGGTTCGCGTTTGTGGGACGACTACAAAACCGGCGAGCGCATCGATCACCCGGCCGGCATGACAGTGGACGATACCGACCACACGCTTGCGACCAAGCTTTACCAGAACAATGCGCGCCTGCACTTCGACGATTTCGCAATGAAGCAGACGCCTTTCGGCCGTCGCCTGATGTACGGCGGGCACGTGATATCGGTCTGCCGCGCCCTCACCTACGACGGACTGGAAAACGCCTTTGCCATCGCCGCGATCAACGCCGGCACTCACTGTAACCCCAGTTTCGGCGGCGACACCTTTTACGCGCGTAGCGAAGTTCTCGATAAATGGCAAATACCGGGACGCAACGACCTCGGAGCGTTGCGCCTGCGATTGGTGGGAGTCAAGAACCTGAATCTTGCCGAACTCACCGCCACACACGTCGAACAGAACGGCAAAACCGTCTACCACCCCAACGTGGTGCTCGACCTCGATTACACCGTATTGATGCCGCGCCAATAAAAGGAGCTATTGCATGTCACAAGCCGTACATCCCAGCGACGCCCTGTTCAGTGGAGAAAAGGCCTTCCCAGCCATCCCCACCTGCGAACACTTTGCGGGCAGCGAAAAGCTCATCGTCAAGGCCTTGCAATTGCAGGAAAAGCTCGGACCGATTTTCGATATCACCTGCGACTGCGAAGACGGCGCCGCCGCCGGCAAAGAGCGCGAACACGCAGAGATGATCGTGCGAGTATTGAGCTCTGAAGCCAACATTCACGAAATGGCCGGCGCACGTATCCACGATTACACACACCCTTCCTGGAAGCAGGATGTGGACATTCTCGTCGGCGGTTTGGGCGACATACTCGCCTACATCACCATCCCCAAGCCCACGCAAGCGCGGCAGGCGGCGGAAATGATCGAATATATCCAGAAGGTAGCCGCCAAGAACGGCATTCAGCGCGAGATTCCCATCCACGTATTGATCGAGACGCACGGCGCGCTACGCGAAGTGCACGAGATCGCCGCGCTGCCCTGGCTGCAAGTGCTCGACTTCGGTCTCATGGATTTCGTCAGCGGCCATCATGGCGCAATCCCGGCGTCCGCCATGCGCAGTCCCGGCCAGTTCGAACACAAGCTGCTCGCTCGCGCCAAGGCCGAAGTCGTGGCAGCTGCACTGGCGCATGGGGTCGTGCCTGCACACAACGTCTCGCTCGACCTGAAGAATGCCTACTCCACCTATCAGGATGCCTACCGTGCGCGCAACGAATTCGGCTTCCTGCGCATGTGGAGCATCTACCCCACCCAGATCCAGGCCATCGTCGACGCGATGAAGCCGGATTACAGCGAGGTGCAGGATTCCGCCAACATCCTGCTCGCCGCGCAACAGGCCGAGTGGGGGCCGATCCAGTACGCGGGCGAACTGCACGACCGCGCAACCTACCGCTACTTCTGGGAAGTCCTGCAAAAAGCCAAGCTCACCGGCGTAGCGATTCCAGAAGCTGCGGAGACCGCTTTCTTTAGCTAGACGAGACGCATCATGACGACGAACTTTTCAGCGGGACAACGATTCCGCGAGGCGCTTGCTGCCGAAAAACCCCTGCAGATCATCGGTGCGATCAACGCTTATCACGCCAGATTAGCCACTCGCACCGGCTACAAAGCGCTCTATATTTCGGGCGGCGGCGTCGCGGCTGGCTCGCTCGGGCTTCCCGATCTCGGCATTTCGACCCTGGATGACGTACTCGTCGACGTGCGCCGCATTACAGACGCCACCGACGTGCCCGTGCTCGTGGACGTGGATACCGGTTTCGGCGGGGCGTTCAACATCGCCCGTACCACCAAGTCCATGATCAAGGCCGGTGCCGCCGCCGTTCACATCGAGGACCAGGTGCAGGCCAAGCGCTGCGGCCACCGCCCCAACAAGGCCATCGTCAGCCAGACCGAGATGGTCGACCGCATCAAGGCTGCCGTGGATGCCAGGACCGATCCCAGCTTCGTCATCATGGCGCGTACCGATGCGCTGGCTGTTGAAGGCCTGCAATCCGCCATCGACCGGGCGTGTGCCTGTGTGGAGGCCGGCGCCGACATGATTTTCCCCGAGGCCATGACCGAGCTCGGCATGTACAAGCAGTTCGCCACCGCAGTCAAAGTCCCGGTACTCGCCAACATTACGGAATTCGGCTCCACGCCGCTCTTCACTGTAGAAGAACTCGCGAGCGCCGACGTGAGCATGGTGCTCTACCCGCTATCCGCCTTCCGTGCGATGAATCAAGCCGCGCTCAAGGTCTATGAAGCGGTACGCCGCGACGGCACGCAGAAGAACGTCGTTAATCTCATGCAGACACGCAGCGAGTTGTACGATTTTCTGGATTACCACGCGTACGAGCAGAAGCTGGATCAGCTGTTTCAAGAAAAAAACTAAAAACGTAGCGAGAAAGATCAGATGTAAGGCGCACGAGCGCGCAAACCGGAATGTACAAGCTGTGCATGAGGGTTTCGAGCAACGAGAAACGCCGCAGACTGCCTACGCAGTAGTTTTTACTCGAATTTGTTGGAGAGGAGAATTGAAATGAGCGAAGTAGCTACCATCGAGCAGCCCAAGAAGAAAAAAGGCGTCGCCCTCGCCGGCGTCTCGGCCGGCACTACGGCCATCTGTACTGTAGGCCACAGCGGCAACGACCTGCACTATCGCGGCTACGATATCCTCGAACTCGCGGCGCAAGCCACCTTCGAGGAAGTCGCCTACCTGCTCATCCACGGCGCGCTGCCTACGCAGTCGGAACTCGCGGAATACCATCGCAAACTGAAAACCCTGCGCGGCCTGCCCATCCAGCTCAAGCAAGTGCTGGAGCAAATCCCCGCCTCCGCTCACCCCATGGACGTGATGCGCACGGGCTGCTCCATGCTGGGCACGCTCATCCCCGAAGCCGAGGACCACAACGCCCAGGGCGCACGCGATCTGGCAGACCGCCTCATTGCCTGCTTCGGCTCCATGCTGCTCTACTGGTACCACTACAGCCACAATGGCCGCCGCGTGGAAGTAGAAACCGACGACGATTCCATCGCCGCGCACTTCCTGCACGTGCTGCACGGCAAGGCGCCTTCCGAGTTGCATATCCGTTCGATGAATACCTCACTGGTGCTCTACGCGGAACACGAATTCAACGCATCGACCTTCACTGGTCGCGTAGTAGCGGGAACGCTGTCAGACATGTATTCCTGCATTACCGGTGCAATAGGTGCCTTGCGCGGACCCAAGCACGGCGGCGCCAACGAAGCGGCCATGGAAATCATCCAGCGCTACCGCACGACCGACGAAGCCGAGGCCGATATCATGCGCCGCATGGCCGCCAAGGAAATCATCATCGGCTTCGGTCACCCGGTCTACACCATCTCTGATCCGCGCAACGTGGCTATCAAGGAAGTCTCGCGCAAGCTGTGCGAAGACGGCGGCAACATGACGCTGTTCGATATTTCCGACCGCATCGAGCAAGTCATGTGGCGCGAGAAAAAGATGTTCCCCAACCTCGATTGGTACAGCGCCTCGAGCTACCACATGATGGGCATCCCTACGAGCATGTTTACACCCATATTCGTGATCTCGCGCACCACCGGTTGGGCCGCACACGTCATCGAACAACGCCAGGACAATAGGATCATCCGCCCGAATGCCGATTATGTCGGGCCGGAAGATCGTGCGTTCGTACCTATCGATAAACGCTAACAGAACCTGCCGTAATTACGGCCTTCCCGGAATGACGGGGCAGAAATAGCAGAATTTTTACGATTTTCTAATTAGCAAGGAATCATAAATGTCGTCCCACATTTCCAACGTGCGCCCGGAGCCAGATCAGGTTCTCGTGGATATCGCCAACTACGCCCGCGATTACGTCATTAACAGCGAAGAAGCCTACAGCACCGCGCGCTACTGCCTCATGGATACCCTGGGCTGCGGACTGGAAGCACTCTCCTACCCCGCCTGCACCAAGCTGCTCGGGCCTGTCGTTCCCGGCACAGTCGTGCCCAACGGCACTAAGGTGCCAGGCACGCAGTTCCAGCTCGACCCCATCCAGGGTGCATTCAACATCGGCGCCATGGTGCGCTGGCTGGACTTCAACGACACCTGGCTTGCGGCAGAATGGGGCCACCCTTCCGACAACCTGGGTGGCATTCTCGCCACGGCCGACTGGCTCTCGCGTACTAGTGTCGCTCAGGGCAAGGCGCCGCTGACGATGCGCGAGGTGCTCACCGCCATGATCAAGGCGCACGAAATCCAGGGCGTCATCGCGCTGGAAAACAGCTTCAACCGCGTCGGACTCGACCACGTAGTCCTGGTCAAGATCGCCTCCACTGCTGTAGTCGCGGCCATGCTGGGTGGCACACAGGAAGAAGTCATCAACGCCGTTTCCAACGCTTGGGTAGATGGCCAAAGTCTGCGCACCTACCGCCACAGTCCCAACACCGGCTCGCGCAAATCCTGGGCTGCAGGGGACGCAACGAGCCGCGCCGTCAGACTAGCATTGATGGCAATGAAGGGCGAAATGGGCTATCCGTCCGCCTTGACCGCTAAAACCTGGGGGTTCTACGACGTGCTATTCAAGGGCAAGCCTTTCACCTTTCCACAGCCTTTCGGCTCCTATGTGATGGAAAACGTGCTGTTCAAGATTTCCTTCCCCGCGGAATTCCACGCTCAAACCGCAGTGGAATGCGCCTTCCAGTTACATAACCAGATTGGCAATCGCCTGGATACGATGCAAATGATCAACGGCATCGACAAAATTTACATCACTACGCACGAATCTGCGATCCGCATTATCGACAAGCGCGGTCCCCTAAATAATCCAGCAGACCGCGACCACTGCATCCAATACATGACAGCCATCGGACTGCTGAAGGGGAGCCTTACCGCTGCTGACTACGAGGACGACGTCGCTTCCGATCCGCGCATCGACGCCCTTCGCGCCAAAATGGAATGTGTTGAAAATCCGCAATTTACGAAGGATTACCTCGACCCGGAAAAGCGTTCAATTGCCAACGGCGTGCAGGTGTTCTTCAAAGATGGATTCCAATCGCAAAACGTCATTGTCGAATATCCAATTGGCCATCGCCGTCGTCGTGGTGAAGGCATCCCTGAGCTGGTCAAGAAGTTCGAAACCAACCTCGCCCGGCGCTTCCCAGGCAAGCAACAAGACGCCATTCTCAAGGTGTGCGAGGATCAGAAAACGCTTGAAACCATGCCGGTGAACGAGTTTGTGGATTTATTCGTAATCTAAAATTAATTGAAGAGGTGGTTGCAGATTCAGGCCGCGAAAGCGGCCTTTTTTTACTATTCGATAAATTGAGTAAACAACTCCAGTCCTAAGGAGAGGGATTTTAAAATCCGTCCGGACTTTACCCTAATCAATACTAAGGGAGGCAACCGTAAATTATCCCAGGCCGATGTATATGTAGCAGTATCTGCTGTGCTTCAGAGCTTACGATGTGGGGTGAAAGGTAAGCCTAGACTCAGTCACAGGCCATATGAATGGGTGGTTCTCTCTCCAGATAATTTTGAAAGATTCAACAATGGTGTAATTCAAGCTGCCTTATTACGTGCATCAAGAGACTACGAACTCGTATAAAGTAATGATGCAAGAATAAGTGAAAGGCCGAGAACCGGTCGTCATCGATAATCTAATTTCATTGGCAGATAAACGCGCGAGGAAAACCCGACCTTGAAATTTGACGACTGAGAAAACTAGCATTTCCAGCCGCCATCAGTGAGCTTAGGTATGAGTTTTCTGGAAACAGAGAAAGGACTCGAGCAAAAGGACCGCACGTGGCGGGCCTGATAAAGAAAAAGCCGCACATGGCGGCTTTTCTAGACTAACTGGCGGTGGACGAAGTCTGTCAGCAACTTCTCTCAGACTGAATTCCCTAAAACAGGCTGATTTACAGGGAATTTATAATTTTCAATATGACAAGCGTAAAAAAACATTACCTGATACCTAGGAAAATAACGCAGTTCAACTGCTATCGATCACTCTTCCCTTAATTACCAATTAGGGAAATTTAATGGATCTATCAGGGAATTCTGCCAGTCATTTCTCTAATGATTCTAGACACCTCTTATACAAGTCTTTACAGACCTGCTTCTGCCAATCTGATAATTGCACGCGCTTTGTCAGAAAAGGTTGCTATCTTTTGCCGAATTTCCTCATCGGTATCTTGCCCTTGCAGCTGGCGAGCAATGCTTTCAAACACCCGGCGTTGCCCTTCGGCTGCATAAGTTCTCAAGACTTCTACGGACTCCTGCCAATACAACGACTCCCCAGGATGCTCATGAAAAACAGTAAACATCCCGACCTGGTCA
Source organism: Novimethylophilus kurashikiensis (assembly GCF_003112435.1). GTDB lineage: Bacteria > Pseudomonadota > Gammaproteobacteria > Burkholderiales > Methylophilaceae > Novimethylophilus > Novimethylophilus kurashikiensis. Next base: position 8,125 of record NZ_BDOQ01000012.1, read on the forward strand.
CTCCCCTGCCCTGTATTGAAGCATATGCTGTTATACATGCCTAATTTCTCGTCTTTAGTAAAAAGCCAACAGTCCAATTTTCGCCCATCGAGCCCTTTAACATCGGCGATGTTCATAGCATTGAGCATCGCCAGATCTGATGCACCATTTAATGCAATGGCTTGCATCTCGCCTATATTTTTGGGCCGTTTCTTGTCTCGCTTAGCAAAGTTCATTTCAACTTTACTTCTGAGCTTGTCCAATTCGCCACTACAGTCTTGTTGTCTGGCAAAAACATATCTGGCAATAGCGAGTTCTCGAACTGAAATGACCCCAATGTGCCTCCGATGCTCTCGCACATAGCGCTTAAGCCTTCCTATTGGCGAAAACTCTTCGCCATCGCGTTCAACTATTAAGATAAGAAGCAATGAAGCAAATGAGATTGCTAGGAAGTCCTGTTGGTCTTGAGTTAAAACATCAAACTGCGAGGGTAAGGACCTGCCAAGCTGCTCGGGCATTGAGCTATCGTCATCCATCCATACAAGACCGAATTTCTGGGAAAATGTATTGAGACTCTTGGCTCTCTTCTGCGCTAGGTGGGATGGCATCTCTGATATGCCGAAGTACGCAGTAATTCCATATGGAATCTCCTCGTCATGGCAAGCCTTTAGAAAGCTTACGAACTCCAATAGGCCAAATTTGATCAATGTAGCCTCATCAGCTGGATACTGATCTTCACAAGCCGAATCCATATCGATCAAGATGTTCGTATCGACCAAAAAGTTACTCTCAATATTTTTGGACTTATTGTAGCGAGCCCGATCCATTGAAAGCGTCGGGCTTTCATGTGCATCACTAGGCCTAGAGGCCTTAAATGCGACAATTTTTCCAAAGCTATTCATCCCGCTCCCTTTTTGGTATTACTTGGTGCCTACAGTTATCGTCCCCCAACTTTCCCGCTCCGGTCTTGCATTCCTTCAAGGGCAGATTTCTATCTTTCTTGTCCGTATCTACCCCAATAAAGGCTTCTTCCACGCGCTGCTGGGTCTGGCTGCGAAGATTATTATGAACACCTGCAAGAAGAATGATGATCTTGTATCCATAATCGGCACTCTTGCAGATGACACCATTGTAGTTAGCGGTCTTGCCTGACTGGACATGCCCAACCACCAACCCACGACGCTTCCAGGCTCCCGTTTTGACAGGATCTTCAAGAAGACCAATTATCTTGTCAGTATCTCTCCCGATTGTTCCTACGATTTCCTTGCCAAATCCATCCTGCAGAAGACTGTTTCGGTAGCGATCCCAGAAATACAAGTCAGCCGGGGATGCCCTGCGCTCACCAAGCCATTCCTTAAATGGCAACTGAATTACAGTCGCATCCGGCATGGTGATATCCAGTTTTTCCTCGATAGACCGAGCAATCAGTTCGACGAATTGCTCCCTATCTGAAAACTGCGGGGCTTCAGGACCCTGTATTTCCAATGTGAGGTCAATGACTTTTCGAATGATTTCGGAAGTTACTACGGAGCGATTATTCAGATTGTTTCTGACCTGATTTTCAAAATCTTGCGGACTCAATGCAATCTCCTACTTTCCAACACGGGAAACATAACGTTCTACAAATTCCGGAGCAGACGCAAAGGGCTCTGTGACACGCATGACCAGCCCAACATAATGGGGGTCCAGCTCGGGACCATCTTCAAAAAGCAGTTTCGCCAACTCGCAAAGTGCATCATCAGAAGTGTTAAGGCCATCCGTCTGTTTCGGACGCTCAGCCAAATCATTGAACAGCATGGCGAACGGCAATGCGGACCCGAGAATGGTCAGTAACCCATCAAGCCGATTGCGCATTGCCTCTGGGAGATCACCACGGAATTCCGCGATCAGCGGATGCTCCGGATTTGGTTGATAGCTGATTCGGTCATTGAAATTCAATCGACGCCATACAGGTTCCGAAGGATGTTGTATGGCTGCAGTACCTCGATGAGTATATGGACGTTTTGCAGTATCCCGGATTCGATCAAGTATGCCCTTAAGTCGTCTCCTGACAGCCTCTGGAGGTTGTGCACGCGATTTCCTGACATCGATGGTCCACAAGTGATCGAGCGTGTTGGGAATATCGACCTGAACTCGCGCCAGCTTGGTCATTTCATCCTGACGAGCCATCCGGAACCATGTTCCATGAATGATCAGTCGACGATTCCGATAGATGTAGAACCCCTGGCCACGCAAATAACCCTCCTTGCCTCCGAGACGCTCGTAATCCTCAGGGCTGACTCGGCTGTGATGGGGAAGGATGTATGGCTTGAACAGGACAGTCTTACCCTCGATATCTATCGGCTCTTCCGGCAGATGAGTAGTGGAAGTGGATTTTGCATTGAATGGATCAAATGGGGCGAGCGGAGTGTCATTGATGGCTATTTCCACTTTCGCCCTGCCAGGCTCCCCAGAGATGAACCTGTGAAATACTAGGGAGACATGCTCACTGATGGCGGATATTCTTTCATTGAATACCTGATGGAACCTTGCCCGATCGGTTCCAAGATCGAGTCTGTCCAATTGCTGCCAGAGAACAATCGTTCCCTTTTCGTCGAGCATATCACCGCAGGGGAGTCCATTAACTTCACTCCAATCAGGCTTTCGAAGGGACCAAGTGCCCTTTCTTCTGACCAGATCCAGATCCCACTGCCTAGCTGACAGCGTGCCATCATTTCTGGTAATGACAGTTACTTTGCGGCATTGAGAAAATGAGGCAGTTTTCAACCCGAGCCCGAATCGGCCAAGCTCATCCTTGGCTCGAGGCGTCAATGGATTACGGCCTCCTGGACGCATTGCCTCCACCAGCTCAGGCTCCGTCATCCCGGTGCCATTATCGATGAGGCATAACCAAGGTTGGTGATCAGCATCCCAGCCGAAACGGATATTTATTCGGCTTGCCTTGGCTGAGATCGAATTATCAATGATGTCTGCTACGGCCGACTCGAGAGAATAACCAATATCACGCAATGCCTCGATCATATTTGAGGCATCGGGATCGATTATCTCATTCCCCTCATCATCAAATTTATGTGCCATGTACATACTCTTTTTTGTTAGAAAACAATGATACCTGAGCCCCTGACAAATTTTCATGATGTATATAGTCAGTTTGGATCTGATGCAGATAGCTGTCGACAACTTGCGCCCTCAAGCGGTCACTTTGAATTCCCACGACAAAGTTCTGCTCTCGTATGCAGACTCAGATATGGATCCTCCGCTTACTGAATCTGGCTCACACTCCAGACGCCGAAGGCATTCTTCGAATTGGCGGCATGCCAAGAACCCTTGGCCCAACTAGATGTACCGTTCCAAGTTGTAAGTACCATTTTCCGACTTGGCTCGTATCGTGCATTAATGTAATCCACTAGGCATAATGTGTCTTTTTCGGTAGATGGCGTCCATATGATCTTCGAGAACCTTAGCATTACGCGCATCATCACCCACGAGGTATTCGAGCGGGACAACGAGAGAAACATCGTGCCTCCGGTTTATGGCACGAGCCTTGTAACGCTGAATCCGCAAGGTATTGAAGCCTTCTGCAGCCGCATAATGGACGCTATGGGGCGTGCTTCTCGGGCGTTGGAAATGACCATTATTCAGGCAGATGCCGCGAGCACATGCTCGCTAGCCGATCAACTGGTCGATCTGGATGATGCCCTGTTTGTCACGAGCTCTTCCGCCGCGGCCAACAAGCTGACTTCGGCACAAGGAAGGCGAGGGCTTCCTGGCGGCATTCTGGTTGTTTTTACCGGAAGTGCAGGCCATCCGTCAAAGCGCATTGTCGGCTTTATCAAGGCCGAGACGCACAGCGGCTTCACACGGCAGCAGAACGCGAATGGTTCGATTTCACTTCAATTCCTTACCAACCTACTGCTTACGCCGCAAACGAAACTCTACAAGATTGGGATTTTCGTTGAGAGCGATCCGGGCGAAGCCGAATTGCAGGATAGATGGCGAGCGTTTATCTACGATGACCAGATCAGCGTGTCCAACAAGTTGAGCGCAGCGCAGTATTTTTATGAGGGGTTCCTAGGCTGCGCATTTCCAGAAACAAGTGCAAGGTGGACGCGCGAGTTCCACGACCACACGAAAGATTTTATAAAGCAAATTGACCTTCCTGAGGAACAAAAGATCGACTTGCACAACGCACTAGTAACCTACCTGAAAGTCGACCAAAGTCCCACCGTTCAAACATCTGTCTTTGCCCAGAGCTACTTTGACGATCCGGCATTGCGCGATGCCTACGAGCAGTTCATGGCACAGAAGGACTTTCCTGCAACGGCCATTCACAAGGATCTGTCGGACGTCACAACTGCGCTGCGTTATCGGAAGGTAAGCTTCTCCGAGGACATTAAACTGATTGTACCTGCCGACAAATTCGAAAGCATGATCCGAATGGAGGCTATCGAGGGCGAAGCTGATGGACACGGCGAAGTGCCAACCTGGACTCGAATTACAGTTAAAGACCGAATCAGGAAGCAAGAATGACTGAGAGCGAGATTCGCACTCTCTGGGAAACCGAACACCCGATTTACGAGGCATGGGGTGACTACGTCCGTAACCAATTGATGATGCAATTGTCGGAGGTTCTTGCACAGCAAGATCCTCCGGGGAAAGTTAGCGAGTTCTTGAAACTACAGGTTCAACCACGCCTGAAGGATGCAAAATCACTCATTGATAAGGCACTTTTTCGTGACAAGAAGTATGGCGATCCATACGCGGAAATTACCGACAAGGTGGGCATGCGCTTTGTGGTGCTTCTATCGAGCCACATACGGCTCGTAGAACAAGCGATTCTGGACGACCAAGACTGGGAAGGATCCAAGGATCGCGATTACGAGGAAGAGCGCCGAGCACGCCCGTTGGAGTTTGCCTACCAGTCTTTGCACTACGTGGTGCGGGCGGCACGAGACATCATTCATGGAAATGTAACGGTTCCTAAAGGCACCCCTTGCGAACTTCAAATTCGAACATTGTTGCAGCACGCGCATAGTGAGCTGACGCACGATACGATCTATAAACCCAAGAAGGCAGCATCCCCGGAAATCAATCGAACCGTTGCAAAAAGCATGGCGCTGATCGAGGCGGCGGATGACTTTTTCGAGTTGGTGATGCGTGACCTTCAATCGGCCTCGAAACCGGTCCGAGATGCGATTGACGCACTGAATCGAGCATATATTCACCATATTGGAATACGTCCCGAAGCAGAGAAGTCTAATGTTGTGGTTCTGGACGCATTTTCTGAGCAAATACCAGCGGATCTGATCTCGCGGATCGACAGTCTCATTTTGTCGAAGGGCTACATCCTGGAGCGCATTAAATCCCGCTTCGATACGCATCACCTTTTTAGGCAGCCAGTCATCCTGTTCGCCTATCACATGGCCGTTTCGAGGCCGGCCGAGGTCAAGGATATCTGGCCGCTGACAAACGAGGACTTGAAACTAGTTTTCCTCGATCTGGGTATCAGCTACGACAACGTGTGAGGTAAGTTGGTCGCACTACCCACTGTTCAGCGGAACTGGTAGCAAGATGCGGTCACGTCCTTGTTAAACGACTGCTTCTCGCAAGGCTCATCACTACAGCCACCTCGAAGTATTCCATTGGGAAAATCTTGAGTGACAGCTACGTTGTTTGCCAACAGAGGTGTACTCCAATGAGGGATCTCCCCACCACCACAAAGCCATCACAAACCTAACGACCCAATACCTGATACCACCTCAATCAGGTCTGCGAGGGTAAAAAACCGACCGCGGAATTTGGCGACTGAGAAAACCCGCATTTGTGGAGGACATCCAACGCCCTTCGGTCGAATTTCCCGTAAACAGAGAAAGCACTTAAGCAAAAGGCCCGCACGAGGCGGGCCTTTTAAAGAAAAAGCCGCACATGGCGGCTTTTCTAGACTAACTGGCGGTGCTTGTAGTCTCCACCTAACTCATCTCAGAAGTAAATTCCCTGTAACACGGAAATATTCAGGGAATTTCTATCATATTAATCGTGTATTAATCCTCGGCAGTCCCCTTCAAACAGCAATTTCGGCGTTTAACTAAATCTAATCATTCATATTTAACAGGGAATTATTTCCTTCCAATCAGGGTAAAAAAACTTAGCCCGTCTTAACTGAAGCCCCTAAAAAAACAGTATGCGACTATGGTCCAGGGCATCTATTTTCCAGGCCCAACCCGCCGCTGACTAAAAAGCGGCTGAGTTAAATCAGCATGCCTCCTGAGACTTCGATACGCTGAGCATTCACCCATCGGTTATCTTCTGACAACAGTGAGGCAATCATAGGACCAATGTCGTCAGGCACTCCGACTCGACCCAAAGCGGTTTGCGAAGCGATTAAGGCATTGACCTCCTTATTGTCCCGCACCAAGCCGTGGCCAAAATCTGTTTCGATCGCACCTGGGGCTACTGTATTGACGGCAATTTTCTGTGCGCCAAGCTCTTTTGCCATATAGCGCGTTAAGACTTCGATACCGCCTTTCATCGCTGCATAAGCGCTATAGCCGGGCAAGGCGAAACGGGCGAGGCCGCTGGAAATATTGATGATTCGACCGCCATGATTAAGCAACGGCAACAGTTTTTGCGTAAGGAAAAATACGGATTTCAGATGAATGTTGACCATGTCATCAAACTGCTGCTCTGTGGTCTCTGCGAAAGGCGTATGAATGCCAGTGCCTGCATTGTTGATCAAATAGTCGAATCCCTCCGTTTGCCAATTGGCATTCAGGGCTAATTTCACCTCTTCTGCAAACTGCGAAAACTGTGATGCTTTTGCCACGTCCAGTTGCAAGGCAACGGCTTTGCGCCCCAACGCGGTAATTTCCGCAACGGCGGCCTCGGCCGAGGATTTTTGGCTATGGTAGGTGAGTATCACATCGATGCCCCGGCTTGCCATTGCCAACGCCGTATTTTTTCCCAGTCCCCGGCTACCGCCCGTAATCAAACCAATCTTTTGTGTCATTTCAGCTCTCCTGAGTTATTGAAAAAGTATTGCCATGTTATTTATGAATAAAAACGTGATAAACATGGCAATACTGATTTAACTGTTCACCAAAAACGAACAAAGGAATAACTATGGAAACGATAGAGGCCATCAAACGCTTTGTCCGTGTGACGGAGCTAGCTAGCTTTACCCAAGCCGCCGATAAATTAGGGCTGCCGAAAGCCAGCGTTTCCAATGCCGTGCAGCAACTAGAGAACCAGTTAGGCACTCAGCTGCTACACCGGACCACGCGAAGAGTACAGCTGACGCCCGACGGACAACTTTTCTACGAACGCAGCAAGCATCTCTTGGGAGAGGTGGATGAGTTAACGAGCCTGTTCCAGGGAGATGATGGCAGTATCACGGGGATCATCCGGGTCGATATGTCCCATCCCATGGCGCGTAATATCGTCATCCCGCAGCTTCCAGAGTTCATGAATCGCTACCCCAATATTCAGGTGGAACTGAGCAGCACCGACCGGAGGGTAGATTTGGTTACGGAAGGCTACGATTGCGTGGTGCGGACAGGACAACTCTCAGACTCGGGACTAGTCGTGCGCCGTTTGGGGGAAATGTCCCAGCAGAACTTCGCCAGCCCCGGATATCTCGCCCGCTATGGCGAGCCCTGCACGCCAGAACAACTTGAGCAGCATTGGTTGGTTCATTATCACGTGAATTCCGCCGATCGATTCGACGCGTTTGAATATCTGGACGATTGCATCTACCGCAAAATCCCCATGAAGAGCCGCATTGCCGTCAACAATACCGATGCCTACCGTGCTGCCTGTGTAGCGAGTTTTGGCATCATTCAGGCACCATCTCTTGGCGCTTATGATTTGATTGCAGAGGGTAAGCTCGTGGAGATACTCAAGGATTTCCAGGCACCGCCCATCCCCGTATCACTGTTGTATCCGCATAAACGAAATTTGTCTAAGCGAGTACGGATATTCATGGACTGGCTCAGTGAGGTGCTAAATGAGCATCTCCTATAAAGCCACAGTGAAATTACTGCACGGATTAGCCTGATCCGTAATCCACCGCTAATGCCCTGTTTCAAGAATACTTAGAGTGCATCCCCTGGGATAACTGTAATCATTTGCTTTCTGACACTTTATTGCTTCATCATCTTTTTTATTGCAGAGATTGTTTCATCCGTTTCATGAGTGAAATTATTCACTCGATAGCTAATCACGCCGTACTGATCAACAACGCTGATAAGTGTGTCGTGCTCGAAATCTCCATCTCTCAATTTCTTATATTTCATTCCAAGCGCTATAGAGAGGCGGCGAATGGCGCCTGCATCACTTCGTGCTATTAACCATGTTGGCGTATCGATGTGATGAGCCTTGGCATACTCTTTCAGCTTATCGATGGTGTCTCTTTGAGTGTCAAAAGAAAAGACAGCAAATTGCACTCTCCCGACAAGTTCTGGCGGCAGCGTACGTTCAATTTTTTTCATATCTTCCACAATGCGTGGACACACTTCCTTGCATGAGGTATAGATCATGCTCATAACAACCGGTCTTCCGGCGAGTTCCGTCAGCTGAAAGTTTTTTCCTTCACTTGTTGTCCAGGTGTCTTTCAAATTGTAAATCGACCCTGTTTGAGGTTCGGTCATGCTCATGCCTGAAGTATGTTCATGTCCCCATGCTTGAGGAACACCGTACATAAACAATATTGCAAAACAGCCTGCTATTAATTTTTTCATTTCAAATCCTTTGCACACCTGAATCCAAGGTTTCGGCCAGTAAAATCTCCTTGAAGGCTTGACCGGAAAGAATACCGCATAAAAGAGGCATAATCTGTCGGGTCACTGGCATTGAGACTGCCTCCGCCACAGAACATGTTTCTCTGACCGGAATCTCTTGAGTCTGGGGATGCCATAAAACTGTTGAAATCTTCTGTCCATTCCCAGATGGCTCCCACCATATCGCGAATACCGAAACCGTTTGGTGGGCTATTTCCTGCTTGAGGTAATTCACGGTTAGGTATTGAGTACCATTGAAGCACCTGTTGCATCCGACTAGCCTTTCCTCGGCCTAGATCTTCCAGCACGTATTCCCACTCATCGGTCATAGGTAGTCTCTCTTGCTTAGCCTCACAGAAAGCTTCTGCAGCGAACCAGGAAATATTGACAACCGGCTTATCAAGGTCCTCCGGCAAGATTGATAGATCATTATTCCAATGCTGAAGATAACCAGAGTCTGCAAAAATACGTTTGATCGAGGACCTGCGCCATTCGGTATGCTGAAAAACAAATTCCAGATAGCGTCGGTTGGTCACAGGATCTCGATCGAGAAGAAATGACTCTACAAGCGTTGGCGGTACTGGCGTTTTGGTAGTCGTCCCCTTTTGTGGGTAAAACGGAACATAACTACCTCCTGGAATAGCGACTAAATCGTCGCTACCCATGGCTACCAGAGAGGCGGCTGACACAATAACGCTCAATACCGCCTGCTTGATCATTCCGAGCCGTTTTTTCCTGGGGTCACTCTGTGGCGACGAACTTCATCAGGCGTTACTTCTTGTTGAGAGTTACCCCAATTACTGTAGACATATGTCAGAACATTAGCGATCTCTTCATCGCTCAGACTCCATGCCGGCATAACACCGTTGAATGTTTCGCCGTTGACAGTCAAGTTGCCTTGCAGGCCACCAGTGACCGTTTTTATTGCTCGCACCTTATCGGCATTCAAGAAGTCTGATTTGGCCAGCGGAGGAAAGGCTTGTGGAACACCTAAGCCTGTCAGTTGATGGCATGCCGCGCAATTGGTGTTGTAAACCACTTCACCAAGTTTGATGCGCTCTTGCTTTGTAGCTGCACTAGGTTGGGCGACTTTGGTCTGCTCCGCATTCCTCATACCAGTGCCTTCCGGAAGATAAACATCGTCGGTGATTTTTCCGGAATAAATCAGTTTCTCTTCATCACCGGAGACCTTAAGCTGAGCAAGCGCACCCTTGTTGAAGGCTCTTGTGAGCGAATGGTCTACGAGAATATAAGTGCCGGGCACGTGCGTCTTAAACTCAACGATCGCCGCACCACCCGCCGGGATGAAGGTCGTCTGCACGTTATGCGTGACAGTATTGGTATTCCCTTCTGGATAGACATTATCAAAAATTTCGCCGATCACATGGAATGAAGAAGTCAGATTTGGCCCCCCATCGCCCACGAACAGTCGAATCGTTTCACCTTTTTTGGCCTGTAGTGCATTGTCCGCCACCAGAGAGCCTGCCGCGCCATTGAAAACGACATACTCAGGTTTCTCGTCGATGGCTTTTACCATGCTGAATGGCTGAAGGCCCTGCTCACCATTTTTGCCTTGCGTGTAGAAATCCCCCTGCATAACATAGTACTCATGATCGACCTTCGGCAATCCTTCCTTGGGTTCAACCAGGATTAGACCGTACATCCCGTTGGCGACATGCATGGCTACAGGTGCCGTCGCACAGTGGTAGACATAAAGACCTGGGTTGAGGGCCTTGAAGGAAAAGTGAGAGCTATGGCCTGGAGCCGTCAGCGAGGCAGCTGCGCCTCCACCCGGACCAATGACCGCATGTAAATCGATGTTATGCGGCATTTTATTGTCGGGATGGTTATTCAAGTGGAATTCCACCTGATCACCTTCCCGAATCCGGATAAATTTCCCGGGGACCTTGCCTCCAAACGTCCAGAAGGTGTACTGAACCCCATCTGCAAGTCTGCCCTCGACTTCTTTTACTTCAAGATTGACGATGACTTTGGTGGCGTGTTTTCGCGTAATGGGAGGCGGTACAGCAGGAGCATCTGTGAGGACAGCTGTTTCCTGTCCAATGATTTTTTCGCGAACATTCTTATCCTGACTGCCAATATCACAGTAGCCCGTATTAGCAGTTAAAAGGAGTCCAAGTGTTAAAAGAGCCTTAAACGTTTTCATGATTGGCCTTTCTTAAATTCTGAGTCTATGTCCCCGCATCTTTATGTATCGGCAGTGCATTAATTCTGCACTATCCATGTTTTGATGAATTCCCTTGCTTGCGCCAAATTGTTTATGGATAGCGCATCTTCGGGTGCTGAAATGCATCAGCGAACACGATGTTCATTCCGACCGCCATGACCGGTGACATCTGTAGAACGTACTGCCTCATCCCTCCTACCATGGTTCACATCCTCCGTCTTGTTGAACAAAAACTGTGATCCGAATTGGCGACCAGAATGTCTTTATTCTGAGGGGGTTTCCTTGACCCAGATCAATTATTCGTACTATGGGTATAGGTTAAATTGGACCGATGTATCTGATTGTCAGAAAAACTCAAGATGCTCTGCTCCTACTCCTCAGACAGATATTCATGACTTTGAGCGCGCGAGGGATGCAAACCTTGCCGGACCGGCCGGCAGGTTATCTGATCTTGATGGTTGTACTCCCCCTGATTTACGCCCTATCGACCAAGGGAGTGATGAATCTGTTCATGGTGGATCACAAACTGCTTATCGTTTGGCCACCTTCGTGGTTATCCCTAGCCTTACTAATTTTGTTCGGAACACGAATATGGCCCGGGATCTTTCTCGCAACATTAACCGCCGACTTAATCCTTATCGACTCCCCTGCAGCAGCCATCTGCATGGCCATCGGAAACACAATGGGTGTTGTCCTAGGGATATCTTTGTTGGCCCGGATTCATCGCTTCAATCATATGCTCGAGAATTTCCATGATTACTTATGGTTAGGTATCGCAGCAGCGGCAACAGGGGGAATGGACGCAGTTGTAAGCACCTCGGCACTTCATATAGCTGGATGGGTGTCAGGGGTGAACTTCATGCAGGAGTTGTTGCTATGGGCCGAACGCAACACATTGAGCATTATCCTCGCCACTCCCATCGTGTTGACCTGGCAACGCCTTCCCAAAGGCTGGCTCAAAAGAGACAGGATCACCGAAACTATCAGCTGTTTCGGCCTCGCGCTCCTGACTGGACAAATGGTATTTCTCGGTTGGCTTGCGGACCCACTGGGGGACTATGCCAAAGCCTTCCTGATGTTCGTATTTATTATCTGGGCCGCTGTTCGATTCGGACGCCACGGGGTATTCCTCGTCATCGCATTCACCGGCCTGCAAGCCCTACTCGGCGCAAAAAATGGCATAGGTTTCTTTGGAGATGACATCGAACGAACCAATTTAACCAATTTATGGTTTTACGTCATTGTCCTTACTGACGTCGGTTTGGCAGTCGATTTCGTGATGCATCAGTTGCGACGTTCCGAGCAGCGCGAACGTACCCGTAATCTGATTCTGGAGCTCATCGCTCGTAATACGCCACTCAAGAATGTGCTACAAACCATCGTAGATAGTGTGGAGAAAGAAAACGACGGTTTACTCTGCTGCATTATGGTGAATGACAATAGCGGCAAACATGTTTTTATCGGCAACATCTATAGCCTAGAAGAATGCAACTGCCCCGCGGCCCAGAATGCAAGAATCAAGATGCAAATTCCCGCGGTTGTTGCTGACCAACAAACTGTACTAGATACCTGGTGGTTCCTTTTTCAATATCCATCTTCCGACACAGTCGATCCTAGCACTCCGGTTTCGTGTCGAATCGAGCAGATACGAAGCCAAAACAACCAACCCATCGGAGCGGCGGTGCTTTACCGACGGAACAATCTCCCTCAGTCTGATGAAGACTTACGACTGATCGCTCAAATCGCCAATCTCACCAGTATCGCTATTGATCAGAAACGGAATAACGAAGAATTACAACTGGCACTCATGGTGTATCAAAACAGCAGCGAAGCGATGATCGTAACCGATCACAATGCGATCATCCTTACCGTCAATCCTGCCTTTACCAGGCTTACTGGATACACCTATGAGGAGATCATAGGAAAAAACCCTCACATTCTCAGCTCCGGTTACCACGATAGAGATTTTTATCAATCTATGTGGGAATCGCTTCACAATGATAAACAGTGGCAGGGTGAGATATGGAATCGCCGCAAGTCCGGCGAGCTGTATCTGGAATGGCTAACTATAACTAGCATCTGTAGTAAAAGTGGAGCAGACCGATATGTAGCGCTGTTTTCTGATATCACCCAAAAAAAGGCATCAGAGGAACTCATCTGGAATCAAGCCAATTTCGATCAACTTACCGGGTTACCCAATCGAAGCATGCTATTGGATCGCCTACAGTTGAGCATCCAGAAATCACAAAATTCTGGCAATCCCCTGGCATTAATGTTTATAGATCTAGACCGCTTTAAGGAAGTCAACGATACATTGGGGCATAGCATGGGCGATCTTCTGATCAAGGAGGCCGCTCAACGACTATCGGCATGTATACGAGAGTCAGACATGCTTGCTCGTTGGGGTGGGGATGAGTTTGTCATCGTGCTCGAATCCATGGAGCCTAACTATGCCCAAAGGGTCTCCCAAACCATTCTGCAAAATATCTCGCAACCGTTCCAGTTAGGTTCTGACTATGCTTACGTTTCAGCGAGTATCGGTATAAGTTTCTATCCGAACGATGCTGTTGATATTGACGACTTGCTTAAAGCCGCAGACCAAGCCATGTATGCAACAAAGAATGGAGGTCGAAATGGATTTAGCTATTTCACAGCAGCCATGCAGGAAGTCGCAAAGATCCGCATGCGGCTCACCAACGACTTGCACAATGCGCTGGCAGGAAAGCAATTCGAAGTTTATTACCAACCTATTGTTGAATTAGCGACTGGCAAGATCGCAAAAGCTGAAGCGCTCATTCGTTGGAACCATCCAGTGGCAGGGCTAATCAGCCCTGCCAATTTCATTCCGATTGCAGAAGAAACTGGACTGATATGCGGCATAGGTGATTGGGTGTTTCAAAATGTTGTGCAGCAATTAGCTGCATGGCGAGACGATGGAAAATCGGAAGTCCAAATCAGCATCAATAAGTCGCCAATTCAGTTCCAGAATGGCACGAAAGATCACTCCGATTGGCATGCCCAGTTATCCGCTTTGGGGTTGCCGGGAGAAAGTGTGGTCATAGAAATCACGGAAAGCGTGCTGTTGGAAAACAGCGAAAAGGTCAGGTCCCAGCTATCGAAGTTATATTTGGGAGGCATGCGTATCTCACTGGATGATTTTGGGACCGGTTACTCATCATTGGCTTATCTGCAGAAATTCGATATTGATTTCCTGAAGATCGATCAAAGCTTCGTAAGTAATTTGACCCACACCTCGAACAATCTCGCACTTTGCGAAGCCATCATAGTCTTAGCGCATCGACTGGGCATCAAAGTTATTGCCGAAGGGGTTGAAACTGAAGAGCAACATGTTCTGCTCAAGCAAGCCGGATGCGATTATGGTCAGGGGTACCTATTCTCGAAGCCCCTACCCGCCGTCGAATTCGGACGGTTACTTCACGCGACCTCGTAGCTTTCGCGCCTGCTCAGCCACCTTATTTGCAAGTTCATCCGCTTGTTTCTGGTCGATATCAGTGTGATAGCGTTTTCTCACCCCTTGCTCGTTTAATAGCCAATGAAAATTAGCAGAAACCCCTCGTTGCTGAAGGCAATGCACGACGCATGCTAGCGGGCAGCCATCCAGAGCAATGATGGGCCTTCCCGAACGTGCAATGTCGACCAGATGCGGAACATTACCACCCACGCCAGAAATACAGGACATCTCAGCCTCGCCTTCACGGTCGAGCTTTAGTGCGATGTAATTAGCGGTCTGCGCAGCACTTGAACATCCCGAGCACGAGTAGACGATGGGTAAATCCTTGTAGTCTTGTCGCTTCATATGGAGGGAGCGAAGCGTTGACTGAGACGTTTGAGGATATGGGTAGGGCTAATTTCGAATTGGGGCAAATCGAGGGCGTCCAAGGTATTCTTGGCGACGAGCCCCAGCTCGGTATCACCTTCTACTAAAAGCCGACGGCTAAAGAATAATGCATCTGGATCTTCTCGCCGGGAGGCCAGAAAATAAAAGTCTTCCGTAGAGGCACTGAAGACGAGATCCGGAATGCTGCCGGAGGCCTCTCGAAAACCTTTCGGCCCTAGCGTAAAAGCCAAGTGCAACCCCGTATCCAGTACATGGATGGAAATATTCTTGCCGTAGAGCGGTGCAAAGCGGCCATTCCGAACCGCATCGTCCAATCCGATATTCAGCATGCGGGCGAACAAAAAGGATGGCGGCCAGATCGGAAGACGCGAGACAACTGTTTTTAACGATTTTGGAAACGTGAACGTCATAAGTTTTCCTATTCCATGAAAGAGGCAAGATCAGCGGAAGCCAGCATTCCTGCAGCACCATGCCAGTAGCCATCACAAGCTTGAGCCGGCAGCAAGGAGGAGAGTTTGGACGTAGCTGACACATCTCCTTCCAGCGCTGCCTGAAACAGTGTCACCACTTCTCCTGTTTGCAGGGGCTGCGGACTAATACGCAGCACATCCCCCATCCCTCGCATGCTTTGAACCTCAGCCAGGAGGCTGTATACGTGTGACGACTGCGTCTGCGTGCCATTAAGCGCAAGGAAAGGCTTTCCTTCACGCGTATCCAGGTCTAGCCCATAGGGGTGTTCCAAGCAACGAAACTGACATTCATCTTTGGACTTATTGTAATGCCGGGCAGTGAAACAACGCGCCGAATGCGCCAATGGCATGCGGCCATAAACGAAGATTTCAGTTTCCATGTTGGCTGGTTTATGGGCCAATAGATCGGCAAGTTTGCCCCGCGACATCTCTAGCGGGATTACCCAGCGGCAAGCTCCCAATTCAGCGAGGATATCGAGCGTACTCGGGTTGTAGACATTCAGCTGGGAGCCGGCAACAAACGGCATTCCCGATAGTCTATGTACCGCCCCCATATCGTTCGCTTCGACCAGAAATTCGCCATTTTCTGCAAGCCGACGCATGGTCTTCAAGTCGGACTCCGACTCGATAAGCGTCAACGTTGAAAGAACTACTTGTTTGCCCGCATCGCGGAGCTCGGCAGCGATTCGAAGCCAATCATCGGTGCGTAAATTGTGCCGACGGGAACAAACCGTTTCGCCAAGATAGACGACATCTACCGGCCACGTTGCTGCCTGAAGATAAAAATTCATCATGGCGTCGCGTTGCCAATAGTAAAGAACTGGTCCCAATGATAATTTCATGTTCATTTCCATGGCCGATGGTAAGCGCCCAACGTGTGTTGTTGTCCTTCTGAAAGATTACCGAGTGTGGCACTCCATGTGGGGTGGACGGAGTAACGATCGCTGTTCTTTAGTGCTGCATCGATGGCCGCACGCCACACTCTTGTGACATGCTCGACGTACGCCGGGCTGCGCTGACGACCTTCAATTTTGACGGCTGAGATCCCCATGCGAAGTATCTCGGGTAGCAACTCAAGCGTATTGAGGCTGGTAGGTTCCTCAAGAGCGTAATACGTTTCGTCGTGGACCTCGAAGCGTCCCTTGCACAGCGTGGGATACCCTGCCTTTTCCTGGGGGCCGTAGCGATCAAGCAACACGCCATTCAAGCGTGATTCAAGCCCCGTTGCGGTTTGTTCCCAGCGCACCGCCTTGGCTGGAGAACACACCCCCGCTGTATTGGGAGACTCACCGGTGGCATAAGAGGAAAGAATGCAACGGCCCTCGACCATGACGCATAACCCTCCGAAACCAAACAATTCAATTTCAACAGGCGTATTGGCAACCAGCTTTTCCACTTGCGCCAGCGAAAGAACCCGTGGTAACACCGCACGCTGGATACCAAAGTGTGCGTGATAGAAATTGATGGCCTCGTAGTTGGTCGCAGAGCCTTGTACCGAGAGATGCAATCTCAATTGAGGATGCACCCGATTGGCGTAACGCATGAGCCCAGGGTCGGCGAGAATCACGGCATCTGCGCCGATATCTGCCGCCATATCGAGCGACTTCTGCCATTCAAAACACGCAGCTGTTTGCGGAAAGGTATTGAGCGCGACAAGTACTTTCCTACCCTTGGCATGGGCATATCGCACGCCTTCCTCGGCGGAACCTCGCTCGAAGTTGAGACCGGGAAATGCACGTGCATTGGTGCTATCGCGAAAGCCGATATAGACGCAATCTGCGCCGTGGTCCACCGCGAGCTTGAGCGCGGGTAGATTGCCCGCGGGGCAAACGAGTTCAAGCGACATCTTTGATTTCCTCTCTTTGATACGGGATACCCGCTCGATTGCCTTGGCGTGCACCGCGACGCCTCAGTTCCTGTTCGATGCCGTTAAGGACGTTCCATTTTTCCGAACACCATGATGGTGCCAGCAAGATGTCGGGCGATGCCGTAGCGGTAACACGGTGAAAAACGATATGTGGCGGCGTGCGCTCGATCAGATCTGCAGCGATTTGCAAATAATCCACTTTGGAAAGCGGCTGATACCCGCCCTGACGCCATTGGTGCGCGAGGACGGTCTGCTTGACCACATGCAATGGATGCAACTTGAGCCCATCCGTGCCTATTTCGAGCACAACATCGAGGCTGGTATGCCAATGTTCGTCGCTTTCACCGGGCAGACCTACAATCAGGTGCGTGCACAACGGAATGCCAAGGCGACGCGCCGCAATTGCGGTTTGACGGTATTCGGCAAGCGTATGGCCGCGATTAACACGGACCAGCGTATGGTCGAAAGCAGATTGCAAACCAAGCTCAAGACATATCTCCATGCCCTGGCGTCGAAACCCCGCAAGCAACTCCAGCACGTCTTCAGAGACGCAGTCAGGCCGCGTTCCTACCGAAATCCCAATGACTCCGGGTTGAGCGAGCGCCAAGCGGTACATCGACTCGAGCGCCTCGATATCATCATAGGTATTGGTGTAAGCCTGAAAATAAGCGATGAAACGCTTGGCGCCTGTGCGGCGCGCAATTACTTCGCGCGCTTTCTTTATTTGGGCGACGATATCCGATTGCTGCTTGCCTGCCGTAGGGCTGAAAGAAGCATTGTTGCAGAACGTACAGCCGCCCCACCCTTTTGTGCCGTCAATGTTTGGGCAGGTAAAACCCGCATCCAACGCGATCTTGTGTACGCGCTCGCCATAGCGATGCAAGAGATATTGCCCATAGGTATTCACCCTTTCGGAAAGAACCATGCCCTTCCCCCAGACCAAAATAAAGCTCTTGTATACGCGCCGCTATTCCCCTATTCCTTGATCAAGATCAAGAAACTGCCTCTCGCCAAAAAATCATGATTCCACGTATATCTGAATCCGAATATTCAGTATTTGCAAATCAATAAATCTCGACTGCCCCGAATGGCTGAGCAAGAGGATAGTTGCAACCGCGGATCCGGCTTACAGGGTTCGCCCGCCGACACGTCAATACCCCATGGCGTGCCGGCGGTTCTCTTAATCAATCTTGAAGGAGAGCAACATGCAATGGCTTGAACCCAACTACTGCGACGTACGTCTTGGCTTCGAGGTCACCGCCTACGTCTATGTACGCTAGTCGTTAGCTAAGGGCGCGGGCTTATCGCCGCGCCCCTTCTCGAGAGGTCATGATGGCAGATACCACGATACAGCCGCAGGACAAATTCGCACTCAATCCAATGTTCCTCCTGCGCTGGGAAAAAACACAGGATGCCTATGTTCTGCTCTATCCAGAAGGCGTCATCAAGCTCAACGCTAGTGCAGCGGAGATCCTCAAGCGTTGCAATGGAGCGGCTACAGTCGCCGAACTCGTAGGCGAACTCCAGGCGCTTTTCAATGAGGACGACATAATCGTCGAAAACGGAATTTACAGATTTTTGGAGACTTCACATGCCAAAGGATGGATCAGTAACCAGCCTTGACGGCCTCGGCAAGCCAATGTGGCTTGTACTTGAGCTGACCTATCGTTGCCCGCTCAAATGCGTCTGGTGCAACAACCCGCTTGATTACGACAGCTATGCTTCAAAAGAGCTCAGCACCGAAGAATGGAAACAGGTGTTGCGCGAAGGCCGCGAATTGGGTGCTTTGCAACTAGGCTTCTCAGGTGGCGAACCTATGTTGCGTGACGACCTCGAGGAACTTGTCGCCGAGGCCGAAAGCCTGGGCTACTACACCAACCTGATCACCTCGGGCGTAGGATTGACGCCTGAACGACTATCGGCACTCAAACAAGCCGGGCTCAAGCAGATTCAGCTCAGCCTCCAATCTGCACAACGGACGCTCACAGACCAACTCGTAGGCGCACGCGTGCACGATCTCAAACTAGATACCGCCCGACGCATCAAGGCTGCGGGTTTCCCCATGGTGCTCAACGTGCCAGTCTTCCGCCAAAATATCGATCAGGTAGAAGAGATCCTCGCACTGGCTGAGGAGATAGGTGTGGACTACCTCGAGTTTGCCAATATCCAATACTACAACTGGGCCCTGCTCAACCGCGAGGAACTGCTGCCGAGTCGCGAGCAGATTGACAATGCCGAAGCTGCAGTTAATCGTGCGAGAGCGCGATTGGGCAAACGTATGACGATCTATTTCGTCATTCCTGATTACTTTGAGACTCGCCCCAAGGCCTGCATGAACGGTTGGGGATCCATCCACCTGACCATAGCTCCCGACGGCGCCGCGTTACCCTGCCAAGAGGTCCGTGTCATTGAAGGCTTGGAGTTTCCTACCGTGCGCGAGCACAGCCTGCAATGGCTATGGCACGAATCCCCGTTGTTCATGAAATTCCGGGGCGACGAGTGGATGAAGGAACCCTGCCGCACCTGCGATGAGAAAGAAAAGGACTACGGCGGCTGCCGCTGTCAGGCTTTCCTGCTCACGGGCGAAGCTTCCAATACCGATCCAGCCTGTGCCAAATCGCCCGATCATCACATCATAGAATCGGCCATTCTCGGCAGCCGCAAGCCGCGCGAGCACAAGCCATTGATAATGCGCACGCCTGGCGGCACCACGGTGATTCCATCATGAAGAACCCGCTTGATACCGCTACAGGGACCATCGTCTGCGGCCTGGTTCTCACGATCGTCCTGTTCATGTTCGTGCGCTATCAACTGGGAGCGTGAGATGGAGGCGCACGCGTTCGACCTGCTATTGCGTTGGGCCCATTTCCTCGGCGGGCTCATCTGGATAGGCCACAACTATGCCAATGTTGTGCAGCGACCGAGCTACCGACCGCTGCAACGTGAGGAAATGGCAGATGCCAGCAGTGCCACGTTCATGGCCTTACTCAACCGCGAACACGGCACATTCCGTTACGCCTCGGTGGTGACATGGGG
This sequence comes from Novimethylophilus kurashikiensis, assembly GCF_003112435.1. Classification (GTDB taxonomy): domain Bacteria; phylum Pseudomonadota; class Gammaproteobacteria; order Burkholderiales; family Methylophilaceae; genus Novimethylophilus; species Novimethylophilus kurashikiensis. Next base: position 28,298 of record NZ_BDOQ01000012.1, read on the forward strand.
CGCCGGGATAGTCATGCTGTTGCAACGGGGGTGGCTGATGGATGCGATTATGCTCAAGGGCTATTTTGCCGTGATCGGTCTCGGGATGTGGATAGGCACGCTCATGCTCGCCAACTTATGGTTAGTGCTGTGGCCGCACCAGAAAAAGGTCCTCGGATTTGTTCCCGCCTCGCTGGATGATCGCATCCGTTGCGCACGCGTGACCTATCTTTCCTCGCGCATCAACACCATGCTTTCAATCCCACTCCTCTTCTTCATGGCAGCAAGCACCCATGGCACAGCCGTTTTTAGCTGAATCACGTCGCGTTTTCAATTTTGCCGCGGGACCGGGTGTCATGCCAGAGGAGGTCATTCTTCAAGCTCAGCGAGAATTGCCGGACTGGGACGGTCAGGGGTTTTCCTTACTCGAAACCCCCTTCTCAGGCGTTAAATTCAAACGGCTTCTTGGACGAACGCGCGACACGCTACGTGAACTTCTCAAGATTCCCGACCATTTCCATATCCTGTTCATGCATGGGGGAGCATCTGCTCAATTCTCCCTCGTACCGCTAAATCTGCTCGGAGATAGCAAGTGTGCGGCCTATGTCGATAGCGGCTATTGGTCGCGCAAAGCGATCCATGAAGCACATCGTTACTGCCAGGTCGAACATGCAGCCATTGCAGAAGACTATATTCACACCTCGACGAATACCGCCTACTGCCACATTACAAGCAACGAGACCGCCGACGGCTTGCAACTGTCGCTAGCGCTCAAAGCTTCCACTCCTCTGATCGTGGACATGACTTCGGACTTTCTCGTTCGCCCCATCGACTTCGAGCCAATCGGTCTCATCTATGCGGGCGCTCAGAAAAATATCGGCCCAGCCGGGCTCACCATTGTCATCGTCCGCGATGATCTTTTGGGGCGCGCCCATGCCTTGACGCCCACAGTGCTCAACTACACCTACCAAGTCGAGGCTGGCTCATTGGTCAATACGCCCCTCACCTATTCAATCTATTTAGCAAACCTGGTGTTTCAATGGATAGGTCATCAAGGCGGCATTACATCTATGGCGAAGCGCAGCCAAACGCGAAGCGCGATGATTTATGACGTGATCGACGCCAGTGAGGGGTTTTACCGATGTGATATTCCACCCGATCAGCGTTCACGGATGAATCTCTGCTTCAAATTGCCGGACGAGCCACTCACACAACTGTTCATTGACCATGCAGCTTGGTCTGGCCTTGTGAATCTTAAAGGACACGTTCAAAAGGGCGGCATCCGCGCAAGTCTATACAACGCTATGCCGGATGCCGGTGTCGTGGCTCTAGCCGACTTTATGCATCGGTTCAGGAAGCAATATGCAGATCTATGAATCCATCGCCAGACGTATCGAGCCGCACCACGCCCGGTCGATGGCCGCGTTTGCCTTGCGGCTGGCGAGCCTCTCTAGGAGAAAAAACTTGCCCGTCGATCAGGGAATCGATGTCATGGGTTTGAGATTTCCCGGAGTCGTCGGGTTGGCTGCTGGATTCGACAAGCATGGCGACCTCTATCCTTATCTACAAACCGCGGGATTTGGTTTTGCGGAAATCGGCACCGTCACGCCGCTACCGGAGCCCGGGAGAAGCCGCGGCATCCATGCCGTCACCCATTCGCTTGGACAATACGTCCACCGTCGTCGCATTCCACTAGGAATCAGCATTAGTATGAACCGTGATACCCAGCTTCAATCCATGGCACAGGATTATCTGTCATGCATGCACGCCGCATGGCAGCACGCAGATTACATCGTGATCAATCTGGGCGTTCGCGCTGGACCAGACCTTCACCAGCTGGAGCACAGAAACATCCTAGGCCATGTATTGCATGCTGTCAGGAAAGAACGGGAATGGCTCTTTCATCAATACGGCAATCGGCTGCCCATGATGATAAAAATCGACCAGGCACGCAGCAGCACGCATGAGCTTGTATGCATGGGTTTAGAAGCAGGCATGGATGGAATCGTACTCTGCGGCTCGGGATCACGACCGGCAGACATGCTGGAGCATGTAACTAGATCACTGAACAGCAGCATTCCAATCGTTGCAGTGGGCGGAATCCGCACCCCGCAGGATGCGGCCGATAGATTGATGGCTGGGGCATCCTTGATCCAGGTGCACACGGGACTGGTTCAATCCGGTCCTGGATTGATCAGACAGATGAATACGTTTCTACGGGTTCAAGGCCACTGCGAGAGGCCGAATAAAGATTCATACGGACGTCAGGATCAGCCGTGAGGTTTTTTCATAAACATTTGTTTATGCACTGGACCTATGATAAATTAAACATGCATTTTTTATGCATATTTAAGGTGACTCATGAGCACGCACCCCGAACGGCATAATCCATTGGAGTCTGATGCGTACAATGCGCTCCGCCATGTGATCGACCCGGAGATTGGTGAAAACATCGTCGATCTTGGGCTGGTATACGGGATTACAGCAGCGGAGGAGGTTGTAGAGATCAGGCTGACCATGACATCCATGGCCTGCCCCATGGGCGAGATGATCATAGACGACGTCATGGCAGCCCTATCCTCAGCATTGCCCAAAGAAGTCGAAGCCAACATCAGGTTGGTTTGGGATCCCTTATGGACTCCTGAAATGATATCCACCGAAGCTCGCGACCGTCTGGGTTGGAAATAAATGCTGCCCTCAGCCAATCAAGCCAACCTGCCCGTGATCTGGCGCGTTCCTCTGATGGCAGCCGCCTTTGCAAGTCTTGTCTTGGGAATCAACGCTGGATTGCTCAGGCTAGGTTTGAATACTGTGCTCCCCTCCACCTCACTCATAGAGTTTCATGGTCCGCTCATGGTGTGCGGATTCTTGGGTACACTGATTACTCTGGAGCGTGCCGTCGCGCTCGGTAACCGCTTGGCTTACATCGCCCCCCTGGCCACAGCCATCGGAGCCATCGTCACGCTTGCCGGAGAATGGCAGGCAGGTGCCATGCTGTTCGTACTCTCAGCCGGCATCTATGTCATCTGCGCCTTCTTCATCTGGCAGAAGCAACCCGCTCTATTCACGCTTACGCTGCTATTAGGGGCCTTATGCTGGCTTATCGGCGACTTGCTGTGGCTGTGCAGGTTAAATTTTCCCGGCATAGTGATCTGGTGGGCGGCTTTTCTCGTCCTCACAATCGCAGGCGAGCGCCTTGAATTATCTCGTCTGCTTCAAACTTCACGAGTCAGCGAACAGGCTTTCATAACCATCATCGCGCTCCTGCTCGCAGGCGTGCTCCTCATGCCTCTTTTCGGCATGAAGCTGTTTTCAGCAACGCTTCTTACCCTCACACTGTGGTTGCTACGCCACGATATTGCACGCCGCACGATCAAGCAGAGCGGGCTCACCCGATTCATAGCCATCTGTTTGCTTTCAGGTTATGCATGGCTACCCGTAGCGGCGCTCATTGGCCTACTGAACGTGCAACTCATCCCCGGAGCCGGGTATGACGCATTTTTGCATGCAATTTTCGTAGGGTTTGTATTCGCCATGATTTTCGGCCACGCACTGGTGATTTTCCCTGCTGTCGTCAGGGTAAGGATTGCTTATACCCCATTGTTGTACATGCCGCTGGCGCTATTGCACAGTGCCCTGCTTATCCGTGTTGCGGGAGATTTTTTTCAAATTTCACCCTACCGGCAACTAGGAGGTGCATTAACCGCCCTCGCCCTGCTGCTGTTCGTATTCATAGCCGTTCTGACCTCAGTAATGAGCGCCAGAAAATCAACGCAACTTTCCTAACGATAGAGGTATCAATGATGTCCCACCCTCATTTGCACTTGCTTCCCGACCAAATCTACCATTTCGATGCCCGAGGCGTCGCCAAACGCTTTCGCCATGCCGCCATATTCGGAGCACTAGACGCCTTAGTCAGCGGCGAAACAATGCGATTCGTTAACGACCACGATCCACTGCCGTTGCTGCAACAGCTGTCCCAGCGTTACGGCCCTGCCGTAAATATCAGTTATGTACAGCGCGAGCCCGGCCAAATCGTCATCGATTTCGCACGCGTGTAGACATCGACTTTGGAGATAGATGCCTTCACGCGATTGCGCCAATCACGTGAAGGCACTGCTTCCATACAAAGACTTCGTGTTTTCATCACGCAAACTCGTTACCAAGCTAGCCACAATTTCTGGCGCTTTTCTCCTGGTCGCATTTATCGCGATTGGACTCACGCTCGTCGAATCATGGAATCTTGAGGGGGCCGGGGCGGCAATCAATGCCTTGGGTAGCGAGCGTATGCGTTCCTACCATATCGCCTTTCTTCTCGAACAGGGCCAGCTACAGGAACTCGACCGCGAAATTGCACAGTTCGAGGATACGCTACGCCTCATTCGCCTCGGTGATCCCCGACGTCCGCTTTACTTGCCTAAGTCTGAAACGGTCTACGCCCATATGGACAAGATCGCGCAAGAATGGTCAGACGAAATACTTCCTGCCATTGCTTCAATTCGTTCTGCCGACGTCTCGCATAAAGCAATGCTTATCGCCGACTTTTCCAACCGGCTGGACACTTTCGTGACACGTATTGACGCATTGGTATCCATATTGGAACGCCATAGCGACAACAACCTTAGTGCATTGCGTACTCTGCAAATCGGATTGCTAGTACTGGCACTGCTCGGCACTTTCGTCCTCATGGGGCTCCTTTATCTTGTCGTGGTCCGCCCGATCATTTCGCTACGCGATGGCATGCGCCGCATGCAGGCAGAGGATTTCAATGTGCGCGTCCCCATGCGCTCTATGGATGAAATCGGCGACCTCGCAATTGGCTTCAACAGCATGGTGTCTCATCTTCAGCAGCTCTACGACACACTAGAGCTGCGCGTCGTCGAAAAAACCCACAGCTTGGAAGCGCATCGTGACGAGCTCAAAACACTATACGAAACCACTGCCCTACTTGCACATGCGCCCAACCTGGAAGAAATGTGCCGCACATTCCTGCAACAACTCATGAGCAAATATAACGCCGATGGGGGTATGCTCAGGCTGACGGATCGCAATCAGGGAAAAATGCATCTGTTCGTACATGAAGGCTTGCCACCCACACTCGTTACAGCCGAACAGTGCAAGGGAATGGGGGAATGTTTTTGTGGTGAGGTAGCAGCACATCCGTACCCCACCGTTCATCTCATCGATGCCTCAGATCATTCTCGCTACGAATACGGTTGTAATCGCGAGGGGTTCGGAGCAGTACTCGCCTTACCAGTACTTTGGCACGATCGTAGTCTTGGCCTTTGCAACTTGTTCTTTAAAGAAAATCGCGTCATTGCCCCACAGCAGCGCAAACTGCTGGAAACACTTGCCCAGCATTTGGGTGCGGCCATTGAAAGTTCACGCATCGTGGCAGCGGAAAAAGAACTAGCGATATCCTCCGAACGCAACATCATTGCCCAGGAATTGCATGACCGCATTGCCCAGTCGCTTGCCTTCCTCAACCTGCAAACGCAAATGCTTGAAAACGCGATCGCGCGCAATGACTCAGCACAAGTCAGCGATGATCTTCAACGCATACGCACCGGCGTACAAGAAAGTTACGAAGATGTGCGAGAACTGCTGGTACATTTTCGCAGTCGGGTGAGCGAGTCTGACCTCGAAACCGAACTGGCGCGGACGCTGACCAAATTCGAGTCCCAAACTGGCATCAAGACATCTCTCATCCAGTATGGCCATGCTTTACCACTCCCCCCCGAGCAACAGGCACAGGTGCTCTATATTGTGCAGGAGGCGCTCTCCAATGTACGCAAGCATGCGCATGCCACCTTGGCCGAGGTTATCGTGCGGCGCGGCGAAGATTACAAATTCTCGATCCGCGATGACGGTTGCGGAATTGACGTAGACACCATTAGCCAAGGTAACGAGGGAATCGGCATGAGCATTATGCGAGAACGTGTAGAGCGCATAGGCGGTAGCGTTGAAATCAAATCCTATCCGGGGCATGGCACCAAAGTCCAATTACGAGTACCTACAATAGCCGAGAGGAACCTTGAATGACGGCGATACGCATCCTACTTGTAGATGACCATGCGCTATTCCGCAGCGGCATTCACGCTCTATTGGAAAGGCAAGAAGAATTTCAGATCGTGGGCGAAGCTGCTGATGGGCTGGAAGGCTACAAGCTCGCTAAACAGCTTGAGCCAGATATCTTGTTACTCGACCTTCACATGCCAAGCATATCGGGCGTGGACACGCTCAAAATGGTGCGTGAAGAGATGCCCGAATTGTGCATCATAATGCTCACGGTTTCTGAAGACGCTGATGATCTCATGGCCGCAATTCGTGCCGGCGCCAACGGCTATCTGCTCAAGAACATCGACATGTATGCATTCATTGAATGTCTGCATCGTGCTTACAAGGGCGATGCTGTCGTTTCTCCACAACTTGCGGGCAAGCTCATGAGCGGGTTACAGGGACAGAACACCGCGACAGAAAGCGAAGTCACGAGTCCGCGCGAGCGACAGGTACTGGCCTTGCTCGCCAAAGGCGCCAGCAATAAAGATATCGCACGGCGACTCGAAGTCGCCGAAAGCACGGTGAAAATCCACATTCAACACATTCTTCGGAAACTCAATCTCTCAAGCAGGGTACAAGCAGCGGTGTATGCGTCGGAACATGGCTACGCCAAGCTCTATGAGGAAAAGGTTAGCGAGTAGTCAATCTCATTAGTGCAGTATCACTGACAACAAGCCTCTTCTTGATTCAAATCAAGGCAACATCTTCTTGTCACTAGTACCTTTGTGGAAATCGGTTTTCTATGCCGAAAGAATTTGCTGCACATCAAAATAAGATTTAAACATCCCATTTAACATTCACGGAACAGTTGCTGCAGCGTCTTCTTTGCCGCCACGCATCGTCTGCCAACGCGGTGCTTCTTTCTCGTGGTATCTCTACAGTCCGCATCGCATCAAACATCCTATGATCCGCGGCCGATTGCTCGATCTTTATCGCGCAGAGCGCAAGTCAGGGAAGGATCCCGTCGAAGCCTGGGCTGCGATCCAGGCCGACGAAGGCAAGCGTAAGCAATATACGGCGGTGCGCGGCCTGGGGGGCTTTGTGCGTACCAGCTGGGACGAAGTCAACGAGATCATTGCCGCCGCCAACGTGCATACCATCAACAAATGGGGTCCGGACCGCATTTACGGCTTCTCGCCAATCCCCGCGATGTCCATGATTTCGTACGCCGCCGGCTCGCGCTACATCTCGCTCATCGGCGGGGCTTGCGGCTCGTTCTACGACTGGTACTGCGATCTACCCGCTGCTTCACCCCAAACCTGGGGCGAGCAAACCGACGTGCCCGAGGCAGCCGACTGGTACAACTCCACTTACATCATCATTACCGGCGCCAACCTGCCGATGACGCGCACACCGGACGCCCACTTTGCTTCGGAAGTCCGCTACAAGGGCGCCAAGATCGTCGCGATGGCCCCCGATTATGCTGAATTCGTTAAGTTTTCCGACTTGTGGATGCCAATCCGTCAGGGCACAGACTCCGCGGCTTTCCTCGCCATGGGCCACGTCGCACTCAAGGAGTTCTACATCGACAACCAGGACCCGTACTTTGCCGAATATGCCCGCAAGTACACTGACCTACCGATGCAAGTCCTGTTGCGCCAGCATGACGACAGATACGTCTCTGACCGATTCTTGCGCGCATCTGATTTCGACGGTGCTCTGGGCGAAACCAATAACCCTGAATGGAAAACCATCGTCTACGACGAAAGTACCCAGTCCTTCGTCGCGCCCAACGGCTCTATCGGCTTTCGCTGGGGCGAGAACGGCAAGTGGAACCTGCTACCGAAGAATGCCGCGACCCAGAAGGAAATTATCGCCGAGCTATCCTGTATCGGAGCAAAGGATGAAGTAGTCTCAGTCGGGTTTCCGCACTTCAACCCAGGGGAAGACGAACTGCTCTACCGCAACGTGCCGGTACGCAAAGTAAAACTTGCCAGCGGCGAAGAAGCACTGGTTGCATCCGTGTTCGACCTGCAAGTGGCGCAGTACGGCATCGATCGTGGCTTGGGTGGCGGCAATGTTGCAAGCTCATACTCCGATGCCGAAATTGCCTATACGCCGGCTTGGGCCGAAAAAGTCACCGGCGTTAAAGCAGCCGACATCGAGCGCACAGGACGTGAATTCGCATACAACGCCTCGAAGACCCAAGGTAAGTCCATGGTCATCATGGGTGCCGCCATCAACCACTGGTATCACAACGATCTCTCCTATCGCGCCATCATGAACCTGCTGCACATGTGCGGCTGCGTGGGCCAGACCGGCGGGGGCTGGGCTCATTATGTGGGCCAGGAAAAGCTGCGTCCGCAGGCTGGCTGGGCACCGATTGCTTTTGGTTTGGACTGGCAGCGTCCGCCGCGCCACATGAATTCCACCTCGTACTGGTACTTCCATACCGACCAGTGGCGTTATGAAACCGTCAAAGCCGACGAGTTGCTGACACCTTCGGCCAAGGGCAAGTACAAGGGCTATTCACTCGCCGACTACAACGTTGCCGCAACGCGCATGGGCTGGCTACCTTCGGCGCCGCACTGGAACATGAATCCGCTAAAGCTCGCCGAGGAAGCGGAAAAGGCCGGAGCGACCGACGAGACTGGGGTTGCCCAATATGTCGTCGATAAGCTGCAAACCGGGGCACTCGACGCCTCTTTCGCCGACGTCGATAACCCGGTGAATTGGCCGCGCAACCTCTTCGTCTGGCGCGGCAACCTCATCGGGACATCAGCTAAGGGGCACGAGTATTTCCTCAAGCATTTGCTTGGCGCCCAGAATGGCGTGCTGCAGGAATCTGGCGCCGGTCGCGACAACCAGGAAATTAAATGGCACGAGGAAGCACCGACGGCCAAGCTCGACTTGATGGTGGATATCAACTTCCGTCTCAATTCGACGGGGGCCTACGCCGACATCATCCTACCGACGGCCACATGGTATGAGAAGAACGATCTCAATACCACGGATATGCACCCTTTCATCCACCCGCTGTCCGAGGCGGTGAATCCAGGCTGGGAGTCCAAGTCCGACTGGCAGATTTTCAAGACGCTCGCCAAAGCCTTCTCCGGTCTCGCCGAAAAACATCTTGGCACGAAAAAAGACGTGGTGGCTCTGCCGATGCAACACGACTCAGCCGCCGAGTTGGCGCAACCATTAGGCCAAGTGATCGACTGGAAGCGTGATGGCGTGGCACCGATTCCAGGCAAGACCATGCCAATCCTCAAAGTGGTCGAGCGCGATTACGCGAACCTCTATCGCAAGTTCATTGCGCTAGGACCTCTCATGGTCAAGCTTGGCAACAGCGTCAAGGGCATCGATTGGAATACCGAACAGGAATACGAAGAGCTTAAGCGCCACAACTACACAGTGAAGGAGCCCGGCATTTCGTTCGGCATGCCCTCGCTCGAGGAAGATATCTCGGTGTGCGATTCCATCATGCGCATGGCGCCGGAGACCAATGGCGAAGTCGCACATAAATCCTGGAGCGCGTTATCGAAGAAGACCGGCATCGATCACCACCACCTCTATGCCGGGCGCCACGAAGACAAGATCACATTCAAGGACATTCAAGCCCAGCCGCGCAAGATCATCACCGCGCCGACATGGTCCGGCATCGAATCGGAAACGGTCTCTTACACCGCAGGCTATACCAACGTACACGAACACATCCCGTTCCGCACGCTGACCGGTCGTGCCCATTTCTATCAGGACCACGAATGGATGCTGGATTTCGGCGAAGGCTTTTGTGCCTACCGTCCACCGCTCGACATGAAGGCGCAGAACACGATCCCGGCTGCAGTTAAATCCAAGCCGCACCTCGTCCTTTCGTGGATCACGCCGCACTCCAAGTGGGGCATCCACTCCTCGTACCAGGACAACCTTCGCATGCTCACGCTGTTCCGCGGCGGCCCTTATGTCTGGGTGTCGGAAGACGACGCCAAGCGCATCGGCTTGCAGGACAACGACTGGGTGGAAGCCGTTAATGCCAACGGCGCAACCATGGCTCGTGCCGTGGTATCGCAGCGAATCCCGAGGGGCATGGCAGTCATGTATCACGCACAGGAAAAGAACGTGAACGTACCGGGCTCAGTATCCACCAAGAAACGCGGTGGCATCTTGAATTCAGTCACCCGCGTGATCGTCAAGCCGACCAACATGATCGGCGGTTACGCTCAACTTTCCTACAGCTTCAACTACTACGGCACGGTGGGTTGCCAGCGCGATGAGCAGATCGTGCTGCACAAGGTTGCGGATGCGGACATCGATTGGCTGGAACGGGACCTGACGCCAGAACGTGAGGCACAGCGCAACCCGGTCGGCGTGGGCTCTCGCTGAGCAAGGCAATTTAGGAGAATTTTATGAAAGTACGTGCACAATTCGCATTCGTCTTTAACCTCGACAAATGCATCGGCTGCCATACCTGCTCGGTCACCTGCAAGAACGTCTGGACCAACCGCAAGGGCGTTGAATACGCCTGGTTCAACAACGTCGAATCCAAACCCGGCGTCGGCTATCCCAAGCAATGGGAAAACCAGGAAAAGTGGAACGGTGGTTGGGAACTCAAGGATGGCAAGCTCGAGCTCAAATCCGGCGGACGCGCCTCTAAGCTGCTCAATATTTTCGCCAATCCCGACTTGCCCGAGATCGACGACTACTATGAGCCTTTCACCTATAACTACGCTCGCCTGCAAAACGCACCGTTATCCGAGGCAGCGCCGACAGCCCGCCCATTGTCGCAGATCACAGGTGAGACTATGGAAAAGATTACCTGGGGTCCCAACTGGGAAGACGATCTCGCGGGCGAATACGCCAAACGCAGCAAAGACAAAAATCTAGACAACATCCAGAAGGAAATCTACGGTCAGTTCGAGCACACCTTCCACATGTATCTGCCGCGCATCTGCAACCACTGCCTCAATCCGGCATGCGTAGCGGCTTGTCCTTCGGGTTCAATTTATAAACGTGAAGAAGATGGCATCGTATTGGTGGATCAGGACAAGTGCCGCGGCTGGCGCATGTGCGTTTCGTCTTGCCCATACAAGAAAGTGTTTTACAACTGGGAGTCTGGCAAGGCGGAGAAATGCATCGGCTGTTATCCGCGTGTGGAATCCGGCATGCCGACAGTATGCTCGGAATCGTGCGTTGGCCGCATTCGCTACAACGGCATCATGCTCTACGATGCCGACAAGATCGAAAAACTGGCAAGTACAGAGAACGAGCAGGATCTGTACGAGGCGCAATGCAATATTTTCCTCGACCCTAACGATCCTGAAGTAATCAAGGCCGCACTTGCAGAGGGCATCAGCAAAGACTGGATCACTGCGGCGCAAAAATCGCCAATCTATAAGATGGCGATCGAATGGAAAATCGCCTTCCCCATGCATCCCGAATTCCGCACCCTGCCCATGGTGTGGTACGTACCGCCTCTCTCGCCGGTTCAGTCGCAAATCGATCAGGGTAACTTGCCGGTCGGTCCAGATGGCGCGATTCCTGTCGCCGGGACCATGCGTTTGCCGGTGCAATATCTCGCAAATCTGCTCACTGCGGGCAAGACCGCACCGATCGAGAGCGCGCTCAATCGCCTCATTGCAATGCGCAGTTATCAGCGCTCGGTGCACGTCGAAGGTATTGCAGATAAAAGGTCATTGGAGGCAGCCGGCATCAGCGAGGATACCGCCAAGGAAATGTACCGTTATCTCGCCATCGCTAACCACGAGGATCGCTTTGTAATCCCGACCGGACATGCAGAAGTCACTCTTGAGGATTTCCACGGATTCCAGGGGCAGAACGGCTTCACTTTCGGCAACGACACCTCAGCGGGAGTCAGCAAGATCACGCTATTCCCACGTCGTCGCAAAGGCTCGATGGAGCCCAAGGACCCAGCCCCCTCGGCAAACGAATAGGAGATCACCATGCAAATCTACAAATTGCTTTCCGCCCTGCTTGACTACCCGAAACAGGAATTACTCGATCACCTGCCCGAACTCTACGATCTGACAGAACGCTGCGAGGAAGTGGACGAGCCTGAGCGTCATGCGGTGCTGGGTTTTCTAGCACACTTGCAGGGTCGAACGCTCACCGAGTTACAAGCCGACTATGTTCAGACCTTCGACCTTACGGCAGAACACAGCCTACATCTCACACATCACTTATTTGGCGATGACAATAATCGGGGCCCGGCGCTTATCGATTTAGGCGAGCTTTACAAGGATTACGGTGTAGAAGCCGTGGAAAGTGAATTGCCGGACTATTTGCCTCTGGTACTTGAGTTTGCTGCCTATCTCGACGATACCGAGGCAATGGTTTTCCTGTCCGACGCGCATAAGATTTTCAAAGTACTCACAGATAACCTCAAAAAAGCCGGTAGCTCTTATGCCGGGCTTCTATCGATTATCGAAGGGCGGGCTACTCTGACCCGCCTAGCGGCCTAAGGAGATGCTCATGAACTTCCATAACTTCCTCTACGGTGTGTACCCCTATATCGCACTCTCAGTATTTCTTTTAGGAAGCCTGCAGCGCTTCGACCGAGAGCAATACACATGGAAGAGCGATTCCAGTCAATTGCTGGAGCGCAAAAAACTGCGACTCGGCAGTAACCTGTTCCATGTCGGCGTACTTGCTATTTTCGGTGGGCATGCTGTGGGTCTATTAACTCCACATCATTGGTTTCAAGGAATTGGGGTATCCGATATGACGCACCAAATAATCGCGATCTGGGCCGGCTCGGTCTTCGGCCTTTTAGCGTTGATTGGAGGCGCAATGCTGTGGCTAAGGCGTATGTTTAATCCGCGTATCAGCGTTACGAGTCGCGGCACGGACAAATTCATTCTGAGCTGGCTACTTATTACGCTAATGCTCGGACTATCGACGATTCCCGTCTCCATGGGCCATGCCGATACAGGAAATCCCGGCGTAATGATTGCACTAGCCGAGTGGGTGCAAAGTATCGTCTATTTACACCCTGATCCAACCTTGCTTGCTCCCGTCGACACCGTCTTCAAAGTACATCTTTTCTTTGGCATGACGGTGTTCCTTGTGTTCCCTTTTACGCGCATGGTGCATGTGTGGAGCGCCCCCTTCGGCTATGTGGGACGCTCCTACCAGATCGTACGCAGCAAACGTTCTTTCCGATAAAGAAAGGTTCGAGATGAAAACCGAATGGATAATTGCTGCTGCGCTCCTTGCCACATTACCCGCCATCGCAGATGAAACCGTACCGAAGCAACCGGATACCCTGCTAGACGCCATCAAGACCGGTCAGCCCATGACCAGCTTCCGCCTGCGCTACGAGGATGTTTCGCAGGACGGCTTGGGACCCGCTAATACTTCAGCGGCCAATAATGATCTACAAGACGGCAAAGGCACCACACTGCGCAGCCTGATCGGTTGGCAGACCGCGCCGTTCCACAACTTCAGCTTCGCCGCGCAGTTGATCGATGTCAGCAAGTTCCAGGACGACTACAACGACAGCACTAACGGTACGCTGATTAACGGCGTCTCCAACCAACCCGACAAGGTGAAGTACGCCAAGATCGTCGACCCCGACTACACCGGCGTGAACCAATTGTATTTGGACTGGACCGGCATCAAGAACACGCGTCTGCGTATCGGCCGTCAACAAGTCAATTTGGATAACGTGCGCTTCGTCGGCGATATCGGCTTCCGCCAGGCGATGCAGGCGTTCGACGGCGAATCGCTGCTTAACAAGTCCCTGCCAGATACCCAGATCTTCCTCGCGCACTTCAACCGCGTGCGGCAGATCACCACGGTGCTGCGCGACGACGGCAGCCTCAACATCGCCAACGTCAAATACAGTATTTCGCCCACGGAATCCGTCGTCGGCTACGCCTATCTGTCCAGCTTCGAAGACCTGGGGCACGGGCGCAGTTGGTTCGGCAACGCTGCTAC
>NZ_BDOQ01000013.1 GCF_003112435.1 Novimethylophilus kurashikiensis
GCTGGGCTCGAACACGCGCGTTTCGGTCAGGACGGATTTCATGGAACTCATCTAACTCAACTCCTCGGTATTTATAAGTTTAATAAACGTCTCAAGCCCCGTTGTCACAACTTACCGGCTTCACATGCCAGATTTTTTCTGCGTATTCTTTAATCGTTCGATCGCTGGAAAACTTGCCCATCCCGGCGACATTCAAAATCGCACGTCGCGCCCACTGCTGCGGGTCGCCGTAGAGCGCATCGACGCGCTCCTGGCACTTCACGTAATCCGCGTAATCCGCCAGCAGTAAATAGCGATCGCCCTGTTGCAGCAGGGCGTCGATGATCGGCTGATAGCGCTGCGGTTCGCCGGGTGAGAAAAACCCTGAGGCTATCATATCCAGCACCACTTTGAGTTCATGATTTTGCTCGTAATAGTCATGCGGGCGATAGCCCTGGCGACGCAAGTCGTCGGCCTCTTGTGCAGTGAGGCCGAAAATGAACATATTGTCCTCGCCGACCTCTTCCATGATCTCGATATTGGCGCCGTCCAGCGTGCCTATGGTGAGCGCGCCGTTGAGCGCGAGCTTCATATTGCCGGTACCCGAAGCTTCCGTTCCTGCGGTCGAAATCTGCTCCGATAAATCTGCTGCAGGGATGATGCGTTCGGCGTTGGAAACATCGTAATTGGGCAGGAATACGACCTTGAGCTTGCCGTCGATCAGCGGGTCGTTGTTGATGATGTCGCCGACGTCGTTGATCAGGCGGATGATGCATTTGGCCAAGGCATAGCCGGGGGCTGCCTTGCCGGCAAAAATCACGGTGCGCGGCGTCAAGTCAGGGTAGGTGCCGCAGCGGATGCGGTTGTAGCGGGTGATGACGTGCAGCACGTTGAGCAACTGCCGCTTGTATTCGTGGATGCGCTTGATATGAATATCGAACAGCGAATCCGGGTCGACCGCGAGACCCAGCCGCTTGTCGATCAACTGGGCCAGCTTGCGCTTGTTTTCGTGTTTGATGGCAATGAACTTGCGGGTGAATGTTTCATCATCGGCAAACTTGCGCAACTCGGTGAGTTTATCCAGTTGCGTCACCCAACTCTTGCCAATGTGCTCGGTAATCAACTCGGCCAGCCCCGGATTGGCCTGGTTAAGCCATCGACGAGGCGTAATGCCGTTGGTCATGTTGATGATTTTGTCCGAATTAAACCGGTGAAAATCCGCGAAGATGGTGCTCTTCATCAACTCCGTATGCAGCTTGGCCACGCCGTTGACGGTATGGCTGCCGACGATGGCAAGGTGCGACATGCGGATGCGTCGGCCGTGTTCCTCGTCGATGATGGACATGCGCCGCAGGATGTCCTGATCGCCGGGAAAATGGTGCATCACATCCTGCAAGAATTCGGCGTTGATCTGGTAGATGATCTGCAAATGCCGCGGTAGGATGGACTCGAACAGACTGACTTTCCAGGTTTCCAGCGCTTCCGGCATCAAGGTGTGGTTGGTGTAGGAGAAAATACGCGTGGTCAGGCTCCAGGCGTGCTCCCAGGTTTGGCGATGCATATCGACTAACAGCCGCATCATTTCGGCGACGGAAATGGCGGGGTGGGTATCGTTGAGCTGGATGGCGACTTTCTCGGGTAACTCGTCCCAGCTGGCGTGATGCTTGCGATAGCGGGTGAGAATATCCTGCAAGGATGCGCTTACGAAGAAGAATTGCTGCTTCAGTCGCAATTCGCGGCCCATCTCGGTGGAATCGTCCGGGTAGAGGACCTTGGAGAGATTCTCCGATTCGTTCTTGTCCGCTACGGCCTCGATGTAGTTGCCCTGGTTGAAGTAGCGCAGATCGAAATCCCGCGTCGATTTGGCCGACCACAAGCGGATGTTGTTTACCGTCTTGCCGCCGTAGCCGGGCACCGGCATATCGTAGGCCATCGCCATCAGGTCTTCGGTATCGATCCAGTGATGGTGCACCGACCCGTCCTCGTGCTTGTAATCCACCACGCGACCGTAAAACTTGATGGGGTAGAGCACTTCAGGCCGCGGAAACTCCCAAGGGTTGCCGTAGCGCAGCCAGTTGTCCGGGTGCTCTACCTGCATGCCGCCGTCGATGCTTTGGCGGAACATGCCGTATTCGTAGCGAATGCCGTAGCCGTAGCCGGGTAAATCGAGGGTTGCCATCGAATCGAGAAAACACGCCGCCAGCCGCCCCAGGCCGCCGTTACCCAATGCGGCATCGTATTCCTGCTGCACCACTTTTTCGAAATCCTGGCCGAGTTCGTACAAGGCCTCTTTGCAAGCATCATCCACCTCGAGATTGAGCATCGCATTGCCCAGCGCGCGGCCGACCAGAAATTCGAGCGAGAGGTAATAAACGCGCTTGGGATCGGCGCAGTAATAGCGCTGCATGGTCTCCATCCAGCGCTCGGCAAGGCGGTCGCGGATGGTCAGCGCCAGGCATTCGTACCAGTCGTGCGAGGTAGCGGTGACCGGGTATTTACTGATGGAATAGGTGAGATGGTCGCTCAGGGATTCCTGGATGTCGCCCGCGCCCATGCCGGCACGCTGGAAATGCAAGATCGGGTCTTTCTGGTTCATGATGATTTCCCCCTGCCAGGCTGCGAATCAACCTATTGCTGACATCACGGAGGGCGCTTAAGCGCATGGCTCTTGTTGTGATCGTCCCTGATAGATCTGACGGTTATTCGGACGCTTACATCCGATCACGCTCTTTTAGCATAACGCATAATTTGACGAAAAAGTGTGAAAAAACTAAGGTGATGCCGAGAACAACCTACGAGTCCGTCATGCCTGCACCCCAGTTCCCTAGCCCTGAGCAAGCCCTGAGCCATACCCGTTTTTGCAGCCCTTTCGCAGCTCGTCAGCTCGATGCCGACCCCAGCCTCGAAGCGCCCCTGCTGGAACATCTGCACCAGCCTTGGAGTGCAGACGAAATGAAGGACATGCTGGCCGCAAGCGAGCTGGCGAACGAGGATACACTGAAGCGATCCCTGCGCCGCTTGCGCAAGCACGTCATGCTGCGGCTGATCGCCCGCGACCTGAACGGCCTGGCCGATCTGGCCGAGGTGGTGGAAACCTGCACGGCGCTGGCCGAGGTGACGGTGGATATTGCCGTACAGCGGCTGCATGCGTGGCAAGGCGAGATTTACGGTGTACCTCGCGACGAATTGGGCAACGCCCAGACCATGATCGTGGTCGGCATGGGCAAGCTGGGCGGTCGGGAGTTGAACGTCTCTTCCGATATCGACCTGATTTTCGCCTACGCCGAAGACGGTGCGACCGACGGCGCAAAATCCATCACCAATCACGAGTATTTCACCCGGCTCGGGCGCAAGCTGATCGCGGCCATCGGCGAGATTACGGCAGACGGTTTCGTGTTTCGCGTGGACATGCGGCTACGCCCCTACGGTGATTCCGGCCCACTGGTTGGCAGTTTTGCGTCGCTTGAGGAGTATTACCAAGCCCAGGGGCGCGAATGGGAGCGCTATGCGTGGATCAAGGGACGTGTCATCAGCCCCGAGGCTAGTCATAATGACGCACGCGAATTGGACGCCTTGCTGCGGCCTTTCGTCTATCGCAAGTACCTTGACTACGGTGCCATCGCCTCCATGCGCGACCTCAAGGCGCAAATCGAGCGAGAGGTTGCTCGGCGCGACATGCATCACAATATCAAGCTTGGTCCGGGCGGCATCCGCGAAATCGAATTCATCGCCCAGGTGTTCCAGCTGATCCGCGGCGGCAAGGACCGCGAGCTGCAAATCCGCCCCACGCTACAGGTGCTGGAACTGCTCACCCGCAAAGGCCTACTGCCGGAACAAACCCATACCGAG
Organism: Novimethylophilus kurashikiensis; assembly: GCF_003112435.1. Classification (GTDB taxonomy): domain Bacteria; phylum Pseudomonadota; class Gammaproteobacteria; order Burkholderiales; family Methylophilaceae; genus Novimethylophilus; species Novimethylophilus kurashikiensis. The sequence goes on from NZ_BDOQ01000013.1 coordinate 3,829, forward strand.
TTGGCCGAGGCCTATGTGTTCTTGCGGGACCTGGAACATCGCCTGCAATACCTCAACGATGCGCAGACGCAACTGGTGCCCGAAGACGAGGAAAGCCGCGCACGTCTCGCAGCGGGAATGAACTATGCCGATTGGCCGGCGTTGGAAGCCGAACTGAACCGCCATCGCAGCCATGTCGAACGCCATTTCTCGCAGGTTTTCATCATGTCGGGAAACGGCGGTAAGCATGCCTTGGATGCGTTATGGAAAGGTGAAATTAACGAAGAAAACGCATTGGCCCAGCTCGAGGCGCTAGGCTATCGCCAACCCGGACAAATCTTGCAGCAACTGGTGCAATTCCGCGAAGGGGCGCGCTATCGGCAATTGCCCGAGTTGAGCCGTATGCGGCTCGATGCGTTGATGCCACCTGTGATCCAATTCGCCGCGCAGCAGCCCGATCCTGACGTGACGCTGAGCCGCACCCAAACCTTGCTGGAAGCCATCTGCCGCCGCGCCAATTATCTAGCGTTGCTAGCGGAATATCCGCAGGCGCTGGAGCTTGTGAGCAAGCTGTGCGGTGCCAGCCCCTGGCTCGCGGGGTATCTCACCCAGCATCCCATCCTGTTGGATGAATTGCTGGACACGCGCAATCTTTACGCCGAACCCGATTTCGCGGCGCTCGCGGCCGAGTTGGACAAAACGCTGACGGATTGCGGCGAGGACGTCGAGCGCAAGCTGGATGCGCTACGCCACTTCAAGCACGCGCAAACCTTCCGCTTCGCAGCGCAAGATCTGGTCGGACGGCTAACGCTGGAGCGATTGTCGGATTACCTCAGCGCACTGGCCGATCTTATCCTCGATGCCGTCATTCGCCATGCCTGGCCTGGACTCAACCGCCGTCATCGCGATATCCCCAAGTTCGCCATCATCGGTTACGGCAAGCTGGGGGGAAAAGAACTGGGCTATGCCTCCGACCTCGACCTGGTGTTCCTCTACGACGACGAGGCGGATGATGCCGGTGTGATCTATGCCCGCTTCGGTCAACGGATCAACAATTGGCTCAACAGCCTGACCCCAGCCGGGCAGCTATACGAAACCGATTTGCGCTTGCGTCCGGATGGGGCGAGCGGATTGTTGGTCAGTACGGTCGCGGCGTTCGCCCAATACCAACGGGAAAAAGCTTGGGTGTGGGAGCACCAGGCCCTGACGCGTGCCCGCTTCTGTGCCGGCGATGCGGAAATCGGCCGCGCTTTCGAGCAGATTCGTGAAGACATCCTGCGCAGTCCCCGTGATGCGGCGACGCTGAAACAGGAAATCCTCGCCATGCGCCAAAAAATGCTGGACGGGCATCCCAACGAAACCGAGCTATTCGACCTCAAGCACGACCGTGGCGGTATCGTCGATGTGGAATTTACCGTGCAATACCTGGTGCTGGCCCATGCGCAGCAACATGCCGAGTTTCTCGGCAATGTGGGCAATATTGCCTTGCTCAAACGCTCGGGTGAACTGGGGTTGATTCCTGCCGAGCTTGGAATCCAGGTCGGGGATGCCTATCGCGCGTATCGTACTGAGCAGCACGCACAGCGTTTGCAAGGCGTTGAAAAGGCGCGCACTGCGCCGGAGAAATACGCCGAACAGCGGGCAGCTGTCCGACGTTTATGGGAAGCCGTGTTTAATTCAGCCCCATCTGCCTGAGCTTGCGGTACAGGGTAGTGCGGCTGATGCCGAGCTGGCGCGCGGCGGAGGAAACGTTGCCGGCGTGGGCGAGCAGGGTATTGCGGATGGATTCCGCTTCCAGCTTGTCCAGCGAGCCTTCGGCCTCGACCGGCTGCATGCCGAGTTCGTCCAGGAAGCTTTGCGGCAGATGTTCGCGGCACAATTCGTCGCCTTCGTCCTTGAGTGCGAGCGCTGTACGCAGCACGGTGTGCAATTGACGCAGGTTGCCGGGCCACGGATGGGCTTCGAACAAGGTTTCCACTTCTTCCGAGAAAATGACGTGGCCGGCTTCTTCCTTGTCCAGCAGATGCCGTACGAGTGGCTTCAGGTCGCTGCGCTCGCGGAGCGGCGGTAGCGTCACGGCGAGGCCGTTGAGACGGTAGTAGAGGTCGCTGCGGAATCCGCCCTGGTTCACCAGTTCGCCCAGCTTGCGGTTGGTAGCGCTGACGATGGCGATATCCACCGGCTTGGCTTCGCCGCCGCCCAGCGGCGTCACTCGGCGTTCTTGCAAGACACGCAGCAGGCGGGCTTGCAGGTTGAGCGGCATGTCGCCAATTTCGTCCAGGAACAACGTGCCGCCGTCAGCCTGTAGCAATTTGCCGGGGCTGCCCTTGCGGCGAGCCCCGGTAAAGGCGCCTTCTTCGTAGCCGAACAATTCCGATTCGATCAAGCCTTCCGGCAGGGCTGCGCAGTTGATGGCCACGAAGGCCTTGTTGCGGCGGCGGCTGGATTGGTGGATGGCTTGCGCGAACAGCTCCTTGCCCACCCCGGTTTCACCTTCGATGAGGATGGGGATGTCTCGGTCGATCACGCGCTTGACCTGGTCGATGGCGCGCGCCAGGCGCAAATCGCCGTGGTTGAGCCCCTCCAGCGCAGTCACGACATTGCGGCTGGGCAAGTGGGAAATGATGCGATGTTGTTCCAGCGGTGCTTGCATGCGGGCGTAGACGCGAGCACCGTTTTCCATGCGGAGAGGCAACAGCGGGCTCATGCCGCCGTGCAAACGGCTTAGCAGCGCAGAGAAGGGCTGGTCGAACAGCTGGCTGAAACTGATGCGGTCCAGCGGCTGATGTTCCAGCCCAAGCTGGAAGCGGCCGCTGCGGTTCAATGCCCTGAGTTTTCCATCTTCCGAAAAGACGGCGATGCCTTGCCACAAGGTGCCGACGAATTCTTGTCGGGCATGAAAGTACAGCGTAATGCCGTTGCTGTTACTGGCGTTGAACAAGCGGTTCTCGATCATCTGGGCCGACATGCGGACCAGGGCCAGTGAATGCGGCTGGCGAATGCGGTAGTCGTTGGAAACGTCCAGCGCACCGACGAGCTGGCCTTGCGCATCCAGGATAGGCACGGCGGAACAACTCAGCAGATGGTGATTTTCGACGAAGTGTTCGGCGGCATGAACGGCCACCGGCGCTTGTTCCTCCAGCGCCGTGCCGATGGCGTTGGTCCCGCGCCAGCTTTCGTTCCACGATACGCCTTCCTGCAACGACAGCCTTGTTGCCGTATCCAGGAAGCTGTCGTCGCCCATGGCGTGCAGGATCATGCCGTTGGCATCGGTCAGCAGGATGATGCTGCCGGAGCTGGAAATCTGTTCGTGCAAGGTTTCCATCTCGGGCTTGGCGTGAGCCAGCAGCATGCCGTTTTGCTCGCGCAGCGAACGCAGTTCAGAAGCAGAAAGGCGAGCATCGTCCACAAGGTTGGAATCGAGCCCGTAGCTCACACAGCGCTGCCATGAACGCGCAATAGTGTCCGCGACGACGCCTTTGGGCACGTCTCCCCTGGCCAGCAGTTGAGAGCGGGCATTGATGATCAGGAGGTCTTCAGGCGAGCGGGAATTCATGGTAACTCCAGTGTGGATACAACGCCGATGTGTCCAAATAGTGTAACGGCGATGTCTCGGAATGTAACACCTGTTGCATAAGTGCACAACGCTATCCGATTTATTTTTTCCCTACAAATCAGTCAACTAAGAGCAATCTTAGGCTCAATCGCCAGCATTGGCGCGCTGTTTGGAATTATTGGCCTCCTCAAAAAACAAGTTGGCACACCGCTTGCGATACAGGATGTACCGATCCGGAAATTGCCGGCGGCGACAACGAAAATTTTGAGGAGACGAATATGATTTACGCAAACCCCGGCCAACCCGGTGCCAAAGTAACGTTTCAATCCAGGTATGACAATTTTATCGGTGGCAAATGGGTGCCGCCGGTCGCAGGCGAGTATTTCGATGTTATCACCCCGGTGACCGGACAAATCTTTACCCAGGCAGCCCGGAGTCGCGAGGCCGATATCGAATTGGCGTTGGACGCCGCCCATGCCGCACGCGAAGCCTGGGGCAATACCTCTATCGCCCAACGTTCCTTGCTGTTGCTGCGTATCGCCGACCGCATGGAAGAAAACCTGGAAAAGCTCGCGGTCGCCGAAACCTGGGACAACGGCAAGCCTATCCGTGAGACGCTCAATGCTGACGTACCCTTGGCGATCGACCACTTCCGTTATTTCGCCGGCTGCATCCGTGCACAGGAAGGTGGCATTGGCGAGATCGATCACGACACCGTCGCCTATCATTTCCATGAGCCCCTCGGCGTCGTCGGTCAAATCATTCCCTGGAATTTCCCCTTGTTGATGGCTTCGTGGAAGCTGGCTCCTGCCATTGCTGCCGGCAACTGCGTGGTGCTCAAACCCGCCCAGCAAACGCCGATTTCCATCATGATTCTCGCCGAAATCATCGGCGACCTGCTGCCGCCCGGAGTGCTCAATATCGTCAACGGTTTCGGTCAGGACGTGGGCAAGGCGCTTGCGACCAGCCCCCGGATTGCCAAAGTGGCCTTCACGGGCGGCACTTCGACCGGTCGCCTCATCATGCAATACGCCACCCAGAACATCATCCCGGTCACGCTGGAACTGGGCGGAAAATCTCCCAACATCTTCTTTGAAGACGTCGCAGCCAAGGACGATGCGTTTTTTGAAAAAGCCGTTGAAGGCCTGGTCATGTTTGCCTTCAACCAGGGTGAGGTCTGCACCTGTCCGAGCCGTGCACTGGTGCAGGAATCCGTCTACGACAGAGTTATCGAGCGTGCTATCGACCGCATCAACCGCATGAAGCAGGGCAACCCGCTTGATACCGAGACCCAGGTCGGCGCACAGGCTTCCACACAGCAGATGGATACCATCATGTCGTATATCGAAGTCGGCAAGCAGGAGGGCGCACAGTGCCTGGTCGGCGGCGAACGCGCCGAGGTTTCCGGCGAATTCGGCACCGGGTATTACATCAAGCCCACTATTTTCAAGGGCACCAACGACATGCGCATCTTCCAGGAAGAAATCTTCGGGCCGGTGCTGTCGCTGACCACCTTCAAGGACGAAGCCGAAGCGCTACGCATCGCCAACGACGTGGAGTTCGGTTTAGGTTCAGGCGTGTGGACCCGCGATATCAACATCGCCTACCGCATGGGCCGCGGCATTCAGGCCGGCCGCGTATGGACCAACTGCTACCACCATTACCCGGCGCATGCTGCGTTCGGCGGGTACAAGAAATCCGGCATCGGTCGCGAGACCCACAAGATGATGCTGGACCACTACCAGCAGACCAAGTGCATGCTGGTGAGCTACAGCGACAATCCGAGAGGTTTGTTCTAAGAAGTATCGGCTCCCTTACCAGCAGTATTTTGAAGGGAGCATGCAGTTCGTAGTGTGATGTTCGTAGTTTGTAGTCTGGTTAGTTGAAGTCTCATCCCCGCTCGCCGTCTCTGAACCCTCCGTGAAGAGACGGCTTTTTTTTTGCCGTTAAATCCTTCGCCGATCCTGACATGATTGATAGGTGCGTTCTACCGGGATGTAAATTACCATCGCCTTGTTCCATCTGCGGTCTATGCGGCCGGAATCCTTCCATTAGAGGTGGTAAAAAATCAAGAATGAAGCCTGATCGTTATTCGCAAGAGGCCAGTGCCGGTTTAGTGCGGCATCTGGAGCGCCATCAACGTCAAAAGCGGCGGGAGAGGGCGCTCTGGCATGTGTTGATCTGGATTGCACTGGGCGCGGCGATTTATCACATCGACTGGAGTTCGCTTTCGCTCCCGAAATATCACGAGCCATCATTGTTTTCTGGAAAAACCACCAATGCTTCCCCACCCACGCCTCAATGCGATGCTGAGTTTCCGGCTCACGGCCAGGTGCATGGGCTGGAGCCTTCGACCTTGTGGCGTTCAGACGTGATGTATTCCAGTCTGGCGTTGGAGAATCAGCATCGTTTTCCGGTCGTGGTTGTTATCGAGGATGCCGATCATCAGCATCGGTATGAAGCGGTTACAGTTTATGCGGGTCAAAAAACCGAGGTCAGCCTTCCATTGGGAGAATACGGATTGCTGCTCATGTTGGGCAATGCCTGGTGCAGCTTTGATACCGGCTTCACCGATGGCCGGCAAGCCCTGGTTAATCAGCCTATCGAGATTCTTGAAGGCAGAACCCATCGGCTACAAATTGTGGCTGTCGCCGCGGACGATTTCGCTATTCGGCTGGTATCGACGCAATTGGAACCACCACCGCCACCTGTGCAGCCAATGGAAGCAAATGCTGCGGCGATCAACTTTGGAAATAGCGGAAACCTGGAACTGCATCGCCAGGGTAACGGTGGCTTTTTTGTGGCGGGCGCTGTCAACCGGGTGCCCGTTGTATTCCAGATCGATACCGGTGCCAGCGTTACCTCGATCCCAAAGGAAGTGGCTTTGAGTGCCGGTATTTACGGCTGCGATGGGCGCTTGTTCGAGACTGCCAACGGAAAAGTGTTCGGCTGTTTGTCGCCGGCCAGGGAAATCACCTTCGGCAACCAGCGGCTCGAAGGTTTCCAGATTGCCGCTATGCCTAATCTCAAGGGGGCGTTGTTGGGCATGAACGTCTTGCGCAACTACAGGATCGAAAATGTCGGCGACGTCATGCGCATTTCTCCATTAGCGAGTGTTGCTTCTGTACCTCAAGCCCCGGCTCTGCCAGCTTATCAACCCGCGCCTCCGGTCTATTCTCCACCTGTATATACCCCGCAGCCCGTCGCTCAGGAGCGCCCTGCATCACCATCGCTTGACGAAGAAGTTGAACGCAAGGCCAACCTTCAGAAGTTTTGCGATCAACCCTATCAGCAGCAAAAAGACGCGATCAACGCCAGGATGCGTCAGGCTTACAACTCACAGGAAGGTGAAAATTTCAGGGAGGTCTTGCGACAGAACGAGAAGACCCACAGGGAATGCCTGCAAGCCATTAGGTGAAATATTAGACCGGGCCTTGCAGGTACAGATGTAGCGTCAGGACGATGCCCAGCAGGGCGATGACCGAGTTCATGAAAATGCCCAGGCCGACTCGGTAGCTTTTGGGGATTTCGTTCGGCTTGAAACTGGGTAGGAGGCGCTTATATTGCAGCACCGAGGCTGCGGCAGCCAGTGCGCCCAGCAGGATAAAGGCGAGGCCGACCCAGAACGAGAAGTTGCGTTCCAGTCCGGCGCCTTGGCCGAGCCTCAGCATATGAGTGAAAAGGTTGAAGCGTTCGATCATGAAGCCGAACGCCATCAAGGTCAGGCTGGTGCGATTCCAGGCGAGCAGTGTGCGTTCCGCAGCGAAGAAGACGCGTGGATCGTTGAGCTCAGACATGGCGTCAGGCCTGTTCTAGGAACTCCAGCGCATTTTCGTCCGGATCCCGGCAGAACAGGGCGCGGCGGCCGGATTTGCTTAGGGAGTAGTGAATCCCCGCAGCATCCAAACGCTGCATGAGCGCGTCGAGGTCGTCGATGGCCAGTGCGGTGTGACGATCGCGACCACCGTGCTCCGGACGCGTGACGCCGGCATCCGGGTTGGGCAGCAGCATGAGGTGGATCATTTGGTTGGGGCCGACGTCGTACCAGATGCCGTCATAAGGCAGGTTGGGTCGCGTGGGGTTGACCGGCAGGCCGAGCACGTCGCCGTAGAAGGCACGGGATTTTTCCAGGTCGGCCGAGATGACGGTGGCATGCAAGAGACTGAGTATGCGCATAACTCCTCCGTAATGTTGGGATGTTCCCGCCGAGGCGGGCTGAATTGAAACCGGAGCCGTGAGACTACCTGAACCTGCTCCGGAGTTTATGACAACGAAGGCGCCGCAGGCGTGCGGCGCCGGACTTACAGTTTTTTCTTCTCGATCAGGTCGTGCATGATGGGCGTCAGGATGACTTCCATCGCGTGGCTCATCTTGCCGCCGGGCACCACCAGCGTATTGGCGCGCGACATGAACGAGTTGGGGATCATCTTCAGCATGTAGGGGAAGTCCACACCCTTGGGATAGCGGAAACGTACCACCACGAAGCTCTCGTCCGGCGTGGGAATATCCCGCGCTACGAACGGGTTGGAAGTATCGACCGTGGCTACGCGCTGGAAGTTGATGTGGGTGCGCGAAAACTGCGGCACGATGAATTTAATGTAGTCCGGCATGCGGCGCATGATGGTATCTACCGTCGCCTCGGCCGAATAGCCGCGTTCGATCTTGTCGCGGTGGATTTTCTGAATCCACTCCAGGTTGACCACAGGCACCACGCCGATGCCAAGATCGACGTATTTCGCCATGTCGTAGGTGCCGTCCGTGGCCAGGCCGTGCAGGCCTTCATAGAGAAGTAGGTCGGAATCTGCTTCGATGTCTTCCCACGGCGTAAAGGTGCCGGGCTTGAGGTCGGTACGGCTGAAATGCTGGTTTTGCTCGGCGGCTTCTGCATCGCTGTGGATGTAATAGCGGCGTTTGCAAGTGCCGGTTTCGCCGTACTTGCGGAAGGTTTCCTCGATTTTGTCGAAGTGGTTGGCTTCCGGGCCGAAATGGCTGAACGTGTTATTACCGGCCTTGGCAGCTTCGTCGGCCGCAACACGGAAGGCGGCTCGGTCCAGACTGTGCAGGCTGTCCCCCTCGATCAAGGCCGCCTTAAGGTTCTCGCGGCGGAAAATATTTTCAAAAGCGCGTTTAACAGTCGTCGTGCCGGCACCGGAAGAACCGGTGACTGCAATGACGGGATGCTTGCTGGACATAACGAGGCCTGTGAGCAATTAATGGTTTTATATGCCCATATTCTAACAGAAGCCTATCGACATTCGTTTGATGCAGGTCAAGGAGCGGCAGAGGGCTCGAAACTCAGGCCGATGCGAGCCCAGGTTCACAGCCGCGGTTTCATAGTTGCGCCGATAGTTTTTGCGCGAGGGTGAGCCGTTCTCGGCTGTTTTCAAGACCGTCGATAAAGCGCTGCGGAATGCCTTCCAGCCCGACCTGCGCGCCCACCAGGGCGCCTGTCAGCATGGCGCGCGCCATGTTCTGGCCGCCGCCGTTGATCGCATGCAAAACCGCAGATTCGAAATCGTCGGCGAAGCGCGAAGCGAGGAAATACACCGCCGGCAACTGGTGGTAAATGGCGCACGGCATGCCGTAGACGATGGAGACTTTCCAGGCAGGCTCGATGCGGATTTCCGGGTCGAGCGCGGCAAGCGCCATGAATTGCGGGGTGAGCAGGGCGTCGGGGGAGGAAAACCGGCCGATATTGGACGGATCGGGGTCGCCGGGCTGCGGCGGCGCAAAGCCCTTGCGCACGACGGAATGAAACGGCAGCTCGCCGTTTTGCACCATGCCCATGAGCTTTCCGGAAAGCGCCGGCGTGAGTTTTTCGCCGTCAACCAGTTGCGAGAGTACCAGGCCGTAAGCCGTGGTCATGGCCACGATGGCTTCGTCGGCTTGCGTGAGTAGGCAGTTAGACGAGACGAAACGTGCCACGCGATCCGGCTGCTTGGCATAACGCGCGGCCAGTACGATGATACGCTCGGCGGCCTCGGTGGTATCGGCATGTCCGCCAGTCTCGTGCCACGATTTCTGCTGCTCTACACGACGTCGCCAAGCCTCGCGGATGGATTGACTGGTGTAACCGCCAGGGCCGTGGGCAGGTGTGCCGTCCAGTTGAGGGAACAGTTCCTCGTCCAGCATACGTGTGAAATCCGCCTCCACGTATTGCCCCTGATCGACGATGGAACGCAGCAACATCTCGAGGATGATACCGCTCTGCGAGGATTGCCCTGCCTGCATTCCGGCGTGGTAACGGCCGGGTTTGGGCGTGGTGTAGTCCGAAATCCACGGGCCGTGATCGCGACGCTGTTCGTCCAGGTTGTAATACCAGTGGCATCCCAGTCCTAAAGCATCGCCGATGAACGCGCCCATGATGGCGCCTGCAGCCCGGTCCATAGGATTCTCCTCAAGTTGTACCTGCATATTCTGCCTGATCGCGGTCGCTTGGTGCGGGTCTTGTTGGGACCATGGCGTGCTAGCGCACTGAGCTTGGCTGAGACGGCATTAGCATGATGATTTAAAACTTCCGATCGAACGAGAAGCGCGATGAGGCCGCCCTACGGACGCTTGCATTTATATCCCCGCATCCACTATCGCAACCGTTTCGCTGTCCACGCCAAATCGCTACACAGGCGAATGTGGGAGCCGGCTCCACTCGTTCCGGGGCGTATTCACTACCGTATTTCCAATCCGAACCGCCGTCTCAAGACGTACTCCGTTGGCCGCTTTTATTTGCTTTCGCACTGGCATAAGCACCGGGCATGAAAAAGGACGAGGGAATACTGCTCCTCGTCCTTCCTCCGACATTCAATCGGTCAATGCGCCATGTCGAGGGTAATGCGGTTGTCGACGGAAGTAACGCCTTCAACGGATTTTGCCAATTCAACGGCACGGTCGATCTCGGCCTGGCTCTTGGCCTTGCCGCTTAATTGCACAACGCCGGCGCTGTCGGTATCCACTTTGATGTGCATGGCGCTCACGCCTTTATCCTTGGCGAACTTGGCCTTGATCTTGGTCGTGATGACCGAGTCCTTCACAAACGTCTTGGCGGATTCGTGGTTGTCGGTATCGGCGGAATACCCTGCAACAGGGACTAGCAGGGCGCTAATCGTAAACAAGCATATTGCAAGAGTAGATTTCATGATGAACTCCTTCGGTTATTGGCTTTTCAGCCGTAATGGGTCGAAAACGACACTCGGCTGACTTACGGAAGGGTAAGTACTCAAACTATGCAAAAAAGGGCGGAAAAAGTTCGTTCGGTAACGAACGTTGAATAGCTATGAGGAAATTCGGGAGGAAACCCGCTCAGCATAACGGTTGCGAACATGCTGTGAGATGAAGGTGCTGAGTCCGCGGCCTGCGCGAGCAAGCTTTTTCATGGTCTCCACATGCGCTCGGCCCGTGCTGGCAATGTCGTATCGGTAAGCGTCGCCGTTGGCGAACCGGACGATGATGTAATCGGCGCCGATTTCAAAAGCTGCGACGCCTGACTCGCCGTTCAGGTTGGAATAACGCTGCATGACCATTCACCGTTCTCCGTGCCGTACTTTCAATGAGAGTCGGGCGAAACGGCGGGAGTTCAGTCGGATGTCATACCGTTACAGCGTTTGGATGCACCGCTGAGCAGTCGGTTTTCCGAGACGATGGCGCGCTTGTGCGTGCCCCGGCCGATTTCGCCGCCCTCGTCGCGGGCCACGACATCGAACAAATACAGCTTGCCTTCCATGCCCGTGAATACGGCTTCTGCAGTCACAGTTGCACCGAACGGTGTTGCCGCGCTATGTGTCACATTCACTTCTACACCCACGGATAATTGGTCGTCGACCACCAAGGAATGCAGCACGCGCGAGGCGGCCAGTTCCATCAGCCCAATCATGCGCGCTGTCGCAAGGACGGGCGGAAAACAGTCTTCCGCTTGCTGTGCGAGGATGCTGGCGAGATCGGACTCCTCCACCGTCATGGTCGCAGTGGCATTGGTTCCGGGCGTCAGGTTCATGGCATTCCTTGATTCAGGTTTGGGCTTCGGTCACCCAGCGTCCCAAGGGTGGTGGGTCGAAGCGTTGGAAGCGCTCGATGAGTTGATCCGGCGCCTCTTCGATCATGAGGATTTCACGATGCTTGGGCTTGACGAATTGCTCGGCCACGGCGTGATCGAGGAACGTGCGCAACGGATCGTAATACCCGTCGATGTTGAGCAGGCCGCAAGGCTTATTGTGGATGCCGAGCTGCGCCCAGGTGCAAATCTCGAACATTTCTTCCAGCGTCCCCAGGCCGCCGGGCAGGGCGATAAACCCGTCCGACAGCTCGGCCATTTTCGTCTTTCGCTCGTGCATGGACTGGGTGACATAGAGTTCTGTCAGATGGTCGTGCGCCACTTCCCATCGCACCAACGGCTCGGGAATGACGCCAATGGCGCGGCCGCCCAAGGCCAGCACTTCATCGGCAACCACGCCCATGATGCCCACGCTTGCCCCGCCGTAAACCAGCCCGATCCCGCGCTGTACCAAGGCTTGTGCCAGTTGCCGGGCGGCCTGGGCGTAAATCTCGGTGCGACCCGCGCTGGAACCGCAGTAGACGCAGATGTTACGGATGGACGGCATGGGAGAAATTTAAACGTACCACGCGTCCTGGAGTTCGGAGGCCCGCACCGCCTCGACCTCCGGGCGTGCTTTCAACCACGCAGCCGCTGCGCTGCGGTCTTCTTCGGTGGCAGAACCGCGGCTGAACTTGCACACGTAACCGCCGGTTGCCCAGCCGGCAAATGCGAGATCGCGCGGTTCGATCACTTCTGCCAGGAAAGCGTCGACCAGGGCTTCCACGCCTTCCGGGGTCAAGCCTTGATTGAGCGCTACTTCCAACTCGAAACCGAGTTCCTGGAATTCATCGACACGTAGTTTTTTGCGCAATCTGCGCGAGCGTTGCTTTGCCATGTTCCTGCCTGGGGAATTGTTTCAAGAAGGCGGCAGTATAGGCGTTAGACGGGGAAATGGGGAGTATTGGAGCGGCTTTCGCCTTAGCCAAAGACATCGGTGGTGAGTTGGCTGGATACCACATGAAAACGGCATGGGATTGCCATGCCGTAGAAAGGCTGTTGCTTTATCCCATTGCGCTACCTGCCGCCATGGCGATGCTCGCCGCCTTTACGGCCGATGTCGGACATGTGCTTGCTGTTTTGCACCGGGGATTTGCCGCTGCTACTGCCGCCGTGGCTGTTCTGTCCACCCTTGCGGCCGGCTGCGCTGGCTTCCTGGGAGGTGAATTCGTGCGCTGTGCCTTTTTGATGGGCGGCCTGTCCACCCTTGCGGCCGGCAGCGGCGGCTTCTTCGGAGGTAAATTCATGCGCAGTACCTTTGGCATGGGCAGCTTGTCCGCCCTTGCGGCCGGCGGCTGCGGCTTCTTCCGGCGTAAACTCATGCGCGGTGCCTTTGGCGTGTGCAGCCTGGCCGCCCTTGCTGGCGATTTCCCGTTGCTTCTGTTCGTCCATGGACGCAAACCCGCGATTGCTGGTACCTGATTTCTGTTGACTCATCTCAATCTCCTTAAATGTGTAGAGAAGTGCTGGTGGCCGGATTCAAGAAACGAGTGAGGCTTGGACCTTGGTTGTCACTACGGCCGAGACTGGCCCGTTTCTTGAAACTCAACCAAAGCGTTGTCTTTCGGTAAGAAGAAGTGACAAGGTAAGTCAGGCCGAGCCGCCATTCCGTGCGGTAGCAAACCCGTTGGCAAAAATTTGCTAAGGCCGAATGGCTGTTACGGCGAGGCTTCCCCGCGCTAAACAAGCATGTAAAATCGGGTTATGAGCCTGCGATTTAGATTGAATCTACTGATTACCGTGCTGCTGCTGATCTTCATGGCGGGCGTCGGTTTCGTCATCCTCAAGGACACGCGCACCTCGATCAAGGAGGGCGTGGAAGCGGCAGGACGGGTCACCACGCAGCTCCTGGATACGGTGATCGTAAGCTCCTACCGCAACCCCGAACTGGGACCGACCCATGAGGTGCTGAAAACATTTCTCGAATCCCTGGGCCATGTGCGCAGCCTGGATATCTCGCTTTACGACGGCAGCAGCCACCTGATCTATCTTTCGCCGCCATCGACTTACCGCACCGATGAAGAACCGCCTGCCTGGTTCGTCAAGCTCGTGGCGCCCGAACAGGAAGTTTCGGTCCGTCGCATCCGTTTCGGCCAACTAGTGCTGACTTCTAACCCCGGTGGGGCGATTCGCGAAGCGTGGACCGGGGTGCGCAACCTGTTCATGATCTGGCTGGGCTTTTTCGTGCTGCTGAACAGCGTGGTGTACTGGATGCTGGGACGCGCGTTGACGCCGGTGAATAGCATTCTTCGCGCCATCAACCGTATGGAACATGGCGACCTCGCCGTGCGCCTGCCAGGATTCCCGCTGCCGGAATACAACCGCATCGCGCAGAGCTTTAACAACATGGCGGCCTCATTGGAAGCCAGCACTATGGAAAGCCGGCGCCTGGCGCTGGTGGTCAAGCAGACGGGCGACGCCATCATGATCCACGACCTCAACGGCAATATCTCGCTGTGGAATCCGGCGGCCGAGCGCATGTTCGGCTATGCGGCGGAAGATATCATCGGCAAATCGGCGGAGCTACTGACGCCGCCGGGCCGCGAGAACGAACTTAGGCAAAACCTGGCCGCTATCGCCGAGCGTCGTCCCATCTATAACTACGATACCCAGCGCGTGACCCGTAGCGGTCGCCTGCTGGATGTCGCGCTTTCAGCCGCGCCGCTCATCGATCCGCAGCACAACAAGGTGGTGGGCGAGATCTGCACCTTGCGCGACATCACCGAGCGCAAGCATGCCGAAGAGGCCGAACGCAAGCTGGAAGAAAACCGCCAGCTCACCCAGCTGATCCAAAGCCATATCGAGGAAGAACGGCGCTCGCTGGCGCGTGAACTGCACGACGAGCTGGGGCAATACGTCACCGCCATCAAGACCTTCGCAGTCGCCATCAGCAACAAGGCCAAGGCGCAGATGCCGGAAATCGAGGGTGCGGCGCAGACCATTGCCGCTGCGGCCAATCATATCTACGACGGCATGCACAACATTATTCGCCAACTGCGTCCCGGCGCATTGGATAACCTTGGGTTGACCGAAACCCTGCGCGACGCGGTGACCAACTGGCAGGGCCAGTACCCGGAGATCGAATTCGACCTCGCGTTTTCCGGTAAACTCGGGGAACTCGGCGAGATGTTGAACATCAATCTCTACCGTATCGTGCAGGAATCGGTAACCAACGCGCTGCGTTATTCGCAGGCGACGCAGGTTTCGATTCAACTGGCACGGCTGGCAAGCGGGGAGGTTGAACTGACGGTCTGCGACAACGGCGTAGGCATGAACATCTGCAACGTAGACCAGACCCAGCATTTTGGCCTGCTGGGCATGCGCGAACGCGTGCAGTCGCTGCGGGGGACTTTCGAAGTCGAGTCCGAATTGGGTAAAGGGGTGAAGATCAAGGTGGTGATTCCGGTATGAGCACGATCAATGTCATGTTGGTGGACGACCACGCCGTGGTCCGCATGGGCTTCAAGCTGCTGCTGGAGTCGGCCCCGGACATCAAGGTGGTGGCCGAAGCCGATAGCGGCGAACAGGCGGTGCGCTGCTACAACGACCAGCATCCCGACGTGGTGGTGATGGACATTACCATGCCCGGCATCGGCGGCCTGGAAGCCATCGAACGCATCATGGCCCACGATTCGCAAGCCCGCATCCTGGTGCTGTCGGCGCATGAAGATTCGGTCCACCCCAAGCGGGTGTTGAATGCGGGCGCCCTGGGCTACCTCACCAAGCGCAGCGCCGCGGAAGAACTCATCAAGGCCATCCGCACCGTGGCCGGCCGCAAGATGTACCTGGAAGCCAGCATCGCGCAGCAAATGGCGATCCAGCAGATTTCCGGCGACAAGAATCCGGTAGACGTGCTCTCGGCGCGCGAATTCGAAGTCTTCATCGCGCTCGCCAAAGGCAAGACCACCAACGAAATCGCCGAAACCCTCAACTTAAGCCCGCGCACC
Source organism: Novimethylophilus kurashikiensis (assembly GCF_003112435.1). Lineage (GTDB taxonomy): Bacteria > Pseudomonadota > Gammaproteobacteria > Burkholderiales > Methylophilaceae > Novimethylophilus > Novimethylophilus kurashikiensis. The sequence goes on from NZ_BDOQ01000013.1 coordinate 19,394, forward strand.
GTGGGTACGCATCTTTACAACATCAAGCAGAAGCTAGGCGCGACGACGTCGGCGGATTTGGCACTCACTGCCATGCGCTGCGGCCTGATCGAGCCTTGATTGAACTATTTCATTCCGGAATTTCGAAGCGATTCCGGAATGAAGCTCGTAGCGCAGGCGGCTCCGCCTAATTCAGCAATGTTTCACTGATCTTCACAACCATGGAGTAGTTGCGCCCAGACCTATTAACCGACGTTCAGCCTTGAGAGCACAGGCATGGTCGGTCGGAAGCTCAGCTATGCTGCAACGACACCCTGCATCGATGTCTTGTCGTGCACCCAGGTGTCGTCAAAGAAGGTCACTTCGCCGTTGGCCAGGTTGTGTTTGGCGCCGATGATGCCTATCTTGCCGGCGGCAACCATGTGCTCGAGGATGTAGCTGCGGTTGATGATCGATCGCACTGAGCGGCGCACATTCAGGTCGGCAACATTCTCCACGAACGCAGTGTTCTTCGAATTGCGCCTTGCCAGATCCAGGGTGTGACTCTCTTCGTACACCGCCGGCTGGATCTTCGACAGCAGTTCGGTCAGGTTGCCAAGCTCAACATGGTCGCAGGCCCCCTTGATTGCGCCGCACGAGGTGTGTCCGAGCACGACAATGAGTTTCGACCCGGCCACGTGGCATGCGAACTCGAGACTACCCAGGATGTCGGTGTTGATTACGTTGCCGGCGATGCGTACGGAGAAGATGTCGCCAAGGCCTTGATCGAAGATCAATTCGGCTGACGTGCGGCTGTCGATGCAACTGACGATGGTAGCGAACGGCCATTGGCCGTCGCGCGTCTCGTTCGCCTGTTGCAGCAAATCGCGGCTGGCACGCAGGTTGTTAACGAAGCGGGCGTTGCCTTCCTTAAGGAACTGCAAGGCAAGTGCCGGGGTACAAGTGGCTTGAGTTTCGGAGGTATGCGTTTTCATGGTCTGACGTATTTTGATTTTCGATAATTGAGCTTGGCCGCGATGTTAACCATAAGCAGAAATAATTAATAATCGATATTAATTATCGTATGCATAGTCAAAAATCTATGAATACCAGTTCTCGCAAATTGCGCCTCTTGTCGAGGTGACCGGTCGGGCAGAGTCGCAAGCAGCTGTCAATTATCGGCCATAAGCAGACGGTGATTTCTCCTAATACCCTATCAAGTTTAATAGGTCTAAGCTTGAAGCGTTGCGTCCGGATTTGCTAATTATTATTATTGGACAGAGCTTCAGCTAACTTCACGAAATAAAAAGAAAAGACAGATGCTATCCACAACCCCTTCCTTATTGTTATACGGACGCACCGGTCCGTGTAATAACTGTTATGCCGCTTACATTCACGCCTTGGAGGTTTAGCCAATGAGCTTCTATCTGAGAAAGAGCATCAGTGTCGGGCCGTTGAGATTCAATCTGTCCAAGTCTGGAATCGGCGTGTCGGCTGGTGTAACTGGCCTTCGCTTTGGCGCCGGCCCACGAGGTAACTACGTTCATATGGGGCGAGGCGGCCTTTACTATCGCGCTACGCTTCCTCCATCATCGGCGCCCCGTAACTCGCCATCTCAGCCTCTTCCGCCATCTGCTCCTGAAATACCACCGGGAACTCACGCACCGTTGGAGGAAATCGAATCCGCCGACGTTTCTCAAATCGTCGATTCGTCATCGCGAGAACTCCTAGACGAGCTAAACCGAAAGCGTGCAAAGACTCGCCTGTGGCCTTTCGTTGCGGTTGCCTCAGTTGTAGTGCTTATTCTTGGTGCATCTTCAGGCTGGCCTGTCTGGCTCCTAGGCATGCTCGCAGTCGCCGCTGCCGCTGGAACATATGCAGCCCATACGCGAGATGCCCTACAAAAAACCGTTGTGCTCTTCTATGACCTTGACCCCGACATGGAAGCCGCCTACGCAAAGCTTCACACGGCCGCGAGTCAACTTGCCAATTGCGCGGCGGCTTGGCATATCGAGGCGTCTGGAAAAGTACATGATCGAAAATACCATGCGGGAGCAAGCGATCTTGTCCGCCGGAAGAGCACTTCCATTCGTAAGGCTGAACCACCATACGTCAAGACGAACATCGAAACCGTCGCTGTTGGTGTGGGTCGTCAAACGCTTCACTTTTTCCCTGACCGCGTTCTCGTATATGACCAGAACGGCGTGGGTGCCGTTGGCTATCAAGAACTGCACGTGGACGTAGGCGCAACCCGATTCATCGAGAGCGAGTCAGTTCCCCGAGATGCTGAAGTCGTTGATCGAACGTGGAAGTACGTTAACAAGTCCGGTGGCCCGGATAAACGATTCAAGGACAACAAGGAACTGCCCATCTGCCGATACGAGGAAGTCACTCTGTCGAGCCAGTCTGGGCTAAATGAAGTGCTTCAATTATCTCGGTGCGGTGCCGGAAGTGGTTTCGCTGAAGCTATTTCTTCGCTGGGCAAGAGCATGCCCAAGGAAGGTGCCTGTGTTGCACAAGCGGCATAACCCTGCGGTCCACCAGACGCTGCGCGAAGCCGCTCAGCGTCTGGTGACCTCCACGTTGATCGTCAGCTTTGGGTCGGAAGCGGAAGTTGGTAATCCGATCCCGCCCTCTAGGACACAAATCTAGCTGAGTGCAGCGAAGGCAGTCAGCGCCGACCTCGCTACAAGATCGAGGCAGGCTTCAAGTTCTTTCGCTTAATTAGCTTGCAACCACTCCAGCGCCGCATCTTCATTCTCGAACACCTCGATCACCGCATCCACGAACAGGTTGGAAAGCAGCGCTTCCCATTGCTGGAAGGTGTTTTCGGTGACGATGGCGATTTTCTCGAATGCGTTCGGACGATTGCGGGTGAAGCGTAGTTCTTCCAGCGCGACGTCCAGGGTCATTGAGATCATGTCGCGCAAATCGACGAGCAGGTTGACTTTGCCGTTGCGATGGACGACGACATCGACCTGTTGTTCGAATTCGCGGAAATCGGCGAGTGTGAATTCCCCCAGTACTGCGGCGGAGACGAGGTTGTTTTCGGTTTTGATGGTAATCATAGTGAATCCAGTCTAGGCCAGATTTTTACGGCATGCAACGGATGACCTAGTTGCAAAGGCTTGGGGCGAAGGCAGTAGAATGCTCCCGCTGAAGAACGGGTATCATTGCCCAGAACCAAGTCCCAAGTATAGAAACATGGCGAAAAATTACGACGAGTCATCGATCCGGGTACTGCGCAAGCTCGAGCCTATCCAGCTTCGTCCCGGCATGTACACGCGGACTACCGATCCGACGCACATCATTATCGAAGCGATCGACAACGCGGTGGACGAGGCAATGGCGGGCTACGCATCCGAGATCGAGGTCACCATGCATCGCGACGGCTCGGCCTCGGTGCGCGACAACGGACGCGGCATTCCGGTCGGCATCCATCCTGAGGAAAACGTGCCGACCGTGCAGGTGGTGTTTACCGTGATCCACTCCGGCGGCAAGTTCGCCAAGGATTCGGCGGATAGCTCGTACAAGTTCACCGGCGGTTTGCACGGGGTCGGCGTCTCGGTCACCAATGCGTTGTCGTCCCGGCTGGACGTGCGCGTCAAGCGCGAAGGCAAGGAGCATGCGATCGGCTTCGCCGATGGCGAGGTGGTCGAGCCGCTGAACGTCGTCTCCACCTGCCGTGCCAAGGATACGGGCACCTTCATCCACGCCTGGCCCAACCCCAAGTATTTCGATTCTCCCAACATTTCGCGCAGCGAGCTGGAATACCTGCTGCGCGCCAAGGCTATGCTGCTGCCGGGCGTCAAGGTGACGTTCAACTTCGAAACCGCCAACGGCTACGACACCAAGGAATGGACGTTCGAGCGCGGAATGACGCAGTATTTCGAACAGATGACGGCGGAAGAAGAGCTAGTGGCGCCGCTGTTTGCGGGCGAAAAATACCTCAAGGGCCACGAGGCGTTCTCGGATGGCGAAGGGCTGGCCTGGGCCATCGCCTGGTCGGCAGAATCCGGCGGCGGCGAATCCTACGTCAACCTGATCCCGACCCTGGCCGGTGGCACCCATGAATCGGGCTTGCGCGATGTGGTGTTCAACAGCGTTCGCACATTCGCCGAGCACCACGGCCTGATGCAGCGCAACGTCAAACTCACGGCCGATGATGTCTGGTCGCGGCTGCGCTTCGTGTTGTCGATCAAGATGGTGGACCCGGCCTTCGCAGGCCAGACCAAGGAAAAACTGTCCTCCCGCGAAGCGGTGCGCCTGGTTCAGTCCGCCATGAAGGATGCGCTGGATCTTTGGTTGAATGAGCACGTGCCGCATGCCACCAAGATTGCCGAGCTGGCGATCAAGCTGGCTGCCGCGCGGAGTAAGAACACCAAGGCCGTGGAGCGCAAGAAGTCGTCCGGCGTTGCCGTCATGCCGGGCAAGCTGACCGATTGCGAAATGACCGGCGCGGACGCCGAGTTGTTCCTGGTCGAGGGCGATTCTGCAGGCGGTTCGGCCAAGGGCGGTCGCGACAAGGAAACCCAAGCTATTCTGCCGTTGCGCGGCAAGGGCCTTAACTCGTGGGAAGTGGACCGTTCGCAGATTCTCGCCAACCAGGAAATCCAGAACATCGCCGTATCGCTCGGTATCGATCCGCACGGGTTGGAAGCCGAGATCGATTTGTCGGGCCTGCGCTACGGCCGGGTCATCCTGCTTTCGGACGCTGACGACGACGGCCTGCACATCCAGGCGCTGCTGCTCACCCTGTTTTTCCGTCATTTCCCGGCGCTGGTCAAAAACGGCCACGTCTACATCGCCCATCCGCCGCTTTTCCGCATCGACGTGCCCGCACAGGGCAAGGGCAAGCCGCCGCGCAAGCTGTACGCACTGGATAAAGATGAGCTTGCTTCTGTCGAGACGAGGCTGCGGCAAGAGGGCGTGAGGGAAGGTTCGTGGGATGTCTCCCGCTTCAAGGGTCTGGGCGAAATGGACGCCGACCAGCTGTGGGAAACAACTTTGTGCCCAGATACCCGCCGTCTGGTGCAGGTGCGTATCGGCGATGGTATCGAACAAGCCATCGAGGCATTCGAGACGCTTATGAGCAAGAGCAAGGCGCAGCGCCGCAAGGAGCTTCTCACCGAGTTCGACGCGGTGCTAGAGGAAGAGTAAGAGGAATTTCATGAGCGACAACGAAACTTTGGATCTCTTCGCCGAGGTGCCGGCTGCCGAGGCCGAGCAGCCTGCACCCAAACCGGACGCGACGCCGCCGGCGACTACCCCGGCCGAACAGGACGCCTTGCCGACCGTGATCCCGCCCGCCGGGCAAGACAGTGAGCCACCGGCCGAACCTCCCTTGCCGGAGCCCGAGCAACTGCCCGAGGACGAGTATCACAATCTCCGCGAATATACGCACAACATCTACATGCGGTATGCGCTGTCGGTGGTGAAGGATCGCGCCATTCCATCGGTTTCCGACGGCCAGAAGCCGGTGCAGCGCCGAATCCTCTACGCCATGCACCGCCTGGGACTGGTGTCTAACGCCAAGCCGATCAAGTCGGCACGCGTGGTGGGTGACGTGATCGGTAAATACCATCCGCACGGCGATTCGGCCTCGTATGAAGCCATGGTGCGCATGGCGCAGGATTTCGTATTGCGCTACCCGCTGGTGGATGGCCAGGGCAACTTCGGTTCGCTCGACGGCGATACCCCAGCCGCCATGCGTTATACAGAAGCGCGGCTCACGCGCTACGCCGAATTGCTGCTCTCCGAGGTGGATGCAGGCACGGTCGATTTCGTGCCCAACTACGACGGTTCGGAAGAAGAACCGGCCGACCTGCCTTCGCGTATGCCGTTCTTGTTGCTTAATGGCGCCTCGGGCATTGCGGTGGGCATGGCGACGGAATGCTTGCCCCACAACATGCGCGAAATGGCCGCCGCAGCCGTGGCGCTGATGCAGCGCGACGACCCCGCGAGCTTTACCACCGACGACCTGATGCAGCATGTGCAGGGGCCGGACTTTCCCGGCGGCGGGCAGATCATCTCCAGCCAGGCGGAAATCAAGGCGGCTTACGAAACCGGCCGCGGCAGCTTGCGGGTTCGCGCCCGCTGGGACATCGAAAAACAGGCGCGCGGCCAGTGGCGCATGGTCGTCAACGAACTGCCCTACGGCGTTTCGGTGCGCAAGGTGCTGGAAGAACTGGGCGAGATCACCGATCCCCAGCCCAAGGCCGGCAAGAAGGATCTCTCTGCCGAGCAGAAGGCGCTCAAGCAGGTGTTCCTGGATGCCATCGAAGTGCTGCGCGACGAATCGGGCAAGGATGCTGCTGTACGCATTGTCATCGAGCCGCGTTCCTCGCGCATGGACCAGGAACAGTTCATCGCGCTCCTGCTCACCCATACCAGCCTGGAGACCACCGCGCCCATCAACCTCGTGGCCTTGGGACTCAACGGCAAGCCGGCGCAGAAGAGCGTGGTGCAGATCCTCTCCGAATGGGTGGACTTCCGGTATGTGACCGTGCGTCGCCGGACCGAGACCCGTCTCGACAAGGTGCAAAAGCGCATCCACATCCTGGAAGGCCGCATGGCCGTGCTGCTCAATATCGACGAGGTGATCCGCATCATCCGCGAGTCTGACGAGCCCAAGCCGGCCTTGATGACGGCGTTCAAGCTCACGGACATCCAGGCCGAGGACATCCTGGAAATCCGCCTGCGGCAGTTGGCGCGGCTGGAAGCAATCAAGGTGGAATCCGAGCTCAACGACCTGCGCATCGAAGAGGGCGAGTTGCAGAACATCCTCGCCAACCGCGCCGTGATGCGCGATCTCATCATCAACGAAATCGAAACCGATGCCGCCAAGTACGGCGACGAGCGGCGGACCCTGATCGAGGCGGCGGACCGCGTTAGCCTGGACAAGACGGCCACCATTCCCGACGAGCCGTGCACGATTATCCTGTCGAAGAACGGCTGGGTACGGCAGCGGCAGGGCTACGACGTCGATCTCGCCACCATCAATTTCAAGGACGGCGACAGCCTGCTCGCGTTGGTGAAGACGCGCACCACGTATCCCATCAGCGTCCTGGATTCGACCGGGCGGGCCTACAGCTTGCCCATTGCGAGCATTCCCGGCGGACGCAGCGATGGCGCTCCGGTGACTTCCATGGTCGAACTGGCGCCCAAGGCCAAGGTGGTCGCGCTGCTATCGGGCAAGGAGGAACAGAAATTCCTGTTCGCGAATTCCGGCGGCTACGGCTACATCGCTGCCGCCAAGGACACGGCGACGCGTCAACGCGCCGGCAAGACCTTCATGACGGTGCAGGAGGGCGAAAACGTGCTGCCGCCGGTGGCGCTGCCTGCCGATGCTGCGTTCGTAGCCGGCCTTAGCAGCGACGGGCGGTTGCTGGTGTTCCCCATCGGCGAAATGAAAGAGCTTGCGGCCGGGCGCGGCGTGATCCTTATGGGGTTGGGCGATGCCGATCAACTCACGGCAGTTGCGCCGCTCAAGGAAGGCGCGAATCTAGTGTTGTCCGGCACCGGTCGCGGCGGCAAGGCGCAGGAAACCGTCGTCAAATGGGGCGAACTTTCCGCCCAAATTTCGCGCCGTGCTCGCAAGGGCCAGAAGCTGCCGGTGAAATTCAAGGTGGAAAGCCTGCGTCAGGCAGACGAGTGAGAAGCTTGATGAGTTGCTTGACGGCCCGTTTCGACGGGCCGTTTTTCATGGCGGGAATGGTTTAGATGATCAAGGCGGCGGCTACGTTACGGCCTTCTGCCATCAGGATGTTATACGTGCGGCAGGCTGCGGCAGTGTCCATTACTTCATAGCCGATGCCGGCATGGATCAGCAGCTTGAGGCAGGCTGCAGGCGGAAAGCTGATGCGGGCGCCGGTGCCGAGCAGCAGGACTTCCGGCTTCAACGCGATGGCCTCTTCGAAATGTTCTGCCGCCAATTGGGCGAAATCCGGTACCGGCCATTCGGGCACCAGTTGCCCCGGCATTATGATCAAACTGTCGGTATGGCGGGTTTCGTTGATCTGCACCCAGCCAGGGCCATAACCTGTGATGAGATTGTTGCCGTCGGGGCGTGTGAGGTGAAGCTTCATGGAATACCGGTAACTCAGCGTTTCGAGTAAAATATCACATTTTATTCAGACAGTTTGTCCGACGTCCGTCGCTATGCAGCCCATACTCAAATCGTCCAAGCTCAATAACGTCTGCTACGACATCCGCGGCCCGGTGCTCGCCCATGCCCGTCAAATGGAAGACGAAGGGCATCGCATCATCAAGCTCAACATCGGCAATCCTGCGCCGTTCGGCTTCGGTGCGCCTGAGGAAATCGTCCAGGACGTGATCCACAACCTGCCGGATGCCTCCGGCTACAGCGAGTCCAAGGGTCTGTTCGCGGCGCGCAAAGCGATCATGCACTACACGCAGGGCAAGAATATTCCTGGCGTGCAGATCGACGATATCTTCATCGGTAACGGCGTGTCCGAGCTCATCGTCATGGCGATGAACGCGCTGCTCAACAACGGCGACCAGGTTCTGGTCCCAGCGCCCGACTATCCGCTCTGGACGGCGGCCGTAAGCCTGTCTGGCGGTACGCCGCGCCACTACCTGTGCGACGAGCAATCCGGCTGGCTGCCCGATCTCAAGGATATCGAGAACAAGATCACCGCCAACACGCGCGGCATCGTCGTCATCAACCCGAACAACCCCACGGGGGCGTTGTACCCTAGGGAAATCCTTGAAGGCATCATCGAGATCGCCCGCCACCATGGGCTTATTATTTTCGCCGACGAAATCTACGACAAGGTGCTGTACGACGGCAACGAGCACACCTCCATCGCTTCGCTCGCGGACGACGTGCTGTTCGTCACCTTCAACGGTTTGTCCAAGAACTACCGCTCCTGCGGCTACCGCGCCGGCTGGATGGTGGTGTCGGGGCAGAAGAAGCATGCTGGCGACTACATCGAAGGCCTCAATATGCTGGCCTCGATGCGCCTCTGCGCAAACGTGCCGGGCCAGTTTGCCATTCAGACCGCGTTGGGCGGCTACCAGAGCATCAACGATCTCGTCGCACCTACCGGCCGTTTGTGCCGCCAGCGCGACCTCGCCTGGGAACTGCTCACCGATATCCCCGGCGTCACCTGCTACAAGCCCAAGGGCGCGATGTACCTGTTCCCGCGGCTCGACCCGGCCATGTACCCGATCCAGGACGACCAGCAGTTCATCCTCGAACTCCTGATCGAGGAAAAGGTGCTGCTGGTGCAGGGTACGGGCTTCAACTGGCCGCACCCCGACCACCTGCGCGTGGTGTTCCTGCCCAACGCCGACGACCTTACCGAATCCATTGGTCGCATCGCGCGCTTCCTGGACGGCTATCGCAAGAAACACGCAGTAGCTGCTTGAATTTTTGAAAAGTAACGAGAATTTATGAAACCCATCAACGTAGGCTTGCTTGGCATCGGCACCGTCGGCGGCGGCACGTACACCGTGCTCACCCGTAACCAGGAAGAAATCACCCGCCGTGCGGGCCGCCCCATCCGCATCGTCAAGGTAGCCGACCGCAACCTGGCGCTGGCGAAAGAGGTGACCAAGGGCGAAGTAGAGGTTACCGACGACGCCTTTGCCGTGGTCACCGACCCCAATGTCGATATCGTGGTCGAACTGATAGGCGGCTACACCGTCGCCAAGGAGTTGGTGCTCAAGGCCATCGAAAACGGCAAGCACGTCGTGACCGCCAACAAGGCCTTGCTGGCCGTGCATGGCAACGAGATTTTTGCCGCGGCGCAAAAGAAGGGCGTGATTGTCGCGTTCGAAGCGGCAGTCGCCGGCGGCATCCCCATCATCAAGGCACTACGTGAAGGCCTCACCGCCAACCGCATCGAATGGATCGCCGGCATCATCAACGGCACCACCAATTTCATCCTCACCGAGATGCGCGAGAAGGGCCTGGATTTCGCCGACGTGCTCAAGGAAGCGCAACGATTGGGTTATGCGGAAGCTGACCCCACGTTCGACGTGGAAGGTATCGACGCCGCCCATAAGCTCACCATCATGTCCGCGATCGGCTTCGGTATCCCGATGCAGTTCGACAAGGCTTATACCGAGGGCATCACCAAGCTGACCGGCGACGATATCCGTTACGCCGAGGAACTGGGGTATCGCGTCAAATTGCTGGGGATCACCCGCAAGACCGAGAAGGGCGTCGAATTGCGCGTGCACCCCACGCTGATTCCGGAAAAGCGCCTTATCGCCAACGTCAACGGCGCCATGAACGCCGTGCTGGTGATGGGCGACGCAGTCGGCCCGACCATGTACTACGGCGCCGGTGCCGGTGCTGAGCCGACGGCTTCTTCCGTGGTTGCAGACCTGGTCGATGTCACTCGCATGCACACCGCCGATCCGCACCATCGCGTACCGCACCTGGCCTTCCAGCCGGATCAATTGTCCGATCTGCCCATCCTGCCGATGGAAGACGTGCGTACGTCGTACTATCTGCGTCTTCGTGCCCAGGACAAGCCCGGCGTGCTGGCCGACATCACGCGCATCCTGGCCGACCAGGAGATTTCCATCGACGCCATGCTGCAAAAGGAACCCGACGAGGGCGAAGACCAGGCCGATATCATCATCCTCACCCACATCACGGTGGAGAGGAACATCAACCAGGCCATCGCCAAGATCGAAGCTCTGCCGACCATCAACGGCAAGGTGATCCGTATCCGCATGGAATCGTTATCGAGATAACAACCCAACCCCGTCATTCCGGGGCCGCTAAGCGGAACCCAGCAGCGTAAAAACTGGATTCCTGGGCAAGCCAGGAATGACGGCAGTGAAGGTCCAGACATGAAATACATCAGCACCCGCGGTAATTCCCCCGCACAAAGCTTCTCGCAAATCCTGCTCGGCGGCCTCGCCCCCGACGGCGGTCTGTACTTGCCGGAAAGCTATCCGCATTTCAGCGACGCCGACCTCACCGCCATGCGCGGCATGAGCTACGCCGATCTTGCGTTCACCATCCTGTCGCGTTTCATCGATGACATTCCGGCTACTGACCTGCGCACCATCGTCGATAAAACCTATCGCCCCGAAGTCTATTGCCATGTGCGCGCCGGACAGAATGCGGCCGATATCACGCCTACGCTGACGTTGGAACCGCACTTGAGCCTCTTGTCGCTCTCCAACGGCCCGACCCTGGCCTTCAAGGACATGGCCATGCAGTTGCTGGGCAACCTGTTTGAGTACGTGCTGGATAAGGTCGGCCAGGAGATCAACATCCTGGGCGCGACCTCCGGCGATACCGGCTCTGCGGCCGAATATGCCATGCGCGGCAAGAAGGGCATCAAGGTGTTCATGCTCTCGCCGCACCAGAAGATGAGCCGCTTCCAGACCGCGCAGATGTTCAGCCTGCAAGATCCCAACATCTTCAACATCGCCGTCAAGGGCGTGTTCGACGATGCCCAGGATATCGTCAAGGCCGTCTCCAACGATCACGCCTTCAAGGCCAAGCACAAGATCGGGGCCGTCAACTCGATCAACTGGGCGCGCGTCGCGGCGCAGATCGTGTACTACTTCAAGGGCTATTTCGCGGTTACCCAAAGCAACAGCGAAAAGGTCAGCTTCTCGGTACCGTCCGGCAACTTCGGTAACATCTGCGCCGGGCACATCGCCAGAATGATGGGCCTGCCCATCGACAAGCTCATCGTTGCCACCAACGAAAACGACGTGCTGGACGAATTCTTCCGCACCGGTGTTTATCGTCCGCGCGACTCCGCCCACACCTACCACACCAGCAGCCCGTCCATGGACATCAGCAAGGCTTCCAACTTTGAACGCTTTGTGTTCGACTTGGTGGGCCGCGATAGCGCCAAGATGCGCGAGCTATGGAGCGAGGTGGACCAGGGTGGGGCCTTCGACCTCAACGAAGGCGGTTATTTCGCCAAGGTGGGCGACTACGGCTTCGTCTCTGGCGCCAGCAACCACGAGATGCGCATGAAGATGATCCGCTGGGTCCACGACGAATACGGCGTCACCATCGATACGCACACCGCTGACGGCCTCAAAGTGGGGCTGGAATGCCGCGAACGCGGAGACAACCTGGTCGTGCTCGAAACTGCATTGCCGGCCAAGTTCGAAGATGCCATTCAGGAAGCCTTGGGTCACACGCCGGAGCGTCCTGCCGACCTGGTCGGGCTGGAAGATTTGCCGCAGCGTTTCGAAGTGATGGCAGCGGATGCGAATGCGATAAAAAGCTTTATCGCAGAACGTACCTGAGAGATTTCTGCTGGTAGCAAACAAAAAGCCGAGTTCAATCTCGGCTTTTTGCTTTTAGGGCGTTCTATTTCAATGCTTTCGACAGCCTGGCGCTCCTGCGAACATTTGCATTTCCTAATGAAATGCGACACGATTCCCTGCACATAAAACAGATAAGGCTGCACCTTGAAGGCCAACATCCAAAGCATGGAACCATCCACAGCACAGCGTACGATACGCAAGGAAGATCTCGGCATTATCTATGGCGAGTACACGCTTGGTCGGGTGATGAGCATGATCGATGTCGACATGGTTTTCGACGTGGGCGCCAATATCGGCCAGTACGGGCTCCTGATGCGTCACCATATGGGATATCGTGGACCGCTCATAAGCTTCGAGCCTATTCCGCGCGCGGTGGCTCAACTTAAAACGCTAAGCTCGCAAGACCCGTCCTGGCAGGTAAAAGAATGTGCCTTGGACGACCGCCGAGGCCGGGCTGCTTTCAACGTCATGGCAGGCGACCAGTTCAGCTCGCTGCTCGCACCCAGCAAGCAGTTCGAAGGCCGCTTTTTCGGCCAGCACACGATACGCGAGGTGATTGAGGTTGACGTCATCGCGCTCGATGATGCCGTCAGTGAGGTCCCGCCATTTTCCCGAGGGTTGTTGAAGCTCGATACGCAAGGGAACGAACTGCGTATTCTTCGAGGCGCCGCCCAGGCACTACGCCATTTTCCCGCCATCCAGCTCGAGGTCGGATTCCAGCCGCTTTATGAAGGCGCGGCCGGCTTTGATGAGGCAGTGCAAACTCTGAATGACTTGGGCTACGCGTTGTGTGCTTTATTTCCCAACAACTACGGCCATTTTCCATATCTGTTGGAAATGGATGCCATCTTCCTGCGCCGCGAGCTTTATCCTGCATTCCCATGACCTCGTCTTCTGGCCCCATTTTGAACGATCCTTTGATTTCCTGTTTGTGCGTGACTCGCAACCGCGTGCCGATGCTGAAGCGGGCGGTGTCGTGTTTCCAGAACCAAACTTATCCGAATCGGGAGCTCGTCGTTATTTACGAAGCAGACGACCCGGAGACACGGGAGTATCTTGCGAGCATCGATTCACCGATAATTCGCCCGCTGGAAGTCAGAACCTCTCCCAAGCTTGCTCTAGGTGCCCTACGTAATATTTCAATTGAGTTCAGTCGGGGCCATTATCTGGCGCAGTGGGACGACGACGATTGGCACGGCCCCGAGCGCTTGGCGGAGCAGATGACCGCCATTCAACAAAGCGAGCGGCCGGTGTGTGTGTTGATGCGTTGGATCATCTTCGATGAATTGACCAAAATGGCGTATCTGTCTGCAACGCGAGCATGGGAGGGCAGCATTCTGGCTGCGCGCGAGGCATTACCTAAATATCCGGAGCTCTCCAAGGGAGAGGACACGGTTGTCATCGAACGATTGCTCTCGGAAAGAAAGCTCACCGGCCTGGACAAATCCCATCTGTATATCTACACCTATCATGGATCGAATACCTGGGAGCGGTCGCACTGGGAACAAAAAATCCTTCCTTATTCTCAACCCTTGAGTATCGAGAGCCAGATGCAGGTCCAGCGCGTGCTCGAAATCGAAGGCGGACAGGGTGAGTCCGCCCCTTGAGTTTAGCCAGTAAGCAAGCCGAGCAGCTGCTTACGCCGAAAACAACTCATCCCTCAACGCCGGTGCCTTGAACGGCTTATACACATCCAGCACCGAGGTCCTGGTGGTTTCAATCACGGTCGTGGCCTTGATCATTTCTTCAACCGCGCCGTGCGCCAGCAGTAAAAATTCGTCTTTCTTCAGCGCAAGCTCGTAATGCAGCACGCTGTTCTTGGGGATGCCCAGACTATAGAGCGCGGCGCCCAAGGTAGATAGACCGCCCACTACAATGGCGCCCTCGATGGAGGCGATCAGCATGGCGGCGAGCTTGCCCAAGACCACGACTGGGCCGGTCGGCGGCAGCGTGACGACGGCGCCGCCCAGGAACAAGCCCCAAAGCCCGCCCCAGAATGCGCCGGCCTTGCCCCAGAATTTCATCCTTGCGCCGGTATTGTAGAAGCCGACGACTTTTTCCTCGCTGTTATAGCCTTTACCGATAATGCTGAAATTTTCCATGTCGCAGCCGGCGTCGATGAGTTTGCCGACCGCGCTGTCGACGTCGTCATGGTCGTTGAAGACGGCAATGACGGTGTATTGCGCGTGCTTGGTGGTCATGGTGGATGTCCGAAAAGTGAGCAATAAAGCTGAGTAGACTGAACCTCTGAAACTCCCTGTTCTGTACGCCAGCGCACTTATTGAGCGGTTTGCGCTTCGTGCGACTGCCAATGCCATACGTCCGAACACATCTGGTCGATGCCGCGCGTGGCCTGCCAGCCGAGCAGCTGTTGCGCCAGAGAGGGGTCGGCATAGCATTGCGCAATATCGCCGGGACGGCGAGGCGCGATTCGATAAGGAATTTCGTGCCCGCTGGCCCGGCTGAAGGCCTGCACCATTTCCAGCACGCTATAACCGTGGCCGGTGCCCAGGTTGACGGTGAACAACCCGTGCCTGTTGTCCAGCACGTCGAGCGCCGCCACATGGCCCTGCGCCAGATCCACCACGTGGATGTAATCGCGCACGCCGGTGCCGTCGGGCGTGGGGTAGTCGTCGCCGAACACGGCGAGCTGTTGCAGCTTGCCCACTGCAACCTGGGCGATGTAGGGCATGAGGTTGTTGGGAATGCCGTTGGGATCTTCGCCTATAAGCCCCGACTCGTGCGCACCGACGGGATTGAAATAGCGCAGGATGCCGATGCGCCAATCCTGATCCGAGACAGAGGCATCGCGCAGAATATCCTCGATCATCAGCTTGGAACGCCCGTAGGGGTTGGTTGCCGAGAGCGGAAAATCCTCCCGGATGGGAACGCTGTGCGGGTCGCCGTAGACCGTGGCAGACGAGGAGAAAACCAGTTTCTTGATCCCGGCCTCGGCCATGGCGTTGAACAGAATGACGCTGCCGGCCACATTATTGTCGTAATACTTGAGGGATTGGCTGACCGATTCTCCCACCGCCTTGAGCCCGGAAAAATGCACGACGGCGTCGAAAGGCTGGGCGGAGAAAAGCGCTTGTAAACCGGCACGGTCGCGCAAGTCCAGCTGCAAGAACCCGGGACGTCGTCCGGCGATCTGTTCGATGCGGTCGAGGACACTGGGTTTGCTGTTGCAATAGTTGTCGATGATAAAGACATCGCGTCCCGCGGCCATGAGTTCGACCACGGTATGCGAACCGATATAGCCCGTGCCGCCGGTAACGAGGATGGGCGCGCGTACGGAAGCCATCAAACCCCTAGTTGTTCCAGCTTGAATTTGGGCGCCCGCACATCGGGGATGCGCGGGTTTTCTCGGGCCAGTTCGATCATCTTGCCGCACAGGATGTCGCCTGCCCGATCCCAGGTGTAGCGCTTGGCACGTTGATACGAGGCTTCCCCCATTTGCAGGGCCAGCTTGTCGTCATCGAGCAAGCGATCCAGCGCGCGTGCCAGCGCCTCTGCATTGCCGGGCTTGACCAGGTAGCCGTTGACGCCGATTTCCACCAGTTCCGGCACTGCGCCGATGGCCGTGCCCAGGATGGGCAAGCCGAAATGCATGGCCTCGACAAACGCAATGCCGAAGGCTTCCAATTCGGTCGGCAGGGCGAACACGCGGGCGCCGGTGAAATACAAATGCAAGTCTTCCCGAGCGACGCGGCCGATGACATGGACGTTGTGTTCCTGGATATCCGGGGTGCAGCCGACGATGAAAAGTTCGGCATCCGGGTGATATTGGCGAATCATGCGGAAGGCGTCGAGCAGCACGGGGCCGCCCTTGCGCTTCCAGTCGGTGCCGACGAACAGGACTTTTTTCGAGCCGACCAGCTTGGCTCGCTCGCCCATCTCGATGTTCGGTCCGGACCCGATGGCGAACACGCGGCGCGGCGGCATGCGGTAATCCCAGATCAGCGAATGCCGCACGTATTGCCCCATGGCGAAGATCGCCGTAGACCGCTGGAACACACGGTGCTGGAAGGCGTGCAAATGGTCCAGCGCGCGTTCGGTGGATTGGTAAAGGTCGATGTAGCGCTGCCGTACCGAAGCTAAGGTGACGTCGATGATGGTGAAGTGCGGCACATCGTCCGACGAAGCGTCGAAGCGGGTGGTGGTCTGTACCGTAAAATCGGGCTGAAACTCGCGCGTGATGCGGCGCGCCAGGTGGTTGATGAAGCGAGACGTGGCTGGCGCGTAGAGCAAGTTGCTCTTGTCGAATCCGCGATCCAGCAACGCCTGCCAGGCCATGACCGGGAGATCGAGCAGGTAAGCGAGCCATGCGCGTTTGTCGCGTTTCAACTGCTCCAGCAAATCCACTACCCGGATGCGCGCGCGAGGAAGTTTGCTTTCGAGTTGCTGGATGATGGCCTCGTTGCTGTGAGACCAGCCGCCCATCGTGAACAACAACACGCGCTTCTGGTTCATGTTTTTTCTCCCTGGTGTGCAAAGCTAGACGTCTAGGCGAGCGACGGATATCGGCCTACGAATGCCCGTCTCATGACTCTTCCTGTAAACACAGGCGTTTGGCATGCAGGTAGGCCGATGGCGCATTATTTGCGCCTTGCAGATGGGCTTCTGTTCGCTAGCGCTCTTTGGGATGCGTTCAGGTTTTGAGGCGATAACCGACGAGTTGACGCAGTGCACCGGCCACGAACAAGGTATTGGTGACGAGATAGCGTTTCCACAAGCGACGCGGCTCGCAACACAAGCGGTACAGCCACTCCAGGCCGGTCCGCTGCATCCACAAAGGTGCGCGCTTCAATGTGCCGGCGTGGTAGTCGAAAGCCGCGCCTACGCCTACCATCACCGCGTGGATTCGGTCGCGATGCGCCGCCATCCATTGTTCCTGCTTGGGGCATCCCAGTCCGACAAACAGCACGCCGGCGCCGGAAGCATTGATATGCCGGATCACGGTTTCGTCCTCTTCCGGCGTGAGATCGCGGAAAGGCGGAGAAATGCTCCCGGCGATCTTGAGATCGGGAAACTCCAGCGCTGCCCAGCATTTGAGAGCGGCAAGTGTGTTGGAAGTACTGCCGTAGAAATAAATCGATTTGCCGTGCTTTTCGGCATATTCGCAATACTTGTGCATGAAGTCCGGCCCGTTGATGCGCTCCTGCCGGGAGAACCCCAGCCGCCGTAGCATCCACGCCACCGGCATGCCGTCGGGCAGAACCATGTCGGCTTCCGAAAGCGCCTGCTCCAACCCGCGATTGCGCTGCATCTCGACCACCGCATGCACATTGCAAAAGCATAAATAACGCGATTGCCGGGCATCTGCCCAACGCCCAACGGTCTCGATGCAAGATTCAAAAGTAGCAGCGTCGATGAATGCGCCCAATACCTGGGCGCCATGACGCACGGTCAATGTCGTGGTATCCATGCGCCACAGGGTAGGGGGAGATGATTAGGGCTACGGTACGGTAGCGCACATAGCGCTGGGGCTGAGTAAAAGACTGAGGGGAACTCCCCGGCCTATGCGTCGGCCGGGTACATCTGATGCCTAGTTTGCGATTTCTTTATCAAACGTAGTTACAGTGTTAGGCGAGAATGCGGTTTGAATAGCAGCAACATCCGGAATTGCCTTCGCTTGCCAACGAATGACTCGAATATCGGCTGATGCCAACGCTTTGTCTTTTTTTGCGTCAGCCGCCTGTCGATCCTCTTTTTGATGGGTAGCATCGTCTAGCTCGATGACCGCAACAATGCTCGAATCTTTTTTGCACACGACAAAATCCGCACTCATACGATTGATGCGGTTAAACCAAGCCTGGTAGTTATTGCCTTTTTTAACGCCAAGCAAACGCGAAAGCTGGACTTGAGCCAGGACAATATGCTCAGGCAGGGCTTGTACAAGCCGGAAATAGAGAACTTGCTCAGGTTGGGAAAGCGGCTTTTTCGCATAAAACGGCCAAACCTCATCGCTTATGCTGCCTTGACCTTTGTTTTTGAGCGCGGCCAAAAAGGCTATTACAACGGTGAAAACAACCAGCAGTAGAATAGTGGACCCCATTTTTATTATTTTCCTTTGGAGAGATTGTTTAACGTTTGACATAAGGGGCGGTGCGCGTCGGCGCAGCGTCCCGCTTGATGGATGAGTTAGCCGATTTGTTTGACATGATTAATGACGCGTACCTTTATGGAACACAAATAAATCCAAAACCAAAGCCAAAATGAACAGGCCCCAACCTAGAAACTGGGTGACCTTGGCAAAACGTTTGTAATTGATTTCATTGTTTCTTATGTCGTAATGGTCAACCACGACAGAAAGCATATTTAGAGAAGCGCAAATCATCGCTGCATATAGAAGCCAAGCTGGTTCTCCATGAAAGTGGGTTCCTGGAGTTCGCTTGCCTGGGATATAAATATCATCGACGTAGACACCGACTGTTCCATAAAGCAAAAGGCAGGTGGATAGAAAAATATTCCATGTGCGCGTCGAAGGATCAATTTTATTTGGCACGTACATTTGTTGAGGGCTAACGTTGTATATACACCTGCACAGGCGCATAACTTGGAAAAACGAGGTTTATAATCGGAGGCATTGTTTTTCTAATTATTTGGTTTTTCAATAACTATAAGAAAAAATCATGAATAGCCATCTGCAAAACACACCTCATTCGCCAAAACTGCTTGATCAGGTGCGCGAGCGGCTTAGAACCAAACATTACAGTATCCGCACCGAAACGCAATATCTGCACTGGATAAAGCGGTTTATTCTTTACCACAACAAACGGCACCCTCGCGAAATGGGCGAGGACGAGGTTGGGTAGTTCCTGACGCATTTGGCGACGGTGGGCGGCGTTTCGGCCTCCACGCAGAATCAGGCTTTGTCCGCCTTGTTGTTTCTTTATCGCGAGATATTGAAAACCGAGCTTCCCTGGCTCGATAAGGTCATCAGGGCTAAAAAGCCGCAACGTTTGCCAACTGTGCTTACAAAGGCCGAAGTGGGGAAAATTCTGGATCGCATGGAAGGCACCTATGGCCTGATGGCCCGGTTGCTTTATGGCACCGGGATGCGGTTGATGGAGTGTTGCCGGTTACGCGTGAAGGATATTGATTTCGACCGTGGCGAAATTTTGATCCGCGACGGCAAGGGTGCCAAGGATAGGGTGACGATGCTGCCACAATTGGCGGTGACTCCGCTTCGCGAGCATTTGGCCAGGCGGAGAAAACTCTACGAAGACGATGTTGCCTATGGGATGGCCGAGGTTTATTTGCCCGATGCGTTGGCGCGTAAATATCCTAATCCCGCTACAGAATGGGCTTGGCAGTATGTATTTTGCTCCGGGAGCTATTCTGTTGATCCGCGTAGTGGCCGGGAGCGGCGGCACCATATCAACGAAAAATTGTTGCAACGCTCAGTGAAAAAAGCCGTCACGGCAAGCGGAATTGCTAAGCTCGCCACACCCCATACTTTCCGTCATTCCTTCGCTACTCATTTACTCGAAGGCGGCTACGATATCCGCACTGTGCAAGAGCTGCTCGGCCATTCCGACCTTTCGACCACGATGATTTACACGCATGTGCTGAACAAGGGCGGCCGTGGTGTAGCGAGTCCTCTTGATGGGTTGGTATGAATTACGGCAAAAAGTGGCGCTTAGTCGGTCGAGTTGCAAAGGGTAAACGTTCCAATAGCGCTTAGATTCCCCATCGTGCCTGTAACCGTCGGGTATTTCCTGTGATGTGTTGATTCAGCCGCTCCAGCAGCGATCTTTCTGTTCCGGGACTTGCAATAGGGCTGAGGTCGGTAGTCACGGCATCAATACAGGCCAATAAGCTCGCGGCAATTGTATTCACAATCTTCAGCACGTATTTCGGCTTGAACCCTAGTTCGCGGGCCATGGTTTCGATATGGCTTATTTCGATTTTGCCGGGGATATTCTCACCGCCGATCTTGAATGCAAAAGTTCGCGATAATCCCGGATAAAGCGATGTAGAGAGCAAATCGTAGAAAGGCGCCAAGCGCGCGCCGCCTTGAGGGGGATAGTAGATGGAAAGGTTTTTTGCATGGCTATCATGATTGCCGATGAACAAATTAAAAAACACCCACTCGATCAGCCGTTTGATATCCATGGCTGGCACCCCATGCGTCTGTAGCAAGTGACGGCATCTGGCGAGCGAGGGGCCACCATCGGATTCGTATTTGATGGTCGATGGTTTCCCATCCAGTTGGCATAAATCCAACTGATGCAGTCTTAAAAGTGCTCCCTTTTCGTTGAACATCCGGTCATAGCGCTTGATCAAGGCGGACTTGGCGACTAGTTGATACTCGATTTCTGCTGTTTCAAGACCAATTGCCCGAGCCAGTTTCATCATAAAGACTTCATTCAGTGCCGAAGCCCATACCCCTTCCAGATTGCCGATATTGGGCTTAAGAATATGAGAAGAAGGCGCATTGCCCAGCGGCAGAGCAGGCGTCCCATCCGGCATCAATAGCAGGCTTTTTTTGAATTGGGCTCCTGCAAGCGAGATACGTGTTCCCTCGTTTTGCGATTCAGGCGCTAGTGATACTTCAGTTGGACGCAACGATTGGGCGATTGCTTCCCATGTGGTTGCTTGATACTTAGGCGGCTGCGGTGATTCTCCTGCGGGGAGCAGGGTATAGGCGCTGGCAGTATCGCCCCCTACTGCAGCGAGCAAACCGAATAAGGTGCTCACCTGGTATTTGATTTTGAGCAAATCGCGCAAATTCGCTTCCGGCAGAAGGTTTTCAAAATAGGCTTCCACCGCTTCGCCAGCATGTTCCTGACGGTCCAAACTGAGGGCAGGGGCTATGGGCTTGGCAAATGGCTGAGTTAACCAATCGGCGGCATAAACGAATTTGAGCGGGTGGAGATCGAACAGACTCCCGACCAGCTGAGTGTCGTGGTAGAGATTGAGTGACCGAGCCTCGCTCATGGCCTAGTGCCTTTTTTCTGTATTACAAGTTCCAGGCCCAGCAAGTCGATCACATCCAGCACCTTTTGCAGTTGGACGGTTGGCTTGCCTTTTTCCAGTTCGACGATAAATCGATTGCCTGTGTTGGCGAGACCGATGACATCGGCTTGCGACAGATTTTGCGATTGCCGGAATTGACGCAAGAATCGACCCAACTCTTCGGCGGTTTGTATTCTTGCTTGGAGAGTTAGGGAATGAGAGTTTTTAGGGCCTGAGTGTGCCATGAACTTGTCCCTTAAAAAAGTTACCGTTGAGTAACATAGTAAGGGGTTTTAACAAATAGGACAACAAATATTACCGATGGGTAATTATAAGAATAATTCTATTCTGTCTTAAATGATTTATTACCTCACGGTAATATTTTGAGGGATGAATGCCATTTATTCTTGCGGACGTTAACCGCACGAAATGATAGACATTGGAAAAAAGGCCATCGTGGATGGCATGCGGACTTACTCTCGCTCTCCCATGCGATCCCGAATCGCCTCCCCATAAATCCCCATCAACTGGCTGAAGTTCGTCTCCGGCGTGAATTTCTGTTCGTATTCCTGTCGCGCGGCCCAGCCCATTCTTTGGATGGCTTCGGGTTGGCTGTCGGCCCAGCGCATTTTTTTCACTAGGTCGTTGGCGTCGCCCGGGTCGAACAATAATCCGGTCACGCCGTCTTTCACCAACTCGGCCATGGCGCCCAGACGGCTGGCGATGACGGGGAGGCCGCAGGCGTAGGCTTCCACCAGTGTGCGGGGAAAGTTTTCGTACCACAGGCTGGGCATGACGAGGTAGGCGGCTTGCTGCATGTGCTGGGTAATGGCGGGCGGTTGCTGCCAGCCCATGAGGCGGATGTTGCGGCGGCCCTGGATTAAGGGCTGTTCCGGTCCGGTGCCGATGACGGTGAGTTGGGCTTCCGGGTAGAGCATGGCGGCTTCGCCCAGCGTGCTGATGCCTTTTTCCTGCGAGAGCCGGCCGACGAACAGTGCGCCGTGCCGTTGTTGCCATGATGGCGGCGGTAGATCGACGAAGTTTGGCTTGATGCTGATGCGCTCGCCAGGGAGACCGGCCTGGATGAATTTATCACGACAGAACTGGTTGAGGGCGATATAGCGAGTGACTTCGCGCCGATACGAACCCAGGGCGCGATGGATGCCTTGCATACCTACCACTACGGCCGATTGCACCGCCGAATTGCGATAGCACCGGTGCAGCACGCCTCGCCAGGGCACAGTGCCGATGCAATCTTCGCAAATCTTGCCGTCGCGCAGAAACATGGCCTGGGCGCAAAACAGGCGGAAGTTATGCAGCGTCTGCACCACCGGTACGTGGTGTTCGCGGGCGGCGAAGTAGAGCGATGGCGAGATCAGCGGGAAGGTATTGTGGGCGTGGATGACGTCGGGCCGAAAGCGCTCGCACAGGTCGCCGATTTCCGCCACCGTGCGCTGCGACCAGATGGTGTCCAACGCCACCTGTAAGCGCGGCATGTCCTCGATCTGCCGGTTGTGCTGTCGGTACAGCTTGACCGAAACGCCGTTTTTTTCCAGCAGCGCGCATTCGTCCTTGACCACCGCGTCTTCACCGCCCGCCTGCTGGTACTGGTTGTGCACCACCAGCACTCGCAGCGGTTTGGTGCGTGGCTTGGGTGTGGTTGAGACTATTCCGTGCGTCTCGGCCTGAAAAGCGCTTTTCACAAGGTGGGGCCAGGACGGGTATCGGTAACACCGGGCACCAGTTTCATCAGCGCCGGGTCGATCTGCATCGGCTTGCTGCGGGCGCGGAGCGTCTGGTACCAGGTTAAGTCCGGGTTCTGGCGGCGCTCATCGATAGAGCGTTTGAAAGCCGGGTCGATCGGTTGCTCGATGCGCTGTGAGCCCAAATCTAGCTGGGTTTGCTGCGCCCAATCCTTGAGCTTGGCCTGGAATACGTGGCCCCGGCCCTTGGCGGGATTGGTCTGAGATTCGTCACCGATGTAGAGGTTGTCGTCCGACAGATTGTCGGCGAGATTATCCGGCAGCAGCAGCGGTCCGGCATTCCACGCCATCACGTTACCGAAAATCTTGTCGCTGCGTCCGCTGAAGTCGAAATCGCCGTTGGGATCGCGGCGACCTTCGTCTGCGACGGTAATGCCCTGCATGCGATTGCCGGCGACCAGGTTGAACGCCACGACGGAATTGGACGAATGCGGCAAATAGATGCCGCGCTGGTCGTTGCCGATCACGACATTATTGACGATGGTCGCCTGGTCGCTGGCCTCGTATTGCAGGCCGAACCCCTGGTTGTAGGCGAAGAATCCGCGTTCGATCACGTTGTTGCGGTTTTTCCAGTCGAACCACATGCCGTCGCCCAGGTTGTTGATCGCACGGTGGCCGATCACCTGCGAATCCTGCAAGCCGCCGTCGCCGACGAACTTCGCGCCGCCAGCCTCCCACCATTTGTAGAAGCCGCGCGTGTTGTTGCCGTTGGTTTCGTTGCCGATTAGCTTGTTGCGGCGGCCGCGGACTTTCATGCCCACTTGACCGCAGTTGTCGGCGCTCGAGTTGCGGATCACGATATCGTCGCCGTTAATGTCCATGCCCGCGCTGTCGGCCCAATCGGCGTGAATGTTGTCCAGCGTAATGTGCTGTCCCAGCAGCGTGACCATGCCTGCACGCATGGCCGTTGAGGTGTTGGAGTGCTGGAACGAGATATTGCGTATCGTGACGTTGTTGAGCTTATTGCCGTACAGCAGCTGCGGGCGTGTGCTGACTTCGATCATGTGATTGGCCAGGTCGGTCAATGCCAGTTGCAGCAGCAGGGTGCCCTGGGCGCTGTCGTAGTAAAAACTGTTGGCCGTCATGCTGTCCTGATTGCCTTCGCGGCGGCCGGGCCAGATGCCGCCTTTCTTGTTGTTGAACAAGGGGGCGAGGGGGTGATTGGGCTTCAATGGGTAGCCGCCGAACACGGTCCCGCCGATTTGCGACAAGGCTTGGCCGTCCAGAAATACTTGTTGCGGTTCGGTGTTCCAGGGCTTGGAAAAGCGGCCTTCGCCCAGCGATTTCCAGCCCTCGACCACATCCGATCCTTTCACTAACACCTTGCCTCGCCCTTCGATGACCGTCTCTGCACCGCTCCAGTTGCGCTGCGGAAAAATCAGCGCGTCGCGGTAGGTGCCGGCGGTAATGACGAGATGATCTCCCGGTTGCAACTGCGCCATGGCAGCAGAAAGCGAGGCAAAGTTAGTGCCTGGGCCGCCGCCGTTGGGCGCGACGGAGAGTTCGGCGCTCCAGGCAGGCAGCGCGGCGAATATCAGTGCCAACGCGGTGAGGGCATGTACCCTAGGCTGAGGCATAAGCGATTTCCTCCTGCACGTTTTGAATCGCCGCTCGATAGCCGTCGCCCTGTTCGCCCCATACGCCGCTCACCACCCGACGCCAGGAGTACTCATAGGAGCGTGCCAGGGCCCCGTCGCGCAGTTCGCGTACCAGGGTCGGGTTGGCTGCCAGCTCCGCGAGCGCATCGGCCAGTTCGTGAACGACTTCTTCTGAGGATTTATCCTTCACCGGCACCACGCGTCCGCATTGGCCGTCCACCATCTCGGCCGGCCCGCCCAGCCCCAGGCATACCACGGGCAAGCCGCCCGCCATGGACTCCAGCACTACGTTGCCGCTGGAATCGTGCAGGCTGGGGAAAAGCAAGGCATCGAAGTTGCGATAGGCTTGCATCAGCTCGTGTTGTGGCATCCAGGGCACCCAGGTCACACAATAGGCGAGCTTGAGATGTGCCGTGAGTATTTGCCAGCGCTGCCGCTCCGGCCCCTGGCCGATCATGGTGAGCCGCACGGGAATGCCGCGGCGCGTTACTTCGGCAATCGCACGCAGGCCGATATCCATGCCTTTCCAATGCAAAAATCGTCCGACATACAGGATGTGCAACGCCTGGTGGCTCTTGAACGGCACCACGCGTTGGGCGTCTTCCACCTGGCGCTCTACGCCGATTTCTAGCTGGCAACGCGCTTTCACCCGGTACGGCGCCGGCAGCCAAGCCATCGATTGCGGAGTCTTGAGCAGGATGACCGAGGCTCGCGCATAGGTTTGCCGGACGAACGGGTCGAACCGCGCGAGCCAGTTCATCGCGTCGCGCAAGATTTCCTTGGCTTGCCCACCCAGCGACATCCATTTGCGAAGTTCCATCGGTGCGCGTTCGCCGCCGCCCACGGGGCCGACGACGAAGGGAATGCCGAGCCGCCACATAAAGCTGGGATGCCGCACCACGCCAAAGGTGATGTGATGAACGGTGTCGAAGTTTTCCGTTTGGTGCCACTTGCGCGCCTGTAAATAAGCGCCCCATTGCCATAGCAAGTAGTACAAGTGCACGCCGAACGGGCCCTTCTTCCACCAGCGCGCCCAGGCCGGCAGGTCGTAATAGATAAAATTGAGGTTGCGCGGCGCATGCGTCAGGCCTCGCAAGGCTTTCTCGATCCCTGGACGGTTATTGGCCCGCGTGATCACCCACACCTCGTGCCCCAGCGCTGCCGTTTCCAGCGCCCAGCGCCAACCCACGCCAGGCTCGGAGCCCTTGTCCGGTTCGCACGCATAAGCGGACATCAGTACCTTAAGTGTTTGCATGGCTCGCTCCCTTTCTATGAATAAAAACGGCGGCAAAGGGCGTCTGCGGCGTTGCGCGGTGCTCGAAATCCTCATGTACTAAAGTACATTCCGGTTTCTGCGCGCCGTGCGCCTTGCATCCATCCCTTTGCAGCCGTTTTTGCGACATTGCTCTACTTCCGCGGCGAAAGACCCAAGCGGCGCGCGGTCCTGCGCTGCATGTGGTCGACGATATGCCCGAGCACCGTGGCCACGACCTGCTCGAGCGGTTGGGAGGCGTCGATGACGCTGGCGTGGCGGAATTCGCAGGCGAGCTTGAGATAGGCGCCGCGTTGGCGTGCGCTCTCGGCAAAAGGGACTTCCTGCTTGCGCGCTTGCAGGGCTTCGGGCGGCGCATCGAGGATGAACACGAGATCGGGACCGGGCAGCCAGCGGCCCAGCCATTGCGCAGGCTTGAGCGAGCCGGAATAGCGGTAGCGCCTGGGATCGGCCAGCAAGTCCTGGAAGTAGCGGTCGAACAAGACCAGCGTGGAGCAAATCTTGGCCGGGTACAGCCAGCTCACCGTACCTTTCCAGTAGCTCGCCCAGAAATGCACGAGCTTGGCGAGCGAGCCCAGTGTGCCGCGCGGCGGTTGCGCGTGGGGATCGGTCACGGGCTGGTGCTGCACCTGTTTGCCTGCCGCGCGCGGTTTCAAATGGCGGTATTCCACCTGCCTGAAAGCCGGTGCCATCTGTTTGGCGACTTCGGTGATCACGGCGCTCTTGCCGCTGCCGTCTGGCCCCATGAAGGCGATGCTGAGCCCTGTGGGGTGGATAAAGCGGTTGATCACGCGATAGACGTTACGCGCTGTTTGCCTGAACCTGGAGCGCAAGGATTCGCGCGGGGTGTGACGGTGCAACGCCTCGCGCAGCCGGTCGATCCCCGCCACCACGGTCTGCCATGGGGCAGAGCCGAAGGGCATGGCGGTGCGCACGGCTGCTTCCACGACGTTGGCTTCAGCGGCCGGCAGCAGGGCATGCAAAGCCTTGCTGCAACCCTTGGCGTCTTCCGAAAAGCGCAGGGAGAGTTCCAGCGCCTGCATCTCATTGAGGTTGCCCTTGTCGATTTTCTTGACGAGGTAGTAGATGAAGGCATCGGCGGCCGAAGGTATCCAGAAACCCTGCGGGTGACGACGGCGGTTTTCCAGCACATTTTCGGCGCGCAGCCAACGTCGGCCACGGCGGCGGTAATCGCTGCTCGAATCCGGGTGCAGGTAGATGAGACTGGCGCCGCGCCGCCGCGCCAGCACGAAATAGGTCGCGGTCGTCTCATGGCGGATGGATTGGATGAGATGCGAGCCGCTGCCTGCGGCCAGTGCGGCGATGATCGTCGGCAGCCGGTGCATCCAGTCCGGGTGGACCATGAAATCGATGTCGGACGGGATGACTTCGGGGTAGGTGTCGTAGCCCGCCAGGATGCAGTAGGGCAGGCCCGCGCTTTCGAAAGTGCGGATCATCTGTTCGAACAGGTCCCGGTTGTCGGCCATGCGGTCATCGGCGAGATTCATCGCTCGGCTCTCCCAAAGTATTGCGCGGCAGCCATTCCTCGCGGCATTCCAGCAGGCGCACGTAATCGCGTACCACGGGGTGGCGTGGGTCGAGATGACGCGAAGCCTCGGTGTAGAAAGTCACGGTGTCCAAGAGGTAATGCAGGACCAATGGACCGCAGGCCTCGGCAACGCCGCTATCAGCCCCGAACAGTTCCTTGCCGTGCGAAGCCGCATCGGCCACCAGCAAGGGCATCAGCGCCGAACGCATCGGCCAGCGCTGCAAGGCGCGCGGCATGAGGTGGAAATGTAAAAAGTCGTGCAGCGGATTGCCGTTGGCCTCGGCGTATTCCCAATCGAAGACGAATAGTCGACCATCGGCGATGCCCAGGTTCCAAGGCGTGAAATCGCTGTGCACCATGCAAGTGGGCAAGGGGAGACCGCCAATTCCCTGCTCGATTTCCATGAACACGTTCTGGATCAGCTCGCAGTACTGCGGCTCGACCAGAGGAAGTACGGCCAGCATGCGCCGCTGCAAGCGCAGAAACGGATCGGACTCGCGCCAGGGTTTTATGGTGACGTGCTGTCGTGCCAATACCGAGAGAAATTGATGGTGCATCTCGGTAAAGCGCTGCACGCGGCGACCTTGCGGCAAGGCCAGCATGGCGAGGTAGCGGCGGCCGCAAGGCAACTTGCCATGGCCCAACAACCGGGGCAGGTAATCTGCGGTTTCCGGCACGTGGCCCAGGGTACTCAGCCAATGGGCTTCCTGCTCGATGGCAGGGTCGGCGCTGGCTTGCAGGGCGATCTTCACCACACGCGGCGGCTCGTCCTTGTCGCCGGGATAGTACATGGTGAGCTTTTGCAGCGGTCCGGGGTAGCCGCAATAGAGGGCCGTGGCTTCCAGGTTGCGTGTGCCGAACAGCACGCCGGAGGGGAACTGGCTCAGCTTGACGGTGGAAAGCAAGCCCGAGCCTGGCATCCATTGGTCTAGCGCCAGCAAGGTCTTGCCCCAGAACCTGAGTAATGGATTACGGATGAAAAAACCGACGGCCTGCCGTGCCCGTAGCGGGTCGGTCGGGACCAGCAGGGGTTGGCTGCGTCGCGCGTACAGCACCTTCCAGGCCACTTCACTCCTGGCTTCGGCCTGCTCGTCGCGCAAGGTCGCGAGACGCGGCATCAGTTGCGCCAGGCTCATGCGGCGCCTCCTGAAATGCGATAACGGTCGAGGGCGTGAATGAGCGCTTGCGGCGGGTTGGCGAGATAGCCGCCAGCGAGGCCTTTGCGCACGATGCGCTCAACCCTTGCCAGCTTGTGCAAGGCTGGCCACAGTGTCTGGTCCAGCGCCGAACGGCGACGGATTTCATCGTATTCCACCATGCCCTTGGGACGCAGCGCGCGGGTTTTCTGCTCCGGATACCAGCGCATGCAGGAGAGATAAGCCGGGATATGGGCGATCTGGGTGTGCCGCGAGAAACGCTCCCACAGGTCGGCGTCCATGGCGAGGTTGAAGCGGGGATCGAGGCCGCCGACTTTCTCGTACAAATCCCGCCGCCAGAACATGGACGGCTGCGAAATGTAGTTGTGGTCGAACAGCAGCGCGAAGCGGCTGAAACCCATTTCCTTCTTGGGCCGCAGATAGTTGCCTTCGCCATCGATCCACAAGGAATCGCCATAAGCGGCGTCGACCTCGGGATGCTCGTCGAAAAAGCGCGTCACCGTTTCCAGTGCGCCCGGCAGCAGCAAATCGTCCGAGCACAGCCAGCCCTGGATATCGCCGGTGGCGTGGTCGAAGCCTTTGATCAGCGCCTCGGTCTGCCCGTTGTCGGGCTCGGATACCCAGTAATGCAGGGCTGATGCGTGCTGCTTGATGATATCGACGCTGCCGTCGGTAGAACCGCCGTCGATGACGATGTATTGCACGCCTGCGGGTTGCTGCTCCAGTACGGAGCGCATGGTGGCGTCGAGGTAGCGTCCCTGCTGGTAGGAGCAGGTGACGATGCTGATGGAGGGGCGTCGAATATTCATGTTCTGCTATGTTTCAAACGATACAAACGATTTTTGCGAGGTGCGGCTGGCTCATCAGTGCGGTCGGCCTCAGAAGCGGCATCGCCATCGAGTTCTTGCCGCTGCCGATGCAGCCCGATACCCAGCAACATGCCGAAAATGCCCCACAGCAACAGCGATTTCGCAGGCTGCAGCAGGATGGGGTTGAATGCGTACACGGCAATGCTCATCAAGCTCATGCAGGCGAAGGTATGCCCGGCAATGCTCATCTGGTCGCGGCGACGCTTGCTTAGTACATGGCGATACGAGAATCGGCCCACACGGACATACGCCCACAACCAGAGGAATATTGCGAGCACGCCGCCTTGGGCCAGGAAATCCAGCACGTCGCTGTGGGTGGGCAGGTTGCCGCGGGCGACCAGGATCTGGAATCCGGTGAATTTTTCGGTGCCGGCGCCGGTAAAGCTGGTGCCGTAAAACGGCGATTCCAGGAAGCGCTCCCAGGCTTGTTCGTAGGTGTGCATGCGATAGCCGGGATTGCCGCTCGGCATGATCTCGCCGCGTTGGTAAGCGAGGTAGCCCGCCAGCGCCAAGCCTGCGATGATCACGATCACCATCCAGAACAAGGTCCAGAAGCGGAAGGTCACGCTTTCACGGAAGCGGAAGCGCCATTCGGCAAGCCACAGGTAAATCAGCGTCAGCGCCAGCACGATAAAACCGGTGTTCTTGCGGAACAGCAGCCCGGCGATGACGAAGAACAGCGTCATCAGCGTCGGCCACACCTTGCCCGGTTGCAGCGCGAAAAACACCATAAGCGGGATGATGAGGAACTCCAGTTCGTGATAGGGCGAGGAATGATCGTCGTGCATGATCGCCATCTTGAGCGTCATGAACAGGCTGGCGAGGATGGCGAAATAGATGAACGATTTCACCATGGTTTCGCGCGCGGCCGATAGCATCACCACCCGCGCCGTCACCAGCGCGAACAGCATGTACAGCCCCACGGTAATGAAGCTGTTGCCGATGCCTTCGTGCTTGCGGGCGTACAAGCTGCCGAGCACGATCCATCCTCCCATTAACGCAAGCGGCAGCGCGGCCTTGAGCACCTCCCAGTAGCGCCGCTTGTAGCGGTCATAAAGCCGGGAGAGGTCGGATACGAAAATCTTGGTGCCGATGTTGATCATGATCGCGCCCGAGAGCGAAATCATGAGCGGCAGGTGCTTGGTGAGGCCGATTTTCTCCAGCCGCAGCGAAAACGGGTCGGCCACGTAGAACAGCGCCAGCCAGAAGCCGAGCATGAACCAGTAGTCGGCCAGCGACATGCGGGCCCGTGCCTCGTCGACGTACTTGCGGGTACGCCAGACCTGGGCCTGGAACGGGGTGCGGATGAGCCGGGTATTCATGAGATTGGTATTCATGAGGTTGGTATTCATGAGGTTGGTATTCATGACGACACCTTGGCGAGTTGCATGGCGGCGAGTTGACGCAAGTCGGCGGCATCCAGCTCGTTGATGGCCTCCAGGATGGCTTCGGGCGACCACTCGCGCGTCATGAATCGATGCGCGATAACGTCGAGCTGATGCATGTTGAGATCCCACCAGCGCCAGGACAGCAACGCCTCGATGGTGCGTTCGTCGAAGCGGTCTCGAATGGGCCTGGCGGGTACGCCGCCCACAATGGAGTACGGCGCCACGTCCTTCACTACTACCGCGCCTGCAGCCACGATGGCGCCGTGGCCGACGGTGAGCCCGTCCAGCACGATGGCGCCCGCGCCTATCCACACGTCGCTGCCCACGGTTGATCGTGGCAGTTCGTCCTCGCTATCGCTGCGGGCGAAGCTCATGCCGGCTTGCAACCGGGTGGAATAGAACGCCGGATGGGTGGATAGCCGATCGACCGGATGCTTGCCCAACCCGCCCAGCAACACATTCGGCCCGATGCTGGAAAACGCGCCAATATCGGTAAAACCGACGCGCGAGCCTTCCGAAACGTAGCTCATGCGGCCCAGCGACACGGCGCGCAGCGTGCTGCCCTGATAGATGCGGTTGTAGCCTGCAAAACGGCAATCGGGACTGGCATAGCTGCGGATGCTGGCCCAGAAGCGCGGCAACTCCTTGGACAAACGGCGGCGGCGCCACAACATCCACTCGAACCGATCGAAAGCCTCGCTCATGGCCGGTCTCCCCGCAGGGCGGTCATTTTCATGTTGCAGTCCATCAAATCGATAGGCTGGCTATCACCGCCTTTGTTTTCGGGTGCCTTGCCTTCAGGGGCATGCTTGGGCGCTTCTTCCTCGGCGATTCGCTGCCGGACCTTGATCGCGCCGGCAATCGAATATGCCAGCCCCATCAGCGTGCCGCTCAGCAGGGCCAGCATGACGCCGGTTTCCTGCAGGCGGTTGACCACGGCGACGCCGACGAGGATGGAGACCACCGACATCACTACACCCGAGCGAATAATCACGCCAGTCGCCTTCACCGTGCGCAGGAAGAACGTCACTTGTCGCAGGTAGAACTGCACGAAGATAAGCGCCGCCTGCCATGCCACCAGCACCGCCGTATCGGCGTAGGAGTCGCCATAGAGCAGATGGGTAAGCGGTGTGGCGAGGAGGGTGAGCACGATCAGCACCGGTAGTAGCAGGGCCGTGCCGATGGCAGTGATGCGCCACATGTAGTGCATCAGCCCGCCCAATCCTTCATGGCCGAAGTGCCGTGCCGCGATGACCGGCACCACGTTTTCCATGGCCTGGAACAGGATATTGATCGGCCCCACGATGTTCTGTGCTGCGCGCACCCCGCCGGCTGCTTGGGCGCCAACCGCACTGGCGCCTATCATCAGCACACCTTGCGTACCCATCCATTGCAGTTGCCAGGCCATGAGGTAGTCGCGCCCGGTGCGCCAGCCTTCCTTGAGTACCGCCTTGGCGTGGGCGAATACCGGTTCCACGCGGTCGTGCATGAAGCCGAAAATGAAGGCTGCAAGCGAGGTCGCGGCGATCACCCAGAAGGCGCTCGCGA
Organism: Novimethylophilus kurashikiensis; assembly: GCF_003112435.1. GTDB lineage: Bacteria > Pseudomonadota > Gammaproteobacteria > Burkholderiales > Methylophilaceae > Novimethylophilus > Novimethylophilus kurashikiensis. Next base: position 51,740 of record NZ_BDOQ01000013.1, read on the forward strand.
CCGAGAGCGTGCCTTGCAGCATCATCAGCGTGAGAAATACCACCTGTCCGCCGTAGCTGATGCAGTCGTTGATGAACGCGCCCTTGGGGTATTCCTGCACGAAGTAATAGCGGCGCTGCCAGTCCTGCAACTGGAAGCACAACAGCGCGGCGTTGAGCGCGACGATGACGCCGGGCCCGAGACCAACCAGTTTTTCCAGTCCGAAAGCGTGGGCGAACAGGGCAATGATGGCCACAGCTACGGCCAGCACGCACGACAGTGTCAACTGCAAGGCGAACACCCCCTGCAAATAGCGGCTGCGGACATCGTTATCCATTTGCGGCGCGGCGCTCATCATGGGCTGGAAAATCAGCGCGTTCTGGAACGAATTGACGTAGATCATCAGCGCCTGCAACAGCACGAACACGCCGAAGGCTTCCGGCCCCAGCACACGCGCCAGCAAGACCCCGGTGACGAAGTTGCTGCCGCTGACGACGGTTTGATCGGTGAGCGCCCAGTTGGCGTGGCGATAACGGTTGATGAGGCGTTGGACTTGGTAGGGCAATAGCATAAAGAGGCTTCAAGCCTGGAAGGCGTGCGTGCGTTGGTAAAGTTGCTTTTGTTCTTCCACGTAGGTGCGGTAGGTCATGGCGAGACCCTCCTTGAGCGGAATCCGCGCCTGCCAGCCCAGCTCCCGCATGCGCGAGACATCCAGCAGCTTGCGCGGCGTGCCGTCGGGCTTGGTGGTGTCGAACACTAGCGAACCCCGAAAACCCACCACCTCCATGATGTTCTCCGCCAGTTCGCGGATGGAAACGTCGGTGCCGGTGCCAAGGTTGTAAAGGCCATCGCCCACGCCGCGCTCCATGAGAAATACGCAGGCGTCGGCGAGGTCGTCTACGTGCAGGAACTCGCGCATGGGCTTGCCGGTGCCCCACACCATCAGCGTCTTGTCGCCGCGCAGCATGGCCTCGTGCGTCTTGCGCAAGAGGGCGGGCAGCACATGGCTATTCAACAGGTCGTAGTTGTCGTTGGGGCCGTAGAGGTTGGTCGGCATGACGCTGAAATACTGCGTGCCGTATTGCCGGTTGTAGTTTTCGCACAGCTTGATGCCGGCGATCTTGGCCACGGCATAGGGTTCGTTCGTCTGTTCCAGCGGCCCGGAGAGCAGGTATTCCTCCTTGATCGGCTGCGGACAGTCACGCGGGTAGATGCAGCTCGATCCCAGAAACTGCATGCGTTTCACCCCGGCACGATAGGCGCCTTCGATCAGGTTGGCCTCGATCATGAGGTTCTGGTAGATGAAATCGGCACGGTAATTGTTGTTGGCGTGGATGCCGCCTACTCTCGCCGCGGCGCAGAACACGTATTCGGGTTTTTCGCGGGCCAGAAAATCGAACACGGCTTGTTGGTTGGTAAGGTCCAGTTCGCGGTGCGTGCGCAGGATCAGGCTGCGATAGCCCGCCGCTTCCAACCGCCGTACGATGGCCGAGCCCACCATGCCGCGATGGCCGGAAACGTAGATCCTGGACTTGGTGGAAATAGTGTTGATGAGGGCCATGGCTGTTTTCTCCGCTACGTTTATTCGTGATAGGCCAAGGTGCGGTAGCCGTGGCTCTTGACCAGGTGATCGCGCTCGGCGGTGTGCAGGTCTTCCTGCACCATCTCCCGCACCATGTCCTCGAACGGGGTCTTGGGTTCCCAGCCCAGCTTGCGCTTGGCCTTGCTGGGGTCGCCCAGCAACGTTTCCACCTCCGTGGGGCGGAAGTAGCGCGGATCGACGGCGACGATGCAGTTGCCGTTCTCGTCATAGCCTTTCTCGTCCACGCCGTTGCCGCGCCAGGTAATCTCCATGTCCAGCTCGGCGGCGGCGATGTTGACGAAATCGCGCACGCTGTATTGGCGGCCGGTGGCGATGACGAAATCCTCGGGCTGGCTCTGTTGCAGCATCAGCCACTGCATCTCGACGTAGTCCCGCGCATGACCCCAGTCGCGCAGGGCGTTGAGGTTGCCGAGGTAGAGGTGCTCCTGTAGTCCCAGTTTGATACGGGCCAGGGCGCGGGTGATCTTGCGTGTGACGAAGGTTTCGCCGCGACGCGGGGATTCGTGGTTGAACAGGATGCCGTTGCAGGCGTACATGCCGTAGGCCTCGCGGTAGTTCACCGTGATCCAGTAGGCGTAGAGCTTGGCGGCGGCGTAGGGGCTGCGCGGATAGAAGGGTGTGGTTTCCTTTTGCGGAGTTTCCTGTACCAGGCCGTAGAGTTCGGAGGTGGAAGCCTGGTAGAAGCGCGTCTTGTTCTGCAGGCCCAGAATCCGCATGGCTTCGAGGATGCGCAGCGTGCCGATGCCGTCGGCGTTAGCGGTGTATTCCGGTTCTTCGAACGACACGGCCACGTGCGATTGCGCGGCCAGGTTGTAGATCTCGTCCGGCTGCACTTGCTGGATAACCCGAATCAGCGCAGTCGAATCGGTCAGGTCGCCGTAATGCAGGAAAAAGCGCTGGTCGTCGTGGTGCGGGTCTTCGTAGATGTGGTCGATACGGTCGGTGTTGAAGCTGGAGGCGCGGCGCTTGATGCCGTGTACCTCGTAGCCTTTTGCCAGCAGAAATTCTGCAAGGTAGGAGCCGTCCTGGCCCGTAATGCCGGTGATGAGTGCAACCTTGAACATAATCTCTTTCCTGTCGTTGAAATGAAGGACTACTGCCCCGGTTTACTGTCCGAGGCGCCCTGCCACGCGAACACGGGTGCTGGGGTCCATGCTTGCGAGCATGTCGGCGATGAAACGCTCCTGCACGCGGTAGGCCTCTTCCGTGTTGTTGTCGATGGAGGACACCCGCACCAGCATGCCGTCGGGCACTTTGCCGGTGAGGCCGTAAGCGATTTGCTGGATCTTGCGGCTGAGGCCGGGCAAGGTGGCCTTGTCGCCGATGGTGATCCAGTAGGTGATGGGTTCGTTACGCGGACCTTGCACGGCGAGCAGCCGGCGCACGGGCAGCTGCCCGAACGGCGTCAGCAGGTCGCCGATGCGGTTGCGCAATATCTGAAAGCCCTGGGCGGTGTAGCAGAACTCGGGACGGTGCACCTGGCTGCCGTCGCCGCTCTGGTCGGCGCCGTAGGCGATGGAAAGCATGATGCGATGCCCTGCACCGTCGGCATAAGACCGCGCCAAGGTCTGGCTGTAGATGGCGTCCAGCCGAGACTTGACGTCCGGGCTGGGGTTGACCGGCACGATGCTGGTATCGAGATGCCAGGCACCGAACTGCTTGGGGATGACCTCTTCCAGCTTTACGGCCGGTTCCTGATCTGCCAATCGCTGCTCAGGCTTCAACTTGATGGCAAGCCCGGAGGACGCCACCATCAAGAGCCCGATGATGATGGGGGCGATGAGGGCAGGGCCTCGCGAGGGCATCGGGTGAAGATGTTGGCTCATGCGGCGCTCCTGCGGCGGAACAATGTCGATCTCAACAATTTGTCGAATCCGAGCAGCAGCAACAGTGCGACAGCGAACAAAAGCATGCCCGCCGCGCTATGGGCGAACCCCTGGCCCGCCTCGTCGCCGAATTGGTAGGTGATGAGCACCAGCACCATGACGCGGATGACGTTGGCGATGAACGCAATCGGGAGAATCGCCGCTAGCATGAGGCCGATATGCAGCCAGTTGCGGTAGCGCATGAGATAGAGGTAGAGCAGGCCCAGCGCCGACAGGCTGAACATGGAATTGAGTCCCGAGCAGGCATCCGCCACCAGCAACTGATACGGCCCGATGCTCAGCACCACCCCATTGCGGGCAATGGGTAGCCCTCCGTAATACAGCAGGTTTTCTGCGACGGACGAAACCTGGGTCTTGAGTGCGCCGGTAATCACCGTGATCAGCAGCCCCGGCAGCGGGATCATGAATAGCAAAAACAGCAGCGGAAACCACAGCATGCGCAACGTCTGCCAACCTCGCATCAGCAGCACGATACCCACCAGCATGGGGATGAGGCCGGCGACTTCCAGCGTATCGATGGATTGCGAGCGGCCGATGACGAATGCGGCGAGGCCGAACAATAGCGACAGCCAGCCCATGATGGAGCCGGGCCGCGGCACACCGGAGGCGAGCACGCTGCGCTGCTGCCACACCAGCCAGATGAAGACCATCAGTATGATCGGCCCGTGGCCGTTTTCTTCCGAATCCCAGGTGGTCTGCGCCAGATGGATGAATGAAGGAATGCAGATGGCGGCCAGCCCGATGACGACCGGGAGCCACAACAGCCATGGGCGCGGCAGCGTGTTGCGGACTAGCAATGGGAGCGTGGATTCTTGCTGCGACATGGGTTTCGACTTGTCCCGCAATTAAAACGTGCTCAATACCGAGCCGACCATCATGACGCCGAGATCGGTGAGGCCGCCCGCGAGGAGTTGCGAATCGCGCAGGCTGGTACGGTTTTGCCGCGCTGCAATGAGGGCGCCGCCGGTACGCATGGAGACGATGTTGGCGTCGGCATAACGTGCAGCGGGTGGGGTATCGACGATGATCACGTCGAACTCGTCCACCATGTTGGCCATGAAAGTGTTGAACATGGGCCGGCCCAATAGCTCCTGCGGGTTCGGCGGCGTAGGGCCGGAGGGAAGGATGGACAAATCCATGAACGCCGGGATGCGCTGGATGGTGCTGGAATCGCCGCGGTTGGAGAGGATGGACGACAGGCCGCTGCGGTTTTCGATGCCGAACATCTTGTGCTGGCGCGGACGGCGCATGTCGGCATCGATCAGCAGGGTGCGTTCACCCAATTGCGAGAACACCACGGCCATGTTGGCAGCGAGATAGCTACGGCCTTCGCGGCTGCCCGGGCTGATGATGGACAAGGCCTTGCGTTCCGGCTCGCCGGTAAACCAGCGCATCACCAGTTGGCTGCGCAGCGCCCGCAACGCTTCGGCCTGAGGGCTGAACGGCTGCAAGGCTGCGACCAGCTCATCGGAGACGCTGGTCTCGCCCTTGCGCAGATAGGGATAGCGATACTGCCGGGCGAGGGCGAACTTGATGTCGTCCTCGCTCAAGATACCGAGCTGAATGGCTGCTTCGCCAAAGCGCAGGTTGCGTTCCTTTTGCAGCCGCAGGATGGGCTCGGCTTCGTCCAGCGTGAGCTTGCCGGCATCGACCAGGATCGCCCCGATGGAGTAATCCCCGGAGACGCGCTGCACAGGTTGCAATGACACTTGCATGATGGGTTCCTTTTGCGGTTAGGCGAGATACTTAAGCCGGCCCGGCGGGGCCGGCTTCAATACAATTCAGCGATTCGATGAGCCTCAGGCGAACTCGATGGTGCGCGGCCGCCGCAGTCGCAGTTTCTTCACGAACAGGCGAGCGCTGCCCTGCTGGCGGGTAATGCGGGCCAGCACCGGCAGGCCAACGCCTAGTTCCACGTCTTCGATGGTGCGCACGCGGCGATCCATCATTTCCGTCATGAAGGCCATGCCGAGGCCGATCAGCAAGCCCAGCACGCCGGCGATGGCGGTATACAGCACGGGCTGCGGCGAAGTCGGCTTGATGGGAGCCGTGGCAGGCGTCAGCACCGAGATGTTGGTCTGGCGCGCCTGGCTTTCGAGGCTGGTCTGGGTGAGGCGAGCAGTTACCGCGTCGTAGGCTTTCTGCGCAGAGGCAACGTCGGCCAGCAGCACGGCTGCGTCGTCGCGCTGGCGGCGCATTTCGAGCAGGTGGGCCTTCTGGATCTCGATCAATTGGCGCAGTTGCGCGGCCTTGTCGGTACCGACGTTTTCGCTGGTAGTGAATCCGCTGGCGATATGGGCGGTTTCGGCAGCGAGCTTTTGTTTCAGCATGTTGAGCTCGGCTTCCATGCGCTTGTATTGCGGATGGTTCTTGCCGTAGTTGCCCGCGGCGTCCTGCAGTTTGGCCTCGGCCCGGTCGATGTCGGCCTTGAGGTTGAGGATCAGCGCATTCTGCTGCACCTCGGGCAGCGTGCTGGCGTTGCCGCCGGAGCGCTGCTTGCTGCGTGCGTCTGCCATCACCAGTTCCGCCGCTGTGAGCTGGGCGGTGAGGTCGGCCAGCTTGGCGGTTTCGGCGTCCAGCCGCTCGTCGGTGATCACCATGCCGTGCTTTTGCTGGTAGGCGGAAAGCTTGGCCTGCGCTTTTTCGAGGTCGGCGCGCAAGTCCTTGCCCTGGTCCTTGAACCAGGTGGCGTATTCATGGGCCGGCTCGGTCTTGAGGTCGAGGTTGGTTTCTACATAGGCCTGGGCGAAGGCGTTGGCGACGGCGGCGGAGAAACCGGGGTCGGGCGACGAATAGCTGATCATGATGACGTTGCTATCGCGCGAGGGCTTGGCCTTCATGTCCTTTTGCAGCAAGTCCCCCAGCCATTGGGTTAGTTGACCTTCGCCGCCGGTGTCTTCCATCCACTTTTGGCGTACGGCCGGGTTCTGGTCGAGCTTGAGAATCTTGATCACCTTCTGCACCACGCGCTCGCTGTTGATCACGTCGATCTGCGTGGGCAGGTAGCTCATATCGGCGTTGTACATGGCGATCTGGGCGAGCGGATCTTGCGAACGCATGTCGACGATGAGGTCGGTCTCGGCGCTGTAGCGCGGCGGTAGCATCAGGCTGACGCCCAGGGTGATGCCCATGATGGCGAGCATCGTCAGCAGCGTTATCTTGTAGCGCGCCTTGAGGATCATTAGCATCTGTTGCAGGTTCATGCTGGCCCCTTGGAGGTGGTTTTAGACATAGCAGTCATTCGACGGCGGTTAGAACAGGCTTTCGTCGACGTAGATCACGTCGTTGGCCTGCACCGGATCGTTCGGTTTGATCTTGATAGCGGTGAGATTGCCGTCCGCACCCTTGCGATAGATCTTCATGCCGCGTTCGGTGCCGCGCAGCGTGGGGCCGCCAGCCATGGCGAGCGCCTGCTGCACCGACATGCCGCGCTGGATACGGAACGAGCCGGGACGCTGGGTTTCGCCGTAGATGTAGTAAACGGGCGCTTCGGGCACGTAGATCACATCCCCGGCCGCGACATCGATGTCGTCGTCGGGCTTGTTCTTGAGGAACATGCTGGGCACGTCGACTTCCTTCCGGAAATGCTGGCCGTTACGCCAGCCGGTGATGATGACGGTATCGGAGCCGCCGCCCACGCCGCCTACGCCGTTGATGATGCCGCCAGCGTTAGCCAGCATTTCAGACAGGCGCGTGTTGAAGGTTTCAAGCGGGAAGCGTCCTGGACGATTCACTGCGCCCAGCACCGCAACCTGGTTGCCGCGCACCTGGACCAACACGATGTTGACCTGCGGTTGCTGCACGAAGCCGCCTTTCTTCAAGGCGTCGGCAATGGCTTTTTCCGCCTCGGGGATGGGCATGCCGCCCACCTTGACGCTACCGATGAGCGGGTAGGTGATGGTGCCGCTTTCAGAAACGCGAGTGTCCAGCGTTAAGTCCGGATTCTGGAACACCAGGACGCGGATGGAGTCACCCGGCCCCAGGGTGTAGTCGCCCTGGTCCATCTTGTTGCGCTGCTGGCTTGATGGCTGGTCTTGCATGGCGAGGTCGTTCTGGGCCTGGGCGGCTGGCACGAGGGCAGCGGACAGGCACAGCATGAGGATGGGGGTCATGGCATGGGTTTTCATAGCGGACTCCGTACGGTCGTTGTTACAGGCGTGGGGCTGCTGGCGATGGAAAATGGCTGGTCGTCTGGTGATGCGGCGGGCATACTCATTTCAGCCCCGCGATGGCCTTTTCCACGTTCATGGTTTCGGACTTGGGTTGTTGATTGGTCGGCTGCGCGCTTGCCGGTCCGGCGGCAGGCGGGGATTTTTCAGCCTCGGCCATTTCCGGCGGCTGAGTGCTGGCTTGATTGGTCGACATGGCGGCGAAATCGCCTAGGTATTCGATCTTGGCTGCTGTCTTGAGACGCTCCAGGTCGTTGTTGATGGCGACCTTGGCCTGCTCGTTGGCGAGATAGCGCGGAATCTTCTCCAGCGCAGTCTTTTCGTCCACCGGGGCAGCCTGGGACGATTCCAGGTGCATCACTACCGCAGAGTTGGGCGTCGGTTCGAAGATGCCGGTCTGGCCGTCCTTGAAGGCAGCGAGCTGCGGCAGCACGCTAAGTGGAATCTGCTCTGCGGCACGCGTGCCGGAATGCATGGTGAAGGCGATGTTCTGCTTCTTCAGCCAGGCGGCGATGTCTTCCATGCTCTTGCCCTGGGCGAAGGTCTTGAGTTCGTTCACCGGCGGGTTGGGAGTCTCCAGCGCGATTTCCTGCAACTTATAGACATGACGGTCGGAGAACAGCTCGGGATGGCTCTGGTAGAACTTCCTGGCTTCGTCCTCGGAGGGCTTGGGCAGCCCGGCTACGAGGCGATTCAAATAGGCGCGGGTGAGGATTTCACGGCGTGCCTCGTCGATCTGCATCATCACTTCGGGCGAGCGGTCTATTTTCTGGGCTTCAGCTTGTTGCACTGCCAGCTGCTGATTGACCAGCTTGGCCAAAACGTCCTTCTTCACCTTGTCCACGCTATCGACGGGCACATTGGGAATGTGCGCCAGTGCGTTGTTGACCTGATGGATGGAAATCTCGTCATTGTTGACCTTGGCGACGACCTGGGTCGCCGGTTTCTTGTTCTCGCTACAGGCTGTCATCACGAGGAGTAGAGCCAGTGGGAGCACTTTGCGCAAATTCTGGGCAGGTGAAGCAAGATTCTGTGTTTTCATGGACTTACCAATCGCAGTAGTGGCAAAGAATGGTGACGTTGTACGCCGCCGGTAGGGCTTTCTCTGTTCGATACCGCACACTCTTGTGCCTCTGCCTGAGGCGCGGGTGGGCGGTAGAGCATGAGCCGTGGCTGCTTTATCCCACGGCTGGGCTTGGGATATCTGTGCGGTAGCGTACGGAGGGTGGAAGGGGCGGGGTTTAGCCTGCGAACGTGGCGAATGGAGCACTCTATTTGTGTCTATCGCCGCGACTTGTTCCTGCCTGATTGGAGTCATTAATGAACGTCTTGTTGCCCGTTATTCTTTGCGGCGGCTCCGGCACCCGCCTGTGGCCGCTCTCGCGCGAGAAGCATCCCAAGCAACTCCTCATGCTGGGGGGCGACAATCACACCATGCTGCAGTCCACTGCCCTCCGCATTACCTGCGACGCCATGCCCGATGGTTGGAAGCTGGAGCATCCCCTTGTGGTCGGCCAGGAGGAATGCCGTTTCATGACCGCCGAGCAATTGCGCCAGGTGGACATGACGGCGTCGCGCATCTTGCTAGAGCCGGTCGGCCGCAACACTGCGCCTGCGCTGACCTTGGCTGCCCTGGCAGCGGTGGAGGATGGCAACGATCCTGTGCTGGTCGCCATGCCGGCCGACCATGTAATGCTGCATCCGGAAGTCTTCTGCGAAACGCTGGCGCAAGGTCTTCCGCTTGCCATGGCAGGGCGGGTGATGACCTTCGGCATCGTGCCGACTGCGCCTGAAACCGGCTACGGCTACATCCGCTGCGGCAAACCGATTAACGCAACGCCAGCACAGGAAATCATGAGCTTCGTGGAAAAACCGGATATCGAGACGGCACGGCGCTACGTGGCGGACGGCAACTATTTATGGAATAGCGGTATCTTCATGATGAAGGCTTCGACCTGGCTCAAGCAGATGGACCGTTTCCGCCCGGATATCCTTGCCGCCTGCATGATGGCGATGGCGCAAAGCACGACCGACCATGATTTCACGCGCATCGACAAAGAGGCCTTCGTCGATTGTCCGTCGGATTCCATCGACTATGCGGTGATGGAACGGCTGGTGAGCGCGGATGAAGATGCTATCGGCGCCGTGCTTTCCTTGGATGCCGGTTGGTCGGATGTCGGTGCCTGGAGCGCCCTCTGGGAAATCGGTGACAAAGACAAGGAGGGCAACGTGCTGGCAGGCGATGTGTTGGCGATGGATACGCGCAATTCCCTGGTCCGCGCCGAAAACCGCATGGTGGCCTGCATCGGCATGGACGACACCGTGGTGGTTGAAACTGCTGATGCCGTCCTGGTCGCGCATCGCGATCACCTGCACTTGGTGAAGGACGCGGTCGCGCAGCTCAAATCCGCAGGCCGACCCGAATGCGATGCGCACCGCAAGGTGCAGCGTCCTTGGGGCTATTACGACAGCCTGGACGGCGGCATGCGTTTCCAGGTCAAGCGTATCGTGGTGAGCCCCGGCGCCTGCCTGTCGCTACAAATGCATCACCATCGTGCCGAACACTGGGTGGTGGTCACCGGTACTGCCCGCGTCACCCGCGGCGACGAAAAATTCCTGCTCACCGAAAACCAGTCCACCTACATTCCGCTGGGCACCGTGCATCGTCTGGAAAACCCCGGCGTGGTACCGCTGGAGATCATCGAGGTGCAGTCGGGCACCTACCTGGGCGAGGACGACATCGTGCGCTTCGAGGATTTCTACGGCCGCGACGAGCGCTTGAGCGAACTGATGAGCATGGCGGCGACGACTTCGGTTTCTTCCACGGTGCATCACTGATTTACAGGCATGCCGAGGCTGCATCTACGCGCCACGGCATGTACCCAGACGTCCCCCATTCGGCGCTCCGGCGCCGTTTTTTTGACTGCGACTAGGCTAGAATGGCGCCAAGATTTTCTTGCCTGTTTTTCGAATAAGACTTATCCATGAGTGAATCCGATACGTCCGCGCTTTCGTTGCAGGTACTCGGCCTGTTTCGCATCATTTTCAAATCGTCGAACAAGCATTTCGAAGCCATCGAGAAGGCTGTCGGCTTCAGCGGGGCGCAACTGTGGACGCTATCCGAAATTGCACAGGCGGACGGCATCAAGGTCTCTCATCTTGCTCGGGTCATGTCGCTCCACCAATCCACGGTGAGCAACCTGATCGTTAAGCTGGAAGAACGCCAACTGGTGGACCGGGTGCGTGATGAGAAAGACCGTCGCTCAGTGCGCTTGAAGGCCACCTCCACAGGCCTGGCCGTGCTCGGGCGAGCGCCTGCGCCACTGCGTGGCTTACTACCCGATGCGCTGATGCGGATGCAGCCGGAGCAGTTGGCGGCGCTCAAGACGGCATTGGATACGGTACTGGACCTCATGGAAATCAAGACTGAACGTTATGCCCGCGAGCCGCTCGGCGAGCCTATCACGCTCGATAAATCCTAATCGCGGTTGATCTATGCGCTCGATAAAGCACGGTGTTTACAGCGAAGACTTCAAAGCGAACTTGCAGGCGGCATAAAGCCGGAAGGATCCGAGCCGCCTGATTCGGCGCTTGCGATCTGGTTTACTGCATCCTGCAAACGGCTCACGTCGCTGCCGAGCTGATACAAGCCTTTGCTACTGCTCAGCCAGTGATGGAAGCGCGACTCGTACTCATGCTCGAAAATCAGGTAAAACGGCGTGTGCCGGGCAAGGTTTCTGAAAAAGTGTCCCACTTCTTCGACCACGCTTCCGTAGCTGCCGGCAAATTGCCGATCGACCACCATCACCACGCAACTGTAATCCAGAGATTGACTGCTTTTGCCGACAGCGGTCGAGATCGTCATGGCATCGCATGACCATTTCAAAACCATGAAGTGATGCTGCAACAAGGTGGCAAGTACGCAACTGTCTGAGACGACCAGTGCATATAAGGACATCGTGCACCCCCGATTCCGCGGCAGCCTTGCATAAACTTGCCGCGGGAAAATAAACCCGATTATTCAGAATGTTTGGCTTGATAGTATTGTGCAAATGTAATTGTGGCAAACCGGCCTAGCTTGAGATCGCGGTTATTTCGAGCTTATTCGACTGATTAAAAAAGACTTATGGGCGTTGAAAAAATTACGCTCTTGTGTCTAACGGGCCTTATGTACGCTAGCCGATAGCAGCAGTCTAGCTGTGAGGTAATCTCGCCAAGCTTGAGCTAATCCACTGGAAGGAGGCCATCGTGACGCGGCTGGAACTTTTAAAAAACACTTATCAGCGAGCAGGCCTGGGACGAGTGGAGCGCGAGGGCTCGCAGATCATCAATGAACTGGGCGAACTGATTGCAGACACCTACGAAGCCGAGCCTGCCGACATCGCCGAGTTTTTGGCGGCAGCGATCAATCTGATGCCGCATCTGATCGAGGTGGCGGAAATCGAGCAGGCCAATCTCAAGGATGAAACGCGTCCTGAGGTGATTGCCGCAGTGGGCGCGTTAAGTGCCGTGGACGTACAGCACAAGGCGGTTGGGTGAAGGGTGAAATATCAGTTCCATGTGTCGAGTGCGGCGAGGATGGCCGGATAATCGTATTGGGCGACTAAGCCTTGCAGGCGCTCGCCCAGTGCTGGCGAGCTTTGGGCGATGGCATCCAGGGCAGTGGCGATACGGGCCGTTTCCAGACTGAGCAATGCCTCTTTCAAACGATGACGTAGCGCCGCATCGAGTCCGGCGAGTTCCTCAGCCGTAATGGGCGGTACGATTTCAGGCGTGTCGTCATTTTCATAGCGGTATTGCAGGCCGAGCTGGCGTGCGAGACAGGCGTAGATTTCCTCAAGCCGGTAGGGCTTGCTGACGAAGTCGTCCATGCCTGCACTTTTGGCTTCTTCCTGCTGTTGTTCGAGGACCGAGGCCGTCACCGCGACGATCTTCACCGCATCGCCACCGGGCAGTGCACGGATGAGCCGCGTGGCCTCGATACCGTCCATGACCGGCATCTGGCGATCCATCCAGATGAGGTGAGGATGCCACTCGCTGAACATTTTCACGCATTCCTCGCCGTTGACGGCCAGCTTGGTGGGTAAGCCGAGATCCTGCATCAGCGTGATGAGCAGCAGCTGGTTGTCTTCCTGGTCCTCGGCGATGAGTATGCGGTACTCGGGCTGCCCCGCGGTCACGCCCACTATTTCCGTTTCGCTGGCTGTGTGGCTTGCCAGCGAATGCACCGGAGCGCCGGCAAGCGGTAGTTCCACACTGAATACCGAACCTGCCCCCAATGAGCTGCTGACCTTGATCGTGCCTCCCATGAGGGTCACGAATTGGCGGGTAATGGAGAGTCCGAGCCCTGTACCTTTTCGTGTACCTTGCTCGCCGAGCTGGACGAAGGGGTCGAAAATACGCTTCTGATCCTCCGGCGCGATACCGATGCCAGTGTCTTCTACTTCAATCAGGAGCCGGCCGTCGGCATGGGTGTTCAGTCGCAGCGTTACGTGGCCGGTTGAGGTGTACTTGATAGCATTGCCGAGCAGGTTGATGAGGATCTGGCGGATACGTGCTTCGTCGCCGGTGGCGAAGCGCGGAAAACGGGAAGCCTGGTCGACTTCGAGCCTTAGCCCCTTTTGCGCGGCTTTGATGCGCATCATGTCGGTGACGTCGCGCACCAGGTTGCCGAGGTCAAATCCACTGGATTCCAGCTCGATATGGCCGGTGTCGATGTTCGACATTTCCAGCACGTCATTGATGAGGTTAAGCAAGTGCTCGCCGCTGCGATTGATGATGTTTACGTACTCGTGCTGCTCGGGCGGCAAATGCCCGGTTTTGCTCATGAGGTCGGAAAAACCGAGGATAGCGTTGAGCGGCGTGCGCAACTCGTGGCTCATGTTGGCGAGGAACACGCTCTTGGCGCGGTTGGCCGCTTCGGCTGCATCCTTTGCCAGCTCGAGTTCGGCGGTGCGCTCGCTCACCGTCACCTCAAGGCTTTCACGGTAATGCTTGAGCTCTTCTTCGGCGCGCTTCCGTTCGCTGATGTCGCGGCTGATGGAGAGGTTGTAGACCTCGCCGTCGAATTCGAAATAATTCGCCGTGATCTCCACCGGGAACGTAGTGCCGTCGCGTCTTTTATGTACGGATTCGAACTGCATCCTGCGGCGCTTGATCAATTCCGGCCAGAACTGGTCCCACCGCTCCTGGTTCCATTCCGGGTCGATGTCGTAGACGCCCATGCCCCCGGTCAATTCCTCGCGGCTGTAGCCGAGATTACGAACGGCGCTGAGACTGGCGTAGAGAAAATGGGTGTCGTTATGCCCGAGGAGCAGGATACTTTCGCCGACTTCGTCCAGGGCAAAGCTCAGCAGGCGTAATTGATGCTCGATCTTGGCCTGCTCGGTAATGTCCGTGAACATGCCGAGGGAGCCAATGAACTCGCCTTTTTCGTCGAAAATAGGGGTGGCCGAGGCGCGTACCAGAACCACCTTGCCTGACTTGTGCAAGAAGCGCCGCTGGTAGTTTTCGGAAATGCCTTTGCTACGGTTGTGCATGCGCTGCAGATGGTCCGGCATCTCGGCGACCACGACGAAATCGGACAAGGCATGACCCAGCATTTCCTCCGGGCTGTAACCCAGCAGCGCTGCCATGCGGGCATTGACGAATGCGATGGTGAATCCGGTATCGACCAGACAAACACCTTCGGTCGTGGTATCCACGATGCGCCGATAACGCGCCTCACTATTGCGTAGCGCTTCTTCGGCACTACGGCGCTCTGCGACTTCTTCCTGTAAGTGTCGGTAGGAGCGGTCGCGTTCGGCCGTAAGCGTGGCCACGGTCATGACGGTGATGACGAGCGAAGCAAAAAACCATTGTAGCGATTGCAGACTTTGTTCCTGGCTTTCCAGCGCAAACAGGCCGTAGCCGTGAGCCGCGCCGAAAAAGGCAGCGACAGCGGCGATCAGTGTGACCAGTGCACCGCCCGCCGGCCCGAACCGCAAGGCCACCCATAGCAGGATGGGGATAGGCAGGAACTGTACTCCGAGCGGCGGCGAAACATCGTCGAACACGCTTAAACCCGAGGCGAAGGGAACCACCACCAGCAATAGCCCGAGCAAGGCTGCGAATTCCCAACGGCGCCATGTCGGCGCTTGCAGCAAGATGCCGCGCCATTGCCGCCACGTCATGACCAGTGGTACGCACATGCAGTATCCGAAGAAATCGGCAAGGCTCCAACGAATCCAGAGGGGCAGTAGATCGGTTCCCGAGGACAAGGAGCCAAGTGCACCTATCATGCCGCCGCTCAAGGATGCGGTGATGCCCAGCAGCATCATGGCGACCAAATCCCTGACGCGGTCGAAAGTAAGGCTGCGCATGCCGGTCATCTTGAGCAGGCCCAGCAACACGGTAACTTCGAACACGTTGGCAAAGCTGTAGACCAAGGTGTTGGCAAATGGATAGCCAAGGTTCCGTTCGGCGACAACAAAGACGGGGAAGGCGAGCAGCAGGGTGATGAACCGCGCTCTTTTGTGTACGAGTAGCAGTGCCGAGAACAGCAGGGCATTGGCCGGCCAGAAGGCGGAAATGTTGCTGGGATGCAGGGAGAACAAACCGCCGAGAGGCGTAGCGACGAAGACAACGGAAAGTGCAAGGGCAACTTGCACCCAAGTTTTTTGCAGCCACTCGCTTCGCTTTTGCATTGTTACCAGCCTGTCGCCCCTGTAACGACCATCATCACCCGATTGAAACGCGAACTCAATAGGGGCCTGCGCGGATGATTTCCCTTGTCATAAAGCGGGTGGAAATTGCTGCTGGAGATAACGAATCAAAGCTTGCAGGCGCGAAGGCTGATACTTGCGATTGGGATAGACGATATACAGCGGCAGCGGCTCGGTCTGCGCCGTCGGGAAAAGATCGACGAGGCGTCCCGCAGCCAAGTCGCGCTCCACGTCCAGGTGCGACTTGAAGGCGATGCCCGTGCCTTGCAGCGCCCATTGGCGGACTAAAGCGCCATCGTCGGCAGCGCGGTCGCCGTGTACTTGCACAATTCTCTCCCGACCGTCGAGCGTGAGTCGCCAGTCGTTGAATATCTTGCCGCTGCGGTAGAAGCAGATGCAGTTGTGCTGCTGCAATGCCTCGAAGGTTTCCGGGCGACCCATACGGGCGATGTATTCCGGCGAACAGCACACTACGCGCCGGTTGTCGCAAAGTTTGAGGGCGATGAGGCTGGAATCGCGCATGACGCCGTAGCGCAGTACGAGGTCGATCTGGTTGCGGTAGAGGTCCTGGATGGTGTCGGAAAGATGCATCACCACGCGAATCTGGGGGTGCTCGCGCCGGAACGGCTCCAGTTCTTCGTCGAGGCGGTCACGCCCCAGATCCGATGGGGCGCCGAGGTGGATTTCCCCCGAGAGCGCCTCGCGGCCGCGTTTCAAGTTGGCGATGCCTTCTTCCAGTAATTGCGTGGATTGCACGCAGTATTGCAGGAAGTCTTCACCGGCCTGGGTGAGTCGCAAAGAGCGGGTGGAGCGGGCAAACAGCTGGCTGCCCACCTGGCGTTCCAGACGCTTGATGGCCGCGCTGGCGCTTGCCGGCGTTTGGCCAAGCCCGCGAGCGGAGGCACTGATGTTGCCGGTTTCGCTTACGCGGATGAACAGCTTCAGATCGGCGAGATTGATCACAAAGATTTTCTTCAAAAATTATTTGATATTGAATCAAATAATTAGCTTATTAACAATTTTTTGTTGTAGCGGTACAGTTGTCTTCAACAACATCAACTGGAGTTTCATCCATGTCACAGCTCTTTTCGCCTGTTGCTATCGGTAACCTCACCCTCAAGAACCGCATCGTCATTGCCCCCATGTGCCAGTATTCGGCCGTGAACGGCGAGGCCACCGATTGGCACATGATGCATCTCGGCTCGCTTTCGCATTCCGGCGCGGGCATGCTGATCATCGAAGCGACGGCGGTGGAAGCCATCGGCCGCATCTCGCCGGCCGACCTTGGCTTGTGGTCGGATGCCACTGAAGCGGCGCTTGCACGGGTGCTGAAAGCCGTACGTCAGTATTCGGCCATGCCTATCGCTATCCAGCTCGCCCACGCTGGCCGCAAGGCCTCGTGCAATGTGCCATGGCAAGGCGGTGCGCAGATCGCCCCGGATCAGCCAGACGGCTGGCAAACGGTGGGGCCTTCGGCGGTGCCGTTTGGTGCACACGATAATCCCCCAGTCGAGCTGGATCACGCGGGCGTGGATCGTATCAAGGGGGCTTTCGTAGAGGCTGCGCTTCGTGCGCATCGGCTCGGCATCGACGCCATCGAATTGCATGCCGCACACGGTTATTTGCTGCATGAATTTCTCTCGCCGCTCTCCAACCGCCGCACCGACGGATACGGCGGTTCGCTGGAAAACCGCATGCGTTTTCCGCTCGAGGTGTATGACGCCATGCGCGCCGCACTGCCGGCCAGCATGCCCATCGGCGTGCGTATTTCCGGCACCGATTGGGTGGAAGGCGGTTGGGAAGTGGAGCAGAGCGTGGTGTTTGCCAAACATTTGCGCGAACGCGGTTGTGCCTATATCCACGTCTCAAGCGGCGGCCTCTCGCCCGAGCAAAAGATCCCTGTCGGCCCCAATTACCAGGTGCCGCTGGCGCAGCGCATCCGCGAGGCCACGGGGCTCACGACCATCGCCGTCGGCCTCATTACCGAGCCGCAACAGGCGGAAGAACTGATTGCCAACGGCAGCGCCGACATCATCGGCCTGGCCCGTGCCATGTTGTACGACCCGCGTTGGCCCTGGCACGCCGCAGCCGAGTTGGGTGCCCAGGTCGATGCGCCGCCGCAGTTCTGGCGCTCGCAGCCGCATCAACTCAAACACCTGTTTTCGGAAAGCTGATTTTTTAAAGATTCATCGCAAAGGACCACCATGCTGAATTTCGAGTTTTACAATCCCACGCGCATCGTTTTCGGCCAGGGGCGCTACAACGACCTTGACCGGTTGATCCCGCCGCATGCTCGCGTGCTGGTGCTGTTCGGCGGCGAAAGCGCGCGCAAGAACGGCACGCTGGATATGGTGTATCAAGGGCTGGGCAAGCGCCACGTCGAGAGCTTCGGCGGCATCGAGCCTAACCCGACGTATGAAACCTTGATGAAAGCTGTCGAGCAGGTTCGCGCCAACCGGCTGGATTACCTGCTGGCCGTAGGCGGCGGCTCGGTGATCGACGGCACAAAATTCGTCGCCGCTGCCGTGTTTGCGAGCGGTGACCCGTGGGAAATCCTGTTGAGCCACGGTGCCAACGTCAAACAGGCTTTGCCGTTCGGCACCGTGCTGACCTTGCCCGCGACCGGTTCGGAAATGAACAGCGGCTCCGTCATCACGCGCAGTGACATCAAGGCCAAGCTGTTCTTCACCAATGCCTGCGTGTTCCCGCAGTTCTCGCTGCTCGACCCCACACGCAGCTACAGCCTGCCGCCGCGCCAACTCGCCAACGGTATCGTGGATGCCTACACCCACGTCATGGAGCAATATCTGACTTATCCGGTCAACGCGCTAGTGCAGGACCGCTTTGCAGAAGGCCTGCTCTCGACACTGATCGAAATCGGCCCCAGGGTGCTGGCGAACCCGCAGGACTACGATTTGCAGGCCAATTTCATGTGGACGGCAACGTTGGCGCTCAACGGGTTGATTGGCGCCGGCGTGCCGCAGGATTGGGCGACTCACATGATCGGCCACGAACTCACCGCCTTGTACGGATTGGATCATGCCCAGACGCTGGCCATCGTGTTGCCTGCAATGTTGAACGAACGCAAGGCCGATAAGCGCGTCAAACTGATGCAGTATGCGGAGCGGGTGTGGGGGCTCAAGGAAGGGAGCGAGGAAGCTCGTATTGATGCCGCTATTACCAGGACGCGGGAGTTTTTCGAAAGCCTGGGCGTGCAAACCCGGCTTTCCGGCTACGGTATCGATGCAGAGGCGATTCCACCCGTGCTGAAGCAGCTCGAATCCCATGGCATGGTGCACCTGGGCGAACACCGCTCGGTTGATCTTGATGTAAGCCGCAAAGTGCTCGAAGCCTGTTTGTAAGCTATTCCGGTTTGTAAACCAGCCTGCTGGTAAACCATCCTCCGATCCCTGCCGTGTTCATCCCCTTGCATGGCAGGGACGTTTTTTTGAACTAAGCGTAATGGATTCCTTGTTGAAACGTCTCTTCCTTGACATCAGTTTATTGTTCTCGATAGCGGGGTTCACATGGGCTGGGCCTGACCCCAAGGTCATGGTCCTGGACATCCAGCTCAACGATTTGACCGATCTGCCCAACGCACCGGAAGAGCTGGCGCGCGATGCATTTCTTTCCTCGACATTCCGTCAGCGTCTCGCCGACAAGGGGGTTGCGGTGCTGCCGCCAGCGGAATCCCTCAAAACCCTCGCCGCCCAGAATTCCCCCACCTACCTGTTCGACCGCCCGGCTGAAGCCGCCAAATTAGCCGCACCCAGCGGCGCGGACTACGTGATCATTGGCGTGGCGCTCAAGCCCACCTACCTGTTCGTCTATCCACGGCTGTTGCTGATAGACGTGAAGCAGCAAAAAGTGGTGATGCCGACCTACGCCCAACTCGAAAGCTCGTGGACCGACCAGAACACCACGGCGCGCACGGCAGAATATTTGGCGGGGAAGATTGCGGCCAAGGTAAAGGCTCTTGCAGAGCAATAGTCCAAGCGGTTGAAGCACGATGCCGTGAACTCAGACACAACCTTGTCGACTAACAGTGTTGGCAGAGCACCCATGATCTATAAGAAATAATTATCAGAAGAATATTTATAAACAATTAGATTAATCGTTATCGCTCTCATAGTATGGATCCTGTCGCTTCGACGAACACTAATCAATGACATAGGAGATGTGCCATGAGCAACAAGAAATTGACGACCGCCGCAGGTGCGCCGGTCCCCGATAACCAGAACGTGATGACCGCAGGTCCGCGCGGCCCCGTCCTGTTGCAGGACGTATGGTTGCTCGAAAAACTGGCCCACTTCGACCGCGAAGTCATCCCCGAACGCCGCATGCACGCCAAAGGTTCGGGCGCCTATGGCACTTTCACGGTCACAAACGACATCACCCGATACACCCGCGCCAACATTTTTTCGCAGATCGGCAAGCAGACCGAGTTATTCGCCCGTTTCACTACCGTGGCCGGCGAACGCGGTGCGGCGGATGCCGAGCGCGATATCCGCGGTTTTGCCGTGAAGTTCTACACCAAGGAAGGCAACTGGGACTTGGTAGGCAATAACACGCCGGTGTTTTTCTTGCGCGACCCGCTCAAATTCCCCGATTTGAATCACGCCGTGAAGCGCGATCCGCGGACGAACATGCGCAGCGCCCAGAACAACTGGGATTTCTGGACTTCGTTGCCGGAAGCCTTGCACCAGGTCACGATCGTCATGTCGGACCGCGGCATTCCAGCCACTTATCGCCATATGCACGGGTTCGGTTCGCATACGTTCAGCTTCATCAATGCGGCCAACGAGCGCTTCTGGGTCAAGTTTCACTTCAGGACGCATCAAGGCATCAAGAACCTCACGGATGCGGAAGCTGAAGCCATCATCGGCAAGGATCGCGAAAGCCATCAACGTGATTTATTCGAATCCATCGAGAAGGGCGATTACCCCAAATGGACGCTCTACGTGCAGGTAATGCCTGAGAAGGAAGCCAGTCAGGTGCCGTACAACCCCTTCGACCTCACCAAGGTATGGCCGCACAAGGACTACCCGTTGATCGAAGTCGGCGTGATGGAATTAAACCGCAATCCGGAAAACTTCTTCGCCGAAGTCGAGCAATCCGCGTTCAATCCGGCGGCTGTCGTGCCCGGTATCGGCTTCTCGCCGGACCGCATGCTGCAGGCGCGGCTGTTCTCCTACGGCGATGCGCAAAGGTATCGCTTGGGCGTCAATCATCACCAGATTCCGGTGAATGCACCGAAATGTCCGTTCCACAGCTATCACCGCGACGGGGCGATGCGCGTGGACGGTAATCACGGCGGCACGATCGGATACGAGCCCAATAGCAAGGGCGAATGGCAGGAGCAGCCGGATTTCCGCGAGCCGCCATTGTCTGTGGAAGGGGTGGCCGATCACTGGAACCACCGCGAGGATACGGATTACTTCTCGCAGGCCGGCGACTTGTTCCGTCTGATGACGCCGGAAGAACAGCAGACCTTGTTCGACAACACCGCACGTTCCATCGGCGGCGCGTCGGTCGAGGTCCAAAAGCGGCATATCGCCCATTGCACCCAGGCCGATCCGGCTTACGGTGCAGGGGTGGCGAAAGCCCTCGGCATCGCAGTCTGACGTGCAACCAGGAGAACGATCATGAATCGCAATCGATGGGCAGCAGGACTCTGGCGCATGGCGAGCTTGTTTGCCATCTACGGGGCAGCACATGCCGGTGTTTTGAGCGATCTCGAGGGGCGGGAGGAGGAAACTTGGCTTGGCATCGGCTGAACCCGCAAGATTTCATGAGCCGTCTTTGCGCGGCGCATGAGGAGAGGATCATGAATTTCTTGAGCGGCGATTCATGATCCACCCGAATAGTTGATTTAAACGTTCGGGTATAGTGCAACTCATGCAAGCACGGTGCTTGCAGCAACGTCAAAATTTAATAGGAGATCGATCATGTGGACCAAGCCTGAAGTGACTGAAATGCGTTTCGGTTTCGAAGTGACGATGTACGTCTGCAATCGCTAAGCCGAACGCAGCAGCAGGACAAAACGGCAGCCTCGGCTGCCGTTTTTTTATAAGGCACCTCCTCGGGTGCTTTTTTATTTTCACTCGCCGCTCAGCCTCGGCAGAATTTAGGCCGGGTACGCTCCTCAAACGGGTTGGACCTGTTTCGATGAGGAACTGCGCATGGCTGACTCTTACCTGTCGTCGACGACATCTTTTTCCAACATTCGACCATTACCGAGGGACCACCATTACGACAGTACGCTCGCGCTAATGCGCGATCCGTATCGCTATATCGCCCGGCAATGCGACTTGTTGGGCGCCGATATTTTCGAAACCCGGCTGATATTGCACGAAGCCGTTTGCATGCGCGGCGCAGAGGCGGCAGCGCTGTTCTACGACAGTACGGCATTCCAGCGGCAAGGGGCGTTGCCCTTGCGCTTGCAGCGCACGCTGTTCGGCCGCGGCGGGGTGCAGACGATGGATGGCGAGGCGCATCAGCGTCGCAAGCGCCTGTTCCTCGATCTAATGAGCCAGGAAAACATCGACGCCCTGGGCGAGATATTCGAGCAGCAACTGCTGAAAGCCTTTGGCCGCTGGCGAGCCGAGCCGCAGCTCGTGCTGTATGAGGGGCTCAAGGAAGTCCTTACACGTTCGGTCTGCGCCTGGGCCGGCGTGCCCTTGCTGGAAAGCGAGATCGACCTACGCAAGCAACAACTCAGCGCCTTGTACGAAACCGCCGGCGCTATCGGACTCAAGCATTGGCAAGGCCGCTGGGCGCGCGTCAAGGCGGAGCAATGGGCAGCTGACTGGGTTGAACGCGTGAGAGCGGGAACCGATGAAGTGCCGCAAGGTTCACCTTTGCATGCCATTGCCACGCAGTGCAATGCGGAAGGCCGGTTGTTGGATAAGCGCGTGGCGGCCGTCGAAGTCATCAATCTATTGCGTCCAACGGTTGCGGTCGCGGTGTATCTCTTGTTCGAGGCACATGCCCTGGAGCAGCTCCCTGGATTGGAGGCGCGCTTGCTGAATGGCGGAAGCGTGTTCCGGGACGGTTTCGTCAACGAGGTGCGGCGCTTTTATCCGTTTTTCCCCAGTGTGATGGCCGTGGCGAGGCATGACGTTGCGTGGCAGGGCTATGTCATCCCCAAAGGTTGGCGGGCCGTGCTCGATCTCTACGGCACCTGTCACGATCCTCGAATATGGCAGGAGCCGGAAACCTTTCGGCCGGAGCGATTCAAGGACTGGCGCGACAACGGCTTCAGCCTGATTCCGCAGGGCGGCGGGCAGCATGCCGGAGGGCATCGCTGCGCCGGGGAGTGGGTGACGCTGGAATTGATGAAGCGCTTTGCCCGCTTGTTGTGCGAGCGGTTGGAATACGAAGTGCCGCCCCAGGACTTACAACTCGACATGACACATCTGCCGGCCTTGCCGCGAAGTCGCATCATCATCAGGCAGATCGGTCTTCGGAATTAGCCCATTGATGGGGCTTCAAGCCTGAATCCCCTTGACTCCATTGATCGAGAGGGGCTGGCTCAGTAGCTGCGCCGACGCTGGGCGGCAACGGTGTTGCGTTGCTCCAGATGGCGGAAGGTAATGCGCCCCTTGGAAAAATCGTAGGGTGAGAGTTCCAGCGTAATCTTGTCGCCGGCGAGGATGCGGATATGGTTCTTGCGCATTTTGCCTGCGGTATAGGCCACGATTTGGTGCCCGTTGTCGAGCGTGACCCGGTAGCGGGAGTCGGGCAGGATTTCCATCACCACTCCGCCCATTTCAATCAGTTCTTCTTTGGCCATGTTCGGCCTCCTGTCTTCAAGAAAAATAAAAAGCCCGGCGATGCCGGGCTTTCCGGGATTCGACCGGTCAACCGGTACGAATCTAGTGAGATCGTGCAGCGAAATCAGTCTGCTGCGCGAATATTCGAGGCTTGCTGGCCTTTGGGGCCGGTGGTGATGTCAAAGCTCACGCGTTGATTCTCCAGCAGGGTCTTGAACCCTTGGCCTTGAATCGCGGAGAAGTGAGCGAACAAATCCGCTCCGCCACCGTCCGGCGTGACGAATCCGAACCCTTTGGCATCGTTAAACCATTTCACAGTACCTGTAGACATATCTTGCTTCCTTTAAAGATGAAAATAATGGGGGATTGAGCCCCTGGGGGCGAAGATCAAGAAGGCGGGGAGTGAAAGATAAAACCCGAAAAGCCAGGGAACAGACCAAACAACAACGACACGGACTTGAAAAACGCTCCCGGACTATGCGCCTTATTGGACGGATAAGCAAACTATTTCTAGTTGATTTTTAAAATAAATTTTCCATTAAACGTTTCAGTCCTAGACATAAACGTTTCAGTCCTAGACAAATTAGGCCAGCCGCTTCAGGTCAATCCGCCGTGGGCATGGTTTCCGATTGCACCAGGCGCGTTCCAGCCAGGTAAGGCGGTACGAACGGCTTGGCATGTTTTTCGATGGCTGCTTCCATCGATGCCGCACGGGTTCGCGTCAGGTAGTAGTCGCGACGGGCGGCGATGTTGTGCCATTCGTTGTACTTGGCGAGCACGTCGCGGACGTACTGCTGGGTCTCGGGGAAGGGCGGAATCTTGTTGCGGTAGCGCAGCACGGCGCCCTCGCCGGCGTTGTAGGCGGCAAGCGCCAGGTCGAGCCGATTGTCGAAAGTGCGGATGAGGTAGCTCAGGTAAAGCGTGCCGGCTCGCAAATTGGCCTGCGGAGATTTGGCCGGGTCCTTGATACCGTAGCGCGCAGCGGTTTCAGGCAGCACTTGCATGAGGCCGATCGCGCCTTTCAGGGAGAGCGCGGTCGGGTGATAGCGTGACTCCACAAAAATGACTGCATGCACCAGTACCGGGTCGACCCCCGCCTTAACCGCGGCCTTGGCGATTTCACGGGAGAAGGGCTGTGCGTCCAGGCTTTCGGACAGGGGCGGCGGGGTGGGTTCGGTCAATTCCGCGCGAATCGGTTGCGGGGAGGGCTGTGGCATGGGCGCCGGTTCCGCGGGCCGGTACTTGCGGTCCAGCACATAGCTGCTCCCGCTGTCGCGGGCCATCGGTTGGCTGCCGTTCCATTGCAAGCGGTAAGGGGAGGCGGGCTTGGCTTCCGCGGCTACGAGCACGGCCGGCGGGATGCAAGACAAGACGATTCCGGCCCCGAGCACGGCGGCTCGGCGGAAATGGCGGTTTTCAATAGGCATTCCTGTCCCTCAGCACCACAGTCAGGGTGCGCAAGATGATGTAAAGATCGAGTCGCAACGACCAGTTGCGAAGGTAGGCGAGGTCGTATTCGATACGCACCTTCATTTTTTCCAGCGTGTCGGTTTCGCCGCGCCAGCCGTTGACCTGTGCCCAGCCGGTAATGCCGGGCTTGACCTTGTGGCGCAGCATGTAGCCTTTGATCATGGTGCGATAAAGCTCGTTATGGGCCACGGCATGGGGACGCGGGCCGACGATGCTCATGGTGCCTTGCAGCACGTTGAAGAACTGCGGCAATTCGTCCAAGGAGGTTTTGCGCAGGAAGGCGCCGATCGGTGTCAGCCGCTGATCGTTCTTCTGCGCCTGCTGGATGGTGTCGCCGTCCTCGCACACCGTCATGGTGCGGAACTTGTTGACCAGAATCATCTCGCCATTGAGGCCGTAGCGGCGCTGGCGGAAGATGATGGGGCCGGGGGACGTGAGCCAGATGCCCAGCGCAATCGCGATCATGATGGGCGAGATCAAGATCAGGATGAGGATGGACAGCACGATGTCGCTGGCGCGCTTGACGATGCCGTTGGTACCGGTGAAGGGCGTTTCGCACACGGCGATGACAGGCAGATCACCCACCGAGTCCATGCGGCCCTGCATGAGGTCAGTGACGAAAATATCCGGTACGAAATAGATCGAGGCGGTGGTGTCGCTCAACTCGTCCAGGAGCTTCATGATGCGCGGCTGGGTCGCCATGGGCAGGGAGATGTAGATGATCTCGATGCCGAAACGCCGCACGTACTTGGGTATATCGCCGATGCTGCCCAGCAACGGGAAATCGGCGTGGTCGCCGATGCGTTCCTGTTCGCGGTCGTCGAAAAAGCCGGTGAGCTGGGTCGGGTTGTAGGGGTTTTGATGAATTTCCTTGGCAAGTGCCAGGCCGTGTTCGCTCACGCCGGCGATGATGGCGCGCGGTGGTTCGCCCATGAGCGCCAGTGTCGGGGCCAGCTTGCGTAGCAGGATATAGACGCCGATTTGGCTCAGGGGCGCTGCCCACAGCCACATACGGATAGCACGCGGCTCGAATACAGAGAGATAGCCAGTGGCATGCCCGAAGAACAACAGCAGCATCGCCATGACGGCCCAGCCGAATACGATGTTCTGGATCGCTTTCCACGCCGACATATTGAGCCGCATTTTGCCGGGGAGGGTGAGTGAAAACACCAGCAGCGACAACACCAGATATTCTGGTGTCAATTGGCCTTCGACCCACCACGCGATCACCCAGAGAGACAGCGCAAGCGCCAGCGGGTCGAGCAGAGCGACCGCCAGCATGAGTACGTTGTTCCAGCCTAGCGCGGGGCCGGCGGCGCGGCGGAAGCGGATGGGGACGGTATGGCTAGCCATGGTGGTATGCGCCATGACCCATGCCGTCATGGGAATGAAGTAAAGCCGAGGGTATCTCTTCTGACATATGAAAATCCGATAAAACTAAGTCTCAACGGCTTTCAAAGTAGAGGCATTCAGAAACTCAATCTGTTCGCTTCCGAACATTGATGCGACGGGTTTTAACAGGATTGTCATGAATGACGGTGTAAAAAAAGCGGCGCCTAAGCGCCGCCTTTTCAGGACACCATTGATGCAATCAAGCCATGCCGAGCGGCGTGCCCATGGACAGGTTGCCCAGCTGGCGCTTGGCAACGAAACCCAGGAAGCCCAGGCCGAGCAGCATCATGAGATAGGTGCTGGGCTCGGGGACCGGGGCCGTATCGGCGGCATACAGGTAAACACCACCGTTCAGGCCGACGGCATCGCCGGCGACCTTCCAGTAATAGCTGCCTGCCGCCACGTTATTGACCGAGAGGACGCCGTTGGTGCTGCCCCAGTTGGTGGAGCCCAGAAGCGTGTTGGAGCCACCTTGATACAGCGACAGGGTGCCATTGGTGATGTTGTAGAAGGCGCTGCTGCCGTTGATGCCGGGCAGGTAGAGCGAAACAGCGCTGGAAATCGTGTCGCTCGCCTGGCTCAGCGTGAAGTTGAACACGTCGCTGAAGCTTCCGGCATCATGCGTCACGGAATAAGAATTGGCCGCAGTCGGATCTGCGCCCAAGTCATAGGGGAAGCTGGCACCGTTCAGACTAACGGTAGCAGCCTGGGCGCCGCCGAAAATCCCTGCCAGGATTACAGCCGCAACAGCATGCTTGATTTGGAAATTCATTTTTCATCTCCTGAAAAATATGACGATAACTACCCAAGCGAAGAGCTGAATCTCTACGCTCGGATGTATGCTCGGGCTCGGCAGAATTTCCGTCTGTTCGCTATCGAACTTTAGGGCTGAGGCTCAACCATGTATTCCCGTTTGTGATTTGTCTCGGCTTGCAAGAGCCGTTGCGCCGCGAGTGCCGGGTATTTATGATGGGGTTTTCCCCTGAGTTGTCGGCTTTAAACGCGACCATTTCAAATGACAAAAAGATTACTCATCTGGATATTTGCCCTGCTGATGGGCCTCTCCGTATTGCCTGCGTTTGCCTATTGGCAGGACGATGCCCGCGTGGCCGAGGCGCGAACCGTGTTGAGCGATTGGGAACAACGCTTCGTCAATGCAGTGAACACGCCAGAACTGCAATGGGTGCAGCAGGACCTCACCAACAACCAGACCTACAAGAAGCCGCAGCAGGTGCGTAATTTCCCGCGCTATCTTGCCAAGGTGGATTACACCTACCGGCAACTGCAAGACGCTGAGAAGCAATATGAAACCGCGTTGAAGGCAGTCCAGGCAGACAACAGGGATTTTGTAGATCTCGATTACAAACGCAACCAGGAACTCGATACTGCCTTGTCGACCTGGAACGCTCTGGTGCAGGATGTGGGGGAACCGACGGTGAAGGAGGCGAGCGACGCCTATGCTGGTCAAGAAGCGACCTTGAAAATCTTGACCGACTACTAGATAAAGTCGAGGCGGATGAAACAGTAAAAAAGCGGCGCCATCGGCGCCGCTTTTTTTCGGTCGTTAGGCCATGCCCATGCCGAACGAAGCCCCATTGGATGGGGTTTGGTCCAGCCGGCGCTTAGCAACGAAGCCCAGCAAGCCGAGGCCTGCCAGCATCATGGCGTAGGTGCCGGGTTCCGGCACCGGTGCCGTATCGGCAGCATACAGATAAGCACCGCCGTTCAGACCATCGGCCGTCCCGGTCAACTGCCAATAGTAGTTGCCCGCTGCCAGGTTGTTGACGGCCAGTGTACCGTTGCTGCTGCCGAACACCACGGACGCGACCTTGCTGTTGGAACCAGCGGTACCGTCGCCACCCGGGTCGCTGAACAGCGACAAGGTTGCGCCGGTGATGCTGTAGGTGGATGCTGCACCGTTGATGCCGGGCAGGTAGAGCGACACCGCGCTAGCGATGGAATTGCTCATCTGGCTCAGGCTGAAGTTAAACACATCGGAAAAGCTACCCGATGCATGGCTAACACTGTAGGCGTTGGCTGCCGTAGGATCGGAGCCGAGGTTGACGGTTTGGTCCCCGCCGCTCAGGCTGACAGTTGCGGCTTGGGCGCTACCGAATGCCCCAGCCAAGGCTGCGACTGCGACAGCGTGTTTCAAGTTGAATTTCATTTTGGTCTCCTGAAATGAAAGATAAAGCCACATCAGCAACTGGAAAATCCTGGTTGCCTAGGGATGGATTTTCAATTCAAGGGACTTGGGAGTCTGTTCGCTAACGAACTATGTTATGTGCTTTGCCGAACAAAGCCGCGCGCGGCTTTCAGGCATGATTCCCGCAATTTTATTCAGGAGAATTCCCTGTTTCACAATTAAGCGGCCTGGATTTAGATTGCCTGATTTTTTTACTAAAGTATTGCCGGTGTGGCAAATAAACATCACAATGCTGCCGGTTACCCGAGTTAGGGTTACATCTTAAGAACTATTGTTGGACTTTTCTGCTAACACGATGTTAATTTTGGAGAAGTCGTTGAAACCTTTCCCCTAAATTCGAGCGGAATGAATATGTTGCCAACAGCAAATCGCAGTTTCCGACGCACTACCTCTCGCTTGTTGCGAGCCAATCCCAGCCGCATCGCTCTTGCCGTTGCGGCCACCTTGTTGACCCCGATGGCTGCCCTGGCCGATGCCCAGGACCCCTATAACCTCGTCGCTGGCGCCTCGGTGCGCTACGAAGACAACCTTTTCCGGCTTAAAAATGCCACCCAGGCCGAGCAGCAAGTAGGCAATTCCCAGCGCTCCGACTGGATTTATTCGGAATATGCCGGCATCAAGATCGACAAACCTTACGCCATGCAGCGTTTCCAGCTCGACTTGACGGCGTTTCACAACCATAACCAGACGTACCATTTCCTCGATTTCAACGGCGTAAATTATCGCGGCGCTTGGCTGTGGCAATTGACTCCCCACATCAGCGGCGAGTTATCAGCCAGCCAGAATCAATCGATTACGCCGTATTCCGATTTCCGTGGCCGTGATGCAGCTGCGAATCTCGTTCTTAATCGCCGTAGCGTGCAGACCAATGAATCGCGCGTGTTCAACTTCGACGGCGATATCGGCATGGGCATCCACCTGGTTGGCGCCGCCACCGAGAGCCGTTCGCGCAACAGCCAGAACTCCAGGGCTGTGGCCGACTATGTGCAGGATGGGGGGGAACTGGGCGTCAAATACGTTTCAACCGCCAACAATTCCATTACCCTGGTGCGGCGCGAATCCACGGGCGATTACCGCGGCCGTCAGTTGGATTTTACGGGCCAGTTCGATACCGGGTTCAAACAGCATGAAACCGAGGCGCGTCTTTACTGGATGCTGACCGGGAAGTCTGAAATCCTGGCACGTATGGATTACCTCGAACGCGAGCACGATCATTTCTCGGAGCGCGACTTCTCCGGCATGACGGGCAACCTGACCTATCGTTGGACGCCGACGGGCAAGACCCGTGTAGACTTTACGGCGTATCGCAGCCTCAACAGCTTCCAGGAATTCGTGGATAGCTATTACGTGACCGAAGGCATTACCATCATGCCGGTCTGGGCGTACAGCGCCAAGACCAGCTTCCGCCTCAAGTACGACTATAGCGACCGGGATTATCGCGGCGCGATCATTCCGCTGCCGGCCGGTTTCAAGATGCGCGAAGACCGGGTGCAAAGCCTGCTGCTGGAAGCCGACTGGAAGGCCACGCGTACCATTCTCGTGAGCGGCACCGTGCAGCACGAGGAACGCGATTCCAACGTCAGCGGCTTGGGTTACAAAGCTGATGTGGTGGGTGTAAACGCGCAGCTGCTGTTTTAAGCAGTCGCACACCAAAGCAAAAGGCCTGCGTATTCCGCAGGCCTTTTTGTTTTTGATCCAATGCTCAGTATTCCAGGTGCACCCGTAAGCCCAGCACCGAAACCGGACCGCGATCAGCGTTGTAGGCTGGGTTAGCGATGTACTGGTAATCAAGGCTCAGTCCGACGTGATCATTGGGGTTGAAGGCGTAGTAGGTTTCCAGGATTTTTTCGTCGCGATAGTGCGTAAGCTTGCCGTCCCCGATCAGGATGCCGAGTCCGCCGGCATCGAAATAGCGCCGAGCCTCGCTAGATAGGCCGTTGACCGCAACGGCGAGGCCAACCGTATCCTTGGGGCGGTTCCATCGATTGCCCTGCAACGCCAGGCCGCCGGAGATCGAGCGATTGATCTCGGTAAAATCGAAGGCTTCCTTGCTGCCGTCGTTATAGCTCGCACGGGCAAAGGCGCCCAGGCCGGGACCCAGGCTTTGTTCCAGGTTGATTGCCATACCTGGGCGGGAATCGAATTTCCTTGCTGGAGCGACATCCGGTACGCCGCGGATTGAATGTGCAAGGTGCACGGCGTCGTCGTAGCTCGCCATGCGGCCTCTGTTGACGAAGCCCAGCACCTTCAGTTTTCCGTCATGCCCCAGCCAGCGGTGGCGTTCTTCCAGTTCGCCGATCAAGGCGTACTGGCTGAAATCCTTTTCCAGTCGCGGGCTATTGGGTGTCGTGGAAAGATCGAACAGTCCAGCTCTCACCGTCCACCAATCTTGCGTCCATTCCGCCGCTACTCCATAGCTATAGCCCCAGGCATCTGCGGCGTAATCGAAAGCGCCTGCATCGACGATAGACCAATTGAGAAAGTCGCCGCGCGGGTCGTGCGCATAAGCATTGGTATCGAAAATATCGACGACTGAAAATTTCCCTGCCGTCACCACCAGGTTATTTGCTGTCTTGGTGCCAGCGAGTTGATTCGCATCGGCGGGAACGGTCTGAGTTTCCCCGCCCAGATCGACCGTCTGGCGCAAGAATAGACGCTGCCAGCGCCAATAAGGATTTGTTTTGCCGACTTTATACGCTTCTCCGCTGGGAAAACCTGCTACACCCAAAGTGTTGCTAAGGCCGAACCCCTGGTCGATTTCCGGGTTGACGTACAACTCGGCTCCCTGCCATAGGCGTACGCCTGCAAACAAGGTGATGTCGTTGGTGGTCTTGCGGCTGGCCCCGGCGGTCAAACTATTAGGGCCGCTGTAGCGAGTGTGGAAATTGTCGTGCCACTGTGTGACGTCGGTGAATTGTGCGTGCAAACTGAAACGCTCTTCCTGAATGTCACCGTTCTGGGTTTCGGAATGATCCGCCGGCTCAAGCGCTGCGTCGTCGGCCGCAAGCGTCGGAAGTGCAAATGACCATCCCAGGCAGAGCAGGAGACCGCCTGCGAGGCGAATAGGTGTGAGGGATAGAACAGTCATCATGCGCTAATCGGGGCAGCAAAATTCTTCTAATCTGTCACAGCTTCCTGACGTGAAGATGACAAATCAGTATGAGGGGCAGCGTACTGTCGTGATGGACAACAAAAAGGGGCGAATGCCCCTTGTATGAAGTGAACTAGGCTCCCGCTGGATTCCCCATCTTGGCAGTGTGAATGTCTGCCGTTGGATAACCCGGCATTTTCCGGGTGAGGAAGGGCTCATCCGGGTCCTTGCGTGCCAGTCGGACCGAGCGGCGGCGTTCGCGGGCGTCGCTCCAGATATGGGGGGCATAGTCGGAAACGTGATGCATCTTGCCGTCGCGGCTGACGCTGTAGTTGTTGAAGACGATCATCTCGTTGAGGCGTACCTTGGGTGAGATACGGGTGTACTCGAACAACACGCTACGGACCAGTTCAGACCCCGCGCCGATATGGCTCCCATGGCCGATCCAGGCGGGGCCGACAATCTTGCAACCGGCTTCGATGCGCACGCCGGAGCCTAGGTATACCGGGCCCTCGATGGTCGTGCCTTCCCAGTCGATGGAGGTATTGAGGCCGACCCATAAGCCTTCCCGGATTTGCTTGCCCGGCACGTCCATCTCGGCGACTTCGCCCATCAGCACGCGTTGCAGCACCGCCCAGAAATCAGTGATGTTGCCGATGTCGATCCAGTTGAAAAAGCGTTTTTGCGCATAGAAGGGCAGGCCTTTCTTCACCAGCAGCGGGAAGAGGTCGGAGCCGATGTCGAACTGCGTGTTGGACGGGATCAGGTCCAGCACTTGGGGTTCGAAGATATAGATGCCGGTGCTGGCCTGATTGGAGAGCGCGTCCTTCTGCTTCGGTTTTTCCTGGAAAGAGACCACGCGGCCGTCTTCGTCCGAGATTACCACGCCGTAATCCGACACGCGTTCCCAGGGGACTTCCTTGGTAATCACGCTGGCCAGCGCCCCTTTTTGCTTGTGCTCGTAAAGCGCGGAATGGAGGTCGAGGTCGATTAACGCATCGCCGCACAAGACAATCGTAGTGTCATCGAAGAATCCGCCGAAATCCTGGATTTTCTTGAGGCCGCCGGCCGAGCCCATGGGCAGCGGCACGACATCTCCCTCGTCGTTGGTATGGCCCTCGAAGGAGTAGCCGATCTGGATGCCGAAACGTTGGCCGTCGCTGAAATATTCCTCGATCTTCTTATGCAAATGGCTGACGTTGACCATGATCTCGTTGACGCCGTACTTGGCGAGATGCTCCACCAGGTATTCCATCACCGGCTTGCCCAGGATGGGGATCATCGGTTTTGGAAGATCGAAGGTGAGGGGGCGAACACGGGTGCCTTTACCGGCGGCTAATATCATTGCTTTCATCGATCTGTTTCCGTATTGAGTTGCAAGAGAGGACACTGGGTAAACCAAGCGTCCTATGGCGAAGAACCGGAAGCGACGTTGTGCTTGCGCATGCGGTTGGAACTGGGTGCCGGGGCATGCTGCCCGCGATGCTGGCCGTGCGGCGTGCGCTCAGAGTGTGGCTTCTCCAGCACGTTGGCGTAGTACTCGATATCGGCCCGGTAACAGCGGCAGGCGGCTTCGATCAATCCTTCGCGGTCGAGGATGCGGATTTCGCCGCGGCTATAGCTGATGAGGCCTCGCTGCTGCAGGCTGGTTGCGGCCTTGCTGATGCCCACTCGGCGAACCCCCAGCATGTAAGAGAGAAACTCCTGGGTCAGGTGCAGCACGTCGGAATGTGCACGGTCCTGGGTCATCAACAGCCATCGCGCCAAACGTTCTTCCACCAGGTGAAAGCGCATGCAGGTCGTCGCCTGTGCCAATTGCCGCATGACCACATAAGCATAGTTCTGCAACCGCCTCCGCAAAGCCGAGCTGTATTCCAGTTCGCGCTTGAAGAGCGCGTTGCGCATGCGCAACGCTGTGCCTGTGCCCTGGATCATCACATCGAGCAGGGGGACGTCCATGCTCATCAAGAGGGGCGCGCCGACCATGCCTTCGTTGCCTATCATGCCGACCTCGAGCCGGTCTTTACCATGAGTTGAGGCGATGACGGAGGCGAAGCAGTCCAGCGGAAAGTAAACGAACTGGATGCGCTTTTCTGCTTCGTAGATCAGCTGCGGCGCTTCGAGCGTGACGCGCTCGCATCCGGCCAGCATGTGCATCCTGTCTTTACGGGGTAGGGCTGCCAGGAGTCGGTTTTCAATTACGTCGGGTTTAGAAATGACCATCGCGGAAGTCCGTTCGAGTCAGGGTTCGGGCCACCTTAGCACAGCTCAAGCGGCGGTAATGTTGGGTAGCAAACGGTCGAATTCGCGTTTAACGATGGCGTAGCACTCGCAGGCACGGGCTTCCAGACCCTTGCGGTCGAGAATATGGATGTGGCCGCGCGAGTAGCGGATCAGACCGGCATCTTGCAGGTTGCCTGCGGCCTCGGTAATGCCTTCGCGACGCACGCCCAACATGCTGGCAATCAATTCCTGCGTCATGATGAGTTCGCTGGTCGAGATGCGATCCAGGTTAAGCAGCAGCCATCGGCAGAGCTGCTGGTCTACCGTGTGGTGCCGATTGCAAACAGCCGTTTGTGCCATCTGGGTGAGCAGTGCCTGGGTGTAGCGCAAAAACAGGATTTGACTCGCGGGAGAACGGTCGAACTCTTCCTTGAGGATCGAGCCCTTGACGCGATAGGCGTAACCGGCGCTTTTAACCACGGTCTGGTTGGGCATGGAGTCGCCGCCCATGAGCAGGCAGATGCTCGCCATGCCTTCGCGGCCGATCACCGCGATTTCGGCCGTAGCGCCGGTTTCGAGCAAGTAGATCTTGGACAGGATGCAAGTGGTGGGGAAATAGCCGTAGCGCCATTTCGTCCCCGGTTCCTGCAGGACTTGTCCGAGGGACAGCGAAACCAACTCCATCTCGGGTAATAATCGGCCCTGAACGTCGGCCGGAAGCGAAGCCAGCAGATTATTCAGCGTTGGCGGATGAATCCGCCCCAGTGTCGTTTCCGGCACCGGTGTGTGTGCTGCAAGCATCGAGATCTCCTTGTTCTGGAATTTTCCGATCGATACTAGAGTTAAACCTGTTCAGGTTATGTTCGATACCGCGCTTTTTAAAAAGACTCCTAACAAATTACTCGGATAATCATACCTAGTATTTATTTATATCAATAAGTAATTTTTACTTATTTATGTTCTTTAGCATCTTTTATTTAAAACAATAGGTTTTTTAACTACTTTGCATATCCATATCGCATTAATTTACACAAATGCGCGCTTAGTCATTGAATTGATGAAGGTGTGCGCTTCCGTACAGATTGAGATTGGTGAGCGGCGCATAGTGCGCCTCAGGGATATCGCAATGAAGATTTACGGTTCCCCATTTCCGCAGCTAACTCTCAGAAAGGAAGTGTCACATGTCACTAGGAACAATACTGTTGATCATCGTGGTGCTGTTGCTGATCGGAGCGTTCCCTGCATGGCCGTATAGCACGGGTTGGGGTTACGGCCCCAGCGGCGTCCTGGGCCTGGTGTTGCTCATTCTCATCATTATGCTGGTCACAGGGCGATTGTGACGGCTTGAGGAGACGGCAATGAAGGTATTCCAGGAGTATGTTGCCGCGGTTGTTTTGTCGTTCGTGCTGATTGCAGTGGGGGGATGTGCTTCCGAACCCAAGCAGGAAAGCTCGGGCGAATACCTCGACGACGCCGTGATCACGACCAAGGTGAAGGCGGCCATTTTCAACGAACCCAGCTTGAAAGCTTCCGAAATCAAGGTCGTGACCTACAAGGGTGCCGTGCAACTGAGCGGTTTTGTGGGCTCGGCCGCGGCACGCGACAAGGCGGTGGAAGTGGCCAAGACCGTCAAGGGCGTCAAATCCGTCAGTAACGATATGCAACTCAAATAGCAGTCCGTGCGCCTTGTCCCGTCGACGGGGCGCACTCACCAATTTAATCCTGGCAGAACAAAACCAGGAGTCGAATTCAATCCAGGAGGTGCCCATGGCAAACCAGCAGTTGACCGATGTCAAGACCCTGCGTGCAAGGGCGCGCCAGAATATCGAGGAGGGCGCCGTCACTTCTACTTATCAAGCCGACCGCGCCGCAGTGCTCAAGATGCTAAACGATGCGCTCGCGACCGAACTGGTTTGCGCCTTGCGCTATCGCCGCCATTACTTCATGGCCAAGGGATTGGAGTCTAAAAGCGTGGCTGATGAGTTTCTGGTGCATTCCAATCAGGAGCTGGAACACGCGGACCGTATCGCCGAGCGCATCGTCCAGTTGGGCGGCGCTCCCGATCTTGCTCCCGATACTTTGTCGGGCCGCAGCCATGCCGAATATGTGGAGGCGAAAAGCCTCGTAGACATGATCAAGGAAGACCTGGTGGCGGAGCGCATCGCGATCGACAGCTACCGCGAGATGGTGCAGTTCCTGGGCGAAAACGATTCGACCAGCCGTCGGCTGCTCGAGCAAATCCTCGAGGTCGAGGAAGAGCACGCCGAAGAACTCTCGGATTTTCTACAGGATATGTGTTGCAGCTGAGCATGGGGCTCGGCGACTAAACGAGGAGAAAACCATGACATCAAAAATTCCGGTCTGGCTGTTATGCGCGAGCCTGGCATTCGGATTGGCCGCGTGTAACAAGCCTAGCGGCAACAACGCGTCCGACGGAGCCAACCCGTCGTCGGATAAATCCACGGTCACGGCCAAAATGGATGATGCCGGCATCACCGCCAAGGTGAAGTCGGCGCTCATTGCCGATAGCGACGTCAAAGGCTTGCAGATCAACGTCGACACCAGCAATGGTGTCGTCACGCTGAAAGGCGAAGCCGAGAACCAAGCCCAGATCGATAAGGCCGTTGCTATCGCGCAAAAGACGGACGGCGTTTCCAACGTCGTCAACCAGCTAACCATCAAGAAACTGGAGGGAACACCATGAACTGGGACAGAATCGAAGGTAACTGGCGTCAATTCAAAGGTGACGTCAAACAGAAATGGGGCAAGCTGACGGATGATCAGGTGGACGTCATCGACGGCAGCCGCGAAAAACTTGCCGGCAAGATCCAGGAGGTCTACGGCATTACCAAGGACGAAACAGAAAGGCAGATCCGCGAATGGGAATCTTCCCAAGACAGCCGTCTGCATTAGGCCCAAAGCCTGAAAACAGGCAAAAAAAGGCCGGCAAGTTGATTGACTTGCCGGCCACCCCGCTCCCCGCGTTATTTCCTTATTTGATGTAGACCTTGCGCGTTACCTTGGTCAAATTCCCAGCCGCATCGGCCGCAGTTGCCATGATGTAGTGCGTGCTGCCGGAGACCATCCCCGAAGTACTCCACGGATAGGCGATGGAACCCTTGGCAGACTGCGACTTCAACACGTTGTCGATGTAAATGCGCATCTGCACCACACCCACATTATCCGTCGCCGAAGCCGAGACATAGACCGAACCGCTGACCTTGGTGCCGTCCGTCGAGGGCGTATTCACCGTGGCTGTCGGGAACGTCGTGTCGGCCGTCTTGGTGGTGGTCGATGACGTCGTGGTCGTGCCCGAGGTGTACTCGAAGGCACCGATATCGTAGGCCGCAGCCGCCGGACGAGGTGTCTTGACGTAGTCGTTGGGGACTACGGACAAGGTCGTCGCCTTATCCACCAGCGGGCTGGTCGAGGCCAGTTGGAACCTGGTGGCATCCGTCGCCGTCGTGCCGGCAAAGGTCGGGTTGCTATTCAGACTGTGGGCGTCCTGCTTGGTAGCTGTCTTCCAGGCCGTCAGATCGGTGAACAAGCTGCCCAGGAACAACTGCACGCCGCCTGCGGGACGGTAGAAGTTGTTGTAGTCGCTGGTGTTGTTGACGATGTCCGTGCCGTTGGGCGTGGCCACGATCAAGTCGTACTTGGTGCTGCCGTTGCTGATCAGGTTGTTGTAGACCTTGTTGTTGGTTAGCGTGGCGCCTGAACGCGGCATGCCGCCCACTTCGATGCCGGCATAACCGCTTACACCATACACAGTGTTGTTATAGACGTTGTTGTTGTCGGACGCTGAGACGTAGATCCCGCGGCGCGTGTTGTTCGCGATGACGTTGTTGTAGACCTGGGCAGAGTTACTGACCTCGAGGAAAATCCCTGCATCCACTGGGCCGTTATCGTGAATGTAGTTGTTGCGGATGACGATCTGGCTGCCGCCGTTGGCGTAGTCGAACCAGATGCCGGAAGCATTGTTGTAGGCTACTTCGCTGAACTCAACGGTACCATAAGCTTTAGAAGCTGCCTTGATGCCGCCTGCATGCCAGAACTGGTAGAAGTTGCGGTAGTTGTTGCCGTTCATGTGTACGCCAGCCACACGGAAATTCCAGCTTGCCGGAGCGTTGACGCCCACATCGCCGTTGTTGCTGACTACGGAGTTGATCAGTTGGGCGTTGGTTTGCTGGTAACCCATGCCGACACCGCCGAAGTCCATGGACTGGATATCGCATTGGTCGATCACCGAGTTGGACGTCATTTCCACGCCAGAACCCTGCTTGACGAAGGTGGAGGTCGTGCTGTGACGGAATGCCAGGCCCTTGAGGTAAATGTAGGGCTGCTTCATTTCGAATACGCGAGCACGGGTGCTGACTTCCATCCTGTGCTGGTTGGGGTCGGAACCGTCAGGCAGCCAGACATAGAGGGCTAGTCCTGCCGCGTCGTAATAGAAGCTGCCGGCGACCATGGAACTGACGCCGCTACCTACGGGTTTCGGGTATTCGTAAGTGCTGTACATGCTGTTGGGCATGCCGATTTGCTGCAGAGGCTTGCCGGGTGCGGCGTCGTTGTAATCGACGAACACTTGCTGGCTGTTGATCGTCCAGTTGCTACGCTTCCAGATGTTGCCGCTGTACTGGGTCCAGCCGGTCACGACATCGGAGCCCTTGAGAACAGGCACTTCGCCGTTGTAGCCGGTGACCGTGATGTATTTACCGGCGCTGCCTGCGTTTTTCCAGGCGCTGACCTGCTCGCGATATGTGCCGGCACGGATGTAGACGGTATCGCCGGCCACCGCTGCTTCGATCGCCTTCTGGATGGTTTGGAACGGGCTCGTGACGGACGTGCCGTTATTGTTGTTAGAGCCGGAGTTGGACACGTAATACGACGTGGACCATGCGCTCATCGGGGCGAAACCCAGAACGAGTGCTGCGGGAAGAATTGCCCGGGGGAGCCAGGCGCCGCGAGCCGAAGCCCGGGCAGAGGTGTTATAAGTCATGACCGTTAGATCCTTAACGAAACAAAATTAAGGACTTATCCGGACGTTGGAAAAGCGTGCGAATCAACCTTGAGTATTCAATTTTTCAGCCTGGTGGAGGCTGTTTCTTTTTTTACCGCTATTAATAACTGCTTGTTATTAGGGAATGGACTCTTGTTAGATCGATCGAAGCCGGCAATCCCGCTGTCGTGGCATAAGCCCGTAGACCGGTGATTTTGCGTCTCCATCTTTCGATGGATTTGCCCTTGTTACTACTTCGCATTGATGCAGCAACCTTACCGAGTGATACGGCAAGTGGTAGGCCAAAATTAATAGCTGGTTCGAAGATTTTTCAAGAATTTATTTAAAGCATTGAATTTTTGGTGATTAAGGCCTCCAGTATTTGAAAAATTTCTGGAAAGCGTGTTGCAGTTCGTCGGTGGCGAACTTCAAGGCCGACACATCCATCATGATGACCCGAATTTTCTTATCGGCGTTGTGCTCCTGGTCGAACGAGCGCCCGCGGGTCTCGACATAGATCGGCTCGCTTTCATTACGGCGCAAAATCAGATTATTTGCGCAGACGTCATCCTGGGCTTCGCTGGCTTCGACCAGAAACTGGTTGAAAGAATGCAGCGAATCCGGGTGAATGAAATCGCCCAGCCGGCGGCCTATAAGGACGCCGCGCTCCTTGCCCAGCATGCCCGCGGCACACAGATTCATTTCCAGGATATCGCCCAGGAAGGAAAGGGTGAAATACCCGACCGGCGCATAATCATAGAGATCCCAGTATTTGTCGCGCAACGCCTGTGCTTCCAGGTAAGCCTGCGTCAGCTCCTCGTTTTGCAGTTCCAGCTCAATTTGGTGAACCTGCAATTCGTGCAACAGGCGCATGCGGTCTGTTTCTGCGACGGCCTCTTCGTTGGCGACGCGATTCTTAAGCTGTTCCTCCGCCTGACGGCGCAAGGTGCTGGCCGTTCGTCGTTCCGACGTTCTCCTATCGACTGCCATTTGAGCTCTCCTTTCAGTTTCTTCTAGCGTAGGGCAGCAGGCGGTCATATTCATGTTTGACTACCGCATAGCATTCGCAGACGCGTGTTTCGAGATGGGGGCGATCCAATATCGAGATTTTTCCTCGACTGTAGCCGATGAGGCCGGCATCCTGCAATTTACGCGCGGCTTCAGTGACGGCTTCGCGCCTGACACCCAACAGGCTGGCGATGTTTTCCTGCGTAATGCGGAGTTCGTTGGTTTTGAGTCGATCCTGGGTCAATAGCAGCCAGCGGCACAATCGCTGATCTACCGTGTGGTAGCGGTTGCATACCGCCGTTTGCGCCATCTGGGTAATCAACGCCTGGGTAAAACGCAGGGCGATCTGCTGCAAGCCGCTGCCCAGCTTCATCTCTCGCTTGACGACATCGGCCTTGAGCTTGTAGCCGACGCCTTCGCTCTGCACGATGGCGCGGTGCACTGAGCTGACGACGCCCAGAAATACCGAAACGCCGACAACGCCTTCGTTTCCCGTCATGGCGATTTCGGCCGATGAACCGTTTTCGATGAGGTTAACCAGCGACACGACGCCGGACGTGGGAAAAATAACGAAGTTCTGGGCCAACCCGGATTCGTAGATGACATCGCCGGGCGTCAGCTGTACTTGCTTGAGCTCGGGCAGCAGGCGCTGTCGATCGCTATCCGGCAACGCTGCAAGCAGCAGGTTCTCGGCTGGCGAAGCTAAGGTCAGTGGCATGGGCTGGGTTATCCGTTAAAGGCGAAACGACGGGCACGGCATTCATTTTTCACAAAATAGTAATGAATTCATGAGCTCGACTATGTGCGCCAGCACACTTAAAGCAGGCTGAAAACTAAATTTCTCGAGTTTGAGCTTCACGCTTCGGCAAGGTCTTGCCGGAAGCGATCGTTATTCATTGTTAATGAAACTTTTTCTGAGTTTCAGGCGAGACGTCAATAAAGGTGATCAGGACGCCGTCCACAATGTTTTCCAGGGTACGGTAGGGCAGGATACGGGCGCGGTAATGGCGATTGCCGTCTGCCTCGATCAGTTTGTCGATGTTGACCAGGGAACGCAACACGGTCATGGCATCCTGCGCGAGGTCGGGGTACTGGAGCGCCGTCACCACATCGGTGAGCGGGCGGCCGATATCGCTGGGGATCAACTTGAACAGTTGGGTCGAGGCCGGTGTAAAACGTCGAACCTGGAGCGAGTTATCGAGAAATACGGCGATGATATCGGTGCCGCTAATAAGGTTGACGAGGTCGTTGT
This sequence comes from Novimethylophilus kurashikiensis, assembly GCF_003112435.1. GTDB lineage: Bacteria > Pseudomonadota > Gammaproteobacteria > Burkholderiales > Methylophilaceae > Novimethylophilus > Novimethylophilus kurashikiensis. The sequence goes on from NZ_BDOQ01000013.1 coordinate 92,496, forward strand.
TGGCGGAAGAGAGCGCATCCATCTTGGCCTGCAACTCCAGGTTGACAGTGTGCAGTTCCTCGTTGACGGACTGCATTTCCTCTCGTGAGGTACTGAGTTCTTCGTTCGCTGTTTGCAGCTCTTCGTTGATGGTGTGCAGTTCTTCGTAGGTGGCCTTGAACTCCTCCTGCGAGGTCTGCATTTCTTCTCTCGTGGAAAGCAGTTCTTCCTGGGCATGGCGCAGTTCTTCCAGCAGCGAACGCTGATTGGGGTTTTGCCAGTCGGGCTGGATGGACTCGCCCATGTTTTCACCCTGGGCAAACACGACGATGATAGTACCTTGCAGTGCGGTGGGCTTTTCAATTTGCTGAGCCAGGATGGATACGCTGGCTTGGGCACCTTCGACCAGGAGCTTGATCGCCATGCTCTTGATGATGTCGGTCTGGCGCAGCGCTCGTTTTACCGTCATGGTGAGCTCGTGGCGCAGTTCTTCCTTGGCCATCGCATAGATATTCCAGTTCGCCTTGCCGGCCGCCGGTTCCAGGAATCTTCCCGTACGGCCGCTCACGTACAGGATATCGCCGTCGTTATTGATAAGCACGGCGGGCGGTGCGAAGTTTTGCAATAAGAATTGATCGGCTAACACTTGCAGGTTCCCTTCGGCGGCGGCGGTCTTGCGTGCGTCAGCGGCGACATGGACCACGGGGAAATAACGGGGTACGACCTGTTTATCCAGCGGTGAAATGATTTTCTGGTAAAGCCGCGCCTTGTTGTTGGCTGGGCTGAACAACCCGGGCGCGTTGACCGTTTCGGCGGTGCCGACGAGCAGCAGGCCGTTGGGGTTGAGCACGTAATGGAACAGCGGAAAAAGCTTCTGCTGGAGCTCGTGTCCCAGGTAGATCATGAGGTTGCGGCAGGAGATCAGGTCCAGCTTGGTAAAAGGCGGATCCATGATGAGATTCTGCGGCGCAAAGATGACCTTTTCCCGAATCTGTTTGTTGACGCGATACCCTTTGCCTTCCGGTGTGAAGAAGCGTTTAAGCCGTTCCGGCGGTACATCTGCTGCAATATTAGCCGGGTAAAATCCCATGCGCGCTCGCTCGATGGCGTCTTCGTCGAGGTCGGTCGCAAATATCTGTAATGAATAATTACCGTCTGGCGCGAATTCTTCCACGGCTTCGCGGAAAGCGATAGCCAGGCTGAACGCCTCCTCTCCAGTGGAGCAGGCCGGCACCCACGCCCGGAAGTGTTTCCCCGGAGGGTGGCGCGACAGTAAGTCTGGGAACACCTCTTGCCTCAACACATCCCAAACGTGGCGATCGCGGAAAAACGACGTGACCCCGATTAGCAACTCCTTGAACAGCAGTTCCAGCTCTTGAGTATTTTCGCGGAGATATCGCACGTAATTGGCAATGTTTTCGATCTGGTGCAAACCCATGCGCCGCTCGATACGTCGGTACATGCTGCTTTTCTTGTACATCGACATGTCGTGGCCGGTCTGCTCGCGCAGAAGCACCACGATCTTTTCCAACGCACTTTGCGATTTCACTTCCAGCATCTTGTCGCCCTTGGGGATGCGAGTCGTGGTCTGGAGATAATTGATGAGTTGTTTGGGCAACTCGTCCGGCGGGGCGACGATATCTACAACTACCGTTGTAATGGCCGTGCGCGGCATGCTGTCGAAGCGCGCCGTGTCGGGCTCCTGCACCAGCGCCAGACCGCCTCGTTCCTTGATGGCGCGCAGCCCCAGCGTACCGTCTGTCCCCATGCCGGAAAGTACGACGCCGATGGCGTTCTCGTGCTGGTCGTCGGCCAGCGCTCGGAAAAAATAATCCACCGGCATGCGTACGCCGCGGATCGGGACCTGTTCCAGCAATTGGATACGACCATGAAGAATGGACATGTCCTTGCTGGGCGGAATCACGTAAACGCAATCGGCCTGTACCTGCATATCGGTCTCGGCGATTAGCACCGACATCGGCGTCACGCGCGACAGCAATTCCACCATCATGCTTTTCTGGTGCGACGGGTCCATGTGCTGGATGACGACGTAAGCCATGCCGCTCAAGGCTGGCACGTGTTCGAGGAATTGTTCGATGGCTTCGAGGCCGCCGGCGGAAGCGCCGATGGCGACGATCAGGGGAGTAGGTGTTTTTTTCTTATCGGTCGTTGACTCGGCTTGAGCATCCGAAGCGGCCAAGACATGCGTGTCGTTCATCGGGAGTTTTTAATCCTTCTGATCCAGACGAGTGTGAAAACGCGAGTTTTGCACGGAGCGACATCAAGATCAACCTTATTTTAGATGCTTGAATATTTTTATCATTTATATGGGCCAATCAATATAATCATGCGCTTATAAAAATATTTATCGAAAATGCGTTTATGTTCGCTAGCGTACAGAACAGCTCGTGTTTTCCGCGCAATATTGGCTCACACCAGCTGATGCAATATGCATCTCCGGCACGGACCGGAATTCATATTCCATAAGCTGTAATCCCCAAGAACCAGATTCTCAAGGAGATTGACTATGAGTTACGAAGACCGCGACCCGTACGGCATCTACAGCCGCTACAAGACCGACAAGGAAGGCCCCGGCCCTGAACTGATGGGTGCCGACACGCTCATCGGCAACGATGTAGCCAACCACCTCGACGAGGACCTCGGAGACATCAAGGAAATCATGCTGGATATGCGCAACGGCCGCATAGCCTACGCCGTGCTGTCCTTCGGCGGTTTCCTCGGCATGGGCGAGAAGCTTTTCGCCGTTCCCTGGAACGCCCTCAAGCTGGATACCGTCAACAAGCGCTTCATCCTCAATGTCGAGAAGGATCGTCTCGAAAACGCTCCCGGCTTCGACAAGGACGATTGGCCCGACATGGCAGACCAGTCCTGGGCTCGCGAGATCCACACCTACTACGGCACTGAGCCTTACTACTAATTCGCACCGGGCCTACTACTAAATCGAAAGGCCCGGTTAGCGCGAACCGATTATTCGCCCCCCTCCACGCGTTCTCCTTCGCGTGGTTAAGCCCTCACCCACTGAGGGCTTTTTTTTGTCTGGAGGACTCTCGAGCAATCAAAAATAAGGCGAGAGCTTAAAAGCTGGGAATGACTTCCGGCACATGATTTTCGATCTGAGTTGCCATATCCTCGGCGATGGCATCCCAAGCCTCTTCCATTTCAGAGGTCATGTTGATTGGTTGGGGAAAATGGGTGGAGAATACGCCAATTACCAATCCATCCTTGCTCAAGATAGGCGTGGATTGGACGGCATTGAAGTAATTAGTCCCGATCCGGGAGAGCATGAGGGCGAATTTCGGGTTCTGGTTCAGATCGGAAAAACAGACGCGTGAGCCTAGTCGAAACGCCATAGCGCAAATGGTGGAGCCCGTCGTTTCCACGCTCGAGAAATTATCCAGGAAAAAATCATTGAAGCCATGCTGGACGACAATTTCCAGGCACTTGTTGCTGGGGTTGTATATCTGCATGTTTCCCAAAGTAGCGCCCCAGTTGATTGCTGAGTCGAGAAGCTTTTGTAGCCCCGCTTTGCAAACGTCTGAGTGAACGTGCATTTCATTGGCGGTCATTCACTTCTCCTTAAGATTGAAACAACTGCAAGGCCGTCCTGAAAAGGGCGGCACAATTTACCGATGATAGTGGTATTTAGAAGAGATGCTACCTATTATTTCAGCCAGTAGCGGAGCAGATATCGATGTGATGCTTGTTGTTACGGGCGGTCGTCCACGAACGTGACCCCCTCATTAGGATACTCTCCCTGCGGCGTTTCACCCCGTTCCAGAATCGTCAAAAATTCATCGGCATCAACCGGCCTGCCGAAGAAATAACCTTGCCCCTCGCTGCATTGCAACGCCTGCAGGAATGCCAGATGTTCCGTGGTTTCCACACCTTCTGCGATGGTTCGGAGTTTCAGGCTGTCGGCCATGCTGACAATGGCGCGGACGATCGTGGCATCGTCCGTATCGTCGTTGACGTCATGGACGAAAGACTGATCGATCTTGAGGGCGTCGATAGGGAAATGCTTGAGATAACTGAGGTTGTGGTAACCCGTACCGAAATCGTCGATGCTGAGCTGCACGCCCATGTCCTTGAGATCATGTAGGGTGATGGCGATGGTTTCGGCGTTTTGCAGCAGCACGCTTTCGGTGAGTTCGAGCTCGAGCGAGTGGGGCGGCAGGGCGGTTTCTTCCAGGATGCCGGCGAGGTTGGGAAGGAACTCCTTATTGCGGAATTCGGCCGGAGAGATGTTGACCGAAATCGGTAGCAGGGGGAGCCCACTTTGATGCCAGGCTTGTGCCTGTATGCAGGCTTCTCGCAGCACCCATTGGCCGATCGTGCCGATCATGCCGGATTCTTCGGCGATGGGAATGAATTGCATCGGCATCATCAAGCCGTGTTCAGGGTGATGCCACCTTAGTAGCGCTTCGGCGCCGACCAGCTTGCCAGTTTGCAAATCGATACGGGCCTGATATTGCAACCCGAATTCCCGGCGTTCGACGGCACGGCGCAGGTTGCGTTTGAGCGTGTGGCGCTGCACCGCACGGGTGTTGAGTTCGGTGGTAAAAAACTGGTAGTTGTTGCGGCCGTTTTCCTTGGCGTGGTACATGGCGATATCAGCGTGTCGTACCAGGGTGTCGGCACTGTCGCCGTCATCCGGGTAAACGCTGATGCCGATGCTCAGGCCCAGTTCGATCTCGTGGCCGTCTACCATCAAGGGATTGGCGAAACCATCCAGCATTTTTCCGGCCACCTGCGCGGCGTCTTCGGCGTCCTCGATCTCGGCCAGCAACACCACGAATTCGTCTCCGCCCTGACGGCACAAGGTATCCGAACTGCGCACGCAGGATTTTAGCCGCATGGCTACGGTTTGCAGTAGCAAGTCGCCCACGGCGTGGCCCAGCGTATCGTTGACGTGCTTGAAATGGTCGAGGTCAATGAACAGTACGGCGATCGGACTCTGCTGCCGGTGCGCGAGATTAATGGCCTGGGTGATGCGGTCGTTGAGCAGGGAGCGGTTCGGCAAGCCGGTCAGGAAATCGTGCTGGGCCAGATGTGCCATGCGCTCCGCCATCTTGTGCGTTTCGCTGATGTCGCGGCACACGATCACGGTACCGACGATATTCCCTCGTCGGTCGCGGATCGGCGAGGTGGAGTTGTGAATGGGAATCTCCCGGCCGTCGCGGCGGACCAGCAAGCTGGACTTGGATGCCAGGGCAGGCTTGTTTTGCTGCTCGGGCGAAGGCTTGGGCGTGACGATGTTGAGTATTTGGCCCAGGGCCAATCCCACGGCTTCATGCTCAGGCCAGCCTGTCATGCGTTCGGCAGCGGGGTTGAGATAGCTGATTTGCCCCATGGGGTTGGTGGTGATGACGGCGTCGCCGATGGAATTGAGCGTGACTTCGGCGCGTTCCATGTGCTCGTAAAGCACTTCTTCCGTGGCTGCCAGCACCGATTGCGCGGATTTTCGGTCGTCGATATCCATCACGGTCATGAGGTAGCCAATGAGGGAATCTCGCTCGCGGATGGGCGTTGCGATGGCCTTGGCCCATACGCCCAAGCCGTTGCCGCCGCCGAAGCGGAATTCCTCGGAGAAAGCTTGCCCAGTGCTGACGGTCTTGAGCCATTGGGCTTTGATGTGATCCACATCGGTTGAGTGAATACCGAGTAGCCAACCATTGCCGAGAACATATCCCCGGCCGAGGCCCGCCATGCGTTGATAAGCCGGATTGGAATAACGGCACTGCCCTTTGATGTCGAAAATCAGGATGCCAAGGGGCGAAGCTTCGCTAATGCTGCGGAAACTCGCATCGCTCAGGTGCTCGGGGTCGACAATGGGGATGCTGTCGTGCGTGTCGCTAACGGGGCTGCTTGTCTGAGATTCCATGCGAGCGGTTCTCCAGATATTGGGCGCGTTGCGATTTCAGACTGCCGAAATACAACGCATACTGGCGTGTGAATTCCGCTCCGTAGAAAAAAATTTGCGCCGAGTAATAAACCCACAACAACAGGGCAATGACCGAGCCGGCTGCGCCGAAGCTCGAAGTTACGCCACTGTTGCCCAAATATAAACCGATAAGATATTTGCCAAGGATGAACAAGCCTGCCGTGACGGCTGCGCCTATCCACACGTCGTTCCACGAAAGCGGGGTGTCCGGCAGCATCTTGTAGATCACCGCGAACAAGCTGGCGATCACACCGAACGACACGAGCGACGAGATCCACGACAACAGCACGGCGGAGTTGCTCCAGAATCCGCCGACGAAATGCTCCAGCACCGACAACGCGGCGCTGACGATGAGCGAGATCAGTAGCAAGAATCCCAGCACCAGCACCAGGCTGAACGACAGCAAGCGGGTCTTGACTAGGGCGCCGACACCTGATTTCTCCTTGACCTTAGGGGTTGCCCACATTTCGTCGAGGCTGGCCTTGAGCTCGGCGAACACGCTAGTGGCGCCGATAATCAGGAGTACGGTAGCGATGGTGGTGGCGAGCAGTCCCGCATCCTTGTCGCGGGCTGCAGCCAGCAAGGCTTGGACGGCTTGTGCGCCATTTTCGCCCATGAGGCCGCGTATCTGGTTGATCAGCTCGCCCTGCGCGGCATCCGCGCCGAAAAAGTAGCCGGCGATGGCAATGGCCAGCACCAGGATAGGAGCCAAGGAAAATAGCGTGTAGAACGCCAGTGCCGCACCCTTGCTCGAGGCACGGTGATCCATCCATTCCATCAACGCGTCATACAGCAGCTTGAACGCGCATTGGACGCTATTGGGAATGCGATGAAACACGCGCTGGAGCGTTGTAGAAGTCACCTTGGCTCACAAGCGTCATGGATAAAAGTCGGTGTCCACCGGGTAAACGGGCGCAGAAGCCGGTTGGTAATGCTGCTTGCTGCGGAAATTCGATTGCGCCGGAGACGGCCACATGCTGATGATCCGCTGGATCAACGAGGTAGGCCATGCAGTCAGCAGCGAGCGCGCCAATACCACCCCCTCCATGAGGCGAGTGAGGAACCCTGGCTTTTGCTGCATCCTGCCCTGTGCCTGGGGCGCGACACGGCGCGAACGCTTGGGAATCATCCGGATGACGCGATCGAGTATGAACCCGCCGCCGAATGCTGCAAGCAAGACCACGGGCGATGTCACCTTGCGTTTGAACTGCACCACCTTGTGTTTGAACTGGCCTGCCAGATGATGGGCTCGCGCAGCGACCGCTTCGTGGCGCAACAACAGGTGCGCCTCGCGTTCGCGGATCTGATCTTCCAGCGAGGAGCTGTGGTGATGAGGGTGTTCGCTCATGGGAGAGGTTCTCCTGACTGGGCAGGGGCTTGGGACGTGTTTTTACCCGATTGCTCGCGCGGCTTGATGCTTGCGAGCGTGGCCGGCCAGCGCAGATGGTAGCTTTTGTGCTTGATCATCCAGGCAAGCACGGCAGCAGCACCGACGTTCAGCAGCACGATGAGCAGCAACGCTGCACTGGCCCACATGCCCAGGGCCACCAAGATGACGGCCACTGCTGCCAGAAAAGCCAGCCAGGCGCTCACCAGCAGGATGGCGATGGCAATCCCCGCCATGACCATGAACGCCAGGCTTTCGCCCGCCAGCCGGGTTTCCAGCGCCGCGAGTTCGAGATGATCGTGAACCAGGAGACGAATCTCCTTCCACAATCCCTTGATCTCGTCGAGCAGCCCGTGCGTGCCGGGCGGCGGCGCTTCGGGCGCAGTGCTGGAATCGAGGCCGGCGGTGGACATCGTCAGCACTCCGGATTAACGCGAACCGCTGCTCAGCAAACGGCTCAGCAAGAAGCCGGAAGCGACGGCGATACCGATGGCAGCCATCGGATGTTCTTGCACATAGGCGCAGGAACTATCCACGATGCGCGACTGCATATCCTTGAGCTGGCCGCCTTTGACGCTCAGCGATTCTACGGCCTCGTTAGCCGCCCCGGCGATGCTGTCCACGGCGGAATGCGCGCCAGCGGCCATGCGTTCCACGGCAGGCTTGGCCGTGTTCTTGATGGTGTCCTGCACGTCGGATGGGGAGGTGGCGGTATTGAAGTTTCCAGAGGTTTCCATGGCGATTTCCTTTATTTGAAGTTGATCTGAACGCTATCCCTTGCGCTATCAATTGCAACCAAGAGATCCAGGCTCAACCTTAAGCCACAGGGGAAAACCATTCAGTGCGCTAGGATACTTATTCAGGATCGTTTAACGACGGCGTACTTCCTCGGTCTTGGCGCGCTGCCGTTTGAGAATCTGCGTACACTCGTTCTCGAATCCCTTGTCGGGATCGACCAGCGGAATCAGTGCCAGCAGCGGTGTAATCGCTCCCAAGGCCAATGCGCCCAATCCCTTGGTAGCGATGCGTTTCTTGTCGAGGTGCACATCGGGGTCGCCGAAGGTGCCCTGGATGTAGATCGGGCTGGTGAGCGCAATGGGACTGGTTTTTTTGGTCTCCTGGTTGATCACCATGTTCATGCGCTCGTTAGACAAATTGATATCGCCGTCGCCGAAGATGCTGGTGATGCTGGTGTCGAGCAACAGCAGGTTGGTGTTCATTGTTCCGTTGCGCACATTGAAATCGGCGACCCCGCAATTGATGCGGATCGGTTTGTCGCCGGTGATTTTCAACTGCAGGATTTCCAGCAGATGCAGGCTCACTGCCTCCATCATGAGACGGCTGATTTCGCCGCCTGCGATGATTAGCGACATCTTGCCGTTGGAGCTGCCCAGCATGTTGGCGACCGCGTTGCCGTGACCTTTTAAATCGAATGCGCCGTTGATCTCGCCTACGTTGGTGTCTTCGAGCTTCAAGGTAGGAAACATGCGGTTGAGCCGGAAGCGGCTCACATTCATCTTGATGTGCGCCTGGATCGGGTCTTCATGACCGTCCAGCATCACATTGCCTGCCAAATGTCCTCCGGCGATCCCGAAATCCAGCGGTTCCAGCGTGAGCTTGGCGTCGCGCATTTGCAGCCGGGTATCCAGGTTTTCTATCGGCAATTGCTTGGGACGCTCGATACGCTTGGCGTGCAGCTTGACGTCGGCGTCCACCGAGTTCCAGCGCTGGGTCTTGAACGGCACGCTGGGCAAGACGTGGCCCGATGTCTTGACCCGCTTGGCGGGTTTGTCTGCCTTCTCCTCGGTTTTTGCCGTATCGGTCTCGTCCTGCGTGGGGGGCGTTTCGTCGACGGTAATGTCTTGCGTGGACGAGGTCCCGATCACCGGGCCCAAGTCGGCCAGGTCGAGCACGTCGAAGCGCATTTCGCCGTGCATGAACGGGCGCTTGCTGCCTGCATCCACTTGCAGCGTCCCAGCCACGTCGCTATGGCCGATGTTGCCGGTGAAGCTTTCGTAGCGCCACATCTTGCCCTGATGCACGAGCCGTCCCTGTGTGCGGTAGGGGCCGGTTTCCGGCAGGGCGATGCCGATGATGGGGTAGAGCAGCGCCATGCTCTCGCCGCTTAGCGCGATGTTCATGTCGATAGCCGAGAACTGCCGCAGGTTGGTGATGCGGCCGTCGGCAATCAACCCGCTCTTGCCGATTTTGGCGTTGATCTTAAGCGGATAAGGCTTAGCGTCGTCCTGCAATGCCAACACCGGCCCGCCAGTGCCGTCCACAGCCAATGGCAATCGTTTGTATTGACCCGCTACGTTAAACGCGATGCCTTCGCTCCCCGCCTTGCCGTTGGCGTTCTGGGTGGAAAAGTCGGCGCGGATGCTGGTGGCTTCTCGGTCGTCGTCGAAGGTGATGCGGCCTTGTTGCACGCTGATGCGATCGATGGGGATGCTGGTACTCTCGTCACTTTGCTGCTTGTCCAGCAGCCAGTTTTTTTGCCCTTGCCCGCTGATTTCGAGATCGACCGCAGGTTTGTTCAGGCGGACGTCCGGCACATGAATTTTTCGACGCAGCAGGGCGGGAATATCGAGGCTGAAATCCACCTCATCCAGCGTCACCATCTGGCGCTGCTTGGCCCATTCTGGATTAGCAAACGTAACGTTGGAGGTATGCACGCGAAACAGCGGCCATCCGAGATGCACATCGAGATTGCCGTTAATCACCAGCTGGCGTCCGGTCGATTCCGTCACCGTGCGCGCGATGGGGCCGCGCAGCCAGTTCCAGTCGAAGAACACGACCATGAGTGCAACGATGAGGATTAGCGCGAGCAAACCACCTGCGATCCACTTGATAGGGCGGGAGAGGGCCATTGTGGTCGGAAGGGAACAGAAAGGTGTCTTTTTCTAGCACGTCCAGCACGGGCTGCTCGGTTCGGCACCGAACAGAGATGGGGCGTTGGAATTAAGCCGGATACCACACAGTCGCGGCACAGGGCGAGGGGTATGGTCGTGTCGATGCCGGTAACGGCTCGACAACCGGGGCAGATATCCCAAGGTTAATTCAATACATCCAAGCAAACCTCACCCAATGACTAGGAGATCGTCATGAAAGATGCCATGAAAGACAAGGACATGAAGGATAAGGATCAATCCGCAATGCAGAACACGGAAATGGACAGCGAGGAGATGGAAGCACAGGACGCGATTTCGCTGCTGACGTCCGATCACGAACGGGTACAGCAGTTGTTCCAGGAGTTCGAGGAAATCAAGGACGACATGGAAATGGAGGACGAAAAGGCCGACCTGGTCGAGCAAATTTGCATGGAGCTGACCATCCACGCCCAGATCGAGGAAGAGATTTTCTACCCAGCCATGCGCGGCGCGATTGAAGAGCAAGACATCATCGACGAGGCCGACGTGGAGCACGACACGGCGAAATATCTGATCTCGCAGCTCGAATCCATGAAGCCGGGCGACGACCATTACGACGCCAAGGTGTGCGTGCTGGGCGATGTAGTCAACCACCACATCCAGGAAGAGCAAGACGAGATGTTCAGCAAGGCGCAGGACGCGGACATCGACCTGGACGAACTCGGCCAGCAATTGATGGAACGCAAGCAAGAACTGATGCACGGCGAGGAATCGGGCGAGTCGAAATCCAAGCCCAAGAGCCGTAGCGCCGGCGGCAAGAAAAAGGAAAGCAAATCCAGCAGCCATCGCTCCAACGCACATCACTGATGCCCGGAGCGAGCCATTCAACATTATGAAAAGGAGACCATCATGGATGACGATCTAAGAGATGCAACCCATGCGGTCAAACCAGGTTCGCTAGTGACCGGGATATTCCCCGACCGCGAGAGTGCCGAGCGCGCTTACGCTTCTGTCGCCGATCGCGGCTACAGCGAGGATGACGTCAACCTCATGATGTCTGAGGAAACCAGGCAAAAATGCCTGACCGGACACGGCCTGCAAACCGAAATGGGCAACAAGGCCGCGGAAGGCGCCGGTATCGGCGGGGCGATTGGAACGACTATCGGTGCCGTTGCAGGGGCCGTTGCAGCCCTAGGCACTTCGCTGCTGATCCCGGGTCTTGGCATCGCCGTGGCCGGTCCGCTGGCTGTAGGCATGGCCGGGGCGGGCGTGGGCGGCATTACCGGCGGCCTCGCAGGTGCCCTCGTCGGCTGGGGCATCCCTGAAGAACGCGTGAAAGAGTACGAGTCCGGCATCAAGAACGGCGGCATCTTCATGGCCCTCAAACCCAAGGACGAGCAAGACGCCGAATATGTGGAACGCACCTGGCGCGACAACAAGGGCCAGCACGTGTATCACTGAATATGGTTCGTAATGCTTCAAGCCGCCCTTAGGGGCGGTTTTTTTTATTTGCCTCGTCTCGCCTTGGAGCTGCCGTACAGCTTCATCAACGGACTCATGGAAATGCCATGGAAGACAATGGAGGCGACGACAGTGGCGAGGGTGAGTGCGATGAGCAGCTGTGCCGGTTGGAGGGCCAGGCCGTGGTTGATGGCGTAGAGCAGGTAGTAGAGCGAGCCTACGCCGCGGATGCCGAACCACGACATCAGCCATTGCTGGTCGGCGGCTATCTTCATGCCGCGCAGCCCCAGCCATACCGAGAGCGGGCGTATCACCAGGAACAGCAGTGCAGGAAACCAGAACGTGATTTTCGATAGCCCAACATAGGTGAGGATAGCGCCGATGAGGAGTACCACGGTGAGTTCGACGATGTTCTCCAACTGGCTGTTGAAGTTACGCACGGCCTGCATGAGATAAGCCCCGGCGTGGTCGGGGCTGGTGGCGATGGCTTCGCGGGTTTCCTTGTCGGGGAGACCTACGGCCGCTACGGGGACAAGAGAAGCTGGTTTGCTGGAGGTGCGCGATTCCGTGCGTTGCAAGGCGAGTCCGGCGGCGAATACGGCCAGGAATCCGGAGCAGTAGCACAACATTGCGCAGCCGTATGCCAGCGCAATGAGCCCTAGTGAGAGAAATTCATCCAGCCCCACGGCTTCCTGGTATTCGGTGCGCAGGAACAGCACCAGCTTGCCGACCAGCATGCCTAGGCATCCGCCGATAAGCAATCCGCCGCCGAAACCCCACAGCACATCCAGCACTATCCAGCGCCAGCCGAATTCACCCGCCTCGTGCAGGCCAAGTAGGGAGAGGCCCAAGGAGATGAACGCGTAGGCGGTGCCGTCATTCAAGCCGCCTTCCCCGGTCAAGCCAAAACGTACGCGATCGCGGTCGCCGGCTTCTTCCACCTGGACTTCGGAGGCGAGTACAGGATCTGTGGGGGCGAGGATGGCGGCGAGCAGGATGGCTACTCCCGGCGCAAGATGCAGCGCCCAGATGCCCACCAGGCTCAACAGACCCACGGTAATCGCCATGGAGACGAACGCGAGCCTGAGCGGCAGCCACCAGTGCTTGTCCGTCAGTGGTACGCCAAGTTTGAGCCCGCTGGCGAACAAGGAAATCAGCAGGGCGCACTCAGTGAGCCGTTCCAGCACACCGGCGTGGGCAATGGGGTCGGGGGTGAGCAGGTTGAGTCCCCCCGGCCCAAGGCCGTAGCCGACGGCTAGGTAGAACATGGCGGTGCTGACCGGCAGGCGCTTCAGCATGGACCCGGACAGGGTCATCATGATGAGCAGGGTGCCGATGATGAGTGCCCAGACAGCGAACAGCATGCAGGGTGGGTGGGCCGAATACAGCCGTGCTTGAAGGCCCGTGCGGAAGTGACGTGCCTGGCTTCAGCCTGGGATCAGGCCGATGGTTAATGCATCAACAAATAGATGACTACTAGGACGACGGCAGGAACGCCCAGCAGCCATGCGAGAAAATATTTACCCATGATGAACTCCTGTCGGTTTCAGTTGGCAAGGCGGCAACCCCATGGTCGGCGCCTGTTGCCGGTTGCAATTATTTTTCGCTGGCCCGTTGCGCTTCGATCTCGAGCACTACGCGGCGGTTTGGCTGCAAGCACTTGATGGTCTTGGCGTTCTTGGAGCCGTTGCACTGCACGACGGGCTCGGATTCGCCCTTGCCTTGCGTGTGCAGGCGTTGTGCGTCGATGCCCTGGCCAACCAGATATTGCTTGACGGCTTCGGCACGGCGCTCGGACAACTTCTGGTTGTACTGTTCGCTGCCGATGCGGTCGGCGTGACCGGTAATCAGCAGCAGCTCGACCTGCGGGTTATCCTTCATCTTCTGGACGACTTCGCTGTTCAACAGTTGCTTGCCGGCGTCCTTCACCGTGGCTTTATTGAAGTCGAAGAGTACTTCCGCCTGGATCGCGACCTTCTTGAAGGCCGGCTCGTCCGGGCCGACAGCCGCGGGTGGGGGAGCAGGTTGCGGCGGCGGTTCCGGCTTGGTTTCCGGTTGCGGTGCGGGTTCCGGCTCGGCGGCGGCTACGGGTTCCGGCGTCGGCTCGACGGCGGCAGTTTTTTGCGGCTCGCCGAACTTGATGATCAGTCCGACATTGAGGTAAGTGTTGCCCGTCGTGTCGTGGCGGTCGGAGCCGAACAAGCCGCCGTTGGCGCGGCTGCGGCTGTAGACCTGCCGGACATCGGCTTGCAGACCGATGCGGTCGGAGATGTCGTATTGCGCGCCGACGCCGACGTTGGCCATCCAGGAATTCTTGTTGCCGTCGGCGTTGGGGAATCCTGCCGTACCGTTGTAATGGATGTTGTTGTTGGCCATGCCGATCCCCGCCAGCAAAAATGGACGGAAGCGATCCCGGCTGAACATATACATGGCGTCGATGCCAAGAAGGGTCTGCTTGTATCGTCCGCCGGAGTAGCGGCGGCTGTCCTCATCTGCCTGGCTATGGGTGAGGCCCAATTGGACGTCCCAGTGTTCGCTCAATTCCTTGCCGATGCGGATACCGTAATTGGCATTCCAGTCGTCGGCGCGCAATTGACGATCGGTATACATGGCGCCCAGTGTCGGCATCACGTACCACGGCCCCGAGAACATATTGCCGATTCGGGAACCGACAGAACTGTCAGTTGATGCGGTATCGCTGGCACCCGTGTCTGTCCCTGTGGAACTCATGGTGCTGGCGTCGTCTGCTACCGCCATGCCGGTCATGGTCATCAATGCTGCCGCAACAGCAGCGGCCACGTAGTTACGATTCATTTTGGCGTCCCCCTTAGGTTGAAAAATATCCAGCAGACAGCGACGAGAATAAGCAAAGGTTTCTCCCTGAAAAGCATTGAAAATCGTGGTGACACGATGCGGGAAAGCCGAAAGCGTTTCTGTTCGCTTCCGCACGGATGAGATTCGATGCGGCTCTGGCGGGAGTTCAACCACGGTACGGCAAGGGAAAACGGCAATAAAAAAGCCGCAATAAAAAAAGCCGCCCTGGGGCGGGGCGGCTTGCTTGGGTGACAGCAGTCTTGCGATCAGGACTTGGGCAGCAGCACGGCCGTCATGGCATGGATCACGCCGTTGTCTGCGTTGATGCCTTGGCCGACGACCGGCACGTTGTCGATCTTGATGCCTTCGTTGACGGAGAGCGAGACGTTTTCGCCTTCCATCGTCTTGACCTTGCCCGCATCGACGTCGGCCTTGGTCACCTTGGCGTTGATGACGTGAAGCAGTAGCACCTTCTTCAGCGCCTCCTTGTCGTTCATCAACTTGTCGAGCTTGTCCTTGGGCATGGCCTGGAACGCGAAATCGGTCGGTGCGAACACGGTCATCGGGCCGGCAGACTTGAATTGGTCTTCCAGGCCGGCTTTCTTGATCGCGGCCAGCATGGTCTTGAACCCGCCGTCCGTATCCATGACTTCCAGCAGGTTGTCGGCAAAAGCAGAGGTGGAAAGGCCCATGGCGGCGAGCAGGGCGGCGAAGACTACTTTGTGCTTCATGATGTTTCTCCAAAAGGTCTTAATAAAGACGTTGCAGCAATGTCGAGACGAAAAAAAAGGGTGCGTTGCACACCCGAGTGGAGGAGATCCTAGTCACGGTTAGCAAACCAGGATCACGGATGAATACGTTATTGCTCGCCCGGATAGACCAGGTCGACGCGGCGGTTTTCGGCCCAGGAGGCTTCGTCATGACCCAGTGCCTTGGGTTTTTCCTTGCCGAAGCTCACAGTCTCGATCTGCTTGTCCTGCACGCCCAGCACATTCATGGCTTGCTTCACGGCGGCGGCACGCTTCTGGCCGAGGGCGAGGTTGTATTCGCGGCTGCCGCGTTCGTCGGCGTTGCCTTGCAGCGTAATCCTGGCTGAGGGGTGATCCATCAGGTATTTGGAGTGGGCTTCAACCAGGCTTTGGAACTCCGGCTTGACGACGTATTTGTCGTAATCGAAATACACATTGCGATGCGACAAGATGTTATTGGGATCGGTCAGCGGGTTGACCTCGGCTTTGCTAGCTTCGACCGGGGTTGTTTGGGTTTGCGGTGCCGGCGGCGGCGTCTGGGCTTGGGCGACAGGCGGCGGTACAGGTGCAGCCTTCGTTTCCTCCTTCACCGGTTTACTGGAACAGGCCGCCAAAATGCTCATGATAAAGAGCAGGCCAAGCATTTTTTTCATTGATTCTTACCCCCAAAGGAATTGCGTGAGTGATGTTCGTGCGTAAGTACGCGAGCGTACAGACCGAGTGATTTAAATTTAGTTCAAAAATTTTGTCACAAAATATATTTATGTCAATGTATATAAATTTCAGGTTGCGCTAATATCATGGCAAGACAGTCATGACACTTAAGAGCAGGAACGGGAAATTGAACGACGAACAACAAGCGCTTTCCGTACAGGTACTCAAGAAATTCCGGGTAATTTACGGCTCGGTACGGCAGCATTTCAGAGAGATCGAACAGACTTGCGGGGTATCGGGCTCCCAATTGTGGATTTTGCGTGAGGTCGCAGAAAAGCCGGGTATCGGCGTATCAGAATTGGCCGAGCGCCTGTCCATTCACCAATCGACCTGCAGCTTACTGGTTGAAAAGCTAGTGGGACGTCATCTGATTAGCAAGGAGCGCAGTCAGGAAGACCAACGGCGGGTGGGGCTACGACTCACGGAAAATACCCATGCCTTGCTGGCGAAGGCCCCGGGACCGGCAGAGGGCGTCCTGCCCGATGCCTTGATAGGGATGCCGGAAAACGTTCTGAAAAGTCTAGATGCGTCGCTGGGCGAGGTGATTAAACGCCTCAGTGCTGCCGACGATAGCTACGCCGAAAAACCGCTCTCGGATTTGTAAAGCCGGGTTGGCCCCAAGCCCGCCGCGTCTTAAATCGCAATCGGCGCCTTGATGGCCGGATGGTACTGGTAGTCGACGATCTCGAAATCCTCGAACTTGTAATCGAAAATGGACGCCGGCTTACGCTTGATCACCAGCTTGGGCAGAGGGTATGGCTCACGCGATAGCTGCAGATCGACCTGTTCCAGGTGGTTGGTGTAAATATGCTGGTCGCCCCCGCTGATCACCAGATCGCCCACATCCAGGTCGGCTTGCTGCGCGAACATGTGCAGCAGTAACGCATAGCTGGCGATGTTGAACGGCGTACCAAGGAAAGTATCCATGCTGCGCATGTAGAGGTGGCAGGACAGCTTGCCTTCGGCCACGTAGAACTGAAAGAACGTATGGCAGGGCGCCAAAGCCTGCTTGCCGTTCTTGACGTTGGCTTGCGGCGAAATGCTCTCGTCCGGCAAATCAGCTACGTTCCACGCGCTCACCAGCAAACGCCGCGAATTCGGCTTGTTCTTGATTTGTTCCAGCACCTCGCTGATCTGGTCGATGTGCTTGCCGTCCGGCGTTGGCCACGAACGCCACTGATAGCCGTATACCGGTCCCAGGTCGCCATTCTCGTCCGCCCATTCGTCCCAGATGGTCACGCCGTTTTCGTTGAGGTATTTAATATTGGTGTCGCCGTTCAAAAACCATAGCAACTCATGAATGATGGAACGCAAATGCAGGCGTTTGGTGGTGACGAGCGGAAAACCCTCCTGCAAATTGAAGCGCAATTGTTTGCCGAAGGATGAAATGGTCCCGGTGCCGGTGCGGTCGCCTTTGCGCACGCCGTTGTTGCGGATATCTGCAAGAAATTCGAGGTACTGTTTCATGCTGGCCTTCGGGATGAGTTGGTGGTTCAGGAAGGATGAAGTAGACCGTAACACTGGGCCGTCAGTCAAGAAAGCTTTAGCTCGGCAGATATAAAAAAATCTGGCCTGGAATTCCGCAGGACGCGGGTCCAGGCCAGTGCAGGGGGCCGGTAATCCGCCGGCTATGTCTGCCGGTCGGAGAATGCTTTTCGCGTTGGCGTCAGCTGGAGAGAGTTAGCTGAGAACCGTCACGCCGCCGTTGATGACCTTGACGGGGTCGCCTACGGCAAATTCAGGTTTTTCATTCATGGTGACGTTGCGTGTGCTGCCGTCGTTCATGTGGACTTTGACCAGGTACGACTCGGTGGATTTGACCTTTTTCTCGATGGTATGGCCGGCATAAGCACCGCCGCCTGCGCCGAGGATGGTCATGAGCACGTTGCCTTTGCCCTTGCCGACCTGGTTGCCGAGCAAGCCGCCTGCGACACCACCCGCTACCGCGCCCAGGCCGGTCGCCTCGCCGTCCTGCTTTACCAGCTGGATGGAGGCAACCTTGCCGCAGACATTGCAGGCTGCGGGGTGCGCCGCCGTTGCGCCGATGGGCTTGTTGACGCTGTTGCTGCCTGTGGCTTCACGGCTGGCGCTGTGGCTATGCCGAACGGCCGGTTCACTGGTGGGCTTGTCCGCGCTGCTCGATGCAGTTTTATGGTCGCTCGCGCTATTGGTTGTTTCGAGCTTCTTAGCGTCGGCGTCGGATACCGGCATCGCAACCTGGAACGATTCCGTGCCGCTATTCGAACGGGCTGGGTTGATCACTCCTGTAATCGTGGCGATTCCCAGCAGGCTGAACGTCGTCAGGCTGACGGCCGTGATGACCATGAGCGGATGCATTCTGCGTGAATTGGAAAAATTCATGGCGATGCTCCTTTACTTAGTCGTGGCCGTGATGCTTGTAATGACCGAGGTGGCGACCGTTGTCGTGGTGGCCGTGCCAATGGTCATCGTCGTCTTCGTAATAGTTGACGACGCGGACATCGCGGCTGCGTTCGCGCGGCGTGGCAATGGCAACGCCGGTGGCGGCACCGAGTGCGCCTCCCAGCATGGCGCCGTTACGGCCGCCGATGGCGGAACCGACCGCGGCACCTGCACCTCCGCCCAGTGCGCCGCCCAGTACTGCGTCGGCGGAAATGTCGCCAGCGCAAGCCTGGCCTGCGGCACCGGCCAGCAGGACGCTTAATAGCATGTTGCGAAGATGATGGTTCATTTGTGTTCTCCCGATGTTGTGATGCGGTGTTGCATCCGGAGATATAGCAACGGCTGTGCCAGAGTGAATAAATCTATTTATTCCAATGGGTTATGCGGATGGGCCTGTATTCGAGGCTATATTGACCTGTCTCTGTTGGGCGACAGTTTTTGTAGGGCTTGAGCTAACTGGCTGATATGTAATGAAATCCCCCTGTCGGCGAGTTACGACAGGGGGGCGAGTGGGGCTATTCTGCGGTTTCCTTGAATAGCGAGGCGTTGAGCTGGTGACGTTGCAGCAGCTTGTAGAACTCGGTCCGGTTACGCTTGGCGAGACGCGCGGCTTGGGTGACATTGCCGCTGGTCACCTTGAGCAAGCGGGCGAGGTAATCGCGTTCGAAATGGCGTCGCGCTTCTTCGAACGGCAAGATGCTGCCAACGTCGTCGCGCAACGCTTTTTGCACCAGGGTGACGGGAATGATGGGCGTGGTACACAGCACGGCCGTCTGCTCGACGGTGTTCTGCAATTGCCGCACGTTGCCGGGCCAGGGTGCGCCGACCAGGAGTTCCATCGCTTCCGGTGCAAAGCCGTTGATCTCCTTGTTGTACTTGGCGCATAGCTGCGCCAGGAAATAATTGGCGAGCAGCGGGATATCTTCGCGGCGGTCGGCCAGCGACGGGATTTCAAAGGACACCACGTTGAGCCGGTAGTACAGGTCTTCGCGGAAGTTGCCGTTCTTCATCTCAGCAGCGATATCGCGGTGCGTGGCCGAGATGATGCGCACGTCGATATCCACGCTTTGCGTCGCGCCGATGGGGCGCACCTTGCGTTCCTGCAACGATCGCAGCAGCTTGACCTGTAAGGGCAGCGGCATGTCGCCAATTTCATCCAGAAACAGCGTGCCGCCTTCTGCCGCCTGAAACAGGCCCTTGTGGTCGCGCGTGGCGCCGGTAAAGGCCCCGCGGGTATGGCCGAACAGTTCCGACTCCAGCAGCGCTTCAGGAATCGCCCCGCAGTTGATCGCTACGAAAGGCTTGTTGCGGCGAGGGCTGGCGTGGTGGATAGCCTGGGCCAGCAGTTCCTTACCCGTGCCGCTTTCGCCGCGGATGAAAATGCTGGCATCGCTTTCCGCCACCATGTGAGCCTGGTCGAGCAGCGCATTGATTACGGGACTGCGTGTGACGATGCTCTTGCGCCATTCCTCGCTCTTGCCTTGCTTGGTGTTCTCCATGGCGGCACCAGCCGCAAGATGCGTTGCCGCCTCTACCTGGCGCAGCAGTTCCTTGTGATCGAACGGCTTGGTGAGAAAGCCGAACACGCCGCGACGCGTGGCTTCCACCGCGTCGGGGATGGAGCCGTGTGCGGTGAGGATGATGACGGGCAGCGCCGGGTCGTTCTTTCGCAGGGCATCGAACAAGGCCAGGCCGTCCATGCTGCCCATGCGCAGGTCGGTGATGACCAGGCTGGGCTTGGCCACGGCGACCTGTGCCAAAGCTGCTTCGCCGCTGGATGCAGACGCGACTTTATAACCCGCTGCCTGTAAGCGCATGGCCAGCAGCTTGAGCAAATCGGGATCGTCGTCGACGATGAGGATATGGGATGCGGCCGGACTCATTTTGGCTGAACCTCGTGCCGGTCGGAGACGGCCTTGTCGACCGCCAGTAATTCGTCGAGTTTACGTTGCAACATATCGGCTCTCTTTTGTTCGTCTTTCAATTTCTGCGTGAGTTGCGCCGTCGCGTCGTCGGGCTTGACCTGCGGCGTCAGTGCGGTCTTGATCAGTGCAGCCAGGCTGCGCAGGCTTTCGTCGCGGCTGTCGATGGCCTTGAGGTGCTCATTAAGCAAGGCGATGACGCGCGCGTCGTCCCGAGGTCGTGTCAGCAAAGCCATGACGACGATTTGCATGCGACTGTATTCGTCCTTGCGGCGGGCATTAACCTGTAGGTAAGTGCGACGCTGCAATTCCGGCGACATGGCGGCATAGACCTGGCTGAACTTCAGCAGCATGGCAATATTGCTATCAGTCGGGATGATCGCGTTGTTAGGAACACCGGCCGGCCTGGGCCATCCGCCAGGCGAAGACGGATTGTTTTGGGGCTGGAAGTCAGGCGAAACGTTCGACTCCTGGACTGGCGGATTGCTCTGCGACGGAACTTGGGCACAGCCGCTCAGCACCCCAAGTCCGACAATGATCCAATAGATATTTTTCATATTCTCCTCAAATGATGAAGGAAACCCGCGCAGATATTTCGAGTTTCCCGAAGGAGCGTCATCCTTCACGATAGCGCTCCTTGAATCCCCTATGCAATCGTTATTGATGCACGCGTTATTGATTCACGATGCGGCTCATGCCGCGAGGCGGGTGCTACCCTTGGCGAGCGGCAGTGCGATACGGAAATGCGCACCTTTCCAGTCCGGGTTGTGCACGATCTCGATAGTGCCGCCGTGGGCAAGTACGCAATCCTTTGCGATCGACAGCCCCAGGCCTGTCCCCTTGACGTGGCCTTCCTGGCGGGCGCTGCCCTGGTAGAAAGGCTCGAATAGGAACGGCCGATCCTTTTCCGAGACGCCGGGGCCGTTATCCATGACTTCCAGGATCGCCAGATCGTCGCGGCCATGAAGGCTGATTTTCAATATTCCCCGTTGCGGCGCGAATTTGGCCGCGTTCGAGACCAGGTTGTCGCACAAGGTTTTGAGCCGAGTCTCGTCGCCCCACAGCCAAGTGTTTTCGATGTCCGAGATCAGCCTGAGTTGGCGTGTGGAAAGTGGCAGGGCATGGTCTTCCAGGACGCGCTTGACCACCTCGTGCAGCGCCACTTGCGTTCTCGGAGTATCGGCGTGAAAGCGGCTGGCGCTGTAGTTGAGCAGACCTTCGATGAGGCGCTGCAGCTTGAGGCTGTTCTCGCGCAGGATCGTAGCGATTTCCTGTTGTTGCTGGCTCAAGGGGCCGCCCACACCTTCGGTGAGCAGTTCCGTGCCCTCGCGAATGGCGGTGAGCGGCGTCTTGAGTTCGTGCGAGACTTCACGCAAGAAACGGCTCTTTTGGTCTTCCAGATGGGCTTGCTGTTCGCGCAGCCAATCCAGGCGCTCTCCGAGTTTCTTGAGGTCTTCCGGGCCGTTGACTTCGATCTTGCCGGAAAGCTTGCCGTTGCCGAGGTCGTGAATTGCGCTGTCGATCTGGCGTAGCGGCCGGGCGATGAGATAGGTAATCGTAAACGTCACGAACAAGGCGAAGGGAATCAGCGACAGCCCCTGCCACATCAACGCGTTCTGGGCTTCTTCTGCGGCGGCTTGCAGTGCCGAGGTTTCGCGTTCGATTACTTGGTTGTCGGTCACCAGCAACGTGTTTGCAGCATCGAACATCCGGCCGAACTCAGGTAAAAGCCGCATGGTTTTGGCGGCATCGCCCTGGCTGACTTGCTTTGCCAGCATATCTACCCTGGATTCCAAATCGAACAGCAACGTCTGCTGTTGGGCATCCAACGGAAGTTGTCTCAATTTTGCGACAGTGTCGTCGAAAGCCTTATGGTTGAGATTAAAACGGTCCAGCAACTCGCTGCTGCCGATGACCAGATATTGTCGGGTTGCGCGCTCCATGTGGCTGAGCTGTTCGATGAGCGTTCGCGTCTCGCTGGTCATCTGCACGGCTTGCGTCACGGCCACGCGGCTTTGCTTGGTAATGTTCTTGAGGTTGTGCGACGCGTTGGCGAAGGCTAGCAAAAACGGCAGCACGACGAGCGAAAAGCCGATCAGCAGCAACTTGAGGAATGATTTTGGATAGGGCACGTGCAATTGTCGAAATCAGGGGAGTCCAGGGTAGTATAATCCTTACCCGCAAAAATCATACCTAAGCGAAAACAAGCGAAAATGTCCTCACGCCTCTCCGTCATCGCCGCCTTGGCGCGTAATCGTGTTATCGGCCGCGACAACGATCTGCCCTGGCACTTGCCGGAGGATCTCAAGCGTTTTCGCGCGCTGACCATGGGACACCACATCGTCATGGGACGCAAGACTTATGAATCGCTCGGCAGGCTGCTGCCCGGACGTACGACCGTCATTGTCACCCGTAATCATGATTACCAAGTGCCAGGTGCGGTTGTCGTCCATTCGCTGGAAGAGGCCGTGACGGCCTGCGGCGACGATCCAGAAGTTTTCCTCATCGGCGGTGCAGAGTTGTACCAGCAATCCCTGGCATTGGCCGGTCGCTTGTATCTGACCGAAATCGATGCCGAGTTCGAGGGCGATGCTTATTTTCCCGCTTTCTCACAGGACGGTTGGCGCGAAACTGCTCGCGAATCGCATACCAGCGGCGAAGGCTTGCCTTTCAGCTACGTCACCTACGAAGCCGTCCCACGCTGATTCCGAGCTGAATTTACCTCGGTTCTAAAATCTGCCTGACCATTTTTCGGTTCGGTAGCGTACATACGATCGTCATCTTCAGCGCTTAGGCTGATCGTCCCTAATTAGCAATTCGGTGGACGAGTCGATGACGACTAAGGTACAAGTGGTTTTTTACAGTTCTGGCGGGCACGTTTACCAGATGGCGGAAGCCGTCGCTGCGGGTGCACGCGAAGTGGAAGACACGGAAGTTACCTTGTTGCAGGTGCCCGAGCTGGTGCCGGAGGAAGTGCTTGAAAAAAGCGGAGCCAAGGCATCGCGCCAAAAGTTTTCCTCAGTACCGGTAGCCAAGCCGGAGCAGCTGGCGGAAGCCGATGCCATCATCTTCGGTACGCCCACACGGTTCGGCAACATGTGTTCGCAAATGCGTAATTTTCTCGACCAGACCGGCAAGCTCTGGATGAAGGGCGCCTTGGTCGGCAAGATCGGTAGCGTATTCACCAGCTCGTCCACGCAGCACGGCGGGCAGGAATCGACCATTCTCAGCTTTCACACTACGTTGCTGCATCATGGCATGGCCATCGTCGGTGTGCCGTATTCCGAGCAACGCCAGATGACCATGGCCGAAATCAGCGGGGGAAGTCCCTACGGCGCCTCGACGATCAGCGGCGGCGACAATTCGCGAGATCCAAGCGAAAACGAACTTGCTATTGCGCGCTTTCAAGGCCGACATGTGGCCGAGATCGCCAAGAAGCTCAAGGCCGCAACGGCCTGATTCCGCTTTAGCCCATCCATTCGGGTGGGCCCCGCCTTCATCTAAGTGCCGTATCGAACAGAACCCGCAGCCCCATCCCTCCACAATAGATTTCATTCTTGGACGTCAGCACTTGTGATGTGCAAAGCCGATTTCACAGGCTTGGAACCGCAGTCTGACCATCACCAAGCATCTACTGATTTCTAGTGCTGATGCCCATTTTCCGTCGAGTCGAAAGGAGAATGTGATGAGACAGCCTAAATATTTATCCGCCTTGTTAGTTGGTACCGCATTGATGGGGCCGCTGGGCGCAATCGCTTATGACGATCCGGTACGCAGCAACGAACCGGTGCAGATGACAGATAAGGATTCGGATGCTGCCAAGCTTTCTACCGGGCAGGGGCGCTCGGATAGCAAATCCAAGGCGGGCTTTGTTGATGATCGCGATATCAGCGATAACGTAAAAAAAGCCTTGGGCCGCGATCCCCAAGTCTCCGGCCAGGATGTCAAGGTGGATGTCCATAACGGCTTGGTCACGGTGAGCGGCAAGGTCAACGACGAGCGCTTCAAGGGACGCATCATCCAGGTCGTGCAAGGCGTGAAGGGCGTTCGGGCCGTCAAGAACGAGTTGAAGCTGGGCACGCCTTAATCCTAGGTCGTAATGCTGGTGCGGAAGCCGATAAGCGCTTCCGTTTTTTAACTGTCACCGTTTTTTAACCGTTATTTTCTACGGAAACGCCAGCCATGTTCAAAACCTCCGGTTATGCCGCTTTCGATCCTAGATCCCCTCTCGGCCCGTTCGAATTCGAACGGCGCGATTTGCAGCCGACCGATGTCCGCATCGAAATCCTGTATTGCGGCGTCTGCCATACGGATATTCATCAGGTTCGCAACGAGTGGGGAGAGTCGGTATATCCCATCGTTCCCGGACATGAAATTGTCGGCCGTGTGGTAGGCGTGGGCACGGAGGTGAAGAAATACCAGGCCGGCGATCTGGTCGGCGTGGGTTGCCTGGTGGACTCTTGCCGCTATTGCGAGGATTGCGAGGACGACCTCGAGCAGTTTTGTCCGCACGCCGTCTTCACCTATAACAGCCTGGATAAACATACCGGGAAGGTCACCTATGGCGGTTATTCCCGCGAGATCGTGGTGGAAGAACGCTTTGTGCTGTGTATCTCGGATAAGTTTGCGGCCCCGGAAAAACTGGCGGCTGTGGCGCCTTTGTTGTGCGCCGGGATTACTACCTATTCGCCGCTACGGCACTGGAACGTGGGCAAGGGTGACAAGGTCGGCATCGTCGGGCTCGGCGGCCTAGGCCACATGGGCGTCAAATGGGCACATGCCTTCGGCGCGCATACCGTGTTGTTCACTACCTCGCCCAACAAGAAAGAAGACGCACTCCGGCTGGGTGCCGACGAAGTCGTGGTTTCGCGAAACGAGGAGGAAATGAAGAAGCATGTACGCAGTTTCGACTTCATCCTCAACACCGTCGCCGCGCCTAACGACCAGAACCCCTTGCTGGCGCTGTTGAAGCGCGACGGCGTGCTGTGCCTGGTCGGTGTGCCGGATCATCCCCATCCGCCAATTCATGCCAGTGCGCTGGTGCTGTACCGCCGCTCGCTGGCCGGCTCTCTCATCGGTGGGCTCAAGGAAACCCAGGAAATGCTGGATTTCAGCGCCGAACATGACATCGTCAGCGATATTGAATTGATCGCCATGCCCAAGATCAACCAGGCCTACGAACGCATGCTGAAAAGCGACGTCAAGTATCGCTTCGTGATCGACATGGCCACGCTAGGAGCCTGACATGGAAGACTACCTGCATCGGGTATACGGCATCTACGCCCATCGGCGCGACGCCGAAGCGGTCTGGAACGATCTGACCGAGGCCGGATTCGGCAACGACCAGATCGAATTGCTGGAACGCAAGGAACAACTGGAAACGCCGGCGAAAGAACAGGTGGTGAAGCCTGACAGCGACGAGGTACGTAACGACATTCTCGTGGATAGTGCTATCGGCACGGCCATCGGAGCAGGCGCCGGCGCTATCGGCGAAGCTTTGCTGGCCGCGGCCAATATCAGCCTGTTTGTCGCTAGCCCTATCATCGGCACGTTGACCATGATCGGCTGGGGAGCCGCCGCTGGCGCTATTGTCGGAGCCGCCGCCGGTGCCGGGGATGAAACCAAGAAGGATTTCGAGCGCTTGGTGAAAGAAGCGGTCGATAGCGGCTATTACGTACTTATCGTGAAAGCGGCGAGCGAAGCGCAGACCAAAATCGCCAGGCAATTGATCGGCGATTCGACGGCGGAAAACGCCGTGGTACCCCTGGACGGAACCGCATCATGACCCAGCAGGCCACGACGACGCATCAGAACATGCAGTCCTGCATCGACATTAGTTTTCACTGCCATCAAACCTGCTTACAGACGGCGATGAATCACTGCCTGGACACGGGCGGCAAGCTGGTCGATTCCGAGCATTTCCGGCTCATGATGAATTGTGCCGAGATCTGCCAGGTCTGCGCCAATTTCCAACTCACCAATTCCGCGTTTTGCGTGCAAATTTGCAAGCTCTGCGCTGACGTTTGCGAGGCTTGCGCCGATGATTGCGAAAAGCTAGGGGGCATGGATGGCTGTGTCAAAGCCTGCCGCGAATGCGCCCAGTGCTGCCGCAAACTGGTGGTGTAGTCCTGCCAACCGCATGGAGGGCTTGAGCTGGTTGCAATGGCCTGCCATGGCGGTGACGATTTGCGCCACCATGTTTACTGCATCGCTAGGTAAGCATAAGCGCGAAATCGGCTTCTGGATGCTGCTGGCGGGAAACGTCTTGTGGGCGGTGTGGGGCTGGCACGACCGGGCCTATGCATTGATCGCCATGCAAGTAGCCCTGGCCGTGCTCAACATCTACGGCATTATCAATAACGATTAACGCAATTAATGGATGGGGAAACGTTTCCCCATCCATTGTTCGTCTTACTCTGATGCTACGCAATCGACGTGGTAGCTGACCTCTCCGCTGTCCTTGTCCACGACCAAACCGTGAATGTCGGTTTCGAAGCCTGGGAATTTGCCGTTGAACTCACGTGCGAATTGCAGGTAACGCACGATGGTGGCATTGAAGCGCTCACCTGGAATCAACAGCGGGATGCCCGGCGGATAGGGCGTCAGCAGCACGGCGGTAATCCGGCCTTCCAACTCATCGATGGGCACGCGCTCGATATTGCGGTGTGCCATTTTCGCAAATGCATCGGCAGGCTTCATTGCCGGCACCATGTCGGAGAGATACATTTCCGTGGTCAGGCGTGCCACGTCGTTGGCCTTGTAGACGCCGTGAATCTGGTCGCACAGGTCGCGCAGGCCGGTCTTTTCGTAGCGGGGATGCTTGGCGACGAATTCCGGCAGCACGCGCCAGCACGGCTGGTTCTTGTCGTAGTCGTCTTTGAACTGCTGCAAGGCGGTCACGAGCGTGTTCCAGCGGCCCTTGGTGATACCGATGGTGAACATGATGAAGAAGGAGTAGAGGCCGGTCTTCTCGACGATAACGCCATGCTCTGACAGATATTTGGTCACGATGGCCGCCGGGATGCCGAATTCTTCCGAGAACTCGCCGTCCACGTTGAGCCCCGGGGTAATGATGGTGGCCTTGATGGGGTCTAGCATGTTGAAGCCCTTGGCCATCTTGCCGAAGCCATGCCAGCGCTCCTTGGTCTTGAGCATCCAAGCGTCGCGCTCTTCGATACCTTCTTCGGACAGATCGTCCGGGCCCCAGACCTTGAACCACCAGTCGGAGCCCCATTCCTCGTCCACCTTGCGCATGGCGCGGCGGAAGTCGAGCGCTTCCATGATGGATTCTTCCACCAGCGCAGTACCGCCCGGCGGTTCCATCATGGCCGCTGCCACGTCGCACGAGGCGATGATGGAGTATTGGGGGCTGGTGGAGGTGTGCATCAAATACGCTTCGTTGAACACGTCGCGGTCCAGCTTGCTGTTCTCGGCGTCCTGCACCAGGATTTGTGAAGCCTGCGACAGGCCGGCCAGCATCTTGTGTGTGGACTGCGTGGAGAACACCATGGATTCCTTGCAGCGCGGACGGCCCTCACCAATCGCATGGTAATCGCCGTAGAAGTCGTGGAAGGAAGCGTGCGGCAACCATGCTTCGTCGAAATGCAGGGTGTCGATCTTGCCGTCCAGCATTTCCTTGATTTCCTCGACGTTGTAGAGCACGCCGTCATAGGTAGATTGCGTGATGGTCAGTACGCGCGGCTTGGCGTTTTTATCCGTGGCGAAGGGGTTGCGGGCGATCTTTTTCTGAATGTTAGACCACTCAAATTCCTCTTTGGGAATCGGCCCGATGATGCCGAAGTGGTTGCGTGTCGGCATGAGGAACACGGGAATGGCGCCCGTCATGATGATGGAGTGCAACACCGACTTGTGGCAGTTGCGGTCCACCACGACGATATCGCCCGGCGCCACGGTGGAATGCCAGACGATCTTGTTGGAGGTCGACGTGCCGTTGGTCACGAAATACAGGTGATCGCTGTGGAAAATGCGTGCAGCGTTGCGCTCGGAGGCGGCTACCGGGCCGGTATGGTCGAGCAGTTGCCCGAGTTCGTCCACGGCATTGCAAACGTCGGCGCGCAGCATGTTTTCGCCGAAGAACTGATGGAACATCTGGCCCACAGGCGACTTCAGGAAGGCTACCCCGCCGGAGTGGCCGGGGCAGTGCCAGGAGTACGAACCGTCGGCAGCATAATGCGTCAGCGCACGGAAAAACGGCGGCGGCAGCGAATCCAGGTAGTCGCGGGCTTCTCGCACGATGTAGCGTGCGATGAACTCCGGCGTATCTTCATACATGTGGATGAAGCCATTGAGTTCGCGCAGGATTTCATTGGGAATGTGGCGCGAGGTACGCGTCTCGCCATGCAGGAAAATTGGGATTTCGGCATTGCGGAAGCGGATTTCGTCCACGAAGGCTCGCAGGCGCTTCAGTGCGGCCGGCGATTCCTCGACGAACTCTTCATCGTCGATGGAAAGAATAAACGCCGAGGCCCGGCTTTGCTGCTGCGCGAACGAGGACATATCGACGAAGCTGGTGACGCCCAGCACCTCGAAGCCTTCTTCCTCGATGGCTTTGGCAAGTACGCGGATGCCGAGACCGGAAGCGTTTTCAGAACGGAAATCTTCGTCGATGATGACGACGGGATAACGAAATTTCATCGGGGTTTCCTTACGGAAAAATGCGCGAATTGTCGCAGCGGCTGATGACACTGCGATGTAACGGCTTCGAAAACGGAACCGGACAGGACACTATTCTGCCGGAGGGTAGGGGTTGACCAGGTTGGCCACTAATTCTGTGAGCACGGCGCGGACTTGATGCTCGTCGCATCCCATGAGCACCGCGTCTTCCAGGGCATCCTGGCAAATCTGGCGGATTTCCTCGAGGTTTTCCTTCATCACCTTGTTTTTTTCGGTACAAGAGATGATTTCGCCCTTGGGGCCGCGCCAGACGATTTTTGGAATATCCAGGTTCATGCGTTAAATCTTCAGGTCAAATCTTGGGCAGCGTCACACCGTGCTGACCCTGGTATTTGCCGCCGCGGTCCTTGTACGAGGTTTCGCACACGTCGTCTTCATCCGCTTCGAAGAACAGCACCTGGGCGCAGCCTTCGTTGGCGTAAATCTTGGCCGGCAGCGGCGTAGTGTTGCTGAATTCCAGCGTGACATAACCTTCCCATTCCGGTTCGAAAGGCGTCACGTTGACGATGATGCCGCAGCGTGCGTAAGTCGATTTTCCGAGGCAAACCGTCAGTACGTTGCGCGGAATACGGAAGTATTCGACGGTGCGTGCCAACGCGAACGAATTCGGCGGAATAATGCAGTAATCGGCATCCACTTCGACAAACGAGTTCGGATCGAAGTTCTTGGGGTCGACGATCGTACTGTTGATGTTGGTGAACAGCTTGAACTCGCTTGAGCAGCGGATATCGTAGCCATAGCTCGAGGTCCCGTAGGAAACGAGTTTCTGCCCGTTGGCCTGTTTCACCTGGTTGGGTTCGAAAGGCTCGATCATGCCGTGCTGCTCGGCCATGCGGCGAATCCACTTGTCAGATTTAATGCTCATCGCGTCGGTCGTTGTCGGGTGAATGAAAAAAGAGTGCGCATTATACGGCGAACGCGCTGTTTTGTATGCGAATTAAGGGCTTTTAATCGCCCGAAACCAAGGGTTTTTCGAGTACTTCCAGCTGCAGGCCGCTTACCTTGGGGATGCCGAACTTTTCCGATTGCGGAAACGGCTTGATTTCTCCGGTGCGGCGGAAGCCTCGACGCTCGTAGAACGCGATCAGGGATAGTCGCAAAGTGATGACCGACATGGTAAGGGATGAGCATTGCCAGGAGGAGCGTACAAACCCTTCTGCGGCCTGCATGAAGCGCTTGCCGATGCCGCCGTTTTGCAACCCCGGCTTGACTGCGAACATGCCGAAATGCGCTTGATCGCCAGCTTTTTGCAAGTGCGCGCTGGCAATCAGTTCCCCATTCGATTCGCCCAGGAAAAAGACTGAATTTGGATCGGCAAGGATACTGTTTATTTCCTCGCGATCTGTGCGCTGGCCATCCAATAGGTCGGCCTCGGTAGTCCATCCCTTGCGGCTGGAATCGCCGCGGTAAGCAGAATTGACCAGCGAGACGATATTCGGCACATCCGCTGGCTGGGCAATGCGGAAGTCCAGCGCTGGTACGGCGGCACCCGGTTTATTGCCCGTCATCGTGCTCCTGGCTGACGCGTCGGCGGGCGCGAACGCTTTCGGCGAGGATTTCCAGCAGGCGAGTGCTGTCTTCCAACCCCAGGCATGCATCGGTAATGGATTGGCCGTATTCGAGCTGGCAACCCGTTTCCAGATCCTGGCGGCCTTCCTTGAGGTGCGATTCCACCATCAGTCCGAAAATACGCTGATCGCCCGCTGCGACTTGGGCCGCCACTTCGCTAGCTACCTCGACTTGCAGCTTGTACTGCTTACGGCTGTTGGCATGGGAGCAATCGACCATGACGCGCTGGGCCAAGCCTGCTGCGGCCAGTTCCTTGCAGGCGGCATCCACGCTCGCGGCGTCGTAATTGGGCTGCTTGCCGCCGCGCAGGATGACGTGGCAATCCTCGTTGCCGCCGGTGGAAACAATGGCGGAATGGCCGGCCTTGGTCACGGACAGGAAATGGTGCGGGCTGGCCGCTGCCTTGATAGCGTCTACCGCGATGCGGATGTTGCCGTCGGTGCCGTTCTTGAAGCCCACGGGGCAAGACAAACCGGATGCCAGTTCGCGGTGAATCTGGCTTTCGGTCGTACGGGCACCAATGGCACCCCAGGTGACGAGATCGGCCGTATATTGCGGGGTGATGACGTCGAGGAACTCGGTGCCGGCGGGCATGCCGAGCTCGTTGATATCGCGCAGGATACGGCGGGCTAGCTTCAGGCCTTCGTTGATGCTGAAACTGCCGTCGAGATGCGGGTCGTTGATGAGGCCCTTCCAGCCCACCGTGGTGCGCGGCTTTTCGAAATATACCCGCATGACGATGACCAGCTCGGAAGCGAAACGCTGGCGCTGCTCCAACAAGTAGTTAGCGTACTCCATCGCGGCATCGTAATGATGGATGGAGCAAGGGCCGATGATGACGAGCAGGCGGTCGTCTGCACCATGAAGAATGCGGTGGATGTCCTGGCGCGTCGCCAGGATGTTCTCGGAAGCCAGGCTGGTCGCGGTGAGTTCGGCGAGGATGCGTGAAGGCGGCAGCAGCTCCTTGATTTCCTTGATGCGGACGTCGTCGGTAGCGGGTTTGTGCGGAGTATTCATTCCAGCATTAAGGCGGCTTCAGCCGCGAAAATTCGCAAAAAGGGGCATTTTACCCCGGAAGCGCTTTAGAGCCTATTTCGATCTAGTTTCGGATGGTGAAAGGAGGATGGCGGCCGATGTTTACAGACGTAGCCCTAGCAGGACCACGCCAGCCGCTACCAGCAGGATGCCCAGCCAGTCCATGTTCGATGGCCGTTCGCCGAGAAAAACGAAGGCGAGGATAGCGACCAGCACCAGACTGAGCTTGTCGACGGGGGCAACCTTGGAAGCCTCGCCCAGCTTGAGCGCACGAAAATAGCAAACCCACGAAGCCCCGGTCGCAATACCGGACAAAGTCAGGAAGGCCAGGGCTTTGGGGGAGAACTTGAGCGGGTTGGTCCATTTACCGCTGTAAATGATGAATCCCGCCAGGATCAGCAGGATGATGACGGTACGACCCAGCGTCGCGAGATCGGAGTCGATGCCCTCCAGCCCGATCTTGGCGAAGATCGCCGTCAGCGCCGCAAACAGCGCCGACAGCAATGCCCAGGTCAGCCAACCGGTTTCAGGCATCTTCCTTAAGAGTTCTGGATCACGATGTTGGGAAACTTGCTGCTGTAATCCATGGCGAGCTCGGAGAGCTTGACTGCAGTGCGGCGGGCGATCTCACGATAAGTGCCGGCGACCTTGCCTTCCGGATCGGCCACGACGGTAGGCTTGCCGCTGTCGGCTTGCTCGCGGATGTTGATGTCGAGGGGGAGCGAACCCAGCAGTTCCACGTTATAGTCCTTGCACATTTGTTCGCCGCCGCCTGCGCCGAAGATGTGTTCCTCATGGCCACAGTTGGAGCAGATGTGCGTGCTCATGTTTTCCACGATGCCGATGATGGGGATGCCCACCTTCTCGAACATCTTGAGGCCCTTGCGTGCGTCGAGCAGGGCGATGTCCTGCGGTGTGGTAACGATAAGTGCACCTGTGACCGGTACTTTTTGCGACAGCGTGAGCTGGATGTCGCCCGTACCCGGCGGCAGGTCGATCACCAGGTAATCCAGGTCGTTCCAGTTGGTCTCGCGCAGCAGTTGTTCCAAGGCGCCGGTGACCATGGGGCCGCGCCATACCATGGGGGTGTCGGTATCGATGAGGAAGCCGATGGACATGGCCTTGAGGCCGTATTTCTCCATGGGTTCCATGCTCTTGCCGTCCTTGGTTTCGGGGCGGCCGGAAATGCCCAGCATCTGCGGCTGCGAAGGGCCGTAGATGTCGGCGTCCAGGATGCCGACCTTGGCGCCTTCTGCGGCCAAGGCCAGTGCTAAATTGACGGCTGTGGTGGATTTGCCTACGCCGCCCTTGCCGGAAGCGACGGCGATGACGTTCTTGACGCCGGGAATCAGTTGCACACCGCGCTGCACGCTGTGCGAGACGATCTTGCTTGTCACGTTGACGAACACACTGCCGACTTCAGGCAGTGTCTTCAGCTTGTCGGCGACGCGCTGTTGCAGCTCGGCGGAAACGGTCTTGGCGGGGTAGCCCAGCACGATGTCCAGCGCGACGTTATTGCCGTCGATGCGGATGTTCCGGGCCGACTTGGAGGAGACGAAATCCTTGCCGGTATTGGGATCGACGATTTCTTTCAGAGCGTTCTGGACCTGAAGTTCGGTTAAAGCCATGAGTGGATAATTCCTGAGTAAATAATTCGGCTAATTTTAGCCCATGTCGGGTTCGCGTTGCGCGTTTATGTAGTACAACATAAACAACCATAGCCATGATGGCATTTGCTAAAATGGCGGCCTTTTCCAAGGTTTCAAGCTCCATTTAGCCCAATGACACGAAAAATTCTCGTCACGTCCGCATTGCCCTATGCCAACGGCAGCATCCATCTCGGCCATTTGGTCGAATATATCCAGACCGATATCTGGGTGCGCTTCCAGAAAATGCAGGGGCATGAGTGCCATTACGTTTGCGCCGACGATACGCATGGCACACCCATCATGCTACGGGCGGAAAAAGAGGGCGTGACGCCGGAACAGCTGATTGAACGCGTGCACGGCGAGCACAGCGCGGATTTCCGCGATTTCCTGGTTGCGTTCGACAACTACCACTCGACCAACTCGCCCGAAAACAAGGAGTGCGCTACCGGCATCTACAAGGCGCTCAAGGCCAACGGCAAGATCGCCACACGCACCATCGAGCAGTATTACGACCCGGTCAAGAACATGTTCCTGCCGGATCGCTTCATCAAGGGCGAGTGCCCCAAGTGTCATGCCAAGGACCAGTACGGCGATTCCTGCGAGGTGTGCGGTGCGACTTATAGTCCGACCGAGTTGATCAACCCGTTCTCGGCCGTTTCCGGCGCAACCCCGGTACGCAAGGAAACCGAGCACTACTTCTTCAAGCTGAGCGATTGCGAGGAGTTCCTCAAGAACTGGACCACCGGCAAGCTGAGCGACATTGCCCCCTTGCAAACCGAAGCCGCCAACAAGATGCAGGAGTGGTTCGCCTCTGGGTTATCAGATTGGGATATCTCCCGCGATGCGCCGTACTTCGGCTTCGAGATTCCCGATGCGCCGGGCAAGTATTTCTACGTGTGGCTGGATGCGCCCATCGGCTACATGGCGAGCTTCAAGAACTTGTGCGAAAAGCGCGGCCTCAACTTCGACGAATACTGGGCCAAGGATTCCAAGACCGAGTTGTATCACTTCATCGGCAAGGACATCCTGTATTTCCACTCGCTGTTCTGGCCGGCGACGCTGGAGTATTCCGGCTACCGCACGCCGACGCAGATCTTCGCTCACGGCTTTTTGACCGTGAACGGCGAGAAGATGTCGAAGTCGCGCGGGACTTTCATTACGGCTCGGAGCTACCTTGAGCACGTGAAGAATCCCGAGTACTTGCGTTATTACTACTCGGCCAAGCTGAACGGCTCGATGGAGGATATCGACCTCAACCTGGACGACTTTATCGCGCGGGTGAATTCGGATTTGGTCGGCAAATACGTGAATATCGCGAGCCGGACTGCAGGGTTTATTGCCAAGCGTTTTGACGGCAAAGTCAAAGCTGCTGGCGCGAATTCCGTGATCGAAATGATGCGCGAAGGCGCTAGTGTCATTGCGGCCCATTATGAAGCGCGTGATTTTGCCAAGGCACTTCGCGAAATCATGACCTTGGCTGATCGGGCAAATGCTCATGTTGCTAATGCCGCGCCCTGGGAAATGGCGAAGCAGGAAGGGCTTGAAGCGAACTTGCACCAAGTCTGCTCCGAAGCGCTGGAAATGTTCCGGCTGCTGACGCTGTATCTCAAACCCGTGCTGCCTGCGCTGGCTGCCGCAGTGGAGGAGTTCCTAAATATTCCCGCGCTGGACTGGACCAATGTTCCGAATGGCTTGCCTGAAGGACATCAGATCAATACTTACCAACACCTCATCACCCGTCTCGATCCCAAGCAGATCGAAGCCATGGTGGAAGCCAACAAGGAAAGCCTGCAACAAGCGCAGGCCCCTGCACCGCAAGGAAAAACCGAAATGACGAATCAAGCCGCATCTGCTGCGGAAGCTACTGAGCAAACCTACATCTCCATCGACGACTTCACCAAGGTCGATCTCCGCATCGCCCGCATCGCCAATGCAGAGCATGTGGAAGGCGCGGAGAAGTTGCTTAAACTAACCCTCGATATCGGCGAGGAAAAGCCGCGCCAGGTGTTCGCCGGTATCAAGTCGGCTTATGATCCTGCTACGCTTGTCGGCCGACTGACGGTCATGGTGGCGAACCTTGCGCCACGTAAAATGAAGTTCGGCATGTCCGAGGGCATGGTGCTCGCGGCGAGCGACGAACGCGGCGGCCCGTTCATCCTGACGCCGGATGTCGGCGCGCAGCCTGGCATGCGCGTTAAGTGATTTCCATAACACCTAGAATAGGAAAACAACCAATGAAAACTCAGTCTCTTTTTATCTCCCTGATGCTGGCTTCCGGCCTGGCTATGGCAGACAGCAGCGATGTTAACTCCGCGCTTGGCGGCGGTTTGGGCGCTGTTGCCGGCACGGCTATCGGTCAGGCCGTAGGCGGCAAGACCGGTGCTGTCGTGGGCGGCGCAGTGGGCGGCGGCGCAGGTGCTGCGGTCACCACCAAGGGTTCCGGCAAGACTGGCGCCATCGTGGGAGGTGCAGTAGGCGGCGGTGCGGGTGCAGCGGTAGGCCAATCGGTCGGCGGCAAGACCGGCGCACTGATCGGCGCAGGTGCTGGTGGTGCTGCGGGTTCCGTGATCGGCAAGAATGTGGGCGAATCCACCCCGACGACCAAGGTTTCCAACCGCAAGCCCGAAACGCGTGTGGCCATGGAGGACGGCTACGATGACGATGAGCATCATGGTCACGGCAAGCACGGCCGCGGTCACGCTTATGGCCACTACAAGAACAAGCATCACGGCCACGACGATTAATGGCTGAGTGCTTCAATGTCGGATAACGATAAATTCCGTCTCGACAAATGGCTCTGGGCCGCGCGTTTTTTCAAGACGCGCGGCTTGGCCGTCGATGCCATCGATGGCGGTAAGGTGCGCGTCGACGGCTTGCGCGCCAAAGCCTCCAAGGAATTACGTCTTGGCAACGAAGTCCGCGTCACCCGTGAAGACGGCGAATGGACGGTGATCGTCAGGGGATTGTCCCTGCAACGCCGTCCTGCCGCCGAAGCGGTGCTGCTGTATGAAGAAACCGAGGAAAGCAAAACACGACGCCTGGCGTTGGCCGAGCAGCGCAAAGCCGAATACGGCGAGCGCGAACGCGGCGCCGGACGCCCAACCAAGCGCGATCGCCGCTTGATCCATCGCTTTACCGACGATTATTGATGTTCCGTCGATGCGTCCGCATCGATCATTAAATTCCTGTCCTAGAACAAATCCATCTGTAGACTGTTGTCGCGAGGCGGCTGGAACAAGGTGGTATCCAGCCGGCTTCTATCCTGCAATCCCAATCGTTTGACCGCCAGGCGGAAGCGCTGGGCGAGCATCTGTGCGAACAATCCTTCGCCTTGCATGCGTTTATGGAATGTTGAGTCGTAGGCTTTGCCGCCGCGACTTTGACGGATCAGGCTCATCACATGCTCAGCCTTGAGTGGAACATGCAGTTGCAGCCATTCCTCGAATAGCCCCACCAGTTCATGTGGAAGGCGTAGCAATACATAAGCGGCCGAGCGCGCACCGGATTGGTGGGCAGCTTCCAGAATCGCCTCCATCTCGTTGTCGTTGAGCGCCGGAATCATGGGGGCGGTCATGACGGTGGTAGGAACGCCTGCCTCGGTCAGACGAGCGATTGTTTCGAGTCTGCGTTGCGGTGCGGCAGCGCGCGGTTCCAGATGGCGCGAGAGCGTTCTGTCCAGCGTGGTGACGCTGACGGCGGCATGAGCGAGACCGAGCTTGGCCATGGGGCCGAGGATGTCGAGGTCGCGCTCGATCAGCGCCGACTTGGTCACGATGGTGACCGGGTGCTTGCACTCTGCCAACACTTCCAGGATTTGCCTCGTCGCCCGGTATTGCCGCTCGATGGGCTGGTAGGGGTCGGTATTGGTGCCCATGGCGATGGGCGCGCAGCGGTATTTGGGATGCGCCAGCTCTTTCCTTAATAACGCCGCGGCGTCGGGTTTGACGAAGAGCTTGCTTTCGAAATCGAGACCAGGAGACAAGCCAAGGTAAGCGTGACTGGGACGGGCGAAGCAATACACGCAACCGTGCTCGCAGCCCCGGTAGGCATTGATGGAGCGATCGAAGGGGATATCCGGCGACTCGTTGTAATTGATGATGCTACGGGTGGCATCGAGCGTGACTTCAGTGCGCAGTGGCGGCAAGTCTTCATCCAGCGTGCCCCAGCCGTCATCCACCTGTTCGCGCGTCAGGTGTTCGAAGCGTCCCACTTCGTTGCTGGATGTGCCGCGGCCCTTGAAGATCAGTGGGCGAAAAGCGTTTGTTGTACGATCGTTCACAAAACGCATTCTAACGTAAAATCGGCGCGGCTGTTAGAATAGCGTCCGCGGCATTCGTCCCAGTCTACGCGCCGCAGCCTATCCTGGTGTTGTCTCGATTTTATTCCGCCTGATACTGGCGCTTCGGCCTGAGAGCCGATGCGACAGGCAAGATTTTTATTTGGAAATTTATGACCTTTGCATCTCTCGGTTTGTCCGAAGACATCGTTCGTGCCGTGACTGAACGCGGCTATACCGAACCTACCCCCATTCAAAAGCAAGCCATTCCGGCCGTCCTGAACGGCGGCGACTTGCTCGCCGGCGCCCAGACCGGCACCGGCAAGACCGCAGGTTTTACCCTGCCTATCCTGCATCGATTGTCCGATAAATCCGTCAAGGGTCCGTCCAGCGGACGCCCGCCCATCCGCGCCTTGATCCTCACGCCGACCCGCGAGCTGGCGGCCCAGGTCGAGGAAAGCGTGCGGGAGTACGGCAAGTACCTGAAACTCTCTTCCATGGTGATGTTCGGCGGCGTCAGCATCAATCCGCAGATCACCCGCTTGCGCAGCCGCGTCGATATCCTTGTCGCAACGCCCGGCCGATTGCTCGACCATGTTCAGCAGGGAACGCTGGATCTGACCAAGATCGAAATTCTGGTTCTGGACGAAGCGGATCGCATGCTGGATATGGGCTTCATCCGCGACATCAAGAAGATCCTCGCGCTGTTGCCGGCCAAGCGCCAGAACTTGCTGTTTTCGGCGACGTTCTCCGATGAAATCAAAGCCCTCGCCGATGGTCTGCTGGATAATCCGGCCCTCATCGAAGTGGCGCGCCGCAATGCGACCGCCGATACCATCGCCCAAAAAATCTATTTGGTCGACCGCGAAAAGAAACGCGACCTGCTGGCGCATCTCGTCCAAGAGCACAACTGGTTCCAGGTACTGGTGTTCACCCGCACCAAGCACGGTGCCAACCGTCTGGCGGAACAGTTGACCAAGGGCGGAATTCCAGCGCTCGCTATCCACGGCAACAAGAGCCAATCGGCCCGCACGCGCGCCCTGAAGGAATTCAAGGACGGCACGCTGCAAGTGCTGGTCGCCACCGACATCGCTGCGCGCGGCATTGACATCAGCGAACTGCCGCACGTGGTGAACTACGAGCTGCCCAACGTCCCAGAGGATTACGTTCATCGTATCGGCCGTACAGGACGTGCCGGGGCGGAAGGCGAGGCGATTTCGCTGGTGTGCGTGGACGAGCATAAATTGCTCAAGGACATCGAACGCCTCATCAAACGCGAATTGCCCAAGGTGATCGAGCCGGGCTTTGAGCCCGACCTTAACGCCAAGCCGGAACCGATACAGAATGGGCAGAACCGCGGTGGCCAGCGGCATGGACGCAATCAGCCCCGCGCCGCGGGTCAAGGGCAAGGCAAGCCTCGGGATGCTGGAGCGAACAAGGGCAACCATACTGCTCCCGCCCGCCGCCAAGGCGCACCGCGCGGCCGTAACGGCCAACGTTCGAGCTGAAGCCGGAAGGCATGCGCCGGTTCGGTGATAGAATCGGCGACATTCTTTTGCGTAGGGGTACCGAATGGGTGAAATGCACCTCGTCTCCCTCGATGACGTCAGGTTAGGCGTTGTCGGGCTCGGTTATGTCGGCTTGCCGTTGGCGGTTGAATTCGGCAA
This sequence comes from Novimethylophilus kurashikiensis, assembly GCF_003112435.1. Taxonomy (GTDB): domain Bacteria; phylum Pseudomonadota; class Gammaproteobacteria; order Burkholderiales; family Methylophilaceae; genus Novimethylophilus; species Novimethylophilus kurashikiensis. The sequence continues at coordinate 131,665 of NZ_BDOQ01000013.1, forward strand.
GCGTCTGCCGACGGTGGGGTTCGATATCAACCAGGCCCGCGTCGACGAGCTGGCTGGCGGTGAGGACAGTACGCTAGAGGTAGAAGACGCCGAGTTGCGCGAGGCAGCCCATTTAAGCTTCAGTACCGATCTCGAGTCATTGCGCGGTTGCAATACCTTCATTGTGACCGTGCCGACGCCCGTGGATGCGTACAATCGCCCTGATTTAACGCCGCTGATCCGTGCCAGCGAAAGCCTGGGCAAGGTGATCAAGCCGGGCGACGTGGTGATTTACGAGTCTACCGTCTACCCCGGCGCGACCGAGGAAGACTGCGTGCCGGTGATCGAAAAAATCTCCGGCCTGACCTTCAACCGCGATTTTTTCGTGGGCTATAGCCCGGAGCGCATCAATCCCGGCGACAAGACCCACCGGTTCACCAATACCCGCAAGGTGACGTCAGGCTCCACTCCGCAAACGGCCGATTTCGTGGATGCACTGTATGCCAGCGTTGTGACGGCGGGCACGCATAAGGTCAGTTCCATCAAGGCCGCGGAAGCGTCCAAGGTGATCGAAAACACCCAACGCGACTTGAATATCGCACTCGTCAACGAATTTGCGCTGATTTTCAACCGCATGGGCATCGATACCCAGGAAGTGTTGGAGGCGGCTGGTACCAAGTGGAATTTCTTGCCGTTTCGTCCCGGTCTCGTCGGCGGGCATTGCATTGGCGTCGACCCTTACTACCTCACTCATAAGGCGCAGGAACTAGGTTATCACCCCGAAGTAATACTCGCCGGCCGTCGTATCAACGACGGCATGGGTGCTTATGTGGCCGAGCAGGTCATCAAGTTGATGACACAAAAACGCATCCATGTAGTGGACGCCCGCATCTTGGTACTGGGGTTGGCCTTCAAGGAGAACTGCACCGACCTGCGCAATACCCGCGTGGTGGATATCGTGCAGGAATTTGCCCAGTATCACGCCAATGTGGATGTTTTCGATCCTTGGGTGGATGCAGACGAAGCCAGGCATGAATACGGCATTTCGTTGATCGATGCTCCTCAGCAAGGTCGCTACGATGCCGTGATCCTGGCAGTTGCGCATCAGGAATTCGCTTCGATGGGCGCGGAAAAGATTCGAGCTTTCGGCAAGCCGGTTTCGGTACTATACGATGTGAAATACCTGCTGAAACCGGAGCAGGTGGATGGAAGACTCTAAGCAAAGGCTGTAAACAATGAAGATTTTAGTAACCGGAACCGCCGGTTTTATCGGTAACGAACTCGCTATCCGACTGTTGGAGCGGGGGGATGAAGTTGTCGGCATCGACAACGTCAACGATTACTACGACATTCGCCTCAAGGAAGCGCGATTGGCGCGCATCAATCAGTATCCCGGTTTTACTGAAATCCGTGCCGGCATTCATGACCGGGCCGTCATGGAAGAAGTCTTCGCCAAATACAAGCCGCAGCGGGTGGTGAACTTGGCAGCGCAGGCGGGTGTTCGCTACTCGCTCAAAAATCCTTACGCTTACGTCGATTCCAACTTGCACGGCTTCATCAATATCTTGGAAGGCTGCCGCCATCACGAGGTCGAGCATCTGGTATACGCTTCGTCTAGTTCGGTCTACGGCGCCAATACGAAAATGCCGTTCTCGGTGCACGATAACGTTGACCACCCCGTGAGCTTGTACGCCGCCAGCAAGAAAGCCAACGAGTTGATGGCGCATTCCTACAGCCATTTGTACAGCCTGCCCACGACCGGCTTGCGTTTCTTTACCGTCTACGGTCCTTGGGGACGTCCCGACATGGCGTATTTTTCGTTCACCAAGGCCATCCTCGAAGGCCGTGCCATCGATGTGTTCAATCACGGCGACATGAAGCGCGACTTCACCTATATCGACGACATTGTAGAAGGCGTGATGCGGACACTTGATTACGTACCAACCGGCAACACCGAATGGAACGGCAACGATCCCGACCCCGGTTCCAGCCGCGCGCCTTATCGTATCTACAACATCGGTAACAATAATCCCGTGGACCTGATGCACTTGATCGGGCAGTTGGAACAAAACTTAGGTAAAACCGCCGAGAAGAATTTTCTGCCGATGCAGGCTGGCGATGTGCCCGCCACCTTTGCTGATGTGGACGATTTGATGCGGGATGTAGGTTTCAAGCCGGCCACGTCGATTGAAGACGGCATTGAGAAGTTTGTACGCTGGTACAAAGATTTTTATCGCGGATGATAGAATCCGCTTATTGCGAATAAAGCTAGCTTCCATGCGTTTCAGCCCACGCTCTCGTATTCTCCTGGTGTTCGTTCATGACGTCCTGGCAACGCTCGTGTCTTGGGCGTTTGCCTATCTGCTGCGCTTCAATTTTTCCCTCCCCAAGGAATTTATCGTTTCGCTGTTGGAAACCTTACCGGTGGTGATGCTGTTGCAATCTGCTATTTTCCTCAAATTTGGCCTTTATCGAGGAATGTGGCGGTTTGCCAGTTTGCCCGATCTCAAGCGCATCCTTGCGGCAGTGGGGGTTTCTGCCTTGACGGTGGCAGCTGTGATGCCATTCATGCACCTGGGTATTGTCGTTCCGCGCTCGGTGCTGGTTCTCGACCCGCTTCTGCTGGTCATGATCATGGGAGGTAGTCGGTTTGCCTATCGCGCCTGGAAAGAACATCACCTGTATGGACCTCGTCAATTGCAGGGCGAGCCTGTCATCGTGCTCGGTGCCGGAGATGCAGCCGTAGCGCTGCTCAAGGATCTGGAACGTAGTACCGCCTGGCGTGTGATCGGGTTGCTGGCCGATAAGGACGAGCTAAAGGGCCGACAGGTTTACGGCGTTAAGGTGATGGGCAGCCTGGAGCAATTGCCGATAATCTGCGAAAAAACAGGCGTACGGCATGCCATTGTAGCTATGCCATCCTCCACTCATGTAGAGCGCCGCAGGGCTGTGGACATTGCTAATAGCGTAGGCATCACGGTGCTAACCGTACCATCTTTCGACGATCTGGTCAGCGGCAAGGTCAGCGTTTCGCAAGTGCGTCGCGTCGAAGTGGAGGATTTGCTCGGGCGTGAGCCGGTGCAACTCGACGATGCGGGCTTGCACCAATTGATCGAAAAGCGCGTCGTGATGGTGACGGGGGCAGGAGGGTCGATCGGTTCCGAATTATGCCGTCAGATTGCCAACTTCCACCCTGCATTGCTGGTTCTTTTTGAGCTGAGCGAGTTTGCTCTTTATCGGATAGAACAGGAACTTGCGCAAAGTTTTCCCCAACTTCGGGTGGCTTGTGTCATCGGCGATGTCAAGGATAAAAAACGCCTTGATGCTGTCGTGGGACGTTATCAACCCGAAGCTGTTTTCCACGCGGCAGCCTACAAGCATGTACCCATGATGGAGGATATCAACGCCCCTGAAGCCTTGCGTAATAATGTGCTCGGCACATTTTCCGTTGCAGAAGCATGCGTTCGCCATCAAGTCGCCAAGTTCGTATTGATTTCCACGGACAAGGCTGTGAATCCGACCAATGTGATGGGGGCTACCAAGCGCCTTGCAGAGATGGTTTGCCAGGGGCTGCAGAACGGTGGTGTGACGCGATTCGTCATGGTGCGTTTTGGCAACGTGTTGGGCAGCAGCGGGAGTGTCATTCCGAAATTTCGCGAACAGATTGCCAAGGGCGGACCAGTAACGGTCACGCATCCTGAGGTGACGCGTTTCTTCATGTCAATTCCCGAAGCCGCGCAATTGGTCATGCAGGCGGGGCTGATGGGGCAGGGCGGTGAAATTTTCGTGCTGGATATGGGCGAATCCATCCGTATTGCCGATTTGGCGAAAGAAATGATCCGCCTGTCCGGGTTTACCGAAGATGAGATCAAGATCGTCTACAGCGGACTGCGTCCTGGTGAAAAACTCTACGAGGAATTGCTGGCCGACGACGAACATACCTTGCCCACGCCGCATCCCAAGCTGCGTATTGCCGAGGCGCGAAAAGTAGACGAGGCATGGGTGCAGGAAGCGGTTAGCTGGATCGAGTCCGGCGATTTCGACGAGATCGCGGTTAAACGCAAACTGAAGGACTGGGTGAGTGAGTATGCGCCCATGGAACCAGGTTTTCAGACGCTTGCCGTTCCTCATTCCATTACGATTCATTGAGCACGAGAATGAAAAGAGTCACCAAAGCCGTTTTTCCCGTCGCCGGGATGGGCACGCGTTTTCTTCCTGCCACCAAGGCAAGTCCCAAGGAAATGTTGCCCATCGTCGATAAGCCCTTGATCCAGTATGCTGTAGACGAGGCTATTGCAGCAGGCATCACCGAGATGATTTTCGTCACCGGACGCAGCAAGCGTGCCATTGAAGATCACTTCGACAAAGCCTATGAGCTGGAGACCGAGCTGGAAGCGCGCGGCAAGGAGGCGATGCTGAAGGTACTGCGTGGTATTCTTCCGCCACAAATCACGTGCGTCTACATTCGCCAAGCCGAGGCGCTGGGGTTAGGACACGCCGTGCTGTGCGCCAAGCCTGTGGTGGGTGATGAGCCGTTTGCGGTGATCCTGGCCGACGATCTGATCGATGGGGCACCGTACGCCACCCAGCAAATGGTGCAGCGTTATGAGGAAACGGGCCATTCGATCCTGGGGGTGGAAACGGTTGCGCCTAGTGAAACCGCGAGTTACGGCATTGTCGATACCAATGGTGCTAATGATGCACTGACCCCGATCAAAAGCATCGTCGAAAAACCGGATCCAGCCGAGGCGCCATCCAACTTGGCGGTCGTCGGTCGTTATGTTTTGACCACAGGCATTTTCGAATGTCTGGAGAACGTCAAGCCGGGCAAGGGGGGCGAAATCCAGCTCACCGACGGCATCGCTGCTTTGATGGAAAAAGAACCCGTCCTGGCCTATCGATATCAGGGAACGCGCTACGATTGCGGCAGCAAGCTCGGCTATATGAAAGCCAACGTCGAATTCGCCCTGCGTCATCCCGAGATCGGAGCAAGTTTCCAATCCTATCTTGATGGGCTTAAGTAATGACAGGCGACGAAATTTTTTCTCGGTCCGACCTGGTGTTTTCCGCCGAGGAAGTCGGCGCCGCTTATGTGCGACTCGCCAGGGAAATCACTGAAACACTGGGGGAGGGAAATCCCTTGGTGTTGTGCGTGATGAAGGGGGCTGTGGTGTTCGCCGGACAGTTGCTGCCACTGCTGCGCTTTCCCCTGGATTTCGATTACGTACATGCCACGCGTTATCGCAATGAAACGGTAGGCGGGGAGATTGATTGGCGCGTCTTTCCTGATACGCAAATGGCCGGCCGCCAAGTGTTGATCCTTGACGATATTCTCGATGAAGGCCATACGCTGGCGGCGATTCGCCAGCGTTGCCTGGATGCTGGGGCAACAGCATTCTACAGCGCAGTCTTGTTGGAAAAGCTACTGGACAAGCCCAAGCCGGTTCACGCGGATTTCATCGGCCTGCAAGTGCCGGATCGCTACGTCTTTGGCTGCGGCATGGACGTGAATGGCCTCTGGCGCAACCTGCCCGCTATCTACGCCCTGCGGTAAATCTCCGATACATCCTAGAGCATGAGCGGCGGTTGCGTGCCGTCGCTTGGTTCGAACCAAGCCAGCTTTTCCCGTAGTTTCACCACTTCCCCAATAATCGTCAGTGTCGGTGCCTTGAAGCCGGCTTCCGCAACGCGTGCGGCAATATCGGAGAGAGTACCGGTCATGACGCGCTGATGTCTCGTCGTGCCTTGCTGCACGATGGCGATAGGCCAATCAGCGGGGAGCCCGTGAGCGATCAGCTGTTCGCAAATCTTAGGCAAGCCGACCAGTCCCATGTAGATCACGACCGTTTGATTCGGCTGTGTAAGCGCCTGCCAGTCGAGGTCGATGGAGTTGTCGCGCAAATGCCCGGTAGCGAATAGCACAGACTGCGCATAATCGCGGTGCGTGAGTGGAATGCCGGCGTAGCTCGCCACGCCGTTGGCGGCTGAGATACCAGGCACCACCTGAAAGGGAATGCCTTGCTCCGCCAGCATTTCGATTTCTTCACCGCCGCGGCCGAAGATAAACGGATCCCCGCCCTTGAGCCGCAGCACGCGCTTGCCTTCCTTGGCGAGCCGTACCAGCAGTGTGTTGATTTCTTCTTGAGGCAGTGCGTGGTTGTTGCGCCGCTTGCCGACGTAGATGCGTTCCGCGTCGCGTCGCACCAGTTCCATCACGCCGGGTGAAACCAGCGCGTCGTAGACCACCACGTCGGCCTTCTGCATCAGCCGTAGTGCGCGGAACGTCAGCAAGTCTGGATCGCCTGGGCCGCCCCCTACTAAATATACCTCGCCTTTGATACCACTATCCGCTGCGCTGTCCAGCGCCTGTTGCAGGTTGTGCTTAGCAGCTTCTTCCTGGCCAATCAGCACTTGTTCGGCGATGGGCCCTTCGAAGATGTCTTCCCAGAAGACGCGGCGTTGCTGGATCGTAGCGAGACGCTGTTTCACTTGGTCGCGGAATTCGCCTGCCAAATGCGCGAGTCGACCGTATGCAGCCGGAATCATGGTTTCCAGTCGCGCGCGCAGCATGCGCGACAGGACCGGCGCAGCACCGCCGCTGGAGACCGCGATGACGATGGGGCTGCGGTCGATGATGGAAGGGAAAACGAAAGTGCAGAGTTCAGGTTGATCGACGACGTTAACCGGAATATTCAGCGCTTGCGCCGCTTGCGATACCTGCCGGTTCACGCTGTCGTGGTCGGTCGCGGCGATGACGAGCGTAGCGCCGCTTAATTGCTCAGGATGGAACGGTGCGGCAAGCCAGTGCAACTGTCCTGCGCTGTTGTATTCGGCTACAGCGGGGCACAACTCCGGTGCCGCAACATGAATGTCGGCGCCGGCTTTCAGCAGCAAACTGATCTTGCGCGCTGCAACTTCGCCGCCGCCGATGACGACGCAACGGCGGTCTTGCAGGCGAATGAAAATAGGGAGTTGGTCCATCGAATGCCTATTCAAATCTGGAGACTGACGAGTTGAGCTATTTTAGCCGCCCGCCGGGTCTCAGATTGAGTTATACAAAAGGGCATTCATTATACCGCTTTAGTTATTCCACCCCTTGGCTGGCAAGGTAGTCTTCATAGTTACCGGCGTAATCGACAATGCCGTCTGCCTTGATCTCGATAATGCGTGTTGCCAGCGACGATACGAATTCGCGGTCGTGCGAGACGAAAATCAGCGTGCCCTTGTACTTGTCCAGGGCAGTATTCAGCGCTTCGATGGATTCCATGTCCATGTGATTGGTCGGTTCGTCCATCAGCAGTACGTTGTGCCTGCCCAGCATGAGCTTGCCGTAGAGCATGCGGCCCTTCTCGCCGCCGGAGAGCACCTTGACCGACTTCTTGGTCTCTTCGCCCGAGAACAGCAGGCGGCCCAGCATGCTGCGCACGGATTGGTCGTCGTCACCGGCCTGGGTGAACTGTGACATCCATTCGAACAGTGCTTCGCCCTTGTCGAATTCGTATTCGTGATCCTGCGCAAAGTAGCCGACATTGGCCTTTTCCGCCCACTTCACGACGCCGTGGTTGGGGTGCAGGTCGCCGGCAATGCAACGTAACAACGTGGTTTTACCGATGCCGTTCTCGCCGATGATCGCCACTTTCTCACCGGCTTCAAGAATGATGTTGAAATCGTTGAACAGCGGCTTGCTGCCGTAGCCGTGGCTGAGCTTCTCAATTTCCACGGCCTGACGGTGCAGTTTTTCGCGATCGTCGTACTCGAAGCGGATGAACGGGTACTGGCGGCTAGACGGCTTGAATTCGGCAATCTCGATCTTGTCGATCATCTTCAAGCGGCTGGTGGCCTGCTTGGCCTTGGACTTGTTGGCCGAGAAGCGGCGAACGAATTCCTGCAACTCCGCCACCTTTTCCTTGGCGCGGGCGTTGTCCTTGGCTTGCTGGGCACGCGCCGATTGGGCTGCCTCCATGTAGTCGTCGTAGTTGCCCGGATAGACCTTGAGCGTACCGTAGTCCATGTCGCAGGTATGCGTACAGACCTGATTCAAGAAGTGACGGTCGTGGGAGATGATGATCATCGTGCTGTTGCGGTTGTTCAGCACGTCTTCCAGCCAGCGGATAGTGTTGATGTCCAGGTTGTTGGTCGGTTCGTCCAACAGCAGGATATCGGGGTTGGCGAACAGCGCCTGTGCCAACAGCACCCGCAGCTTCCAGCCTGGTGCCACCGCACTCATCGTACCGTTGTGCTGTTCAGTGGGAATGCCTACGCCTAACAACAATTCCCCAGCCCGCGCTTCGGCGGTGTAGCCGTCGTACTCGGCGAATACCGACTCGAGTTCGGCCGCACGCATGTAGTCGTCTTCCGTGGCTTCCAGGTTGGCGTAGATGGCATCGCGTTCCTGCATCGCCTTCCACATCTGCTCGTGGCCCATCATCACCACGTCAAGCACGCGCTGATCTTCGTAGGCGAACTGATCCTGCTTAAGGAAGGCCATACGCTCGTTGGTATCCAGCGAAACGTTACCGGCACTCGGCTCCAGCACGCCGGCGAGGATTTTCATGAAGGTGGATTTGCCGCAGCCGTTGGCGCCGATGAGGCCGTAGCGGTTGCCGTCGCCGAACTTGACGGAGACATTTTCGAACAGGGGCTTGGCCCCGAATTGCATGGTGATGTTGCTGGCGGTGAGCAAGTGGAAACTCCAGAAAAAGAAGCGGCCGCGTTCATGCGCGGCCTGTCAAAGTAATTGAATTATCTCAGATTAAAAGGGATTAGCGGAAACGGTTTTCCACAACGACTTCATTCATGGGGAGTTGACCGCCGCGCGGCCACGCTTCGCGCGCTTTCTTGCCGATGGCGACGAACATCGCCACTACGTGATCTTCCGGCAGATTGATGAGTTTTCCCACTGCATCGAAATCGAAGCCGTCCATGGGGCAGGAGTCGTAGCCCATTTCTTTGGCAGCCAGCATCAGCGTTGTGGCTGCCATGCCGCACGAACGCATGGCTTCGTCGCGCTGTACCTGTTCGCGGCCGCTGTAGTACTGGCCGATCGCCGGCACGAGAAAATCGCGCACAGGCTGCGGCGCGTCTTTCCAGTAGCGACCCGGTTCCTTTTCCCAGGACTTGAGGTCGGCCGTGAGGATGACCAGCAGGGAGGCATCGGTCACTTGCGCCTGATCCCAGGCGACTGCACGCAGTTGTTGACGCAATTCCGGATCGCGCGCCAGCACGAAACGCCAGTTCTGGATATTGAATGCCGTGGGCGACAGCAGTGCGAGCGACATCAAGCGCTCGATCTCGCTTTCCTGCATATGATGGCGCGGATCGAAACCCTTGATGGAGCGGCGGGTCTCGATGGCTTGCGTTACGTTCATGCGTTTTCCTCCAGGGGATAGTTGATGTTGGTGATTTCCAGTTCCATGTCGCCCGCCGGACGCCGCCAGCGCACCACATCGCCGACTTTGGCGCCGATCAAGGCGCGTGCCAGGGGGGATACCCAGCTGACATGGTTATTAGCGATGTCGGCTTCGTCTTCGCCTACGATGGCGAAGGTGTGCACATCGCCGTTTTCGTCCTCGACTTCGACTACCGCACCGAAACGCACCTCGGTGACAGGCTGTGTCGCGGGATCGACCACGATGGCGCTCTCCATACGAGCACCGAAATAGCGCAGATCGCGCTCGACCTCGGCTTTCTGCTGGATGGCAAAGGGATCGTCCTTGCGGGCAATCAATTGCTTGCGCAAGGTATCCAGCCGTGCCGCTTCCTCGCTTAGCAAGCGGAAACCGCGCGGCGTGACGTAATTGGGGTGCGGACTGATCGGGCGTTCGACCAGCTCATCGCCGGCCTGCTCGAATTTATCCTCGTTGAGAAATGCGCGACTCATGTTCTGACTCTATCAAAAGCTTGCCGCCATTCGGTTGCTGCCGGGCATCGAACGGTGATGTCGGATCACATCAAATGGAAAAAAGCAGGCAACTGCTGAAGGCGGGCAATGGGTTGAATTATACGCTTACCCGGCTGTTTTTATAAGGTTTTAGGCCAAGGATAGCAACAGGGAAGCGATGACGGTTTCGCGCAGCCAGGCCCAATCGGCTTCCGGCTGCAGCGTATGTTTCTGGTTGATTTCGAGCTCGATGCCCAGGTATTGCGACTCGGTGAAGCGTTTGCGTAAAAAGGTGCACATGCCATCGGATTTACCCGCGTAAGGGTAATTGCGGCGAATGCGCAGTTCAGGCCGTGCCTGGCACAAGGCATGCTGCCAGCGCAGGCACAGACCCAGTTCTCCTTGCCGCTCGGGATCGTACAAGAGGCCGACGTCGGCATTACGTACCTCGCCGTTCAATTCCGGGGTAAAGCTGTGGCTGGATATGTGAATGACCCAGCGGCCTTGCTGCACGGCGTCTGCGACGTGGCGTTCTACGGCCTCCCGGTAGGGATGGTAGTAGTCGCGCAGGATCTCGGCCTTAACATTTGCCGGCTGGTTTCGCACCAAGGTCGAGAAGAGCTTGTGATGGCCGGGAGAGCGATTAAGCTCGACCAGCAACCGACTCGTTGTGGACGACACCAACGGCGCACGCAGGGCCTCAGCCAGCTCCTGCGCCATGATAAGTGCACCGGGGTCATAGCCGCGATGCGTGTTGAGCAAGGTTTCATAGCCGCGGAACAAGGTGGCGTAAGCTGGCGGTATCTCGTTGCCGCCGTGCTCGCAGCTCACGAGATATTGAATTTCCGTCCCATTCGTCAACCCAGCCCCCGTCCCAGGAATAAACGTCCCTCGTTCAGGCAATCGCACAGTTCGCGATACGTCGCTTCCAGTTGTTTATGTTCCACCTTGATTCCGATGTAATGGCGCAGCCGGCGTGCCAGCGTGCCGTGTTTGAGGATCAATTGCAGCGTCGGCCCCCAAGGCTGGAGCAAAGATTGGCTGCTCAAGGGTTGGTCGATGAGAAATTGCCAGAGTTCCCTCGCCATGCAGCGTTCTCCGGCATAGCCCAGGCGACGTAGGTAGACGCTATCTGCGATGACGGCTTGTTCGGCATCGAGCATGGTGCTTTTGAGAATGCGGAACAGGTTGGCCGTATCGGCGGTAGGCCAATCGCCGGTGTTGTCGTACAGATGCTTGACCAAGGCAATGACGGCGGCAGCAATGGCGATGTCGGCTTGCGGGCATTCCTGTACATCGGCGAGACGAATTTCTATGGCGCTACGCTCGAAGCGCGGTACAGCGGCACGAACATTCAGCCATTCGTGTTGCAAGACGCCCTCGGGGTCGTAAGGCGCGATTTCCTTGAACATTGGGGCAAGAATGTTGTTGCGGTACTCTTCCGGGCTGGCGATGGGCTCGGGAATCAATTCTCCGGCCGTCGATGGTATGCGTTGCTGATGGGTGCGATAGACCTCCAACCGGTAATCCATGAAGCCGCTCCATTGCCCGTCGGCATAAGGGGAACTGGCCGCGAGAGCAGGGATCAGCGGCAAGGCCCAGCGTACGGCCTCATGCAACCGAGCAAACTCGGTTTCGTCTGCAAACGGCAGGTTGACCTGCATGCTTTGCACATTGGCATGACCGTGACGATGGCAATCGAAAATGCGTTCATAGGCTTGGTATATCTCTGCCTGTCGATGCGGCCACAGCCGGGTTTCGCTTTCAGGGTTCATCCAGGGGTGCATGGCGCTGGGCATAAGCCGTGCGTTGAAAGCGTTGAGGGCCGAGTTGATACGCTGGATTTTTTCCATGAACCAGATGGGCAGGGCTTCCAAATCGGCAGTGGGGTGTTCGTTCTTCAGTTCGATTTGATGCAGCACGAGTTCATTGCTGCATCCGATACGGTCATGTTCCTGATGCAACGAACCGGCATCGTCGAACAAGCGATCGGCGATGGGCTGGATGGATAGCGTCTCCCGATCCACGATCATGTATTCGAGTTCGATGCCGTAGCCGGCAAAGACGGAAATGGGCGATTTCATGCGGACCTCCGGTTCTTGCGTTCTTCAATGCGCTTCAGGAATACGCTCATCACCTCGCGGTACAGTGCATCGTGCAGCACGCCGTCCTCGTTGCCGGCGTCCACGTTGGGGTTGTCGTTGATCTCAATGATGTAGAGCTGTTTGCCGGACTGTTTGATATCCACACCGTAGAACCCGTTGCCGATGAGGTTGGCCGCTTGTAGCGCCGTACGTACGACGTCTTCGGGTGCATCGGCGATGGGAACGGCGACAGTCGGGCCGTCAGACCAGCCGTGCTCGTCGTGCTTGACGATCTGCCAGTGCCCATCGGCCATGAAATATTTGCAGGCGAACAATGGCCGCTGATCGATGACGCCGATACGCCAGTCGAAGTCGGTGGGCAGCCATTCCTGCGCCAGGATGAGGTCTGATTTTTCCAGCAGCTCTGGCACTTTCTCCCGCAAGTCATGTTCGCTCTCGGCCTTAGTGACTCCGATGGAGAAAGAGCTATCCGGCTGCTTGAGCACGCAAGGCAGCGACAAGGTGGGGATGATGTCGTCGATATTGTCGCGATGCACCATCAGGGTCTTGGGCGCAGGCAGGCTATACCGTGTCAGCAGTTCGGCCAGATAGACCTTGTTGTTGCATTTGAGGATGGAGTCCGGATCGTCGATGACCACCAATCCCTCAGCTGTGGCCCGGCGGGAGAAGTGATAGGTGTAGTGGTGCATGAAGGTGGTATCGCGAATGAATAGCGCGTCGAATTCAGGCAAACGCGCATAGTCACCTGGGGTAATGAACTCGGCGCGAATGCCTAGGGATTCCGCTGCGGTGACGAATTTATTAAGCGCTTGCTCGTTTGAAGGTGGTTCCTTACTGTTGGGATTAACCAGGATAGCCAAGTGATGGCGCAACGAGAGCCGCCTGTCGTGCTGGCGTTTGCGCCCCCCGGCTAGCTGTTGGGCTGCTTGCACGGCGAAGGGTTTGTGTTCTGACGGGATTTCTCTGGCGTTTAGCAATTGAATCGCGGCTACCCGCCAATGACGGTTTTCGCGGGTAAAGGTTACATTGGCCAGCGGCGCTTCGAGCAGGTTAAACAGTTGCCGCGCCAGCACGCCGTATTCGCTGCGCATGTGTTGCCCGAAATAAATCGCCAGTTCGAAACGGTCGTCTTCAAGATGCGCCAGCGATTGATCGATCAGATCGGATAATTCGCCCGTGAGGACGTGCATCAGGCTGAACGATTGCACGTCTTCAATTGTGCCTGCCGGCGGCAAGGGTGCGTGGTCACGTGCTTCTGCCAACAACGAAACGTAATAGCCCAGGCTTTGATAGCGTGTGGATTGGCACAGGTTATAGACCTTGATGGAAGGGTCTTCGCCGTAGGATGCCGTCGTTAGATAATGGCAGGCTTCCACCACGGTATAGGCGGTTTCGTCCCTCGGCCAGTCGTCCTCCTCATCGATTACGATCAAAGTATTCATGTCTCGGACGTCTCATCTTCTTGGTCGGGTAAATCACCAGCAAATTGGCGTCGTGGGTGACGATCCCCAGCAGCACTGAATTCAGTACGCGATCGAGGCGTATCCAGTATTCGCGGGAGTTGCCGTAGGGGTGAGGGCCGTAGGGGTCGGCGACAAGTACTTTCTGGTTCTTGAGGTCGTATCCCGCCAATATCACGAAATGCCCGGAAGGCGTGCCGCGAATGTCGTCAGGAATATCGTGGGGACCGTATTCCCGTGGTGTGCGGTAAAGAAAGGTGGAACTTAGCCCAGTTAAAATCGGCAGGCCGCGGCCCAAGAGCGAACGCACCAAGGCGAGCGATAGATCGGTAAATTGCAGCTTGCCGCCTAGCTGCAAAAATTCCAGGTAACCCTCGGTCGCCGATTGCAGTCGGGGATCGGCCTTGGCCTCCAACTGCAGCCTTAAGCGCTCGGCGATATCCATTTTCTCGCTGAACCAAACGGGATCAAACACCATGAGGTTGTAGGTGTAGATGGTTGCCTTGAAGCCGCGCGCCAGGGCGTCGCAAGCTAAAAATACAGCCAGCGTGCCGCCACGCTCGATGATGCGTGTCCTGCCGATGACGTTCTGCAACGGCTCTTCCATGCCCCAATAGCGATAAAGCGAATGCAAACAGGTTGGCCCGCAGGTGGTTTCCGTGGGCTGGGGCAATATCTGGACAGGCAAGTGCAACGAGACTGCAAGCATCTAAAGACTGGCCCTCGGCAGTTTGGCATTTTGGTGGCCCTAGGCCGGAGATATCGCAATGAATTTGCGACGTGAGGAATGGTTGCAGATGGGCCGAGGCTGATCTGTGCGCGAGCGTACTCTAGCGGGACGGCTGAGGCTCGACGTGGTGATCTAGCAATAAAAAAGGGAGCCGAAGCTCCCTCTTGGACATGCGGTGGGATTATTCCCACTCAATCGTTGCCGGAGGTTTCCCGGATATATCGTAAACCACCCGGTTGATACCGCGGACTTCGTTAATGATGCGGTTGCTGACCTTGCCCAGCAGGCTGTGCGGCAGTTCAGCCCAGTGAGCGGTCATGAAGTCTTGGGTTTCGACTGCGCGCAAGGCGACGACATATTCATAAGTCCGGCCGTCACCCATGACGCCGACCGATTTCACCGGCAGGAACACGGTAAAAGCCTGGCTGGTTTTCTCGTACCAGCCGGCGGCGCGCAGTTCGTCGATGAAGATGGCATCGGCGCGGCGCAGCAGGTCTGCGTATTCGCGTTTGACTTCGCCGAGGATACGCACGCCCAGGCCGGGGCCGGGGAAGGGGTGGCGGTAGACCATGTCATGCGGCAGGCCGAGTGCGACGCCGAGTTCGCGCACTTCGTCCTTGAAGAGGTCGCGCAGCGGTTCCAGCAGCTTAAGGCCGAGGGTTTCGGGTAGGCCGCCGACGTTGTGGTGGCTCTTGATGGTGACGGCTTTCTTGGTCTTGGCGCCGCCGGATTCGATGACGTCCGGATAGATGGTGCCTTGCGCCAGCCACTTGGCTTGCTTGAGCTTGGCGGCTTCGGACTGGAACACTTCGACGAATTCGCGGCCGATGATCTTGCGCTTGGCTTCCGGGTCGGAAACGCCGGTAAGCTTGCCGAGGAATTGTTCGCTGGCATCCACATGTACGACCTTGGCATGCAGGCGGCCGGCGAACATGTCCATCACCATCTGGCCTTCGTTAAGACGCAGCAGGCCGTGATCGACGAATACGCAGGTCAGTTGATCGCCGATGGCGCGGTGAATCAGCGCTGCAGCGACGCTGGAATCCACACCGCCGGAGAGGCCGAGAATGACTTCTTCATCACCGACTTGTTCGCGAATTTTGGCGACGGCTTCCTCGATATAGTTGCCCATGATCCAATCCGGACTGGCGGCGCAAATATCCAGCACGAAGCGCTGCAGCATGGCAGCACCCTGGACGGTATGCGTGACTTCCGGATGGAATTGTACGGCGTAGAAATTACGGACTTCATCCGCCATGCCGGCAATCGGGCAGCTTTCGGTGGAAGCCATGAGCTTGAAGCCCGGCGGTAGTTCAGTGACTTTATCACCATGGCTCATCCACACATGCAGCATGCCGTGACCTTCTTCGGTCTCGAAATCCTGAATGCCGTTGAGCAGCTTGGTATGACCGCGAGCGCGAACCGCTGCAAAGCCGAATTCTCGCTGATGACCGGCCTCGACCTTGCCGCCCAGTTGATGCGCCATGGTCTGCATGCCGTAGCAAATGCCCAGTACCGGCACACCCAGTTCGAACACGGCTTGCGGGGCGTGATCGGTGCTTTCCTCGTACACGCTGGCATGGCTGCCAGAGAGGATGATGCCCTTGGCGCCGAAGTTGCGGACGAATTCATCACTGACGTCGCATGGATGAATCTCGCAATAGACATGCGCTTCGCGTACGCGGCGGGCGATGAGTTGGGTGACCTGGGAACCAAAATCGAGGATGAGAATTTTGTCGTGCATGCTGGGTAAGGGGAAAGGGGGAGGGGAAGGTGCTTGCGCCGACCTTCCGCCTCCCCCTTTCCCAGCCTTTCAGTTAGTCAACGTGATAGTTGGGCGCTTCTTTGGTGATTTGCACATCGTGGACGTGCGATTCACGAATACCGGCAGAGGTGATTTCCACGAATTCCGCACGGTCGCGCATTTCGGCGATGGTGCTGCAACCGACATAGCCCATGGAGGCGCGCAGGCCGCCCATGAGTTGGTGGATGACGGCGAGCACGCTGCCCTTGTAAGGGACGCGACCTTCGATGCCTTCCGGTACCAGCTTGTCGGCGTTGCCTTCGTTATCCTGGAAGTAGCGGTCGCTGGAACCTTTTTGCATCGCGCCCACCGAGCCCATGCCGCGGTAAGACTTGTAGGAGCGGCCCTGGAATAATTCGATTTCGCCCGGCGCTTCTTCCGTGCCGGCGAAGAGGCCGCCCAGCATGACGCTGTGAGCGCCGGCTGCAATGGCCTTGCCGATGTCGCCGGAGTAGCGGATGCCGCCGTCGGCGATGAAAGGAATTCCACTGCCTTCGAGCGCCGACGCAACGTTGGCGATCGCGGTGATCTGCGGTACGCCGACACCGGCAACGATACGGGTGGTGCAGATGGAGCCGGGGCCGATGCCGACCTTGACTGCGTCAGCGCCATGATCGACCAGGGCCTTGGCTGCGGCAGCAGTAGCGATATTGCCGCCGATGACCTGAACCTTGGGGAAGTGCGACTTGACCCACTTCACGCGGTCCAGAACGCCCTGAGAATGGCCGTGGGCGGTATCTACCACGATGACGTCGACGCCGGCATCGACCAGCAGTTCAACACGTTCTTCGGTGCCTTCACCCACGCCGACCGCTGCGCCAACGCGCAGGCGTCCGTTCTCGTCCTTGCAAGCAAGCGGATGGTCGGAAGATTTTTGAATGTCCTTGACGGTGATCAGGCCGCGCAGTTCGAAAGCGTCGTTGACGACCAGCACACGCTCGAGGCGGTGCTTGTGCAGGAGCTTCATCGCTTCTTCGCGAGGGGAGCCTTCGCGCACGGTCACCAAACGCTCGCTCGGCGTCATGATGCTGCTGACGGGCTGATCCAGGTTGGATTCGAAACGCAGATCGCGGTTGGTAACAATACCTACGACCTTCTTGCCTTCGACCACAGGCAGGCCGGAGATACGATGCTGACGGGTCAGCGCAAGCACTTCGCGTACCGTCATCGACGGCGAAATGGTGACCGGATCGTGGACGATGCCCGACTCGAAACGCTTGACGCGGGCGACCTGGGCCGCCTGCAGGGCTGCGGTCATATTCTTATGAATGATGCCGATGCCGCCTTCCTGTGCCAGCGCGATTGCCAGCGGAGCTTCGGTCACAGTATCCATGGCAGCGGAAACCACGGGAATGTTCAGTGTGATTTCGCGAGTAAGACGGGTAGATAGATTGACGTCGCGCGGCATGACGCTCGAATGTGCCGGAACCAGCAAAACATCGTCGAACGTAAGCGCTTTTTGCAGCAGGCGCATAAGTTGTAATCCTTAGTGGCAAAAAGAAATTATACAGGGTGAAGCCTGACTGGTAAATTGGGATTGACTGTGCGGAACAGCACGATTAAGGTTCATCGTACAAATTTAATAGCTGGAACAGGCTTTTTATGAAAAAACTCTTGAGTGCGATTGCTATCTCGTCAACGCTGATGGTTTCTCATGCTTGGGCGGAAACCTATAAATGTCATATGCCTAACGGCAAGATTGCCTACATGGGACAACTCCCCATGGATAAAGGGGCAAAATGCGAGGCGATGTTCGTCAGAAAGCCTTCGACAGAATCGCAGCCTGTGCCTGCACAGCCAGCTTCAACCCCAACCGGCGGTTCGCCTGCACAAGCAGCAGCTACCGGGCAAGCTCAGCCACCGGCACCACTTAAGCAAGCACCGCCCGCTCCCGCAAACGGTGTCGCCGCCGCACCCCAGGCGTCTCCAAGTCCGAAATCCCCTGAAGATCAGGCCCTCGAAGCCAAGCGGAAGCAGCAGGAAACTGCCGATGCGCAAAAAAAGGCCGATCAGGACAAGCAAAACAAACAGGCAGAACAAAAGGTGAAGGAAGAAAACTGCCAAAAGGCGCGCGCCAATCTGCAGATGTATCAGATCGGCGGCCGTATTACTCGAATCAACGAACAGGGTGAAAAGGTCTATCTGGACGACAATGAGATCGCCCAGAAGCTGGATGCTGCGCGACAGGACGTCGCCAAGTGGTGCGAAGGCTGAGGATTACTCAGCCGGTAAATCTCCACCGCCTTTTTTCATCGCCTTACCTTCTGTCGCCCGCTGCCTTCTGACCTCTTTTGGGTCGGCAATCAGCGGGCGATATATTTCTACCCGGTCGTTTTCCCGCAATGCTGTATCCAGCTTGGTGATCTTGCCGAAGATGCCAATCTTGTTCTGGGCGAGGTCAATCTCAGGGAATTTTTCGAGAATGCCGCTGGCCTGGATCGCCTGTTCGGCGGTGGCGCCTTCCTCGACCTGTAATTTCAATAGTGTTTGTTGCTGGGCCAGCGCGTAAGCGATTTCGACGGGGATGGTTTTGCTCATGACTAATAAACTTTCTCTGCTCGTGATACGAAGGCGTCGACGAAGGTGTTGGCAATATGATTGAAGACTGGCGCGATGAGTTTTTCCAGCAGCGCGCCGGAAAATTCATAGTGCAATCGAAATTCGATCTTGCAGGCGTCTTCGGCAAGCGGGATGAACTTCCACACGCCTTCCAAATGACGGAACGGACCGTCCACCAGTTTGATGTCCATCAAGGTGGGAAACGTTTTGCTGTTTTCCGTGGTGAAATTCTGCTTGATGCCGTGATAATCAATATGGAGTCTCGCTGAAGTGCCGCTCTCGTTGCGCCAACGCAAATCCACGCCTCCGCACCAAGGCAGGAATTCCGGATAGCGCTCAACTTCATCCACGAGCCGGAACATTTGGGCTGCGGAGTAGGGTACGAGTACGGTTTTATGAACATTGGCCATCTAGGCGCGGTCTCTTTAAGAGGGGACTCTCATGTAGAATACCGGATTGTAGTTTATTTCCAGCCCCATTTTTAGCCCCGCTCATGAGCATCGCGCAAAACAAAAAAGCCTTCCACGATTACTTCATCGAAGAAAAGTATGAAGCCGGTATTGTGCTCGAAGGCTGGGAGGTCAAGGCGATCCGCGAAGGTCGCGTGAACCTCAAGGAATCGTACGTCATCATTCAGCGAGGCGAAATCTATCTCATCGGCTGTCACATCACAGCCATGGGTACGGCTTCGACCCATATCCGCCCTGATGCCACGCGTACCCGAAAATTGCTGTTGCACAATGCGCAAATCGCCAAACTTATCGGGCAGGTCGAGCGAGCCGGTTATACCCTCGTTCCGCTGGATATGCATTACACCCGCGGCCGCATCAAAATTGAAATCGGGCTTGCCAAGGGTAAGAAGCAATACGACAAGCGTGATGCCGAGAAAGAGCGCGACTGGCAGCGCGAGCGTGGCCGAATTATGCGGGCGGCCAACAAATAAAGCGTATAATACGAACTCTGCATGAAACTTTATTGACCGGGCTAAGGTCAATGACAGCGAACCCGGGGGTGACCTGGTTTCGACGTGGGTTGCAAAGCAGTGTAGGGCATACCGAGGACCAGATACCTCGTAAATCCTCTGGAAAAAAGATAGTCGCAAACGACGAAACTTACGCTCTAGCCGCTTAATCCGGCTGGACGCTGCGCCGAAGAGCCTCTCGGTCGGGCGGGGTAAAACCCGCAGCAGCGTCATTTAGAGAGGATCGTGTCGTATCGGGTTACTTGGTACGATATTAAACAAAAGGTAACTCGTCTTGCCTCAGCCTGTCGGTTGGCGGTTTCAAGATTAAATTAAATTAACCAGACTAAGTATGTAGAACTGCCTGTAGAGGGCTTGCGGACGGGGGTTCGATTCCCCCCACCTCCACCATCTTCTAGTTTTAAGAAGTCCCATGAAGTCCACTAAACCCGCGTAACTGCGGGTTTTTTGTTGTCTTTTTATCTTGTGTCGTCCAAAGAAATCTCCTTCTATCTCATCGTAATTGTACGATGTCGGTTGCAATATGCGAAAACTAGCAGCGCTAGATTGCTAGGATAGAAACATCAAACTAATTGATCCTGCACTGGAGCTGGCTGGGGGTAAAACTGCATAAGTTGCTATCACTATGATGTAGTAGTAGCCTCAGGTGAAATATCTTATTCAAGACTATAAGCTACTGTCCCTTTGATACATCAACTGTGGTCAATGGCTATAACCACATTAGTATTTTGTAGGGAGAAGAGCTGTGAGAGACAACCTAGGAAAAACCGCTAGAGGACGAACGGTCTTTCTAGAATACAAGTCATGTTGAGTGGTGATTTTTCAACCTCTCTCTGCAAGTACATGGATGGCGAAGCTTACGCGCCCCCTATTTTTCTTGCTGATCCTAATAATCGATTCCAACTGATATACGTCAATCGAGCTTGCCTAAATTTCGGCATTCAAATTGATGCGCAATTTGGGAAGACATTGACCGAATGTATTCCTACGATTACCCAAGACAAGCTTGATGAATTGTGGGCTAAGGTTTGTAAATCCGGGAAGGCTACGTTACTTACAGATTTTCAAAAATCCCATGAAACTGTCCTTTCCATCGAGTTGTCACTCAGTCAGATGGTCCATGCAGGAAAAAATCTGATGTTCGGTTGTATAAGGGACACCAGTGAGCAAGGTGCAATCCTGCACGCCCGAGTAGCGCTCGAAGACGCACAGCGCATAGCCCATATTGGGAGTTGGGATGTAGATATTCTCAATGACGTATTGACCTGGAGCGATGAAACTTTTCGAATATGGGAAATCGACAAAACCAAATTCGAGGCGACCTTTGCGGCATTTGTTGAAACCGTTCATCCGGATGACCGCGAAAAGGTGGTCCATAACTACAATCAGTCGTTGATCAACAAGACTTTGTATCAGGTTGAGCATCGTTTGTTATTTCCTGATGGTCGGGTGAAATACATTCAGGAACGCGGTGAACCCTTCTACGACGATGATGGAAGACCTATCCGCTTTATCGGCACTTCATTGGATGTTACCGAGCGCAAACGGTTTGAGGAGTTGGTTGCCCTGCAAAATCATGCACTCGATCATATGGGCGAGGCTGTTTATCTTGTTGATGAGGATGCTCACATTCTTCATGTCAACAATGCTGCGTGCAAAATGCTTGGTTATACACAGGAAGAGCTATTAACAAGACGGGTATGTGATCTAGATCCCAATTACGACCCAGCAACATGGCATCATCACTGGAACGATCTACTTAACCAGAAGACGATTACGCTGGAAACCCTACATAGAAGCAAATCAGGCGCTCTGGTGCCTATCGAAGTGAATGCGAATGCCATTGAATATGAGGGGCGGCGCGTTAATTTTGCTCTTGTACGCGATATAACCGAACGCAAGCGAATTGAGGCTCAGATTCAACATCAAGCCAGCTATGATGCTCTCACCGGGCTCCCTAACAGGCGTTTATTCGGGGATAGACTCAGGGAAAAAATCAGCACGGCTGAACGCAGCGGAAGTAATGTTGCCATATTGTTCATTGATCTTGACCGCTTTAAGGAGGTCAACGACACATTGGGCCATCATTACGGTGATCAACTGTTAATCCAGGCTGCACAGCGTATTCAGCGATGCGTTCGAGAGAGCGATACCTTGGCCAGGATGGGGGGAGATGAATTCGTTCTTATCCTTCCCGATGTCACCGAAATTTCGCATTTAGGACGCGTAGCTCAAAGTATTATCGATGTGATGGCATCTCCCTTTGATGTGGATAGCCAAATATCCTATGTTTCAGCAAGCATAGGCATTGCTAGCTACCCCTCAGATGTCGACAGTTTCGAAGGGCTGATCAGTGCGGCAGATCAGGCAATGTATTTTGCCAAGGAGCGTGGGCGCAACTGCTTTAGCTTTTTTACTCCTGCCATGCAGAAGCAAGTCCAGCAGCGCCTCTCCTTAGCGAATGATCTGCGTGAGGCTATGTCCAAAGATCAGCTTCAGATTCATCTTCAGCCTATCGTTGACATTGTCAGCGGCCAAGTGGTGAAGGCGGAGGCTTTAGTCCGCTGGAAACACCCGAAACATGGCATGGTCTCGCCCGATAAATTTATTCCTATTGCTGAGGAAATGGGACTGATCCATGAGATTGGCGACTGGGTATTCAGGCAAGCGGCAGAAGCAATGTCGCTCTGGCTTGCTAAGGCTACTGGGAATGATTGCTGCCAGATTAGTGTAAACATATCCGCGCGTCAGTTCATGCATAGCGATATTGGTAACTCATGGGTCGATTACTTGTCCGCAATTCACTTACCTCCATCTCATGTAGTGATCGAAATTACTGAAAGTTTGTTGTTGGGCGATGAAGCTGACGTTATGGTGAAACTGCAACGTCTGCGTGAGGCCGGTATGCAATTGGCATTGGATGACTTTGGCACTGGCTATTCTGCTATGTCTTATCTAAAGAAGTTCAACATCGACTACCTCAAGATCGACCGTTCCTTTGTGCGTGATCTGGAATCCGACCCTAATGACCGTGCCATTGCTGAAGCGATTGTAGTCATGGCCCACAGATTGGGGTTGAGAACTATTGCCGAAGGAGTGGAGACGGAACACCAAAAAGATATTCTGGCTCAAGTTGGATGCGATTACGTCCAGGGTTATCTCTATGCCAAACCTATGCCAGTTGAGGAGTTCTTTGCGTTTTTAGAGGCTAAGTAAGGTACAGTAACCTATCAAGTAGAAGCGCAAACGGCAGCGCATGATGCCGAGGGAGGAAAGCAATGAAAGCAACAAAATTGGTATTGGCTTTGGTATTCGCATTTGCCGCTTCCTCGGCATTTGCCTGCCCCAAGGGACCCCATTGAGTTGGTGACACTGGTGCCCATCATAAGGGCGGCAAGTGCGCCTCTGCTGAAGAGGCTGCCGCCGCAAAGGGCGCTGCAAAGAAAGACAAGGAAGTCACCGTAGGTAACGAAAAAGCCGCTACCAGTGGTGCTACTGCTGACGATAAGTCAGTGAAGGAAGCGAAACCGCATGGTAAGAAAAAAGCAAAACAATTAAGAATCCCAGAGGCGGGGCCGAAAAGCTCCGCTTCTCTCCTTATCTATTCTGCAAGCCACTGGATGGCTTCACCCCTAAGCACTAATCTCAATATCGCCGCTAGTCTTATCTAGCAAAGAGCAGAGCCCCTTGAAACGCTGGGTTACGCCCCTATCTTAAGTACAGTAGATGAATAATCCATCATCAAAGGCAGGGTGTCTGAGTGGTTAAGGTCACGGTGTGCAAAGCCGTGCAGGCTGGTTCGATTCCAGCACCTGCCTCCATCGATTAGCTTTCCTTCAATCTCCTCCCTCAGCGGCCTATCCCCTTGGCCGCTTTTTTTATGTGCTGATTAACGCCAATATCCCTCAGGGAAGAATTGAGAGCCGATATTGTGGGGATCAACATATGAAACATTCATCTGATCCAGCTTCGTAAGGAAGCCATCCAAATAGCTCAGCATGAAAGCAGTATCATGCATGAGGATAATATCCCCAGATTCAAATCGTATAGTCCTATAAAACTTCTTCCAGTCATCCAACTCTTCTTTTGTTTTGGTATCACTACTGTCATTCATATAGGTTTGCCAACCCATCGGTTCCATGCCTTGCCTTAGGCTCATGTCTATTACTTGAGGTGTGAATGATCCAAAGTGGGCACGAAAGAAATGAGAACGGTGGCCGATTAGCTTTTGCAGATAATCAGCACACCCGCCAATCTCCTTGTTCAACTGATCTGGATGTTGAGAGCCCACCTCCTTCAAGTCGAGATGGTTATAGGCGTGATTGGCTATCAGATTGCCTTGCGATTTGATTTCGGCGAGAACTTTTCTGTTTTCGGCCCAGCATGGGTTTTGTGCTGGGTCGATATTTGAGCAATTAGCAAACCAGATGGCATGAGCCGAATGCTTTTTTCAGAACATCAAGGATTGCTCTGTCAATATCCGGATTTTTCGGGCCATCATCAATCGTGAGAAGGATGAACTTGCGATTAAGTGCTTTCTGCTCAAACCCAACTAATGAGTCTTTAATGTCGACTTGTGCGGAGCTTTTTGAAAGAGTGAAGTTGACTGGGCGACCTGCCAGAGTGTGTCCAATGAATCCGAGGAAAAATATGCTGAAGAAAATACCAAAAGACGATAATGATTTTTCAATCTGCCACTCCTTGATCGAGATCAGAGGCGGTATAAAAATCAGATTTGAAAAAAATGAAATTTATATAAATGTATTGTTATTCGACGATTCTGCTTATTGAGACGAGTTTATTATTTTTGTTTTGGTAGTAGGATTGATGGGTAGGATAGAGCGGTGTTTTGCAAGGTTGTTGGTGTATGAGTTGATGAATGCGGGGGTATATTTAGGGGTATGTATATTTAGGGGTATATTGAAAACTTAATTTTCATAGAACAGCCACAGTAAAGGATAGCAGCCATTTATGTGGTTGACCCCACACCATCTTCTAGTTTAATGAAGTCCAATGCAGTACCTAAGAACCCGCCTAAGTGCGGGTTTTTTATTGCTATTTATCCGGTATTGCTCAGTATCAAGCTATTCCGCAGTACATAATACTGGGCCTGAAGAGGTTAAATTTAGACAAGACTAATGTTTCGGCGAAGAGACCGTGGCACGATGACTAATTTCACTTTTGAGAAATGTTTTATGCCTTCCAATCTACTTACCCGACAAGTACACGCTAGGCCTCGATTATTGCTATCAATTGTAGTTGGATCACTTGTCGCCTTGATGCTACCAAAGTGGCTCGCCTTGCATGCTATCACCAGAATTATTATTGGCTGGTCGAGTGTAACCACCCTTTATTTGGCACTGAGCGCGGTGATGATGTATCGCTCATCTCATGAGCAAATGAGGCACAGGGCGCAACTTGAAGATGAGGGGCAGTTCGTCATTCTGACGCTGGTGATGTTGGCTGCTTTAGCAAGCCTTGCTGCTATTGTTGCTGAACTGGGACTGGTGAAAGATATGAAGGGTGGCTTGAAGTACGCCCATATTGGATTAGCTGCTTTTACTATCGTCTCTTCCTGGTTTTTCACGCATGTAATGTTCGCCCTGCATTACGCCCATGACTACTATGCCTCAATCGACACGCGGGAGAGCACAGGCCTCGACTTTCCTCATGACAAAACTCCAAGCTATAGCGATTTCCTTTATTTTTCCTTTGTTATTGGCACATCCGGCCAGACAGCGGATGTGTCGTTCACTTCTAAGCGAATGAGGAAGATAGGGCTGGCTCACTGTGTTCTGGCTTTCTTCTTCAATACAACCATTCTAGCGTTGACCATCAACATCGCCGCAAGCCTTATCTAGACGGATTCAAGCTTTCTTACTTGCGCCTGACGTGTTCGTCGGTTTGTCCAGCGCTACTTAGAGCGCCAGCGTACTTTATAGAATCAGTCGGCTTTATTTGGTTGCATTTGAAGAAGCTGAAAACTCCATTTATTTAGAGTGAAAGGAGACTATAAAAGCCAAATCTAATATATATTGAAGGAGTATGCAAAATGAATATTTAAAGCAGGCAAATATTTATCTGGTTAGTAAGAAAGATGAAGACCTAAGCAGCGAATAACTGTGGAGATATCGAAAGCTTTTTGCGAGCAGTACGGATTGGGCTGATCCAAAGATGGTGCAATTTCACCACTCTCATGAGGAATGGGGTTATTAAATGGTCTCAAATATTTCTTCACGGCAACTCGACATGCATCAGCTATCAAAAATTAGCATGGACATGGCATACGATGCCATTCTATGGTTAGCCTTGGATGGCAGTATTGTTTACTCCAATTTCTCCGCTAGCCGCTATCTTGGATATTCAGAAGAAGAGCTTACACAACTCACTATTTTCGATCTCGATCCGAATTACCCCAGAGAAGTTTGGCCACAGCATGTTGCCGAGCATAAACAAAAAAAATCAGTATCACTTGAATCAAAGCATCTCACTAAAGATGGTCGAATGATTGATGTGGAGATTTCGTGTAATTACGTGGAATGGGATGGGCAAGAGTACTTTTGTTCTATTGTCAGAGACATCACGGAACGCAAGGAGTCAGATAATTCACTAAAGCTGGCAAGCCTCATATACAGCGAGACAAGCCAAGCCATGCTTGTTACTGACCAAGAAAATGAGATTATCGCTATTAACCCTGCTTTTACTGCTTTAACTGGCTACGCATGGGACGAGGTCCTAGGTAAGAATCCAAAGTTCTTAAGCTCCGGGCGCCAAGATAAAAGCTTTTATGATTCGATGTGGGAGTCCTTGCATCTGCGTGGGACGTGGCAAGGTGAAATCTGGAATCGCCGCAAAAATGGTGAGATTTATCCAGAATGGCTTTCTATTAACACCGTCTATGATGAAAAGGGGGCTGTCTATCGTCGTATCGCTTTGTTTACCGATATCACGGAGATAAAAAAATCAGAAGAACTGATATGGAATCAGGCTAATTATGATGCGTTGACAGGGCTGCCCAATCGCCGCATGACTCTAGACCGGCTCGATTTTGAAATTAAAAAATCAAGACGAGAAAATTTGCCGCTGGTTGTCCTGTTTATAGATCTGGACGGCTTCAAAGAAGTTAACGATACATTTGGTCATGATATTGGGGATCAATTACTGATTGAGGTCTCACAAAGAATTTTGAAGTGTGTTCGTGAGTCCGACACACTTGGTCGCATAGGCGGCGATGAATTTGTCGTCATACTTGGCGAAGTGGTAGATATTGATAGTACCGATCGGATACTTAAGGAAATGCTTAACGCAATTTCAGAGCCATATTTGCTTCAGAACCATGCTGTGACGATATCGGCAAGTATTGGATTAGCCCTATTTCCAGACGATTCGGAAGATGCCTCTACACTATTGAAAAGTGCAGATAAGGCCATGTATGAGGCTAAGCATAGGGGGAAAAATCAGCATTGTTGGTATTCGGAACTTAAAACCGCAACTCGATAGCCTATTTAAGATAGTACAACACAAAACAGAAAACCCGCGAATCACTACGATTACGCGGGTTTTCTGTTTTATGACCTCCAAATCCTGTCTATTGCAATTACGAAGTTCGAGAAACAGGGGGGTACTCAATTTTCTCTATTGGATAGACTCTTAACGGCTGAAAATTGCCCGACTACGTTGGAAATTTCCTGATTGCTTGCCTGAATTTTTTGTATCGCATTACCCGCTTGATTAGCTTGCATCACTCCTGTTTCGGCTTGTTCGACCATTTTGTTGATACTGATGATGGCTGTCGAGGTACGTTGGGCGATGCTCTTGATCATAGAGGTAATCTCTACCGTTGAGGTATTCGTTCTTTCGGCCAGTTTACGCACCTCGTCGGCTACCACCGCAAACCCTCTTCCCATTTCGCCGGCTCGCGCCGCCTCTATGGAGGCATTCAATGCTATAAAAATTGGTTTGATCGGCGATCTCCTTGATCGTTTTAACAAGGGCATTGATTTGTGAGGATTGTTTTTCCAACTCACTGATGTGCTCAGCCGACATGCTTGCACTCTCTGCAATTTTGCGCATTCCACCTACTGTGTGCTCAATAATGATATGCCCTTGCTCGCAAATTTCGCGTTGCTCGGTGGATAGCGAGTGGGTGGAATGAACGAGCTCAACATCGTGTCGAATGTCCTCCTCGCGTTCAGTAGCATCATTTGCAAATTTAATTACTTTATAAACGTGACCCTCATCATCAAATATCGGGTTATAGCTCGCTTCCAGCCACAATATCTGTCCGTTCTTGTCGCGTCGCTCGAATAGGCCGGAGATGAACTCTCCCTGATTGAGGCGATTCCAGAATCCTTGATACTCCTTGGAGTTGGCGTAATCCTCGTTGCAAAAGATACGATGGTGCTTCCCTGCGATCTCGGGCAGCGAAAATCCCACAGCTCTCAGAAAGGTACATTTGGCACTTGAGATGCATCGAGTTAGCGATTGTCATTACAAAAAATGTAAGTTTTATGCAATATGAGTAAATTACCTTCTTTTATGCAAGAATAAATTGAAATGTGCTAATTAACTTATGGTTATGGCATAAGGGGTGCTATAAATATATCTATGTAAACCCTTGGGGAAATTTGAAGATTGTCGACTTAGATGATTGGTCATTTTTTAAGGGCATAAAAATGTACACATGGTCGAGAATTAAGCAATTGCAATTTCGTAGTTTTCCAATACGACTTTCAGTGGCTCTGACACTATTAGCTATTGGAATACTTGCAGGTCAATTAATCCTCCCTCCCAATACACGCACGCCTTTTATTACTGTTTATCCCATCATCATTCTTACGTTTTACCTTTGCGGTAACGAGTTAGGCATTTTCAATTCATTAGCTTCTGCCTTTCTTGCTGGATTTTTGTTTATCGAGCCAATTCACACTTTTCCCAATAAGCACTTCGATTATCTGATCCTGGGTTTTTTCGCTCTGACGTGCTGCATGATTGGTTATTTGGTCTCTCGTCTGAAATTGCTGAATGAAAAAAAGCAGGATTTGATCTTGAGGCTGATGGAAAGCGAATCTCACTATGAGGCCTTAATGAAGGCTACTCCTGTAGGGGTTTTTGAGACTGATGCAAAGGGTTATTGCTTGACCGTGAATTCAAAATGGGAAGAGATAGCGGGCATCTCTTGCATCGATGCATTGGGAGATGGATGGGCACGAGCACTGCATCCCGAAGATCGCCTGAAGGTTTATCAGGAATGGCAAGTTGCTGCGCTCAAAAATGACGACTTTACGATGGAGTTTCGCTTTCAACACCCGGACGGTACTGTGAGATGGGTAATAGGCTTGGCGGTGCCTTTAATGGATGAACTAGGAAAAGCGGTTGGCTATGTTGGGACCATTACTGACTTCACTCCCCAAAAGGCCATCGAAGCATCGCTTGAATACCAGGCTCAGACAGATGCGCTAACAGGATTGAATAACCGACGGCACTTTATGGAGTTGGCTGAGCGGGAAA
Organism: Novimethylophilus kurashikiensis; assembly: GCF_003112435.1. Lineage (GTDB taxonomy): Bacteria > Pseudomonadota > Gammaproteobacteria > Burkholderiales > Methylophilaceae > Novimethylophilus > Novimethylophilus kurashikiensis. Next base: position 160,674 of record NZ_BDOQ01000013.1, read on the forward strand.
TAAACCGGGCGAAGCGTTATGAAGAATCACTGACTTTATTTATCCTCGATATCGATCATTTCAAGAAGATTAACGACAGCTTTGGACATGCGGCAGGTGATTTCGTCTTAAAACAACTTGGCCAAGTTTGTTGCAATAGCTTGCGCAGTGTAGATATTGCAGGACGAATTGGCGGGGAAGAGTTTGCTGTGCTGCTTCCCGAGACAACTTTGGAAGAAGGAAAAGCAGTAGCGAATCACTTAAGAGAGCACTTCATGAATGCAAGGATGGAATACCCTGGTTTTGATAGCTCTCAACCGTTCACGCTTTCAGTTGGGGTTGCGTCAATGAGCCAGCGCCGTACTCATCTCGCTTCCCTTCTGGCAGCAGCAGACGCGGCGTTATACGAGGCGAAAAATCAGGGGCGAAATCGTGTTTGCCTCGCTAATTGATTTCGGTATGGGCCGTGGCGCTAGAAGTGCGATCCGTAATGTTTTTCATAGTACTTGCCTGACCATAAACTCGTCGCCCAGTTTGAATAAACCCACCACTTTTTCGTTCTTTTCTTCACTCGCGTATTTGTAGGCATCCCAGAAGTGGGAGAAACGTAGGCCCTGTTGCGCATCCGGAGTTGCAGTGCGGTTCACGGCGGAAGGCGTTTCTTCAACCGATTGAACGAATGCGTTTTGCTCGGTGAGGTGGATGATGTACCCGCAGAATTCGGCTTCTTCCGGTACGCCTATCCGTTTTTTGATGTCGTCCAGCTTTTGTTTCTTGTTGTCCTGGGATTGCTGGATGCGTTCTTCCTTGGTGCCTCTGCGTTTAGATTCGCCCATGGCGCTGCTGCCTAATGAAATAAAGCCGACAAGGATAGGCGGCGTGGCGGCTTATTTCAACCTTGGGAGGCCCTGTAATGTGTGAAGCTGGTCAAATATCGGTTGAGTAGGGGGGGCGTTTGAAATTATAAAAAACAGAGCCGGGGAATAGCCCCTAGCTGACTCGCTATTGCAATACGGCAGTAGAATTAATGGCGCATGATCCGCGTCATTGATTCAAAAGATGTGAGGAGACCTAAATGAGCAAAATCCTAGTAGAACACGAGCCTTCCCCTGAGCGTCTGAAGGCATTGGGAGTCGATAGATGGCCGACTTGGTCGAAAGAGGTCTCGACGTTTCCGTGGACCTATGACGACCAGGAAGTGGCCTATATTCTCGAAGGCGAGGTTACCGTAACGCCGCAAGGCGGCGAGCCGGTCAGTTTTGGCAAAGGCGACTTGGTGACGTTTCCGTCGGGCATGTCCTGCACGTGGAATGTTCGAGCTCCCTTGCGCAAGCACTATCGATTTGGTTAATGGTGTTTGTCGGGTAAATCTGGTGGTTGGGTAGGCGTTAGAGCCTGAATAGTCTGACTGCCTCGGACAGTTTGCCGGCAAGGGTATCAATCTGCTGGGCCGAAGCCGACATAGTGCTTACGGATTCGCTGTTTTTTTGAACCATGCTGACGATATTGGTCATGCTGGTTGAGATTTCTTGTAGGTCGCGGTTGCCCTCGCGCAATGCCTGAGTAATCGCGTGTACGGCATGGCTGGCATTTTCCGCGCCTGAATGAATGCTTTCCATGGCTTCTGCGGCTTTCTGGACCATGTTGACGCCGTCAACGACGCGTTGGCGACCGCCATGCATGCTTTCGACAGCCGCTGAAACGTTGCTGAGGATGGTGGCGATCATGTCCGAGATTTCGGACGTGGCGCGGGAAGTTCGTTCTGCGAGTTTGCGAATTTCGTCTGCCACCACCGCAAAGCCGCGACCTTGGTCGCCTGCATGTGCGGCTTCGATTGAGGCATTCAGGGCGAGCAGGTTGGTCTGGTCGGCAATGCTCTTGATGAGGTTGGTGATTTCGGAAATCTTGCTGGAATAATCGCCCAGCTTTTGAACGATTTCGGCAGAGCTGCCAACCACTTCTGAAATTTTGTCCATTTCCGCGGCGGCGTTGCTGATGACCACCTTGCCTTCGAAGGAGGATACGCCGGCTTGCGCAGAAACTTCGCCTGCGGTTGCCGCCGATTCGCCGACTTGAACAATCCGGCCGGTAATGGACTGCACGGCGTCTGCCGTCGTACGCGCAGCCAGGGATTCGGCCGCACCATTGGACGAGACTTCGTTGACGTTGTGCGTCAACAAATGTGCACTCTGGAAGAGTTCGTCCGAGCCTTGCAGTACTTGGCCGATTAGTTTTCGCAAGTTTTCCTGCATGTGAGCCAGCGAGGCCAGCAAGCTGGTCGTATCGCCCGCTTGCAAGGGAATGTTGAAGGTGAGGTCGCCGCCTGCGATCCGACGCGTCATTTGCACGGCATCGGCGGGGTCTCCGCCCATTTGGCGGAGAATGCTAAAGGTAATGCGCAAGGCCAGAATGGCGAGTCCAAAAAACGCGACGCCACCAACCACAAACATGATGCGTTGAGCCCAGAATGTGGCGTTCTCAGCATTGCGCGTCTCGCTTTCCACCTTTTTGGCGTTAAGTTCGACGACCTGGTTCAACAGGGATTCGGCGCGTTGATAGGACGCCCGTTGCTGTGCACCCAGGCTAAAGTATTTCTCGAAATAAATTTTCTGTTGTGCGGCATCGTGGTTACGTGCGAGGGCCTCGATCAGTCCCAGTATTTCCAAGTCGCTCTTTTTCCAGGTGTTCCACTCGACTACAAACTGGTTCCATAGCGCGATTTCCTGCTCGGACTTGGGAATGCTTTCGTAGGCTTTCCAGGCGGGTTCGACCTTGGCCCACAGTTTTTTCTTGTCCTGGGCGATATTGGCAAACTGGTCCTGTACGTCGTTATCGTTTTCCCATAGGCCGGCTTCGTAGGTACTGCTCTTGAGGCCGATCTGGATTTCCTTGATGGTTTGAAGCGCCAGTACCGAAGGCAGGCGATGGCGGCCGATATCCTGAACGCCGTTGATCCCGCTGCGAATACCCAGGGTGCCCGTTAGCACAGAGGCGAACAGGGCGCTCATGGCGAGGCCTGAAAGCAGGAACAGTTTTAGTTTCAAGCTGGCATTGTTCAGCATGTCGATAGAGGACCGAATGTTTATTATTAGTTTTAGAAAATATTAGTTATTCAAGCTTGCTGCGGTGTTGTTGCGGCGCAAGTCAATCAAAACTTTAGCAGTTTTTTACCTGGATGAAATTCGGAGTTGTCTTATTATTCGGGTTTTGCGGGAGTGTGGATTCGAGATGGAAGTGGATTTTGAGCGGCGATTCGGTGGCGTTGCGCGTCTTTACGGCATCGAGGCTTTAGAGCGTTTTCGGAAAGCGCATGTGTGCGTCATCGGTATCGGCGGTGTAGGCTCTTGGGCGGTCGAGGCTCTGGCGCGTAGTGCGATTGGGCGCCTGACGCTGATTGATCTCGATCATGTAGCCGAATCCAACACCAATCGACAGATCCACGCATTGGGCGAGGAATTCGGTAAAGCCAAGACAAGTGCGATGGCCGAGCGTATTAGCGCCATCAACCCCTATTGTTCGGTAGAGGAAGTCGAAGACTTCGTCACCGAAGATAATCTTGATGCCTTGCTGGGCCGGGGGTACGATTACGTGATCGACGCTATCGATCAAACCAGGGTCAAGGCTGCGCTTATCGCCTGGTGCAAACGCCATGACGTCAAATTGATTACGACGGGCAGTGCCGGTGGGCAAGTCGACCCTTCGCGTATCAAGGTGGACGATTTGTCGCGCACCATCCAGGATCCGCTGGCTTCGCGCATGCGTTCTTTGCTGCGTAAAAATTATGGATTCCCACGCGATGTGAAAAAGAAATTCGGCGTGGAGTGCGTCTACTCTGATGAGCCGCTGAAATATCCGGATGCGGGGCAGGCTTGCGAGGTCGATCAGGGCGGCGTGACCGGGCTCAACTGTGCGGGGTTCGGATCGTCCGTTTGTGTAACGGCGAGTTTCGGTTTTGTCGCGGCTTCAAGAGTGTTGATGCACTTAGCTAAATAGGCTGCTTCCTTGCCTGAAATGGCCTTTTGCGATACCCTTTAAGGCCCTGAATTCACGCATTTGCGAGAATGGCAATGAAAAATCCCCTTGAGTCCGTCTTGGGCACCATCCTCTCCGGATTGGTGTTGACGGCATTGCTTTATCTCTTCTTGCGTAACTTCATCCTGGCGGGCGTGTAATCATGGAGCTGATGCCCGCGTTGGCTCGCTGGATTCACTTTATTGCCGGCATCACCTGGATCGGCATGCTGTATTACTTCAACCTGGTCCAGATGCCCGCGCTCAAGGACGCTGCTGCTGACGGTACCGCCGCAGGCATCACGAAGCATGTTGCCCCACGCGCTTTGTTCTGGTTTCGTTGGTCCGCGCTGGTGACTTGGCTTGCAGGCGCTGCGCTGCTCGGCCCTCATTTCAATGCTGCCTTTAGTTTGCAGCCGGGATTTGCGGGCATCGGCGTCGGTGCATGGTTGGGCACGATTATGCTGCTCAATGTATGGGGTCTGATTTGGCCTAATCAGAAAAAAGTCCTGGGCTTGGTGCCCGCCAGCGACGAAGAAAAAAACCGTGCCCGACGCGTAGCGTTTTTGGCATCGCGAACCAACATGATGCTGTCGCTGCCGCTGCTGTTTTTCATGGCTGGAGGCTTGTCTCATCGAGCTGCCTTCGGGCTCTGAAATCCAGATTCGAAATTGGCGAGCGGCGGCGTTTGCCGCCGTTCCTGTTTTATACAAGTGAAAATTAACACTTAAAAGTTTGTGATCGATCAACCATGTCGCAACAACATTTAATGAACACCTATGGCCGGCAACCGGTCACATTTGCCTACGGTGAAGGCGCCTGGCTTTGGGATACTAACGGCAAGCGCTATCTGGACGCGCTGGCTGGTGTTGCCGTCAACGGTCTTGGTCATGCGCATCCAGTACTGGCCAAGGCGATTGCGGAGCAAGCCGCCAAGCTGATTCACGTCTCCAACATCTATCAGATCGACGAGCAGTCTCGTCTGGCCAATCGCCTTTGCGCGCTGTCGGGCATGGACCGGGTATTTTTCTGCAACTCGGGCTGCGAAGCCAATGAGGCAGCCATCAAGCTGGCGCGCCTCTACGGCCACGGCAAGGGAATAGAGAACCCGGCCATCGTCGTCATGGAAAAGTCATTCCATGGACGGACGCTGGCAACGCTCTCTGCTACCGGCAACTATAAAGTGCAAGCCGGTTTTGAGCCGCTAGTGCCCGGTTTCGTGCGCGTGCCGTTCGATGACCTCGACGCGGTGCGTCAAGTCGCTGAGCACAACCCTAATGTGGTCGCGGTGCTGGTCGAGCCCATCCAGGGCGAGGGCGGCATCAACATCCCCCACGGCGGTGCAAATTACTTGCGCGGTCTGCGCGAGCTGTGCGATCAGCACGGCTGGCTGCTGATGCTGGATGAAGTGCAGAGCGGCATCGCCCGTACCGGTACCATGTTTGCGTTCCAGCATACGGGCATCAAGCCTGACGTGATGACGCTCGCCAAAGGCCTCGGCTCGGGCGTGCCGATCGGTGCGTGCCTGGCTTACGGTGCTGCAGCGGAGGTTTTCACACCCGGCAAGCACGGCTCGACGTTCGGCGGCAATCCGCTCGCTTGTGCGGCTGCACTGGCCACATTGGATGTCATTGAAAACGACAAACTCGGTCAGCATGCCGAACAGCTGGGTAACTGGATCAACCAGGCGTTTTCTGCACAGTTGAAGGATGTCGCCGGTGTCGTGACCATACGCAACGCCGGCTTGATGATCGGTATCGAACTCGATCGCCCATGCGGCGACCTGGTTAAGCAGGCGCTGGAAGCCGGTTTGCTCATTAACGTGACTGCCGACAAGGTCGTGCGCTTGCTGCCGCCCTTGATCCTCAACCAGGCCGAGGCGCAACAGCTGGTGGATGGATTGTCCGGGTTGATCAAGAAATTCCTGGAGGCCTCCGCATGATCCGCCATTACCTGCAATTCAAGGACCTTAATCGAGAAGAGCTGGATTACCTGTTCGAGCGCACACGCTGGATCAAGGAGCAGTTCAAGTCCTACAAGCAGTACTGGCCACTGACGGACCGTACATTGGTGATGATCTTCGAAAAGGCCAGTACGCGTACCCGCTTGTCGTTCGAAGCTGGCATGCAGCAACTGGGTGGTTCGGCGATCTATCTCAACACTCGTGACTCCCAGTTGGGGCGCGGTGAGCCGGTGGAAGACGCGGCGCAGGTGATTTCTCGCATGTCCGACATCGTGATGATTCGTACCTTCGAGCAGGAGATCATCGAGCGTTTCGCCGCCAATTCGCGCGTGCCGGTGATCAACGGGCTGACCAACGAATATCACCCGTGCCAGATCCTCGCCGATATCTACACCTTCATCGAGCATCGCGGCCCTATCCAGGGCAAGACGGTGGCTTGGATCGGCGACTCTAACAACGTGTGCAACACCTGGCTGCAGGCTGCGGAAGTGCTGGACTTCAACGTCCATGTCTCCACACCGCCCGGCTATGAGGTTGAGCCCGAGCGTGCAGGCCTTTACGGAACGGCACATTACGAAGAGTTTTCCGATCCCATGGAAGCCGCTCGCGATGCCGACTTGGTGACCACCGACGTTTGGACCAGCATGGGCTTCGAAGCCGAAAACGAAGAACGCATGCGCGACTTCGCCGATTGGCAGGTGGACGGCGACATGATGAAAATCGCCGCCAAGGACGCCTTGTTCATGCACTGCCTGCCTGCCCACCGTGGCGAGGAAGTCGCTGCTGAGGTTATCGACGGCCCGCATTCGGTGGTATGGGATGAGGCGGAGAATAGGTTGCACGTGCAAAAAGCATTGATGGAATTTCTATTGTTAGGAAAAGTAAGTTAATGAGCGATATCAAGAAAGTTGTACTCGCCTATTCCGGCGGGTTGGATACCTCGGTCATCCTGAAATGGCTGCAGGACGAATATCAATGCGAGGTGGTGACCTTTACCGCCGATGTCGGCCAGGGCGAAGAGTTGGAACCGGCGCGCGAGAAGGCCAAGAAGTTCGGCATCAAGGAAATCTATATCGACGACCTGCGCGAGGAATTCGTGCGCGACTTCGTATTCCCGATGTTCCGCGCCAATACCGTTTATGAAGGTGAGTACCTCCTGGGCACCTCCATCGCACGTCCGTTGATCGCCAAGCGCCTCATCGAAATTGCGCGCGAAACCAAGGCCGATGCGATTTCCCACGGTGCAACCGGCAAGGGCAACGACCAGGTGCGTTTCGAACTGGGCGCGTATGCCCTGAACCCGAACATCAAGGTCATTGCGCCCTGGCGCGAGTGGGATTTGCTCTCCCGCGAGAAGCTGCTGGCCTATGCCGAAAAGCATGGCATCCCGGTTGAAATGAAGCACAAGCAAGGCGGCAGCCCGTATTCCATGGATGCCAATCTGCTGCACATCAGTTACGAAGGCCGCCATCTCGAGAATCCGGCTGCCGAGGCGGAAGAAGATATGTGGCGCTGGACCGTGAGCCCGGAAAAGGCGCCCGATCAGGCCGAATACCTCGATATCGAATACGTCAACGGCGACCCGGTTGCCCTTAACGGCAGCAAGATGGCTGCGCACGAGATTCTGGCACAGTTGAATAAGCTGGGCGGCAAGCACGGCATCGGCCGTCTCGACCTGGTGGAAAACCGTTACGTCGGCATGAAGTCACGTGGCTGCTACGAAACTCCGGGCGGTACGATCATGCTCAAGGCACACCGCGCCATCGAATCGATCACGCTGGACCGCGAAGTCGCCCATTTGAAGGATGATTTGATGCCCCGCTACGCCAGCCTGATTTACAACGGCTACTGGTGGAGCCCAGAGCGCATCGCGCTGCAAACGCTGATCGACCACACGCAAAAGACCGTCAACGGTTCCGTGCGTCTCAAGCTCTACAAGGGCAACGTCATCGTCGTCGGCCGCGACAGCAAGACCGATTCGCTGTTCGACCCGACCATCGCGACGTTCGAAGATGACAAGGGTGCCTACGACCAGAAGGATGCTGGCGGCTTCATCAAACTCAACGCGTTGCGCATGCGCATCGCAGCAAATTTACGCAATAAGAAAGGTTAAGTAGATCATGGCTCAATTCGACAACGTCAGCGTCAAGAAAAAGGCTAACGTTTATTTCGACGGCAAGTGCGTAAGCCACACCGTCATGTTCCCCAACGGCACACGTTGCACTGTCGGTGTGATTTTCCCCAGCACATTGACGTTCAATACCGGCTCTCCTGAACTGATGGAAATCAACTCCGGCGTATGCAAGGTGCGTCTCAAGGATGAAACCGAGTGGAAAACCTACGGTGCGGATGAAAAGTTCTCTGTACCGGGAAATTCCAGCTTTGATATAGAAACCCTTGAAACCCTGGACTACGTCTGCCACTTCGAGTGATAGCTGCTTGCCTCTGCGTTGTTGCTTGCGCTTGTCGTGCTAAACGCACTGTCTGCGCGCAAGGCGCCTAGCAGAGGCTGCGCCGATACTGGGTCAGGAGAAGATATGCCATCGTTTGATATTACGTCCGAAGCCGATATGGTCGCGCTCAAGAACGCGATCGATGTGGCTGATCGGCAGATCACCAACCGTTACGACTTCAAAGGCACCTCTGCCAAAGTCGAGTTGAACGAGAAGGAGAAGCTGATCACGCTGTATGGAGATTCCGATTTTCAGCTCGACCAGATCAAAGACATTCTGATGCCCGCCCTGGAGAAGAAAGAGCCGGATAGCAGCAAGCGTCTGGATCATCAGGACGTGCAGAAGATTTCGGGTAATAAGGTCAAGCAGTTGCTGAAGATTCGCGACGGCATCGACAGCGACCTGGCAAAACGCATTGTGAAACTCGTCAAGGATTCCGGCCTCAAAGTGCAGGCCAGCATTCAAGGCGATACGGTGCGGGTAAACGGCGCCAAGCGCGATCTGTTGCAGGATACGATTGCTTTCGTGAAGAAGTCCGTGACGGACTTCCCGTTGAAATTCGGTAACTTCCGGGATTGATGAAGGGCCGTTTATACGGCTGAAATATAGGTTTTATATGGCAAAAACGCTTTACGACAAACTTTGGGAATCACACGTCGTCCATCAGGAAGCCGACGGCACTGCTCTCATCTACATCGACCGCCATCTAGTGCATGAAGTCACCAGCCCACAAGCGTTCGAAGGCCTCAAGCTGGCGGGCCGCAAGCCATGGCGCGTGGGCAGTATCCTGGCAGTGCCCGATCACAACGTCCCGACGACCGACCGTAGTTCGGGAGTGAGCGGCATTGCAGACCCGATCTCGCGTCTGCAAGTCGAGACGCTGGACCAGAACTGCACGGATTTCGGCGTGACGGAGTTCAAGATGAACGACCAGCGTCAGGGAATCGTGCACGTCATCGGGCCGGAGCAGGGCGCGACCTTGCCTGGCATGACCGTGGTGTGCGGCGATTCGCATACCAGCACCCACGGCGCATTCGGTGCTTTGGCCCATGGTATCGGTACTAGCGAAGTTGAGCACGTGCTTGCCACGCAATGCCTGGTTGCCAAGAAGTCCAAGGCCATGCAGGTCAAGGTGGAAGGTCAACTGCAAAAGGGCGTGACCGCCAAGGACATCGCGCTGGCCGTCATTGGGAAGATCGGCACGGCCGGCGGGACCGGTTACGCCATCGAATTTGCAGGCTCTGCCATTCGTGGGCTTTCAATGGAAGGCCGCATGACGCTGTGCAATATGGCGATCGAAGCCGGTGCACGTGCGGGGATGGTGGCGGTGGACGACATTACCATCGATTACGTCAAGGGCCGTCCTTTTGCGCCCAAGGCCGAACAGTGGGATGCGGCAGTTGCTTACTGGCGTATGCTGCACAGCGATGAAGGTGCGAAATTCGACGCCGTGGTTGAACTCAAGGCTGGGGATATCCAACCTCAAGTCACCTGGGGCACCTCGCCTGAAATGGTGGTCGAAGTCAGCGGCCGCGTGCCGGATCTGGCTCAAGCCAAGGACGACGTCCAGCGCGGGGATTGGGAGCGCGCCTATGCCTACATGGGTCTCCAGGCCAATATGCGGATCAGCGAGATCAATATCGATAAGGTCTTCATCGGCTCCTGTACCAATTCACGTATCGAAGACCTGCGCGCTGCGGCAACCGTGGCCAAAGGTCGCAAGGTGGCCGCCAACGTCAAGCTGGCGCTGGTGGTGCCGGGTTCAGGCCTGGTGAAGGCCCAGGCCGAGCAGGAAGGTCTGGACAAGATTTTCAAAGAGGCCGGTTTCGAATGGCGCGAACCGGGCTGTTCCATGTGTCTCGCAATGAATGCCGACCGTCTGGAGCCGGGTGAGCGTTGTGCTTCGACCTCCAACCGTAACTTTGAAGGTCGTCAGGGCCAAGGCGGTCGCACGCATCTGGTAAGCCCGGAAATGGCCGCTGCGGCTGCGATTGCCGGCCACTTCGTCGATGTCAGGAATTTCTAATTACATTCGGGGAATAATCATGAAAAAAACGGTGACAGTGCTGGTGATGAAGTTCATGGTTCTGGGCGTAATCGGCTCCGCGACCGTGACGCTGACCGGCTGTAACACCATGGAAGGCCTGGGCAAGGATATTTCCAAGCTGGGCAACAAGATCGAAAACAAGGCAGAAGAGAAGAAGTAACGGACGCAATGGACAAGTTTACAAAATTGGATGGTCTGGTTGCGCCGTTGGATCGTGCCAACGTCGATACCGATGCCATCATTCCCAAGCAATTCCTCAAGTCGATCAAGCGTAGCGGCTTCGGGCCGAATGCCTTCGACGAATGGCGTTATCTCAACCACGGCGAGCCGGGCATGGATAACAGCAAGCGTCCGGTGAATCCCGACTTTGTGCTGAACCAGCCCCGTTATCACGGTGCCAGCGTGTTGCTGACCCGCGAGAATTTCGGCTGCGGTTCGAGCCGCGAGCACGCACCTTGGGCGCTTTTGGACTACGGCTTCCGCGCCATTATCGCGCCGAGCTTTGCCGATATTTTCTTCAACAACTGCTTCAAGAACGGCATCCTGCCGATCAAACTGGATGCGGCGATTGTCGATCAGTTGTTTAACGAAGTGGCAGGGCAGGAAGGCTATAAGCTCACCGTTGATCTGGAAAACCAGGTTGTCGTGACGCCGTCCGGCCAGCGCATCGCTTTCGAGGTAGACGCGCACCGCAAATATTGTCTGCTGAACGGTTTCGACGACATCGGCCTGACATTGCGTCATGTCGATGCCATTAAGGCGTTCGAAGCTAAGTACAAAGTCGCGCAGCCTTGGCTGTTTAACTAACTGAAATCTGAAAGAGCTCCATGAAAATCGCAGTATTGCCGGGTGACGGCATCGGTCCGGAAATCGTTGCGCAGGCTGTCAAGGTCCTGAAAGCGCTCAACATCGGTCTGGAAATGGAAGAGGCCCCCATCGGCGGCGCGGGCTACGAGGCTGCAGGTGATCCGCTGCCGGAAGCGACGCTGAAGCTGGCCAAGGAAGCCGATGCAGTGCTGCTCGGCGCCGTAGGCGACTGGAAGTACGATACGCTGCCGCGCGACAAACGTCCCGAGCGTGGCCTGCTGCGTATCCGCAAGGAGCTCAGCCTGTTTGCCAACCTGCGTCCGGCACTGCTGTATCCGGAACTTGCATCCGCTTCCACGTTGAAGCCGGAAGTGGTTTCCGGTCTGGATATCATGATCGTGCGCGAACTCACCGGCGATATTTATTTCGGCCAGCCGCGCGGTATTTCGACTTTGGAAAACGGCGAACGCGAAGGCATCAACACCATGCGCTATAACGAATCCGAGATCAAGCGCATCGGTCGCGTCGCGTTCGAAATCGCCATGAAGCGCAACAAGAAGGTGTGTTCCGTGGACAAGGCCAACGTACTGGAAACCACCGAGTTGTGGCGCCAGGTCATGATCGAGCTGTCCAAGGAGTATCCGGAAGTCGAGCTCTCCCACATGTACGTCGACAATGCCGCGATGCAATTGGTGCGTGCCCCCAAGCAGTTCGACGTGATGGTGACCGGCAATATCTTCGGCGACATCCTGTCGGACGAAGCTTCCATGCTGACCGGTTCCATCGGTATGCTGCCGTCCGCTTCACTGGATGCGAACAACAAGGGCATGTACGAACCCAGCCACGGTTCTGCACCCGATATCGCCGGCAAGGACGTAGCCAATCCGTTGGCAACGATTCTTTCTGCCGCAATGATGTTGCGCTATACCTTCAACGACGAGGCGAATGCGACGCGTATCGAAGACGCAGTCAAGAAGGCCCTGGCGCAAGGTTATCGCACTGCGGATATCTACACGGATGGATGCAATAAGGTCGGTTGTAATGCGATGGGCGATGCCGTCGTGGCGGCGTTGTAATAAAACAGCCGAGAGGCAACATGGTTGAGAGCAATAGGCTCTTGATCTCGGGACATTGCTCTCGACTCTCTACTTTAGAGGTTTCAAATGATGCGAGTTGGTTTTACCGGTTGGCGTGGCATGGTGGGCTCTGTGTTGATGCAGCGCATGCGCGAGGAGCGCGATTTCGATCACATCGAGCCGGTGTTCTTCACTACTTCCCAACCAGGTGGCAAGGGGCCGGACGTCGGTCGTGAAGTTCCTCCGCTCAAGGACGCCCGTGAGCTAGCTGAACTCAAGGCTATGGATGTCATCGTGTCCTGCCAGGGCGGCGACTACACCACCGAAATCTTCCCCAAGCTGCGTGCCGAAGGTTGGGCCGGTCATTGGATCGATGCCGCTTCCACGCTGCGCATGGAAAAAGATGCTGTCATTATTCTCGACCCGGTCAACCGCAACGTGATCGATCAAGCGCTGGACGCTGGCGGCAAGAACTGGATCGGCGGCAATTGCACGGTTTCTCTCATGCTGATGGCGCTGGGTGGGTTGTTCCGCGAGAACCTGGTGGATTGGGCGACCTCGATGACTTACCAGGCCGCTTCAGGTGCTGGCGCACAGAATATGCGCGAGCTGTTGAAACAGATGGGCGAAGTCCACCGCGTGGCAAGTGATCTACTGGCGGATCCGGCTTCGGCGATCCTTGATATTGACCGCGAAGTGGCCGGTACGCTACGGGACGAAAAGCTTCCTACGGCGCACTTTGGCGTGCCGCTTGCAGGTTCGCTTATTCCTTGGATCGACAAGGACCTAGGTAATGGCCAAAGCAAGGAAGAATGGAAGGGCGCTGCCGAAACTAACAAGATTCTCGGTCGCGAAGCCAGTCCAACCCCGATCGACGGCCTTTGCGTGCGCATCGGTGCCATGCGCTGCCACAGCCAGGCATTGACCCTCAAGCTCAACAAGGATGTGCCGTTGGATGAGATCAACAGCATCATCGCTTCTGCCAATGGCTGGGTGAAAGTGGTGCCCAACGAGCGCGAAGCGAGCATGACGCAATTGACGCCTGCTGCGGTGACCGGAACATTAAGCGTACCGGTTGGCCGCTTGCGTAAAATGAGCATGGGACCTGAATACCTGTCGGCGTTTACGGTTGGTGACCAATTGCTTTGGGGCGCTGCCGAGCCGCTTCGCCGTATGTTGCGGATATTGGTCGAGCGCTAAACGTATAAGGTTCGCGAGGCATTGCTCCTGAGAATACACATAAAAACAGGGGACAAGATGCATTTAAATCATGTATCAGGGGGCAAAATTGAACAATTTCATTGGTAAACGCTTTTTTCCAGCTGTGATGCTGGCATTGGCATCTTTGGGTGCGGAAGCAGCCGGGCTAGGTCGATTGTCGGTCACTTCTGGCTTGGGCGAACCTTTGAGCGCTGACATCGAAGTGTTCGGTGACCCCAATGAACTCAATTCCTTGAGTGCGCGCTTGGCTTCACCTGAGGATTACGCAGCCATGGGTCTCGAACGCCCTGTTGTGCTCGACGCAGTGCGGATCGGGGTGGATAAGCGACCGGATGGTTCCGTGGTGCTCCACCTTAATTCCATCCGTCCAGTCGAAGATCCATTCATGGAGTTGGTGGTACAAGTCGAGTGGCAGAACGGCAAGCTCTCCCGCGAATACAACGCCTTGCTCGATCCCCCTGGATTCGGCGAACGAACGAATGTCGCTAAAGCATTGCCTGTCGTACCCGATAACAAACCGGGTAGTGCTGCGACACCAAAAGCTGCGGTGAATAAGGTAACAACACCTGCAGCTAGTGCTGCTCAAGATTCCGTGACAACGAATGATTCCGCTGTATCGCCGCAAACATACTTGACCAAGCGGGGGGATACACTCAGGCAGATCGCGGTAAAGCTGAAACTCGAAGATGCCAGCGTTGAGCAAATGATCGTGGGGTTGTATCGGGAAAATACTGGTGCCTTCGTCAAGGGAAACTTGAATCGACTCAAAGTGGGTCAAACATTGACGGTTCCTAATGCTGAAACGTTAGAAGGTATCAGCCAGGAGGACGCGGTAAAAGAGATCAAACTGCAAACCGCCAACTGGAGCGCTTATCGCGCGAGACTGTCGAGTATGGCTGCTCGCTCGACTGAACGCAGAAACCCGGTGACAAATACTGCAAAAACGAAAGCGACTGCCGAAGATGCTCAGAAACAAGAGGGGCAGTCACGTTATGTGCTGAAGGTGTCGCCGGGAGATGTCGAGTATTCCCTGGGGTCGAAAAATAGCAAAAACAACACCCAAAAAAATTGAAGTCGTTCACGGAATAAACTGTCGTATTTCTACGCAGCTTAGGCTGAAAATGTAAAGTGCAATCTGAGCTTGCAACTCTAACTATTTGATGTTAGCTTATTTGTGCTAATAGCTACAAAAGGGTGGGATAGTGCATAACGCCAAAATAAAACTGATTTCGCTAGCCGTTTGGCTCTCGTTGTCGCCTCTGGCGTCTGAGGCAGCCGGATTAGGCAAGTTGACAGTGATATCGGCGCTTGGGGAGCCTCTCAATGCAGAGGTCGAGCTGCTATCTACGACGAAGGAAGAGTTAGACGATCTAAACGCTCAGATTGCGCCTAGCGACGTGTTCGCGGAACAAGGTCTTGAGCGCGCTTCTATTCTTTCAGCTGTGCGTGTTGAAATCGGCAAGCGCCCGGATGGCAAGCCTGTGTTGCGGTTGACGTCAACACAACCCATTAACGACCCTTTCCTCGATATGCTGCTGCAGGTCGAATGGCCGTCCGGACGACTGCTGCGCGAATATACTGCATTGCTGGATCCCCCGGGATTCAGCAGCAACAAGAGCGCCAACAATCCATCGCAACCGGCAACACTTCCCGGCACAAGCGCTAAGCCAGTTCAGCAGGAAGTTTCCGCTGCAGATAAGGGCAAGGGTAAGACAGTTACGGCTAGCGCCGACAATGGCGCATCCAGTTCCGATCATGTCGTTCGTAAGGGCGATACCCTTCATGCGATCGCCAACCAGTCTCAGGTTGATGGCGTTAGCCTTGAACAAATGCTGGTTGGCATTTATCGCGCCAACCAGAATGCCTTCGCAGGTAACATGAACCGACTCAAAGTCGGCCAGATTCTTCGAATTCCAGAACAGTCAGAGCTGCAGTCAGTTTCCAAGGCTGAAGCCGCCAAGGAAATCCGTGTCCAAACCGCAAACTGGAATGCGTACCGCTCCAAGCTTGCGGGAATGGCGCAAACCTCTGCCCCTGCGCAAGAAGAGTCATCCCAATCTGCCAGCGGCAAAATCAGTGCGCCTGCTGAAGATAAATCGACTAAGCCCGCACCTGGTCCCCATGATGTCGTCAAGCTTTCCAAGAGTGAGGCTGCCTCGACGGCTAAAGCAGATGCCGATGCCGCAAAACGTCTGACGGCATTGCAAGAAGACGCCATCGCGAGAGAAAACGCGCTCAAGGAAGCCAATAGTCGTGTCGCAGCGCTGGAGAAACAGCTGCAGGACATGCAGAAGCTGCTCGAGATCAAGAATCAGGCATTGGCTGAAGCGCAGAAGGGCGCCAAGGCTACGCCTGAGCCGACTCCGCCAGCGCCACCGCAGGCACAACCAGCGCCTGCTCCGACCCCGGTTGCTGAGGCACCAAAGACACCTGAAGCTGCGACACCAGGAGCGCCGAAACCTGAGGCTGCGCCGGCACCCAAGCCCAAGAAAATCGTACGTCCAGCCCCACCGCCGTTACCAGAGCCGAGCCTCGTCGACACGATGCTTGATAACCCGTTGTTCCTGGCAGCAGGCGGCGGTGGGTTGATTGCACTGCTGGGTGGTGCATGGGTGTTCATGCGCAACAAGCGTAAAAAAGGATTGGATAGCTTTGAGCAGGGAATCCTGACCACGGGCGGTTTGAAGCCTGATACCGTGTTTGGTAATACTGTAGGTGGTACGGTCGACACTGGTACTACGTCATTCCTCACCGATTTCGGTCAAGGTGCGAATGCCGGCATGATCGATACCAACGATGTCGACCCAATCGCCGAAGCAGAGGTTTACATGGCCTATGGCCGGGACGCCCAGGCCGAGGAAATCCTCAAGGATGCCATTTCCAAGGATTCCAAGCGCTACGAACTGCATGTGAAGTTGCTTGAGATTTTTGCGCAGCGTAAGGATGTCGGCGCGTTCGAAACCTTGGCGGGCGAGCTTTATGCTGCCGTTGGAGCAGCGGACCCATTGTGGGCCAAGGCTGCTGAAATGGGGCGCGAACTCGATCCGAGCAATCCTCTCTATGGCTCAAGCAATGCGCCAGAAGCCAGCATTGCAGCAGCGGCTCAAGAGCCGGTTGATTTCGAAGCAACCATGATCCAGCAAGCGCCTGTAGCTCAGCCTGAAGAGGTTGAGTTCGCTGCGCCCAAAGAACCGCCTACGCTCGACTTTTCACTGGATGCGCCCGCTGCTGAAGCCGCGCCAGCACCTCAGGCTGAAAGCAACTCGCTCGACTTCGATCTTGGTGGCTTGGACTTGCCCGAAGAGTCTGCACCTGTGGCGACCGCTGCTACTGCTCCAGAGGAGTCGCTCCCCGATCTGGATGCATCGTTAGCGGCATTCGGCGCAAGCGCGGCGGAGGCAGAAAATATTTCAGCACCTGAGCCAGCAGTAGAAGCTCAATCTTCCGGCCTCGATTTCGAATTCGATTTGCCTGAGCCGGTGGCTGATACGACAGCGCAGCTCGATATGTCTGACCTTGAGTCTGACAAGAGTGCAACTGCTGACGTTGATTCAACAGCCTCGATTCCTGATTTGGAAATGCCGGAGTTGGAGATGCCAGCATTGGAGTCTTCGACTCCAGACACTGCAGCCTCTGCTAAGCCGGAGCCAGTGAGCGAATTGTCGCTGCCCGAGTTTGAACTGCCTGCGATGGATGGCCAACCTGATCTGGGAGCACCATCGGCTTCCGTGATGGAAGAAGCGACTGTTGCCGATCTCGATCTGACTGCTCTGGATTCACTGGAAGCTGCACCAGTTGCAACGCCTGTTGCCGATACGCCCACATTCGAATTCCCGACGGAGCCCGAGGCTGGCGTAGAAGAGGTGACATTGGCGCAGCCAGAAACTGATGCTGCTCCCGAGGTGGTTGCGGATTCTTCGGCATTCGATCTCGATTTGAGCGGATTCGATTTGCCGCAATCCAGCGAGGTCGAGGAAATTCAGGTGGAATCGCCCAAGCCTGCCGCTGGCGAGGAAGGCAACGGTTTGGACTTTAATTTCGATATCGACCTAGGTGATCTCGATACACCAGATCCGGCTTCGGCACCAGCCAGTAATGCAACTGAAATGCCTGATCTCGATTTGGCCGGGATTAGCCTGGATGTTGCGGATGATGCTCCTGCCGCCGTCAGTGATAGCGCCAATGTTCCCACTGCGGAGTCACCGGATGTCGATACCAAGCTTGACCTTGTCACGGCTTACATCGATATGGGAGACAATGAAGGCGCTCGCGAGTTGCTTGAGGAGGTCCTGAAAGAGGGCGGCCCGGGCCAGCGTGAACGTGCCCAAAAGCTTATTGCCAGCCTCGGTTGACCACTAGAACCACTCACACAAGGGCCGGGACTGTCCCGGCCTTTTTTATTTGGGGTCGATGATAGCGTCCTTAAATCGTCATGCATCCATTCGTCAGAATCCTTAGTTTGATCGTGTTTGCTGCAAGTTTGCATTGGATGTCGTGGCGACTATTACTCGTCGTCGGGGCGGTGATGACGGTGGCAGCATTTTATAGCGGGACAAGTCATTTCATTCGGCTGTTAAGGCGAGCACGATGGTTACTACTATCGATGTTAGTGATCTACGCTTATGCCACACCGGGAGAGTATGTTGGAGCGTTGCCGGAGTGGTTTGCACCAACCTATGAAGGATTGCGCGAAGGATGTGCGCAGATGCTGCGGCTCATACTGATGCTTGGGGCTCTCTCTCTTCTTCTGGCAACGACGGATCGATCCCGATTAATGTCAGGGCTGTACTGGTTGTTGCAGCCATTGCGGCTATTCAACATCGAGCCTTCTCGTTTTGCCGCAAGGCTGTGGCTGACGCTGCATTATGTGGAAACGATGCCGAAAGGTGTCTTTCATTTGTTAAGGCAGCAGGGCTGGCGGCTTGAATCGGTCCTGCGTTATGAGGCGGAGGCGCCGGAAACAGTGATGCTCAGTTTTCCAGTGATGCGTAGTTTCGATTGGGTCTGCATCGCAGGTTTGATCCCGTTTATGGTCGCGCTGGCTGCCGGTTGGGTACGATGAGAGTCGCATTGGGAATCGAATACGACGGAAGTCGCTTCTGCGGTTGGCAGAGTCAACCATCTAAAGAGGCGGTACAGGATCATTTGCAAGTAGCACTGGCGCAAATGGCGCAGCACGAAGTGAAAGTCTCAGCAGCAGGCCGCACCGATGCTGGAGTGCACGCGCTATCGCAGGTGGCGCATTTCGATACCACGACCAGCAGACCGCAAAACGCCTGGGTCCGGGGGGTGAATGCTTTTTTGCCAGCCGGCGTGCGAGTGTTGTGGGCGAGTGAGGTCGATCCAGAGTTTCATGCGCGGTTTAGTGCCGAGCGCCGCAGCTACCAGTATGTGCTGCAAGTCAGTCCGGTCGCGCCGGCTGTGCTATCAGGGAGAGTCGGTTGGTATCATCGTCCACTCGATATCGATGCGATGCGCAAGGCGGCTTCCTATTTGTTGGGCGAACACGATTTCAGCGCATTTCGCGCTTCCGAATGTCAGGCAAAAACACCGATCAAGCATTTGATACAAGCCGATATCCGGCAGTTCGGTAATGTGGTGCTGTTCGAGTTTACCGCCAGCGCTTTCCTGCATCACATGGTTCGGAATCTCGTCGGTAGCCTTGTATATGTGGGGAAGGGCGAGCATCCGCCGGAATGGATGCAGGTGCTACTGCTCCAGAAAGATCGCCGTCTCGCCGCGCCCACCTTCATGCCTGATGGGCTCTACCTGACCGGCGTGCATTACGATCCGCATTGGCAGCTGCCTGTTTGCCGCCGCACGGTTCCGCTTGGCTGACAGCATTTTCCGTTTCGGATACCCTACAGCTTTTTACTTTCCCGATATTCAATGCGCATAAGAGCGAAGATTTGCGGCATCACGCGAGTCGAGGATGCCTTGACAGCCGCCCGATGCGGTGCCGATGCCGTTGGGTTTGTGTTCTATGAAAAAAGCCCGCGCAATGTCGATGTGGAGCGGGCGGCACAAATTGTGGCGGCGCTTCCGCCTTTTGTAACGGCGGTTGGACTGTTCGTGAATGAAGATGCGGCGACGGTGCTGTCTATTCGCCAGCGTGTCGGTCTCGATCTGCTGCAATTCCATGGCGACGAAACGCCTGAATACTGTCAGTCCTTTAGTGCTCCCTACATCAAAGCGCTGCGAGTCCGGCCGGAGCTAAATTTGATACAATACGCGGCCGATTTTTCCAGTGCCCGTGCTCTGTTGCTGGATGCCTATCAAGAAGGTGTCGCTGGCGGTACAGGCAAAACCTTCGATTGGGACTTAATCCCCGCGGGGTTGTCCAAGCCAGTTATCCTGGCTGGCGGCTTGGATGCGGAAAATGTCGGTGAAGCCATTCGGCGCGTTCGTCCTTATGCCGTAGATGTGAGCGGTGGGGTCGAGCAAGACAAAGGAATTAAGGACGTGGCGAAAATCGCGGCGTTCATGCGAGGAGTGCTTGATGCAGAAGTATGATTTTCCGGATGCCCAAGGCCATTTTGGTCAGTTCGGCGGCATCTACATGGCTGAAACGTTGATCCCGGCGGTGGATGAGCTGCGCCGCCAGTACCTGCATTTTCGCGACGATCCGGATTTCAAGGCCGAGTTTGCGCATGAGCTGAAGCATTACGTCGGTCGTCCCAGCCCGATTTATCACGCCAAGCGCCTTTCAGAGCATTTGGGCGGAGCGCAAATTTACCTCAAGCGCGAAGACCTCAATCACACCGGCGCGCACAAGATCAACAACGCTATCGGCCAGGCCTTGCTTGCAAAGCGCATGGGCAAGAAGCGCGTTATTGCTGAAACCGGCGCCGGGATGCACGGTGTTGCAACCGCCACCGTGGCAGCCCGTTTTGGCATGGAGTGCGTGGTGTACATGGGGGCTGAGGACGTGCAGCGTCAAGCACCCAATGTTTTCCGTATGAAGCTATTGGGCGCCACCGTCGTGCCCGTAGAAAGCGGCTCCCGCACCCTTAAGGATGCTTGTAACGAAGCCATCCGCGATTGGGTCACTAACTGCGATAACACCTTCTACATTTTTGGCACTGCGGCTGGTCCGCACCCGTATCCCATGATGGTGCGCGACTTCCAGTGCGTCATCGGCAACGAAGCCAAGGTTCAGATGCCCGACATGATCGGCCGCCAGCCGGATGTGGTGATTGCCTGCGTGGGTGGCGGTTCCAACGCGATCGGGATGTTCTACCCGTATATCAGTGAAGAGAGCGTACAGCTTATCGGCGTGGAAGCTGGCGGGCATGGCATTGCCAGTGGCCAGCACGCAGCGCCGCTGACCGCCAACGCCAAGATCGGCGTATTGCACGGCAACAAGGTGTACCTGATGCAGGACGAAGACGGCCAGATCATCGAGACACATTCAATCTCCGCCGGCTTGGATTATCCTGGCGTCGGCCCCGAGCACTGTTTGCTCAAGGACATTCACCGTGCTCAATACGTCGCTATCAATGACGATGAGGCGATTGGCGGTTTCGATGCGCTGTGCCGTTTCGAAGGCATCATCCCCGCGCTGGAGTCGAGTCACGCGCTAGCTCATGCCATGAAGATCGCTCCGACCATGGGCAAAGAGCAGGCTATCCTGGTCAACCTTTCCGGTCGTGGCGACAAGGACATGAACACCGTAGCACGCATCAAGGGGATCACGCTGTGAGCCGTATCCAGACCGTATTCGACCAACTCAAACAACAAGGCCGCAAGGCGCTTATTCCCTTTATCACCGCAGGCGACCCCAATCCGCAACTCACAGTGCCGTTGATGCACGCACTTGTGGAAGGCGGTGCCGACCTCATCGAGCTTGGGGTCCCATTCTCCGACCCCATGGCCGACGGTCCTACTATCCAGCGCGCATCCGAGCGAGCCCTGGCGCACAAGGTGCGGTTGCGGGATGTGCTGGAGATGGTGGCGGAGTTCCGCAAATCCGATACCAATACCCCCGTGGTGTTGATGGGCTACGGCAATCCTATCGAGGCAATGGGCTGGGACAAGTTTTCCGAACGCTGCGCAGAAGTGGGGGTGGACGGTGTGCTCACTGTGGACTTCCCGCCCGAAGAGAGTTCGGAAGCCTTTTCCCAGCTGACCAAACATCAGCTTGATCCGATTTTCCTGTTGGCCCCAACATCGGCTCAGGAGCGAGTGGAAGCGGTGGTTAAGGCCGCTCGTGGGTTCATTTATTACGTTTCTCTGCGCGGCGTCACTGGTGCGGCAAATCTCGATTTGGTCGATGTTGCTGGCAAGGTCGCGGCGATTCGCGGCCAGACCAGCCTGCCTGTCGGCGTCGGTTTCGGTGTGCGCGATGCGGCAACCGCCAAAGCTGTGGCGGCCATTGCGGATGCCGTGGTGGTGGGCAGTCGTACGGTTCAGGAAATCGAAAACTCCGGCGAGCAGAATGCCGTCGCCAATGTCAAGAAACTCATTGCCGAGCTGCGCGCGGCTATCGATAGTTAAGGAGCAGGCATGAGCTGGTTGCAAAAACTTCTACCCCCCAAGATCAAACGCGGCGATAGCGGCACGGCGCGTAAAGTCGTGCCGGAAGGCTTGTGGAGCAAGTGCCCCAACTGTGATTCGGTGTTGTATCGGACCGACCTCGAAAAAAACCAGGAAGTCTGCCCAAAATGCGATTTCCATAACCGCATCAATGCCCGCACACGCCTCGATATCGTGCTCGATCCAGAAGGCCGCTTCGAGATCGGTTCTGAAGTAACCCCGCTCGACCCGCTCAAATTCAAGGATAGCCGCCGTTATGCAGACCGCATCAAGGCGAGCCAATCGGAAACCGGTGAAACCGATGCGCTGATCGTCATGCAAGGCAGCATCAAGACGGTGCCTGTCGTGGCAGCGGCCTTCGAATTCAAATTTCAGGGTGGGTCCATGGGCTCGGTCGTGGGCGAGCGCTTCGTGCGCGGCGTCAATACCTGCCTGGAAAACAACTTGCCGTTCATTTGTTTCTCGGCTAGCGGCGGTGCCCGCATGCAAGAAGGCCTGTTCTCGTTGATGCAGATGGCCAAGACCAGTGCTGCGCTCACCGCATTGGCGCGGGCCCGGCTGCCTTTCATTTCCGTCTTGACCGACCCGACCATGGGTGGTGTGTCGGCGAGTTTTGCCATGCTGGGCGATGTCATCATCGCCGAACCCGGTGCGCTGATCGGCTTTGCCGGTCCTCGCGTGATCGAACAGACGGTGCGTGAAACCTTGCCGGACGGCTTCCAACGTGCCGAGTTCCTACTGGAGCACGGGGCCGTCGATTTGATCGTCGATCGCCGCCAGATGCGCGACAAATTGGCAACCTTGCTCACTGGCATGATGCGGCTGCCCGCAGTCGCCTAAGTCTTATGAATGATGGGCAGGGCTGTGCCGTGGCCAGTTCCTGCCGATATCCTGGCTATTTTGATTCCGTCACGTTCTCTTTCCGAATGGCTTTCGTATCTCGAAAGCCTCCATCCCAAAGCCATTGAACTTGGCCTTGATCGCGTTGAACGCGTCAGGCAAAAACTTAACCTGTCGCCGACGTTCCCCATCATCACGGTGGGTGGAACCAACGGAAAGGGCTCCACTTGCGCGATGCTGGAGGGCATCCTGACCGAGGCCGGTTATCGTGTTGGCTGCTATACCTCACCACATCTGCTGCGTTACAACGAGCGGGTGCGGGTCGCCGGCGTTGAGGTCGATGACGCGTCGCTTTGCCAAGCATTTGCCGAAATCGAGCTGGCGCGCGGTGATATTCCGTTGACCTATTTCGAATTCGGTACGTTGGCGGCCGTCTGGTATTTCATGCATGTCGGCATTGATGTCGCCGTGCTGGAAATCGGGTTGGGCGGGCGTCTTGATGCCGTCAACGTTTTTGATCCCGATTGCGCCATCATTACCAGCATCGACCTGGATCATACCGACTATCTCGGCACGACGCGTGAGAGCATCGGTAACGAGAAAGCCGGCATCTTTCGTCCCGGCGTCGCTGCTATTTGTGGCGATACACATCCCCCTATCACTGTGCCGCAAAGAGCGAAGGAGATCGGGGCCCGGTATTTGCAAATCGGACATGACTTCGGTGCTGCGCGGGCGGCAACAAATTGGGCATTCTGGAACCAGGGATCGCGGATTGAAGCGCTGCCAATGCCGGCTCTCAACGGGGATTTCCAGTTCGACAACGCCTGCTGTGCGATCATGGCACTCAATCAACTTGAGGCTCAATTGCCTGCAGTCACTCACGACCACATTCGTACAGGATTGGCGCATGTCGTACTGACCGGACGCTTCCAAAAGTTGTGTGAAAATCCGGATATTTTCCTCGATGTCGCGCACAATCCCCATGCTGCCGAAGGGCTGGCTGAAAACCTGAGAAAATCGCGCCGTGCCGGGGGTAAGACGTTGGCGGTATTCGGCATGTTGGCGGACAAGGATGTCGCCGGTGTCGTTGAAGCATTGGCCGGGGAGATCGACGGCTGGTTTGTCATCGGGATCGACAATTACCGTGGACTTTCCGCCGTTGATCTGGAAAAAGTGGTGCGCGCACATGCTTCCGATGTACCGGTAATCGTATGCCCATCCATGGACGAGGCGCTGCGTCAAGCCTGTCGAAGCGCAGGCGAAGGTGATAGAATTGCGGCCTTCGGCTCGTTCTATATCGTCGCCGACGTGCTTCGCGCATTGCCAACCACTGGAACAGGCTCTTATGGCTGCTGAACAGCTGACTGACAAGGAAAATCAATTCAAGAGGCGTGCGCGCCGGCGTTTGGTGGGGGCAGTAGCATTGGTTCTGCTCATGGTGACTGTTCTGCCGTTGGTGTTGGACGATCGCAACAGTCATTCGCCTTCCCAGCCGGAAATAGCGATTACTATTCCTAGCCAGGACGGTCCCGAATTCAATTCCAAGATCATTCCTGTTGCCGCGCCGCAACAGACTGAATCCCCCAAAAGCAATCCCAATCCTCCGTTGATGACTCAACAGCCCGTTGCCGATACGCATCAAGCAGCGGAACCAAAGCCGGCAGCCGTTGCCGAAAGCATGGTGAAACCACAGTCCCAGCCTGAGCCGAAAGCCCCTGCCGATAAGCCGCAGGAGAGCGCTAAAGCTGCACACGAGCCCGCCAAGAAGGCGGATGAGACCAAGCCGCACGAAGCCGCGCCTGTGGCGGAAAAACCCGAGTCAAAACCTGCTGCCAAGCAGGAAGCTAAATCCAGCGAAGCTAAGCCAACTGTATCAAAGCCAGCCGAATCCAAAGTCGCCGAAGCAAAATCATCGGAAATCAAACCGGCTGAAAGCAAGTCCAACGAATCTAAACCTACCGCTGCCGCCAAGAAGGGCAGCGTATCGATCCAGATCGGCGTGTTCTCGGATGCCGAGAAGGTCAAGGCGTTGAAAGGCAAACTCGCCGACAAGGGCGCGCATTGCTATACCGAGAACCTCGATACGGCCAACGGCGTCAAAATCCGTCTGCGCTGCGGGCCGTATGCGGACAAGCCACAGGCTCAACAGGTGCTTGAGCGCGTCAAGAATGCCGGGTTCGACGGAATTCTGGTGACGAACCAGTGACGGAATTCGATTATGCAGTGCTCGGTATCATCGGCGTATCCATGGTGCTGAGTCTGATGCGAGGATTCGTGCGCGAGTTCCTCGGTTTGGCGAGCTGGGTCATCGCGGCTTATGTCGCAAAGTCTTATGCCGTCGATGTGGCTGTGATGCTGCCGGCTAGTGTTTCCAACGAAGGCGTGCGCTTGATCGCCGCTTTCCTGATTGTGTTTTTCGGCATCTTGCTCGTGACCAGCTTGCTTGCGATTGCAATCGGCGAGTTGTTCAATAAGGTGGGTTTAGGCTGGGTAGATCGTTGCCTGGGCGGGTTGTTCGGTTGCGCGCGCGGTGTGCTGATTGCATGCGTACTCGTCCTGCTCGGTGGCCTCACCTCGCTGCCGCAAGATCCGCGCTGGCGCAATGCGATGTTCAGTGCGCCGCTGGAAGCCATGGTGATGTCTGCCAAGCCTTGGCTGCCGCCGGAAATGGTGAAACATCTCAAGTACGATTAATCAGGCTCAGAGTTTTCAATTATGTGTGGAATTATCGGTATTGTCGGCAAGAACCCTGTGAACCAGATGCTCTACGACGGGCTTTTGGTTCTTCAGCATCGGGGGCAAGATGCAGCAGGCATCGTGACCACCGACGGCCCTACATTCTTCATGCACAAGAACAACGGCCTTGTGCAGGACGTGTTCCAGACGCGCCACATGCGTAACCTGATCGGCAATGCCGGTATTGCCCACGTGCGGTACCCCACGGCCGGCAGTTCTTCCGCCGCTGAAGCGCAACCGTTCTACGTGAATTCGCCGTTCGGTATCGTGCTGGGCCACAACGGCAACCTGACTAATTCCGATCAGTTGAAGCGCGAGATGTTCCGCCAGGATTTGCGCCACATCAACACCAGCTCCGACTCCGAAGTGCTGCTCAACGTGCTGGCACATGAGATCGAAGACGCAGCCAAGAATTCCTCACTCGATCCGGATACCATTTTCAAAGCTGTAGCCGGCGTCCATCGCCGTTGCCGCGGTGCTTATGGCGTTGTGGCGATGATTGCCAACTACGGCTTGCTGGCTTTCCGCGATCCGTACGGCATCCGCCCCCTCATCATCGGCAAGGCCCAAACCGAGAAGGGCGTCGAATACATGGTGGCCTCCGAAAGCGTGGCGCTCGACGTGCTGGGCTTCCAGGTCATGCGTGACGTGGCTCCGGGCGAAGCTATCTTCATCGACCTGGAGGGCAATTTCTATTCCCGCCAGTGCGCCGATAATCCGTTCCTGAGCCCCTGTATTTTCGAGTACGTCTACCTGGCTCGTCCCGATTCGGTTATTGACCAGGTGTCGGTGTACCAGACCCGCCTGCACATGGGTGAGAGCCTGGCCGAAAAGATTCACAAGCAGTGGGCACATCATGACATCGATGTGGTGATCCCGATTCCTGATACCAGCCGTCCCAGCGCACTGCAACTCGCGAATGCGCTCAACCTGACCTATCGCGAAGGTTTCATCAAGAATCGTTACATCGGCCGTACCTTCATCATGCCGGGCCAGGCGCTGCGCCAAAAGTCAGTGCGTCAGAAGCTTAATCCCATCGGGATGGAATTCAAGGGCAAGAACGTACTGCTGGTAGACGACTCCATCGTGCGCGGCACGACTTCCGAGCGCATCGTGCAAATGGCGCGCGAAGCCGGTGCTAACAAAGTGTTCTTCGCTTCCGCTGCGCCTCCGGTACGTTTCCCCAACGTCTACGGCATCGATATGCCGAGCCGCGACGAACTGCTCGCTACGGGACGCGACGACGACCAGATTCGCCGCGAAATCGGTGCGGATGCGTTGATTTATCAGGATCTCGACGCGTTGATCCACGGCGTCAAGCTTAGCAATCCAGATATCCAGCGCTTCGATTGTTCCTGCTTCGACGGCGATTATGTAACGGGGGATGTGACCGAAGGCTATCTGGCTGCGATCGAGGCGGCTCGCCGCGATGGCGCCAAGTCGCCACGGCCCGCCAACTCCAGCACGCAGCTCGACCTCAACCTGGTCGGCTCCACGGCGCCGGACGACGGGCAATAGCCGTTTGACAGAAAGCCCTGTCCGGGCGGACAATTCGATTGAAGCGCCGATTTGAAATCAGCTTGCGGGCGCGTTAAAAATACAGCTAAAGCGAGGGAAACCCGATTTAGCGCAAGCTGGTCGGGTTTTTTATTGCCCATTTGAGATCAAGGTGAACAAGATGAGCGATCACAAAATAAACGAACAATGGCATTTCGATACCAACGCCGTCCGTGCAGGAAGCCTGCACACGGAATTCGGCGAAAATTCCGAGGCGATGTTCCTGACCTCGAGCTTCGTCTTTGAAAGCGCAGCCCAGGCTGCCGCGCGCTTCGGCGGACAGGAACCGGGCAATATCTACGCCCGCTTTACCAACCCAAGCGTCACCATGTTCCAGGACCGCCTAGCCGCGCTGGAGGGCGCCGAATTTTGCGTGGCGACCTCGAGCGGCATGTCGGCCATTCTGGCGTGCGTGATGGGGCTGTGCTCGGCAGGCGATCACATCGTCGCGTCACGCAGCGTCTTCGGTACCACGGTGCAATTGTTCGGCAACATCCTCAAGCGCTGGGGGTTGGAAACGACCTTTGTTTCGCTGACCGACCCGGCCGAGTGGGAGGCCGCCATCAAGCCCAATACCAAGCTCTTCTTCGTGGAAACACCATCCAATCCACTGACGGAAATCTGCGATATCAGCCTCCTGGCCGATCTTGCACATCGCCACAACGCCAAGCTGGTTGTCGATAATTGCTTCTGCTCCCCGGCGTTGCAGCAGCCCATCCACCTTGGCGCCGATATCGTCGTGCATTCCGCGACCAAGTACATCGACGGTCAGGGGCGCTGCCTGGGCGGGGCTGTGTTGGGGAAGAAGGACGTATTGGAGCCGGTGTACGGCTTTTTACGTACTGCCGGCCCCAGCATGAGCGCGTTTAATGCCTGGGTGTTCCTCAAAGGGTTGGAAACCTTGCCGCTACGCATGGAAGCGCATTCCCGCAATGCGCTGACCCTGGCCCAATGGCTGGAGGCCCAACCGCAAGTCGCGCGCGTCTATTACCCTGGTTTACCGTCACACCCTCAGCATGATCTGGCGAAAAAACAGCAGAAAGCCGGCGGCGGTATCGTCGCCTTCGATCTCAAGGGCGGCAAGCATGCGGCCTGGAAGCTGATCGATGCGACCCAGCTATTGTCGATCACGGCTAATTTGGGCGATGCCAAAACCACGATTACCCATCCGGCCACCACCACCCACAGCCGCGTTACGGCTGAGGCACGGGCAGCGGCAGGTATCGGCGACGGTTTGGTGCGGATTGCCGTAGGACTGGAAAACGTCGAGGACATCCAGCGCGATCTGGAACGCGGCCTGCGATCCTAATCGTAAAACCTGGTTGATTTTCTTCTCAAAGCCCCCGTTTTCGGGGGCTTTTTTCTGGGAGTGGGGCGTGCAATGTCAAGCTTTTTTCAATTTCGGCTGGCACTACCCGGAAACATCCGAAAAAACCTATCGAATGCGTGTTGAAAGCCGACTTGGAGAGGGTAAAAGCGACCCCATCTCATGCTAAAATTGACGACTTTATGTCGTGGTCAATTCACAAGAATTTATGGATCAGTTCGCCAAGGAAACTCTCCCTGTAAGTCTCGAAGAGGAGATGCGTCGCTCCTATCTTGATTACGCCATGAGCGTGATCGTGGGACGAGCATTGCCGGACGTTCGCGATGGCCTGAAGCCCGTGCATCGGCGCGTGCTTTACGCCATGCACGAGCTCTCCAACGATTGGAACCGTCCCTACAAGAAATCGGCTCGTATCGTCGGCGACGTCATCGGTAAATACCACCCGCATGGCGATACGGCTGTCTACGACACCATCGTCCGCATGGCCCAGGATTTCTCCTTGCGCTACATGCTGGTCGACGGCCAAGGTAACTTCGGTTCTGTGGACGGCGACAACGCGGCTGCGATGCGATATACCGAAATCCGCATGGCCCGAATCGCCCATGAACTGCTGGCCGATCTCGACAAGGAAACCGTCGATTTCGGCCCCAACTACGACGGCTCGGAGCAAGAGCCGCTGGTCCTCCCGGCCAAGATTCCCAACCTGCTCATCAACGGCAGCTCGGGCATTGCCGTGGGCATGGCGACCAATATCCCGCCGCACAACCTCAACGAAGTTGTCGATGCCTGCTTGGCGCTGTTGCAGAACCCGGAAATGAGCCTGGACGAGTTGATCGACATCGTGCCTGCTCCCGATTTCCCCACGGCGGCCATTATCTACGGTACGGCCGGCGTCAAGGAAGGCTACCGTACCGGTCGCGGCCGTTGCGTAATGCGCGCTCGCACCCATTTCGAAGAGATCGGCAAGGGCGACCGCCAGGCCATCATCGTCGACGAACTGCCGTACCAGGTTAACAAAAAGACCTTGATCGAGAAGATCGCCGAACTGGTCAACGAGAAGAAGATCGAAGGCATCTCCGACCTGCGCGACGAGTCCGACAAGTCCGGCATGCGCATGGTCATCGAGCTAAAGCGCGGCGAAGTGCCGGAAGTCGTGCTCAACAACCTCTACAAGCAAACCCAGCTGCAAGACACGTTCGGCATGAACATGGTGGCCCTCGTTGATGGTCAGCCGCGTCTGCTCAATCTGAAGCAGATGCTGGAAGCATTCCTGCGCCATCGCCGCGAAGTGGTGACGCGCCGGACGGTATACGAACTCAAGAAGGCGCGCGACCGCGGGCATATCCTGGAAGGCTTGGCTGTAGCGTTGTCCAACGTGGACGAGATCATCGCCCTCATCAAGGCCGCGCCTACGCCTTCGGTTGCCAAGGCCGGCTTGATGGAACGTGAATGGCATTCGCCGTTGGTGGAAGAAATGCTGTCCCGCGCCGAGGTCGATAGCGCATCGTTCCGCCCCGAGGGGCTGCCCGCCGAGTTCGGCTTGGGCAAGAACGGTTACCGCTTGTCGGATGCTCAGGCGCAAGCGATCCTGGAACTGCGCCTGCAACGCTTGACCGGCCTGGAGCAAGACAAGATCGTCAACGAATACAAGGACGTGATGGCGAATATCGCCGACCTTCTGGATATTCTGGCCAAGCCCGAACGCGTGACCGAAATCATCGTCACCGAACTCGCCGCCATCCGGCAGCAGTTCGGCGACAAGCGACGTAGCGAGATCGTGCACGATGCGCAGGATCTTTCCCTCGAAGACCTCATCACGCCGCAAGATGTGGTGGTGACGCTTTCCCATACCGGCTACGTCAAATCCCAGCCGCTGGACGAGTACCGCGCCCAGCGTCGCGGCGGACGCGGCAAACAGGCTGCTGCCACCAAGGAAGACGATTTCATCGACAAGATGTTTGTCGCCAATACGCACGATTACATCCTGTGCTTCTCCAGCCGCGGCCAGGTCTACTGGCTCAAGGTCTATGAAGTGCCGCAAGGCTCGCGCATCAGCCGCGGCAAGCCCATCGTCAACCTGTTCCCGCTGGAAGATGGCGAAAAGATCAATGCCATCCTGCCGGTCAAGGAGTTCGACGAGAACCATTTCATCTTCATGGCGACCGCCATGGGGACGGTGAAAAAGACGCCGCTGACGGACTTCTCCAACCCGCGTCGTGCCGGCATCATCGCTATCAACCTCGATGAAGGCGACTACCTCATCGGTGCCGAGATCACCAACGGCACGGACGATGTCGTGCTGGTGTCCGACGGCGGCAAAGCGGTCTGGTTCGATGAAGAGGACGTGCGCCCCATGGGCCGTGCGACCCGAGGTGTGCGCGGCATGCGCTTACAGGACGGCCAGCGCGTGCTATCCCTGCTTATCGCCTCCAATGACCAGCAAAGCGTCCTGGTGGCGACCGAGAACGGCTACGGCAAGCGTACCGTCCTGGCTGATTTCCGCCATTCCGGCCGCGGCACGCAAGGTGTCATGGCGATTGCTACCTCTGCACGCAACGGCAATGTCGTCGCCGCCAAGCTCGTGAGCGACGAAGACGAGATCATGCTGATCACCACCGGCGGCGTACTGATTCGTACCCGAGTCCGCGAGATTCGCGAACTGGGGCGCGCCACACAAGGTGTGACTCTTATCAACCTCGGTGATGGCGAAAAGCTTTCCGGCATGGAAAAGATCGTCGAGTCCGATGACGAGGGCGAAGAGGGGCTTGAAGGCGAGTCCGACCTGAACGAAGACGGCGGTTCGAACGAAGAATCCGGTACTGAAGAAAGCGGCGAGGGCGAAGCATAATGGCTCGCGTGTGGAATTTCAGTGCGGGCCCATCTGCACTTCCGTTGGAAGTGCTGGAACAGGCCCGCGATGAGCTGACCGACTGGCATGGCAGCGGCATGTCCGTGATGGAAATGAGCCATCGCGGCAAGGATTTCGGCACCATTATCGATGCTGCCGAGGCAGACCTGCGTGACTTGCTGGACGTACCAACCAATTACAAAGTGTTGTTCTTGCAAGGCGGAGCGACGCAATTGTTTTCGCAGATTCCGCTTAACCTGGCGGACAGCCGTTCTGCCGATTACCTAGTCACCGGTTCCTGGTCCAAGAAGGCCGTGGAAGAAGCGCAGCGCGTGGCTCCGATTGCCGGTGCAGTGCGTGTGGCCGGTAGCACGGCTGCCAAGGGCGCTGTGGCCGACGGGTTTACTCGTTTCCTGCGCGACGAAGAAATCAGCCTCGATCCGCAAGCCGCGTTCCTACATGTGTGCACCAACGAGACCATCTACGGTGTCGAGGTACAGGACGATTGTGCGCATCTTGCTGCACGCGCCGGCGCAGTACCGCTGGTGGCGGACATGAGTTCCCACATCCTGTCGCGACCGGTCGATGTTTCCCGCTACGGCATGATCTACGCCGGAGCGCAAAAGAACATCGGGCCTTCCGGCTTGGTCATTGCCATCGTGCGCGAGGACTTGCTGGGACGTGCGGTCAAGACGATGCCCAGTACCATGGATTTCGCCATTGCGGCGGAAAACGGCTCCATGCTCAACACGCCGCCGACCTTCGGTATCTATGTCTCAGGCCTCGTATTTCAATGGCTGAAGCGCCAGGGCGGCGTGGCGGCAATGGAGCAGATCAACCGCCGCAAGGCCGAGTTGTTGTACGGTTATATCGACGGCAGTAACGGCTTCTATCGCAACCCGGTGGATGTCCCTGATCGTTCACGCATGAACGTCCCGTTCACACTACAAAATAGTGCGCTTGACGATGTATTCCTCAAGGAAGCCCAAGCCGCCGGATTGCATGCGCTCAAGGGTCACAAGTCCGTCGGCGGCATGCGAGCATCCATCTACAACGCAATGCCGCTGGAAGGGGTACAAGCCCTGGTAGAATTCATGCAGGACTTTGCACGTCGGAACGGTTAAAGCATGAGCGACGAACTCAAGAAATGCCGCGAGCAAATCGATAGCATCGACGACCAGATGCTGAAACTGGTCAGCGAGCGCGCACGCCTCGCTCACGAAATTGGCATGCTCAAGAACGGCGGCCCGATTTATCGGCCCGAACGCGAAGCGCAGGTGCTGCGCCGTTTACTTTCACAGAACGATGGGCCGTTGCCTGAAGCCTCCGTTACCGCCATCTTCCGCACAGTCATGTCGCATTGCCGGGCGCTCGAAAAAGAGCTTGCCGTGGCTTTCCTGGGGCCGCTAGGCACGTATAGCGAGGAGGCCGCGAACAAGCAGTTCGGCGGCGTTTCCAGCCCCGTGCAATGTGCCTCGTTCGACGAAGTATTCCGCACCGTAGAAGCAGGGCAGGCTGACTACGCCGTGGTGCCGGTCGAGAACTCGACCGAGGGCGCCGTCGGTCGCACCCTGGATCTCCTGGTGCAAACCTCGCTCAAGATTTGCGGCGAGGTGGAGTTGCCAGTCCACCATAACCTGCTTTCCAAGAGCGATTTGTCGTCGATTCGCAAAATCTATTCGCATGCCCAGTCCCTGGGGCAGTGCCATGAGTGGCTCAACCGCAACATGTCGGGCATCGAGCGTATTGCGGTAGCCAGCAACGCAGAAGCAACCCGTCTGGCCGCCGAAGAGCCCGGCACTGCCGCCGTTGCAAGCAAGCGCGCTGGCGAGTTGTTCGGCCTCAATTTGCTGGCAGAGCACATCGAGGACGATCCGCGCAACACCACGCGGTTTTTGATCCTATCCAATCACGACGTCGCGCCTTCCGGCAAGGACAAGACTTCGCTGGTCATGGCCACGCGCAACGTGCCGGGGGCGGTGGTGCAACTGCTTTCTCCACTGGCTGAGAACGGCGTCAGCATGACCAAGCTTGAGTCGCGGCCGCTCTATACTGGCATGTGGGAATACGTGTTTTTCGTGGATATCGAAGGTCATCGTGACGACGAAAAGGTCGCCAAGGCCCTCGCGGAGCTGGAAGCACGCGCCGCCTTCGTCAAAATCCTCGGCTCTTATCCTGTCGCCGTCGTCTAAGCACTAACCCAGGCAGAGCATGCGGAGTTGACACCTCCGCATGCTCAAGTAGAATTCCCTCATCACTGTTAACGGCTAACTTGTCGAAAGGCAAGGGCGCAAAGTCACCGGTCTAACGAGAGAACTCCTTGCGAGATTTCTCCATGACGGCGGGACCGCCAGTATCAAAGGATGGACCGTAGCGTCCCATCCAGGCTGTCTCTCATTCGGGCTCCCCGAAGCGGTGAATAAGCCCCTTTCGACAATAACAAGAAAATGAAATTGATCCTCGGGGCGATGGTTATCATCGGCTGTATTCTCGGCGGTTACGTCTGGGAAGAAGGCAAAATTCTTGCACTGGTACAACCTGCCGAATTAGTCATTATCGGCGGTTCGGCGCTGGGTGCGTTCATCATTTCCAACTCGGTTCACACCCTGAAAAAATGCCTGCATGGGCTGGGAGAGCTGTTCACGGGGTCTAAATATAACCGCGCGCTTTATACCGAAACCCTGTCCCTGCTTTATGCCATCCTGCAGAAAGTACGCAAGGAGGGCATGATGGGGATCGAGTCGGATGTCGACGATCCTTATCGTAGCCCGGTATTCGCGCGGTTTCCCAAGGTGCTGGCGCACAAACGTATCGTCGATTTCATCCGTGATTACTTCCTGATCATGACCAGCGGTGTCATGAATGTGTACGAGATCGAAAACCTGATCGAGGTCGACATGGAAGCTTCCGCTCATGCTGCCCGGAAGCCGCACCAGGCCTTGACCTTCCTCTCAGACTCATTGCCTGCGTTCGGGATCGTCGCAGCAGTGATGGGCGTGGTTGTCACCATGGGTGCCATTGGCGGGCCGCCGGAAGTGCTGGGGCACAAGGTGGCCGCCGCACTGGTAGGTACTTTCCTGGGCATTCTGCTCTCTTACGGTTTTCTGGGTCCGGCGGCCAAGTACATGGAAAGCATCGCCGAGGATGAGGAGCAATACTTCACCTGCATCAAGACCTGCATCATCGCGCATCTCAACGGTTATCCGGCCAAGATGGCGATAGAGTTCGCTCGCGTCTCTATTGCACCCGATATCAGGCCTTCTTCGACAGAGCTCGACCAGCTCCTGCAATCAGCTAAATATTAATGTCTGATCGGCGGCGGCTAAACTAGCCAGCCGCCGCTTGCCTCCATTAAAATGAAGCGTCTTGGGTGGGATGATTTCCACCCAACTCGCATTGGTGCGCCGATGCTTCTGCCAATTACAGGACGCTTCATGAAGAATCTCACCCAAATCGTTCCATCCCATGTGCGCGGAATTGCGCCTTATCAGCCGGGCAAGCCTATTTCAGAGCTGGCACGGGAAATGGGGTTGGAGGAGGGGAGCATCGTCAAGCTTGCGTCCAACGAGAATCCGCTAGGAGTTAGCCCGAAAGCCTTGGCAGCCATGGCGGCAACCCTGCAGGATATTGCCCGCTATCCCGACGGCAACGGTTTCGTGCTTAAAGACGCTATCAGTCGCAAGTACGGCATTGCACAATCGCAAATCGTCCTGGGCAACGGCTCCAACGATGTCCTGGAATTGGCTGCACGCGCTTTCCTGTCGCCAGGAACGGAAGTGGTGTTCTCCCAGCATGCTTTCGCGGTGTATCCATTGGTGACGCAAGCGATCGGTGCAGTCGGCGTCATGACGCCTGCCAAGAACTACGGGCACGACCTTGATGCGATGCTGGCCGCTATAACGCAAAATACGCGCATGATTTTCGTGGCCAACCCGAACAATCCGACTGGGACGTGGATTGACAAGCAAGCGCTGCATGCATTTCTCTCCAAGGTTCCTAACGATGTCATGGTGGTACTGGACGAAGCCTACGACGAATACCTGCCCGACGATCTCAAGTCCGAGGCCATCGGCTGGATCGCCGAATTCGACAACCTTATCCTGACGCGGACTTTGTCCAAGGCTTACGGATTGGCGGGGTTGCGCGTGGGGTTCCTGGTCGCCAATGCAGCGGTGGCCGACATGATTAACCGCGTGCGCCAGCCTTTCAACGTCAACAATGTTGCTCTGGCTGCAGCTGCAGCTGTGCTGGACGATGAGGATTTCGTGCGCCGCACACGCGAACTCAACGATGCTGGCATGAAGCAGCTGACCGAGGGGGTGGCGCGTCTTGGGCTGGAATACATTCCATCCTACGGCAATTTCGTTTGCGTTCGCGTCGAGAACGCCATGGAGGTCTACCGCAAGCTGTTGCAAAAGGGCGTGATCGTGCGCCCCGTAGGCAATTACGAATTACCCGATTTCCTGCGTGTCAGCATTGGGCTTGAAAGCGAGAACGCGCGCTTTCTCCAAGCGCTAGAAGAGGTGTTGCAGGGCCGCTAAGCGTTATTCCTCGCGCTTGCGAAGACCATTCAGTAGCATGTCTATCATGCCCGGCGCTTCGTCTGCTAGCGAAAATAAACCGGGATTCAGCACCCAGCATGTAATCAGGCCGCTAATGTAGGCATACCAGGCGAACGCGGTAATTTGCGGGTTAATCGTGGCAGGGATGAGCCCCTGTTCCCGTGCGGTAGTAATGGCTGTTTCAATGCTGCAAATGCATTCGCTACGACGTTGCAGCTCATGCTCACGGCCGATTTCCATGTCGGCCACCAGTTCGCACTTGTGCTTCACGATATCGAATACGCGACAGGTTTGCGCATCCTGTGCCACCAGCGACAGCACGCTGATAGCGGAGTTGCGCAAATAATTCAGTGGGTCGTCCAACTGATTCGCACTTAACTTGTCTACCATCTCATCGATGGGCAGCTTCACGCGCTCCAGCATGGCATGGACGAGGTCAGCCTTATCCTTGAAATGCCAATAAATGGCCCCGCGCGTGACGCCTGCTGCACTGGCGATTTCTGCCAGCGAAGCACGAGCCACCCCTTTTTCATTAAAAACTATTTCCGCCGCGTCCAGTAACTGGCTACGTGTGACCTCGGCATTTTCTTTGGTGCGCCTAACCATCGATAAGAATCATCCTTAGGAATTTCTTTACATACATGCGTGTATGTATGTAAGATTAGCATAATACTGCCGCTCAAGCAATATATCAAGGATGCTAACATGCTGATTGTGAATAAGAAGTTTTATCTACGCCCTGTATTGGCCGCGACTGCGGCTGCTTTGGCAATCGGCCTAGCCGGTTGCAAAGGTAAAAATAACGACGCCCAGCACAGCGGCATGGAAAGGCCCACCCCTGAAGTGGCGGCGCTTACCGTTCAGTCGCAGACCGTGCCTGTAACACTGGAATACACCGGACAAATTGCCGGCGTGCGCGACGTCGAAGTGCGCGGCCGCGTCACCGGTATCCTTCTTAGACGTAACTACACAGAGGGCGCCCCGGTGAAAGCCGGACAATCCCTGTTTACCATCGATCCTGCACCTTACCAGGCAGCGTTGGCCCGCGCCGAGGCCGATCTCGGCAGTGCCGAAGCCCGCAAGGCCCAGGCCGAACGAGATGCTGCACGCCTCAAGCCTTTGATCGAGGCTCACGCCATTGCCCAGAAGGACTACGACGATGCGGTCTCCGCGGTGCAAATTGCCGCTGCCGACGTTAAGTCTTACCAGGCACGCGTCACGGATGCCAAGCTTAACCTGACCTATACGCGCGTCGATGCGCCGATTTCCGGCATCGCCAGCCGCAATCTCGTCACGGAAGGCACGCTGGTCTCCGGCCCCGACGTGTTGCTCACCACGGTGACGCAGATGGACCCGATCTACGCGAGCTTCGGCATTTCCGACAACGAGCGCCTGCGCCTCGATGCCGATGCCAATAGCGGCCGCCTCGTACTGCCCAAGGACGGCAAGTTCGACGTAGCGGTCAAGCTCGCCGACGGCAGCATGTACCCCAAGCAGGGCAAGATGAATTTCAACGATATCCGGATCAGCACCGCGACGGGGACCAGCGACGCCCGTGCCGAACTGCCCAATCCCCATGGTTTCCTGCGGCCGGGACAATTCGTGCGTGTCGAGCTGAGCGGCGCCAAGCGCGTGAACGCCATCCTGGTGCCACAGCGTGCAGTGCTGGAAGGCCCACAAGGCAAGTTTGTGTACGTCGCCACCGCCGACAACAAGGCCGAGTCTCGGCCCGTGGAAGTGGGCGAATGGACGAACGAGTCGTGGGTCATCAACAAGGGGCTGCAAGCCGGCGACCGCGTGATCGTGGACGGCGTGCTCAAGATCGGTCCGGGCGCCCCCGTGAAGGTATCCAACCTCAGCGCACAATCCACGACTGCCCCGGCGCCTGCCGGCAAGCATTAAGGAGCGCGGCGCATGTTCTCCAAATTTTTTATCGACCGCCCGATTTTCGCGGCGGTGTTGTCCATCTTCATCGTCATCGCCGGCCTGGCGTCGATCAAGATTTTGCCGATCGCGCAATATCCTGAAATCGCGCCGCCGGTCGTCACAGTGCGCGCCGTGTATCCGGGTGCCTCGGCCGAAGTTATCGAGCAAACCGTTGCTTCTCCGCTGGAGTCGCAGATCAACGGCGTGGAAGACATGATGTATATGAGCTCCACCTCGGCCTCCAACGGTGTGCTCGAAATCCAGGTGACGTTCAACATCGGTGCCGATGCCGACAAGGCGGCGCTCAACGTCAATAATCGCGTCAAGCAAGCCGAAGCGCGGTTGCCGGAAGAAGTGCGGCGGCAGGGCGTGACGGTGGAGAAGGGTTCGTCGTCCTTCCTGCAGGTGATCGCCTTCTATTCGCCCAACGACCGCTACGACAACCTGTTCATCAGCAACTACGTCACGATGAACGTGCTGGACCGCATCAAGCGCATTCCCGGCACCACCAACGTGCAGATTTTCGGCGCGAAGGACTACGCCATGCGCATCTGGCTGAAGCCGGAACGCATGACCAACCTGGGTGTTTCGGTCGCTGAAGTCGCCGCGGCCATCCGCGCCCAGAACGCGCAGTTCGCGCCCGGCAAGATCGGCCAGCCGCCGACCGAGCACGGGCAGGAGCTGGTCTATACCATCACGGCACAAGGCCGCTTGTCCGATCCCAAGCAGTTCGAGCAGATCATCGTGCGTTCGGACAACAAGGGTTCGCAGATTCGCCTGAGCGACATCGCTCGCGTCGAGCTGGGCTCCAAGGATTACGACTTCGTCGGCCGGGTGAACGGCAAGCAGGCCACGCTAGTCGGCGTGTTCCTGCAGCCAGGCTCCAATGCGCTTGGCGTCGCGGACGAAGTCAACAAGACCGTGGCCGAGCTGGCGCAAAGCTTCCCGGCTGGGCTGGAACGTGCCGTGGTGTATGACACGACGCGATTCGTGCGCGTCTCCATCCACGAGGTGGTGAAGACGCTGTTCGAAGCCATGGTGCTGGTGTTCCTGGTGGTGCTCTTGTTCCTGCAGAACATTCGGGCCACGCTGATCCCTACGCTGGCCGTGCCGGTGTCGCTCATCGGGACGTTCGCCGGGTTGCATATGCTCGGCTATTCCATCAATACGCTGACCTTGTTCGGCATGGTGCTCTCTATCGGTATCGTGGTGGACGACGCCATCGTGGTGTTGGAAAACGCTGAGCGGCTCATGCACGAACACAACATGACGCCGCGCGAGGCGGCCATTGAGGCCATGCGTGAGGTGACCGGCCCTGTCATCGCCATCATGCTGGTGCTGACGGCCGTGTTCGTGCCTATCGCCTTCATGGGCGGCCTGGCGGGCGAGCTGTATCGCCAGTTTGCGATCACCATTTCCATCTCGGTGATCATTTCCGCCATGGTGGCGCTGACGCTGACGCCCGCACTGTGCGCCATCATCCTGCGTCCGGAGCACAAGCAGGTAGGGCGTTTCTTCCAAGCTTTCAACCGCTTCTTCCACTGGCTCACGCATCGCTATACTGGCGGTGTGGCTTGGTTGATCCGCCGCAGCGCCATCGGTGTGCTGCTGTTCCTTGCCATGGTCGCGGTCACGGTGCAGCTGTGGCGCACCACGCCGACCTCGCTGGTGCCGGACGAAGACCAGGGCTATTACATCGCCGCCGTATTCCTGCCGGACGGCGCCAGCCTGGAACGTACCGACCGCGTCGTGAATCAGGTGACGGACATCATCCATTCCAACCCCAACAGCCAGTACTCAGTGGCCTTCACCGGCATGGACTTCCTCGGCGGTTCGTTCAAGAACAGCGCCGCGACGATCTTCTCGTCGCAAAAGCCCTGGGAAGAACGCAACATGCCGAGCGCCGCAATGGTGGGCGAATTGTTCGGCAAGACCGCGGGCATCAAGGAAGCGCTGGTGCTGGCTTTCAACCCGCCTGCCATCTTCGGCCTGGGGAATGCGGGCGGCTTCGAGGTCAACATCCAGAACAAGGGGGAGGGCGGTGCCAAGCGCTTGAGCGAAGTGACCCAGGAATTCATCGGCAAGGCTTCCAAGGATCCTAGCTTCGCCTTCGTCCAGACCTTGTGGCGCGCCAACACGCCGCAGCTTTACGTGGACGTGGACCGCAGCCGTGCCGCGGCGTTGAACGTCAACTTGCAGGATATCTTCGATACCTTGTCGGCCACGCTGGGGACCTTCTACGTCAACGACTTCAACAAGTTCGGCCGCACCTGGCAGGTGCTGATGTCTGCGGACGAGCAATACCGCCGCAAACCTGAGGACATCAACAACCTCTACGTCCGCTCGGCCACGGGGAAAATGGTGCCGATGTCGGCCGTGGCAACGGTCAAATACAGCACCGGTCCGGATACATTGACGCGCTTTAACAACCTGCCTTCGGTCAAGTTGTTCGGTAATGCTGCGCCCGGTGTCAGCTCCGGCGAAGCGATCGCCCGTGTCGAGAAGTTGATGAAGGAAACGCTACCGGCCGACTTCACTTACGAATGGAGCGGTGCGTCGTACCAGGAAAAACGCACGGGCGGGGCGTCCAACGTGGCGCTGGTCCTGGCGGCTATCATGATGTTCTTTATCCTGGCCGCACTGTACGAGCACTGGCTGCTGCCGTTCTCGGTGCTGCTGGCGCTGCCGTTCGGCGTGTTCGGCGCGCTCGCCATCGTCTGGTTGCGCAATCTGGTGTTCGGCCTGCTGTTCCCTGGCGTGCCGATCCCGCCGCTCACCAACGACGTGTATTTCCAGATCGGCCTGGTGACGCTGCTGGGCCTGGCAGCCAAGAACGCGATCCTGATCGTTGAATTCGCGCTGATGAAACAAAAGGAAGACAACATGCCGATCCGCGAAGCCGTGCTGGAAGCAGCCCGTCTGCGCTTCCGTCCGATCTTGATGACCTCGATGGCCTTCATCCTGGGCGTGGTGCCGCTGGCGCTATCGACCGGGGCGGGCGCCGGGGCGCGACAATCGGTGGGTACGGGCGTCATGGGCGGCATGCT
Organism: Novimethylophilus kurashikiensis; assembly: GCF_003112435.1. GTDB lineage: Bacteria > Pseudomonadota > Gammaproteobacteria > Burkholderiales > Methylophilaceae > Novimethylophilus > Novimethylophilus kurashikiensis. The sequence goes on from NZ_BDOQ01000013.1 coordinate 201,608, forward strand.
GGCCGCGACCTTCCTGGCGATCTTCTTCGTGCCGCTGTTCTTCAAGCTGCTCGACGTGCAGCACGAGACACCGGAACAAAAAGACGCCCGCAACGGCAACTCCAAGGACAATACGCATGAATAAGATCCGCGCCGCGACTTTAGGCGCAGTGCTGGCCCTGACCGGCTGCGCCAACCTGAACCCATTTACGCCGTACGAGCAGCCCAAGGTGGAAATGCCCGCCGCATGGACGGGGCTGCCGCAAAACGCCAAGGCCTACGACAACGCCCAATGGTGGAAGGTATACGGCGATGCCACGCTGGATCAACTGATCGACGAAGCGCTGGCACATAACGAGGATATCAACGTCGCCACTGCCCGCATTGACGAAGCCCGTGCCAGAGTCGTGCTGGCCGACGCCGATCGCGATCCGACAGTGACGGCGAATTTCCAGCCTTCCATCACGCGCATCACCAAGCGCGGTTCGGCTCCGACGTTTCCCGGCCAGCATTTCACCAATACCGACTATCTGGCGACGATCAACGCATCGTATGAGCTGGACTTGTGGGGCAAGCTGCGCGGCGCGACCGACGTGGCCCGGGCCAACCTGCTGGCGACCGAAGCGGCGCGCGACACGGTGCGCAACAGCCTCACCGCCCAGGTCGCGCAAGGCTATTTCGCGCTGCTCGCACTTGATGCCCAGATCGATACCAGCCGTCGCACGCTGGAAACACGTCAATCCGCGCTCAAGCTGCAACAGCTGCGCATGAACAGCGGCGTTGCTTCCGAGTTCGAAGTCCGCCAGCGCGAAGCGGAAATCGCTGCGGTAGAGGCGCAAATCCCGTCGCTGGAGCGCAACCGCAAGGCGCAGGAAAACGCGCTTTCCGTGCTGCTGGGCCGCTCTCCCCGCGCCGTAATGGAAGGCAATATCGCCCGTGGCACGCCGACTGCACCGGCCGACGACGTGGTGCCGGAAGGGCTGCCCTCCGAGTTGATGTTGCGCCGCCCCGACTTGCGCCAGGCCGAGCAGCAGCTCATCGCCGCGCACGGCAATGTGGGCGTGGCGCGTTCGGCCTATTACCCGTCGATTTCGCTGACCGGCTATTTCGGCGGCGAGAGCAAGCATCTGGCCGACCTGTTCATCGGCCCGGCGCGCATCTTCCAGTTTGCGGCGGCGATCAACGAGCCCATCTTCTCCGGCAAGCGCATCGGCGCTTCGGTCGATGTCGCCAAGGCCCAGGAAGAACAGGCGCTTGCGCAGTATCGCCAGGCCATCGCCAATGCCTTCAGCGACGTCAGCAACGCGTTGGCGGCCCAGCAAGCGGCGCGCGAAGTACGCGTGGCGGAAACGGCTCATGTCGATGCCCTGCAAAAATCGCTGGCACTTGCCAAGCTGCGTTTTGAAAACGGTATTTCCAGCCAGCTGGATGTCCTGGATGCCGAACGCAACCTGCTGCAAGCCCAGCTCAACCTGACCGACGCCGAGCGTGCGCAACGTGCCGCCGCAGCCGATCTCTTCAAGGCGTTGGGTGGAGGCTGGAAGGCCCAGGAGGCGAGCCGTTAACCCACTTTCCAGATGCGGCGCAATCAAATAGGATGATGGAATCCTATTCATATCCAGAATCTATGATCGCGTCACATCAGGAGTCCCGGCCATGAGTCCCGCCAGACGGCGGCTCATGGTCTTTTTGTTGGCAGGTGCCGGCCTGGCTCTGGCGGGCGGATGGGCCTGGCAGCATTTCAAACCCGCGGCCTTGCCTTCAAGTATTGTCTCCGGCAACGGCCGTATCGAAGGCACGGAAGTCGATATCGCGGCCAAGTCTGCCGGTCGGTTGCTAGACGTGCTGGTGAACGAGGGCGATTTTGTCGAAGCCGGTCAAATCGTGGCGCATATGGATACTGCGGCACAGCAGGCCGAGTTGCGGCAGATGCAGGCCAAGGTGATGGAGGCCAAGAGCGCCATTGCCGCGGCTGATGCGCAGACAGCGCAGCGCCGGCAAGCTGAGGCGACTGCGCGGTCGTTGATTGCACAGCGCAAGCGTGCCAAAACGACGGTCCAGGCCCAACTGGCCCAGCGCCAAAGCGAAGTCGAGTTCGCCCGCAACGAACTCAAGCGTTCCGAAGAGCTGGTTGCCAAGGGCTTTATCACTGAACAGCGCCTGGATAGCGATCGCACCCGATTGCAAAGCGCCAATGCAGCGCTGGACGCAGCCCAATCGCAAATGGCTGAGGCCGATGCCGCCATCGATGCCGCTAGCTCGCAAGCGGCCGAGGCGAACGCCGCCATCAGCGCATCGATCTCTCAGGTCGAACAAGCGAAGGCCGCCCTGGTTGCGGCACAGGCCGCCGCCGACAAGCTCGCCACCGACATCGAGGACGGCGTACTCAAGGCCACGCGCGGCGGCCGCGTGCAATACCGGCTGGCAGAGCCGGGCGAGGTGCTGGGGGCGGGCGGCAAGGTGTTGACCATCCTCGACGTGAGCGATGTCTACATGACCTTTTTTCTTCCCGAGACCGTCGCCGGCAAGGTCGCCATCGGCGCCGAGTCGAGGCTGGTGCTAGACGCGATTCCGCAATACGTCATTCCGGCGCAAGTTTCGTTTGTCGCCAGCAGCGCGCAATTCACTCCCAAGACCGTGGAGACGCGCACCGAGCGCGAAAAACTGGTCTTCCGCGTTAAGGCGCGCATCGAACCGCAATTGCTGCAAAAGTATCGAACGCGGGTCAAAACCGGCTTGCCTGGGGTTGCGTATGTGCGGCTCGATGATGCCACGCCATGGCCGGCGCAACTCCAAGTGAAGCTGCCGCCGCCATGAGCGGCGAACCGCCTCCTGTCGCGCGGCTTACTGCCGTTTCCCATCGCTACGGGGATACCGTCGCGCTCGATGCCGTCGATCTTGCGCTTCCTTCCGGTTGTATGGTCGGGCTCATCGGCCCCGACGGCGTGGGAAAATCCACGCTGCTCGCCTTGCTTTCCGGCACGCGCAAGATCCAGCAAGGGCAAATCGAGGTGCTGGGCGGCGACATGGGCGAGGCCGCGCATCGCAACGCGGTTTGTCCCCGTATTGCCTACATGCCGCAGGGGCTGGGCAAAAACCTCTACGCCACGCTGTCGGTCCATGAAAACATCGATTTCTTCGGCCGCTTGTTCGGGCTTTCGGCCAGGGAACGCGCCTGGCGGATCAAGGAATTATTGGCGAGCACCGGTCTGGCACCGTTTGCCGATCGCCCCGCGGGCAAGCTCTCGGGCGGCATGAAGCAAAAGCTGGGGCTGTGCTGTGCCCTCATCCACGATCCTGAACTGTTGATTCTCGACGAACCCACCACCGGGGTGGATCCGCTCTCGCGCCGCCAGTTCTGGCAGCTCATCGGGCGCATCCGCAAGCGCAACTCCGGCATGAGCATCCTGGTCGCTACCGCCTACATGGAAGAAGCCGAGCAGTTCGATTGGGTGGTGGCGATGAATGCAGGGCGCGTACTTGCCAGCGGCACGCCGCAAGCGCTGAAGGACGGCCATGCCACCTTGGAACAAGCCTTTATCGCGTTACTCCCGAATACCCAGCGCGACGGCTATCACCCGCTCGAAATACCCCCGCAACAGCCTTGGGAGGGCGAGCCGGCTATCGAGGCACATGCGCTCACCAAGCGCTTCGACAGCTTTACCGCCGTGGAAGCCGTGAGTTTTCGCATCCGTCGCGGAGAAATCTTCGGTTTCCTGGGTTCCAACGGCTGCGGCAAGACCACCACGATGAAGATGCTCACCGGCTTGTTGCCGGCCAGCGAGGGCGAAGCTTTCCTGTTCGGAAAGACTGTTTCCGCGGGCGACCTGGAAACGCGTCGCCGGGTCGGCTACATGTCGCAGTCGTTCTCGCTCTATTCGGAGCTTACGGTGCGGCAGAACCTGGAACTGCATGCGCGCCTGTTTCAACTGCCCGCCGAGCGCATTCCGGCTCGACTCGGGGAGATGCTCGAGCGTTTCGGCCTCGGCCCCTATATCGATGCCCGGGCGGAAAGCCTGCCCTTGGGCATCCGCCAGCGTCTATCGCTTGCCGTGGCGGTGATCCACGGGCCCGAGATGCTGATCCTGGACGAACCCACCTCTGGAGTGGACCCCGTTGCGCGCGACAGTTTCTGGCAACTGCTGATCGACCTCTCGCGCAACGACGGGGTGACCATCTTCATCTCGACTCACTTCATGAATGAGGCCGAGCGCTGCGACCGCATCTCGCTCATGCATGCCGGCAAGGTCCTGGCACAGGGGGTGCCGGCTGAGCTGGTGCGAAAGCGCCATGCAGAAAACCTGGAGCAGGCGTTCATCGCCTGCCTGGAAGAAGCCGGGCAGGAGGAGCCGGGCGAGATGGCTTTCGAAGAGCCTGCCCAGCATTCCCAGTCGGTGCGTGTTGGTCCATTCATCCCCTGGTTCAATCGGCGCCGTTGGTGGGCCTATGCCTGGCGAGAGGCGCTGGAAATCCGGCGCGACCCGATTCGACTCGCTTTTGCGCTGCTGGGGCCGATTTTGCTGACCATTGCTTTCGGCTACGGAATTTCGTTCGATGTGGAAGACCTGACCTACGCTGCACTCGATCGCGACGGTTCGCCTGAAAGCCGGGCTTACCTGGAAAACTTTTCCGCCTCGCGCTATTTCAAGACCATGCCGCCACTGCACGACGAGGCCGAGCTGGAGCGCCGTATGCGGGGCGGCAAGATCAAGCTCGCACTCGAAATCCCACCCGGCTTCGGCGAAAAGGCACGGCACGGCCATCCGGTCGAAATCGGTGCCTGGATCGACGGCGCGACGCCGTTCCGCGCCGAGACCCTGCGCAGCTATGTCGAAAGCATTCACCAGGGCTATCTGCAAAGCTTGGCGCAACGTGAGGGCAAAGTCGTGGCTGCCTTGCCTGCGACCATAGAAACGCGGTTCCGCTACAACCAGGATTTCAAGAGCGTGTACGCCATGGTGCCGGGTATCGTCATGCTGATGCTGGCGCTGATTCCCGCCATGATGACCGCCGTGGGCGTGGTGCGGGAGAAAGAAATGGGCTCCATCATCAATTTTTACGCCACGCCGGTGACCGGGCTGGAGTTTCTGCTGGGCAAGCAGTTGCCTTATGTCGCGATCGCGTTCGCCAGCTATTTCACCTTGCTGCTGCTGGCAATTTTCCTGTTCCAGGTGCCCATCAAGGGCAGCGCTTTTTCGCTGACGGCCGGTGCGGCGCTTTATGTCGCAGCTACGACGGGCTTTGGGTTGCTGGTGTCGTCCTTCGTCAAAACCCAGATCGCGGCGCTGTTCGGGACGGCTGTGCTCATCATGCTGCCGGTGATCCAGTTTTCCGGCTTGTTCACGCCGGTGTCTTCGCTTTCGGGCGGCGCGCGGCTGATGGGGCTGGCGTTTCCCAGCACTTATTTTCAGCACATCAGCCTGGGGGCCTTTACCAAGGGGCTGGGCGGGCAGGATCTGCTCACCGACTTTATGGCGTTGGGGGCGATCGTTTGCGTCTATTGGCTGTTGAGCCTCAAATGGCTGAAGGGGCAGGAGGCGTGATGCGGGCCTTGCGCAACATCTACCGCTTGGGTTTGAAGGAACTGGCGAGCCTGCGCTACGACACGGTGCTGGTCGTGCTCATCGTCTATTTCTTCAGCTATGCGGTGTATGCGCCAGCCAAGGGCACGCAGATGGAACTCATCAACGCGTCAGTCGCTGTGGTGGACGAGGACCGGTCTGTGCTCTCCCAGCGCATTTTCGATGCCTTGCTACCCCCGCATTTCCTGCCGCCGCAGCATCTCGAAGCATCGCAGATCGACCGTGCCATGGAGCGCGGAAAATATACGTTCATTGTCGATATTCCGCCCGATTTCGAGGCCGACGTGATGCGAGGACGCAAACCGGTGATCCAGGTCAACGTGGACGCCACGGCCATGATCCAGGCAGGGAGCGGGGCCGGGCACCTGCAATCGGTCATTGCACAAGAGATATTGGCGTTTACGCATACCAAGGTCGATACGCCGGTGAACCTGGTGCTGCGTAGCCAGTACAACCCCAACCGCGAATCTGTCTGGTTCGTGGCACTGATGCAGGTGGTCAACAACATCACGCTGCTGGCGATTTTCCTGACCGGCGCGGCGCTGATCCGCGAGCGGGAGCACGGCACTATCGAACACCTGTTGGTCATGCCGCTGACCCCGGCTGAAATCATGCTTGCCAAAATCTGGGCGAACGGTCTGGTGGTCGTGGTGGCCGCCAGCCTCTCGCTCGAACTCATGGTGCGAGGGGTGTTGGGCGTGCCGATTGCCGGATCGCTGCTGCTATTTATCTCAGGGGAAGTGATCTATCTGTTTTCGGTCACGGCGTTGGGGATATTCCTCGCCACCCTGGCACGTTCCATGCCGCAGTTCGCGCTGCTAGCGATGCCGGTGTTCATCGTCATGAACCTGCTTTCCGGCAGCAATACGCCGTTTGAGAGTATGCCCGCTGCGGTGCAGCACATCATGCGTTTTTCACCCTCGACGCACTTCGTCAGCCTGTCGCAAGCCATTTTGTTCCGCGGAGCGGGCATCGATGTGGTGTGGCCGGAGTTCCTGGCGACCGCAGGCTTGGGCGTGGTGTTTTTCTTCGGTGCGCTGCTGCGATTCCGCAAGACCATCAGCCAGATGCAGGCGTGACTAAATACTGGTGGATAGATAGCCGTCGTACAGTTTCTGGTATTCCTGCTGGTAGCGTGACAGCACCTGGTTGCGTTTGATTTTCAGGGTTGGCGTCAGCAGGCCGTTCTCGATCGTCCAAGGCATAGCCAGCAACGCCACGCGACGAATACGGGTGTAGCCGGGAAAGTCGCGGATTTGGCGTGAAATGCGGCCGAGGGCCAGCTGTTGCCCGGCCTTACTTTCCAATGCTTCCGGCCAGGGCTCGACTTCGCCCCAGGCCATCGGCGTGGCTTCCCATTGTTCGCGATTAACCACGACCAAGGCGCTCAAATAGGGTTGGCCTTCGCCTACCACCATCACCTGGTCGAATAGCGCGTCCTGCAAAATGGCGGCTTCCAGGTCGCCCGGCGGCACCTTTTCGCCGTTGGACATGACGATGATGTCTTTCACCCGGCCGACGATGGTGATGTAGCCGTCTTCGTCGATCCGCGTAATGTCGCCGGTCTTGAGCCAGCCGTCCTCGGTAAAGATCTCCCGCGTGGCGGATTCGTTCTGCCAATACCCTTGCATCACTCCCGATCCGCGTACGAGCAGTGCGCCGTCCTCATCCTGTCGGACTTCCACGCCAGGAATGGGCGGCCCGACGGTGGCCGGTTTATTGTTGTGATCGAGGTTGACGCTGACCACCGGCGAGGCCTCGGTCAATCCGTAGCCTTGCAGGATTTCCAACCCTAGCGCGATGAAAATACGCGCCACCTCAGGGGAGAGGGCCGCACCGCCGGAAAGCGCCTTGCGCAGCCGTCCCCCTAGGCGGTCGGTGAGTTTTTTCGCCACAAGCTGTTGCAGCACCGGCCACAGCAGGAACGAAGGGTGCCAGGAAGCGCGGCCCTGGTGATGTTCGAAACGGCGATAGCCGATGTCTACGGCCAGCTCGAACATTTGTCGCTGCAAGGGCGTGCCTTTTTGCAGCCGATTGCGTAACCCGGCATAGATACGTTCGTAGATGCGCGGCACCGAGACTAGCAGCGTCGGCCGGAGGATGGAGAAATCTTCCTGCAATTGCTGGAACGAGCGCGCAAACCCCACCGAGGCGTCGGCCATGATGGGGATGTAGTAGCCCACGGTGCGTTCCAGCATGTGCGAAAGCGGGAGGAAAGAAAAAAACTGATCGTCCCGTTGCACGTCGAAGGTCTGCAACGAATCCCAACCGTTATGCAGAATATTGCGATGGCTCAGCATCACGCCCTTGGGGCGTCCCGTAGTGCCGGAGGTGTAGACGATGGAAGCGAGGCGATCGGCGTCCGGTTCAATGGGGGGATTACCATCTCCAGCCTCCGGAAGCCAGTCTTCGAGAGCCATGATGCGACTGTCGGGCGAGTATTCAGGGGCCTGCGTGATGGTGACAATGCGCCTTAGCAGGAAAGGATTGTCCAAGGTGCGGCGAATCGCCAGCCACGACTCGGCATGGGCGCATAGCAGAAGTTGCACGCCTGCATCTTGCAGGACGTAGGCGGCGTTATCGGGACGATCGCTGGTGTAGAGCGGTACGGTGATGAGGCCCAGGCTCAGCGCTGCCTGGTCGAAGATGATCCAGTCGGGACCATTCTTCAGCATGACGGCGACATGGTCGCCGGGAAGCAGGCCTTCGTTGCGTAGTGCTGCCTGCCAACGCAAGACCTCCGCGTTGACTTCTCTCCAGGTTATGGACCGCCAGGATTGCGTGCGATCGTCGAAATAACGGTATGCGAGACGGTTGGGGGAGCGGCGAACGCGCTCTCGGAACAAGCCGTCCAGCGTGACTGCAGCTTCCGGGGAGATACGATGAGACTGCAATGTCACGACGGGTCTAGAACCGTTCGTCTTCGCGCAAGTAACGCCATTGGCCGGGAGGCAGATGGCCGAGCATGACTTTACCGATACGGATGCGCTTCAGCCCGGTGACTTTCAACCCCACCATCTCGCACATGCGGCGAATCTGGCGCTTTTTGCCCTCGCGCAGGATAAAACGCAGTTGGTCCTTGTTTTGCCACGTCACCTTGGCGGGCTTCAGCGCCTCGCCGTCCAGCGACAAGCCATGGTTGAGCAGTGCAAGACCGCGTTCGGATAGCTGACCTTCAACCCGCACCAGGTATTCTTTGTCGATCAGAGAATCCTGGCCGATGAGCTGCTTGGCGATGCGGCCGTCCTGTGTCAGCACCAGCAAGCCCGTGGAATCGATATCCAAACGGCCGGCAGGCGCCAGGCCTTTTGCCTGCATGGGGTTGAAGCGTTGCGGCGCGGTATCTTCCTGCCAGCGGTTATCGGCAGTGAACAGCACGGCTGCCGGCTTGTAGCCTTGTTCGGCTTGACCGGACACATAGCCGACAGGTTTGTGCAGGAGGATGGTGACCCTCGATTGCTGGTTGCTTTTAGCTGCCTTGTCCAAGGTAATTTTCTGCGAAGGAAAAATCTTGGTGCCGAGTTCTGAGATGCGCTCGCCGTCGACATATACCCAGCCCCGCTCGATATAGGCGTCGGCTTCGCGGCGCGAGCACAGCCCTTGTTCTGACATGAGTTTGGATAGGCGTACTTTTTCCATGCGGCAAGCGAGTTTTCTAAAACCGCAATGATGAAGGTTTGGCCGGCCGAGGGCAAGGCGCGAAGCGGTGGAGCGGCAAGGTGCATGGCGGCAATCGATATGCTTTGCTCTATCATGCTGTTCATGCAGTCGGTGCTATCCGGCTGTAAAGGTTTAAGGAGACGCCGTTGCAACTGCAATATCAACTACTGATTGCCTATTTCATCTCACTGGGAATTTGTTCGCTCTCGACCATCTACAAGACCTCCTGCTTCAAGAACATGTTGTGCAGGCAAATACTTGGCAACATGTTCTGGAGCGTCATTCCGTTGGTGAATACGTTCAAGGCCTTGCTATGGCTGGCCTCGTTGGTGGTGGAGTATAGAAACAACAAGGTGTGTGAGTAATAGCCGAAAGACTGACGCCACTGTGGTCTGCCCAACGCACCTGTGAAGGCCAAGCTGGGTAGGATGGACCTTATTGTTCCAGGGAACGTCCATGATCACCGCCATTTGCGATGTCTTGAAAACCTGCTACGACCGAGGCTGGGTATCGACGCGAGACGGCAACGGCTCGGTGCGGCGCAAGCACGAAAACTGGATATACATCACCCCTTCAGGGGCCAAGAAGCATCGGCTGGACGCTGAAAACCTCATCAAGCTCGAATTCCAGGCCGATGGCTCGCTCGTCAAAGTGCCGCAAGAAGCGACGGGCAAGCCGAGCGGCGAGTTGGAACTGCACCGTCGGTTGCTGAGGGAAATCCCCGATACCCGCACCGTGGTCCACGCGCATCCCACCTATACCATCGCCGCCATGTATGCGGGCTTCGACCTGCAAGCCTTGTCGGAGGAATTTCCCGAAATTCACCGCTATACGAGGGTCGCTGCAAACGTCCCCAACGTACCGGCCATCAGCCGCGAATTGGCGGAAGCGACTTGCGAAGCGCTTGAACTGCAAGCCGACGGGAGTATTTCGGCCGATATCGTGGGGTTGGACCGGCATGGTGTCATTGCCGTGGCACGCGACCCGTGGGGTGCGTTCGAGCACGTCGAACGGCTGGAACATGTGTGCCAGATCGTGCTTGCCAGTGGGAAAAGACCACATGAGATTGGCTCGATCGACGAGGACAAATGAAGTAGAGAAACGAGGAAGGCGCGACCCGCGAGGTAGGGCCGCGCCCGGATGAAGCAGGCTTACAGCTTGGCGAGGATGGTTTCTGCGTTGGAAACCTCGAACTTCCCGGAGGCTTCGACGGCGACGTATTGCACCGTGCCGTTGTTTACGATCATGCCGTAACGGTAGCTGCGTACACCCATGCCGTTGGCGGTGAGGTCGCGTTCGAGACCGAGTTTCTTGATGTATTCGGCGCTGCCGTCGCCCAGCATGCGTACCTTGCCGGTCGCACCTTGGTCGCGGCCCCAGGCGGCCATGACGTAAGCGTCGTTGGCGGCAATGCACCAGATTTCGTCGACTCCCTTGGCCTTGAGTTGGTCGTAATGATCGACGAAGCCGGGGAGGTGGCGTTGTGAACAAGTAGGTGTGAATGCGCCGGGTACGCCGAAAATGGCAATCTTCTTGCCCTGAGCGGCTTCGACGACGTTGACGGGTTGAGGATTGAGCGGGCAGCCGACGGCGGGATCGAATTCGTTGGCTTCCATCAGCGTGCCTTCGGGGAGTTTTTCTCCGACTTGGATGGTCATGGGCATCTCCTGAATGATGTTGTTGGGGTGAGCGGAGCTGTTGAGCATTGCACAAGCCCAAGATCGTGTCAAAAATAGAATAGATTAAACCTCTTATATTTCATGGTCTTGTCGCGGTTTTTATGAATTTCCACCGGGCATTGGCCATCGGTACGACTTGACGCCGAACGCCGGCCGTCTAATCATTCGGCATAAGCTCGTCTGATGACAAAAAAACCAATTAGAACCAGTCACTGACCCTCCCATCGCCCAACTAACAATTGCGGGGGTTTCTATTTTTTTTCAGCAGGGAATGGTCAAATCGCTGACCTTACTCATTCAATGCACTGCGGCGATCCTGCTCGGCCTGGCCGCAGGCTCGGCTGTTGGTGCAGAAACGCTGCGGGTTGCAACCTGGGACGGCTATGCCGATGCCGATCTCGTGGCCGAGTTCCAGCGCCGATTTCGCGTCAAGGTCGAGGTAACGATTGTCAATTCGGATGATGACCTGTGGGAGAAAATCAATCGTCACGATGGCCGCGACTACGATGTTTTTGCCGTCAATACGGCGGAGCTTCAGCGGTACATCGATGCCGGCCTCAGCGTGCCGTTGGACTTGGGAGCGATCCCCAATCATGCCCGGCAATTGCCGCGTTTTCGCGATCTCAACAATATTCCGGGATTGATACGCGAGAACAAGGCCTATGCCGTTCCTTACGCCTATTCCGAGATGGGCCTCATCTATAACCGCAAGGAAGTAAAACGTATCCCCGACTCCATGGCCGAAATGTGGAATCCGGAGTATCGGGGAAAAGTGCTGGCCTTTAACACCAGCAATCATAATTTTTCCATCGCGGGATTATTGATGGGCATCGATAACCCGTTTCACATGAGCGAAATGGAGTTGTCCCAGGCTGCGAAGCGCCTGGTGGCTTTACGCCGAAATGTGCTGACTTTCTACAGCACGCCTGAAGAGGCGGTCAAACTGTATAACCGCAATCATATCGCGCTGGTGTTCGCCAATTACGGCACCCAGCAGGTGAAGGCACTGCAGGAGGCCGGAGCCGATATCGGGTATGTCATCCCTCGCGAAGGCGCCATGGCGTGGCTTGATTGCTGGACTATTACTCGCGGCGCCCGCAATACTAAGTTGGCGCAAACCTGGATCAATTTCATGCTGGAGCCGCACGTCAGCGAACGCTTGACCCGCGTTCATGGTCTCGCCAATACCGTCACGCCTTATCCTTCCACCCGGCCCGAGGACAAGATTATCTGGCTCGAACCGATCGGCCATCCTAAAACACGCAAGGATCTATGGGATCGCATCATGTCCGGTGAAGGGCCGGACAGATTCTAGCCATGCGACTGAGTATCGGACTGAAACTCGGCTTCTGGCTGGCGATCCTGGGATTAATGTCGACGGCGCTGACCGGCTACTACGTGTATTACCAGGGGCGCCATTTGCTGATCGAGTCCTCGCAGGAAAAGCTGCTGACCTCGACGCGGGTGCAAGCGCATCGCTTCACGGACTTACTTGCCAGTATTTCCAGCGACGTTCGCTTGATCGGCGCCTTGCCGGTCGTGGAGAAAATGGCGCGGGACCATGGGGAAGGCCTGTTTGCCAGCGCGCAAAAAGCCGAACTGGCGGAACTCTTCACCGGTTTGATGCAAACCCATCCCGTGTATTCCCAGATTCGATTGATCAAGGCAGCGGATTACGGCAAGGAAATGGTGCGGGTCGACCGCGACCAAGGCGGTATCAAGATCGTTGCCGATCGCGACCTGCGTGAGAAAAGCCATTTTGCCTATGTCTTCGAAACCTTGCGCCTGCCTGCCGGCACCCTCTATACCTCGGATATCAACCTTAACCTGGAGCAAGGTTCGCACGAGGGGTACGGCAAACCCACATTACGCATTGCCATGCCGGTCTACGCGCCGGACGGCAAGATATTCGGGCTGGTGGTCGTGAATATCGCCTTGCAGGAGATGTTCGACATGATCCGCGGAGATTTGCCCGATCAAGTCAATATCCTGCTGACCAACGACCAGGGCGACTACCTTATCCACCCCGATGCCGCTAAAACCTTCGGATTCGATTTGGGGCAACGATTCCAGATTCAGGACGATGCGCCAGAGACAGCGGCGCTTTATGCCACATCCAACGACCATGCAGTCATTCAGACCAAGGCTGCATTGGTTGGAAAACCCGCGTTGGCGGCATTCGTGAAAGTCCCTTACGGAAGTCCCGCCGAGCATCGCTTCGTGCTGCTGGGGCTTTATACGCCGATCGCAAGCGTGCTCCAGCAAACCCATGCGCTGGGGCTCAACGTGGTGCAGATGACGGCCGCATTCGCTTTTGCCGCCATGTTGATCTCGCTTCTGCTAGCGAGAATCCTGGCTAAACCGCTCAACCTGATGGAAAAATCGATCAGCAATTTTGCTATCGGCAAGCCTCTGGCTGAGTTGCCGGTGGACCGCGACGACGAAATCGGCTCGCTGGCGCGCGGTTTCCAATCCATGACCCACAAGCTCAACCAGCAGGTGGTCGAACTTTGGGCGAGCGAGGAACAACTGCGTGCCATGTTCCAGCTCTCTCCGCTGGGGATGGCACGCAATGCCATGGATGGACGCTACATGGAGGTTAACAAGGCATTGCTGGACATGCTGGGCTACACGATGGAGGAGTTGAACAGGCTGAGCTATTGGGATCTGACACCGCCAGAATATGCCGAGCAGGAAGCATTGCAACTGGAAGCCTTGCACCGGAGCGGACGCTACGGCCCCTACGAGAAGGAATACGTCCGCCACGACGGATTGCGCATTCCCATCCGTCTTAACGGTGTGCTGATTGTGGGGAGCGACGGGGAAAAATACATCTGGTCCATCATCGAGGACATTACCCAACGCCGAGAGTCGGAAGAATTGATCTGGAAACAGGCCAATTTCGATCCGCTCACCGGCTTGCCTAATCGACGCATGTTCCATGACCGGCTGGAGCAGGAGCTCAAAAAATCTCATCGCAGTAGCACTCGCATGGCGCTGATGTTTCTAGACCTCGACCACTTCAAGGAAGTCAACGACACTTTGGGCCATGCCATGGGCGATGTTCTCCTGAAGGAGTCGGCAGAACGGCTGGTGCATTGCGTGCGCGAATCCGACACCGTGGCGCGACTTGGCGGCGACGAATTCACTGTCATTCTGAGTGAACTCGACGATGCAGAAGCCGTGGAGCGTGTTGCCCAGAACATGCTGCGACGCCTCTCGGAGCCGTATCTGCTGGGCGACGAGATGGCGTATGTGTCGGTCAGTATCGGGGTGACGCTGTATCCCGAGGATGCCGGGGATATCGAGACGCTGCTCAAGAATGCCGACCAGGCCATGTACGCCGCCAAGCGGCTGGGCCGCAACCGTTGCAGCTATTTCACGCCATCGATGCAGGAAGCCGCCCAGGCCCGCATGCGGCTCGCTGTCGACCTGCGGGCGGCGCTGGCCCAGCAGCAGTTCCGCGTGCTGTATCAGCCTATCGTCGACCTGGCGACGGGTGATGTGCACAAGGCTGAGGCGCTGTTGCGCTGGGAGCATCCGACGCTGGGGTTGGTCAGCCCGGAAAAATTCATCCCGCTGGCGGAAGAAACCGGCATGATCGGCGAGATCGGGCATTGGGTATTCAGGCAGGCAGCGAATCAGGTGCAGCATTGGCGCAAATTCCGCGAGGATTTCCAGATCAGCGTCAATAAATCGCCGGCACAGTTTATGAGCGAGGACCGCGTGCACGATACGTGGTTCGACTACCTGCGCGAACTCCAGTTGGAAGGTAACAGCGTGGTGGTGGAAATTACCGAGGGCTTGTTGCTGGATGCGAGTCCTGCGATTACCAACAAGCTGCTAGGCTTCCGCGATGCGGGCATGCAGGTAGCCATCGACGATTTCGGCACCGGCTACTCGTCGCTCGCCTATCTCAAGAAGTTCGACATCGATTATCTCAAGATCGATCGTGCCTTCATCCGCAACCTGGCCCCCAATTCCGACGATATGGCGTTGTGTGAAGCCATTATCGTCATGGCGCACAAGCTGGGGATCCAGGTGATTGCAGAAGGTATCGAGACCGAGGCCCAACGTGACTTGCTGGCTGCGGCAGGCTGCGATTACGGCCAGGGTTACTTGTTCTCGCGGCCGATCGCCGCAGAGGCGTTCGAGCAGCTGTTCGCAAGTACGACCGCTTGATCCGGCTGTTGGGGTATTACGGCGCCGGGTTCATGTAGCGGAGATGCAGCGCCTCGATCTCGCACAGCAGGTCTTCCGATAGCGGTTTGTTCCACGCGCCGATGTTTTCCTCGAGTTGCTGCAGGCTGGTGGCGCCGACAATGGTGCTGGCGACGAACCAGCGGCGATAGACGAACGACAAGGCCATTTCTGCAGGGCTCAGGCCGTGCCGGTGGGCGAGGGCAGCATAGGCCTGGGTTGCCGGCAGCACGTTGGGCTTCTCGTAACGTTGGGCAAATCCCTTGAACTCCGTGACACGCCCGGCAGCTTGCGGGTTGGTTGCATATTTGCCTGACAGATGCCCGAACGCGAGCGGCGAATAGGCCATCAGGCCGAGTTTCTCGCGGTAAACGATTTCGGCCATACCGAACTCGAAGCCGCGGTTGATGAGGTTGTAGCAATTCTGAATGCTGACGATGCGGGGCAGCTTGTATTCCTCGGCCAGCTTGAGGAACTGCATGATGCCCCAGGGTTGCTCGTTGGACACCCCGATATAACGAATCTTGCCTTCCGCCACCAGCTCCGCCAGCGCCTCCAACTGCTCGCGGATCGGTACCCAGTGTTTTTCCTCGCCGTTTTCGAATTCCTGCGTCGGATCAAACTGGTACTGCCCGAACATCGGCACGTTGCGTTCCGGCCAATGCAGTTGGTAAAGGTCTACGTAATCGGTTTGCAGGCGTTGCAGCGAGCCTTCCAGCGCCTCGCGGATATTGGTGCGGTCGAGTGATGCCGGCCCGTTGCGAATCCAGCGCATATTGCGGCGCGGGCCGGCCACCTTGGTGGCGACGACGACCTGATCGCGCGGATTTTTTTTGAGCCAAGTACCCACGATGGATTCTGTACGCGTCACCGTTTCGGCACGCGGCGGCACGGGATACATTTCCGCTGTATCGATGAAATTGATGCCTTGGGTGAAAGCGTAATCCAACTGCTGGTGCGCTTCGGCCTCGGTGTTTTGCTGGCCGAAAGTCATCGTGCCCAGACTGAGGGCCGAGACGTTGAGATCGCTATGGCCGAGGCGGCGGTAATCCATGATGTCCTTTCGGTTAAGTCAGCGGTTTCCAGTCCGCCAAATGTCGTGCAAAATCGTCGGCCAGCATGGGGTGGCCCAGGAAATAGCCTTGCACCTCGTCGCAGGACTGACGGCGCAGGGCGTCCAATTGCTGGGAATTTTCCACGCCTTCGGCGATGGTGCGCAATTTAAGACTCTTCGCCATCTGGATGACGGCTTGCACAATGGCGGCATCGTCCGGGTCATCGTTGAGGTCGCGCACGAAGGATTGGTCGATCTTCAGCTTGTCGACATTGAGGCGGTGCAAATACATCAGGCTGGAGTAGCCGGTACCGAAATCGTCGATGGAAAGTTTCACGCCTATCGATTTCAGGCGATCCACCGTCGCCAGCACGTTGTCCGTATCCTGGATCAGGATGGATTCGGTAAGTTCGAGTTCCAGCAGCGGCGCCGGTATGCGATGGGCGAACAAAGCGTTTTCAACGGTTTCCACCAGGTTGCCGCGCTTGAACTGGATGGCGGACAGATTGACCGCCATGGTCAGCTGGGGCAATCCGGCCTCATACCAGGCCGCAGCTTGGCGGCAAGCCTCCTGGATCACCCATTCGCCGATGGGTACGATCAGTCCGCTGTTTTCGGCGATACCGATAAAACGGTTAGGCGGTACAAGTCCCAGATCCGGATGTTTCCAGCGTAGAAGCGCTTCTGTGCCCATAATGCGACCGGTTTCAAGGTCTACCTGCGGCTGGTAGTGCAGTACGAATTCCTGCCGCTCCAGCGCCCGTGCCAGGCCGCTGCGCAACATGAGCGTCTGTGTGGCATCCGCGTTCATTTGACTCGTGAAGAAATTAAATGCGTTACGACCCGATTCCTTGGCGTGATACATCGCCGTGTCGGCTTTTTTCAGCAAGGTGTCGAAATCTTCCCCATCGGTGGGGTACATGCCGATCCCGATGGAAAGCGAGATGGAGAGCTCATGATGTTCGAGCCGGATCGGTTGTGACAGACGCTCGAGCATCTTCGCGGCCACGTTGGCGGCGTCGTCGGCACTGTGCTGGTCGGTAAGCAGCACCAGGAATTCGTCACCGCCCTGGCGGCTAATGGTATCGGTATCGCGCACGCAGCCGCGCAGGATCTTGACCACGGCACATAGCAGTTCGTCGCCGACGGCATGACCCAGCGAATCGTTGATGTTCTTGAAGTGGTCCAAATCCAGTACTAGCAGCGCGACGCCCAGGTCGGAGCGGTTCGCATGAGCCACCGCCATGTCGTAATGCTCGCGGATCAGCAGTCGGTTGGGGAGTCCGGTCAGGGGGTCGTGATAAGCGAGAAACTGGATGCGCTGTTCCGAAGCCTTTTGTTCGCTGATATCGGTGAGGGTCCCGATGAAACCGGAAAAACGACCGTCGCCGTCGTCCATCGGCCTGGCTTGCATCAATACCCATAGCGCGCTGCCGCCGATGCGTTCGAAGCGGAGTTCGCGCTGGAACACCTGCCGCAGGCTCAGGCTTGCACCCCAGGCCGCGCAACTTTCGTCGCGATCTTCCGGGTGCAGCAAGTGCTGCCAATGGTTGCCGCGCAATTGTTCGAAGCGTGCGCCCAGCATGCGCAAGCCACGCTCGTTCATAAATACGAACAGTCCCTGCGCATCGGTTTCGAATACGCCGACCGGGCTGGTCCCTACCAGTGCCTGATAATGCTGCTCGCTGGATTTGAGCGCTTGCAGCGCCGACTCGAGCTCGCCTGTCCTCAAGGCGACTCGTCGTCTCAAGGTACGGTTCCATAGCAGCATGGCAAACGATAGCAAGGCTGCGGTCGCCATGGCGTAGAGGACATAAGGTGCGATCACTGCAGCAGGGCGAGCCAGGGGACTGCCCATCCATTTTTTCTCGATAGCGTCGATTTCAGTTTGGGGCACCTGTTCGAAACCACGGTTCACTGCCTTGAAAGCGCTTTCGCTGCCTTTGAAGACCGCCCAATGCAGTTGCCCCTTGTAAAGCGGCTTGGAGTAGCGGAAGTGCGTTTCTGCATCGCGTTTGGTCAGGAAGTAATTGGCGAGCGGTTTGTCGATGCACATGACGCGGATGTCATTGCGTACAGCAGCATCAACCAGTTCGCCGAAGCTTGGGTAATCGTGGGTGCTAAATATGCCGTGGGCGTGCAGCCAATCTTCGCAGGCATCTCCGGCTTTTACGCCGACCGTAAAGCCGTGCAGATTTTCTGCACCCGTAATGCCGCTGATGCTTTGATGGAAAAAGATCGGTACGTCGATGTCGGCGTACGGACGTGAGTAGGTGTACAACGACTCGCGCTCGGGCGTCTCGAAAATGGTGTCGATGACATCGGCTTGGCCCGTATTCATGTAGGCCAGGGCTTTGGCCCAGTCGGTTGCTACAACACGCACTTCTATTCCGTTGTGCGCCGCCCATGCATCCCAGATTTCCTTGCGGATGCCCTGCAGACGGCCTTGGTCGTCCCGGAAGCTGTAAGGCGGATAGTTATCGTCCATGACCACGGTGAGCCATGGATGCTTGAAAACGGCTTCTGCACTGGATGCCGGGCCTGTCGCAAGCAGCAGTAATACAGGAACAGCGCGGAGGCAGCAGGCGATGGTATGTTTAATTATTCTAATAATCATGAACCTGCAATCGGAAAAAGAGGTATCGCTCCTCTATATTTTATGAGGGAAGCAGAAGTTTGAGAATCATTGATTTGTAACGGTTGGGTGCTGAGGTCTTCAGTGCTTTTGCAGGCTGGTTGCCAGGACCCCCGCCATCACCAGCGCCGTGCCAAGGATTTGCAGCGGCGTAATCATTTCTCCCAGGAAGAAATATGCCAGCACGATGGTGGAAACCGGACCGATGGTGCCGACCAGCGAGGCACGGGTGCTGCCGATACGATGGATCCCAGCGCTTAGCAGGATAGCCGGCAGGAAGGTCGCCACGATCGCCATCAACAAGCCCAGCCCGTAAACCGGCGCCGGCAGGTGCAGCACGCTGGAGACGGGATGCGTGAGTATCAAGTGGGTTGCGGCAGAGACGCTGGCGACCAGCATGCTGGCTGCTGCGAAACTGGCCGAACCGATCCGCGGAATCACGCGTCCGCTAAATACGATGTAGCTGGCGTAGGTCAGTGCACTCATCAACACCAACCCCGCGCCAGCCAAGGTGAGTGCCGCGCCGGATTTCAATACTGCCATGTCGTGCCCCACGGCCAATGCGACGCCGGCATAGCTCGCGACCAGGGAAAAAATCTCGCGCCGACCGATATGCTGGTGGTAGCGAACGGCGCCGATCAACAGCACCATGGTCGGATAAAGGTAGAGCAATACGCGCTCCAGGCCCGCTGTCACATAAACCAACCCGGCGAAATCGAACCACATGGGCGCATAGCCGCCCAATACGCCGAAAAACAGCAGCAGGCCGGTATCGCGGCGACTGATGGGCTTGGCATCCGGCCGCGAGCGAGCCCAGATCCACAGCCCCATGAACAACGGTGCCGCAAACGCCATACGCAGCGCCAGCATGACCTCGGGATCTGGAACATAAGCGTAGGCCAACTTGACGATGACGGCCTTGGACGAAAATCCAATGGCCGAGATGAACACCATGAGCGCGCCGAGCAGCGCATGCCGATGCGGCAGGTGCATCGTCATGAGACGATCCTGGAAAGGGTCGGTAGGCGGGAGGGCGTCGGCATTGGTCGAGGACTCTACTGTAGGGCGAAGCCGAGCGTCAATAGACGGTATAATTCTCGCTTTAATCTTGTCTGGAATAACAATGAAGAAGTTCGCATTTTTTGCTGCTGTTCTGGCAGCGAGCCTGTCTGCACAGGCGCAACCAGCTTTCACCGGCACCGATTACAGCGGTGTCTACGATTGCACCGGCAACGACGCGCATGAGGGCAAGTACACGGGTACCGTCACGCTGAAGCTCAACAAAACCCAAAGCACGGGCAAATACGGCGCATACGACTTCAAGCTGGAAGTGCCGGGTTTTGGCGTGTATCCGGGCGAAGCCGCCGCCGAGGGCGACAAACTGGCTATCCACTTCGGTCTCAACCAACCTAATTCTCAGGACCACGGCACCGGCATCGCCACTATCAAGAAGAACAAGCAAGGCAAGCTGGCCTTTACCAAGTACTACTACGAGCCGGAGTACAAGGGCGGCAACTACGGCACCGAAGCGTGCGTGAAGAAGTAACATGGACATGCCGAGCCCAGCCAATCTGTTCGGCATGCTGGTATTCGGCATTGTCGGGCTCGCCGCATTCCGCTACGGCAAAAAGCGGCATAGCGGCTTGCCCATGATCATCGGGACACTCTTGATGGTCTACCCTTATTTCGTTTCGACCACTGTGTTGATGTACCTCGTCGGCCTGGCCTTGTGCGCCGGGCTGTATTTTTTGCGGGACCGTTTTTGATGCACGACATACGCCCCGGGCAATCCATCGAACTGCTTAAGGAGCTCCATATCCTGACGCGCGACGGCAAGCTCAACCAGGACAGCCGCCGCAAGCTCAAGCAGATTTACCACCTGTACCAGTTCATCGAGCCGCTGCTCCAGGATTTGGGGCAAGACATTGCGCTGGTGGACCATGGTGCAGGCAAGTCGTACCTGGGCTTTATCCTCTACGACCTGTTTTTCAAGGAACGCCAGGATCAGTCCCATATTTACGGGATCGAAACACGTGAGGAACTGGTGCAGAAGTCTCTCGAACTGGCGCAGCAGCTCGGTTTCGAGCGCATGAGCTTTCTGCATCTCTCGGTGGCGGACTCCATCGTCTCCAAGGCATTGCCGGATCAAGTCGATATCGTCACCGCGCTGCACGCTTGCAATACGGCGACCGACGACGCCATCCGATTTGCGCTGGAAAAGCACGCCAAATACGTCGTGTTGGTGCCGTGCTGCCAGGCGGAGATCGCCGCCGTGCTGCGCAAGAACAAGGGACGGGCGCTCAAGAGCCCGCTCACCGAAATCTGGCGGCATCCCATGCACACGCGGGAGTTCGGCAGTCACCTCACGAATGTGCTGCGCTGCTTGCAACTCGAAGCCCATGGCTATCAGGTCACGGTCACTGAATTGGTCGGCTGGGAACATTCGATGAAGAACGAGCTCATCATTGCCCGCAAGCACCAACAGTCCAATGTCGCTGCAGCGGCGCGTCTGAACGAGATTCTGGAAACCTTGGGGCTAGAAGAAATGGCCGAGCGTTTTTATTGTTGAATCGACTGGCGTCGCCAGCGATCTAAAGGCAGGCCTCGCGCCTGAAAATTTTCATGCAAACCATCGATTTTGAACTCAACGGCGAATTCGTCGAGTTGAACCAACTGCTCAAGCTGGCGGGGCTTTGCGACAGCGGCGGAGCAGGCAAGCAGATTGTCGCCAGCGGTGACGTGACCGTGGATGGACAACAGGAGTTGCGCAAGACGGCTAAGATCCGCGCAGGGCAAGTGGTTCGCCTCGGTGATGCGGAAATTCGCGTCAAGGCAGCATGACGACAAAACTCCTGTACGCTACCCAGTTGCAATTCCAGATTAAATTACTAAACTATTAATCGTTGGTACGGCCGCACCAATAAAAATCTTTGGCGTCTTGTTTTGATGCCCTGGTGTCACCGGGGTGTCGATGGGATGACATTGGGCCAGTTCAACATGCGTGGATAAATATTCCAATTTCTGGACTTGATGTTTGGAGGTGTGTAATGGATAAGTACAGCAGCATGATGAATTCCCGGAAACTCAACAGAGTTAACACGTCGGCGCTGGTCAAGACGGCTGGTCTATCCGAGGAATCCAGTCGGCCCGCAGGAGATGCGCGCGTCTCCATGCAGGACCGCAGGAAAATGTCGGACAGACGGCGCGCCAGCAGCATGACCGTTTGATGTGAACTCAAGGTTGGTAATAAAAAAGGCCCGGAAAGATTTCCGGGCCTTTTTTAATTTGAGCGAGGATGAATGGAATGCTGGGTTAAAGCAGTTCCAGGATTTTCTCCGGCGGACGCCCGATGACGGCCTTGTCGCCTACTACCACGATAGGGCGTTCGATTAGCACCGGGTGGGCGATCAGCGCATCCAGCCAGGCCTCGTCGTCCAGATTTTTTTCGGCATATTCTTGCCGGTAGATTTCCTCGCTATGCCGCACGATGTCGACCGGCTTCATGTCGAGTTTCGTCAATAGCGCGCGTAGTTCTTCCTTGGTGGGTGGTTGCTTGAGGTATTCCACTACCTCGGGCTTGATGCCTTTTTCTGCCAGCAGGTCGCAAGCGCCGCGGCTCTTGGAGCAGCGCGGGTTGTGATAGATGCGGACTTGCATGGCAGCTGCAGCTAGCATGGCAATGCGCGATTCCGGCGATTCCAGGCTGATGCGGCCCAGTACGCCAGTGCGGTAATCGACCAGTAGCATGAGCGCGGCTTTTTCGAAATCGACTGCGCCGCCTTTCAAGCGGTAGCCGCGCCGTTGTGCGATGGCTTCGATAAGTGCAGTGCCGTCCAGGCCTTCCAGGTCAACCTTGTAGCGTTCAATAAGCAGGTTGGGATAACGCTGGATGAGCAAGTCGGCGAGATAGACCGCGACTTCTTCCTCGATCACGGCATTGGTGCCGATGGCGTGGCTGGCGGCCAGCATATAGCCGTCGCTTTCGTGTGCGATCTTGGGCCACATCATCCCTGGGGTATCGGTCAGGGACATTTGCGCGTTGAGGTCGTAGCGCTGCTGGTGCTTGGTCACGGCCGGCTCGTCGCCGACCTTAGCTACGCGGCGATTGAGCAGGGCGTTGATGAGCGTGGATTTGCCGACGTTGGGAATGCCCATGATCATCATGCGCAGCGGCTTCAAATTGGTTCCGCGATGCGGGGCCAGGCTGCGGCACAGTTCGGGAATCTTGGCAGCCTCACCGGGCTTCTTGCAGGAGAGCGCCACGGCCTTTACATTCGGCAGGCGGTTGAAGTAATCGAGCCAGGCCTGGGTCACCGCCGGGTCGGCGATATCGGCTTTGTTGAGGACCTTTAGGCATGGACGCTGACGTTGCAGGCGCAATTCGTTCAGCATGGGGTTGTGGCTAGCCTCTGGCAGGCGGGCATCCAGTACTTCGATCACGACATCGGTGGTCTCCATGTTTTCCGCTGCTTTTTTGCGAGCGGAGTTCATGTGACCGGGGAACCATTGAATGGCCATGGGTTTTACTTGCTAATCAAAAGCTTATTTTAGCAGATCGGACATTTATTCGGGCTGCATAACAAGGCGGCGAGAGACCGAAGAAACCGGAAAGTGCCAGGGGATGATTGCCTAATCTCTGGATTTTTCAGGGAAAATCCTCTATTCTATTGAGTAAGAACAAAGGCAAACTTGCTGAAAGGCAAGGGCGCAAAATTACCGGCCTAAAGGCAGTGCCAAAGGTAGCGGGGTTGCGGTTCATCATGTCTCTATCCGCCTCTTTCCCTTTCCCTATAGCGCTTCACCTGCGGGTCTGTCAGCAAAGCCCCTTCTATCCGGCTTGCTGTTGCTACGGAATAACTTACATAAAACGCGATGTTACGCATCACAGAAATCAAGCTCCCCCTCGATCATCCTGAGAGTGCCTTGAAGGCCGAAATAATCCGCCGCCTCGGCATTGCTTCGGACGATCTCGTACATTATTCAGTGTTTCGGCGCAGCCACGACGCTCGCAAGCATGATGCCATCGTGTTCATCTACAGCGTCGACGTCGAGGTAAAAAACGAGGCGGCGCTGCTGCAGAAATTCAAGAAAAACAATCATATCGGCCTGGCACCGGATATGAGCTATCAGTTCGTCGCAAAGGCCCCTGCCACACTCAAGGAACGTCCCGTCGTGATCGGCCTCGGGCCATGCGGGATGTTTGCGGGACTTATCCTGGCGCAGATGGGCTTCCGGCCCATCATCCTGGAGCGCGGCAAGGCAGTGCGTGAGCGCACCAAGGATACCTGGGGGCTTTGGCGCAAGCACAAGCTTAATCCTGAATCCAATGTCCAGTTCGGCGAGGGCGGGGCGGGAACGTTCTCCGATGGCAAGCTCTACAGCCAGATCAAGGATCCGAAATACCTCGGCCGCAAGGTGCTGACCGAGTTCGTCAAGGCTGGCGCACCGCCGGAAATCCTGTACGTCGGACGTCCCCACATCGGTACGTTTCGCCTAGTTGGGATGGTGGAGCAGATTCGTGCTTCCATCGAGGCCTTGGGCGGCGAAATCCGCTTTCAGTCGCGTGTGGACGATATTGATATCGAAAACGGCAAGGTGCGTGGGGTGAAGCTCGCCAGCGGCGAATATCTCGAAACCGGCCATGTGGTGCTGGCCCTAGGCCACAGCGCTCGCGACACTTTCCAGATGCTCTACGACCGCGGGGTGTATATTGAAGCCAAGCCGTTCTCCATCGGTTTCCGCATCGAGCATCCGCAGACCATGATCGACCGCTGCCGGCTCGGCCCCAACGCGGGCAATCCCGTCCTCGGCGCAGCGGACTACAAGCTGGTGCACCATTGTTCCAACGGGCGTTCCGTCTACAGTTTCTGCATGTGCCCCGGCGGCACGGTGGTAGCGGCGACTTCCGAGCCCAACCGCGTAGTGACCAACGGCATGAGCCAGTATTCGCGCAACGAACGCAACGCCAATAGCGGCATTGTGGTGGGAATATCGCCGGAGCAGGACTATCCCGGCCATCCCCTGGCCGGCATCGAGTTCCAGCGTCGATGGGAGTCGCGTGCGTTCGAACTGGGCGGCGGTACCTATGAGGCGCCGGGGCAACTGGTGGGCGATTTTCTCGCAGGGCGGCCTTCGACCAAACTGGGCGAAGTCGTGCCGTCCTATACGCCGGGCGTGCATTTGACCGACTTGGCGACCGCATTGCCGGACTATGCCATCGAGGCTATTCGTGAAGCCCTGCCTGCGTTCGACAAGCAGATCAAGGGGTTTGCTCGCGAAGATGCAGTGCTGACTGGCGTCGAGACGAGGACTTCTTCGCCTATCCGCATCAAGCGGCACGACGACACGCTGCAAAGTCTCAACGTGCAGGGGCTATATCCGGCAGGCGAGGGCGCTGGGTATGCTGGCGGTATTCTGTCCGCCGCGGTGGACGGTATTAAAGTGGCCGAAGCCGTGGCTTTGGACATGACGCGTTAATTGCAAGCGGCATCACAAACAATAATTCGCAGAAGAACTACAACCATGAGCGAAAGACTGAACAAAACCTCTATTTGCTGCATCGTTTTCCTCGATATCGTTGCTTATTCGCAGAAAGCCGATTCCGAGCAGCTCGCCTACAAAAACCGTTTCAATCAGTTGCTCGCCGATGCCGTTAAAGACATCGCGCAGAACGACCGCATCATTCTCGATACCGGCGACGGTGCTGCGATCGCCATGATGGGTTCCCCGGAAGATGCCGTATTCGTCTCCATGACGATCCGCGACGGTATTCTCCAGGGCAACCGAGAGCACCCTGAAGCTCCGCTTTTCGTTCGTATCGGCATCAATCTCGGACCGGTGCGTGTGGTCAAGGACATCAATGGTCAGATGAGCATCATCGGCGATGGCATCAATGTTGCCCAGCGCATCATGAGTTTTGCCGAACCCAACCATATCCTGGTTTCTCGATCCTATTATGAAATCGTCTCGCGCCTGAGCGATGAGCTTACGCAAATATTCACCTATTCCGGTATCAAGCACGACAAGCATGTGCGCGAGCACGAGGTGTATGCGATTCGGCAGTCCGGCGATGCCCCGGTGGGCGATTCCGCTTGGGCGGAAGATCAGCCTAATGCCCATTCAAGGGCTGCTACTGGCTTGTCTAACGGCGTAAAAATCGCCATTTTCGCCAGCCTTCTGCTTGGGTTGGTGGCGATAGGGTTCGGTTTTTCTCGAGTAAAAACGACCGCAGTAGAACCTGTTGAAGCCGCAGGTAAGCCTACTCAGGCCGCCGAAAAACCCACTCAAGCAACCACCGTCACATCTGAACGCGAACCCAAAAAAGCCGAATCGCATCAGAACGCTTTCAAGAAGTTTTTCCAGCGTCAAACGACTACGCGTCCATCGAAGGAAAGTAGTGAATGCACTCCGGCGATGCGCAGCCTCAACCAGTGTTAATGAACCGAGGGCTGGGGAGCGCGTGATAAAATTGCGCCGCTTATGACCCAGTCTTCCTCACTTTCTCCCAAACAATTCATTTCCCAATTGCAAGCGCAACTGCCGCAATGCATGCTGGCGGATCGCCAGCCGCTGCGCCGCCGTTTGCAGCAGGCCAAGGGCTGGCTCGACCAGGGCAAGCCGCAGGATCTCGAGCGCATGCCCAAACTATTGGCCGAGATCGCAGCGCAGATGCAGGCTTCCATGGAGAAGCTGCGCGAGCGTATCGCCAATCTGCCCAAGCCCGAGTTTGCGGATAATCTTCCTGTCAACCAGAAAAAGGACGAGATCGCCGCGGCTATCGCCAAGCATCAAGTCGTCATCGTTTGCGGCGAGACGGGCTCAGGCAAGACGACGCAGTTGCCCAAGATCTGCCTGGAACTGAAGCGGGGAGCGGCGGGACTGATCGGTCACACCCAGCCTCGACGCATTGCAGCGCGCTCGGTGGCATCTCGCATCGCTTCCGAGCTTAACTCGCCGCTCGGCCAGACCGTCGGCTACAAGGTGCGTTTTACCGACAAGCTTTCCGGCAGCAGTTACATCAAGCTCATGACGGACGGCATCCTGCTCGCCGAAACACAGGGTGACCGTTTCCTCGATGCCTACGATACGCTCATCATCGACGAGGCTCACGAGCGCAGCCTCAACATCGATTTCCTGCTTGGCTACGTCAAGCAGCTACTGCCCAAGCGGCCTGATCTCAAGGTCATCATTACCTCCGCGACCATCGATGCGGATCGATTTTCGCAGCATTTCGATGGCGCGCCCGTAATCGAAGTCTCGGGTCGTACCTATCCGGTCGAAATCCGCTATCGACCGTTGGGCGGCAGCAAGCAAACGGCACAGAAACCCAGCGTGCGGCTGGCGGAAAGCGGCGAGGATACGGTCCACGGTATTCCTCGCAACGAGCCTCTCGCTGGTGCTTTGTCCTGGCTGGAGGAGGACGAGCGAGAGGAAAGCATGGAAGCGGCCATCCTCGATGCGGTCGATGACCTTTCCCGCCTCGGTGGCGGCGATATCCTCGTGTTTCTGCCCGGCGAGCGCGAAATCCGCGATACCGCCGAACATTTAAGGAAGCATCACCCGCCCGGCGCGGAAATCCTGCCGCTGTTTGCGCGACTTTCGCTCGAAGATCAGCAGCGCGTGTTCAAGCCTTCAGGCGGACGCCGTATCGTGCTGGCGACCAATGTGGCGGAAACCTCGCTCACCGTGCCCGGCATCAAATATGTCATCGATACCGGTCTGGCCCGCGTCAATCGCTACAGCACGCGCGCCAAGGTCGAGCAGTTGCAGATCGAGAAGATTTCACAGGCGGCTGCGAGGCAGCGTGCCGGCCGTTGCGGCCGGGTTTCCAACGGCGTTTGCGTCAGGTTGTATTCCGAAGCGGATTTCAACGACCGCCCTGAGTTTACCGATCCTGAAATCCTGCGTTCATCCCTGGCTTCGGTCATCCTGCGCATGGCAGCGCTCCGGCTTGGCCCCGTCGATGAATTTCCGTTCATTGAAGCACCGTCCTCGCGCCTTGTCGCCGACGGCTACCAGTTGCTGCGTGAACTGAGTG
This sequence comes from Novimethylophilus kurashikiensis, assembly GCF_003112435.1. Classification (GTDB taxonomy): domain Bacteria; phylum Pseudomonadota; class Gammaproteobacteria; order Burkholderiales; family Methylophilaceae; genus Novimethylophilus; species Novimethylophilus kurashikiensis. The sequence continues at coordinate 229,434 of NZ_BDOQ01000013.1, forward strand.
CGGTAGATGCTGAGCACAAGCTGACGCAGATCGGCAGCCAGCTCGCCAAGCTGCCGCTCGACCCCAAGGTGGGGCGCATGATCCTCGCCGCCAAGGCCGAGAACTGCCTCACCGAAATCCTCATCATCGCCAGCGCCTTGGCGATTCAGGACCCGCGTGAGCGGCCCATGGACAAGCGCGAAGCGGCCGACCGTGCCCATGCTCGCTTTGCCGATGAGCGCTCCGATTTTCTGGGTTTCCTCAAGCTATGGGATTTCTTCGACGAGGCGCTCAAGCACAAGAAATCCAACCGCCTGCTGGTCAAGGAGTGCCACGATAATTTCCTGTCGTTCCTGCGCCTTAAGGAATGGCGCGAGTTACATGGCCAACTGGCCGGTATCGTGGCCGACATGGAATTCCGGCCCAACGAGATTCCAGCCGGTTACGATCAAGTGCATCGTGCCTTGCTCGCAGGCTTGCTCGGCAACATCGGCTTCAAGGACGGCGAGGCAGACAGCTATTTAGGTGCTCGCGGCATCCGTTTCTCCATCGCCCCGGGTTCCGGTCTCAAGAAAGCACGGCCCAAGTGGATCATGGCAGCCGAGCTGATGGAAACGGCCAAGCTGTATGCGCGCTGTGTCGCCAAGATCGAACCGGACTGGATAGAGCCGCTGGCGCGAGGCCTCACGCAGAGCCATTATTCCGATCCGCGCTGGGATCGAAAATTGGCGCAGGTTTCGGCCTGGGAGCGCGTCAGCCTTTACGGTTTGACCATCATTCCCAAGCGCCGCGTGCATTACGGGCCGATCGACCCCAAGGAGTCGCGCGAGATTTTCATCCGCGAGGCGCTGGCGAACATGGAGTTCGATACCCGTGCATCTTTCTTCGAGCACAACCGTCGGCTGATCGCGGAAATCGAGGAGCTGGAGCACAAGGCGCGTCGTCAGGACGTGCTGGTGGACGAGCATCAACTTTTCATGTTCTACGATGCCATCGTCCCCCAAGGTATCGTGAATGGCGCCGGATTCGAGAAATGGCGCCAGGATGCGGAAAAGGCCAATCCCAAGCTGCTGTATCTCACACGCGAAGCTTTGATGCGGCATGGGGCGACAGGGGTCACGGAAGCGCAATTTCCCGAGTCCATGCATGTCGTTTCGCCATCCTCCGGCGAAAAGGTCGTGCTGGCGCTCAAATACCGTTTCGAACCCGGCCACCCGTTGGACGGCGTGACGGCCACGGTGCCGTTGCATCTGCTCAACCAGCTCGACCCTACGCCCATGGAATGGCTGGTGCCGGGCATGATCCGCGAAAAGATTACGTACCTCGTCAAGGCGCTGCCCAAGACCTTCCGCCGCGTTTGCGTGCCGGTGCCGGATTTCGTGACGGCATTCCTGGAAACCGTGCCCTCCAATCCGACCAGCACGCCCAAGCTCAAGGGCGTGAAAGAGGCGTTGGCCGATTTCATCAAGGCACGCACCGGACTCAATATTTCCGCCGCCGATTGGGATCACGAAAAGATTCCGGATCATCACTTGATGAATTTCCGTGTGGTGGACGACGCCAAGCGCGAACTCGCCATGGGCCGCGACTGGAACGCACTCAAGAACCAACTGGGGCAGGCTGCGCAGCTCACATTCAGAGATGCTTCGCCCGGCATCGAACGCGAAGGCATCAAGCAGTGGGATTTCGGCGATCTGCCGAAAAAGCTCGATTTCACACGCGGCGGACAGCGCCTCACAGGCTATCCCGCGTTGGAAGATTGCGAGGAATCGGTGGCGGTTAGGCTGTTCGACGTAGAAAGCGCGGCGTTGCAAGCGCACCGTGCCGGCGTACGCCGCTTGATGCGCTTCGAACTCAAGGAACAGATGAAGCAGCTTTCCAAAGGGCTGCCCGGTTTCACGCAATATGCCTTGCAGTTGCGCAACATCATGAGTCCGGACGATTTGCAGGAAGACATGCTCACCGCGATTGCCGATCGTGCCTTTATCGGCGAGGACGAGCTGCCGCGAAGCAACCAGGAATTCATGAACCTGAAGCAGCGCGCCAGAACGCGGCTGCCTGCGGTCACTGATGCGGCAACCAGATTAATTCAGGCTATCGCTGCTGAGTATCAACCGCTCATCGCCAAGCTCAACAGTTTACCCACACCGATGTCTCGCCTTAAACGCGAGGTCGAGGAACAGCTTGGGCGATTACTCTACAAGCATTTCGTCTCACGCACGCCTTGGGAGCGTCTGCAGCATCTGCCTCGCTATCTCAAGGCCATGCGTTTGCGACTGGAGAAATATCCTTCAGCGCCTGATCGTGATGCTCGCCATGCGGAGGCGGTTGCTCAGTTGTGGAACCGCTACGAACAGCGGTTGGAGGCAAATAGAAAAGCCAACAAGGACACGGAAGAACTGCTGGATTTCCGCTGGCTGATCGAGGAGTTGAGAGTTTCATTGTTCGCCCAGGAACTCAAAACCCCGTTCCCGGTATCGGCAAAACGTCTGGAAAAAGCCTGGAGTGAATTGAAGGTTTAGAACAGGATCAGCTCTTCGCCGGCATGATGCCTGAAATGACTTGCTGCATGGCCTTGGAAGGGCCGAGCCCGAGCGATTCGCTCAACACGTGGCTGAACTTGCGGAACACCATGATGGCTTCGGCGCACAAGCCTTGCTCGATGCGAGCCTTGACCAGCTTAAGGCAGACTTCTTCCGCCAACGGGTAGTATTCCAGTGCAGTGCTGTAGAGCAGAATGGCTTCGTCGTATTGCTTCGCGCTCTCCAATGCCGCGCCCAATCCCAGCACCAATCGCAAAAAGCGCGTCTTGGTCTTTTCCTGAATGATATAGACCCAGGGCGAATCGCTCGAAAGCCATAAACAAGGGCCGCGCACAATACCTAACAGCTTATGGGTATAGTCGCGCATCTGCTCCTGTGACAAGGCATTCCGTAACTCCTCCTCCACCTCAATAGCCAAACGATCGAAAATCCACAGATCCAGCCAACATATCTTTTCATTGATACTTAGCAAGCCCGAATTTAAAACCAATGCATCACGGCAACCGAGAATCTTGCGTAAGCGATGCAAGGTACCATCGAACGAATTCTTGGCATGATCGCCGTCTGAATCGGACCATAGTTTGGAAACGATGAAATCGGTAGAAACGTTATGCCCGCCATAGGCAATAAGAAACTTCAACAGCTCAATTGGTTTGCTATAACCGAGCCCCTCCATGTCGAGCTGTTGGCCATCCTGCTCGATGAGAAAAGCTCCGAAAACTTGGATTCTGATACGTTGCGTCGGTTTAAGTTTTCTTAACTCGCTAACCATGATTGGGGTTTGTCCCGTTGTTTATTGATTAATGTAAGCGATTTCTTACAGTATAAGTTAGTTTTAATAAGTTAATGTATGTAACCATGTTAGTAACACCTGTAAGACTATTCTAAGCTTCTGTTAAGAATAGGTTTAGATTTGGCAAAGTAACGGCCTCCTATAATCCCTTCCGTACTTCGGTACTTTCACCTCGTTAACTTCTTCTGGAAGGGAGATAAGCATGATGAACAAGAAATTAGGATTGGCAGTGGGGACTGCTTTGCTAATGATGGGCGCATCCCAGTTGGCACAAGCAGCTTGCTCGGATATTCCACGTGATTCTTTGTTGACTGCAATGGGAGCTGCTAAAGCCGCCTCTACCGGTGGTTACGGCTTGGATATGTGGGCTACTGTCGTTGATGAGACGGGCAAGATTTGCCAAGTAGCTACGACTGGAACACGTGGCACTGCTGCAGGGAATAACGAATGGCTTGGAAGTCGTATTATTTCGGCACAAAAGGCTAATACTGCAAATGCTTTCAGTCTCAATGGTTACGCCATTTCAACGGCCAATCTCTATACTCCAGTTCAACCAGGCAATAGCTTGTACGGTTTGCAGCATAGCAACCCTATTGACGCTTCGCGTGCATATGGTGGTGATCCGACCAATAACGGTACCTGGGCTGATTTCCTCAAGAACAAGCGTATTGGCGGTGTGAATGTTTTTGGCGGCGGTCTTGCCCTATATAAGAACGGCGTCAAGGTCGGTGCCGTGGGTGTGTCCGGCGATACTTCTTGCCGTGACCATGCATTTGCCTGGGTGATTCGTTCAACATTGGGAATGGAGCCCGCTGGCGTCGGTATTACTACCGCAAACTTGTTGCCGGGTGGTGGCGCGCCTACGACACTCCCCGGTACTGTTGGGGATGAGATGATTTTTGGGACCGGAACCCAAGACAGCGGCTATTGGAGCGCTTGGGCACATCCTGGTTGCCCGAATACCGTGACAGGTGTTTGGTCTGTCGCTGCGCCTTAATCTAAGTTATTGAGGCATGAGGGCAAGCGGTGTTCCGCTTGCCTTTTTTATGCGTGTTTTAGCCAGGCATGCGAATGCAAGGCCTCATGGTTTCATTTGTTCATGGCCTTGCAGTAATTCTTCTCCGGTTTCTTCTTCTGTTGATTCATCGGATGCATTCGATGCATCGCCAGTTTCTGCGGCTGAATCGTTATTTGCATCGAGTGAGCTTTGCTGCTCATTGGCGGATGGAGTGTCTGATGAATCGGCAGCAGCAATGTATACAAATTTCCATTCCGCATAGCTTGTTTTCCCGGTCAATAAAGATTCTAAAGGTCCGAATCCGGCTTGTTTAAGCGGGCTTCCTGTGGCGGTACTGTAGATTCCTGCAATGCCGCCCTGTTTTGTTTTAATGACTCCCCATTTTGCGGAACCGGTGAGCGGGTCATGCCAGGGTTTACGCAAGTGACGTTTAATGTTGAGATAGCGTGGGTCACGCAACAAATCGGCAAATGTACGAGGATATTTTTTTATGCCGTTGGGGGCCGCGTGATAATAGCTTGCGATGGCCTCGATATATTGCTGTCCGACGAAAAGAAGTTCTGCTTCTTTTTCCCTTTGCCGTTCCACTTGCCATATTGCGGCGGCTCCTGTGAGCGCCAGTCCGATGAGCGTAACCACGAACATCGTGCCGAAATAAGTGAAGCCTCCATGACGATGCATGCTACCAACTCTTGAATTCTGTACCATCACTGGCAACACCTTCAGCGCCGCTTGAGATGTCATAGACGCCAGATTGTGCTTGGTCTGGAGGCTGGGTGATAATCCAAGTTTCGCTGCTGCCTGTAATAGGGTCGATCGGAATCGTTTTCAGGTAACGGCGTTGCACGAGTTCATCGAGACTCTGAGGATAATGGTTTAAATCGGAATAGAAACGGCCGATGGCTTCACGCGTCACAGCGAGGTCATGTTTCAATGCGGTTTCGCGTGCATGCTCCATGCTTTTGAAATAGCGTGGGGCAACCAAGGCCAGTAGTGTACCGATGATAGCCATCACCACGAGCATTTCTATCAGGGTGAATCCCTTTTTACAGACTGTATTCATGGCTACCATGTTCGGTAAGGGGTGCCATCGATTGCTGTATCCGGCGAGAGTGAATACACATCGTAAACATCTTTACCTTCCCTCGGAGTGTCATAATCGCTTTCATAACTTCGTTTACCCCAAGTATCGATGGGAGCCGCACTGGTCTCTGGGTAAAACGGATCACGAGGAAGCCGACGAAGAAAAAAAATCATTTTTTTCTGTGGGGAAGTCGCATCTTGAACGCCCTCATACAGAGCGCTTAAGCTAGGGGGGTAGCCAGTTTCGTCGGCTTTAATAGCAATTTTTCCTTCAGAGGCGGCTTTCTTATAGGCATCAATTGCCTCCCTAATAGTGCGCAATGCCTCGTGTAACTGCTGCTCCTTCTGTCGTTTAATCGTGAGTTCCAATGTCGGAACCGCAAGCGTTGCTAATAGTGCCAGAATCGCGAGCGTGATGAGGGTCTCGATCAGCGTGAAGCCGCGCATGCCAAAAAGTTGACGCTCCAATTTGCGCATTGCAAGTATTTATTCTACGCCTACCGGTTTGCCAAGCGGTTGAGGCCCATCACTACTGGATGAGCCTCCCGCAGGGCTGGTCGAGGGCGCCGAGTTCGGTGTAGGGGCAGATTGTCCGCCAGCTGGATTAGGCGCAGCTGGAGCTGCTGTAGGTGCGCCAATAAATTGCTGCAATGCGGACATGGGATTAAAGTTGATCGGAGTCGATCTCACACCGGTTCCACCATAAAACTCGATGTTGCTAGCGTCCGGGCGAAGAATATTCCGCACTACATGCGGTGTTATCAGCAAAACAACTTCGGTTTTAGCACGGCTGTCACTTTGGTCCGTGAATAATCGACCGAGGAGTGGAATGTTGGCGAGTCCTGGGACTTTATTCGCGCTTTTTCGATCCTCATCATTGATTAGGCCGGCGAGTATCTGGGTTTCTCCGTCGCCGGTCATCAACACGGTGCTGGTGTTTCTGGTATTCACCGTAGGAAATGTCGATCCGGCAGTTTGTGTTGCATTACTGACTTCCAAGTTAACTTTGATGGAAACCTCGTTGTTGAGCATAACGCGAGGCTCAACGTCCAACTTCAAGCCGACATCGAGATAATTCGCTGATTTGCTCGCAAAGTTGCTACTGGATGAGATGGTCGTTGTTTCGATGGGAATTTTGTCGCCAATGTGGATTTTTGCTTTTTCCCGATTCTTGACTCTGATCCTGGGGTTGGCGAGAAGATTGGTATCGCCGTCCTGATGCAAAAGATTAAGCGTAGCAGTGGGTGATACGCTAATGTTTCCCGGCCCGACATGGGTCAAATCGTGCCATGTTAATCCTGACGACGATGTGGCGGTGGTACCCGTCGATTTTGCAGTGATGGAAAATTGATTGGGGTAAATAATACCCAGATCGCTCAAATGGGAACGTTTTACTTCCAGAATCTCAACATCGAGCACAACCTCTGGTTCAGGCAAGTCCTCATTAATAATCAGTCTCTCGACATCTTTTAGTTGATCGTAGGTAGCTTTCACCGTCAGCATATTGAGCTTGTCATCAACGATGATGTCTTTGATCGGCATCATTGATTTGATGAGCGCCATCGTTTGTTTCGGGTCGGCATGGTTGAGGTAGAAACTACGCAGAACCAAGTCGTCATAAACATTTGCCCGATTCATGGGGTAAATCATGATGGAGTTCTCGGTCAGAATCTTTTTCCCGAGCTGATGCATCATTAGCAGAAAATCAATTACGTCCTCGATGGAAGCATCTTTTACGAAAATCGATGCTTGCAAATCTTGACGAATATAGGGGTCAAGGACGAAGTTGATGCCGCTTGTTTTTGAAATGACATCGAAAACATTCTGTAATGACGCGTTACGGAAGTCGAGGGTGACGGTTTTGCTGCGAGGTGGTTTGAGTTTTTTGGGAGTGATTTGATCTTTGGTGGATTGAGCCTCAATCGCTTGCATAAGTGCGCGAGCTTCAGCCTGCCCCGGATTCTCTACTAAGACTGGCCGTAGTTTTAGTTTGGCATTGTCTATACTGCCTTGATCAAATAGTGCCTTGGCTTCGCTGATGAGCGCATGATGTCGGGTGTTCGTTTCAATCAACTTCAACCCGGCTTGTGCTCGAGGATTGTTGGGCTCTATTACTAAGATAGCTTCATATGATTTTTTTGCGGTGCTGTAATCTCCTGCTTTGATGGCCTGATCAGCGTCGCTCATAAGGTTTGTAATGTGATCAAACTTCTCATTGGCCTCTTTGACCTTTTCAGCAGCCTCACTTTTTTTGCTGAACGTTTGATCTGTGACACAACCACTCATTAATGCCAATGTCATGCAAGTAACAACAAATTCAGGAACTTTACGAATCATTTAGTTGCTCCGATATTCAGCACTTGTTTTTCCTTCAAGGGCAGGTATGTCAATTCCATCATTGGCGGCTTGATCAATTCCACGCGGTACTGATTGTCCAGGATGTCGCCTACGTGGACCACATAAGGCTTGTTGTTTCGCGTCAGGAAAATGCTCAGTCCGCTTTCATCTACCATCTTCCCCATGTATATGTATGGCAGGGGCGGGGCTACGGGTTTTGGCGGTTTTT
>NZ_BDOQ01000014.1 GCF_003112435.1 Novimethylophilus kurashikiensis
GCGGGGGCGGGGGAGGCGGCTTGTCGACGAAGAACAGGTCACTAGGCTCTTCCGCCATTTCCTTGCGCTCGGCCGGGAAGAGATTGCCGACGGGTGCCGTTTTTCGAGGTTCGGTATCGCTACGCTCTGCCACTACCAAATGTTTTTCATGTGACGGCTCAACCGGTTCTTCGGGAGAGGGTGCGAAAACTGCTGCAACGACAGTGAGGGCTGCGGCGGCGAAAAGGAGGCGTTGTTGCGTCTTGGCGTTCATCAATGTGCCTCCCGGTAGAACAGCACCAAGCCGATTTTTTCGTCCAGCAATTCGGCATCGGCATCGTCGCGCTGCATTTCGATGATTTCCAGCGCGGCGTTGGGCAAGGCTTTCAGCACGGCGGCCACATAGTGCCGAAGCGTGGTGTAGTCGGTGTTGAGCGGGAAGGTGATCTGGTAACGCCACAGCGGCGTGCTCTGAATGCGCGAAAGCTTGTAATCGATGCGCTCGATGACAAGGTCCTCGTCTGTTGCCAAATGATTGAGAGTGCGTAGCTGTTCGGCAAGTGCTTCACGTTTTGGGAAGAAGTCGTAGAACATGGCGAGTTCTTCTTCCGGGGCATATTGCCGCATAGTCTGGGGGTGGCTGCGCATGCCGGCGAGCTTTTGCTTGAGCTGGGCGACTTCACCTGTGTTTGGCCGGATTGCGGCGAAATATATGAATATTCCGGCTACCAGCAACCCCAGGCCGATAAGGCCTGGGATGCCGACTGACGCGGCGACACGTTGTGCTTTCCATTGCCAGCGCGTCATGGCTTAACCGTCCAGTTGGCGCTGAGCGTAAACGAGAGCGGCAATTTTTGATCTTCCGGCATGGTTTCCTGGCTGAGCAGATGCACGCCGGCCAACGTTTTAGTCGCCTGCAATTGTTCGACGAAATCGATGATGTGGTCGCCGTCTTGCGCCAACCCCTTGATCGTCACCGTGCCCTTGTGTGCATCCGGCGAGACAGAGAGCACGCTGATGCCGGGGATGAGTGCGCGTTCAAGCGCGACGAACATGCCATCCCATGGTTGGTTAAGTTGTTTCAATACCTCATTGGCTCGTTTGTTGGCGTCGGGTGATGTGCTGCTTTCGGCGGTGAGATGAATCTGCGGCAAATGACGGTTTTCCAGCCGTTCCAGGTTTTGCTGCTGCCACATCAAACCGGCTTTTTCGGTGGTGACACGGTGCTGTTGATAGAGCGCCAGACCGAGCACGATCGCCCCCAGCCCCAGCAGGCCGTAGCGCAAGAGTAGGATTTGCGGCGCGATGGGCTGCTTGAAATCGATCCAAACGCGCTTCATGCCCGGCCTCCTAGCAGATACATTGGCGCTTGGGGAGCGATGCTCGCATCAGCACTCCAACCCACATCAAGCGCAACGGCGCCCGTCATGGAGCAGCCCACCGTGTAGAAGCTGGATTGTTCCTCTTCCAAGCCTGCCAGACGTAGTTCGCGCAGTAACAAACCTTTTGCAGACTCGGCTTGCAGCGCGGCAGTTGGGAAGGTTTGTAGCATCTGCCATTGACCCTGCCGTATCAGCAACGCAGTTACCCGTTCCGGCTCGGCGATCAGCAGCCAGCTCGAGGTCGCAAGTTTTTTATGCAACGGATTGAACAACGAGGCGACCAAGGGTTGTGTGGAATGCACTTTGACGCCGGTGAGTTGGGTATCAAGTGCAGTCAGCAATCTTTCGTCGGCCGCACTACTTAGCCACGGCTGCGCGTATCCGGTCGGTTGAACCGAGACTTTCCAATGGGCGGCAACGTCACCGTAAATGCGTCGATACTGTGCGCTTGCCAGCAGGGCTTGTTGTTCTGGTGATACGACATCTTCGCGCCAGGGTAGCAACTGCATGGGGGCGAGTTCGGATGACAGCACCACATCCGCCTTTTGGCCCTTGGTTTTATCTTGCGCCAACCAACTGCTTACCGTGGACAAGGCTTGCTGCCAAGGCAAGCCAGAAGCGGCGGGTGCCCATTGCTGCATGTGCCAATCGACGACCTGAACGCCTCGAACACGCGCCATGACGGCGTAGGAGGCCCCGAGTCCGATGCGCAGATGATCAGGCGACAAAAGTGACACGGTTGATTTCCTGTAGGGTGGTATCGCCGCTCCGTACCAGTTCGATGGCGGATTGGCGCAAGAAGCGCGTGTTGTGGCGGATGGCGGCCTCCTTGATCGTGCGAATAGGGTGGCGGCCGGCGATCAATTCGCGCAGTTCGTCGTTGAGGATGAGTAGTTCGGCGATGGCCTTGCGCCCGCGGAAACCAGTACCGCGGCACTTGCCGCAACCGCGTCCGGCGCGGAAGTCGAAGCCTGCTACATCGATCGCCTTCAGGCCCGATTCCTCCAGCAATTGCGGCTCCGGCGTGACCGGCACCGCGCAATCCGGGCAATTGATGCGCACCAGGCGCTGGGCGATGATGCAGTTGAGTGCGGAGACGAAGCTGTAAGGGTCGACGCCCATGTGCATGAAGCGTCCCAATACGTCGAAGACGTTGTTGGCGTGGACGGTGGTGAATACGAGATGGCCGGTGAGGGCGGATTGAATGGCGATCTGCGCGGTTTCCGGGTCGCGTATTTCGCCCACCATGATCTTGTCCGGGTCGTGGCGCAGAATCGACCGCAGGCCACGGGCAAAAGTCAGGCCTTTTTTCTCGTTGACCGGGATTTGCAATATCCCCGGCAGCTGGTATTCCACCGGGTCTTCGATGGTGATGATTTTGTCGTGGCCGTGGTTGATCTCGGAAATCGCGGCATACAATGTGGTGGTCTTGCCGGAGCCGGTGGGGCCGGTGACTAACAACATCCCATAAGGCTCGCGGCTCAATCGTCGCAAGGTCGCCATCGTGACCGGATCGAAGCCCAGCGCATCCAGCCGTAGCCCTTGCATTTGATCGGTCAGCGCCTGTTTGTCGAGAATCCGCAACACCGAATCCTCACCGTAGATGCTAGGCATGATGGAGACGCGAAAGTCCACGGCTCGTCCGCCCGCCAACACCTTGAAACGCCCGTCCTGCGGAATGCGGCGTTCGGAAATGTCGAGTTCGGACATCACCTTGAGGCGCGAAATGACTTGTTCGGCAGTTTCGATGCCCTGGATCGCCCCGATCTGCGACAGCACACCATCGATGCGGTACTTGATGACCAGCCCGCTGGCGCTAGTTTCCAGGTGGATATCGCTGACGCCGGCCTTGAGGGCATCGTAGAGCGTCGAATGCACCAGCCGCACCACGGGGCTGGCGTCTTCCGAAATCGACTTGAGCGAAATAACTTCGATCTTCTCGCCCTCGACGGTCTGGAAATCCTCCTGCTGCGACCAGTTTTCCATAGCGCGCTGGGATTCTTCCTGGCGGGCGAAATAGGCCTGGATGTCCGACCAATGGGCAAGGCGGAAGGCGAAGGGCAATTTGATACGGTTCCACGCCCATTCGCGCAAGTGGTCGCTGAACGGGTCGGAAATCAACAGCAGCAATTCGTCTGCCGCGTTACGTAGCGGCAGGCATTCGCGCTGCAGGCAATCGGCGAAGGGCAGCATGTCGAACGCCGGCTGCCAATCGTGAATGTCGTCCATGCTCACCGTGGGGTACTGCGACCACTCCCCCAGCCAGGCCATGAATCCGGTCTGATCGAAGCCCAACATTTCTTCCAGAACGGTGATGAAGCGACGTTTTGAAAGCGCTGCCTCGTCACGGGCTTTTTGCAGCAAGGTGGCGTCGAAAGGTTTGAGCATGGCGTTCATTGCTGGATGCTCCCGGCCAGTTCGAAGATGGGCACGTACATCAGCACCACGATGCCACCGATCACGATGCCGATGAAGGTCATCAGCAGCGGCTCGAACAAGCGGCTCGCCCAATCGATCCAGCGGTTGAGTTCTTCTTCATGAAAATCCGCGATGCGGTCCATCATGCTGCCCATCTGGCCGGTTTGCTCGCCGACTCGCAGCAACCGCGAAGCGACGGCCGTAGAAAGCCCGCTGCGCTCCATGGCGTGCGACAGCGATTGGCCTTCGCGGACATGGTTGCGGGCTTCGGCCAGCCGTCCTTGCAGCCTGGCATCGAGCAGGCCGGAGACCTGATCCATGGCCATCATGATGGGAATGCCGGCGCTCGCCAGCATCCCCAGGGTGCGGTAGAAGCGGGAGAGTTGGTAAATGCGCATGCGTTCGCCGATCACCGGCGTTTTCCAAAGCAACTCGCGTAGCCAGCCGCGCACGGAAGGGCGGGAGAGGGCATAGACCATGCTGCCCAGCCCGCCGAAGAAAATGCCTGTGACCAAGGTGCCATGAGTCTCGATGATTTCACCCCAGCGCATTAGCAGCCAGGAAGCGAACGGCAGCTCGCGACCGGTATCGGCGTAAATATGGCTGAACTTGGGAATGACGTAGGTGAGCAGGAACAGCACTACCAGGCCACCTACGCCCATGAGCAATATGGGGTAGATGGAAGCCGAGATGACCTTCTTCTTCATCTGGTCCACCTGGACCTGATAAGCGATATAGCGGCGCAATGCTTCCACCAGCCCGCCTGTACGTTCGCTGGAACGGACAGTCGCCACGTAAAGCGCCGGGAATGCTGCAGGTTGTGCTTCGAGCGATGCCGAGAGCGAACGGCCCTCGTGCAGGCTATTAACTACGCCCTTGAGCACCTGCTTGGTATGGGCATGAGTTTCCTTTTCCAGCAGGGTTTCCAGCACTTCCACGATGGAAAGCCCCGCTTCCAGCAGTGCGAGCAATTCCTGGTTGAACAGCAGCAAGGGAAACTTGGGCGTGCCTAAGGATTTGAACACCGTATTCCAACTGCCACCGGCTTGGACCACGCCCAAGACCTGCAGGCCCTGGTCCTTGCCCAGCTGCTCAGCTTCTTCAGCGTTGCCCGCAGCCAATTGCAGCGAGACGAAGCGACCGCTGCCATCCAGACCTTGTACCTTGAAATTCATGCGATGCGGCGCGGCTTACCAGTTGGTCACATCCTGGGCGTCGCCTTCGCCGCCCGGCTGGCCATCCTTGCCGTAGGAAAATAAATCGAATTCGCTATGTTCGCCCGGTTGGCGATAGAGATAAGCCTTGCCCCAAGGGTCGGCAGGCACGGCTTTCTTTAGGTAGGGGCCGTCCCAGCGGGGTTCGGAGGCGGGACGAGTATTGAGCGCAGCCAAGCCTTGTTCGGTGGTGGGGTAGTGACCGGTATCGAGGCGGTACTGATCCAAGGCTTTTTCCAGCGCATCGATCTGCGCCTTGGCTGCCTTAGTCTCCGACTTGCCAATCTGCGAGAAATAACGCGGCCCGACATACCCGGCCAGCAGGCCGATGATCACCATTACCACCAACAACTCAAGCAGGGTAAAGCCGGATTGCCTCGTTTTCTTCATTATTCGCCCCAGAGTTTGAAACGGCGCTTAAACAGTCTGCAGCAAGGTATTCTGTTTAAACAAATTACGCCGAGCGATTTGGAGTATAGAGGCTGAAAACTTATTTCAGGCTTATTTGAAGGGTATTTGAATGGATATTGATTTTAATATTTGACCGTGTCTCGGCCATGGACAAGGAATTCAAGCGTTTGCCAGTTGAGGAGTAGTCCCTTGCTGTTAAATATTCTTCTGGCAACTGAGGAAGGGTAGCCTGCCAATCCACGGTAAAATAGCGGTTACGCAATTTGATTGACATGGAATGAACGTTTTTTACGAAGAAGAAGGCAGTTTCAAAATCGGCAGTGTGATGACCGAGAATCCCGGGTCGCTGCAGGTCGAGGCACTGCACGGCAAGCGCTCCAAGATCAAGTCGGCCAATGTGCTGCTCAAGTTCGAGAATCCTCTCGCAGGCTTTATGGAGCAGGCGCAAAGTGGGGCAGACGATATCGACGTGGATTTTTTGTGGGAGTGTTGCGGCGAGCCGGAATTCGGCTTCGAAGAACTCGCCAAGGATTACTTCGGTCATGCGCCGAACCCGGTCGAGGCTGCTTCGGTGGCGATCCGCCTGCATTCGGCCCCCATGTATTTTTACCGTAAGGGCAAGGGCCGCTATAAAGCTGCGCCGGAGGATAACCTCAAGGCGGCGCTTGCAGCTCAGGAACGAAAGCGTATCCAGGCTGAGAAGGTCGCCGAATATGTGGAGCAGATCAAGGCTCACAAGCTACCCGCCGAATTTGGCGACAAGCTCGACATGCTGATCTACGAGCCCGACAAGAACACGCTGGAGTGGAAAGCGCTGGACGAGGCCTCCATCGAAACCGGGATGTCGCACATCAAGCTATTGGAAACTTGCGGCGCGATTGCCTCTGCCCATGATTATCACTTCGGCGCATTTCTGCGCGAGCATTTCCCCGGCGGTATTGCGTTCCCATCGCACGGCTCCGTGGTGGTGCCGGACGATTTGCCGCAGGCAGATGTCGATGCGTTCAGCATCGACGACAGCACCACGACGGAAATCGACGATGCGTTTTCCATTCTCGCCCTGGAAAACGGCAATACCCGTGTCGGGATTCATATCGCTGCCCCCTCATTGGGTATTCTGCCCGGCTCGGAACTGGATGCGATTGCCTTGCAGCGGTTATCCACCGTCTACATGCCCGGCAACAAGATCACCATGCTGCCCGAGCCGGCTATCGAGCCGTTCAGCCTTTTGGCTGGGCACTGGCGGCCTGCGTTATCGCTCTACCTGGAAGTCGCGCCGGACTTTTCCATCGTCGATAACCAAAGCCGGGTAGAGATGGTGAAGATCGCCGAAAACCTGCGTCACGATACGCTGGAACCGCATTTCAACGAAGAAACGCTCACCGAGCACAGCGGACACGAATACTGGGAACGTCTGTCTTCCTTGCATCAACTGGCGGAATCGCTGGAAAAAGCGCGCGGCAAGTACGATCCCAATCGCTTGCCGCAGGTGGATTACAACTTCTACGTCGAAGACGGCAAGGTGCGTATTACCGAGCGCAAGCGCGGTTCGCCAATGGACAAGCTGGTGGCGGAACTGATGATTTACGCCAATGCGCATTGGGGCGGCCTGCTGGCACAGAACGGCATCCCAGGCATCTATCGCGCTCAGACCGGGGGCAAAGTGTTCATGACCACTGAGGCCGAACCTCACCAGGGCTTGGGTGTGGCCCAGTATGCCTGGAGCACGTCGCCGTTGCGCCGAGCCGTGGACCTCATCAACCAGCGTCAGATGATCGCGCTGCTGCAAGGCACGGAACCGGCTTACGCCAAGGGCAACGAGGCCTTGACAACGGCCATGCGCGATTTCGATTTCGCCTACAACATCTACAACGACTTCCAGCAGCGCATGGAGCGCTACTGGTGCCTGCAATACCTCATTCAGGAAAACGTACAGGAGGTGAATGCCACGGTTTGGCGCGAGAATCTCGTGCGCCTTGACGGCATCCCGTACATGACCAAGGTGCACAGCCTGCCGGAACTGGCTGCAGGGGAGCGGGTGCGCTTAAAGGTAGAGAAGGTCGATCCGTTGATGATGGATTTGTACTGCAAGTTCCAGGGCAAGATCGAGGTATAGATTACAGCCCTGTTGTCGGAATTAAAGCGAGGCCCCGCCTGTGCTACATAAGACTCGTAGACTCCTCGTTTTCAACGAGCGGTTTGTAAAAATTCACCCTGAACATTGCGCCTTGCCCATTCATGCCTTCCGTTACATCCACCGTCGCGCCGTGTGATTCGGCGATTTCCTTGACGATGGCGAGCCCCAGTCCATTACCATCGGCTTCTGTGCCCAGCAAACGGTGAAAACGCTCAAAAATACGCAAGCGCTCATCGGGCGGAATGCCGGGGCCATTGTCTTCCACGCATAGCGTCGGCCCTACGTCGATTCGCACGGTGACGCTGCTGCCGGGCGGGCAATAGCGCAAGGCGTTGTCGATGAGGTTGTCCAGCAATTCGCGCAAACGGATGGCATCGCCGTGAATGATCGCGGGGATGTCGTAGGGCTCGAATCCGAGGTCTATTTTGCGTTCCACCGCGCGTTCTACCCAAGCCAGGGTGGCTTCGCGGCCTAGCAGGTTCAAGTCCAGCGGCGCGGCGTTGAATGATTTGTCGGCGCCGGGCTCGTTGCGAGCGAGCGACAGTAGCTGGTTGACGGCGTGACCAAGCCGCATGGAAACGGCCTTGATTTGATTTAGCGCATGTTGCGTTTGCGGCGGATTATCCTGCGCCATGGCGAGATCGGTTTGCGCACTCAGCCCGGCCAGGGGGGTGCGCAATTGGTGCGCGGCGTCTGCAATGAAGCGTTTCTGGGCTTCGAACACGGCCTCCAGGCGATTGAGCAGGCTGTTGATTTCTCGCATCAATGGTTGGGTTTCGACCGGGACTTGGGAAGTGTCTAGCGGACGCATGTCGTTGGAGGACCGGTGTGCGACCGATTCCCGCAGCGTTTCCAGCGAAGCCAGCCCGCGGCGTACGCCGAAGACGACCAATACGGCGGCAAGCAAGATAATGATGGCTTGCGGGACTACGAAACCCGTGAGGATGTCCTTGGCGAGTCCATCGCGTTTGTTGCGGGTTTCGCCCACGAGCACATGCCAGCTGTGCTGCTGGCCTCCGAGTTCTACGTCGAGTTCGCTGGAAATACCTCGAATATCCTCCCCGTTCACCACATCGTCGAAATAGATCTTTCCGTCATCGTCCTCTTCGCCCCCGGTCAGCGGAACTGAAAGCCGACCGTCCCCCGCCAGCAACTTGCCGTTTTCATCGACGATACTGAAGTAAGTCTTGTCGTATTGGTCGGTGAGCAGGATTTCACGGGCCGTCCGTGAGAGCTCCAGGTGTCCGGTATTTTTGATGGACTCTTTCGCCACCATGCGGAGATCTTCGGCGGAACCTGCCAAGGCGCGGTCGTAGGCGTCTTCGGAATAGCTCAAGGCCAGTTGATAGACGAGGATGGTGCCCAGGCTGAACAAGATCAGCAGTGGCCCCAGCAGCCAGAACAGCAGCGTTCTTCGCAGCGATCGTCTACGCATCGAGTTTTTCCAGCATGTAGCCCAGGCCACGCACGGTACTGATATCGACCCCGAGCGGTTGCAGCTTCTTGCGCAGGCGATGCACGTAAACCTCGATGGCGTTGCTGCCCAGCATCTCATCCCAACTGCAGAGTTTTTCGACCAGCATTTCCTTGGTTATCACCTTGCCGATTTTCATCAGTAGCGTTTCCAGGATGCCCAATTCGCGCGCCGAAAGATTGAACGGCTCGCCATTGATCCTGACCAGCCGGGTTGTGGTATCGAACACCAGCGGCCCGTATACGATTTCAGTGGAGGGGGCGACTTGCGCCCGGCGGATATGGGCGCGTACCCGAGCCAGCAGTTCAGGCATGTCGAAGGGCTTAAGGATGTAATCGTCAGCGCCGAGGTCGAGACCCTTGATGCGGTCGTCCAGCGCATCGCGTGCGGTGACGATCAGCACCGGCAGGCTGGATTTACGGTTGCGCAGGCGGCGCAGTACTTCGAATCCATCGATTTGCGGCAGGCCGAGGTCGAGCAGGGCGAGATCGTATACCTGGTCGCGCAGGGCGAGGTCGGCTGCCTTGCCGTCGCGGGCCCAATCCACGGCATAGCCGACGTGCTGCAAGGTACGCATGACCGCGTCGCCCAGGATTTTGTCGTCTTCGATCAGCAGGATGCGCATGGGTTGGATGACATTGGAATGAGTGGCTTATGGTAGGGGTTCCGGCTTACGGATGGCTTTCAAGGATGCCATCGCATACAGAACTTCCTTACACCGCGTAAGTAATTTGTAAGAGGAAAGCATTATTCTCCACCCTGCAATAATTTTACAGGGGGCAGTATTCATGCTGTTTGTAGTCGATTTTGACGGAACGCTCTCGGTGCGCGACACCGTAGATGCCATGCTGGAACGTTTTGCCGGTCCCGAATGGGCTGCCGTGGAGCAGGAGTGGCTGGACGGCCATATCACCGCGGTGCAGTGCATGCAGAAGCAACTTCGCATGGTGAAGGCCGACCACGTGGCTTTGGAAAGCTTCTTCCGCGGCATCCAGCTCGATGCGAGTTTCTTGCCGTTCTACAAGCACGTGACACAGTTCGCGCAGGTCGCTGTGGTCAGCGACGGCCTCGATCACGCCATCAAGGTGGCGCTCAAGAACGCCGACTTCCCCGACATGCCGGTGTATGCCAACAAGCTGCACTTTGTGCCCGACGGCATCGATATTTCCTGGCCCCACAAGAACCCTCAATGCAGCGGCGGCAACGGTGTTTGCAAATGCGCTGTTGCAAGCTCCCTCGCCGGCGATCGCACCGTGGTGCTGATCGGCGACGGCAAGTCCGATGCCTGCTTGGCGAAAGATGCGGACATCGTGTTTGCCAAGGGCTCGCTCATCAAGTATTGCGAGAATAACGATATCCCGCACATCAAGTTCCAGACGTTTGCCGACGTGCTCGCCAAGGTCAAGACCTGGCCGCAGGAAGCGCCGCAGCGTCGCGAAGCTGGGCTCCGCGCCTGATTTCGCCGGCCGTTTTTATTTCTTTTTTGGTACTACTGAAAGACGTTTGACATGGATCAGAAAATCATCCAAATCCTCGACAAGAACAACAAGTATTGTTCTCACGGCGATACCGTTAACTACGCCGATCCCCCGAAGGTGTTCGAAGGCTGCGACGGTAGCTTCCTCTTTGACGAGAACGGTACTGCCTATCTCGATTGGCAGATGTGGTACTCCGCCGTCAATTTCGGCTACAAGAACAAGCGTATCGCCGATACGCTGAAGAAGCAGATCGATACACTGCCGCAACTCGCAAGCCAGTACCTGCACAAGGAAAAGGTCGAACTGGCTGAGATCGTCTGCAAGTACATGGAAGACAAGTACGGCGTGAAGGGCCGTGTGCACTTTAACGTTGGCGGCGCGCAAGCCGTGGAAGACTCCCTTAAGGTGGTCCGTAACCATACCGGTAAGACTCATCAATTCGCCTTCATGGGCGGCTACCACGGCCGTACGCTGGGCGCTTCTGCCATTACCTCCAGTTACCGTTACCGTCGCCGTTTCGGCAATTTCGCCGACCGCGCGCACTTCGTGCCTTATCCTTACTGCTTCCGTTGCCCGTACGACATGAAGGTGGAAACCTGCGATACGTACTGCCACAAGGAATTCGAGAAGCTGTTCGAAACCGAATACCAGTCGTTCTGGGATGAAAAGTCCAAGCAGTGCGAATTCGGCGCGTTTTACATCGAGCCCATGCAAGGCACCGGCGGCTACATCATTCCGCCAGAAGGCTATATGGCCAAACTGCAGGAATCGCTCAAGAAGCGCAACATCCTGCTCGTGGCCGATGAAATCCAGATGGGCGTGTACCGTACAGGCAAGCTGTGGTCCTGGGAAAACTTCGGCATCGTTCCCGATATCTTCGTATTCGGTAAGGCGATCACCAACGGCCTCAATCCGTTGTCCGGTATCTGGGCACGCGAAGAACTGATTTCCCCGGAGAAATTCCCTCCCGGATCCACGCACTCCACCTTCGCCTCCAATCCCCTCGGTACCTCGGTCGCACTGGAAGTGCTGAAGATGACGCAGGAAGAAGACTTCGAACCGCACGTGCGCGCTCGCGGTGCTTACTTCCTCAATCGACTGCATGAGCTGAAGTCGCGCTGGAAGTGCGTCGGCGACGTGAGCGGTCTGGGCCTGGCGTTGCGTATCGAGCTCTGCGAGAAGGACGGCTTCACCGCCAGCCGCGCACTGGCCGAC
Organism: Novimethylophilus kurashikiensis; assembly: GCF_003112435.1. GTDB lineage: Bacteria > Pseudomonadota > Gammaproteobacteria > Burkholderiales > Methylophilaceae > Novimethylophilus > Novimethylophilus kurashikiensis. Next base: position 11,709 of record NZ_BDOQ01000014.1, read on the forward strand.
CGCATGTTCAACGAAGGCTTGAAGGGCGACCTGCTGGTGGGCGACAAGAAGTACGGCTTGGTGCTCGATATCGGCGGTTACGAGAAGAACGTGATCACCCTGGCACCTTCGCTCATGATCTCGGAAGAGGAAATCGACCTCGGCATTCACTTGTTCGAGATGCTGCTGCGTCGCTGCGGCGCGGAGTAATGTCGTTGAGGCGTTTGCGCCGCAACCTTGAAGCCGCTGCCGTGTTGGTCGCGGCTTCTTCGCGTCTCGGCACGATGTCCAATCGCTTGTTTGATTAAGAATTATGGCACTGACGATTCAAGAAGCACTCGGCCCAACGGGCTACTACGAAAAACACGGCGAGCATGCTGTCTTGCTTATTCACGGCTTGACCGGCACGCCTGCCGAAATGCGCCCGATCGCCAAGCGGCTGACCAAGCAGGGCTTTAGCGTGATGTGTCCGGCGCTAGCCGGGCATTGCCGCGCAGAAAGCGACTTGCGCAAGTCCAAGTGGCAGGATTGGTACGCCTCGATCGAGCAAGCGTTCGAGGCGCTTAAGGCCGAGCACGACCAGGTGTTCGTGTCCGGACTTTCCATCGGTGCCTTGCTGGCGATCAAGCTGGCGGCGGAGAAGGGTAAGCGCGTGTCAGGGTTGGGTTTGCTGTCGACCACATTTTTCTACGACGGCTGGAATATGCCGCGCTTGAAACGCAAAATCCTGCTGCCCCTGGTTCTGCACAGTCCGTTGCGGTTCTTCCTGTACTGGCGCGAAACGGCACCTTACGGTATCAAGTGCGAGCGGACCCGTGCCATGGTGCATGCCGTGCTGGAAAATCGCGACTCGTTGGCGACCGAAAAAGTGGGCATTTTCCGCACTTCGGGTGTGACGATTCACGAGAGTAACCGTTTCATCAAGGTGGCGAAGGCTGCACTTCCGCATGTAAAATCCCCGGCTTTGATTGTGCACTCGACCGAGGACGACACGGCCAGCCTCAAGAATGCACATTTCGTTGCCAAGCGCATCGGCACGCAGCATATCGAAACGTTCTTCGTCGACGACACCTACCATGTCGTCACACTGGACAAGCGTCGTGACGATATTGCCCGCCGCATGGCAGAGTTTTTTAAAAAGCATACGGTCACGGGTGAACAACGCGCCGTGCCCGCCGAAGCGATGGCCACAGCATAGGAGAATAATCTTGGATACCTTTGAAACCCTACGCGACATCATCGTCGATAAGTTCGAAAAAGACCCGGCCACCATCACGCCGGACGCCACCTTCGAAACCCTGGAAATCGATTCGCTGGACACCTTCGACATCATTTTCGCCGCCGAGGAAAAATTCGGCATCAAGGTGCCCAATGAGCAGGTGGATATCAAGACCGTGCAGGACGTGGTGAACCTGCTCGACAAGCTGCGCGCAGAACAAGGAAAAGCTTGATGACAATACGTCGCGTGGCGGTGACCGGTCTCGGCATCGTCTCCCCGTTGGGTAACACGCCCGATGAATTTTTCTCGGGATTGATGGCGGGCAAGTCCGGCATCGGCCGGCTCAAGGCCGACTTTGTCGACCGCCTCGACACCAAGATCGCCGCGCAATGCGAATTCGACGCGCTGGCGCACTTCGGCAAGCACAAATCCAGCACACTGGACCGTGTGAGCCAGTTTGCGCTGTATGCCGCGAGCCAAGCCATTGCGGACGCGGGGCTCGACCTCGAGAGCGAAGATAAATCCCGCATCGGCGTTTATCTCGGTACCGGCATGGGCGGCGCAGCCTCGGTCGAAGAGGGCTACGTTCGCCTCTACCGCGACGGCGCGGAACGCCTCAAGCCCTTCACGGTGCTGATGGCGATGAACAATGCCGCGGCTTCCGCCATCGGCCTGGAATACGGTCTGACCGGTTCCAATCTGACATTTTCCACTGCCTGTTCTTCCTCCAGCGTTTCCATCGGGGAAGCTTTCCAGCAAGTACGCCACGGCTATGCCGACGTCATGCTGGCCGGCGGTGCCGAAGCGCTGCTGACCTTCGGCACCATCAAGGCCTGGGAAGCCCTGCGTGCGCTGGCAAGCGAGGACAAGGACGATCCTGCAGCCTCCTGCAAGCCGTTCGCGGGTAACCGTACCGGCCTGGTGCTGGGCGAGGGCGCGGCGATTGTCGTGCTGGAAGATATGGAACGTGCCAAGGCTCGCGGTGCGACGATTTACGCCGAGCTCTCCGGCTACGGCTCCGGCAATGATTGCAGCCATATCACCCAGCCTTCCCCCGAAGGTCAGGCCCGTGCGATTCGCGCCGCACTGCAATGTGCAGGGTTGAAACCGGAAGACATCGGCTACATCAACGCGCACGGCACGGCCACGCCGCTCAATGATCCGGCTGAAACCGCCGCGATCAAGCTCGCGTTCGGCGAGCATGCGCCCAAGATTCCGGTGAGTTCGACCAAGTCCATGCACGGCCACATCATGGGGGCTACCGCGGCCGTTGAGTTCGTGGCTTGCGTGCAGGCGCTACGCAATGGCGCTGTACCGCCCACCATGAATTTGAATACGCCTGACCCGGCTTGCGATCTCGACTACGTTCCCAACAAGGGCCGTACCAACGTGCCTTTGCGTCACGTCATGTCCAACTCGTTCGCCTTCGGTGGAACCAGCGGAGTGCTGATCGCCAGCAAGGCCGACTAATCCAGCGGGGGCATGATGCACAACCTCATCGAACCCCCGCGGTTGATCGACCATTTTCTCAACCAGCCGCCCGAGGGCTTTCGTGCCTGGACCCTGGCGCACGGTATTCCTGCCTTTTCCGCGCCGTTCGACCTGCTGACTACCATGGAGCCAGCCGACCGGCGCAAGTTGGAAGCCTTGCCGTTTTCCAAGGTCTGGCGGCGCTGGCTGGTGCCGCATACCTGCTTCGTCGGCGCGACCTGTACCGAATACTCCCCTTTGCCCGACGTCGAAGCGAGCGAGTTTTTGAGCGATCTGCTCGAACGCGCTTTGCCGAACCATAGTTTCGTCATCGTCAAGGATATTCCCACCGAATCCGTACTGGTCGGCGAAGCGGCCTTCAAGCGCAGCCAAGCGTTGCTGCAACGATGTGGCGAGCACGGTTTCGTGCAGGTCGAAGGGCAGGCATTGGCCTATGTTTCCATGGATTTTTCCAGCATCGAGGAATACCTGGGGCGTCTCTCCAAATCGCGTCGCAAGGATCTTAATCGCAAGCTGAAGAAGCAGGAGCAATTGCAGATCGAGATCGTCCCAACGGGCGATCCGCGGTTTTTCGAGCCTGAAATCCTGGCACGTTTCTATGATCTGTATTTGCAGGTCTACCGCCAGAGCGAAATCCATTTCGACTTGCTGACACCCTCGTTTTTTCAGGCTCTGCTGCAGGACGCCGCAACCGGCGGTGTTGTGTTTCTTTACCATGCCGAGAATGAACTGATCGGCTACAACCTGTGCTTCGTGCACGACAACAAGCTGCTGGATAAATACGTGGGATTCCAGTATCCGCAAGCCCGCGATTACAATCTCTACATGGTGAGCTGGTTCGTCAATTTGCAATACGCGCTGGACCACGGCTTGAGCCATTATGTGGCCGGCTGGACCGATCCCGAGATCAAGCGCAACCTTGGTGCCTCGTTCACTTTGACCCAGCACGCCGTCCATGTGCGCAACCCCATCATCCGCAACGCATTGCGCCCCTTCAAACGCTTTTTCGAGGCCGACGCCGAATGGCACAAGCAAACCCGCTGATTCTTGATTTCGACCGCTCGGTGCTGCCTTTGCCCGGTAGCTTGAGCGTCGACTTGGAAAGCTGGCAGGAAGAAATTCGATTCGGTTGCAGGCTGAACTCGATGCAGCGCTTGGGCCAAATGATTCATGCCGCAGTTGAGCCCATGATCCCGGATTCGGCTTCCATCGGCGGTCTGCCGGTCGTGTTCATGGGCAGCGGTGACTATCACCACATCACCTTGCTGCTGCTGGAACACTTTCGTAATTACGGAAAACCATTGCAACTCGTGGTTTTCGACAATCATCCCGACAACATGCGCTATCCCTGGGGCGTGCACTGCGGCTCCTGGGTGTGGCACGCCAGCCGATTGCCGTTTATTTCTCAGATTCACGTGCTGGGGATCACCTCTACCGACGTGGAAAAGCCGCATGCCTGGGAAAACCATTTGCGCAACCTCCACTCCGGCAAGGTTCGATACTGGTGCGTGGGGCGCAATCTTCACTGGATGCGGCGGCTGGGTATCCGGCAGAGCCAGTCTTTTCCCTCTATAGCGCAGCTGCTCAACGCGTTCCAATGCGAAATCAGCCAAACCGTCGAACCGATTTATCTCTCCATCGACAAGGACGTGTTGTCGGCCCAGGACGCCCAAACCAACTGGGATCAGGGTGTGATGCGCTTCGAGGAAATGAGGGCTGCTATCGCCAGCATGAAGCCGCGTATCGTGGCGGCAGATGTGGTCGGGGAGGTGTCGGCTTATCGTTATCGCAGCCTGTTCAAGCGCATGCTGAGCGGCATGGACGGCCAGACGGAGATTTCTATTAGTCAATTAGCGGCCTGGCAGAAACAGCATCAGCAGATCAATGTGGGATTGCTTGAAGTTTTATCGTAAAACTCTCAAGGTAATAACCCTATTCTTAGTCGCGTAGTAAGGATTTCCCAAGTCACGTACCATTGCCCTCCGGCAATGTCTCAACACTACTAGATCCGACCGCTCATCGAGCGAGTTGGGCGACACGCCAGAAAAATCCCCAAGTGTTCGAAAGCTTGCAAAACCGCGGTCTTGCTCGTCCGGCGCACGGGGAAGTTTTAAATAACGTCAAGGATAGAACCATGTTGCAACTCGAAGTGATCGGCGTTGCTTGCGTCTTTCTGCTGGCTTTTTCCGGCGCTGTTTTCGGCGTCATCAAGCTGACGGAAGCTGAGGGCAAGAAGGCCAAGTAAGCTGTAGTAAGCAGTACTAAGGGAAGCGCTTCACCGGCGCTTCCCGATTTCCTCCAGAATATCCCGCACTTGTTTCATCTCTTCCTCGTTCATCCACACACTATTGCTGACTGTCAGCATGCGGGCGGCGAAATCGCGCGCGTTCGGCACATCGGCATTTGGGAATAAATGCTTGAGATAGCCGTAATCCGGCAATGCGTGGATAAACAGCCGTGTGACGCCGAGCCCGGCGCTCCACAGTTGTCGTAGCGCCTCGTCACGGGCCTCTGCCGTCGGCATCAACACCATGAAATAGGGCCAGGTGCCGTGGGCGTTCGGAACGTCCTCCATGACGGGGAGCGTGAAAAGCTCTTTGCGACTTGATTGAGCGTTGAGTTGATGCAGGAACGCCGGCAATCGAGTGAGCGCCTTGGCGCCTATACCTTTGCGGTAACGGCCGATACGGTGCAAGGGAATATCGAAGTCGAAATCGTCGCCCACCGCTTCGACCAAGCGGCCTTCGCTGATATCCCGGCGTAGCGGGTTGCCGTAGGCGTAATGCAGACAGGTCGGGTTGTAGAGAGCGGTGTATCCGGCCAGCTCGGCTAGCCGGCGCGTTTCCCAATAAATCGAGCTGGGGATGATGTGCTCAGAGACAGCGCGCAATCTTGCACGCATGGCTGCATCTTTGGCGACCAGCACGCCACCTTCGAAAATCGTCAGCCCTTTGCCCACGGCGAGGCTGAAAAAACCGATGTCACCCGCAAGCCCGACGGATTGGCCATGCCATTGCGCGCCCAGTGCCTGGGCGGCGTCTTCGATGACATAAGCGGCGACACGATGGGCAATGGCGAGCACAGGGTCGAGGTCTGCCACGCGTCCGCCCAAGTGCGTCGGGATCACGGCTAGAGTGTCCTCGGTGCACGCCTTTTCCAGTGCTTCAGGATCAAGGTCAAAATGGCCAGGCTTCAAGTCGCAGAGCACAGGCTTGAGTCCGCAATGCACGACGGCAATGGCGACTAGAGGGCAAGTGTAGGCGGGAATGACAACCGAGGTGCGGGTGCTATCCTGCTTGAGCGCGGTAAGCGCCACTACTAAGGCAGCCGTGCCCGAGCATTCGATCTGCACTTCCGGCACGCCGATGAATGCCGCCATGCCTTGCTCCAGCGTTGGTCTGCCGGGAATAAAGTCCCTCCATTGCAGGGGTAGGCCGGCGGTGGGCGGGATTTCTCGCATGATCAGGCTGTTTCTTGAGGCGGTGGTTCGTGCTCGGCTTCGCTCTTGCTCAGGCAAATAATACCGCCGACGATGAGTAGCGCACCCAGTACTTGCATCGCAGAAAGATGCTCCCCGAAATACAGCACCGAAATCGCCAGTACGGTCACTACTTCCAGGTGTGAAGCCGCAAACGCCGGGCCCACGGGCGCGTGTTTCAGCAGCGTCATCCAGGTGATGAATGATCCGATATAACCGATCACCGCCCCATAAATCCAAGGGTTGAAAAATACTTCCCACAGCCAGGTCGTGGTGGGCGTGAATTCGCCGGCATGGGTGGTGGCAAGCTTGAAGGAGACTTGGGTCAGGGTATCGAACAGCATGAGGGCGCCGAACCCGATGATGTAGAAGCGCTTGGTGCTCACGATGCGAATCCTCCCGCAAGTGCTACGCCGATGGTGATCAGCCACATGCCGGCCACACGCATCTTGTCGAGGCGTTCGCCGAACAACATTTTGCCTGCCACCATCACTACTACGACGTTGATCGAACCCACGAGCATGCCCAGCGACAGCGGCACGAGCGACAGCAGCGCCAGCCAGACGACGAACTCCAGGCAGAAGCAGACGATGCCGATCCACAAGGGGAGGGAGCTCAGCATGACTTTCCAGCGATGCCATTCGGTTTCATGCTCGGCGATGGCTGCGGACTTGAAGGCGAGGTGACCGGCGGTATCCAGCGTAATGTTGAGCAGCCAGAAGAAAATTGCGAGAGAGGACAAGGTGAATGGTATTGGAGTTAGAATCCCGCGCAATTTATCACAAGAGGCGGTGGGCTGGATGAGTGCGGTCAAGGATAGAACCCGACATGTGAGGATATTGCAGGCGAGTTATGCGCGGTGGACAGGCAAATCCCTGCTGCCTGACGATTTACCCATCGACCAAGCAGCGGCCTGGTTGGATGACGCGCCTTACGGACTGGTGTCGCACGGGGCCGAGAGCGATCCGATCTTCAACTACGCCAATCGCTGCGCGCTGCAATTGTTCGGCATGTCATGGGAAGCGTTTACGCAATTGCCGTCCCGGCTGTCCGCAGGTCCTGTCGACCGCGAGGAGCGGGCACGGCTATTGGAGCGAGTGACCCGCGATGGTTATATCGACGATTACACCGGTATTCGCGTGGCTGCCGACGGCCGCCAATTCCTGATCCGCAATGCCACCGTGTGGAACCTGCTCGACGAAGCTGGGCAGTATTACGGTCAGGCGGCCATGATTCCCGAATGGAGCGATCTGTTGTAAGCATCCTGTCAGTTAGCTGCGCTATTGTCCCGCCCCGGATGTGACTTTGAATAATAACGAAGGGGATGAATATGTCAGGACACGATTTTCACGTTCATGGCGCACATGAGCATGCCGTGGAGCATGAGGCACACCACGGGCCTGGATTGGCGCAATGGGTGGCGATTTTTACCGCGGTCTTGTCCACCGTCGGCGCCATCGTCAGCTACCAAGGCGGCGCCACGCAGAATCAGGCCATGTTGTACAAAAACGAGGCTGTGCTGAAGAAGGCGCAAGCCTCCGACCAGTGGGCGTTTTACCAGGCCAAGAGTGCCAAGCAGCACTTGATGGAAATATCCATCGACCTGGCGCCCAAGGACAAGGCCGAGTTCTACCGCAAGCAGGCTGAGAAGTACGACGGCGAAAAAAAAGCCATCAAGCAAAAAGCCGAACAGCTTGACGAGGAATCCCGCAAGTACGACGAGCTGAGCGAGGAATCCATGCATCCTCATCACAAACTGGCGCAGGCGATGACACTGATCCAGATCGCAATCTCGCTGGCTTCCATCACGGCGTTAACGCGCAAGAACTGGCTGTTCGGCATGGCGGCGGTCGCTGCGGCCGGCGGACTGGGGTTGGCCTCTATGGTATGGTTCGGCTGATGAAAACCTTCCTTTACGACTGGTTCGGCCTCAATGCTTGGCTGTTCAAGGCCATTAACGCCTGGCACAGCCCCTGGCTGGACCAATTCATGTTGCTTGGGTCGCGGCTGGCGGAGCACGACTTATTTGCGATCTGGTTGTGCGTGTTGGTGCTGGCCGCCCTTTGGGCGAGCCGCCGGCAATTGCGTGAGGCCTTGCTGCCCTGGTTTTCCGTGATTGCCGTGTTCAGCCTGGCCTATGTGGCCGACGGCTGGGTGGTGAGCGGACTCAAGGAATGGTTTTCCTTTCCGCGTCCTTCGCTGGCCTTGCCGCCTGAGTTCGTGCATGTGGTCGGCTCGCCAGAACACAACCTGATGCACAGTCTGCCCAGTGGCCATACCTCGTTCGCCATGTTGATTGCAGCGAGTGTTTGGCCCGTTCTGTCGCGTCCTTGGCGGTGGGCTGCGGGCAGCTTCGTGGTATGGGTTGCGCTGTCTCGCATCAGCTTGGGAGCCCATTTCCCCGCCGATGTCACCGCCGGGGCTCTGAGTTGCTTGTTGGTGGTCTGGCTGGTACGCAAGGTGGTGACGATGCTCTCGGTTAAACCTGCTTGAGCAAGAGGGCTTACAATACGCGGTTTTGAATTGGACGGTCGTAGTACCGTCCTGCAACCGGTATTGGAGTGGTGACATGTTCGGCAAAGGCGCAAGGCGCATCGGGCGCTTCCTACAACGCGACAGCGAAGGCGCAACCAGCGTCGATATCAGCGAAATGGACGGCATTCGTGCACTGCACTTGGGCAACGCCACGGTGCAAAGCGCGATGCGGCTTTCCGCCCCCTACGAGCTGGAACTCACCTATACCCGCGGCATGATGTGCTTCCTGCTGTTTTCAGATGCGGTGCAAAGCGCTGTGGTGCTGGGGTTAGGCGGCGGTTCGATCCCCAAGTACATCCATAAGCATCTTCCCCGGATGCGGGTGACGGCCGTGGAATTGAATCCCGCCGTGCTTGCCGCTGCACGCGGTCAATTCCTTCTGCCTCAGGACGACGAGCGACTGAGTGTCGTGCTTGGCGATGGCGTGCACTATATCCGCGAGAATCCTGCTTGCACCGACGTGTTGTTGTTGGACGCCTACGATGCCAAGGGCTTGCCCGGCGAGTTGAGTTCGCAGGAGTTCTACGACAGCTGCGCCGAAGCTTTGACGGATAAAGGTATTCTCGCCGTCAATCTATGGGGTAGCGACAAGAATTTCGACGTGTACCTGCAACGCATCGAACAAAGCTTCGACGGCCGTGTCTTGATGCTCCCGACGGGACGTCCCGGCAACATCATCATCTTCGCCTTCAAGCGCCATGTGGGCGATTTGCGCTGGAAATCGCTGCGCGAACGTGCCAAGGACTTGCAGTCGGACTTGCGCATCGAATTCCTGGAATTTGTCGAACGCTTGCGCGACAGCAACGTTAATACGTCCAACCGACTCATTCTCTAAAAGTTTCAATCCTGTAAAAGCAGACAGAACGGTATAGCCCGGTGCCCTTAATCGTGCTACAGTAAATTCATGGCTAAAAATATGCGAGAACGAATCCTTGCCGCGGCGTCCAACTTGTTCCAGGCGCGGGGCATCAATGCGACGGGGGTGGATACCATCGTCGCCGAGGCGGGGATTGCCAAGATGACGCTGTACAACCACTTTAAGACCAAGGAAGACTTGGTGCTCGAGGTGGTGACGCGTCGCAGCCGCGAGTTTGCCGAGCGCATATCCGCGCGGCTCGACAAGTCTGTCGTCGATCCCACGGAAAAGCTCTACAAACTGTTCGATTATGTGGGGGAGTGGCTGGCCGATCCGCAGTGTAGCGGCTTGCCTTTCCTCAAGGCCAGTGCCGAGTTTCCCCAGCCGGATAATCCGGTACACCAGCTTTCGGCCGAATTGTCGCAAGAGTTCCGCGATTACATCACCGGGTTGGCCCGCGAAGCCGGCATCCGCGAGCCGGAAGCATTGGGTTTGCAGCTGACTATGCTGATCGAAGGGGCAGTGCTGTCAGAACAGTTATCCAAGGGCTCCAATGCATTGGAGCACGCCCGCCAGGCGGCTCGCATCCTTATCGAGTCGGCCAAGCGCTAATCCACCATCACCTACAGGAGGCGGCATCATGAGCAACCTGACGGAACTCCAGAAGCAGCAGATCGCCCAAGCCATCCAGGAGCGCAAGCAAGCCTTGCGCGAAGACATTCGCGACGAATTGGCGCGATCGGGGCAGGAGCGCTTCGCCGATCTGGCAGGCGAGGTGGCCGATGCGGGCGATGCTTCCGTGGCCGATTTGCTCATGGATGAAAACATGACCCTGGTCAGTCGCCAGGTTCAGGAGTTTTCCGAATTGGAAACCGCCCAGCAGCGTCTCGATACACCCGAGTTCGGCGAGTGTGCGGAATGTGGTTCGGAGATCGGTTTCCAGCGCCTCCTCGCTGCACCTAACGCAACACGCTGCATCGATTGCCAGTCCCAGCACGAAAAAACATTTGCGCACAGCGAAGCGCCCAGGCTTTAAAATCCCATCATCTAGCCCACAGAAGTGGGGAGGCGTGTTGCAGGGGCAACGCGTCGTTGCATCTGGCTTTTCCATTTTATGAATAAAAACACACATACCTTTTTTGCGACTTGCCCGCGCGGGCTCGAAACCGTCCTCGCGGAGGAATTGTCCTCGCTTGGCGCTGCCAATGTCGCCTCTACCGACGGCGGCGCGGCCTTTGGCGGCGATATGCCGCTGGCCTGGAAAGCCAATCTCGAAAGCCGTGTCGCTACTCGCATTTTGTGGCGCGTGGGTAAGGCTGCCTACCGCAGCGAAGACGACATCTACAAGGCCGCTCTGGCTTTGCCTTGGCCGACGTGGTTCGATGTCGGCCGTACCATGATGGTCAAGGTGACGGCGGTAAAAAGCCCGCTCAAGAGCCTGGAATTCATTACCCTTCGGATTAAAGACGCGGTGTGCGACAAGTTCCGCCAAGCCGGTGGTACGCGTCCCAGCATCGACACTCGCGAACCGGATGTCCGCATCCACGCTTACCTGACCGCCAACGAATGCCAGTTCTACCTCGATACCTCGGGTGCCTCGCTGTTCCAGCGCGGCAATCGAAAATCGAGCGTCGATGCGCCGTTGCGCGAGAACCTTGCTGCGGGCATTCTCAAGTTGACCGGCTGGCAGCCGGGCACGCCTTTACTCGACCCCATGTGCGGTAGCGGAACGTTTCTCATCGAAGCCGCCATGGCCGCGCTCGATATCGCGCCCGGACTTAACCGCAGCTTCGGTTTCGAAAAGCTTAAAAACTTCAAACCTGATGCCTGGGCCGCTATCAAGGCTGAGGCCAAGAAGCGTATCAAGCCGGCATCGCCCATGAAGATTTACGGCAGCGATAGCGACATGCGCGCCGTTCGTGCGGCCAGACAGAATATGGAAGCTGCGGGTTTTTCCAATGTCGTCCAGGTGAGCCAGGCCAATGTGCTGGATGCTGAGGCCTCTGCCGAAACCGGTGTGCTGTTGTGTAATCCGCCCTATGGTGTGCGCATCGGCGAGGAGGAAGAGCTGGCAGAGCTGTATCCCCAGCTTGCCGCCTCGCTCAAACGCAGCTTCGCCGGCTGGACCGCATTCTTCCTGACATCCGATCTACGCATGCCGAAGCTAATGCGCTTGTCGCCTTCCCGCAAGACGCCATTGTTCAATGGCCCGCTGGAATGCCGCTTGTTCGAGTTCAGGATGGTGGCAGGCAGCAACCGCAAAGCGGAGAAAAGTGAAGGTTGAGCGAAGTGACTTCTGATACTGATCGCCTGACTGAATTGCGCGACCGGCTTCGCGGCTTCGTGCGAGAGCGCGACTGGGAGCAGTTCCATTCGCCCAAGAACCTTGCCATGGCGATGATCGTCGAGGCGGCGGAACTGGTAGAGCATTTCCAGTGGTCGACAGAACAGGAAAGCCGCGAACTTACGGATGAACAACGGATTAAGGTCGAGCAGGAAATTGCCGATACCTTTGTCTACCTGCTGCGCTTGTCCGACGTGCTGGGGATTGATCTCATCGATGCGGCGCATCGCAAGATGGACCTCAATGCCAAGAAGTACCCGGCCGACAAGGCTCGCGGGCGCAACGACAAATACACGGCTTACGAATAAAAGAATATAAATGGCTTTAGTCAACCAGTTTTCCAGCAAACGCGTGCTGGTCATCGACGACCTGGCAGGGATGCGCACGCAATTGCAGATGTCGCTCGCCAATTCCGGTTTTGAGAAATTGCATGTCGTATCCAGCATCCGCGAGGCGATAGCCCTGATGGATGTCGGTCGCTACGACATCATCCTCTGCGACTACTTCCTGGGGGATGGCACCAACGGCCAGCAATTCCTGGAATACCTGCGCAGCCGCGACCTCATCAGCCGCAACGCTATTTTCATCATCATCACCGCCGAAAGCTCGTACGAGAGCGTGGTCACGGCGGCCGAATGCGCCCCCGACGATTATTTGCTCAAACCGTTTACGGCAGAGCAACTCAACAAGCGACTGGAACGGCTCGTGGAGCGCCAGGCGCATTTGCACGATGTGCACAAGGCTGCCGACGCCAAGGATTGGCCCAAGGTCATCGTCGAATGCGATCGCCTGCTGGAAGCCAAGGACAAGTATTACATCGAGGCCAGCAAGATCAAGGGCGAGGCGCTGGTAAAAAGCGGCCGACTGGATGATGCCGCCAAGCTTTACACACAAATCCTGGCGCTGCGACCGTTGCCCTGGGCCAAGCTCGGCCTTGCGCACGTCGCTGCGCTGAAGGGTGACAAGACTGCGGCGGCCGAAATGGCGCGCGAGCTGCTGAACGAGCACAACCAGTACATGGGAGCCTACGATTTTCTGGGTGGTGTCCTGGCCGAAGCTGGCGACAAGAATGGCGCCCTGGAAGTCATGCAATCTGCACGTCATGTCAGTCCGGGCACTTTGAATCGCGTGCGTCGCGTGGCTGAATTGGCGCTCGATACCGGACAGCATGAAATTGCCGAAAAGGTGATGTCCGAAGCACTCGAGAAGCATAAATATTCCCCGGTACGTGAAGCCAAGGATTACGCCACCTTGTCCAAGGCCTACAACGAGCTGGGCCGGCCGGAAAAAGCCCTGGCGGTGATCAACCAGGCCAAGGGTACGTTCAAGGATCAGGCCAGCAACGTCATCCTGGCGACGAGCGAGAGTGTCGCGCATTACAAGGCCGGTAATATCGCCAAGGCGGAAGCAGCGCTGTCCGAAGCCTTGGCAGCCAAACCGGCTGATCTTCCGCCTTCCGCCCTGGCTGCGGTCGCCGATGCGTGCTTTGCCATGGGCAAGGAAGCCACCGCGACCGAGTTGCTCAAGCAGATGGTGCAAAACAATCCGGATGATGCCGCTACAAGGGCACAGGCGCAAAACGTTCTCACCTCGGCCGGAAAGGGCGAGGAGGAGGCCAAGGCCATGATCGCCCTGAGCGTGCGCGAGGTCATCCAGATCAACAACGACGGTGTGCGCAAGGCCGAGGCTGGGCAAATCGTCGAAGCTGTCCAGCTGCTTACCGAAGCTGCCAACCGGTTGCCCAACAATCTGCAGATTGTTGGCAATGCATCGTTGGTGTTGGCGCTCGATCTCGCTCGCAATGGTTACCAGGCAGAAAAGCTCGCGGAATGCGTGCGCTTCCGCCAGTTGCTGGCGAGTAAGGAACCCAACCATCCCAAGCTGGCGCAGATCGACGCCATGCTCAAGAAGGTGCAACAGCCGTGATCAACGAGCTAGACGTCGCCGTTATCCACGATATCAAGAACCAGTTGGCTCAACTTGCCCTGATGCTGGAGCGGCGCGGAGATTGCCAGCAGGAAAAAGCCATTGCCTTCGCGGCCTCCAAGCGTTTGTCGACCTTGCTGCTGGCGCATTTGCAGCAGGACGGCATGTTGAAAGCGCATGTGGATACGGCATGCCCGGCCGATTTGCTGGAGGATGTTGCAAGCGAATACCGCAGCCTGTTCCCCAATCTCGATATCGACGTGGACGATGCCGAAGCTCCGCCGTTCTGGTTCTACGATACGGCCTTGCTGCGCCTCGCGTTGGAAAACGCATTGCACAATGCTTGCCGCCATGCAGGCCAACGTGTCAGCCTGAAAGCAGTCAAATTCGGCGACCGATTGCACATGACGGTCGCCGATGACGGCCCCGGATTCAGCGAGGACATGCTGCTTTTGAACGCGGGCGAAACTCCCATGCCTGCCAGCCGCAACGGTACGGGACTTGGGCTTTATCTCGCCGCGCACATTGCCCAGCTACACGAGAATAGCGGCGAGTGCGGGACGATTTTCCTGGAAAATCGCGACGGCGCCGTATTCACCCTGAGCCTGCCTTAACCCTCCTTTTTTCGGCGTTTAAACTTCGGATGCGGTAAAATCCGGGTATGTCCGAACCGTCTTTTATCCATCTCCGCTGCCATAGCGAATTTTCGATCCAGGACGGCATGGTGCGCATCGACGACTACGTCAAGCGTGCCGTGGCTGACCGTATGCCAGCGCTTGCGCTGACCGATCTTTCCAACCTGTTCGGTGCCGTCAAGTTCTACAAAGCCGCCCGCGGCAAGGGCGTGAAACCCGTGCTGGGCTGCGATATCTGGCTGGAGAACGAGAGCAACCGCGATCAACCATACCGCGTGCTGCTGTTGTGCCAATCCCATGATGGCTATTTGCGCCTTTGCCAGATCATCACCCAGGCTTTCCTCGAAAACCAATACCGCAATCGCGCCGAGGTGAAGCGCGTCTGGCTCGAAGAAAATTCTGAAGGGCTGATCCTGCTTTCTGGCGGCATGCCGGGCGATATCGGTCAGGCTTTGCTGCAAGGCAACGATGCGCTTGCAAAAAAACTGGCACAAAGCTGGAGCCAGCTGTTTCCCAATCGCTTCTATATCGAGTTGCAACGGGTGGGGCATGCCCAGCAAGACCTCTACAACAGCCGTGCCTTGGCGCTGGCCGCCGAGCTGGGCTTGCCGCCGGTGGCGACGCATCCCATTCAGTTTCTCGACCAGGACGATTACAAGGCACACGAGGCTCGCGTCTGTATTGCTGAGGGCTACGTGCTGGCCGACAAGCGCCGCCCGCGCAACTTCACCGAGCAGCAGTATTTCCGTACCCAGACCGACATGGCCGAGCTGTTCGCGGATATCCCTGAGGCGCTTGCCAACAGTGTGGAAATCGCCAAGCGCTGCAACGTCACGCTGACGCTGGGCAAAAATTACCTGCCGCAGTTTCCTACGCCCAACAACGAAGGCCTGGACGAATACCTCAAGGCGCTTTCGCTGCAAGGTCTGGAGCACCGACTCGAAGCCTTGTATCCCGATCCTGCGGAACGTGAGGCGCAAAAGCCGCGTTACCTGGAACGTCTGGATTTCGAGGCCAAGACCATCATCCAGATGGGCTTTCCCGGCTACTTCCTCATCGTGGCCGACTTTATCAACTGGGCCAAGAACAACGGCGTGCCCGTTGGTCCTGGCCGGGGCTCCGGTGCAGGCTCGCTGGTCGCCTACAGCCTGGGTATTACCGACCTCGATCCGCTGCGGTTCAACCTGCTGTTCGAGCGCTTCCTGAATCCGGAGCGGGTATCCATGCCCGACTTCGATATCGACTTCTGCCAGGACGGGCGCGACCGCGTCATCGACTACGTCAAGCACAAGTACGGTCTCGACGCCGTCTCGCAAATCGCTACCTTCGGTACCATGGCGGCCAAGGCCGTGATCCGCGACGTGGGGCGCGTACTTGATCTTGGTTTCAATTTCGTCGACGGCATTGCCAAACTTATCCCGAAAGAACTGGGCATTACGCTCGCCGCAGCGCTGGAGCAGGAACCCCAGCTCAAGGAGCGCCAGGAAAACGAGGAAGAGGTCCGCGAGCTGCTGGAGCTAGCACTGCGTCTCGAGGGCCTGACCCGCAACATCGGCATGCACGCCGGCGGCGTGTTGATCTCGCCGGGGAAAATTACCGACTTCTCGCCCATGTACTGCCAGCAGGGCAGCGACAGCGTGGTGAGCCAGTACGACAAGGACGACGTGGAAGCCGTCGGCCTGGTGAAGTTCGACTTCCTCGGCCTGCGCACGCTGACCATCCTCGACATGGCCGTGGAGTGGACCAACCAGCAGCGCGTCGCGGTGGGCGATGAGCCTATCGATCTCGCTACCTTGCCGCTGGACGACCCCGACGCCTACCGGCTGCTCAAGAACGCGAATACCACAGCCGTGTTCCAGCTGGAATCCTCCGGCATGAAAGACATGCTGAAGCAGGCCAAGCCGGACGTGTTCGAGGACATCATCGCGCTGGTCGCGTTGTACCGCCCCGGTCCGATGGACCTTATTCCGGACTTCTGCCGACGCAAGCACGGCCTGCAAAAAACCGAATACCCGCATCCTGCCACCGAGCCGATTCTCAAGGAAACCTACGGCATCATGGTGTACCAGGAACAGGTGATGCAGATCGCCCAGGTGGTGGGCGGCTACAGCCTCGGCGGCGCCGATATGCTGCGCCGCGCCATGGGTAAGAAAAAACCCGAGGAAATGGCCCAGCAGCGCCAGATCTTCGTCGAGGGGGCGGGCAAGCTGGGCACACCGGCAAACCAGGCCGGCGAAATCTTCGACTTGATGGAGAAGTTTGCAGGCTACGGTTTCAATAAGTCGCACGCCGCCGCCTATGCGCTGGTGGCTTATCACACCGCCTGGCTCAAGGCGCATTATCCTGCGGCGTTCATGTCGGCCACGATGTCGGCGGACATGAACAACACCGACAGCATCCACATTTTTTACAAGGATTGCCTTGCCAACGGTGTTGCCGTCTTGGCGCCGGATATCAATCGCAGCCAGTTCCGTTTCACGCCGCTCGATGCCAAGCAGATTTTGTACGGTTTGGGCGCCATCAAAGGGACCGGTTGGGCAGCGATTGAAGTTATTTTGGCCGCGCGGGAGAAGGGCGGGCCGTTCAAGGACATGTTCGACTTCTGCCGCCGACTGGACCTGCGCAAGGTGAACCGCCGCGTGGTTGAGTCCCTGGTACGCGCCGGCGCTTTCGATGGCATCGATTCCAACCGTGCCGCCGTGCTCGCCTCAGTCGGCGTCGCGATGGAAGTGGCGGGGCAGGGCGCGGGGGCTGCACAGGATAGTTTGTTCGGCGACAGTCACGACGTGCCCGAGCAGGCACTGCCCAAGGTCAATCCGTGGCCGGAGCGCGAGCAGCTGATCCAGGAAAAGATTGCGCTGGGTTTTTATCTCAGCGGCCATCCGTTTACCGCGTTGAAAAGCGAGGTCGCCCAGTTCGTCAAAACTAACCTGGCCTCACTTGGCCCCAAAGACCAGCCTCAGCTTCTGGCAGGTATCGTAGTTGCCGCCCGAACCAAGATGACCGCGCGCGGCAAGATGGCTTTCGTCATGTTGGACGACGGCACGTCTCAGCTCGACGTGGCTGTCGGTAATGAACTCCTGATGACACAGCCTGCGCTGCTCAAGGAAGACCAATTGCTGATCGTGGAAGGGCTGGTGCGTAACGATGATTACACGGGCGGTTTGAGGGTCAGCGCACGGCGATTGTTCGATCTGGCGACGGCACGTACGGCCCAGGCCCAGATGCTCAAGATATCGTGCAACGGCCAGGCCGATGCACGTAAATTGGCCGAGCTGCTGGAGCCGTACCGCAAACCGCTGGAGCCGGATGTCGCTTCCGGCTGCCGTATCCAGATCAGCTACCGAAACGGCCAGGCCAGCTGTGAGGTGCCGTTGCCCGATAAATGGCGCGTGGAGCTAAGAGACGAGCTGCTGGAAGGCTTGCGTGAGTGGCTCAAGCAGGAGAATGTCACCATCCAGTATTAGGCGCCAAGTCGGGCGCTAGGCCGTCCTGATGCAAATGACGGTTCTTCCTGTATCATTCGGGGTTATTTTTGAACACTTCGGCGCCTGTTGAAGCATCGGCGCCTATAACGACGATTTATGAAAACGAGCTTTCTGGACTTTGAACAACCCATCGCCGAGCTGGAAGAAAAGATCGAGCAACTGCGCTACGTGCAGGACGATTCTGCCCTCGATATCTCGGAAGAAATAGAACGCCTGAACAGCAAGAGCCAGGCGCTGACCAAGGATATCTACGCCAAGCTGGGCGCATGGCAGATTTCCCAGGTGGCGCGCCATCCGCAGCGTCCCTACACGCTGGACTACCTCAGCGGCATGTTCACCGATGTGGAAGAGCTCCACGGTGATCGTGCCTATTCTGACGACCCCGCTATCGTCGCCGCCTTGGCGCGATTCAACGGCGAGCCGGTCATGGTTCTCGGTCACCAGAAGGGCCGTGATACCAAGGAAAAAATCTACCGAAACTTCGGCATGCCACGCCCCGAAGGCTATCGCAAGGCGCTGCGCCTGTTCCGCATGGCTGAGAAGTTTCAACTGCCTATCATCACCTTCATCGATACCCCGGGTGCTTATCCCGGTATCGGTGCAGAAGAGCGCGGCCAATCCGAAGCCATCGCGCGCAACTTGTTCGTGATGGCGGAACTGCGCACGCCCATCATTTCCGTCATCATCGGCGAGGGTGGCTCCGGCGGTGCGTTGGCCTTGGGTGTTGCCGACCAGATGCTGATGCTGCAATACGCGACCTACTCGGTCATCTCGCCCGAAGGCTGCGCCTCCATTCTATGGAAGAGTGCAGATAAGGCTGCCGAAGCTGCGGAAACATTAGCGATTACCGCTAACCGCCTCAAAACCTTCGGCCTAGTCGATCGCATCATTAACGAACCCTTGGGCGGCGCGCATCGCGATCACGAGCTCATGATGCAAACCATGCGCAAGGCACTCACCGATACCCTGCGTCATTTGCAGGACAAACCTCTGGATACGCTGCTGCAAGAACGCTACGAGCGCCTCATGAGCTATGGCCGCTTCAAAGAAACGCCAGAGCGCTGATCTCTTTCCCCGCCTTCTAGACTTTCTTCACCGCCACGTCAGTCCCGGGCAGCAACTGCTGCTCGGGCTGAGTGGCGGCCTTGATTCCTGTGTCCTGTTCGATTTGCTTGTCAGGGCGCGGGAACACTTCGATTTTCAACTGTCGGCTATTCACGTCAATCATAGAATTAGTCCCAATGCTGATGATTGGGCTTCTTTCTGTGAGCATTTGTGCGCAAGCCATGGGATTCCTTGTCTTATTGTTCCTGTAAGTGTTCCTCGGGATTCTGGACTGGGTATTGAAGCTGCGGCCCGTGCAATGCGCTATTCGGCAATTTCATCCTGTCATGAAGATGTAGTACTTTTTGCGCATCATCGTAATGACCAGGCTGAAACGTTGATGCTGCAAATGCTGAGGGGCGCTGGAGTGCATGGCTTGGCTGCTATGCCGGTGGTGGGTCAGATGAACGGTGGAAAAACGATTTTGCGACCCCTGCTTTCATTTGCTAGATCTCAATTGGATGAATATGCAGTCAATCGCAATTTAAATTGGGTTGAGGATGAGAGTAACGATAGTCTCGAGTTCGAAAGAAATTTTCTTCGGCACCATGTTTTTCCTGGGCTGGGGGAAAGGTATCCCGCTCTAGTCGATAATTTGGCACGCAGTGCTTCTAATCTTGGCGAGGCTGCTGAGTTGCTTGATGATCTTGCCGTTCAGGATTCGATATCTGCTATCCACGATGGAAGGGTAAATATCCAGTGGCTGCAAGCATTGGGTCTGGCCCGTGCTAAAAATCTCTTGCGGTGGTGGGTTAAAGGGAGAACAGGGCTGGCGCCTGCCGCGGCAAAATTGGCGGAAATGATGAAGCAGGTGAATGCGCGCATTGATGCACAAATATGCGTAGACCTGGAGAAATTTGAATTTAGGCGACACAAGGGATGGCTATATTTAGAGCCGAAAGTAATGCCATCCGATTACGTTGTTCAGTGGAGTGGTGAGGAGGCTATTACCCTTCCTGATGGTGGCGTATTGACATTCAAGCAAGTTGTTGGAGCGGGAGTTTTGCGGTCGCTAATGTGCTCGGGAGTGGTAACGATTCAGTCTCGGCGGGGAGGGGAGCAGTTTCAACCCGAAGGTAATCGACCGCGCAAGACGTTGAAGAATCTTTTTCAAGATGCAGAAGTACCGACGTGGCGACGAAAGAGAGTTCCCTTGGTATATGTAGACCAGCAATTAGTCTTTGTGCCACTGTTGGGGATCGGGTATGATTGCGAAGCTAGCAAAGATGAGCTTGGTGTGCTGATTGAGTGGGATTTATAAATTCTAAATAATTCCCATGTCCAAGCTAAAGTTTGGTGTTTTATTGCCGCTTATCTAAGTTGGTATGGTTTGGGCTGGACTAAACTTTCTTGTTGGTCAACAATATTAATTAAAAATAAAAACGAGCCTGGCTCGTTGACATCATCAGGGGCTGCAATATGACATCATTAGTAACAGGTATGACTACTGCGCAAATCGCGGTGATGACCACGACGCAAGTCGCTACATTAACAACTAATGACATCATAGCTTTATCAACAGACCAAATTGTTGCTCTAACCACTACTCAATTTGGAGTATTCAGTACAGCTCAGTTGGCGGCCCTTACTACTTCGCAGGTTGCTGCGATGGAGACTGCCGATGTTGCTGTGCTTAGCACCATTCAAGTCGGTGCATTTACCACCAGTCAAATTGCGAATGGCTTGACCACAAGTGATGTGGCAGCCTTAACGACAGCGCAAGTGGCGGCGCTTAAGACCACGCAAGTGTCGTCGCTCACGACCGACCAGGTCG
>NZ_BDOQ01000015.1 GCF_003112435.1 Novimethylophilus kurashikiensis
GCCCCAAACCAGACTTGTACACTAACTAATGCCGCTCAAGTCGCCCGACCGGCTGACGGCATCTGTACCATTGCCCGATCTGGCACAAGCTATACGGCTGACGCAGCCGATCCCGACTGTGCAGCCAATACTAAAACCACCGTTGCAAGCCCAAAAGTAACCAACCAGGATGCTGGCGGGAAACAGGAAGTCACAGCCAATTCGGACGGTTCCACGACCATTACCACCAATATTTATAATTACAACAACAACACCACAACAACCACTGTCATTAATTATGATTCCTCTGGCAAAGTCACGGGTGTCAACGGCCAGACTACACAAGGCATAGGTACTGCTGGCTCAACTTCCTCGCCTGCGCCTGCTGCAACCGATACTTCCAACCTTGCTACGCACTCCGATGTTAATGGCGTCACCTCAGCCATTAATGCAGCTGCATCCACTGCTCACACTGACGCCACTGATATCAAGGGAAAACTTAACGTAGACGGCACTACTGGCAACGGCGACCAGACTTATGGACAGCAGGCCGCTCATATCCCATCGACCTACGTAGTAGACCAGATCAACAACACTCAGTCTGATGAGACTGAGGGCATGTTTCAGGAAGTTGCAAACTTGCTAACGCCCTTCATCCCAACACCGGGCAGCTGTACCCCATGGACGGGACAGATTCTTACCCGTTCCTTTAGCTTCAACTGGTGTCCCTACATAGAAATGATTATGCAGGTCATAGGCTGGATAACTGCTCTTCTTTCCATATTCCAAGTGTTTCGTATCACTACGGAGGAATAAATCATGCAACTTATATTTGTCCTACTCGGCAATCTCTTTGGTGCTTTTATCGAACTCGTCGGCCGAAAAGGTCTTATCAGTGGTGCCACTATCGTTGCCTTCCTAGCTGTTACCGCAGCCTTCATTGTCTGTATGAAACAGTTTATTGCCATCATTGCCGCTACCATTCTGATGCCTGCGTGGCTGAGCGCTTTCCTCGGGATGTTCGTGCCATCGAACGCGGTCGGCTGTGTCAGTGCGATACTTAGCGCCAAGACCTGCAAGGCCGCGTATCGCTTCGCAATGCGCAAGATCAACGCCCTCAATACGGCAGCTTGATCATGGCCGTCTACTTTGTTACCGGAAAACTCGGAGCAGGTAAGTCCCTTGCGGCCATTCAACGCATCCGCGATTACGCTGCGAATGGCAACAAGATCGCTGGCAATCTTGATGTTTATCTAGACAAGCTTTGCACCAACCCTAGGTCGAAAGTCTCTTACATTCGCATTCCAGACCGCCCTACAGCCGCCGATCTCTACGCATTAGGGGAGGGCAAGCCTTCGGATGATTATGATGAGGAACATAATGGCCTTCTCGTACTGGATGAACTTGTCACCTGGTTGAATTCACGCAGTTGGAATGACAAGGGCAGAAAAGACCTGATTGACTGGTTTGTCCATGCCCGTAAATTTGGCTGGGACATTATTTTTCTGGTGCAAAGTATTGAGGCCGTTGATAAGCAGCTCATTGATACCTTGATGGAGTATCACGTACCGGTGATTAATCTGTCCAAGATCAACATTCCGGTGATCGGTCGCCTCTACAAACATTTCAACACCAAGGGCAAGCCGCTACGCTTACCCAAGGTTCACATCGCCCATGTGATGTACCTCGACAAGATCAGTGCCGATCGCTGGACGTTTCGCGCCATGGATTTGTATGCCGCCTATGACACGAAGCAGGTCATTAGCGAGAACTACCCGCACGGCCCGCATAGCCAGCTGAGCCGCTGGCACCTCGAGGGCCGTTATTTACCTCCTGAAAACAACCTGCAATGGCGCGATGTTTTGATCTTGCCGGCCGCCTTGCTGATCTACGCCGCTTGCAGACTGTTCCAGCACCCTGTACCAGTCCGTAGCGGGCGATTCGAGTCCGGCTCAGCCGGATTACGTAGACTTGGCGGCTCTGCCGCCTAGACGGAGTTACCCGCGTGCCTCATGAGCTCATGCCGCCCCGAAGCCCGCAGGGTTGCGCCGCCGTCCGGCGCAAGGGTATGAGCTCAGCCGGGAACGTGACGCGGGAAATACTTTACGTGCCAGTTACACGTAAAGTATCGGAAATTTTCTTCCGAAAATAGCCGCAAACAACCTCGCAAAAAAACCGAAAACAACTGCGCATAATG
>NZ_BDOQ01000016.1 GCF_003112435.1 Novimethylophilus kurashikiensis
TACATTATGCGAAGTGACGCGTAGAGTAATGAGACGATTCTTTACCACCCTCAAAGCTATGCTGTGTTTGAGTTTCAGCGATTCTTTGCGAGTCGCGTTTTCTCATATTTGAGACAAACTTTACGTGTAACTGGGACGTAAAGTTTTCCGTCCGACCCTCCGAAACCCTGTCACAGGGTTTTAGAGGGTTTGTTTATTCTCGCAGAAACACGGCAAGACTCAGCCTATGGACAAAATGAAAAACCGCCCACAGGGTTAAACCCCGATGGACGGTTTTTATTTTGCCCACAGGCACACTGACGCGCTTCGCTTGCCCTATTAAAACCCTTGATAGATAAAAAAACGGAAAACCTACGCCGCCAGCAAATCGGTATCTCGATCTAGTTCTCGCTGGATGGCTTGCAGCGTTTCGTTTTCGGCTAGGAAATGGAAATCATCAAGGTAAGGCGCTGATGCGATCAAACGCGCTTGGCGCTGCTGTTGCTGCTTACGTTTGAGGGATTCTAGACGCGCAGCAATCAGGCGGTCCTCGTGTTCGCGTTGAATGCGCTGGCGCTCGAGGTAAGCGGACTTGACGACATCATAAGCCCAATCAGGCACGAACTTGCCTTCATGGAGCAATCGCGCATCTTCGAGATGTTGAGGGTAAGGTTTGGGGGTGGCCGGCGGCGTATAGCGCACCGGGACAGGATGTTTAAACAGCTTGCAGATGTGTGCCAAGAGGAAGGCCGGAACCAATCGTAAGGCTTCGTACCACGTCAAGGGCTTGTTTCGTGAACTCCTGAATTTGGTGATGGTCGCCGGCAACGTGCAATATTGTGGCGTTTCCTCCTGGAAGATCATGCCCGTGTCATAACATTGCATGGGTAGCGCTCCACGAGTAAACCAACGGTCAGCAACAAGAGCGTTAGCCTCGAGGCCATAACGGACAGTACCGATATGAATACGAGGCAATTTAAACGGCATGAAGGGGACTTGCAGCCGATCAGTTCGACGGACTGTTACAACATATTCAGCCAATGCATCGCGCACTTGCTTATCCAACATTCGTTCATGCTGGATGATCAGGAATACATCCCACTTAAGTTTTCTGGCGTGAAGTAACCAATTAATAATTTCCTCGCGCTCCTTACCCTGCCATTGCCTCGAGTTAAGGAACTGGGCGCATTCATCGAGCAATAAGGCCCCTGCCGTTTCCTCATGTTCGCCCCCTACTCCCAAGGCTTTTAAATCTGCGACCGTAGGAATGGCCGGTAAGACATTGATGTAGGCCTGCGCGATCTTGGCAGTTGGCGTACGGCAGATCGGGGCGAAGTCCATAGGAAAATTCGCCGCCACGCGCCGACCCTCGAGGGCGTAATCAATGGCGCGCTGAACAGCTAAAAGGGATTTACCGGCACCGAGCTTACCTGTGATGATGTAAATCATAGGAGGCTCTTGGTAACAATGTCGGTATTCCAGTCATAAACCCACTTAGCCAGAGCAGCAGCTGAATAAGCCGCTAGGCATTGAGAGGCATTTTCTGGAATGTAAAACATTATCCAAGCTGCATCACCCGGCACTGATTGAGTAATTCCTTGAATGATGCCGTTAAAGGTAACGAGCAAAGCCGCTGTCAGCGTACCAAGAGTTGTAATAACGGTTGCATAGATCGCAACTTTTCGCGTGAAAAACTGCAAGAACCAGTTGAGTACGGCGGTAAATGCAGAACCTAAGAAAGCAGCTAGTAAAGGCATTATGCAGCCCCTCCCATACGCCTAAACCACAAGCCCCAGATGCCATAGAGCGTGAGGATATACGCGCCGAATTTAGTGTAGGGCTGTACTAGAAAGGCAGTTTCACAAACATCAATCGACTGGTTGTTGAATGAAGGATTACTACAGCCACCAGTAGAAAAGGCGTTAGGCATTTCCAAACCGTTACCTACACCGTTAGTTTGGGAAGTAATCTTGCTATTCAGGTCGTCAAACTGAGCGTTTAGACCATCAGTTTTACCACCGTCAGAGTACGAGGAAGGCGTACCAGATTCGTCAGTTTTACATGCAGGTTCGCCAGAACCTCCACACTGACCGTTTTTAACACCATCTATCTTAGTACCGAGCCCTGCTATATCGGAGGATGTGGCCCCGCCAGATGATGAAGTGGGCGCACTAGTGCCACCTGCAGTACCTATGCCTTGTGTAGTCTGGCCATTAACGCCTGTTACCTTGCCTGAAGAATCATAATTAATCGTTGTTGTTGTTGTAGTGTTGTTGTTGTAGTTATAAATATTGGTAGTAATGGTCGTTGAGCCGTCAGAATTGGCTGTGACTTCCTGTTTCCCGCCAGCATCTTGATTGGTTACTTTTGGGCTTGCAACGGTAGTTTTAGTGTTCGCGGCACAGTCAGGGTCTGCTGCGTCAGCGGTGTAGCTGGTACCAGATCGAGCAATGGTGCAAATGCCATCGGCAGGCCTTGCGACTTGTGCAGCATTAGACAACGTACAAGTCTGGTTTGGGGCTGTTCCGGATAGTGCATATCCAGAGGGGCAGCTAATTGTATAGATGCCGACAGTATGACTCGCTGCGTCATAAGAGGTATTGGTGGAAACAACGTTGCTACCGCTAACGCTTCCTGTAATAGCGCCCCCCGCCCAAGCTGTATTTGACCATGCATAAGTTGCACAAGCCTGTGCGCTACTGAAGTGCGCTACTGTACTAGGAGGATTCCAGAGGGAACAGGCGTAGTCTTGAGTTGGAGTACCGCCGGAGGAAGGCGGTTGAAGTTGGCAGCTAGTACCCGAACCGGTTGTAGTCCAACCAGCAGGGACATTTACACAAGCACCACTGATAGAACCGCCTATGACCTTTCTAACATCCGGTGTCGGGGTGCTGATCGGGTTACCGTTACCGTCTAGGCGTGGCGCACTGACGTTAACATCGGGAATGGTGTCGTTAATCTTTGGAGTTGTACAACTGCCCCCTAATAGCGAAATGCTACCAGCTGGGCAACCAGTCGAGGACTGGGGCAATTGCGGGAGGTTAATCTGTCCAAGAGTATCAGCTAGAGCTGAGGAAGACAGAAGGGCCAGAGCTATAAATAAGATTTTCATAGATGGGCATTCGTCAGGGGCCTACCCCGCGCAAGCGCGGCGCAAGCCCCTGACGAAATTTCATTAACGAGCTGGCTTGCGAAGGATGCGCCAGAAGAGGCCGAGAACGACCAAGGCGCCACCAATTGCACCGTAGTAAGCGTAACCCTTGGCGATCATGGCCAGAGAGTCGGTTTGCGATGCAGAAATGGCCGTATCGACGTCAGCAGACAGCGCAGCCATCGCATTCAGACCAACCATTGCCATTGATGTACCGGCAACAGCAGCTTGCACCTTGGTGTTATGTGCCAAGGAAATACCACGGTTTACAACCTTATGAATCAAGTTCATTTGAAGCTCCTAAAAGTGAGTTAAAAGCCGGACAAAAAGTCCGAGTAATAGCGCGGGAAAGAAACCGGCGAGATACGCGCCAATCAACGCCGACACAACGTCAACAAGAGTCATAACGCTTCGCCCTTGTTGCTATTGCCCCTGCCCACAGAAAAGCCGTGGGATATGCCCATCCAAAGGGCGAAGAAAGCGCAGATAACCAGCACCATGTTTTCAAGGAAATACAGATGTGCAGAGGTGGTATCTGTTGCTGATGGTTGGTCTGCTATCGCTCCGATCGGAGCGATCAGCAAGAATAAGAGAAATAGGCGGATATTCATTTTTCGGAATACCACTCTAGAAATTCTTCATGGTGTTTCGACCAATCGGATTCATTAACGGTGTGCGTTAATGGCTTAGATGCTTCGTGCGTTTGTGAGGCGGCGCAGCCGACCTCGAGGACAGCGATCAAGGCGAAGCCCACAAGGAACCATAACAAGTTCTTCATGCCGCCCTCCTACGTTTCCATTCATCGGCGGATTCGGTTTCATTCCAGTACCACTGTGGAGCGATAGCCTGCTGAACATCAATCATGCGAACGCGCGTGCTGAGTCGGGTTACATCGCAGGGAATAGCGATATCAATGCCGTACTTCATTAACTGAGAGCGGTAACGGTATTTGGTCGCCCTGGACACATCGGGGTCGCCCCAAACATCCTTGCCGTTACGCCATGCGCTTGCGATACCACACAGACGCACAGGAAGATCATTGAAGGGGTCCACATGGACGGAGTTTTTGTCCGTATCCATGAGGTCTTTGAATTTTCCGTAAATAACTGTCGTCATGTCGCTCTCGCCTTCTATATGCTCGCTCTGCCATCTTTGCCAGTCGTAAATAGTTCGTAAGTTATGCTGAGTTAGGTAACGGGATTTCAGACTTATTTCGTCTCGTACCATCCCGTTCTTGGTAACGAAATCCATGGTTCTTTGAGATACGTGTTCGCCTAGGCTTTGCGCCTTGATGTAGAGCTTGCGGCTGTAATATTTGCTGCCCTCGCCCCACGTGAGGCCGGTAAGGTCGCCCTTGTTGGACGTGTACATCTTGGGAGAAAAGCGGCCCTGATGGTGCCCGCCGAAGTAGTGAACGAGGCGCGCCGCCATCGAGGGCGAACCTGAAAAATAGTTTTGGGTAAGGTCGACGCGACTGATAAGGGCCGTATTTGGATTTGGTACGTAGACGTCCTTGGATTCGATATAGACCGGCTCACCCACGTCATGAAAAGCAGGAAGGCCAAAAGAGCGGATGATTCTATTAGCCCTGTGGATGCAGTCGAGAACGGTATAGCCCCAAACATTATCAGGACGGCCATAACGACCAACATTGCCGCTGAGTTCAACGACAGAACCATCACAACGAATCTGAATGCTTGAATCATAGCTACCCTTTTGAATGAGCTTGCGCTCGAGGGTGTACTTGACTGAATCCGGCTCTATGAACATGAAGTCATCGCCAGTGTCGTCAGTTGCTTCAATTGGCCTATCGTTCTCGAGAACGACTACGCAACCGCCATTAATGACAGGTAATCCGGCATTAATGCCGTGATTTTGTCTAATGGTGATCCAGTCGCAGAAGGCCATAGAAAAAGGCAGGGTGATGTTTTAAGACCGTTAAGCCCCCTGCCCCTCGCCCTACTCGGCGATGGTGAGCCAGTTGGTTGCAGAACGAACGATTTCCCCTGCATTAGGGCCGTTCTTCAACTCAAAGTCGTTACGCATTCCAGCCACGTCAACGAGTCCGGCAAATTCTTCGCCCATAGCGCCAATCTTCTGCTTGGAGCGGATTTCGATGTATGCAAAGCGGTAATCGCCACGCTCTTGCGGTACTTTGACGCGGGTGTACCAATCTGAGTCATACTTTCGAACACCGTCAATCTCACCCTTGATATAGGCTTGATTGGGTTTCATCTTGGCCATCTGGCCGGGTACTGCCTGCTGATCGCTCATGTTTATCTCCGAGTAGGTTGCAATACTTGAACCATGTATAGGGTCAAATGTCCCATATCGGGACAAACAAACATTAGTCCCAATATGGGGCGTTGTCAAGAACCAAATTGGGACTATGATGTATGCATACTGAATAGACCCCTCTTCGAGGAATGACAAACATGAATACTCTTGAATTGCTGTATGAAGCGAAACGGAAACTAGGCGTCAGCAGCGATTACGCATTGGCCCAAAAGCTCGAGATACCCCGGCAAAGAATGACGGACTACAAGACAGGAAGCAGACAGCCGGACACCTATACGCTTACTAGGCTGGCGATAGTTTTAGAGCGTGACCCGATGTCACTAATTGCGGAGTTTGAAGCGAGTACAGAGAAGAACCCCATACGTAAGGAGTTCTGGAAGGGTTTTCTTTTGCGTCAGAACAGCAGTCTCGTCGCTATTCTGATTCTGGCGCTGATCTATGGGCCTTTCTACGCGCAAGACGCGCAGGCCTCATACCAAAATAGCGGCAATCCTTATAACCAGAAGGTATTACATAGCGTTACATTATGCG
>NZ_BDOQ01000017.1 GCF_003112435.1 Novimethylophilus kurashikiensis
GTACCGTTGATCGTGATGGTCAATACAGCCGGATTACTCGTCGTGCCATCGGCATCAGTAACGGTATAGGTGAACTGGTAAGTAAGCTGCTGACCTTCGGCCAATGCTTGAGTAGCTTGCTTGGTGTTGTCTAATACAAAGCTATAAGTACCATCTTTGTTCAGGGTCAAGGTTCCGTAGTCGGAGATATTTGTTTCACTGGCTGCCCAATTAACAGTGACGGGAACATCCGCACCAGTCGAATCATTTGTGAGTACATTGCCGCTAACTGAATTAGCTTGCGCATCATCTTCCTTGACACCAACAGGTCCATCGTTAACAGCAACAGGCCCAGTATCCGTAATCGTGATATTCAGCTGAGCAGAAGATGCGCCGCCACCGCTGGTACCCATGGTGTAGGTGAAGGTGTCGACCACAGGATTGGGGCCGGAGTTATCGACGTGTGCAGGAGCAGTGTAAGTGTAGCTTCCGTCTGCGTTCAGCACTAAAGTGCCACCCAAGGCAGTGGTGTAGGTTCCAGGATTGGTGACGAAGGAAGTTTCGTCAGGGCTTACCGGATCGTTGGTCAGAACATTACCCTGAACGGTATTAGGAGCGGCGACGACGCCATCTCCAGACTCGGTCAAATATGTACCTTCTTGCACGGTAGCAACATCGTTGACAGCCTTATCGTCGTCGACAATCGTGACCGTGGCAGTATCGTTCGCCAGGGTCACGCCGATCGGATTGCTGAGAACGATCTTGAAGGTTTCGTTGGCTTCGATGTACTGATCCTGAACGATGTTTTCAGTCACAGTGAAGCCGGGAGAGCCGGCAGGAATGGTGATGGTGCGGGTTGTTGCGCCGTCAAAATAGTCACCAGGATTTGTCGCCGTGATAGGAACGATGGTGTAAGTGATCGTAACAGGCGTGGTGGCGGGTTGATCCAGCGTAATCAAGAAGGTGACAGTACGAGAACCACCATCGGAGCCCTCGATAATATTTGCAGCACTCGGGCCACCAACAGGAACAACGGTGCCGGGAGGCAGAATGATCACGCCGCCGCCATCGCCACCACCTGTGCTCACGCCTACGGTAACGCCTACAGACGCGGTGGGCGCTGCAGTCGGCACGGTAGGTTGGAGAATTTCAGCTGCCGATGCAAATGTCTGAGAAACAGGCCCAGTTGGGAAGCCGCTGTTCACATTGCCTTGCGTGTTGTTGAAATCGATCACTAACGGCGTGGAAGAGCCTTCATCCCCACCAGTACCACCGGCAGCGGCAGCATCGGTAACGATGGAAGGATCGCGGCCTTCTGCAATGGCTTTTTCGATTCGTGCGGCTTCGTCTTCGGCTTTTTGCTCGACATTTTCCTTCGGAGCATAGACGTCAGCATCGAGGACGATATGGGCAGAATGCGGGAGGTCGAGGTGAGTGCCGTCCTGGAATTCGATGAGGACGGTGCCATCGCCGGCAGTAACGATGGTTTCATTGGCAAAGACGGTATCACCAGCTTGGAGTACTCGCTCGTTTCCGTTTTGGTCCACAGCCTTGACAAGGCCGACTACAGCCTTGACGGTGCCGATGGAGGTGAGATGGGTGCCGGAAGCGACTGATTTGGTTTCTGTTGCCATGATGCTCTCCCCTATTCCTACAGTTCAAGTTAACCGAATGTAAGGCTATCCCTACATGATGATGGGATACTAGAGCACAGCAATTCGAGACTCCATTGTACTTTGGTACTAGGACACGATTATCTTCAATTGGATGTTTTCCTACTCCCGTCATTATCCCATGAGCCGCCTGTAGGGACACTTCTACAGCGCTGATAAAAAAACAGGCGCCAAAGGCGCCTGTAGAAGTTGCTACCCTTTTTGTTGTTGTTATAAGCGTTATGCGTCAGCCTTGAGATTACCGTGGCCGAGCAAGTTATTAATGATGCTGGTACTGTCATGTCCGGTAACCAGATCAACCCCTTGGAGAGTAATGGTCTGCGTCACAGCTGAGCCTGCTCCATCGGCATGAATACTGATAACAGTATCTCCACTCTTATTGATACTGAACGTGAGATAGTTATCCAGCGAAGCAGCATTGGAATGCTCACCGTGCAGCACATCGGACAAATTCAGCACATCACCGCCGTCACCCACCTTGAAGTCGGTGATGGTATCCGACCCGGTTTCGCCGGATTTCCAGACAAAAGCATTGCTACCCTTGCCGCCGGTGAGTAGATCATCCCCGCTGCTGCCTACTAAGATGTCATTTCCAGCGCCACCGACCAAGGTATCGTTGCCAGCGCCACCGACCAGGATGGAGTCACCCGTGCCAGCCTGCAATGCATCGTCGCCAACAGTGCCGGAAACCACGTGCACCGTATCAGAATTAGAGGCTGGTGCAGCCGTGCCATCCTGAGCTGTCGCGGTAGCAGTGATCTTGAAGGAATGCACGTCTGTCGATACCGTCACAGACAAATCGCTAACAGAAACAGTCCCAGTCTTGGCATCGACCGACACATGGCTATCGTTCAGCGGGATTGAGTAGGAACCATCGCTGTTTTGCGCATACCGTGAACGTTTCGTCGTGGCTTTCGCCAGCCGCCAGGGATTGGACATTCTTGGCATCGTTGTTCAGCGTGTAGGTCCAGGCGCCGGTCTGTGCGTCAACCGTCAGCGAGCCGTACTGGCCTGCGGCAGACGGACCGCCTTCGGCTTCATTGATGCTCCAGGTCTGGGTGGCTCCGTTGTCCACGTCGCTGGCGGTCAGCTGACCGCTCACGGAGGTCGTGGTGTCTTCCTTCACGGCACCAACGGCATCATTGGCGGAGCTGGTGATCACCGGGGCGTCGTTGGTGCCGGTGACCGTGATGGTCACGGTCTGTTCAGCCGTCGCACCCTGATCGTCCGTCACACGTACCGTGAACGTTTCGTCGTGGCTTTCGCCAGCTGCCAGGGATTGGACGTTCTTGGCATCGTTGTTCAGCGTGTAGGTCCAGGCGCCGGTCTGTGCGTCAACCGTCAGAGAACCGTACTGGCCTGCGGCAGACGGACCGCCTTCGGCTTCGTTGATGCTCCAGGTCTGGGTGGCTCCGTTGTCCACGTCGCTGGCGCTCAGCTGACCGCTCACGGAGGTCGTGGTGTCTTCCTTCACGGCACCAACGGCATCATTGGCGGAGCTGGTGATCACCGGGGCGTCGTTGGTGCCGGTGACCGTGATGGTCGCCGGTTTGAAGAACACGCTCGTTACCGTTGACATCAATGGCCTTCACCAGCCCGATGACGGTCTTTACCGTTCCTGCAGCATTCAAATGCGTGCCGGAAGCTACTGTTTTTGTTGTTGTTTCGTTCGCCACTTTAAGTTTCCCCTTAGAAAAGACTTAACCATCACTATGAAAACAGCTTTGGCGAACTATAAATAACGCTTAAAACCGGGCCAATCGTACCTCGGTACGTCAGCATTTCCTTACCTGCTCATAGGGGAAAAGCGGTAGTCAAATCGTCTATTTTCAAACCCCAAGCTCGGGCGTAAGATAATTCTTATGAATATGCGCTCTCTTTTGGTTTCGCTCGGCTATGTAGCGACGATTAACTCTGCCACCACAGGGTTGGCCATCGCCGACACCCCCATCCCTGATGAACCGCCGAAAATCCATGCCTTGTTATATATGGCAGAGCGCTACGAAGCGGGCGCCGAGGATCCGGAAAATGTCTGGCAGGCAGCGGTCAATTATTGCGAGGCCTCGCGTCTGGGTAGCATCGAAGCCCAGTATCGGCTGGGCATGCTCTACGCCTTCGGCAAGGGCGTGCCGGCGAATAAAGCCCTGGCGGCAGCCATGTTCTCGATGGCGGCTAACCAGGGACATGCCGAAGCTCAGAACATGCTGGAAACCATCAACCTCACGTCCTCCGAATTACCGGCTTGCGTAACCAGCGAAGCGCTGCCTGAACGTCCGCCCAAGGTGGTCTACGAACGCGATCTCGCAATGACGAATATCGAGCGTCATGTGGCATCGCTTCCTGACAACAAGCGCTGGATTATCGATCTAGTGGACACCTTGGCGATGTGGTACAGCGTCGATCCAAAACTGGTGCTTGCAATTATCGCCGTCGAGTCCAACTTCGAAACCAAGGCCCAATCACCCAAGGCCGCAATGGGCCTGATGCAACTCATTCCCGAAACTGCGGAGCGTTTCAACATCAAGAACGCTTTCGATGCGGCCCAGAACATCAAGGGCGGCATTCGCTATTTGCGTTGGCTACTCTCCTACTATCGCGGGAATGTGGCGCTCGTAGCAGCGGCTTACAATGCCGGAGAAAAAGCCGTGGACCGCTACAAGGGTGTGCCGCCTTACCCAGAAACCAAGAATTACGTGAAGCGCGTGATGGAGCTTTACCAGCACCAATCCCACCCTTACGACGAGAAGTTCACTCTGCCTTCCCCAGTGATCACGCGTGCAGGCTAATTCTTAACGTCGCAAACTAAACCATCAAAAACAAAACGCCGCCTCTTCTTTCGAAGGGCGGCGTTTTTCTTTGCCGATTAACGCTTAAGTCTTAGCGCTCTCTCAGCGCATCCGACTTGGCCTTGATGATGGGCTTGAGCAGGTATTGCAGGATAGTTTTCTTACCCGTACGAATATGCACTGTCGCCATCATGCCAGGCATAATCGGTAGTTTCTTCTTGCTGGCGCTGAACGTCGTTGATTTCGTCCGTACGCGCACCAGGTAGAAGCTCTCCGACTTGTCGCCTTTTTCGGTGGTAATGGTGTCTGCCGTGATGTTTTCCACTTCGGCATCCAGGCCGCCGAAAATGGAAAAGTCGTAAGCTGTGATCTTGACCGTTGCCTCCTGTCCTGGACGAATAAAGCCGACGTCGGAGGGACGAATCTTGGTTTCGATCAGCAACGTATCTTCCAAGGGCACGATTTCCATGACTTCCATGCCTGGCTGGATCACGCCGCCTACCGTCGTTACTTTAAGCTGCTTGATAAAACCGGTGACCGGAGCGCGCACTTCAGTACGGGTCAGGCGGTCGACCGCTGCAATGCTGGTTGCGCTTGTGCTTGCCAGTTCGGCACGGGCGGTATTGAGATCGTTTGCCGCATCGGAACGGAATTTCGCAATGGAAGCTGAAATCTTGGACTTTGCCTCGCCGATAGCTTGCTCCAGTCGCGGAATGGCCAGACGGGCCTCGTCCATTTCGCCTTTGACGTCGCTCAGCTGGCGTTCGAGTCGAAGGATTTCCACGTCCGACATCACACCCTGCGCAGCCAGGGGCTTACTCATCTTGAGTTCCTGGCTGACCAGGTTGTAGCTTTCTTCCAGTTGCTTGACCCGTGCCTTTTTCTCGCTGACTTCTTGCTGGCGCTGATCGGCCTGCTGGCGCAGCACAGTGAGGGCAGTTTCAAGTTCCTGCTGGCGGTTGACCATTAGCATGCGTTCTTCGCTGATCAACTGAGGGTTGGTCTTGAGCAAGTCGGCCGGTGCCTGGAATGCTTGCCCGGTAGACTCGGCCTCCAGTCGCGCCACCTTGGCGACTAGCGCATCGTGCTTGGCCTGCGTTTCGCCCAAGGAGGACGAAAAGCGTGTCGGATCCAATCTCATCACGATATCGCCTTTGTGGACCAGATCGCCGACCTTGACCGGAATCGCAGACACAATGCCGCCTTCCAGGTTCTGGATCACCTGCACCTGACTGGAAGGAATCACCTTGCCTTCGCCCACCGTGATTTCATCGATCTGCGCAAAATAGGCCCAGACGAAAAACACCAGGATGAAGGCCAGGACGCCCTTGGTGATCATCGAAGCGAAGTGCGGCGTAGATTGGAACAATGCCGCATTGCTGTCGGAGAGCAAATCCAGATCGGCCGGATTGACCACTTCCGGTTTCTTGGGCGGCTGTGGCGCGGGCTGCACCAGCTCCATGACGGGTTCAGCCACGTTGGTATCAGTTTTTTGCGACATGTAGTTTCCCCCCTGCCAAGGCTTCCAGAACCTGATCCTTCGGACCGTCAGCAACGATGCGTCCGTTATCGACCACGATGAGGCGATTGACGAGCGACAGCATCGAAGCACGGTGGGTAATGAGGATGAAGGTCTTGCCTGCAGTGTGTTGCATCAACTTGTTCTTGAGATTGTCCTCGCTGCGGTTATCCAAGGAGTTACTCGGATCGTCCAGCAGCATGATGGGCGGATCGAGCAACAATGCCCGCGCCACGGCAACCGTCTGTTTCTGACCGCTGGACAAGCCTTGACCGCGCTCACCGATCGGCATGTCGAAGCCCTGCGGATGGCGGTTGATGAACTCGGCCGCGCAGGAAATTTCCGCCGCACGCAACACCGCCAGGTCATCGACATAGGGCGCACCCAACACGATGTTGTCTTTCACCGAGCCGAAGAACAGCAAGGGTTCATCCGGGACGTAGCCGATGCTCTTGCGCAGCTCTGCCGGATCAATTTGACGGATATCCACGCCATCGATCCAAACCGAGCCTTCAGTCGGCTGATACAGACCGAGGATCAATTTTTCCAGCGTCGTCTTGCCGGAGCCGATACGACCGATCACACCAACCCGTTCACCCGGTTGGATATGGAACGACACATTCTGCAAGGCAGAGACTTGCTGGCCTGGATAATTGAATGTGACGTTCTTGAATTCGATCTCGCCCTTGAAGGTCTGGCGATTGACGAAGTTCTTGCCGGGTTCACGCTCCACAGGCAGCGCCATCATACGGTTGATGCCTTCAAGCGCAGCTTTAGCGTGGTGGAAGCGTGTCAGCAGCGATGCCACCTGCGACAGCGGCGCCAATGCTCGACCTGTAAGGAGGCTACAGGCGACCAGCGCGCCCATCGTCATTTCCTTGTCGGCGATCAGGTAAACCCCAACCACGACCACACCCACCGTCGCCAGTTGCTGGATGAAGGTGGCGGCATTGACCGTCACAGACGACAGGATGCGCGCCTTGAGGCTCAACTTGCCCAGATGCCCGATCAGTTGCTCCCAACGGCGCTGCATCGGCGCTTCGGCACCGATGGATTTGATGGTCTCAAGGCCGGTCAGGGTTTCGATCAAGGTCGCCTGACGTTGCGAGGATGTACGGAAGGTTTCAGCAATCACCTTGCCGAGCGCTCGCTGGGCAAAGAACGAAATGATCAGGATCAGCGGCACCGCGACAAGCACCGGAATCACGGTCAAGCCGCCCAGCCACCATATGATGAACAGGAAAATCAGCAGGAACGGCAAATCGACCAGCGTTGTAATGGTGGCCGACGTGATGAAGTCGCGGAATGATTCGAACTCCTGCACGCTGCTGGCAATTGCGCCGACTGAGGCAGGCCGCGCCTCCATACGGATGGACTGGATTTTCTCGAAGATATTGGCAGAGAGAATCACATCGATCTTCTTACCGGCAATATCGATGAAATAGCCGCGCAGGCCGCGCATGACGAAATCGAACACGTAGACCGCCATGACACCGATCGCCAGCACCCACAAGGTTTCGAAGGTGTGGTTGGGTACGACGCGGTCGTACACGTTCATGGTGAACAGCGGCACTGCGAGCGCAAACAGGTTGATCAGCAGCGAAGCCATCAGCACTTCGGCATAAATAGGCCACGCCATCTTGACCGTATCCCAGAACCAACTGGTCGGACGCGGGATAAAGCTGATGTCGGAACGGCTATCGAAGCGGAATGCCTGTTTCACGAAAATCGCGAAACCGGTGTATTGCGCCTGGATTTCTTCCAAAGATACCTCGATATCGCCGGCGCCGGCATCGGGGCTCAGCAAGCGCACGCGCCCATTGGCAGCATTACGCATCAAGATAGTGGCGCCGCCACCCTTAAGCAGCAGCACGACCGGCAGCGTGATGTCGGCAATTTTTTCTATTGGCCGCTTCAGAATCTTGGCCGTGAGACCAGCGCGCGCCGCAGCACGGGGAAAAAGCTCCGGTGTAAGCCTGGAAGACTCGAGCGGCAGGCCTGCTGTCAGGGTTTGGGGAGAAAATGGCCGATGCTGGAGCCGGGTCAACAGCACCAGGCAATTAGTCAGCGGATCGTCGGGAAGCAATGCATCCCGAGGAATATTCCATGAGGCCTCGTTATTGTTGGCAGACATGAGCGATCCTAAAATGTTGTAACGCGTCGTTAATAAATCATGGCTAGGCTTACAGCACCCGCCTCAAGGGAGCTACAGCAACCCCTCGTCGGGCACCACAAGATCGTTGGAACCGGCAAGACGACCACGCGCATCGCGGCGGCTGAGGATTTTCTCGCGGGCTTTTTCTGGTAACTCGGTAAAGGTGAGGAGATTCTTGTGGATCAGGAGGTCGACGACGTCCTCGATCACGCGAACGAAGGCGATGTCGGAATGCGTCAGTTCGCTGAGCGGGCTTGATTTGACGCTTTCGGGCAATACACCGCCGAAAAAGGTGAGGATATCTGGATGGTCGTTGGGAAGAAATTCCGACACGGCTTGACTAGGCTTAAGGAAGATCCCGCTTACCGCGCCCCCTGCATCCCTGCTGACATAAGGCATATTGTCAACCTTGTAAAATTTATTATCATTCATGATAGCATTGTTTTAATAATGTGCTTAAGAGCCTGTTCCACCGGTTCATTTCTGCCAGCATGGTTTGGCCGCCCTTATCTAAAAATGGAGCAGTAACCTGATGAATTTCCTCGTCAGCAAGAATCCAGCTCTGATCGATCATTTCTGGTCGGCGCTGCAAGAAAACGGAAACGCACAATTGCTCCCCAATTTTGCCGAGTTGACTTGGCGAGGCGCCACTTCTGGTAAGGGACTTGCCCTCATCGACACCAACGTTGCAGACTTCAAAGGCCCGGCAGGACTCGCTCATCTCAAACGTACCAATCCCGATATCAAGATACTGCTGCTGACGGAACAGCTCTCGCCGGAAAACGAGCTTTCGGCGCTGGCAGCCGGTGCAGCCGGCAGCTGCGGCCCCAACCTGCTCCCTGACAAAATACGGCAGATTCTCGCCACAGTTGAGGATGGCGGCGTATGGATTTCCAGCGCAGCGTTGCCTCAACTTCTGCAACGCCTGAAACGCTGGGAGAGCAACACTCAGGCCGAACAGAATGCAAAAAATCATAACGGCAGCGATCATCACGCCAGCATGGCTGGGCTGACCCCGCGAGAGCGCGAAATCGTCAATCTCGTCGCCAAGGGCGACAGCAATAAGATCATTGCCCGGGAACTCAACATTACCGATCGCACGGTAAAGGCGCACCTCTCCATCATCTTTCAAAAGCTCAAAGTCAACGACCGCCTGCAACTCGCGCTGCTCGCCAATCGCGCCATGGCAGAGTAACCCCGGCAATCCGTTTTCGGACCTGCATCACCGAATTTATGCTTGGCGCATGAATCTGGTGATAAACTTACGTCCGCCGATGAACCACGTTCAATCATTTCTCATCTTGCGCAGCCATCGCTGCTTGCGAAATCCGTTACAGAAATCGTCTATTGGCTATCCAGCCCTGCTGACCTGCCGGACTTAAGAGATTTTTGCCTATGTCGACACACTCCGAAAGCAACAGCCGCCTCGCAGCACTTTCTCTCGCCGCACTAGGCGTCGTTTACGGAGACATCGGCACCAGTCCGCTCTACACCATGAAGGAGGTGTTCGCCGGCACGCACCATCCCGTGCCGATCACACCGGACAATGTGCTGGGCATTTTGTCGCTTGTGTTGTGGTCGCTCATCATGGTGGTGTCGGTCAAGTACGTGGGCTTCGTGATGCGGGCGGACAATAGGGGCGAAGGCGGCATCATGGCCTTGATCGCACTGGCCTCGCGGCAAGCTGGAGATGACGCCGCCAAGCAGCGTTTCATCATGCTGGTCGGGATTCTCGGGGCCTGCATGTTTTACGCCGACGGCATGATCACCCCGGCCATTTCGGTGCTTTCGGCCGTTGAAGGCATGGAAATCGCCACCCCGGCATTTTCGCACCTGGTCGTTCCCACCACATTAGTCGTCCTGCTGGGATTATTCCTGGTCCAACGTCGCGGCACCGCCCTGATCGGCGGACTGTTCGGTCCCATCATGGTGGTATGGTTCGCCACCCTCGCCGTGCTCGGTCTCATCAAGATTCTCGAGGCCCCGGATGTATTGGCTGCCGTCAATCCCATCTATGCCTTCCACTTTTTCACGCGTAACGGCGATCTTGCCTTTTTAGCACTGGGCGCCGTAGTCCTCGCGGTCACCGGCGGCGAAGCGCTGTACGCTGACATGGGCCATTTCGGCCGACGCCCCATTCGCATCGCCTGGTTCGGCTTCGTGCTGCCGGCATTGATGCTCAATTACTTCGGCCAGGGTGCCGAAATCCTGCACAACCCGGAATCCATCAAGAATCCGTTCTACCTGATGGCGCCGGATTGGCTCTTGATTCCGCTGGTGTTTCTCTCCACCGCCGCCACCGTCATCGCATCGCAAGCAGTGATTTCAGGCGCGTTTTCAGTCTCCCGCCAGGCGCTGCAATTGGGCTATTTGCCCCGCATGCTGGTCCAGCACACTTCCGAAAGTGAAGTCGGTCAAATCTACCTGCCTCGCGTCAATTGGACGCTCATGATCGCCGTCATGGCCCTGGTCATCGGTTTCGAATCCTCCAGCCGCCTGGCCGCGGCCTACGGCATTGCGGTGACCGGCGACATGGTGATCACATCCATTCTTTCAGCGATTATTTTCAACGGTCTCTGGGGCTGGAGTCGGTTGCGTACCATCGCCGTGGTGTCGGTTTTCCTGTCGGTCGATCTGGGATTTTTCGGCGCCAACGTGCTCAAAATTCCCGCCGGCGGGTGGTTTCCCATCCTCATGGGCGTCATCATTTTCACCGTCATGACCACCTGGAAGAGCGGACGCCAGCTGCTTTACAAGCGTCTCAAGGACGACGCCATGGACTTGGAGCCCTTCATCGAGGCGATCAGCGCACACCCGCCGACCCGCGTTCAAGGCACGGCCATCTTCATGACGCCCAATCCTCATGGCGTGCCGCATGCCATGCTGCATAACCTCAAGCACAACAAGGTGCTGCACGAACAGGTCGTGCTGGTCACGGTCAAGGTGGAAGATATTCCCCATGTACCAGGCAAGGAGCGCGTGACCGTGCAGAACCTCGGTCACGGTTTTTATCGTGTAACCGTGAGCTACGGTTTCAAGGACGAGCCCGATTTGCCGCATGAACTCGAAGCGTGTGCCGATTACGGCTTGCAACTCGATGTCATGGATACATCATTCTTCATCGGCAAGGAAACCGTCATCGCCCGCCGCGATTCGGAAATGGCGTTCTGGCGCGAAAAACTCTTCATTACGATGTTCCGCAATGCAGACAGCGTGACCAACCATTTCAAACTTCCGCCCAACCGGGTGGTGGAACTGGGCGCTCAAGTCGCACTCTAATTTTTCATCAAAACAGGGAGGCAACAATGAATAAAATTGGCATTTTCACCCTATCCGCGATGCTGGCATTCTCGCCGTTGGCCATGGCCAACCACGACGGTTCCGATGGGGACCATTGCACACGCAATCACCGCATGGATTTGTCCAAGGCCGATAAGAACGGCGACGGTTTCATCGACAAGGAAGAAGCTGAAGCCGTACACCAGCAGAACTTCGACGAAATGGACACCAACCACGACGGCAAGCTGTCCAAGGAAGAAATCGCTGCGTGCAAGCGCAAATGCAGCCACAAGACCGGCATGCACGAAAAAGGCACGCAAGCCTTCAATAAAGCCGACAAGGACAACGACGGCACGCTGGATCGTGAAGAAGCGAAGAAGCTGCCGCACGTTTCCAAGAATTTCGACGCCATCGACGCCGACAAGGACGGCACTGTCGACCGCGAGGAAATTCACCAGTACATGAAAGACCACGCTAACAAGTAATATGAATCAGGAGCGCCCAACTGCGCTCCGATTCCCTTGCCATTGATTGCCGAATGTATATGAAGATGAATAAAAAAATCATAGCCGTGCTGCTTGCCGCGGGATTCTTCGCAAGCGGCTGCACACCCGTCCAGACTACCAAATCCGGTGCTGTCGGCGTGCAACGCAAACAATATATGTTGCTGTCCGAAAAGCAGGTCGAATCGATGTCGGCACAAAGCTACGTGCAGACCTTGCGCCAGGCCGAATCCAAGAAGGCCTTGAATACCAACGCCACAGAGACCAGCCGCGTCCGCGCTATTGCCGAGCGCCTGATTCCGCAAACCGCTGTGTTCAGGCCCGACGCTGCCAATTGGAAGTGGGAAATCAACGTGCAGGAAAGCAAGGAGGTTAACGCCTACTGCATGGCCGGCGGCAA
Organism: Novimethylophilus kurashikiensis; assembly: GCF_003112435.1. Classification (GTDB taxonomy): domain Bacteria; phylum Pseudomonadota; class Gammaproteobacteria; order Burkholderiales; family Methylophilaceae; genus Novimethylophilus; species Novimethylophilus kurashikiensis. Next base: position 12,295 of record NZ_BDOQ01000017.1, read on the forward strand.
GATCATGGTGTACACCGGCCTCATCGACCAGCTGAAACCCAGCGACGACGAACTCGCCGCGGTCATGGGCCACGAAATCGCCCATGCCTTGCGCGAGCACAGCCGCGAGCAGATGTCCGAAGCTTATGCGCAGCAGATCGGCCTGGTCGGCCTGGCAGCCATTGTCGGCGTCACGACCAAGGATTCCAACAACGCCAACGCCACGATGGCGCTGGGAAGCCAGGTAGCCGCCGTATCCCTGACACTGCCGCACAGTCGTCGAGACGAGCACGAAGCCGACGAGATCGGCCTTGAACTCGCCGCACGCGCCGGCTACAACCCCAATGCGGCCCTCTCGTTGTGGGAGAAGATGTCCAAGGTCGGTGGCGGCAAACCGCCAGAACTGCTGAGCACCCACCCTTCCGATGCGTCCCGCATGGCCGATATCCAACGGCTGATTCCGACCGTCATGCCGCTGTACGAGCAGTCCAAACAGAAACACTGATCGATACTGCCATCTGATGCACAGCCGGAGCGCTCATGCTACGCTCCGGCCATCGCACCGCTAGGCGGGATCATGAACAAACGCATCAACGACCTTGTCGACCGCATCAACGACCTTGTCGACCGCATCAAAGCGCTCGAACTCGAACTAGAGTCCGAACTCGATCGAGCCCGCGAACATCTCAACTACCGCCTCATCGGACACAAGGTTCGCTTCGAACAAGCAATCCGCCTGCAACACCGCCGTTTCAAGATCAACCTGTTCCGCTATGTGCTGTTCCCCAAGTGGCAGCATGTTGTCGTCGCCCCCTTTATCTATGCCGTATTTCCGGCACTGGTCGTGCTGGATATTCTGGTCAGCCTTTATCACGCCGTTTGTTTCCCACTCCTGCGCATTCCCAAAGTCAAGCGCAGCGATTTCATGGTTTTCGACCACCAGCATCTCGCCTACCTCAACTTGTTGGAAAAGCTCAATTGCCTCTATTGCTCCTACGGCAATGGGCTCATTTCGTACATCAAGGAAATCATCGGCCGCACCGAGCAATACTGGTGCCCCATCAAGCATGCACGTCATGTGCTTGCAGCGCATTCGCGCTATGGCTATTTCGTGGACTATGGCGACGCGGAAAGTTTTCGCCGCGAGCTGGAAAACATCCGCAAATTCAAAGACTGACGAATAAACGCGAACTCAAGTAAAATTGCGTTTTTTTCAAGTTCGTTAGGGCCGACCATGCAGGAATTGCAATCCATTATCGAAACCGCGTTCGAGAACCGCGCCAACATCAACCCCGCCAACGCCGACAAACAGGTGAAGGACGCCGTGTTCACGGTGCTGGAAGAACTCAACGCAGGCCGCCTGCGCGTAGCCACCCGCATCGGCGACAGTCAGCAGTGGGAAACCCACCAATGGATCAAGAAGGCCGTGCTGCTGTCCTTCCGCCTGGAAGACAACAGCCTGCTGGACGGCGGCTGCACCAAGTATTTCGATAAGGTGCCCAGCAAGTTTGCCGACTACACCGAAGCCGACTTCAAGGCAGGCGGTTTCCGCGTAGTACCCAACGCCGTTGCCCGCCGCGGTTCCTTCATCGGCAAGAACGTCGTCCTGATGCCCTCCTACGTCAACATCGGCGCCTTCGTCGATGAAGGCACCATGGTCGACACCTGGGCCACCGTCGGCTCCTGCGCCCAGATCGGTAAGAACGTACACTTGAGCGGCGGCGTCGGCATTGGCGGCGTGCTCGAACCCGTGCAAGCAGGTCCCACCATCATCGGCGACAACTGCTTCATCGGCGCACGCTCCGAAGTAGTGGAAGGCGTGGTCGTGGAAGACAACTGCGTGATCTCCATGGGCGTCTATATCGGTCAATCGACCAAGATCTATGACCGCGAAACCGGTGAAATCCATTTCGGCCGCGTGCCTGCCGGCTCCGTCGTGGTGAGCGGCAACCTGCCTTCCAAGGACGGCAGCTACAGCCTCTACTGCGCTGTGATCGTCAAGAAGGTCGACGCAAAGACCTTGGGCAAGGTCGGCATCAACGAGTTGCTGCGCGGCGTATAAAGCGCACGTTTTAACTCCGCTGTCACAAGCGCATGGTAGTTTCCCGATAAAAACTTCGGGAACCGCCATGCGCTTTTTACTTCTGCTTTCCCTGCTTTCGCCGCTCTCTTGCCTCGCTGAAACAACACAAAAAGGCTTGGAACAAGTCCAGCACATCATCGTCATCTATCTGGAAAACCACGGTTTCGACAACCTATACGGTCGATTCCCTAACGCCGATGGCTTACCTGAACATCCGACTCCACAAACCGACCCGAACGGCCAGCCTTATGTCAGCTTGCCGCCGGTGATGAATACCGAACACAAGCCTGCCGTACTTGATTCGCGTTTTCCATCCGATCTACCCAATCGCCCTTTTCCCATCGACCGCTACGTCCCGCCCGAGCAGAAAACAGGCGATCTGGTTCACCGCTTTTATCAAAACCAGGCGCAGATCCACGGCGGCTTGAACGACCGGTTTGCAGCGATTTCGGATGCCGGTGGATTAGCCATGGGGTACTACGACGGATCGACACTTCCATTACGGAAATATGCCCAGCGCTACACATTGGCAGATCATTTTTTCCAGGGTGCATTCGGCGGCTCTTTTCTCAACCACTTCTGGCTGGTTTGCGCCTGCACACCTCGATTCGATAACGCTACTGAAGCGATGCGGGCCGTGCTCGACAAAGACGGACGACTGATCAAGGATGGCGCCGTCACCCCGGATGGCTATGCCGTCAACACGCTGCAACCCGCGACCATCCCGTTCAAGCTCGGCACATCCCCAGCCGCAAGACTACCGTTGCAGCCCATGGATACCATCGGCGACCGCCTTTCTGAAAATGGCATCGCCTGGGCTTGGTATTCAGGCGGATGGCAAGCCGCAATCGACGGCCATCCGGGGCCGGACTTTCAGTTTCATCACCAACCGTTCGGTTATTTCAGCCGTTACGCAGAAGGCACACCGGGCCGGGCAGAACATCTCAAGGACGAAGCGGAGTTTTTGTCCGGCATCGATAGCGGACATCTGCCCGCAGTGGCGTTCTACAAGCCTATCGGCGAGTTGAACGAGCATCCTGGATACGCCGACTTGATGGCGGGAGAACAACATATCGCCGAGTTGCTGGGCCGCATCGAGAAAAGCCCACTCTGGCACAACGCCGTCGTCATCGTGACTTATGACGAAAACGGCGGCTTCTGGGATCACGTCGCTCCGCCCGCTAAAGACCGTTGGGGGCCGGGGACACGCGTACCGACGTTGGTGATCTCACCGTGGGCAAAACGCAGCCACGTGGACCATACCGAATACGACACGACCTCCATCCTCAAGCTCATCGAAACCCGCTTCGGGCTACAGCCGCTGGGCACCCGCGATGAAAATGCAGACGGATTGAGCGGCGCTTTCGATTTCGACCAACCGCCTGACTGATAAAATAAGAATTTTTAGCTAGCAGACTTTCATGAAACTCTACGGCATTCCCAACTGCGACACGGTCAAGAAGGCACGCCACTATCTCGACAGCCGCAACATTCCCTACGAATTCCACGATTTCAAGAAGCACGGCGTAACGGAAGCGCTGATCTCCGGATGGATGAAGCAAGTTGGCTGGCAAAAGCTGTTGAAGAAAACCGGCCCGACCTGGGGCAAGTTGCCGGACGATATTAAGGCAAACATCCAGGACGACACATCCGCCACCGCGCTCATGCTGGAAAAACCCAACATCATCAAGCGCCCTGTTTTGGAGAAGGATGGAAAGGTGCTGGCATTGGGCTTTAGCGAGAGCGATTACGCCGCGCTTTTTTAATGGCACAAAAGAAGTGCGTCCATGTAGGGCGGCACGCACACTTTTAAGGCATTTCCTACAATCCAAAGTCGCAATGCCCGCGAGCCAAGCACCACGGCGTGCGTGGCATGGGGCTTGCTAATAAACACAGTATCTCCGGTTAACTTGGCCAACGGCGGCCATCGACAACGACGTCTCTCCGGCAAAAATTCTTCCATGGGCCACAAACCCATGGGGTTGCATGTCCGTTATTCGAGGGATCGTCTCATGTTGCTTTCGCCCGCCATTGGCCTGATGCACCGGTTGCGACTGAAAAATAAATTCAGTCTTAGCGTACTGTTTCTGCTGGCCCCCGCCGCACTCATCTACCTGCGCGATTGGCTGCCGCAGTTTTCTCAACCGCTGCTCGTTATCGCCGCGTTTATGCTGGCACTCGGGCTCATCGCCTTCCTGGCCCTCTACCTTTCCATTCGCCAAGCCATCGAGAACATCCTGACTGCCGTCAAGGCGATGGCCGAAGGCGATTTGGCTGCACGGAGCAATTTGGACACACCCGACGAATTCGGCCTGGTTTCGGTTCGCCTCAACGAGATGGCACGAGAAACTGGACGTTTGATCAAGGATGTCCATGCGGCTGCAGAAGAAGTGGCCAGCGCGTCGTCCGAATTAGCCGCTGCGGCTTCGCGCGTCGTATCCGGGGCCAATGCCCAGAATGCGCTCTCGGAAAAATCGACGCTGTCCATGCAGCACATGCAGGCCAGCGCTTCGCAAGTAGCCGAAGCCGCTGAGCGGTCGCAAGCCATCGCGGAAAAAGCCGGTCAATTGTCCGAAAACGGCACGGCCATCGTCAAAGCTGCCGGTGATGAAATGCAGCGCATCCAAGGCTCGATGATCAGCCTCACCGAACTGGTGTCCTCCATGGGGCAACGCTCAGATGAAATTCGCGGCATCGTCGATGTCATTCGAGGCATTGCAGACCAGACCAACCTACTGGCGCTTAACGCCGCCATCGAGGCCGCACGTGCCGGGGAAGCGGGACGAGGGTTCGCCGTGGTGGCTGATGAAGTTCGCAAGCTTGCCGAGCGCACCTCCAATGCCACAGGCGAAATCGGCGGCATGATCCTCGGCATCCTCGAGGAAATATCAGCGGCCGTCGCCGGCATGGAAGAAGGCCGCCAACAGGCCGAATCCGGTGTTCGCATGGCCCTGGAGGCAGCAGAAGCGTTGCAAAGCATTCGTGAAGGCGCCCACAGCACCATGGATCGTGTGCGCGCCATTGCCGATGCGACCCAGGAACAAACGCGCAACAGCCGCGAAGCCGTGCAAAGCATGGCGGATATCGCCAGCATGGCGCAGGAAAACACCGCAGCCAGCCATGAAGCCGCCAGCGTATCGCAATACCTGGAAACGCTGGCTTCGGACCTGCGCTTGTCCGTGCAACGTTTCAAAATCTAATCGCCGCGGAGCTTTTTCATGACGACCACTTTGCTTTGTCTCGCCGTATTCATCGTCATCGGCATCATGCTTAACCTGGCCGAACACGGCCGCCGCAAGCGCAAGCAGCAGCGGCAGGAACATGGCCTTGCCGTACTGCGCGCGGGCCTCGACCTCATGGCTGCCGTACAGCAGCATCGCGGCATGTCAATTGCCTTTCTCAACGGCGACGCCTCATTCCGCCCCAAGCTCATGGGCAAACGCCAGGAAATCCAGAACATCCTCAACCGCATCCCGCCGGTACTGGAAAGCACGCCCGAACTGCACCCGGATCGCCGCAGCTTTGCCGTGATCGTCGATCAGTGGAACGAAATGCTGGCAACCTCCGAAGGCCAAGTCCCGGAAACGAGTTTTAAACAACATACCTCGCTGGTACGCGGAATCATCCACCTCATGGGCGACATGGGCGAGCATCTCGGTTTGCTGGATGGAGAAGGCAGCACCTTGGCGCGACTCTCCAATGCGCTGCTGTTGAAACTGCCGCTCCTGCTCGAAAGCATCGGCCAGGCGCGCGCATTGGGGTCCGGCTATGCCGCGCAAGGCCAGTGCGGCGCCGTCGGCCGCATCCGCTTGAGCTTTCTCGAACAGCGCATTCGCGAATGTTTCGAGGGCGTGCATAATGCTTCCATCGAGAATGAAGCGGTTTCCAAGAAGGTAGACGAATTCCTGCTGACGCTCGAAAGCCGGTTCATCAAGACGGATGCGGTAGATATCGCGCCTGCGGTGTTTTTCCAGACTGCCACGGACGCCATCGATTCATGCCTGGCGCTATGGCGCGATGTCGCCCAGGACACGAGTACAGCCGTCATGAGCCGCGGCTAGGGCGAGCACTGCCACGGCTGACTGGAACAGCCGTGGAATGCTATGCTTTCGTTTTTGCATCATTCCAGACCATCATGACCGCCACCCTTGATCTTGCCCGCGCCCTGATTGCGCGCCGTTCGCTGACGCCGGACGATGCCGGCTGCCAGGAAATCCTTATCGAACGCCTCGAAAAACTAGGCTTTCGCATCGAAAAAATGCGTTTCAGCAACGTCGATAACTTTTGGGCTCGCCGCGGCACGGCCAGCCCCGTCATCGTATTTGCCGGCCATACCGATGTGGTGCCGAGCGGCCCTATCGACCAATGGGTGAGCCCGCCGTTTGAACCCACCATCCGCGACGGCATGCTGTACGGTCGCGGATCAGCAGACATGAAGACCTCTATCGCCGCCTTTATCGTGGCGCTCGAAGAGTTTCTTGCCAACAACCCCGACCATCCTGGCTCTATTGCACTCCTGATCACTTCCGATGAAGAAGGCGTGGCCGTGGACGGCACAGTGAAAGTGGTGGAAGCCTTGCAGGCACGCGGCGAACTGCTGGATTACTGCATCGTGGGCGAGCCGACGTCCAACAAGAAGGTCGGCGACATGATCAAGAACGGCCGCCGCGGTTCGCTCTCCGGCACGCTTATCGTCAAAGGCATCCAGGGCCATATCGCCTACCCTCACCTGGTCAAGAATCCCATCCACATGGTAGCGCCTGCCGTGGCCGAACTCGCCACGACGGAGTGGGACAAGGGCAACGAATATTTCCCGCCGACCTCGTGGCAGATTTCCAATTTCAATAGCGGCACGGGGGCAACCAACGTTGTGCCGGGCCATGTCGAAATCCTGTTCAACTTCCGATTCTCCACCGCGAGCACCGAGCAAAGCCTGAAAGATCGCGTGCATGCCATCCTGGACAAGCACGGGCTGGAATACGATCTCGAGTGGGAGTTGTCGGGCAAACCCTACCTCACGCCCAAGGGCAGCCTGGTTGCGGCCATTTCCGCCGCCATTGAAGAAGCCTATGGTGTCACGCCGGAGCTTTCCACCAGTGGCGGCACTTCAGACGGTCGCTTTATCGCCGATATCTGTCCTCAAGTGATCGAGTTCGGGCCGCTCAATGCCACCATCCACAAACTCAACGAATGCGTGGGCGTGGCAGATATCGATCCGCTCAAGGACACGTATCGGCTGACGCTGGAAAAACTGCTTAAATAATTTTTATCACACTCGAGAGACCAGCGAGCCCCGCCTCGCAGGTTCCTTTTTGCGGAAAAAAGAAACATGACAACGCATTCCCATACCGAACTCTTCACCATCCGCGACTGGCTGCGCTTTGCTGTCAGCCGCTTCGAGGAGGCCGGCCTGTTTTTCGGACATGGCACGCAAAACAGCTTCGATGAAGCGGCCTGGCTCATCATGGCAGCGCTGCATTTACCGCACGACGCCATGGAAACCTTCCTGGACGCAGTGATCACCGAAACCGAACGCAAGCATCTGCTGCACCTGATCGAACGCCGCGTGGATGAACGGATTCCAACAGCCTATCTGGTTCGCGAAGCATGGCTGGGCGAATACAAGTTTTATGTCGACGAACGCGTCATCGTGCCGCGCTCCTTCATTGCCGAACTACTGCGCGAAGACCTGGAACCCTGGATCGAGAATCCGGAAGAAATCGTGCATGTGGCCGATATTTGTACCGGTAGCGGGTGCCTCGCCATCCTGCTGGCGCATGCCTTCCCCAATGCAGACGTGGACGCCATCGACATCTCGGACGATGCCCTTGCCGTGGCGCGCCGCAACATCACCGACTACGGGTTGGAAGACCGCGTGCATGCCGTCAAGTCGGACATGCTGTCTGCGCTGGGTGACAAGCGCTATGACATCATCATCTCCAATCCACCCTATGTGAACGCCCCCTCCATGGACGCCCTGCCACCCGAATACCGTCGCGAGCCGCAACTGGCGCTGGCCTCTGGCGACGATGGGTTGGACCACGTCCGCGATTTGCTGGAAGCGGCGCCGGCCCACCTCATCCCCGGCGGCCTGTTGATCGTCGAGATCGGCCATAACCGCGATGCGCTCGAAGCGGAATTCCCCGGGTTGCCCTTTACTTGGCTGGATGTCAGCGCGGGCGACGAGTTCGTATTCATGTTACGGCGCGAAGACATCGTCGGCGGTATTTGAAAACCGCTTAACCTCTGCAATAATCCGGTTAATCTGACACCGCCATCCGAAACTTCAAAAATGTCAGAATCAGGGTCAGGGGATTGAATAAACAACGATTAATTCATGCCATCGTCGCAGGGGTGCTGCTCAGTGCAGCTTATGCCCGGGCCGACGCAGGGAAAACCAGCGACCTCACGGTGCTGCCCTTCGAGCAACTGCTTGGCATGGAAGTCACGACCGCCGCCAAGATCGCACGGCAAGTCACGGATGAGCCCTCCGCGGTCACCGTCGTGACCGCAGACGACATCCGCGCCTACGGCTACCATTCCCTGGCCGATATTCTCAACAGCATACGCGGGCTGTACACCACCTACGACCGCGCTTTCCAATATCTAGGCGGCCGCGGATTCGGCCGTCCCGGCGACTTTGCCGGGCGTATCCTGTTGATGATCGACGGCTATGCCACCAACGACAACATCTATAACCAGAGCTATATCGATAACTCCGGGCTGATCGACGTCGAATTGATCGACCGCGTGGAATACGTTCCCGGCACCGGCTCCGTGGCTTACGGCAATAACGCCTACTTCGGCATCATCAACATCATCACCAAGAAAGGCCGCGATTTCGGCGGCACGCAGTTCTCCGCCGAGGGCATGAGCTACGGCGGCAAGAAAGGCCGCGCCACTTACGGCAACCGGCTGCAAAACGGCGCCGACGTGCTGCTCTCATTCTCCTGGCTGGATAGCGACGGACAAAACCTGTTTTTCCCCGAATTTCTCGACCCGGCCAACGAGAACCCCAATGTCGCCAGCAATCATGCCGTGGCCCGCCATCTGGACTACGAGGAAAGCAAGCGCGTCTTCGGCAAGCTGCAATACGAAAACCTGACGCTGGAAGCCGCCTACGTCGATCGCAGGAAAGGCATTCCCACCGCATCCTACGGCGTCGAATTCAATGCCTACAACCAGTATTGGGACAACAACGGTTTCGTGAGCGCCAAGTACGATCTGGACCTCGGTGCCAAGCTCAAGTCATCGACCCACGCCTATTACGGCAACTATCTCGACCGCGGCGCGGGCATGTATCTCGTGGGCGGTATGTGGCGCGAACACAACCTGGGGCAATGGTGGGGCATCGACCAGAAGTTCGTGAGCACGGCTTTCGAGGACCATACGCTGGTATTCGGTGCCGAATACCGCGACGACTTCCAGATGGATCTGCACGACCCGGTGGCCACTTCGAGCCATTCGCGCCAGACCATCAGCGCCTACCTACAGGATGAAATCTCGCTCACCGATCAATGGCGGCTCAACCTGGGCGCGCGCTACGACTATGCCAGCGACTTGGGCAGCGAGGTCAACCCGCGCATTGCGGTGATGTATGCCCTACAGCCGCAAACCATGCTCAAGGTCGCGTATAGCACGGCGTTCCGCATGCCGGCCACCTACGAGAAGTACTACACCGACGGCGAGCAGCTTCCTAACAATCGTCTGCAATCCGAATACGTCACCACGACCGAGCTGATACTCCAACACGATTTCACGCCGCAAACCCGACTCATCAGTTCGCTCTACCATTACCGCACCCACGACCTCATCACCGACGTCGATATCGACGCCAACACCAACCATTTCATCAACGTCGGCAGCAGCCATACCACCGGCATCGAGATGGAACTGGAGCGAAAATGGGATAACGGCGTGCGCTTGCGGGCCAGCTATTCACATCAGGATTCCATCGACCAAAACAATCAGTGGATGGTCAATTCCCCCCGCAACCTCGGCAAATTCAACCTCACCTTCCCGTTCATGCAGCATTGGCTGCGGAGCGGCCTGGAATTGCAATACACGGGTTCCCGCCGCACCAAGGGTAATAACGAACTGGGCAGCTACACGCTTGCCAACCTGACCTTCACCACCGAACGGCCAGTTTACGGGCTGGGTGCTTCGCTCAGCCTTCGCAATGTGTTCGATCGCAATTACGCCGCCGTGGCCCCGGATGGACTAACGCAAGACAGCCTGCCCATGGACGGTCGCAACGTGTGGTTGCAGCTGACGTACGATCTTAAATGACCTTGCCCCGGCTCACACTGATTGCGTTGACCCTAGCCTCACCCGCCGTACTGGCGGACCCGGTGCCGGAATACGAGATGAAGGCGGCTTTCCTGTATAACTTCGCCTCGTTCACCGAATGGCCCGAGCCCATCGCCGGCAATTTCAACCTGTGCGTTTTCAGCAACGACCCTATCGGCAACGCGCTATCGTCGCTGGAAGGCAAGCCGATCCAGAACGCCCGGCTCTCCGTGCTGCGCATTACCGAAACCGCCCAGGCCCGACAATGCCAACTGCTATACTGGAGCGACTCCGGCGTCGTCAATGTCAGGAGACTGCTGCAAAACGTCGCCGACCTTCCTATCCTGACGGTCAGCGCCGACGGAGAATCTGAAAGGGCCGGGGCCATGATCAATATGACGGTCGAGAACAACAAGCTCGCTTTCTCGGTCGATGTGGAACCCGCCCACCGCGCTCGTCTCAACCTCAGCTCCAAGATGCTGCGGCTGGCTTACCGGGTGTACTAACCATGCTCGCTCGCTTCTTCAGTCGCACCCAGATCAAGACCAAGCTCGCGTCGTTCCAGCTCTTTGCCATTTCTTCAGCCTTGTTCGTGGTGCTGGCGGTCATGCTCAACTATGAGTATTTCTCAGTTCGGCAGGAGCTCAAGCAAAAGGTCGAGGTCGAGGCGAGCATCATCCAGGAAAACAGCGTAGCAGCGCTGGCTTTCGTCGATGCCAAGTCTGCCAAAGAAGTGCTCGCTACGCTGGAGGTGGCGCCCGGCGTCACCCAGGCCGCATTGTTGCTGCCGAACGGCAAGGTATTCGCCCAATACCGCCGCTCGATGGACACCGAGCTTCATTACGACCCGGAAGGCAGCGGCGCTCATTTCGGCCTGAATACGCTCACGCTCTATCGCGACATCAAGCTCAACGGCAAGCCGATCGGCAAGCTCTTTATCGAAGCCGGACTGTCTCGTTTCCACGAGAGCATGAAGCTCTACACCATGGTGTTTATCCTGGCGGCGCTGGGCGCGCTCGGGTTTTCGCTGCTAGTACTGGGCAAGCTCAACCGGACCATTTCCGAACCGCTGACCAACTTGGCCCGCCTCACCCGACACGTTTCCCTCTGGCAGGACTATTCGCTACGAGCGGATATCGAGAGCAACGACGAAATCGGCGAACTGGCCCGCGGGTTCAACGCCATGCTGGAGCAGATCCAGCGACGCGATAACGAATTGGGCACCGAGCTTAACCAGCGCAAGCAGGCCGAGCAGCGGCTCAATCAACTGGCTTACTACGACAACGTCACTCACCTACCCAATCGCCACTACTTCAAGGAACGCCTGGAACTGGTGATCAGCAGCGTGCAGCGTTTCGGCGAAGTCTGCGGATTGATGTTCATCGACCTGGACGATTTCAAGATCGTCAACGACACGCTGGGCCACCATATCGGCGACGAATTGCTGAAGGAAGTGGCCCACCGCTTCAACCATGCGTTGCGTACCGGCGATATCGTATGCCGCATCGGCGGCGATGAATTCGCCGTGATCCTGGAAAACATCCAGAATTCCGACCAAGCGGAACGGGTGGCCGACAAGATCATTAAGACGTTGGCCAAGCCCATCCATGTCGAAGGCAAGGATATCTTCATCAGCGCCAGTATCGGCATCGGCATGTGCCCAGACCATGCCTCGGATATTCCCAACTTGCTCCGCAATGCCGATACGGCCATGTATCGCGCCAAGGAGCATGGCAAGAACTGCTACCGGTTGTATCTACCTGAAATGGAAGGCAAGGCGATCAAGCGCTTCACGCTGGAAAACAGCTTGCGCCGCGCTATCGACCAGGATGAGCTGGTTCTGCATTACCAACCGCAGATCGATATCGTCAGCAATCGTATTGTCGGGTTCGAAGCGCTGTTGCGCTGGCAACATCCGGAAATGGGCATGATCCCGCCGTCGGAATTCATCCCTGTCGCGGAAGAGAGCGGCCTCATCATTACCATCGGCGAATGGGTACTGCGCACCGCTTGTCTCCAAGCGCGAGAATGGCAAACCCTGGCGCCGGAATTGACCATGAGCGTCAACCTATCTGCAAGACAGCTGCGCCAGGCGGATATCGTCGAGCGCGTGCTTCACATCATCGAACAAACCGGCATGCCGCCGCATTTGCTTGATATTGAGCTTACCGAGAGCATGCTGATGGACAACATGGAAGAAACCATCCGCAAGACCGAACATTTGCGGAGCACGGGCATCCGCATTTCCATCGACGATTTCGGCACCGGCTATTCGTCCATGAGTTATCTGAAGCGTTTCCCGATCACCAGCCTCAAGATCGACCGCAGCTTTATCCAGGACATCCCGACCGACGCCGACGATATGGCGATTACCCAAGCCATTATCGCCTTGGGCAAGAGCCTGCAAATCAACCTCATCGCAGAAGGTGTGGAAACGCAGGAACAATTGGAGTTCTTGCGCGACAACTTCTGCGCCCAGGCCCAAGGCTTCTTGCTTAGTAAGCCGTTGCCGCCGGAAGCCGCTGCAGATTACCTCTGCGCCAATCTAGGCATTGCTGTACCGTCCCAGGCCGAACTGGCGTAGGTAGGTTATCCACCCACCTTATTCATTGAGTTCCTTCTTGCGGGCCCAAACGTCAAACAGGGTCATGAATTTTTGCTTGCTGCTCAAACGCTCATCGGATAGCGCGTCCAGGAATACCGACAGGCGTTTGGATTTCACGATGGTGTAAAGGGTCAGCACCGTCACCGGTACGAACACCGCCATGAAATAAGCCAGCTTCATCATGGGTGTGCTGTCGGCATCGGCGAACAGATTCATCCCGAGCACACCTGTTGCAACCGTACCGATCAACCCGAAAGTCGTTACCACGGTCAGCCGGATCACGATTTCCGCATGGCGCTTGAGCTGATCGCTATCGAGATATTCCGTCATATCCAGGATGCGGCGGCGAGTGCGCTCGAACAACTCCTGCGTATCCAAGTGCCGGATCATCATGGCGAACAAGTCGCGCGATTGCGCTTGGTCGGAAACCGATTGGAACCAGTAGCGGTGGGTAAACCGCAGGAAAATCTCCAGCGTATGGCGCACGTTCTTGCGGAAATCGCGTATCGATTCCGGGTCGTCGATATCGAGCCGGCTGATGGCGGAAACAAGCCGGTCCGAGAGCATCAGCAACGCGGCTTTCTGGAAATGCGCAATGAGGAACAACAAGAAATACTGGTGGCGGAACTGGCTGATGATGCCGGTTTCCTTATCCGTAAAAAATGCTTCGCCCGCACTGCCGAGCACGGTAAAACTTTGGCCGTTGCAAATGATCCGGGTATTGCCCCAATGCTCGTGCCCCGGCTCCCAATAACGATCGTAGCAATACCTGGCCTCGAAATCCTGCAGGAACCCTTCGGAATACGGCAGGCTTTGCGAATCGCCGGGGCGTGTCACCAGACCCAGGCGGATCAAGTCGCCGCGAGTCAGGCATGACACATCGTCGAACGCCATGTAGCTCATAAGCGGCATGCGCTGGTATTCGATCTCGCGGTAGCGAATCAGCCCTTCCTCGTCGGAATAATGCTGCACCAGCGGCTTGAGCAAATATTCCCAGTGAGACGCTACTCTCGGTACCCGTTGCTCGCGCACGAACTTGAGATAGCGTTCTTTCTGTTCGTAATCGGATGCGGCCAGGACATTGCCTTGCTTATCCAGCCATTCGACTTTCTCTGCACAATGGCCGCCCTGGCCGTTCTGTTCCCAATGGCTGGGATACGCACGGCCGAAGCGGAACAGCGTTTCCATCGCCCGGTCCAGCGGCAGCTTATCGCCGATGATCTCGACCACGAGAATGGCGATATCGATGTCGTAGAAGAAATAGAGATCGGTATGGTCGACGGTAAACAGGTGTGGTTCTAAATCGCCGCCGAACTTGATGCGCGCTTGGGCCACATCGCTGCGGGTAAAAACACGGATAGGCGATTGTCCGTAACTGCTATCGTCCTGGCCGCGGATGCCTTCGCCGTAAAGAAAACGCTGGGCGAAAGGCAAGAAGGTGACGAACTCACGGTACCGCCGCTCGCTGAACCGGCCCGAAGTGGCGTTGAATTCGTCCTGCACCAGATTCCAGGGCGTATCCGGCGTTGCGGCGAGATAATCCCAATAAGGATGAATTTGCAGGTCGTTGCCCTGGGGGATTAATTGCACCGGCCACAACAGAACTTGGCGGAAGCTCGCGATCGCTGGCTGCTGCCCGGACTGGCTCATGACATTCCCCTCTGGTAACAGCCCGGCAATCATCGTCCTGACCCGAGCTGGATGTTGTTTTTAACCTCTCCCGCGGTTGCGATCGCTACGCCGCTGCTGCTTGGTTGCGGGATTAAAGGAAGCCTTGGGCTTGGCTTTGGCCCAGCCGGCTTTCCTGACCTTGCGTTCCTTGGGTTCCTGGGCGGCAGCGGCCATGGCAATGCGGGAAGCGCGCGGCGTAAACGGTTTGCCAACCTGCTCCTTCTCGCGTGCCGTCATCGGGCGCTGCTGCTGGCTGCTGCGCGGCACAGGCAAACCGGCCCATTCCAACAGCGCACGCACTTCCTTGTCCTGCAAGGTCAGCAACTGGCCGCGTTTGAGGCGTGGCGGCAGCGTTACCGGGCCGAAGCGCACGCGCATCAGGCGGCTCACCATCAAGCCCTGGGCTTCGAACAGGCGGCGCACTTCGCGCTTGCGGCCTTCGCGCAGGATAACCTGATACCAGTGGTTGGAGCCTTCGCCGCCCCGATCCTGAATCGCGTCGAAGCTGGCGATACCGTCATCCAGTTCCACGCCTTCGGTCATCTGTTCCAGTTGCTCGTCGGTCAGCTCGCCCATCACCCGCACGGCGTATTCTCGCTCGACTTCATAACGAGGATGCATGAAGTGGTTGGCGAGTTCGCCAGAAGTGGTAAAGATCATCAGGCCGCAAGTATTGATGTCCAAGCGACCGATCGACACCCACTTGGCACCGCGAATATGCGGCAGCTTCTCGAACACGCTGGCACGCTTTTCCGGGTCGTCCTGGCTGACGATCTCGCCTTCCAGCTTGTGGTAGAGCAGCACGCGCGGCATTTGCGGCTCGGTCTGCAACTTGACCACGCGCTTGTCGATACGCACGACGTCATCCGCCCCCACTGTTTGCCCGAGTTGGGCCGGCTCGCCGTTAACGGTGACGCGGCCGCTGGCAATCAGCTCTTCCATGTCGCGGCGCGAACCGAGACCGGACACCGCCAGCACCTTTTGCAAACGTTGCGGTGCGGCAGCTGCGGGTTTCTTGCGCGCGCGTACTACCGGCGCTTCCTCTTGTTGCTCCTGCACCGGGCGGCGCATGGGGCCTGTTCTGCGAGTACTCATATTTCCAGCTTGATCTCCTGTTGTGCCAGCGTTTGCAACGGTGGCAGCTCCTGCAACGATCTCAAGTTGAGATCGTCCAGGAACGTTTTCGTAGTCGCGTAAAGCGAAGGCCGTCCTGGCACTTCGCGCTGGCCGACGATGTCGATCCAGCCGCGTTCCTGCAGTGTGCGCATCACATTCTGGTTGACTGCCACACCGCGAATTTCCTCGATATCGCCGCGCGTGACCGGCTGTTTGTAAGCGATGATCGCCAAGGTTTCCATCACCGCACGCGAATAGCGCTGCGGCCGTTCAGGCGTGAGCCGGGCAATAAATGGCGCGTACTGCGGCTTGGCCTGGAAACGCCATCCGCTGGCAACTTGGAGCAAGTCAAGCGTGCGCGGCTGCCAGTCGCCGCGCAGTTCATCCAGCAGCATGCGCAAGGTCGCCCGCTCCATCCTCGATTCGAACAGCCGCTGCATGTCGTCCAGCGACAGTGGTTCCGGGCTGGTGAGCAAGGCGGCTTCCAGCACGTTTTTAAGCTCCTGGATCGATTCAGACATTCGTCATGACCTCGACAGGTTGCAGATAAATCGGGTCGTAGGCCTGCTGCTGGGTAATCCGCAGCAAACCTTCGCGCGCCAGTTCCAGCATCGCCAGGAAATAAGCCACCAGCTTGGGTACGCCCTCTTTCACGTTGAACAAGGCAGTAAACTCCAGCATGCCGTCCTGGTTCAGCCTGCGCAAAATCAGCGACATGTGCTCGCGCACCGACAACTGTTCGCGGGTAATGCGGTGATGGGTAAAGTGCTTGGCACGTTCCAGCACGCCGTGCCAGGCCGCAAGCAAATCGTCCATGGTGACCGTCGGCAAGTTCTGCTGCGGCATATGGTCGAAATAAGCCTGCGCCACCATCAGTTCGCGCCCCACCTGCGGCAACGCGTCGAGCTGCTGGGCTGCAAGCTTCATGGATTCGTATTCCAGCAAGCGTCGCACCAGTTCAGCACGCGGGTCTTCTTCCTGCTCAATCTCAACAGGTCGAGGCAACAGCATGCGCGACTTGATCTCGATCAGCATCGCCGACATCAGCAGGTATTCCCCCGCCAACTCCAAATTGCCCGCCCGCATCTGCTCGACATAATCCATGTACTGCCGCGTCAGCTCCGCCATCTGGATATCCAGGATATCCAGGTTATGCTTGCGAATCAGGTACAGCAACAAGTCCAGCGGGCCTTCGAAGGCTTCGAGGTACACCTCGAGCGCATCCGGCGGGATGTAGAGATCCTGCGGCAGTTCCAGGAGCGGTTCGCCGTGGATGAGCGCATTGATCTCGGCAGTTGCCTTGAACATCGCAGCCACTTGCGGTGCGGCACGCCCTTCGCTGTCCTGCCGAGTCGCCTCGACCGCGCCGTCCCGTGCTGTTGCCATTGTCGCCCCTAACTCGCGCTCATGCCGGAATCCAGCATGATTACGAGTAGTTCAACCCCATCACTTCGCGCACTTCGCGCATGGTTTCACGAGCCAGCTTGCGCGCTTTTTCGCAGCCGTCGGCGACGATGTTCTTCACCAGCGTCGGGTCTTCGGCGTACATTGCGGCGCGTTCCTGGATGGGCTTGAGCTCGGCCAGCACGCCGTCGATCACCGGCTGCTTACATTCGATGCAGCCGATGCCGGCGCTACGGCAGCCGTTGAGCACCCATTCCTTCTTCTGCTCGTCCGAATAGACTTCATGCAGCTGCCATACCGGGCACTTGGTCGGCTCGCCCGGGTCGGTACGGCGCACACGTGCCGGGTCGGTCGGCATGGTCTTGATCTTCTTGGCGACGACGTCGGGGTCTTCGCGCAGTGAAATCGTGTTGTTGTAGGACTTGGACATCTTCTGCCCGTCCAGGCCCGGCATTTTGGAAGCCGGGGTCAGCTTGGCATCCGGCTCGACCAGGATAATCTTGCCGCCGCCTTCGAGAAAGCCGAGCAAGCGTTCGCGGTCGCCCAGGCTCAAGCCTTGCTGTTCCTCGATCAGCGCCTGTGCGGAGAGAAGCGCTTCATCGTCGCCGGATTCCTGGTAACGATTGCGCAGCTCTTCGTAGAGCGCGCCGCGCTTGCTGCCCAGCTTCTTGATGGCGGCTTCGGCCTTTTCTTCGTAACCCGGCTCACGGCCGTAAATATGGTTAAAGCGGCGTGCGATCTCGCGGGTGAATTCGATATGCGGAACCTGGTCTTCGCCAACCGGAACCTGGGTCGCCTTGTAGATCAGGATGTCGGCGCTTTGCAGCAATGGGTAGCCAAGGAAGCCGTACGTCGACAAATCCTTGCTCGCCAGTTTTTCCTGCTGGTCCTTATAGGTCGGCACGCGTTCCAGCCAACTTAAAGGAGTAATCATGGACAGCAACGTATGCAACTCCGCATGCTCCGGCACGCGCGATTGCAGGAAGATGGTGGCATAGGCCGGATCGACACCCGCAGCAAGCCAATCGATGACCATTTCCCACACGCTTTCCTCAATGATGCTGGGCGTGTCGTAATGGGTAGTGAGCGCGTGCCAGTCGGCGACGAAGAACAGGCACTCATGCTCGTGTTGGAGCTTGAGCCAGTTCTTCAGCACGCCGTGATAATGCCCGAGGTGCAGGTTGCCAGTGGGGCGCATGCCCGACAGTACGCGTTCAACAGCCATTTGTTTTTAACCTTAAAAAATGAACCTTAAGAAGTGAATTTTGGAAAATCCACTCTTAGAAAAATAACCATGAAATCAATTGTAAAACAGTCATGATAAATGGCCACAAAATTGCGCCAAGTACATGGGTAAACATCAGCACCAGCAGGATGATGAATCCGTAGGGTTCGACCTTGGCGAACTGCCAAGCCAAGCGGTGCGGCAGCAGGCTCACTGCGATACGTCCGCCATCGAGCGGCGGCAACGGTAGCAGATTGAGCACCATGAGCACCACGTTGATCATGATGCCTGCCGTGCCCATGAGCGCCAGCGGCGTCGAGACGAAGGCCGGCAACAGCGGCGAGACCTTGATCGCCAGCGCCCAGAAAATCGCCATGATGAAGTTGGATCCCGGTCCGGCAGCAGCCACCCACAACATGTCGCGCTTGGGATGGCGCAAGCGACCGAAGTTGACCGGCACCGGCTTGGCCCAGCCGAACAGGATGCCGCCCACCAATAAGGTCAGCCCCGGAATCAGCAGCGTGCCGATGGGGTCGATGTGGCGCAAGGGATTGAAGCTGATGCGCCCGGCGGCTTCCGCAGTCATGTCGCCGAAATACCGGGCGACATAGCCGTGCGCGGCTTCGTGCACGGTAATGGCAAAGATCACCGGCAGTGCATAGATGGTGATACGCTGGACGGTGTCCAGGCTGGATAAGGCTTGCAGCAGTTCGAACAGCATCAGTATTCCTCTTCAAAACCGAAAGACGCGATATCGCCGCGGCCCTTGCGCACCAGCGCAGGCTCTTCCTTGCTCAAGTCGATCACCGTGGTCATCTCGTTGGCGCAAGCGCCGGCATCGATAACGAGGTCCAGTTGGTGCTCCAGCCGGTCGCGGATTTCCCACGCCTCGTTAAGCGGGCCTTCTTCGCCGGGCAGCGTCAGCGTCATGCTCAACAAGGGTTCGCCCAATTCATCAAGCAAGGCTTGCGTTACCGCATGCTCCGGCACGCGCAAGCCTATCGTGCTGCGCTTGGGATGCTGCAAGCGGCGCGGCACTTCTCGCGTGGCTTCCAGAATAAATGTATAGCTCCCGGGCGTGTGTGCCTTGAGCAAGCGGAACTGCCGGTTATCGACCCGCGCATAGGTGGCAATGTCGGTCAGGTTGCGGCACACCAGCGTGAACAGATGGTCTTCATCCACGCCGCGAATGGCGCGGATACGTTCCTGCGCTTCCTTGTCGCCAAGAACACAGCCCAGGGCATAGCACGAATCGGTGGGGTAAGCGATAACCCCGCCGTTGCGCAGGATCGCCACCGCTTGCTGGATCAGACGGGCCTGGGGATTCTCGGGGTGGATGGAAAAATATTGGGACATGATCAGTGCACCGCCGCCATTTCGGCCCAATCGTGCCAGATGGGTTTGCAAATGGAAGGCAAGGCAGGCAAACGGCCCATTTCCACGTAAGTCATGCCCGGCCCGTGGTAATCGGAACCGGTCGATGCCAGCAGATCGAATTGATGCGCCAAACGGGCGAATTCCTGGTACTGATCGGCCGTGTGGCTGCCGGTGACGACTTCTACCGCCTTGCCGCCCAGCTCGCGGAACTCATGCAACAGGTTGAGCATGTTGGTGCGACCGAGGTCGTAGCGTCCCGGATGTGCCAGAACGGGCACGCCGCCGCTGCCGACGATCCAGCTTACGGCTTCTTCCAGGTCCGCCCAATTGTGCTCGAAATAACCGGGTTTGCCGGGGACGAGAAAGCGTTTGAACACACTACGCACTTCGTTGGCGTAGCCCTGCTCCACCATCCATCGCGCAAAATGGCTGCGGCTGATGATGCCACCCTTGGTGGCATGTGCGTAAGCGCCTTCCAGGCTGCCGGCAATGCCTGCGCGCGCGAGACTATCAGCCATGCCTTGGGCCCGTGTATGACGGCTGTCGCGGATGCGTTTCAGCCCGTCCTTGAGCGGCGCATACTCGGGATCGACCTTGAGGCCTACGATGTGCAAGGTACGACGATGCCAGGTCACCGAGATTTCCACACCATTGATAAAGCCTAGCCCATGCGCTTTGGCTGCCTCGGCAGCCTCCGCCAAACCGGCCACGTCGTCATGGTCGGTGAGCGCGAGCACATCCACTCCGCGTTCGGCGGCGTAGGCCATTAGATCGGCAGGCGCGAGCAATCCATCGGAAACCGTGGAATGGCAGTGGAGATCGAATTGGGGAGTCATGCGGGGAGTGTGTTGAAATCAAGCCGAATCATAGCATTAGGCGCGATAGCTTGCTATCTCGGCACCCTCAAACCTAGGGGAAATCCGGCGATTTTCCTACGTTTTCGCCTGTTCGTCGCCCGACTTCCAGCCCCAGTTGAGCCAGACGCGCAGTCGACGAAATGCCTCGTGGGGCAACGCGTCCGGAAACAGTACGACCGGCAGCATGCGTTTTCGCCCTTCCAACCGCAGATGCAACACGGTGAGCCAGGGCTGAACGAAACTCGACCCCAGGATTTCTGCCGGAACCCAATCATCCTGCACAAGTCGTACCGAGAACGAGCCATCTTTGGTCAACTTGAGACCTCGCACCTTGCCCGGAAGTTGCCGCAGGTAAATCATGAGGCTTGCTACTAGCGCCATCGCAATTACCGTCTTGACGAGCCAGGCGAGAGGCAAGACGACGATGGCAATCAGGCACAACCCGTGCATGATCACGAGCAATGCTCGCAACCGACACGAAGGGATCAAGTCGGCCTGGAAGGGCTTGAAGTTATAATGGGACGGATTTTTCGACAATTTTCTTATTCTTGTTTTTATATTCTGGAATCGAAATGGCAAACACCTGGTTAGACTTTCTGGCTGCATCGGGCGCGCAACTGGCGGAATCCCGCGTCCAGCATTTCGGCCAACCGCAAGCAGAACTCGTCGCCGCAGCCGAAGGCGATGTCATGGCCGACCTCTCGCATCTGGGCCTGCTCGAACTCACCGGCGAGGACACACAAGCTTTTCTGCAAGGCCAGCTCACCAACGACATCAAGCTGCTCAATGGCAGCAACAGCGAATACGCTGGTTATTGTACGGCCAAGGGCCGCCTGCTCGCGACCCTGCTATTGTGGAAGCAAGGCGACGCGCATTACGCCCAGCTCGATGGTGGCATTACCCCAGCCATCATGAAGCGGCTCGGCATGTTCGTATTGCGTTCAAAAGTAAAAATTGCGGATGCGAGCACCGCAAAGGTTCGCATCGGGCTCTCGGGCAAGAATGCAGAAGCTGGGCTTTCTGTCGTGTTCCCGACCATTCCCGCACAACCGCATCAACTGGTCGTCCACAACGAGACGGCACTGCTGCGGCTCCCGGGCATCATGCCGCGTTTTGAGATCGTCGTCCCGGTCGATGCCGCTTCAGCGCTTTGGAATCAGCTGGCAGCCAAATTCAAGCCCGTCGGCAGCGCAGTGTGGGAATGGCTGGAAATCCGGGCTGGCGTACCGCAAGTCACCGCCGGTACGCAGGAAGAATTCGTCCCGCAGATGCTCAATCTCGACCTTCTGGGCGGCATCAGCTTCAACAAGGGCTGTTACACCGGCCAGGAAATCGTCGCTCGCACGCACTACCTGGGGAAAGTGAAGCGCAGAACACACTTGGCGCATACCACGGCAACATCGGTCGCCCCTGGGGACAAAATTTTCGGCACTGACACGGCCGAACCTGTGGGCTTAATTGTCAACGCAGCGGCAGCAGTGCAAGGCGGATTTGAAGTACTCGCTGAAATTCGTCTGGAAAGCGTGGAAGCCGGGCCGATCCGACTAGAGGATGGGAGCGTGCTGGAACTACGAGATTTGCCTTACGGCTTGTGAGGCGTGGGAGCGGCAGCAGGTTTGGCCGCTTCCGTTTTATTCGGGACCGGCTTGACCGGTTCCGTCTTTTGAGGGGCAGGTGCAACAGGCGGCGTTCCGCCATCCACCACCTGATAGAACACCTCATCCTGCTTCACCATGCCGAGTTCGCTGCGGGCGCGCTCTTCAATCGCGGCGTAGCCTTGCTTGAGGTCGCGCACTTCAGCATCCAGCGAATTGTTACGCGCCTTGAGCTTATCGTTGGCAGTTTTCTGCTGCTCGATCTGATGGTTCAAATCCCACACGCGCATCCAGCTACCCTTGCCGAGCCACAATGGATATTGCAGCGCGGCGATCAGGATGACCAGAAAAAGGGTGAGCAGCCTCATCAGGATTTAAAAGTAACGATTGCCATCGACATAGAACCTACCCCTCTCCGAAACGCTGCATGGTTTCGGACACGGAAAGCGCTCATGCCTGACGGCAACCGCACTTTTTAGCCGATCAGGTTGTAATAGGCGTCGCGGCCGGGGTAGCTGGTAGCGCTTCCCAGTTCTTCTTCGATACGCAGGAGTTGGTTGTACTTGGCGATGCGCTCAGAACGCGAGAGCGAGCCCGTCTTGATTTGCATCACATTGCTGGCCACGGCGATGTCGGCGATGGTCGTGTCTTCGGTTTCGCCGGAGCGGTGCGAGATCACAGCAGTGTAGCCGGCGCGCTTGGCGGTCTCGATGGTCTCGAAGGTCTCGGTCAGCGTGCCGATCTGGTTCACCTTGATCAGGACCGAGTTGGCAACGCCGCGCTTGATACCGTCACGCAGGATCTTGGCATTGGTAACGAACAGGTCGTCGCCGACCAATTGCACGGAATCGCCCAGGCGCTGGGTCAGGATGCTCCAGCCGTCCCAATCGAATTCGCTCATGCCGTCTTCGATGCTGATGATGGGGTACTTGTCCACCCAGGTCGCGAGGTAATCGGTGAACTGCTCGGAAGACAATTCCAGGCCTTCGGAAGCAATGTGATACTTGCCGTCCTTGTAGAACTCGGAGCTGGCGCAATCCAGGCCGATCATCACTTCGCTGCCCGGCTCGTAGCCGGCGGCGGAAATCGCTTCCAGGATGTACTGGATAGCCGCTTCGTTGGAGGGCAGGTCGGGCGCAAAGCCGCCTTCATCGCCAACCGTCGTTGCCAGCCCCTTCTTGTGCAGAATCTTCTTTAGTGCATGGAACACTTCGGCGCCGCAACGCAGTGCTTCGCGGAAGCTGGGACGACCTGCGGGGATGATCATGAATTCCTGCATGTCCACGCTGTTTTCGGCATGGGCGCCACCGTTGATGATGTTCATCATGGGCACCGGCAGTTGCATCTGCTGGGAACCGCCGAGGTAACGGTAGAGCGGCAGGCCGGATTCGTCTGCGGCAGCCTTGGCACAGGCGATGGATACGGCCAGCATGGCGTTGGCGCCCAAGCGAGATTTGTTCTCGGTGCCGTCGATGTCGATCAGCGTACGGTCGATGAAGGCTTGTTCTTCGACATCCAGGCCAGCCAGCGCCTCGGCGATTTCGGTGTTCACGTTTTCGACGGCTTGCAGCACGCCCTTGCCCAAGTAGCGGGCGGCATCGCCGTCACGCAGTTCTACGGCTTCCTTGCTGCCGGTGGAAGCGCCAGAGGGTACGGCAGCACGGCCGATGATACCGGACTCAAGCAGAACGTCGGCTTCGACGGTGGGATTGCCGCGTGAGTCGAGGATTTCGCGGGCGATGACTTCAACGATTGCGCTCATATTTTTTCCTTAATACGTCATTAATGCAGGGCTAGCCTGCTTTTGTACGTTGCAGGCGAGGCCGCCTGCGCTATAGGTTATAGCTCTTGTTCGACAAACCCGTGCTTCTTCACCAGGCTATCGATGTCGATCAGCGTTTCCAGCAAGGCACGCATCTTGGGCAGCGGCCAGGCATTGGGGCCGTCGGACAAGGCCTTGGCGGGGTCGGGGTGGGTTTCCATGAATACGCCGGCCACGCCGGAGGCGACCGCAGCACGTGCCAATACCGGCACATGTTCGCGCTGACCGCCCGACTTGTCGCCCTGCCCGCCCGGTTGCTGCACCGAATGGGTGGCGTCGAACACCACCGGGCAATCGGTATTGCGCATCACGGCCAGGCCGCGCATGTCCGACACCAAAGTGTTATAGCCGAAGGAAGCGCCGCGTTCGCAGACCATGATGTTGTCTACGCCGCCGTTGGCTTCCTTGGCCTTATCGACCACGTTCTTCATGTCCCAAGGGGCCATGAACTGGCCCTTCTTGATGTTCACCGGCTTGCCCGTTGCGGCGCATGCCTGAATAAAATCGGTCTGGCGGCACAGAAAAGCCGGGGTTTGCAGCACATCCACCACGGCAGCCACTTCCGACACTTCCATTTCGTTGTGCACGTCGGTGAGCACCGGCACGCCGATCTGCTTTTTTACTTCTGACAGAATGCGCAGCCCTTCTTGCATACCCAAGCCGCGGAAGGTCTTGGTGGAGCTGCGATTAGCCTTGTCGTAGGATGACTTATAGATGAAGTTGACGCCCAATTCAGCGCAGATTTCCTTGAGTTGGCCGGCGGTGTCCATTGCCATTTGCTCGGACTCGATCACGCAAGGACCGGCAATCAGGAACATCGGTTGGTAAAGGCCGACCTCAAAACCACAGAGCTTCATTATTTGCCTTCCTTGTTTTTAATCGCTGCTTCCACATAAGCCTTGAACAGCGGGTGGCCGGCACGTGGGTTGGAAGTGAATTCCGGGTGGAACTGGCAAGCGACGAACCAGGGATGGACGTCCTGCGGCAGTTCGACCATTTCGCACAGTTGCTCGGTCGGCGTACGCGCAGAGACTACCAGGCCGGCGGCCTTGAGCCGATCCACGTAGTTGTTGTTCACCTCGTAGCGGTGGCGATGGCGCTCGTTGACTTCCTTGCCGTAGATCTTCTCGGCAAGCGTGCCGGATTCGATCGGGCACTTCTGTGCGCCCAGGCGCATGGTGCCGCCGAGATCGGAATTTTCGTCGCGCTTCTCGAGCTTGCCGGAAGCATCCTTCCATTCGGTGATCAGGCCGACGATAGGATGCGGCGATTCCGGGTTGAATTCGGTGCTATTGGCGTTTTCCAGGCCGGCGACATCGCGGGCGAATTCGATCACAGCCAACTGCATGCCCAAACAAATGCCGAGATAAGGCACCTTGTTTTCGCGGGCATAGCGAATCGCGGCAATCTTGCCCTCGGTGCCGCGCTTGCCGAAGCCGCCGGGAACCAGGATGGCATCCATTTTCTTTAAGGCACCGACACCGTCGCGCTCGATGTCCTCGGAATCCATGTAATGGATCTTGACCTTGGAACGGGTATGCATACCGGCGTGGATCAACGCCTCGGTGAGCGACTTGTAGGACTCGGTAAGATCGACATACTTGCCGACGAAGGCGATGTCGATGTGATGTTCCGGATGCTCCAGTGCGTCGATAAGCTTTTTCCATGCCGACAGATCGGCTGCCTTGGCGAGGATATTCAGCTTGTGGCAGACGATCTCGTCCAGCATCTGGTCGTGCAGCATGCCGGGAATCTTGTAGATCGAATCGGCGTCGATGGCGGAAATGACGGCTTCCGGAGCGACGTTGGTAAACAGCGCGATCTTTCGGCGCTCGTCCTCGGGAATGGAGCGGTCGGCGCGACACAGCAAAATATCGGGTTGAATACCGATTTCACGCAGCTCCTTGACGGAATGCTGGGTCGGCTTGGTCTTGAGCTCGCCGGCCGTCGGAATCCATGGCAGCAGCGTCAGGTGCACGTAGCAGGCATTGCCACGGCCTTCTTCGATGCCCATCTGACGGATAGCTTCGAGGAACGGCAAGGACTCGATATCGCCCACGGTGCCGCCGACTTCAACGATAGCCACGTCGGCGCCTTCCGCGCCGCGCTTGATGTTGTTCTTGATTTCGTCGGTGATATGCGGAATCACCTGCACGGTCTTACCCAGGTATTCGCCGCGTCGTTCTTTCTTGATGACGCTTTCATACACTTGGCCGGTGGTGAAGTTGTTGCGCTTGCTCATGCGCGAGCTGATGAAGCGCTCGTAATGGCCGAGATCGAGGTCGGTCTCGGCGCCATCGTCGGTGACGAAGACTTCGCCATGCTGGAATGGGCTCATGGTGCCGGGATCGACGTTGATGTACGGATCCAGCTTAAGCATGGTGACTTTGATGCCGCGGGATTCGAGGATTGCTCCCAAGGATGCCGCCGCAATGCCCTTGCCCAGGGATGAAACCACCCCACCTGTTACGAATACATATTTGGTCATGAAATTGCTCGAGCCTGTTTCAATAGGCTCTTTGGGGAATGTCGCGGACGGGAGCGAATTTTACCCGAAACGGGGGGGCGTCACAATGAAGGATGAGGGTGAGCTGCGCCTTTTTCACGAGCCAGGCAGTGAGTCTGGCTAAGCGCCGACCTGGGCGGAAACTGATACCGGGTAAAGCTTTTGACGGCAGCGCGGAAAATTGCGGCAGCCCCAGAATTCGCCGCGCCGACTCTTGCGTCTGAGCATTTTTACCCCGCAGGCAGGACAGGTCGGCGTAGTGTAGTCGCCTGCTGCAGCTAAGGCCAGCAAGCGTTTTTGCGCAACGTCCGGCAGGCGTTGCAGCATCAGCATCAACATGCTGCCGGTCATGAGCGTGATGCCGTTGGTATTGGCGTAGGCACGGGCTTCTTCAGCAAATTCGCCGGCAGCAATGAAAAAACCTTTGGCGATCTTGCGATGGTTCAATACCTCGCAAAAAAGTTTCACAGCCGCTGCGCTGACGGCCTCTTCGGCTCCAGCCGCACATTGCACCAGGAAAAACTCGGCCTCCCCCTGCTGCACCTTGATAGCCGTTCGCCCTTCGGTATCCAGCAGCAAGCATTCCACCGCATGGCCTTTCTCCTCGAAATAGGCCATGCATAGGTCTTGGAAGCGTTTCCACTCAAGGCTCAGCAATAACTCTAGCGTCCAGGCGTCGGGACGGTCGTATAAGGAGGTAACGGTACGACCGATGGTTGGGGCATGCCACGTGCGCTCCATGGCCTGAGTCGCCCGAAAATTGCCAGTGCCGGCCAGCGAGTATTTACGGCGCGGTCGCCGGCGCAGCACGTAGCGGTTGAGCGCGGCAATCAGTGCAAATGCCCCGGCGAGAATGTATCCCACCGGCTCGGCAGCAAGGCCGAAAGTCTTGAGAACGGGAATTCCCGATGACTGGAGTATCGGCAACACAGCGGCATCGACGACCAGCAATATCGCTGCAATCGCCGCGGAAACCTTCCAATGTTCGAACAGCGCGATCTCGACCAGCGACGGCAGTCGAGCACGTTTAGCCATCGTTGCTTTTCCAGCGCCCGTAGCCCTTGAATTGCTCGTGTACCTCGGCCATTTGCTCAGGCGTCAGTAAATGCGGTTCGCCGGCCTGCAATGCCCGCCAGTATTGCTCACACAGGGTTTCCACCTCCAGCGCCACGGCAAAGGCTTCGTCGAGATCACGCCCCAGAGAGATCATGCCGTGATTGGCCAACAGACAGGCCTTACGTTCGTGCAAGGCCGTCACTGCTGCATCCGAAAGCGCCTGGCTGCCGAACAAGGCATAAGGCGCACAGCGAACGGTATCGCCACCCGCCACGGCAATCATGTAATGGAACGGCGGAATTTCGCGGCGGAGACACGCCAATGTCGTCGAGAACATGGCATGGGTATGGATGACCGCGGCGATTTCCGGTCTCGCCGCGAGAATGTCACGGTGAAAACGCCATTCGCTAGTCGGTGCGCGTTTGCCCTGGGCCTGGCCGTCGAAATCCATCTGCACCATGTCGTGCGGCGTCATGGATTCGGCCGTCATGCCGGTTGGCGTCACCAGGAAACCGTCCCCCACGCGCACGCTGACATTGCCGGACGTACCGCGATTGAGGCCATAGTCCGACAGCTTGCGGGCAATCGCTAGTAATTGTTCTCGGATCAGAATCATGACGGGTTCTCCTGGCGCCGCGTTAACCTTCGTAGAGCAATTTCATTGCCTGGGGGGCGGCAATACCGCGTTCGGTAATGATGCCGGTCACCAGTCGTGCTGGTGTCACATCGAATGCAGGATTGGCAGCACTGGAGCCTTGCGGCAGCACATTGACGCAGAGGATCTCGCCCTGCGTCGTCTTCCCCTGCACCCAAGCCACTTCATCCGCAGAACGCTCTTCGATTGGAATCTCGCGAAGGCCGTCACTGATGGCCCAATCGATGGTGGGCGATGGGACAGCGGCATAAAAAGGTACTTGGTTGTCGTATGCAGCCAATGCCTTAAGGTAGGTACCGATCTTGTTGCAGACGTCACCGGTTGCCGTCACGCGATCCGCACCGACAATGACCACGTCCACCTCGCCGTGCTGCATGAGGTGTCCACCGGCGTTGTCGGCAATGACAGTATGAGGCACGCCATGATTCGCCAGCTCCCATGCTGTCAGGCTGGCACCCTGGTTGCGCGGTCGCGTTTCGTCTACCCAGACGTGCAACGGCAACCCTGCCTCGAAGGCGGTATAAATTGGTGCCAATGCCGTGCCCCAATCCACGGCAGCCAGCCAGCCCGCATTGCAGTGGGTGAGCACATTGAGCGGCCGCCCCTTTTTTTGGTACAAGGCTTGCAGCATTTCTGCGCCATGACGGCCAATGGCCTGGTTCAAGGCCACATCCTCGTCGCAAATGGCGGCGGCTTCAAACCATGCAGCCTCATGCCGTTGTGTCTCAGGCAAAGGCTTCAGAACGTTCAGCATACGTTGCACGGCCCAACGCAGGTTGACCGCGGTCGGTCGCGTGGCCATGAGAAACGCGGCAGAATCGTCCAGCCATGCTTCATCCACCCCTTGCTTGGTCGCCAATGCCATCCCGTAGGCAGCCGCTGCACCGATCAACGGAGCGCCGCGAACCAACATATGCCTTATAGCCTCTGCCGCCTCATTCACATTCGACAAAGGCTTGACCTCGAAAGCGTGGGGCAACCGGGTTTGGTCGATAATCTGGACGATCTCGTGGCCGATAGGGTGAATAGTCCTGTAAGGTTGTCCGTTGATTTTCATTCGATTTTTTAAGCTTGCTCAACCTATCCACAGAAGTTGTGGATAACTTTGTGAATATCCTCAGAATAAGTTGTCAGGTTCGTGTAAGGATAACGTTTTTATACCACCGCCTATTTTTTAATCGCCTGACAACTTCATTAAAAATCAATAACTTACATTATATCTTTGGGAAATAAAGAATTTCCCTACAAAGTTAAAGTAACACTTGAGCACTTGTGCACAACCAAGCTTGACATTCGCTTAAATAGGTCAATCTTGTCCGATTATTCCTATTTCTTGACTGGGGCTATACAGGGTAAGGCTGCACGGGCATTTTGTGTAGTAGCCGCGATAATTTCGACTACCGCAATTCCCCTAATTTGCGCCAATACCTCAGCAATTTTACGCAACTCACCTGGCTCGTTTCTCCCCTTGCCCACCCACTCAGGTGGAATATCCGGAGCATCAGTTTCGAGCACGATGGACTCGAGCGGTAGCGTTGCCGCGAGGCCCCGTATATGGCGGGCACGTTCCCATGTCATGGCACCGCCGAAACCTAGCTTAAACCCCATAGCGACCAGGATTTCCGCCTGCTGCCGGCTGCCGTTGAAGGCATGGGCAATGCCTCCGGGAACCTCAATACGACGCAAATGCTTGAGGACGTGATCGACGGCTTTGCGTACGTGCAGGATGACTGGCAACCCCAGATCACGGGCGATTTTGAGCTGCTCGGAGAGGAAAAATACCTGACGCTCGGCATCGTAGCCTTCGCAATAGAAGTCGAGCCCGATCTCCCCCACCGCGACAACGCCCTCCGTTTTGCAACGCTCGCGGACCAAGTCGAGATCCTCATCGTCGGCTTGGTCGACAAACAAAGGGTGAATGCCGAAGGCCGGGCGACACAGGTCGTATTGCTCGCATATGTGAGCGACCTGCTCGAAATTTTGTCGATTGATACCGGGCACCACGATTTCGCTAACCCCGGCTTCTCGCGCCCGAGCGACTAATTGCGCACGGTCGGCGTCAAATTCCGCTGCATCGAGATGGCAGTGCGTATCAACGAGGCCGTGCTCGAATGCGGATGTCGGGTCCGACATTGCGCACCTCCACAATCTCGAGATCCATGCGCTGGTCCATTGCAGTCAACGCTGGGATATCGAACATCCCGCGGGCAGAAGACCCTAAAAGCGTCGGGGCAAGATATAAAAGAAACTCGTCAATGAGACGTAGGCGCAGCATTTCCCCGGTCAAGGTAGGGCCGGCCTCCAGATGAAGCTCGTTAGTGCCTAGCTTTGCAAGTTCGATCATGAGCGCAGGCAGATCAACGCTGCCGTTATCGTTCGGCAAGCACAGCAGTTCTACGCCTGCTTTTCTCAGTATATCCGCCTGGGGCAAAGTATCGTCGGCGCAGACGATCAATACGCCTCCGTCCACAATAGCAGCATCTACTGGCGTACGTAATTTGCTATCGACGACGACGCGCAAGGGCTGGCGGCCGATATCGAAATCGCGCACATTCAATTTGGGGTTGTCGGCCAATACGGTTCCCATACCCGTCAATATGGCACAGGCCCTCGCACGCCACTGTTGGCCGTCGCGCCTAGCTGCCGGACTAGTAATCCATTGGCTGACACCGTTTTCCAGAGCCGTCCGTCCATCAAGGCTAGCAGCGACCTTGGCCCTTACCCAAGGTCGATTACGCTCCATGCGAGAGACAAAACCGACATTAAGCTCGCGTGCCTCACTGCTCATCAAGCCAGAAGCGACGGCAATCCCTTGAGACTGCAACAGCGACAGGCCCTTGCCTGCCACCAGAGGATTGGGGTCTTGCATGGCCGCGATCACCCGAGCCACCCCCGCCTTAACTAAGGCTTCAGCGCAAGGCGGCGTGCGGCCGTAGTGGCTGCAGGGCTCTAACGTGACATAAGCCGTTGCGCCGCGTGCTGCTTCACCTGCCTGGCGTAGGGCATGCACTTCGGCATGTGGTTCGCCAGCGCGTTCATGCCACCCTTCTCCCACAACTTGTCCATCGCGCACGAGGACGCAACCGACACGGGGATTGGGAGAGGTCGTATGAAGGCCGCGCGCCGCTAGTTGCAGGGCATGCGCCATGTGGGCGTGATCGGAGGCAGAGAAAGCGGTCATGGTTGAAGCCGGCGCAGTGCCGAGGGTTAATGCTGGACGATAGCAGTATGCAGCAGACGCTCGTCCGCGTCGAAATAGAGCCTGAGCCCATGCACCACCCATTGGCACATCCCGAGTTCGTACTCGGTTTGTGCTGTGTCTTCC
The DNA here is from genome assembly GCF_003112435.1 of Novimethylophilus kurashikiensis. Classification (GTDB taxonomy): domain Bacteria; phylum Pseudomonadota; class Gammaproteobacteria; order Burkholderiales; family Methylophilaceae; genus Novimethylophilus; species Novimethylophilus kurashikiensis. The sequence goes on from NZ_BDOQ01000017.1 coordinate 43,860, forward strand.
CATGCGGGGCGGCCGAGCATCATGGCAACGTCACGTTTGCTCATGCCGGGCTTGAGGAGATGCTGCTGAAGATCGAGCACCATATCGCCCCGATCGCAGGGCTTGTCTTGGTGCGGCGTCATCCACCGCACCTGGTCGAATTGGTCGTGGCCGAACATGAAGCGGTCTTTCATGGCCCACCACCCGAAAAAGACAATGGTGACGATCAATGTGAATATCGCGAACCCAATCGCCAGCACAGTCAACGGATAGGTTTTCTCGTCGGCCATGCCAGGCACCTCAATCGGGATCGGTACTGCGACGGCGCTGTTTGCCGAGGTCGCGGATGGCTTCGTGGAAGTCGTCTACGTCCTGGAAACTGCGATAAATAGAGGCAAAGCGGATATAGGCCACCTTGTCCAAGCGCTTCAATTCCTGCATCACAGCTTCGCCGAGCTGGCGCGAGGGAATTTCGCGCTCGCCCTGGGCCAGCACCTTTTGCTCGATATGCTCGATGGCCTGATCGACGTATTCCGTGGGTACCGGCCGCTTGTGCAAAGCACGGGTAAAGGAAAGGCGCAGCTTGTCGCGTGAGAATTCCTCGCGTGTGCCGTTCTGCTTGACCACTTGCGGCATGTGCAGCTCAGCCACTTCATAGGTCGTGAAACGCTTTTCGCAGGCTGAGCAACGGCGACGGCGACGAATGGTGTCGCCTTCGTCGTTAACCCGGGAATCGATGACCTGGGTATCGTCAGCGCCGCAAAAAGGACATTTCATGAGGTCAGCTTAGTAGTCGTGAGGAGAGCCGAGAGTATTGAACGCCATCACTCGGCTCACGCCACGTTTAGGCACCGTAGACCGGGAACTTGGAGGTCAGCGCCTTGACTTCAGCCGCTACCTTGGCGATTACGGCCTCATCGTTCGGGGCATCCAGCACGTCAGCAATCAGGTTGGCCAGCACTTCGGCTTCCTGCTCCTTGAATCCGCGGGTCGTCATGGCCGGCGTACCGATGCGGATACCGCTGGTAACGAATGGTTTTTGCGGATCGTTGGGAATGGCGTTCTTGTTCACCGTGATGTGCGCACGGCCCAACACGGCTTCAGCATCCTTGCCGGTCAGGTTCTTGGGCTGCAGGTCGACCAGGAACACGTGGCTCTCGGTGCGACCGGACACGATACGCAGGCCGCGCTCGACCAGTACCTTAGCCATGACGCGAGCGTTGGCCATCACTTGTTCCTGATACAGCTTGAACTCATGGCTAGCAGCTTCCTTGAAAGCGACTGCCTTGGCGGCGATGACGTGCATCAACGGACCACCCTGGATATTCGGGAAAATTGCGGAATTAAGCGCTTTCTCGTGCTCGGCAGAAGACAGGATCAAACCGCCGCGTGGGCCCCGCAGAGTCTTGTGCGTGGTGCTGGTGACGAAATCGGCGATCCCGACCGGGCTGGGGTACAGGCCAGCGGCGACCAGACCGGCATAGTGCGCCATATCGACGAAAAGATAAGCGCCAACGCTATCGGCGATCTTGCGGAAACGCTTCCAGTCGATCACCAGGGCATAGGCAGAAGCACCGGCCACGATCATGCGCGGCTTGTGTTCGTCGGCTAGGCGCTGCACTTCGTCGTAATCGATTTCTTCGGTTTCCGGATGCAGACCGTAGGTGACGGCGTTAAACACCTTGCCGGAGAAGTTTACCGAGGCGCCGTGGGTCAAGTGGCCGCCATGAGCCAGGCTCATGCCGAGAATGGTATCGCCGGGCTTGAGCACGGAGAGATAAACGGCCGCATTGGCCTGCGAGCCGGAGTGCGGCTGCACGTTGGCGTATTCGGCGCCGAACAATTTCTTGGCGCGGTCGATCGCCAATTGCTCGGCAATGTCCACGTATTCGCAACCGCCGTAGTAACGCTTGCCGGGATAGCCCTCAGCGTACTTGTTGGTCAACACGGAACCTTGGGCTTCCATCACAGCCGGGCTGGTATAGTTTTCAGAAGCGATCAGCTCAATGTGGTCTTCCTGACGCTGACGCTCCGCTTCCATGGCGGCAAAGAGTTCCGGGTCGAATTTGGCGATAGTTTGCGATGCGCTAAACATAGAGAAATTTCCGAAAGATTTCCAAAAGTTGAAACTAATTGAATTTTAACATAGTCGGCAGGGTGAAACTGAGCGTAAGTCAGCGTCGAAATGCAAGAAATGAAGCACGGCCTACGCTTCGCATTTCTTGCTCACAGAACGCCGCCGCAGTTAGATGGGTATTTGGAGGGGTATAATGAAGTCCTTATTTTTCTTCGGTTTTATGCATGAGCATCATCCGTGAACAGGATTTGATCGACAGCGTTTACGACGCGCTGCAGTACATCGCCTGCTACCACTCCCCCGATTTCATTAAGTCGCTGCACCAGGCTTACGAACATGAGTCCTCTCCGGCAGCGCGCGATGCCTTGGCGCAAATTCTGTTGAACTCCTACCTCTGCGCCCAAGACAGCCGCCCGTTGTGCCAGGACACCGGCATTGTCGTCGCTTTCGTCAAAGTCGGCATGAGCGTGACCTGGGATACCTACCGCAGCTTGCAAGAGATGATCGATGACGGCGTTCGTCGGGCTTACCGCGATCCGGACAATACCCTGAGGGCCTCCATCGTCAGCGATCCGGCTGGTAAACGACGTAACACCGGCGACAATAGCCCAGCGGTCGTGCATGTGGAATTGGTTCCGGGCGACAAGCTTGAAATCTCCATTGCCGCCAAGGGCGGCGGTTCTGAAAACAAGTCCCACCTCGCCATGCTTGAACCGTCCGACGATATCGTCGAATGGGTATTGGAAACCATACCCAAGATGGGTGCCGGTTGGTGTCCGCCCGGCGTGTTGGGCATCGGCATTGGCGGTACGGCCGAAAAAGCCGTCTTGATGGCAAAGGAATCGCTCATGGCGCCGATCGATATCCAGCAGTTAAAGGTACGAGGACCTGCCAACCGCGCTGAGGAATTGCGTCTGGAACTTTACGACAAGGTCAACAAGCTCGGTATCGGCGCCCAAGGACTGGGCGGGCTTTCCACGGTTCTTGACGTCAAGGTGGTGGACTACCCAACGCATGCAACCTCTTTGCCTGTCGCCATCATTCCCAATTGCGCAGCGACAAGGCATATACATTTCACACTGGACGGCAACGGTCCGGCGAAATTGCCCGTGCCCAAGCTTGAAGATTGGCCTCAAGTGGCCCTAGACTCAGCATCGCCAGCACGACGAATCGACTTGGACGCCTTAAAGCATAAGGATATCCAGCAATGGCATCCCGGTGAAAAGCTCTTACTTAGCGGCAAGCTACTGACTGGGCGAGATGCAGCGCATAAGCGCATTGTGGAGCTGATGTCGAAGGGGGAGTCTTTACCAGATGGCGTCGACTTCACCAATCGGTTCATCTACTACGTAGGGCCAGTCAACCCCGTGCGAGACGAAGCGGTAGGACCCGCCGGCCCGACAACGGCTACCCGCATGGATCGATTTACGGACTTCATGCTTAAGAATACCGGATTGCTTGGCATGATCGGCAAGGCAGAGCGCGGAGAGGAGACGGTAGCGTCGATTAAACAGCATGGTTCAGTTTATCTGATTGCCGTGGGCGGTGCCGGCTATCTGGTCTCCAAGGCCATCAAGTCCGCACGCGTCGTCGCATTCGAGGATTTAGGCATGGAAGCGATTTACGAATTTATCGTCGAGGATATGCCGGTCACAGTCGCCGTCGATAGCAGGGGAGAATCCGTTCATTTGACCGGTCCGGAAGAGTGGAAAGCACGAATCAGCAATATCCCAGTCGTCACAGCATAAACAAGGCATCTACGATGCATTTGCTAGCCCCACTGACACCACAACCAACTACTACTTCAAGAGAACTAACAATGAAATGGACTGATATTCAGCGCATTGCTGAAGAACTCTACGACCAATACCCGGAGATTGATCCCAAGACCATACGCTTCACCGATCTATTCAATTGGGTGATGGCATTGGAAGGTTTCGAGGACGATCCCAAGCATTGCGGGGAGAAAATTCTGGAGGGTATTCAGCAAGCCTGGATTGAAGAGGCTGAATGAACTTAATACGGCCAGTGGTTCTTAAATCCCCTGGCCGGTACCACGAAACACAAAGTAAACCGCTCCCATCAGGCAGAGCCCTGCCCAAAGAAAATCGAGCTTGATCTGCTGCCCCATATATATGGCAGCGAACGGGACAAAAACTGCGAGCGTGATGACTTCCTGCAGGATTTTCAATTGAGCCAGCGACAAACCGGTATATCCGATGCGGTTAGCCGGAACTTGCAGCAGGTATTCGAAGAGTGCGATGCCCCAGCTGACCAGTGCAGCAATCCACCAGGGCTTTTCGCTAAGATTCTTGAGGTGCGCGTACCAGGCAAATGTCATGAAGACATTAGATAAAACCAGTAGCCCGGCTGCCTTGAGCCAAATCGGCATAAATTAGATGGCAGATTCGTCGATTTCGCCAGTGCGAATGCGGATTATTTTTTCGACGGAAGTGACAAAAATCTTGCCGTCACCGATCTTCCCGGTGCGTGCAGCATTGATGATGGCCTCGATCGCACTATCGACTTGATTATCTGCGACGACCAGTTCCAGCTTGATCTTGGGCAGAAAATCAACGACATACTCAGCACCCCGGTAGAGTTCAGTATGCCCTTTTTGGCGGCCGAATCCTTTTACCTCAGTTACCGTCATCCCGCTGACACCAATCTCCGACAAGGCCTCACGCACTTCGTCCAGTTTGAATGGCTTGATAATCGCTTCGATTTTCTTCATCTATGCACCTTCTGCCGATGTTCAAAACAAATACGGATGTTAGCAGAAAGGCTATCACTTGTCCCTGTGACAGACGGCAGCAAATGGAGGATCACAAACGCGAAAGGCCCTC
>NZ_BDOQ01000018.1 GCF_003112435.1 Novimethylophilus kurashikiensis
TGCCAAGATCGTCGAGTAATCGTTTTTAAACCCATAAGCGGCGAGACAGCGAGCTCGCCGCTTTGCTCTTTGGAAAAAAACCATGCAAAGTCAAAAGATTCGTATCCGCCTGAAAGCTTTCGATTATCGTCTGATCGATCAATCTGCTCAGGAAATCGTTGAAACTGCAAAGCGTACCGGCGCAGTTGTGAAGGGTCCGGTTCCCTTGCCTACCCGTATCGAACGTTTTGACCTGCTGCGTTCTCCGCACGTCAACAAAACCTCTCGCGACCAATTCGAAATTCGTACCCACCTGCGTTTGATGGACATCATCGACCCGACCGACAAGACGGTTGATGCGCTGATGAAGCTGGATCTTCCCGCCGGTGTGGATGTCGAGATCAAGCTGTAAATAGTTGTTTGTATTTGAAACGAGTGTGAGATATAATCTCGCGCTTTCCCAAACAGGCCGGTCAATCGAAACCGGCCCTTTGATTTTAATAAGGATACGACCATGAGCTTAGGGCTTGTAGGTCGCAAGGTTGGCATGACGCGCATTTTCACCGATGACGGTACTTCCGTTCCGGTGACGGTGCTCGAAATCACGCCTAACCGTGTGACCCAGATCAAATCTCAAGACAGCGATGGCTACTCAGCGATCCAGGTGACCTTTGGTGAGCGCCGCGCGAGCCGCGTTACCAAGGCTGCAGCTGGTCACTTTGCCAAGGCTGGCGTAACTGCCGGTCGCGGTGTGAGCGAGTTCCCAGTTGCTGCTGACGTGCTTGCAAATTACACGGCTGGCGGCGAAGTCACTGTCGAAATCTTCCAGGCTGGCCAGTTGGTAGATGTGACCGGTACCTCTCAAGGTAAGGGTTATGCTGGTACCATCAAGCGCCACCATTTCGGTTCCGGCCGTGCCACGCACGGTAACTCCAAGTCTCACAACGTGCCTGGTTCTATCGGTATGGCGCAGGATCCGGGTCGAGTTTTCCCCGGTAAGCGCATGACCGGTCACCTGGGTGCGGTGAAGCGTACCGTTCAAAACCTGGAAATTGTTCGCGTTGACAGCGAGCGCAATCTGCTGCTGATCAAGGGTGCTGTTCCTGGCTCCAAGGGCGGCGATGTGGTTGTTCGCCCGAGCGTGAAGGTGGGTGCATGATGGAACTGAAAGTCATTGATACGAATGGTAAGGCCGCCAAGTCCGGTCTCGAGGTTTCGGAAGTGACCTTTGGTCGCGAATATAACGAAGCCTTGATTCATCAGGTGGTTACTGCATACCTGGCGAATGCGCGTACGGCTACCCGTAAGCAAAAGGATCGTGAAGAGGTTCGCCACAGCACCAAGAAGCCTTTTAATCAGAAGGGTACCGGCCGTGCTCGTGCAGGTATGACATCCAGTCCATTGTGGCGTGGGGGTGGTCGTACGTTCCCGAATACTCCGGACGAAAACTTCAGCCACAAGGTCAACAAGAAGATGTACCGCGCTGGCATGCAGTCCATTCTGTCCGAGCTGATTCGTCAGGATCGTTTGACGGTCGTCGAGGATTTCTCCGTCGAGGCTCCTAAGACCAAGTTGTTGGCTGACAAAATCAAGAGCCTGGGTGTTGATCAGGGCGCTTTGGTATTGACCGACAACCTGGACGAAAACCTCTATTTGTCCTCGCGTAACCTGCCGCACGTACTGGTGGTCGAGGCGCAGCATGCAGACCCGGTTAGCCTGGTTCGCTTCCCGCGCGTGATCGCTACCAAGAATGCGGTTAAGAAGCTTGAGGAGTTGCTGGCATGAGCGCAAATACCGTAAATCAGGATCGTCTGTACCAGGTGATTCTTGCTCCGCAGATCACCGAAAAGGCGACCCGCGTAGCTGATAAGCATCAGCAGATCGCATTCAAGGTGCGCACGGATGCAACCAAGCCTGAAGTGAAGGCGGCTGTTGAGCTGCTGTTCAAGGTTGAGGTTGATGCTGTGAGCGTTGTTAATGTCAAGGGTAAGGTCAAGCGTGCGGGTCGTACGCTGGGTCGCCGCCAGGACTGGAAGAAGGCTTACGTTAGCCTGAAGCCGGGCCAGGAAATCAACTTCGCGGCTGGCGAGTAAGGAGAGAAAGATGGCACTGATTAAAGTCAAGCCGACTTCCCCCGGTCGTCGCGCGGTGATCAAGGTTGTAAATCCTGATCTGCATAAGGGCAAGCCCTTCGCGCCACTGCTGGAAAAGAAGAGCAAGAATGCTGGTCGTAACAATAACGGCCGCATTACCATTCGTCACCAAGGTGGTGGCCACAAGCAGCACTATCGTCTCGTCGACTTCCGTCGTAACAAGGATGGTATTCCTGCCAAGGTCGAGCGTCTTGAGTACGATCCTAACCGTAGCGCCCATTTGGCTCTGCTGTGCTACGCCGATGGCGAGCGCCGTTACATCATCGCCCCGCGCGGTGTGGCGGTCGGTGCGCAACTGATTTCTGGTTCGGATTCCCCGATCAAAGTCGGTAATGCACTTCCGTTGCGTAACATCCCGGTCGGTAGCACGGTTCACTGTGTTGAGCTGCTGCCTGGCAAGGGTGCGCAATTGGCTCGTTCCGCAGGTACTTCGATTCAAGTGCTTGCTCGCGAAGGTAGTTATGCTCAGTTGCGTCTGCGCTCTGGCGAAGTTCGCAAGGTGCATGTGGATTGCAAGGCAACCATCGGTGAAGTGGGTAATGAAGAGCATTCCCTGCGTTCCATCGGTAAGGCCGGCGCGATGCGTTGGCGCGGTGTTCGTCCGACCGTTCGCGGCGTGGTGATGAACCCGGTCGACCACCCGCACGGTGGTGGTGAAGGCCGTACCGCTGCAGGTATGAATCCTGTCAGCCCCTGGGGTACTCCGACCAAGGGTTATCGTACCCGCAACAACAAGCGGACGGACAATATGCGCGTCAGCCGCCGTCCTTCTGGTAAGAGGTAACAGATATGGCACGTTCAGTTAAAAAAGGTCCGTTCGTAGATGCCCACCTGATCAAGAAGGTGGAAGCTGCGAGCGCATCCAGGGATCGTCGCCCCATCAAGACCTGGTCTCGCCGTTCTACGGTGCTGCCGGATTTCGTGGGTCTGACGATTGCGGTTCACAACGGCAGGCAGCATGTGCCGGTGCTGATTTCTGAAAACATGGTCGGCCACAAGTTGGGCGAATTCGCGCTGACGCGTACCTTCAAGGGTCACGCGGCCGACAAGAAGGCCAAGAAGTAGGAGCATGACAATGACTGTATCCGCAGTGCTGAAGGGCGTTCGCCTTTCTCCGCAAAAGGCTCGCCTGGTGGCGGACCTGGTTCGCGGCAAGAAGGTTGATCAGGCTCTTAACATTCTCGCCTTCTGTCCGAAGAAGGGTGCCGACATTATCAAGAAGGTGCTTGAGTCCGCGATCGCTAATGCCGAGCATAACGAAGGTGCTGACATCGACGAGCTCAAGGTTTCGACCATCTACGTGGACAAGGGGATCGTTTACAAGCGTATCCGTGCCCGCGCCAAGGGTCGTGCCGGCCGCATCATCAAGCCGACCTGCCACATCACTGTGACGGTGGGGAACTAAAGGAACCGCTATGGGACAGAAAATCCATCCGATTGGCTTCCGTCTGAGCGTCCAGAAAAACTGGAGCTCCCGCTGGTATGCCAATAGCAAGAACTTCCCGTCCATGTTGCAAAGCGACATCAAGGTGCGTGAGTTCTTGAAGAAGAAGCTGGCGCATGCCGCTGTAAGCCGTATCGTAATCGAGCGTCCTGCCAAGAACGCTAAGATCACCGTCTACAGCGCACGCCCAGGCATCGTAATCGGCAAAAAGGGCGAGGATATCGAATCCTTGCGCTCCAGCCTGCAGAAGCTGATGGGCGTGCCGGTGCACCTCAACATCGAAGAAGTGCGCAAGCCAGAAATCGACGCCACCCTGATTGCAGAGAACATTGCTCAGCAGTTGGAAAAGCGCGTGATGTTCCGCCGTGCCATGAAGCGTGCAATGCAAAATGCAATGCGCCTTGGCGCCCAAGGCATCAAGATCATGAGCTCTGGCCGTTTGAACGGTATCGAAATTGCCCGTACCGAATGGTATCGCGAAGGCCGAGTGCCTCTTCATACCCTCCGCGCCGATATCGATTACGGTGTTGCCGAAGCTAAGACCACCTACGGCGTTATCGGCCTGAAGGTTTGGGTATTCAAGGGTGAGGTGCTGGGTAAGGGCGAGCAGGCTGCTGCCCCCGCGGCTGAGCCTGAGAGAAAGACTAGAAAGCCGGGAGTGAAAAATGCTGCAGCCAGCTAGACAGAAATTCCGTAAACAGCAAAAGGGCCGTAACAAGGGCGTTGCTACCACGGGTAACAAGGTCAGCTTCGGTGAGTTTGGCCTGAAGGCTATCGGTCGCGGCCGTATTACGGCACGTCAGATCGAAGCTGCGCGTCGCGTTATGACCCGTCACATCAAGCGTGGCGGTCGTGTGTGGATCCGCATCTTCCCGGATAAGCCGATCTCGAGCAAGCCTGCCGAAGTCCGTATGGGTAACGGTAAGGGTAGTCCGGAGTATTTCGTGGCTGAGATTCAGCCCGGCAAGATGTTGTACGAGATGGACGGTGTAAGCGAAGAATTGGCTCGCGAGGCTTTCCGCCTGGCTGCTGCCAAGCTGCCTGTGCCGACCGTGTTCGCAACACGTCACATTGGGAGCTAAGCAATGAAGGCTGCTGAATTGAGAAGCAAGTCTGTGGATGACCTCAAGGGTGAATTGACCGAGTTGCTGCGTGCGCAATTCTCCTTGCGCATGCAAGTGTCAACCCAGCAATTGGCCAAGGTCGACCAGATCGGTAAGGTGCGTCGCGATATCGCCCGTGTTCGTACCGTTCTGGCCGAAAAGGCTAAGCAAGCGTAATGGGGAACAATATGGCTGAAGCAAATCAAACTGAAAAGGTCGTGCGTAGTCTGACCGGTCGCGTGGTTAGCGACAAGATGGACAAGACTGTGACCGTGTTGGTCGAGCGTAGCGTCAAGCATCCGCTCTACGGCAAGATCGTGCGTCGTTCCAATAAGTTTCACGCACATGATGAGAACAACGAATGCCGCGAAGGCGATGTTGTTGTCATCGAAGAGGGCCGTCCCATGTCTCGCACCAAGAGCTGGTACGTGTCCAAGATTGTTGAGAAGGCGCAGGTTGTATGATTTCGCTTGACCGGGCTCTCCGGTCAAGCTAGAATTCACAGTTTTTCGGCGCCCCTATAGCTGGCGCCCCAATACTGACCGCGTTGAGTGTGCGGATTCCGCGCATTCAGACTTAACGGATTAAGTTGGAGATATTTCCATGATTCAAATGCAATCCCGTTTGGAGGTTGCTGACAACACTGGTGCGCGTGAAGTTATGTGCATCAAGGTTCTCGGTGGTTCCAAGCGCCGTTATGCCGGCATTGGCGACATCATCAAGGTTAGCGTTAAAGACGCTGCTCCGCGTAGCCGTGTAAAGAAGGGCGATGTCTACAGCGCTGTCGTTGTTCGCACCCGCAAGGGAGTTCGTCGTGCCGATGGTTCTTTGGTTCGTTTCGACGGTAATGCTGCGGTGTTGCTCAATAACAAGATGGAGCCGATCGGGACTCGTATCTTCGGGCCTGTCACGCGTGAATTGCGTGGCGAGCGCTTCATGAAGATCGTTTCTCTTGCTCCAGAAGTGCTGTAAGGAGAAGGTTGATGAGCAAGATTCGTAAGGGCGACCAAGTCGTCGTGATCACCGGCAAGGATAATGGCAAGCGCGGCGCAGTTCTGGCTGTGCTTCCTACTGGTCGCGTGGTGGTGGAGGGTGTGAACGTCGTCAAGCGCCATACTCGTCCGAATCCTATGAAGGGTGTTGCCGGCGGTATCCTGGAAAAGGAAATGTCGATTCATGCCTCTAACGTTGCGCTGTTCAATGCTGCAACGCAGAAGGCTGATCGCGTCGGCTTCAAAACGCTGGAGGACGGTCGCAAGGTTCGCGTGTTCAAGTCCAATGGCGAAGTGGTTGATGCTTAAGGATTGAATCATGGCGAGACTTAAAGATTTTTACAAAGACACCGTGGTTAAGAGCTTGGTCGAGCAGTTCGGGTACAAGTCCGTTATGGAAGTGCCCCGTATCGAGAAGATCACGCTGAACATGGGTGTGGGTGAGGCAGTTGCTGACAAGAAGATCATGGAGCATGCCGTTGGCGACATGCAGAAGATCGCTGGTCAGAAGCCGGTTGTTACGTTGTCCCGCAAGTCAATTGCAGGCTTCAAGATTCGTGATAACTATCCCGTTGGCTGCAAGGTGACCCTGCGTCAGGATCGTATGTACGAATTCCTGGATCGTCTGGTGAACATTGCAATTCCGCGTATTCGCGACTTCCGTGGCATTTCCGGAAAGTCCTTCGACGGCCGTGGTAACTACAACATGGGCGTTAAAGAGCAGATCATTTTCCCGGAAATCGATTACGACAAGGTCGATGCGCTGCGCGGGATGAATATTACGATCACCACCACCGCGAAGACTGATGACGAAGCGCGTGCGCTGCTCGCTGCATTCAGTTTTCCGTTCAGGAGCTAATCGATGGCTAAGTTGAGCTTGATTGAGCGCGACGAGAAGCGTCGCGAAAGCGTTAAGAAGTATGCTGCTAAGCGTGCTGAGTTGTTCGCCGTTATTAATGATGTGAACGCTGCAGCTGAAGATCGCCGTGCTGCCCGTGCCAAGCTGCAAAGCCTGCCGCGTAACTCCAGCCCGGTTCGTCTTCGCAATCGTTGTGCGCTGACGGGTCGTCCCCGCGGTGTGTTCAGCAAATTTGGCATTGCTCGTAACAAGCTGCGCGATCTGATGATGCGCGGTGAAGTTCCGGGTGTCGTCAAGGCTAGCTGGTAAACGGAGGAACTACTATGAGTATGCATGATCCGATTGCCGATATGCTGACCCGCATCCGCAATGCACAAATGGTTAACAAGCCCAGCGTTAGCGTTCCCGCCTCCAAGGTGAAGAGTGCTATTGCCAAGGTGCTGAAGGACGAAGGTTATATCGAGGATTTCGCTGTTCAAGAGAACAACGGTAAGCCTCAGCTTGAGATCGGCCTGAAGTATTACGCCGGTCGTCCTGTGATCGAAAGCATCGATCGCGTGAGTCGTCCTGGTCTGCGCATTTATCGCAGCGCCGATGCGATTCCGAAGGTGATGAATGGTCTGGGTGTGGCGATTGTGTCCACGTCTCAGGGTGTAATGACCGACCGCAAGGCACGCGCAGCTGGTATCGGCGGCGAAGTGCTGTGCGTTGTGGCTTGATGAGGTGAACCATGTCACGCGTTGCTAAAAACCCGGTTAACCTGCCAGCCAAAGTCGATGTGGCAATTGCTGCGGATTTGATCACTGTAAGTGGTCCTCTCGGCAAGTTGAGCCAGCCGCTGTGCGGTAGTGTAAATATTGTTCGCGAAGGCGATGTTCTGACCTTTGCGGCTGCTAACGACAACCAGCATTCCCGCGCCATGTCCGGTACGGTGCGTGCCCTGGTTGCCAATATGGTTCGCGGTGTTTCCGAAGGCTTCAGCAAAAAGCTGACGCTGGTCGGTGTGGGCTACAAGGCTCAGGCTCAGGGCGCAGTCCTGAATCTGGATCTTGGCTTCTCTCATCCTGTGAATCACAAGATGCCGGCTGGCGTAACTGTTGAAACGCCTAGCCAGACCGAGATCATCATCAAGGGCGCTGACAGGCAGTCTGTTGGTCAAGTTGCCGCCCAGATCCGTGCATATCGCAAGCCTGAGCCTTACAAGGGCAAGGGTGTTCGTTATGCCGATGAAGTGGTGATCATCAAGGAAACCAAGAAGAAGTAAGGGTTGAGCTATGAATAATGTAGATGCACGTCAGCGTCGCGCACGCAAAACCCGCGCAAAGATCGCCGAACTGAAGGCTGTTCGCTTGAGCGTTCACCGCACCAACACCCATATCTATGCGCAAATCATTGCCGAGACGGGTGACAAGGTTCTGGCCAGCGCTTCATCCTTGGAAAAGGAAGTCCGCGATCAGATCAAGAATGGCGGCAATGTCGCCGCAGCGGCTCTGATCGGCAAGCGTATTGCCGAGAAGGCCAAGGCGGCTGGGATTACCACCGTGGCATTCGACCGTTCTGGTTTCAGATATCACGGTCGCGTCAAGGCATTGGCTGATGCGGCCCGCGAAAGCGGTCTGACCTTCTAATAGACGAGGTTGATGATGGCAAGACAAGAGATTGAGCAGCAACAGACCGACGGCATGCGCGAGAAGATGATTACGGTCAATCGCGTGACCAAGGTCGTCAAGGGTGGCCGCATTATGAGCTTTGCTGCCCTGAGCGTTGTGGGTGATGGCGATGGTGCTGTCGGTATGGGTAAAGGCAAGGCACGTGAAGTTCCCGCTGCCGTGCAAAAGGCAATGGACGAAGCTCGTCGCAGCATGGTCAAGGTGAGCCTTAACAATGGCACGCTGCACCATGCAGTGATCGGTGAATTCGGTGCTGCCAAGGTATTCATCCAGCCGGCTTCTGAAGGTACCGGGATTATCGCTGGCGGCGCTATGCGCGCTATTTTCGAAGTGATGGGTGTGACCAACGTGCTCGCTAAGTGCATCGGTTCCACCAATCCTTATAACGTTGTTCGCGCTACGCTGAATGGATTGCAATCCATGAATACGCCGGCTGAAGTGGCTGCCAAGCGTGGCAAGACGATTGAAGAAATCAGGGGTTAATCATGGCAAAGGCTAAGAAGGCAGCCGGTACTGTCAAGGTTACGCAGATCAAGAGCGTGATTGGTCGTATCGAATCCCATCGTGCCTGCATTCGCGGCTTGGGCCTGCGTCGCATGCACCAGACCGTTGAGCTCCAGGATACTCCTGCGATTCGCGGCATGATCAACAAGGTCAGCTATCTGCTGAAGGTGGAGGGCTAAATGAAGCTGAATACAATCAAACCTGCAGAAGGTGCTAAGCACTCTAAGCGCCGTGTAGGCCGTGGTATTGGTTCCGGCCTCGGCAAGACTGCAGGTCGCGGCCACAAGGGTCAGAAGTCTCGTGCAGGCGGCTTCCACAAGGTGGGCTTTGAAGGCGGTCAGATGCCTTTGCAGCGCCGTCTTCCGAAGCGCGGTTTCGTGTCCCTAACCAAAGGTGATACCGCTGAAGTACGTAGCGGCGACTTGATCCGTCTGGAAGGTCAGACTGTCGACCTGTTGGCACTCAAGCAAGCCAAGCTGATTCCGGCTGAGGCCAAGAGTGCAAAGGTGATCCTGGCTGGTGAAGTCAAGGCTAAGGTTACCGTTCAAGGCTTGTTGTTGACCAAGGGTGCTCGCGCTGCGATTGAAGCGGCTGGCGGCAATATCGTCGAGTAAGCAATTGGCAAACGAAAACAGCTTTCTTGGTTCAGTAGGCAAGATGCAGGAGCTCAAAGGGCGCCTGCTCTTCGTTCTGGGCGCTTTGTTCGTTTATCGTCTTGGCGCGCACATTCCGGTTCCAGGTATCGATCCGGATGTGCTTGCAAAGATGTTTGAACAGCAGGGCGGCGGCATTCTAGGCATGTTAAACATGTTCTCGGGTGGCGCGCTGTCACGGTTCACAGTGTTTGCCCTCGGTATCATGCCTTACATTTCGGCTTCCATCATCATGCAATTGCTGACGGTGGTTTCTCCGCAAATGGAGCAGCTCAAGAAGGAAGGCGAAGCCGGCCGCCGCAAGATTACGCAATACACTCGCTACGGCACCGTTGTCTTGGCAACGTTCCAGGCATTAGGTATCGCGATTGCTTTAGAGGGACAACCCGGTCTTGTGCTGGATCCGGGCTTAATGTTCCGTCTTGTGACGGTCATCACACTGGTCACTGGCACGATGTTCCTGATGTGGCTTGGCGAGCAGATCACCGAGCGAGGAATTGGTAATGGTATTTCTATCATTATCTTTTCCGGGATTGTTGCTGGTTTGCCGCGTGCAGTTGGTGGCACCCTAGAGATGGCTCGTACAGGCGCGTTCTCTATTCCGTTGGTGCTGTTCTTGTTTGTTGCTGCGATTTTGGTAACTGCTTTTGTTGTTTTCGTTGAACGTGGGCAACGCAAGATCACGGTTAATTACGCTAAGCGCCAGGTAGGTCGAAAAGTGTTTGGCGGACAAACCTCACACTTGCCGCTCAAGCTCAATATGGCAGGGGTTATTCCTCCGATTTTTGCATCGAGCATCATTCTGTTTCCCGCGACATTAGCGGGATGGTTCGGTAGCAGCGACAGAATGCATTGGCTGAAGGACATCGGTTCTACCTTGTCCCCTGGTCAACCGCTGTATGTGACCTTATATGCCATGGCGATTGTTTTCTTCTGTTTCTTTTATACCGCGTTGGTATTTAATCCGAAGGAAACAGCTGAGAACCTCAAGAAAAGCGGTGCTTTTGTTCCTGGAATTCGTCCTGGCGAACAAACGGCAAAATATATCGATCGGATTATGGGGCGATTGACCCTGGTTGGCGCCGGATACATTACCGCCGTTTGTCTGCTGCCTGAGTTCTTGATCGTAAAGTTTAATGTGCCGTTCTATTTTGGCGGCACCAGTCTGTTGATCATTGTAGTCGTGACCATGGATTTCATGGCGCAGGTCCAGGCTTATTTGATGTCGCATCAGTATGAAAGCTTGCTCAAGAAGGCTAACTTCAAGGGCGGCAATACTGCACTGCCTCGTTAATAATCAAACCGTAAATAGAGCATGGCAAAAGAAGATACGATTGAAATGCAAGGCGAGGTTCTTGAGAACCTGCCTAACGCCACATTCCGCGTAAAACTGGAAAACGGCCATGTTGTTTTGGGATACATTTCCGGAAAAATGCGTATGCACTACATCCGCATCCTTCCCGGGGATAAAGTAACCGTGGAGCTGACGCCCTACGATTTGACGCGTGCACGGATCATCTTCCGCGCTAAATAAGCGTTAGTTTTAAAAGAAGAGGTATGAAATGAAAGTTCGTCCGTCCGTTAAAGCTTTGTGCCGCAACTGCAAGCTGATCCGCCGTCATGGCGTGGTGCGCGTCATTTGTTCCGATCCGCGCCATAAGCAGCGTCAAGGTTGATCTAACGAGCGCAAGCTGATAGAATTTCAGGCTTTTTTGAATTTGCCATTAATGGAGTAACTGTATGGCCCGGATCGCAGGGGTAAATATCCCCAACCACAAGCATGCCGAAATCGCGTTGACCTCGATTTATGGCATTGGTCGCACCACGGCGCAGAAAATCTGTGTGGCCGCTGGTATTTTGGCGTCTACCAAGGTCAAGGATCTTAGCGATAGCGAAGTTGAAAAGCTGCGCGATGAAGTCGCCAAGTTCAAGGTGGAGGGCGATCTTCGCCGTGAAGTCTCCATGAATATCAAGCGATTGATGGACCTGGGCTGCTATCGCGGCATCCGCCATCGTCGCGGTCTGCCTGTTCGCGGTCAGCGCACCAAGACCAACGCCCGTACTCGTAAGGGCCCGGTCAAGGCGATCAAGGCTTCCAAGTAAGGATAAAGCATAATGGCTAAAGCAACGAATGTAAGAGTTCGCAAGAAGGTCAAGAAGAACATTGCCGAAGGTATCGCGCACGTTCACGCTTCCTTCAATAACACCATCATCACTATCACCGACCGTCAAGGCAACGCTTTGTCTTGGGCAACATCTGGTGGTGCCGGCTTTAAGGGTTCTCGTAAGAGTACCCCGTTTGCAGCCCAGGTTGCTGCTGAGGCGGCTGGTAAGGCTGCTCAAGAATGCGGCGTTAAGAACCTCGAAGTTCGCATCAAAGGGCCTGGTCCTGGTCGCGAGTCCTCTGTTCGTGCTCTGAATGCCGTTGGCTTCAAGATTACCAGTATTTCTGATGTGACGCCGGTGCCACACAACGGTTGCCGTCCGCCCAAGAAGCGTCGCATTTAAAGGAGAATCAACGTGGCAAGAAATCTTGACCCGAAGTGCCGTCAGTGCCGTCGCGAGGGTGAAAAACTATTTCTGAAGGCTGAGAAGTGCTTTACGGACAAGTGCGCGATTGAAAAGCGCAACTTCCCTCCAGGCCAGCATGGTCAAAAGCGTACTCCTCGCCTTTCCGATTACGGCGTTCAGTTGCGTGAAAAGCAAAAGCTGCGTCGTATTTACGGTGTTCTGGAACATCAGTTCCGTGGGTACTACGCCAAGGCTGATGGCAGCAAGGGCATCACCGGTGAAAACCTGCTGCAATTGCTGGAAAGCCGTCTCGACAACGTTGCCTACCGCATGGGTATCGGCGGTTCCCGTCGTGAAGCACGACAGATCGTTCGCCACAACAGCATTCTGGTGAATGGCAAGCGCGTCAATATTCCGTCTTACCAGGTTCGTCCGGGTGATGTGGTTGAAGTCG
Source organism: Novimethylophilus kurashikiensis (assembly GCF_003112435.1). GTDB lineage: Bacteria > Pseudomonadota > Gammaproteobacteria > Burkholderiales > Methylophilaceae > Novimethylophilus > Novimethylophilus kurashikiensis. The sequence continues at coordinate 12,323 of NZ_BDOQ01000018.1, forward strand.
CTGAAAAGTCCAAGCAGCAGCTGCGTATCAAGGGTGCCGTTGAAGCTGCAGAGCAGCGCGGTTTCCCTGAGTGGCTCGAAGTGGATGTGAAGGCGCTGAAGGGTACCTACAAGGCTCGTCCGCAACGTGACGAATTGCCGGCAACCATCAACGAGTCTCTCGTTGTGGAACTGTACTCCAAGTAACCTGCCTCATTTACTGAAGGAACAGCGATGCAAAGCAGTCCAAATGAATATTTGAAGCCGCGAGTTGTTGAGGTGGAGGCATTGTCTCCTTCTCGTGCTCGCGTTACGCTCGAGCCGATGGAGCGTGGATTTGGCTATACGCTGGGCAATGCCCTGCGTCGCGTCTTGCTCTCCTCCATCCCGGGCTTTGCCATCACTGAAGTGAAGATCGACGGTGTGGTGCATGAGTATTCGACTCTTGAAGGTGTGCAGGAAGATGTCGTTGACATTCTGCTGAACCTGAAGGGCGTTGCGCTCAAGCTGCACAATCATACCGAAGCTGTGCTCACGCTCAGCAAGTCTTCCGAGGGTGTAGTCACTGCCGGTGATTTCGAAGCGGGTCATGATGTTGAGATCATCAATCCTGGTCATGTGATTGCGCACCTCACCAAGGGCGGTAAGCTGGCTATCGAAGTCAAGGTGGAGATGGGGCGTGGTTATCAACCTGTCCCGATGCGTCAGAAGAGCGCCGATGAAGATCGCGCTTTGGGTTTCATTCTGGTTGACGCTTCATTCAGCCCGATTCGCAAGGTGAGCTATCACGTTGATAGCGCACGTGTGGAGCAGCGTACGGACCTGGATAAGTTGGTGATGGATGTCGAAACCAACGGCGCAATCGAGCCTGAACAAGCTATCCGCGATGCAGCACGCATCCTGGTGGGCCAGTTGTCGGTATTTGCCGATCTTGAAGGCGCTCCTGCCGAAACCATTTCCAGCGGCCGTGCAGCACCTCAGATCGATCCGATTCTGCTGCGTCCGGTGGACGATTTGGAATTGACCGTTCGTTCGGCAAACTGCTTGAAGGCAGAAAACATTTATTACATTGGCGATCTGATCCAGCGCCAAGAGTCCGAATTGTTGAAGGCTCCCAACTTGGGCCGCAAATCTTTGAATGAAATCAAGGATGTGTTGGCTTCACGCGGCCTAACGCTCGGTATGAAGCTGGAAAACTGGCCGCCTGCCAACCTGGAAAGGGTTTAAGGGGAAAATCATGCGTCATCGCGTCAGCAATCGCAAACTTAATCGTACCACCAGCCATCGCATGGCAATGTTCCGCAACATGGCTAATTCCTTGTTGCGTCACGAAGTGATCAAGACCACGCTGCCGAAGGCAAAGGAACTGCGCAAGATCGCAGAGCCTCTGATTACCTTGAGCAAGAATGGCTCTTTGTCAAATCGCCGTTTGGCTTTTGACCGTACCCGTGATCGTGAAATTGTCGTCAAGTTGTTCAATGAACTCGGGCCGCGTTATGCTAACCGTAACGGTGGCTACCTTCGCATCTTGAAGTGTGGCTTCCGCGTTGGCGACAACGCTCCTATGGCGTTGGTTGAATTGGTTGATCGCCCTGAAGTAGATACCGAAGCTGTAGCAGTTTAAACGCTGATCAGCATGCTTCTTAAAGCCGCACATATGCAAGTATGTGCGGCTTTAGTTTTTTAAGTGCTCCAAAAAGTCCAGGCATTGCTGGCGATCGAAGGGCCAATTCAGTTCCTTATCTTCTAGTTTGAGGACAGGAATGCGCAGACCATAGATCATTTCCAGTGAGTCATCTGCAGCAATATCAATACTGACAATCTCCAAGTCAGCGCATTCCTTGCAGGATTCAATGATCGATAATGCCTCCTCACAAAGATGGCAAGAATCAGTTCCGTAGAGCGTGAGTAGGTGAGTCAAATCGATGTCCAATTAAAAACAAAAGTAGGTTATGGTTTTGTTCGCAATAGTAACGAATGAGAAAAAACGAAATGCATGAAATTAAAGAGATCTGGGGAGATTTAAATTCGCAGAGCTTGCTGATACAACTGACAGTTATCGCTGTTAGTTTGATTGCCGCTTGGTTTGCTAATCGGCTACTTGGGCAGCATATCATGAAAAGCAGCCAGGAAAATTGGCAGCTGGGAATAGGCGGGGTCAAGCGAGTCCTGTTTCCATTAACTGCATTGGCGTGCGTTACAGTTTTTAGAGTGCTGTTAAGTCAGACCCAACATACCGGGGCGCTGAAACTGGCGGCAACGCTATTAGTGGCCATGGCAGCAATTCGCCTGGCTGTGTATCTGCTCAGGTATATCTTTGCTCCTAGTGGTTGGCTGCGGACGACCGAGAATTTTATCGTTGCTATTGTATGGGCGGTGGTCGCACTGCACTTGACTGGGCTTCTTCCGGACACGGTTGCTCTGCTTGAACAAACAGGATTTTCAGTTGGAAAGCGTCAAATATCCGTATTGCTGATCCTTCAGGCTGTCATAACAGGCGCCGTGACGTTGGTTGCAACCTTGTGGATTGGTCGACTCCTCGAAAATAAGGTCATGCGGGCTGAGCAGATTGAGCTCAATCTGCGCGTAGTATTTGCCAAGCTCATTCGCATATTACTTATCGTCGTTGGCGTACTTGCAGCACTCTCCGCGATCGGCTTCGATATCACGCTGTTGTCTGTATTTGGTGGTGCACTTGGCGTGGGCCTGGGCTTTGGACTGCAAAAGATAGCCAGCAACTATCTGAGCGGTTTTATTATCCTTCTAGACCATTCGTTACATATGGGAGATGTGCTGACAGTAGACGGGCACTATGGAGTGGTACATCAGTTGCGTGGGCGTTACCTGGTATTGCGCAAGCTGGATGGAACTGAGGTTGTGATTCCCAATGACACGCTCATCACTTCCACCGTCATCAATCATTCGTTTTCGGATCGAAATGCCCGTGTGCAAATTCCAGTGCAAATTAGCTACGATAGCCCGCTGGATAAGGCTATGCTCATCATAAAGAGTGCTGCATTTGATCATGTAAGGGTGTTAAAGACACCGGAGCCGGATGTGCTGGTGCAGGGGCTGGGCGAGAATGGCATCGATCTCCAGTTATCCGTATGGGTGGATGATCCAGAAGAGGGATTTGGAAGCTTGAAGTCGGCGATATATATGAAAATATTGGCTGAATTTAAAGCGGCAGGAGTAACGATTCCTTACCCCCAGCGTGAAGTCAGGATGATGTGATACCGTGCCAGAATAAATAAAAAAGCCCGCATATGCGGGCTTTTTTACGGGAAAGAGCTGAGAATTACTTCAGCTTGGTTTCCTTGTAAGCGACGTGCTTACGAGCAACGGGATCAAACTTCATGATCTCCATCTTCTCAGGCATCGTGCGCTTGTTCTTGGTGGTGGTGTAGAAGTGGCCGGTCCCTGCGGAGGATTCCAGCTTGATCTTTTCACGAATCTTGGTAGCCATGTCGGTTCCTTAGATCTTTTCGCCGCGTGCGCGCAGGTCGGTCAAAACGGATTCGATGCCGTTCTTGTCAATCGTGCGCAGGGCAGCGTTGGTGATGCGCAGGCTCACCCAACGGTTTTCGCTTTCAACCCAGAACTTGCGGTTCTGAAGATTGGGAAGAAAACGGCGCTTGGTCTTGTTGTTTGCGTGGGAAATGTTGTTCCCGCTCATCGGCTTCTTGCCGGTCACCTGACATACGCGTGCCATGGTTGTCTCCGAATTTGGAAAAACCGCTTTTATACCACAAAAGCGAGTTTTGACTCAAGTCATTAGTGATGGATAACAGTCGCTTAATAGAGAGCGTCAGTGCTTTCCTGTGCTACCGAAACCGCCTTCGCCCCGATGGCTTTGGGCAAAATCGTCTACGACGTTAAAGGTGGCTTGCTGGACCGGCACGATGACCAGTTGGGCAATACGTTCCATTGGATTCAACATAAAGACTTCACGTCCCCGGTTCCAGCATGAAACGAACAATTGGCCTTGGTAGTCCGAGTCAATCAGACCTACCAAATTGCCCAGTACGATGCCATGCTTATGGCCGAGACCTGACCTGGGAAGTATCAATGCAGCATAGCCTGGGTCAGCAATGTGGATCGCCATGCCGGTAGGGATTAGCTCGGTTTCTCCCGGATGCAGGGTTAGTACATGCTCGATGCAAGCCCGTAGGTCCAATCCTGCTGAACCAGGCGTGGCATAAGCGGGTAGGTGATTACGCAAACGCTGGTCCAGCACCTTAACGTCGATTTGCATGAATTATTCCTTGGTCGATGATTTGGGCAACATATTGGCGACATGACGCAGTAGCTGGCGAGCAAGGGTCAGTTTACTTGCGCGCGGTAACGGATGCGTACCCTTGTCGTCTAGAAGAACAAGTTCGTTCTCGTCGCCGCCGAACCCGTCCTGAATCAAATTTGCAGCAAGCAGGGGAAGGTTTTTCTTGCGTCGCTTGTGTTCTGCATATTCGAGGAGATTCTCGCTTTCTGCTGCGAAGCCGACACAAAAGGGGGGCTCGGGCAAGTTCATGACATTGGCGAGGATGTCAGGGTTGGGCGCGAGTTCCAGCGTCAGGATGTGTGCGTCCTTCTTGATTTTCTGCTCGCTGGGGTTAAGCACGTAATAATCGGCGACTGCCGCAACGGCGATGAAAATATCTTTTTGGGTAAGGTTTGCCATCACGGCATTGAGCATTTGCTGCGCGCTCGTTACCTTGATCACTTCGGCGCCATATGGCGGGAGTAAGGGTGTTTGGCCGCTGACTAGTGTGACATCGGCACCCATTTCTAATGCCGCTTTGGCGATGGCATAACCCATCTTGCCGGAGCTTAGATTGGTGATGCCGCGAGCGGCGTCAATGGCTTCGAAAGTGGGGCCGGCGGTGATGAGTACACGTTTGCCGGTAAGCAGTTTAAGTTGCTGGCTTGCCTCGAGTTGATCGAGCAAAATGTCTGGCTCCAGCATACGGCCCAAGCCTTCTTCTCCGCACGCTTGTACGCCACTATCCGGGCCTAAAACGTGGATGCCATCGCTTTTCAGGGTTGCAATGTTGCGTTGAGTGGCTGGGTTTTGCCACATCTGCACATTCATCGCAGGAGCTACGTACATCGGGCAAGCGCGTGCAAGGCAGAGGGTGGATAGCAAATCGTCGGCTTCGCCATGAACAAGCTTGGCAAGAAAGTCGGCGCTTGCGGGGGCGATCAGGATTGCATCGGCATCGCGCGTAAATTCAATATGCGCCATGCCGTTGTCGATGCGGTTATCCCAAAGATCCGTAAAAACTGGGCGGCCAGAGAGTGCTTGCAGGGTCACCGGAGTAATGAATTGCGTGGCGGCCTCGGTCATGACCACCTGCACCTCCACACCTTGTTTCACGAGCAGGCGAACAAGCTCTGCGGTTTTGTAAGCGGCAATGCCTCCGGTAACACCTAGCAGCAAGCGCTTGAATGGAGTTTGGGCCATAATGGGCTGGAAGTTATTGATTGATCGATTTTATCCGAAATGAAGCGCGCGTGGCGATGGCGCATATTCAATAAAAACAGGATTGTAAACGTGTGGCGGAAAATCAGAATCGGCGTGTTGGTCATTATCCTGCTAACCGTGGCTCAAGAGGCCTGGCTACAGAGCAGGGTACTGAAGTGGCGCAATAATCTGAATGTTGCGCTATATCCCATCAATGCCGACGGAAGTCCGGCAAGCGATCAGTGCATTCGTAATCTACGTCAAGAAGAGTGGGCGTCTTTGGAGGCCTATTTCGCCGAGCAGGCCGAGACCTATCGGCTGTCCATCAAAAGTCCTCTTCGATTCTTGCAAGGGACTTCCCTGAATGAATTGCCGCCAACCCCACCTAAACAATCATCCGCATTGGAAGCTGTCCTGTGGAGCCTTAAATTTCGATGGTGGGCGTGGCGGCATAGTCCGCCGGTACAACTGCCTACGGATATCCGTTTGTACTTGATGTATCACGACCCGCAAAAAACGCCGGTTCTTGCGCATTCGACAGCGCTTAGCAAAGGACGGGTTGGCCTGGTAAATGTCTTTGCAGGAGAAGGATACGGAAAAACCAATCAGGTTTTGATCGCCCACGAGCTACTGCATACCTTGGGTGCCAGAGATAAATATGACTTGGCTACCAATCAGCCCTCGTACCCAACAGGGTTTGCAGCTCCTGACAAAATACCGCGTTACCCGCAAGATACTGCGGAGTTGATGGCGGGGCGGGTACCGATCTCGGCAACTAGCGCTGAAATTCCAGTCGATCTACAGCAAACCCTGATTGGGCCGGTTAGCGCAATGGAGATCCATTGGATGAAGTAGTCGTGACCTAAAGTCAAAGCCTAAAAGGAAGGGAATAACAAATGGCAATTACCGATTGGCCGGCTGATGAGCGGCCCAGAGAAAAACTTTTGACACGAGGCCCCGCGGCGCTCTCGGATGCAGAGCTTCTGGCAATTTTTCTTCGTGTGGGAGTCAAGGGTCGAAGCGCCGTCGATCTGGGACGAGATCTGCTGAATCAGTTCGGCAATTTGAGTGGCATTTTTGCTTCGACGCCAGAAGCAATCTCGATGGTTCATGGGATGGGGCTTAGCAAATATGTTCAACTGCAAGCGGTGTATGAGTTAGTAAAGCGGGCGTTGAACGAGTCCTTTCGGGAGCGGGACATGATGTCATCGCCGGATCAGGTTCGGCAATATCTGCGGTTGCAGCTACAGCATTTGCGGCGAGAAGTGTTCATGGTGCTGTTCCTCGACGCACAAAACCGATTGATTGCGGCAGAAGAAATGTTTGCGGGTACGCTGACGCAAACAAGGATTTATCCAAGAGAGGTCGTGACACGTGCGCTGCAACATAACGCAGCCTCCGTTGTGCTGGCTCATAATCATCCTTCCGGAATTGCGGAGCCCAGTCGTGCGGATGAGATGTTAACGGCAGCGCTAAAGCAGGCGCTGGCGCTTGTCGATGTGCGAGTGTTGGATCATTTTGTGATAGCCGGCAATGCCGCACTTTCGTTTGCCGAGCGCGGAATGCTTTAGTCTTCTTGAGGAAGACCAGTGGCTCGTTTGTAACGGGATGCCAGGCTTTTGAGCAGGCTGAGGGTAATCTTCGGCTCTTCCAGCAACAAGGTTTCGAGATTTTCCGGTCGAATGACAATGACATGCGCTTCCCGCGAAGTCGCAACGGCATCGGCCGTACGCTCGGCCTCGGTCAAGAATCCAAGCTCCCCGAAATAATCCCCAGGCACAAGACGGCGCAGAGGGATGCCGTTCTTCTGTAAATCTACGGTGCCTTGCAAAAGATAATAGAGGTTGGCGTCTTCGTCTCCTTCACAAAAAACGGCGTCGTTCCGCCGATAGACGTAGCCGTAAAGCTCCATTAGACGCTGATGGTATAGCTCAAGATTGGCCGGGGCCTCAAGAAATAAGCCCCGGAGCAGCAACACATCCTTTTTGTTGAGTGCAACAGTCACCTCGGTGCCGATGAGAAACACGACAAAACCGTAGTAAAGCCAAGCGATCGACAAGAATAGATTTTTCATTCCGCCGAAAATGGTGCCGTAAGAATGGTTTGCGATCAGGAAAAGCCCGAACGCCGGTCGCATGGCGCTCCATAACAGTGCGGTGAATAAGGCACCTACAAAAATATGTCGCCATTTGGCGGCCGAGGGGGAAAAGGTCTTGTAGAAAAGCGCGATGGACAAAGCGCTGATGGTCAATGAGGCGAGCCAATTCAGTAATCCGGCAAACCAGGGCAGGCGGCTGAACGCTGCCAGCATTTTTTCAAGCATCAACCCGCTGAAGGTGAAGAGGAAAAATAGCGTCAGGATACCGATCACGCCTAGCACATCCTCGAGCTTGCGCTTGAGATAAGAAGGCGGCTGCGGCACTTTGGCGATGGTGAAAAATGCACTTCTCAATGCCCCAGCCAAGGGCGTGGCTGCCCACAGCAGGGCGATCATCCCGAATACGCCCCATACTGCCTTGTGTTTCGCGATGTTATAGACCTCAATCATGATGCGATTGCTGTACTTGGGCATCAGTTTGCTGACCAAAATGGCGAGCTTGACGATGGCGTAACTGGATGACACCGCAAAATGACTTAGCAGGAAGAAGATCAGCAGCACCATCGGTATCAGTGCAAACAGCGCGTAAAACGAGAGCGATGCAGACAGCCCGAATCCGTTGTGGCGATGGAATCCGGTTAGCGCCTCGCGGAGGACGAAGAGGGGCGGGCTATAGTGATGGCGCCGGAAAAAGGTCTTGACGGTGCGGTATCCCTGGAGGGGGTGACGCCAAAGTGCCCGCATGAAGGTCATTGCTGGGGAGGGCGCCCCTTGGGCGCTACCAGCGATTTAAAGCGTTCTGTGGCTTCGATGAGTGCTGTAGCAATGCCGGGTTCGAAGGCAGCATGCCCGGCATCGGGAATGATCTGTAATTCGGCTTCAGGCCAAATATCGTGTAGTTCAAGAGCCGTAACCGGCGGGCAAACCATATCGTATCGGCCCTGGATGATGACGGCGGGGATATGACGAATTGAATCGATAACATTAAGTAATGGGGTTTCGGAGAGAAAGCATCCGTTCATCAGGTAATGAAGCTGCACGCGCGCCCGGGCGAGCATCACGTTGTCGGTCGGCTGGTTTGAAGCCGGCTCGGGCGGAAGCAATGTCATGATAGAAGCTTCATAGCTGTTCCAATGTTTCGCGGCGGCTACGGCGTCGGCTTCCGGTGCATTGAAAATACGGCGGTGAAATGCTTCAAGAATATCCAGGCGTTCCTCTGGCTGAAGCGGATCAACCAGGCGATTCCATGCTTCAGGAAAGAAGCGTCGGACATCATTCAAGAACCAGTCGAGTTCTTCGGGGCGAGCGAGAAAGATTCCACGAAGAATGAGACCTGCAATCTTATCAGCGTACTTAGCAGCATAAGCCAAAGCCAATGTGCTGCCCCATGATCCTCCAAATACGATCCAGCGCTCGATGCCAAGATGTGAACGCAGGCGTTCGATATCTTCTATCAGCGTTTGGGTGGTGTTGTCTTCAGTGCAACCGGCGGGTTGGCTGCGACCGCAACCGCGCTGATCAAATAATATGATTCGGTAGAAGCGGGGATCGAAAAATCGGCGTTGGTTTGGAGAGCATCCACTGCCTGGCCCGCCGTGAAGGACAATGATCGGTAATCCCACGGGATTGCCGCATTCTTCGTAACAAATCTGATGCAAAGCTGAAACATGCAGCCAAGCAGTGTTATGGGGTTCCAACGCTGGAAATACAATGGATTCGGAAGGGTTGGGCATGAGGTGCTGCCTATTGAGTCCGCGATTTTTTTGTGTATGATAGCACCGCTGCATTGGCAGAAATTTAACAAGTTCGGTGAATTTGTAACAAGGTTGTTGCAATTCAATTAGGACTGTTCTACCATGCATCACAGCTGCACTCTAAAGTGCTGCGAAGCTAGCACCGAAATTTGTCGCGAAGTTAAGAATTTTGGGCTGTGCTAACTCTAAAACCCTTAGTAATCACTATGGAGATTTAACATGGAGATGAGCAAAATCAAGGTCGCTCTTGGTGTTGCACTTGGTATGTCCGTCGCAATGCCGATGGCTGCCATGGCTGCTGCCGACCAAGAAGCTGCAATGGCGGATCAAAACAACTGGGCACACCCCCGTCACGACCATTCCAACCAAGGCTTCAGCGGCTTGACCCAAATCAACAAGGGTAACGTCAAGAACCTGAAGGCTGCTTGGACGTTCGCTACCGGTGTTAACCGCGGTCACGAAGGTTCCCCGCTGGTTATCGGTAACATGATGTACGTTCACACCGCATTCCCGAACAACGTTTACGCGTTGGACCTGAATGACAACCAGAAGATCGCTTGGGCTTACTTCCCGAAGCAAGATCCGTCCGTTCAAGCAGTTCTGTGCTGCGACAACGTGAGCCGTGGTCTGGGCTATGGCGATGGCAAGATCTTCTTGCAACAGAACGACGGCACGCTGGTCGCTCTGGATGCTAAGACCGGTGCTAAGGTTTGGGACGTTAAGGTTAATGATCCGAAGGTTGGCGCAACCAACACCAACGCTCCTCACGTCATCAAGGACAAGGTCCTGACCGGTTGCTCCGGTGCTGAATTCGGTGTTCGCTGCTTCATCGCTGCTTACAACCTGAAGGACGGCTCCCTGGCATGGAAGGCATACTCCACTGGTCCTGACAGCGAAGTGATGCTCGGTGCTGACTTCAACTCCGCTAACCCGCACTACAACGCTCTGAGCGTGTACGAAGACGTTAACGGTGGCAACAAGCAAGGCGGTTCCTTCAAGGCTCTGTCCAAGGATCAACTCAAGTTCCCTGAAAAGGATCTGGGTGTGAAGACCTGGCTCAAGCCGCAAGCAGTGAAGGACGGCTGGCAACACGGTGGTGGCTCCGTCTGGGGCTGGTGGCCGTATGATCCTAAGTCCAACCTGGTTTACTACGGTACGGGTAACCCCTCCGTTTGGAACCCGGACGTTCGTCCTGGCGACAACAAGTGGTCCATGACCATTTTCGCTCGTGACGTGGACACCGGTATCGCTAAGTGGGGCTATCAAATGACCCCGCACGACGAGTGGGACTACGACGGTATTAACGAAGTGATCCTGTGGGACAAGGGCGGCAAGAAGCTGGCTACCCACTTCGACCGTAACGGTTTCGGCTACACCTTCGACGCTTCCAACGGAACGCTGCTGGTTGCAGAAAAGGTTCACCCGTTCGTTAACTGGGCAACCAAGGTTGACATGAAGTCTGGCGTTCCTGAAAAGGACGGCAAGTACTCCACCCACCAAGACTACAATGCCAAGGGTATCTGCCCGGCAGCATTGGGTACCAAGGACCAACAGCCTGCTTCCTACTCTCCGAAGACCGGTCTGTTCTACGTACCGCTCAACCACGTTTGCATGACCTACGAACCGGTTGAATCCAAGTACGTTGCTGGTCAGCCTTGGGTTGGCGCTACCCTCACCATGTTCGCAGGTCCGGACGGCGTGATGGGCGGCTTCATGGGCTGGGATGGTTCCAAGGGTAAGGCAGTTTGGTACAACAAGGAGAAGTTCTCTTCTTGGGGTGGCTCTCTGGTTACCGCTTCCGACATCGTGTTCTACGGCACTCTGGACCGTTGGTTCAAGGCCGTTGACGCGAAGAACGGTAAGGAACTGTGGAAGTTCCAAGTTGGTTCCGGCGTGATCGGCAATGCCTTCACCTACGGCCACAAGGGTAAGCAATACGTTGGCGTGCTGTCCGGTATCGGCGGCTGGGCTGGCGTTGCTATGAACCTTGGTATGACCAACGACACCGACGCACTCGGTGCTGCTGGCGGCTACAAGGAACTGACCAAGTACAACGCTGCTCCTGGCGGCGGTGCACTGAACGTGTTCAGCCTGTAATTTCGATTACAGAACTAACCGTCAGTTAGTGTGTCAGAAAAACACCCCGCTTCGGCGGGGTGTTTTTTATCTAAAATTAGGCACTTAAAGTTAATTGGCGTAGAAGGAATTTGGAACAATGTTTGCACAACTGAAAGTGTTTGCTGCCATCGTGTTGTTTGGCTGCGCAATGAACGTACTGGCAGATGAAGCCGTGAAGCAGGAACTTGATTTCGATGCTGAAATCGGTCGAGGCGGTGAACCGGTACGGACCGAAAATGCAAATGAATTCCGTGTGTGTGCAGATAAAGATAATCTTCCGTACTCGAATGATCGAATGGAAGGTTTTGAGAATAAAATTGCAGAACTGATTGCCAAAGACCTAGGAAAACAGGTTAAATATCAGTTTTGGTATGATCGCATTGGGTTCATCCGTAACACCCTGAATGCGAGACGATGCGATGTGGTGATGGGCACAGTGGCAGGTAATGACATGGTGCTGACATCCAAGCCGTATTACCGTTCCGGCTATGTATTCGTCTATAAGAAAAGCAGTGGTCTGAAGATTACTGATTGGGACTCTCAGGATCTTCACAAGGCAAAAATTGGCGTAGTAGGTCAAACGCCACCTACGAGGCCCCTGTCAGACAAAGGTCTGCTGGAAAACTCACGGCCATACCGCATCATGCGGGATTTGAATTTGCCCCCGAGCTTCCTGATCGATGATCTGATTGCGGGAAAAATTGACGTGGCTGTCGTATGGGGACCCATTGGCGGTTACTATGCTAAAAAACTATCGGATGATCTGGTCGTCGTGCCAGCGCCGGAGTATGAACAAGAAAATGTTCATGGCAAGGAGTATTGGAATATTTCAGTAGGCGTTCGCAAAAAAGAGAAAGAACGTCTTGCCATGATCGAAGAGGTTTTGGATCGGCGTAAAGCGGATATCGAGAAGATCCTTGACGAATACGGCATCCCTCATCTGCCCGTAATTGTTGAGAAAAAACTTGAGCAGCCCTCCAAGCCATCCAAGGAGCAGGGTGATGCTATTCCTAAGTTCGAATAAGAACTTGCGTCAACTGATTCAGGTCGCTAGCGTTAATGGAAATGCAAGCAGTATTTTTTAAGTTTTGTAGCAATATCTTAAAACGAGGAGATGTCATGGTTAGCAAGAAGTTGGGCAAGGCCCGTTCTATTTTGGCGGTGCTGGCCTTAGGGGGCGCAATGGTTGTGAGCGGTAACGTTGCTGCTGAATGTAAGTTTGTGTCCACCAAGGGCGATGGTACACAGCCGCTCATCATCAAGCCGACCGACAAGGACACTCCAGAAGCCAAGCAATTCCTGGAAACCTGCGTTAACCCGTACACCAAGCGTTTCGCCAACGATCCTGAAGCTGCCAAGGCTGGTAAGAAGAAGTTCGGTTACTACTCTTGCACGCAGTGCCATGGTGGTAACGCCGGCGGCCAAACCGGCCCGAGCATCACCGACGACCGTTGGCAATATGCTAAGCATGTGACCGACAAGGGCATGTTCGAGACCATCGCTGGTGGTTCCGATGCTGGTATGCCGACTTGGCATCAACAACCGTCTGAAAATCCAGAGTTGTTGAGCACCGACGACATTCTGCAGATCATGGGTTGGCTGCGTTCGATGTACAAGGGCGGTGGCGATAAGCCTTGGCTGGATGAGAAACCAGTTCAGTAAAATTTGATCTATCGTTTATGATAACGGCCGTCAATTGCAAAATTGACGGCCGTTGTTTTTTGCATAAATAGTGCTTCAGTTAAAATACGATTCAACAACATCAGGAGAATAAGCATGAGGAGATTACACGTTGCTTTGGCGGTCCTTGCTGCGGTCGGGATTGTGGCATGTGGCAAAGGCGGTAGTAGTAATGGTGCGGCAGGCGGTAGCGCAGCTGCGACCGACGGAAAGATGATTCAATTCGTCACCACTCAGGATGGCAGCCCGATGGAGATCAAGCCCGAGTTGTTTGATACCCCGGCCGCTAAAGAATTTGCATCGACAGGCAAAAACCCCTACATCGGCAACCAGGAGGCGATGGAGCGCGGCAAGAAATTGTTCCAGATGTACTCTTGTACGCAGTGCCATGGCGGCGACGCTCAGGGGCAAACAGGTCCCAGCTTGCATGGGCCGGATTTCCGCTATGCCAAGGATGCTACCAACAAGGGCATGTTCGAAACTATCTGGCATGGAACGAACGGCGGTATGGGTGCTAAGGGTAAGGGCCTCATGGACCCGACCGATCCTACAAACGGATTGACCCCGGATGAAGTGCTTAAGATCCAGGCTTGGGTGCGTAGCCACGGCAAGACCACGGGTAACGAGTAAACAGCAAAGAACGGAGCGGTAATGGCATTAAAGAACCGGAATACCGGGCCTTCCCATCACATCGTTATTGTCGGTGGTGGGGCTGGCGGATTGGAACTGGCAACACGCTTGGGAGATACGCTGGGCAAGCATAACAAGGCCATCGTCACCTTGGTTGATAAATCGCCTACGCATCTCTGGAAACCGCTCCTGCATGAGGTGGCAGCGGGCAGTATGGACCTGGACGAGCACGAGCTCGAATATATGGCCCAAGCCCGCTGGCATCACTTCAGATTCCGTTTGGGCGCAATGGAAGGGTTAAACCGCGCCATGCGGGAAATCTACCTTGCGCCGTCATATGACGATGACGGCGAATTGCTGATCCCTCGCCGCACCATGCGCTACGATACTTTGGTTATGGCGCTGGGTAGTGTGTCCAATGATTTTGGCGTGCCTGGCGTTGCTGAGCATTGCATATCGCTCGACACACAGGCAGAGGCGGCCACTTTTCACCGCCGGCTTATCAATGCCTGTATACGTGCCCAAGTGCAAGAGACCAACTTGCGCCAGGGGCAGCTCAACGTCGCCATTATCGGAGCCGGAGCGACCGGCGTTGAGCTCGCGGCAGAGCTACATAACACTACCCGTGAACTTGCTGCTTATGGCCTAGACCGCATTGAGCCTGATCGCGACGTCAAGCTAAGCATTATCGAGGCAGCGCCACGTGTGCTACCGGCACTGCCTGAGGGGCTTTCGTTAGAGGTGCAGCGCCAGTTGACGAAGCTGAACATCTCTCTTGAACTGGGGGAGCGTGTCACCAAAGTCGATGACAAGGGCGTCTACACGCAAAGTGGCCGCTTGGTACCAGCAGAACTTGTGGTATGGGCAGCAGGGATCAAGGCCCCTGATTTCCTCAAGAACATCGACGGCCTCGAGACCAATAATGCCAATCAGCTGGTTGTGCGCTCCACGTTGCAGACTACGCGTGACGACAACATTTTCGCCATGGGCGACTGCGCGGCCTGTCCCTTAGGCGAAGGCCAAACCGGGCTTGTCCCGCCACGTGCCCAAGCGGCTCACCAACAAGCGTCCATGTTGATCAAGTCGATCAATAACCGCATGAAAGGTAAAGCGCTCCCTGAGTACAAATACCGAGATTTCGGTTCTCTGGTGAATCTCGGAAAGTACACGACGGTCGGTAATCTCATGGGAGGTATAACCGGCGGCAGTTTGTTCATTCAGGGGACGTTTGCAGGCATCATGTACCGCTCGCTATACAAGATGCACCTGTATGCGTTGCACGGATTGAGCAAGGTCGTATTGGACACTATCGCCAGGATGATCACGCGCAGAACAGAACCGCACGTGAAATTGCACTAATCGCGAGGTGTTTCAGACAAAGCCGCCCGTAAGGGCGGCTTTTTTATTGCCTAAACAGGATGCTTTGGCGATGGACGGTAGGATTTGTAGATTGCGCTCATGACTAGGCTTACGAAAGCGCCGAACAAAATGACGATCCAATGAATGGAAAGCTCGGCTTTTACCATCATGGCGTAGATGCCTATCATGAGAAGGATACCGAGGTTCTCGTTGAAATTCTGCACGGCGATGGAGTGGCCCGCGCCGATGAGAATATGGCCTCTATGCTGTAGCAAGGCGTTGAGCGGTACGACGAAATAACCAGAGAGCACACCGATCACGAACAGCAAGAAAGCCGCGATACGCCAATCGTGAACCAGAGTCATAGCCGCAACGAGAAACCCCATAGCGATGCCAGCTGGGAGCACCTTGACCGACTCTTGCAGCTTGACCGCCCGCGCAGCATAGACAGAACCGAATGCGATGCCAAGGGCGACCATCGCCGTGAGTTGGGTTGCCTTGTCCAGTCCCATATTAAGTGCGAGTGCGGCCCAAGCAATGACGACGAGGCGCATCGTTGCACCCGCCCCCCAAAACAAAGTTGTGACTGCCAGCGACACACGACCGAGGGGGTCTCGCCATAGCGCCGCAAAAGAGTGCCAGAAATCATGTAAGGCATAGAGCGGGTTGCGCTTGGGCATGCGGTGATCGATGGGGACATGCGGAATGCGCAGGTTGAAAAGCGCTGCCAGCAAGTAAAGTCCTGCAATAACTTCAAGTGCCAGATGAGAGTCTCTGGACGCCATCATTCCGCCCAAAATGGCGCCGAGAATGATGGCAGCGACAGTGGTGCCCTCCATCCAGCTGTTAGCTTTGACGAGCTGGTGGTGCGGCAAGTATTCGGTCAGGATGCCGTACTTGGCAGGGGAATAGGCTGCAGCACCGATACCCACTACGCCGTAAGCGTAGAGTGGCGGTAGGCCAGCCCACATTGCTGCACATCCACCCAGCTTGATAGCGTTGGAAATAAACATCACCCGGCCCTTAGGCAGTGCGTCAGCGAAAGGACCGACGAAGGGTGCGAGCACGATATACGAGATGACAAAAAACTCCTGCAGCAGGGGCGTGTGCCAATCGGGCGCGGAGACTTCTTTAAGCAGCGCTATCGCGGCGAACAACAGGGCATTGTCGGCAAGTGCAGATAGAAACTGCGCAATGAGGATGATGTAGAAACCAGGATTCATGAATGCGCGCCGCGGCAGAACAGCTAACTTGCCGCGGCTTTTTCGTTTTATATGACTGGCAGTTTACAGGGTCTCGGCAGCAAAATCCGCCAAACGAGAACGTTCACCTCGCATCAGCGTGATATGACCGCTATGCGGCCAGCCCTTGAAACGGTCAACGACATACGTTAAGCCCGAGCTACCCTCGGTCAAGTAAGGCGTATCGATCTGGGCGATATTGCCCAGGCAGACCACCTTTGTTCCAGGGCCTGCGCGTGTAATCAAGGTTTTCATCTGCTTGGGCGTCAGGTTCTGCGCCTCGTCGATGATCAGGAACTTATGCAGGAAAGTACGTCCCCGCATGAAGTTCATCGATTTCACCTTGATGCGTGTGCGAATCAAATCCTGGGTGGCGGCACGCCCCCAATCGCCGGCATCGTCGTCGCTCTTGTTCAATACGTCCAGGTTATCTTCCAGCGCGCCCATCCATGGCGTCATCTTTTCTTCCTCGGTCCCCGGCAAGAAACCTATATCCTCGCCTACTGGCACCGTCACACGCGTCATGATGATTTCGCTGTAGATTTTTTTATCCAGCGTCTGGGTGAGGGCGGAAGCTAGTGTTAGCAACGTCTTGCCCGTTCCCGCCTGGCCCAAGAGCGTGATGAAATCGATCTCCGGGTCCATCAGTAGGTTGAGGGCGAAATTCTGTTCGCGGTTGCGCGCTGTGATGCCCCATACGTTGTGCTTTTGCTGGGTGTAGTCTTTGAGCACTTCCAGCACCGCCGTCTTGCCCTCCTGCTTGCGTACGATGGCATGGAAAGGTGATTCGTGCTCGTAGAAAATGAATTCGTTGACCAGGAAGGATGGGCAGAGCGGGCCGGAGATGCGATAGAACATGCGGCCGGCCTCTTGCCACGATTCCATGTGCTTGCTGTGCTTGTCCCAGAAGTCCGCAGGCAGTTCCTTGACGCCCGTATACAGCAGCTCGGTGTCTTCAAGTACCTTGTCGTTGAAATAGTCTTGCGCAGCAATGCCCATCGCTCGCGCCTTGATGCGGATGTTGATGTCCTTGCTGACGAGGATGACCTGCCGTTCCGGGAATTTCTTCTGCTGGTGGGCGACGACGCTCAGAATCTGGTTATCAGCCTTGCTGCCCGCCAGCATGGGGAGTTCGTCAGTGATGATGGCGCGGGTTTGAAGGAACAATCGGCCGCTGCTGAAATTGTTGCCGTTCTTGGAAAGCGGGCAACCTTCCTCCAATGTTTCCATGGTCGAGCCGATGATTTCCTCGATGAATCGACTAGCCTGGCGTGCGTTACGGGCGACTTCTGTCATGCCCTTCTTGTTGTTGTCGAGTTCTTCGAGCGTGACCATCGGGAGGTAGATGTCATGCTCTTCGAAACGGAACAAGCTTGATGGGTCGTGCATCAGGACGTTGGTATCGAGCACGAAAAGCTTGGTCTGGTTGCCGCGTTTTTTGGCCATGCGAGGCGATCCTTTTCTTTTCACAGGTTCAACAACGTTAAGAACATCCCCACTCTACCGCGTTCCCGCGGTAGTTTTACAACGATTTGATGAAATCCAGCACTTGCTGCGCGTGGCCGTCCACCTTGACCCCGCGCCACTCCTGCTTCAACGTGCCGTCGGCACCGATGACAAAGGTGCTGCGTTCCA
Organism: Novimethylophilus kurashikiensis; assembly: GCF_003112435.1. GTDB lineage: Bacteria > Pseudomonadota > Gammaproteobacteria > Burkholderiales > Methylophilaceae > Novimethylophilus > Novimethylophilus kurashikiensis. The sequence goes on from NZ_BDOQ01000018.1 coordinate 30,277, forward strand.
CGCCACGGACCTGCTTTCCGTACATGTTCTTCATTTTCATCACGCCGAAGAGGTTGCATACGACTTCTTCAGGGTCGCTGAGTAGCTCGAAAGGCAGATTGAGCTTGGCCTTGAAGTTTTCATGCGATTTGAGGCTATCGCGCGAAACTCCTAATACCGTGGCGCTAGCGGCTGCAAACTGAGGATAAAGGTCGCGGAAATGCTGGCCTTCGGTCGTGCAGCCGGGGGTGGAGTCCTTGGGGTAGAAGTAAATAACGAGTGGCTTGCCGAGGTGCTGCGAAAGTTGGAACGAAGTACCCCCGGTAGAGGCGAGCTCGAAATCCGGGACTGACTGGTTTAGCATGACTCACCAATGATTACTATGAATGCTCCCATTGTTGTGAAAAACCGCGAGCAAGGCAAGAGCAGCGCGCCGCACCGTCCACTCAGGCTATTTTTCGCCTTATGGCCGAGCAGGGCGTTGGCCCAGGATTGTCACCGACTTGCCGACAGGCTTCGTCAGGAATGCGGAGGACGAATGATGCGCGTCGATACGGTGCATATGACTTTGCTGTTTCTTGGAGATACCCAAGCAGAGCGGCTGGATGACCTGATGACGGCAGCACAACAGGTGCACGGTGATGCATTCGAAATGCATTTGGATGAGGTGCGTGGCTGGCGCCATAACGCTATTGTCTATGCAGCGCCATCGAAGTTGCCGGATCAGCTTGCCGGACTGGTGGCCGATTTGCGAGAGCACATCGAAGCGGCGGGGTTTCATTTCGACGCAAAAGCGTTCAAACCCCACGTCACGCTACTGCGCAATGCGGGGTGTATCTCCGATGTTCAGCAATTGGTCGCCATGCCTTGGCGGGCCGAAGAATTTGTATTGGTACAGTCGGTTCCAGATGCCGGTCGTATGCGCTACGACATCATCGGACGGTGGCCCCTGCAAACCCCTGTTATTCCAGCCGGAAATTGATTGGCACGATGATGGTGAATTCCCGGCCGCGCAAGGCTTCAGGCGGTTGGGGGAGGGGCGTGGCTTTGCGCACCATTTCCAGGGCTTGTTTGTCCAGCACTTCGTAATTGCTGGATTCGATCACGCTGCTCGATCGAATGTTGCCTGCCGCATCAATATGCAGCTCGACTTTCACCGTACCCTGCCACCCTCGCATTTGCGCCAGTCGCGGATACTGTTTGTATTTGGCAAATTCTCGCGAAAGCAAGCTGCCGTAGTTGCCGCGAGCGTTTTCAATGTCCTGTTCTGACGGACCCCTGGGGCGAACGGGCTCTGGAACAGGCACTACGGGCGTGGCTTCCTTAGGCGGTTCCGTGGTCGGTGGTGCCGTCATGACGGGAGGGGGAGAAGGTTTGACCGGTTCAGTCACAGGGTTGGTGACCGGCGGTAACACTTGCGGTTCGGCCTTGGGCGCTGGCGTCTGCTGGATCTTAGGCGGGGGTGGCAGCGGTTTCTTTTCGGTCTTGGGCTTTTCCTTTACCGGCTCGGGTTTTGGAGGCTCGGGCGGTGGGGGCAGCGGCTTGGGCTGAGGCTTAAGCAGCTCGACACTGAGTACCGGCTGTTGCAAAGGCTTTTCTTCTCCGATTCGAGGCAACACCCCGAACAGCATGGCATGCAGTGCGACGGAAATCAGCAGCGTGGCAACCAGATGAGCGTGGCTGTTTCGATGCGATGATGTTTCCTGAGGCGCGGCCATGGGTGAATGTCGGAATAAGACAAAAGAACCGGATTATAGCAGCTAATAAAAATCCGTCTCTTTGCGCTAATTGGATGATTTTTAAGACAAACCTTATTCCCATTCCAGCTTGGGATACAGGATATTGACGTTACGGCGGTTGACCGAGTCAAACAGCACCCATTGTGTCCGCTCGCCGGCAGCAGCAGTCTCCATGGTTTTCTCCATGGAAATGCCTTGTTTGATATTGCTACGAATGTCGGCCAGCAATATCTCGAAATAATGCTTTTCCTTCTCCATCGCCGCCTGCCATTCTTTGGTTACAGCCCCATGGCCGGGGATAGCGAGTTGGGCGGGTAACTTTTCCAAGTCGGGAATGATCTTGAGCCAGCTCAGCGTGTCGCCGTCCATTGAAGGCGTTCTCTCCACGAACAGCAAATCCCCTGTCCAGAGCGTGCCGGTTTTTTGATCCAGAACGGTCAGATCGGCCGAGGTATGAGCTGGCGGCCAGGCTTGTAACGATAGCGTGCGCTCACCCAAGTCGAGTTCCTGCTTGGATGCCACTGCAAGCGCAGGCTTGATCATCTCGCTCCCGGCAAATGCCTCGCCCAGCCAAGCTTGATTGTTGCGCAAATAGGTTTCCTTGCGGAGCTCCATCGCATCAGCGAGTTTCGCGTGCCCTACGAATATTGGCTGGTCAGCCTTGAACGCCGCATTGCCGAAAATGTGGTCGGGATGCACATGGGTATTGATCACATACAGAATGGGCAGGTCGGTGACCTTGCGGATGGCTTCTCTCAGTTGCATGCCGACGCGGTAGGAACCTCCGCTATCGACCACCGCCACGCCCTTTTTGCCAACGATGAAGCCGATATTGCAGATATCCCCGTGATAGCCCTCGTCCAGTTCTTCGTGCACGCCGTGATGGACGTAGACGCCGTCGGCTACTTTCTCCATGGCGAGGGCCTCAGCACGGGCGGAAGCGAATGCGATGAGGCAGATCAGGCCAAGACAACAAGTGGCGAGCTTGGGGTACTTCTGCATAACGTTTGGACTCCTTAAAACGGTTTGTGCCGAGCGGTGTCTACAGTATCAAAAACGTGTATATTCGTGCCACTGAAACCACAATAACCAACTTAATTCATCGAGGAGCTAGGCTGAACTTATGAGCGAAGCAATCCAAAAATACAGCAAACCTGCAATTCTTCTTCATTGGCTGATCGCGCTGCTGATTTTCGCGCTGTTCGCGCTTGGCCTGTTCATGGGAGATCTTCCCAAAGACGCTCCGAAATCGACGACGCTGGATCTGTTCAATTTGGGCATTCACACCATGCAGTTCAACGAAGCGATTTCTCCGCGCACGTTTTACTTCAACCTTCACAAATCGCTGGGTTTCACGGTCGTCATCCTGCTGGTGCTACGCATTGTGGTGCGCCTAAAGAACGGCGTTCCGGCTTTCCCATCCAACATGACCGTGCGCGACATCAAGATGGCCGAGCATACCCACAAGCTGCTCTACGCTCTCATGCTCGGTGTGTTGGTCGCCGGCCTGGGCAATACCTACCTCAGCAAATATGGCTTGAACTGGTTCGGCGTGCATGTTTTCAGCGGCGTGGATAATCCTGACATGCGCCATCTGTTCGTCGAAGCCCATGAGTTCCTGGCTTGGGCTCTCATGGCAGGCGTCGCCTTACACATTGCGGCAGCGCTCAAGCACAAGTTCGTGGATAAAGACCAGATCATGCAGCGTATGACTTTCCGGTAATACAGAAGGTTGTCAACTAAACAAAACGGGGCGCTCCATGCGCCCCGTTTTGTTTTGGTGCTTAACCTGCAACTTCGGTGTGCTGCTCGAACTCCTTGCCTTCGTTGTCGATGGCTTTAACGTCTAAGGTGCCGGGGCCTTCAGGCTGGTAGAAGAAGCGTACGTAGGGGTCTTCGGAAGTGCCGACGCCGAAGTCGATGTGCATCACGGGTTTACCGTTGTAGCTCAAGTCCAGCTTCTGCATATAGAAGGCAGGGCGATAGCCACCAGAAACCAGATCGCGCTGCAGCCCGGTGAACATGGGATGCTTGATCATCAGCGTAGCGGGATTCGCTTCGCCGAACTTGACCGGCTTGTCGACGTTGACCTTGATCTTGCCTGATGCAGCACGAATGGCTTTCTCGTCGCCGTCCACGGGGCCGCCGCAGCCACCTGCAGCACGGATGGGAAGCGCAGTCATGTAGAACTTGCCGTCCGCCGTCTCGCCCACGGCATGGATGAAGGAATCGGTTTCCATGCGTACACGGGTGGAAATCTGCGCCTTGCCGTTGAGCGGGGTGAACTGGTAAGTGGCCGCGAGTGGGATCGGATTGGCGTCGACGATGATATAGACCTTGCGAATGGCATCTGCTGCATCCAAGGGTTTATCAACAGTTAGCGTGATCGGCACCTGTGCGCCGCTTTCGGCACGTGCCGGGCCTTCCAGTTTGATGAAATCCGCCTTCTCTATGGTTTTGCCGGCAAAGAACGTTTCCTGCAACGCTGGCCACAATGCCGTCGATGCTTCTGCTGCGGCTGCAGCGCTGTACAACGCCGCCACTATGCCAGCTAAGCCCAACGCTGCTTGATGCTTCAACCCCATCGCGTATCCCCTCTGATCCAATTAATATTAGTAAAAATGCATATTGTAGACCGTGATTCTGCTGCCTAGTTCCTTTGTTTAACAGCTATGGTCTAGCCGCCGACTGTGTGCATGACACGGATCATGCGACCGTCGGGAATTTCGCCGTGAGCCAATACGTTGAGGTGCGGAATCGAGCGCCGCAGAAAGCGCGCCAGCAGCATGCGCAGCGGGCTTGGAACCAGCAATACGGCGGGAATCCCCATCTGTTCCTGTTGTTCTGCAGCCTGATTAATGCCTTGCAAGAGCTGCTCTGCCAAACCCGGCTCCAGTCCTGGACCCTCAGCCCCCGTGGTTTGAGTGGCTTGCATGAGAATGCCCTCCAGCCGCGGCGCCATAGCGATGACCTGGATCTCGCTGTTGCCGGGGAAGAGCTGCTGGGTGATCGCCCGTCCGAGAGATACCCGAACAGCGGCCGTGAGTTGATCGCCATCCTGAGTGCGCGAGGCATGATCGGAGAGTGCCTCGATGATAGTGCGCATGTCGCGGATATGGACACCTTCCGACAACAGATTCTGCAGCACTTTTTGCAGTGTCCCCAGCGGCAACACCTTGGGGATAAGGTCTTCCACCAGTTTGGGCGATTCCTTGCCCACACGATCCAGCAGTTGCTGGGTTTCTTCACGGCCGAGCAGTTCTGGGGCATGGCTCTGGATGACGTTGGAGAGATGCGTGGCGACCACGGTAGAAGCATCAACCACGGTATAGCCGAAGGCTTGCGCCTGTTCCCTATTCTCTTCAGTGACCCAGGTGGCGGGAAGGCCGAACGTGGGGTCGGTGGTCTTGGTGCCCGTCAGTTCGCCCATCACGCGACCTGGGTTGATGGCGAGATATTGCCCGGTATAGGCCTCGCCTTGCCCGACCTCGACGCCTTTCAAGGTGACGCGATAGGCGTTGGGTTTGAGTTCCAGGTTGTCGCGAATATGGACGGCTGGGACCAAAAAGCCCATGTCCTGGGCGAATTTCTTGCGAATGCCCCGAATGCGCCGTAGCAGCTCACCGTCCTGCCCGCGATCCACCAGAGGAATCAAGCGATAGCCGACCTCCAGGCCCAGGATATCGACAGGCACGACATCGTCCCAACCGACTTCCGGCATTTCAGCGGGGGGCGGTGGCGCGGTAGCTGCTTCTTCACGCGCCGTGACTTCGGCTTCGCGCGCTCGTTTGTCCATGAGATAACCAGCACCTGCAGTGAGTCCCCCCAGGGCCATGAACGCGAAATGGGGCATACCGGGCAGGATGCCTAGCGCCATCAACATGCCGCCTGTCAGGTACAGCACCTTGGAATTGCTCATCATCTGGCCCAACAGCTGCGAGCCGATGTCCTCGTTGCTGTCGGCACCGACGCGAGTCACGACGATACCTGCCGCCGTCGAGATGATGAGTGCCGGAATTTGTGCGACTAGGCCGTCGCCGATGGTGAGCAAGGTGTAGTTGTTGAGCGCGGTTCCGAAGTCGAGCCCGTGCTGCACCATGCCGACGATGAGGCCGCCGATGATATTGATCAGCGTAATCATGATGCCGGCAACCGCATCGCCGCGAACGAATTTACTGGCACCGTCCATGGAGCCGTAGAATTCGGCTTCTTGCGCGATTTCGGAGCGACGCTTGCGCGCAACTTCTTCGCCGATGAGGCCGGCATTGAGGTCGGCGTCGATAGCCATCTGCTTGCCAGGCATAGCATCAAGGGTAAAGCGTGCGCTCACCTCTGCGATACGGCCGGCACCCTTGGTAATCACCACGAAATTGATGATCACCAGGATGATGAAGACGATGATGCCGACCGTGTAATTACCCCCGACCAGGATATGCCCGAAGGCCTCGATCACCTTGCCGGCGGCATCGGGACCGGTATGGCCTTCCATCAGCACGACGCGGGCGGACGCTACGTTGAGCGAAAGCCGCAGCAGGGTGGTCAGCAACAGGACGGTAGGAAAGGCGGCGAAATCGAGCGGTTTAAGGGTATAGACGCTCACCATGATGACGATGATGGAAAGCGCGATGTTGAAGGTGAACAAGAGGTCGAGCAGGAACGGCGGCAACGGCAGCACCATCATCATCAGGATCATGATGATGAGCAGGGGCGCTGCGAATTCGCGAATATTCAGCCGGGGTGCAGCCAGAACTGCCATTATGCGGTGTCGTCCTCAAAGTCCATGCCGGGCGGAACGGGAAGATCCGTGGGCAACTGCGGCATGGGGCCGCCTTCCTTATTATAACTGCGCAGCTGGTAAACATAAGCCAACACTTCGGCCACTGCTGAGAACAAGGTCGTGGGGATTTCCTGGTCGAGCTCGGCATGCTTGTACAGGGCTCGGGCAAGCGGCGGTGCTTCCAATATCGGTACGTTGTTTTCTTCGCCCAATTCGCGAATACGCTGGGCCAGCAGGTATGAACCCTTGGCGACCACGCGCGGTGCCCGCATTTCACCCTGCCGGTAAACCAGGGCGACAGCGTAGTGCGTCGGGTTGGTGACGATCACGTCGGCCTTGGGTACTTCGGACATCATGCGCTTTCGAGCCGCTTCGCGTTGCATGGCGCGGATGCGGCCCTTGAGCATGGGGTCGCCTTCGCTTTCCTTGGCTTCTCTCCGTACCTCTTCCTTGGTCATGCGCAGCTTGCGGTAGTAATCCCAAAGCTGAAACGGAACATCCAGCGCCACGATGAACGCCATCGCGCCGGTAATCAGGATGAAGGTCCACGCCAGCATGTGCGCCATGTGCGGAATGCTGCCGGTGACCGGTTCCTTGACGAGTGAGAGAATTTCATCTTGTTTGCTCATCACTACCCAGTAGCCCACGCTGCCTACCAAGACGGCTTTCAGCACGGCTTTAGCCAGCTCCACCAAGCTAGTGACCGAAAACATGCGGGTAATGCCTTTGAGAGGATTCAGACGGCCGAAATCGGGTTCCAGCGCTTCGACGCTGAACAGCCATCCGCCGATGGACATAGGGGCGGCCAGCACCGCGATGATTAGGACGACCATCAAGGGGATGAACAACATGAGCACGGTAATCACCGCGTCCATGAAGCTGCTCCACAACTGATCGGTATGTTCCAGGCTGCTGCGGTCGAAGGTAAACCAATGTTGGGCAAGGTCGAGCAGGCCGGCGGAGAACTTCGGACCGAGCATCAGCAAGCCGGTGCCGCCGACAATCAGGATGGCGAAGGTATTGAGTTCGCGCGAACGCGGGATGTTGCCTTTGGAACGCGCGTCTTCAAGTCGCCGCGGCGACGCCGATTCGGTCCGTTCGAGATCGCTATCCTCAGCCATGTCGGGATTTTACTGCAAAGCGCTGAACCCAAAAAGAAAACCCGCCGGGAGGCGGGTCATGTATATAGGGATTGGCTAGAAGCGATAGCTGGCATTCAAGCCCAATAACCATGAGCGAGGCGTACCGGGCTCATAATATCGGCCGTTGAGGTCGCCCACGCGGATGGAGCTGACATAGTTCTTGTCGAAAATATTGTCCACGCGCAGGAATTCCGCCAGTGTCCATTGTTGTACTTGCTGGGTGAAACCGCCGCGCCAATTGACGAGGGTATAACTTGCAGCGGTTTCTGTATTGAGATCGTTGACATAAGCCTTGCTGTTATAGCGCGTCTCGAAGGCCGTGCTGAAACCGAGCGGCGCATATTTCCAGGAGAGCTCGGCATAAGCGCTGGAGCGATACACGCCCGGGATCTTGTTGCCGCTATCGACCGTTGCTACGCCTAGGCCTTTACCAAGGTTGCAGGGCGTCTCAGAACAGGTTGTGAAGGTGTCTCGATATTCGGCACTGATCCAGGTGTAGGCCGAATAGAAGTTGAACCCATGGGCCAATGCCGCATCCAGCGAAGCCTCCAGTCCGTGTCGTTCGGAACTGCCCGCATTTTGATAGGCAGCGCGACCGCTTTGATTGGTTGCAATCACGATTTCGTCATCCGTATCGATCTTGAACCAGGCTACATTCAAGCGTGCCGAATCACCCAACATCGTTTTAACACCCACCTCGTAATTCCTGCTCTTGCTGGGCTTGAGATCGAAATTGAGTCCGGCTTTAGTTAAATCCGGTCGATAAGCCATTTCAACGAAGGTCGGTGTTTCGAATCCTTTTCCTGCATTGACGTACACATTTGTCTGCTCCGTCAGTCGATACAGCACCCCTGCGACGGGCGTTGTCGCGGAATAGGTGGCCGTCCCGCTGTCGTCAAGATTGCCGGTGCGTATGTAATGATCGTTGGAATCGAAGTGGACTCGGGTGTGGCGAACGCCTGCAGTCAGCGACCAATTCTTGTTGGGGTCCCAACTGGCTTGGGCATATTGGTCGAAATTGGAAACCGTATCCGTCTCGTCCCGGCGTAGTGCACCTTTGACACCCAACAGGCTGCCGATGAAATTCTCATAGCCTTTGCGATCATCGGTCATGGTGTCGTAGTTGATCCCGACAGAGAGCGATACCGGTTGCCCGGCCAGGGTGTTCTTGTGCGTCCAGCGCAGGTCAGTGCCGCCGAAATCGCGGTCGATCTCGGCAACTCCGCCGCCGTGTTTGGGTGACGCTTGCAGTGTCGGGCTGATCGATTGGAATTGCAGGTTGTACCGCGTACCGTAATACCCCAGCACATGCACTTGGTTGTGGTCGTCGATGCCGTATTCCCAATCAAGCCCAGCTTGTTGGTGTCGCCGATTGACGCGCGTGTTGAATTTTTCGGCATCTGTGCCGGCTTGCTTTGGATCTTGCTTGAACTGGGTCTTGTCGAGGCCAAGCGGATCCTTGGTATCGGGTTGGTTAAGCGAGTCTGCGATCAAGGTCAGGCTGGAATTGCCGCCAAAGTCGTAACGAACCTTAGCATGACCGGTGTCGCGTGTTGCGTCGCTGTGCTGTCGATAGCCGTCCGTGCTTAAGTGGTTGGCGTTGAAGGTGTAATTGAGTGGGCCACCCTGTCCGCCTAAACTAAGACTATCGCGCTGCGTATTGTAGCTGCCGAATTCAACACCTCCTCCGATCGTCAAGTCCGGCGGGCCGTCCTTCGTAAAAATCTGCACCACACCGCCGGACGAGTTGCCATAGAGCGCAGAAAAAGGGCCTCGCAGGAATTCGACACGGCTCGCAGAATCTAGGTTGAAGGTCCCGGTCTGGCCTTGCCCGTCCGGCATGGACATGGGAATGCCGTCGGCATACAGCCGAACGCCGCGTACTCCAAATGCTGAGCGTGCGCCAAAGCCGCGCGTCGAGATGGCAAGGTCCTGGGCGTAATTGTTACGATTGCCAATATTGACGCCGGGTATGCGGGCGGCCGTTTCCGACAAATTGATCTGCGCTTGGCCGTCGCGTAGTGTTTCCCCGCTGACGGCGTCAATGGACATGGGGAGGTCGAAACTATTGGTTTCCTGCCGGGTGCCCGTCACGACGACTGGCGCTATCACAACGTTGCGATTTGCAAGGTCATTACCTTCCGGCGTTGCTTCCGGGGCAGGGGAGTCTGCCATTGCAGTGGAAGCCATGCTTGCAGCCAGGGCAAGAACGATTGTGCGATGAGCCATCATCAGGACCTTTAAATTAAGATAATAAAGTCCTGTAATTATGGCGGTCTGTGCGGTATTACACCATCAATAAAATCATGAATTAGAACAATGGTTTTTACACAATGCCTTCGAGCTGCTGCACCTGGACCGTGCTGCCTGCCTCGACATTACCGCAGGATTCTGGCAAGACGATAAAGCAGTTGGCTTCGCTCATCGACCGCAGAATGCCTGAGCCTTGATTACCAGTCACGGCGACAGTCCATTCGCCTTCTTCGCTCAGGCTTAATATTCCTCGTTGGAATTCAGTGCGCCCGGGTGCCTTGCGAATGGGCGTTGTACAACGCGCTTGCAGCAACGGTGCTGGACGGGCATCAGTTTGCCCCATCAGGAAGAGCAGCGCGTCACGCACGAATTGGTAGAACGTCACCATGACCGAGACTGGATTCCCCGGCAGGCCGAAATAATGGGCGTTGCCGATTTTTCCGTAAGCCAGCGGACGTCCCGGTTTCATGGCGATTTTCCAGAACACCACCTGGCCCAACTGATTGAGCAATGTTTTCATGTAATCGGCTTCGCCCACCGAGACGCCGCCGCTACTCAGCACTGCGTCCGCTGATTGCGAGGCCTCCAGCAGTGCTCGTTCCAGCAGCGCTGGGTCGTCCCGCACCACGCCCATATCGATGACCTCTACACCCAGCCGTGTCAACATGCTGTAAATCGTGTAGCGGTTGCTGTCGTAGACCTGCCCGGTTTCAAGCGACTGGCCGATACCCGCCAATTCGTCCCCGGTGGAGAAGAAAGCTACGCGCAAACGGCGATAAACCTTGATCTCGCCGATGCCGAGGGAGGCAATGAGGCCGATATCGGCCGGGCGCATCAAGTGCCCCACAGGCAACACGACTTGCCCGAGCTTCAGGTCTTCGCCGGCAAAACGACGGTTTTGTCCCGGCTTAGTGCCTGCGCCGAAGGTCACTTGTCCGTTTTCTGCCTTGGCATGTTCCTGCATGATGACCGTATCGGTGTTTTGCGGCATGACGGCGCCTGTCATGATACGCACGGCTTGGCCAGACTCTACCGGGCCTTCGTATGGCTTGCCGGCAAAAGCGGTGCCGATCACTTTAAGCGTCACCGTGCCTTCCGAGGGTAGGTCGCTGCTGTTGACCGCAAAGCCGTCCATGGCCGAATTGTCATGGTTAGGGACGTTGCAGGGCGATTGGATAGCCTCAGCCAGCACGCGACCTAACGCCGCCTTGAGGTCAACGGTTTCCGTGGCTTGAACCGGATTGAGGTAGTCGCGAATGAAGCGGCGTGCCTTGTCGACTGGCATCGAATTGGGATCGTAGTCGTCGGCGCAGCTGGCCTGGATGAAATCGGGGGAGGTCATGGTGTTGCTTTCTTGAATGGCATCGGCTGCTGCTGGTGCAGCCAATCGAGTACGAAATCAGCGATGGCCGCAGGGGTGTTGAGGTCAAGCACGGGCAAGGCTATCTCGACAGGACCGTCCGCGGCTACTGCGATAATGTGCGCGTCACTTGCAGCTTGCAATGGATTGCCGAGTACGGGGCGAAAAACTTCGATCTTGGGGATGGCGGCCGACTTGAAGCCTTCCACAAGCACCAAGTCCACCTGGTCTGCATCGAGGTGGGGCAGCAGCTCACCAAGGGTCACTTCTTCCTCGTCGTTCTCGGTGCGTGACCGTTCTGTCATGAGTGCCCAACGCTTGTTGGAGCCCAACAGCATTTGTACCGCACCGGCTTCGCGCAAGCGATAGCTGTCCTTACCCGGCTGGTCGATGTCGAAAGTGTGATGCGCATGCTTGACCACCGATAACCGCACGCCGCGGGTAACAAGCAGCGGGATAAGGCTGGTGAGCAGCGTTGTCTTGCCGATGCCGCTGCCCCAGGCGCAAAAGCCGAGCACGGGTTTGCCGAAATTCATTTCACGGCGTCCAGTTCCTGCGGAGTATTGATATTCATGAATGCTTCTGCCTCGTCGTCAAAATTGACTTCGACCAACTTTAAGGTCGCAAGCCAATCGCTCATTTTACGCCCGCCGGCGTCCAGAAACGCGGTCAACGAGGGCAGCAGGTCTTGTCGGCATAGGCAAAACACCGGATGCAATTGCCCTTCAGTCTTGGCGGCAGCAAGCTGGGCATTATCTTTTTTTAACGCCGCGGAAAGCCGAGCAACAAGGTCGGACGGAAGAAAGGGCGAATCGCAGGGGGCCGTGGCGATTAGCGGATGTCGTGCATGTATTAGCCCTGCTTGCAAACCCGCTAGTGGTCCGGCAAACCTCGATGTTGCATCCTGAATGACGGGATAACCAAGCTTGGCGTACATCTCGATGTTTTGGTTAGCGTTGATGAACAACTCATCGACCTGCGGAGCGAACCGTGCGGCGACATGGGCTGCCAACGGCTGACCTTTTAACGCAATCAAGCCTTTGTCCGTGCCGCCCATGCGTCGTCCCAGGCCGCCGGCGAGGAGGATGCCGCTGACATTCATCGTGTGGGGGGGCGTGCGAGGATTGGGTTGCCGACAGGCAGTATTGACAGTGCAGCCAACATCAGCCGCCCGTCATCGACATGAAGCGCACAACAGAAGGCTGGGCGCGACGGATATCGAAATCGTGGCCCTTGGGCTTGATCTGCATAGCGTCGATAATGGCTTGGCGCAAGGCGTCGTCGTCCTGGCCGCTGCGCAGGATGTGCATCAGGTCAACCTTGTCTTCCTGCCCCAGGCACAGGTAGAGCTCGCCTTTGCAGGTGACACGCACGCGGTTGCAGTCTTCGCAAAAATTATGGCTATGCGGCGAGATGAAGCCGATTTTGGTGCGGGTGCCGGCGACACGCCAGTATTTTGCCGGCCCGCCCGTGGTTTCCGCACTGGGCAACAAGTCATATTGCTCTTTAAGCAGACGTAGCGTTTCGTCGTTGCTGAACCAGCTGTTGGCGCGGCTGTGGTCGACTTCGCCGAGCGGCATTTCTTCGATGAAGGAAATATCCAGCTCGCCGCCGATAGCGAAATCGACCAGGTCGGTGAGTTCATGGTCGTTGATGCCGCGCATCATCACGGTGTTGAGCTTGATGTTGTCGAATCCGGCTTCTTTCGCGGCCTGAATGCCCGCCATGACTTTGTCTAACTCGCCTACTCGCGTGATTCGCTTGAACGTCTGATCATCCAGGCTATCCAGGCTGATGTTGACGCGCTTGACGCCGGCTTCGCGCAAATCCTTGGCGTAGCGGGCCAGCTGGGAACCATTGGTGGTAAGTGTGAGTTCGTGCAGGCCTTCGAGATGGCCGATATCCTGGAACAGTTTGAGAGCATCCTTGCGCACCATCGGCTCACCGCCAGTGATGCGCACCTTGGAAACACCGAGGTCGACGAATGCACGCACGATGCGGCCGCATTCTTCTAGCGAGAGGATTTCCTCGCGTGGCAAAAATTCCATGTCTTCGCCCATGCAATACACGCAGCGAAAATCGCAGCGGTCGGTAATAGAAAGTCGAACATAGGTGACTTTCCTGCCGAAGCGGTCGATAAGGGCGGGTGTCGAGGACATGGGCGCGATAAGCAGCGGTCAATATGAAGGTCGGGTCATTCTAGGAGCTTCTTCCAAACGAAACAACGCAACGGCAGAAGCTTAATTAGCTGAGTATTTTACTCAATTATTAGACTCAGGTCATCCGGCCGAAAGTTCATTCCGTCCATGGGGAATTTGATGCCACCGCGGAATGGTTAAGTGTTTTGCTTGTAGCAAACTGGGGCTTAGGCAAGAAGCGGAATCCTAGACCAGCAAGCCGCGATGTTCTTTAATAGCCGCGTTGACGATTTCATTCAGTTCAGTGCCGCTTTCTTCCGAGTAGGCCACGATGGCCTTGCGCATGCGTGGGTCCCAAAAACGCTTGATGTGGCTAGCAATGTCTTGCTCGGCTTGCTTGCGGTCTGGCTCGGCTTCGAAGAATTGGCCGATCTGGTTCGCCATTTTGACGAGGTTTTCGATATCCATGAAATTCCTTGGTTTTTAGTCTTAACAATTCAATTCGTACGATTCAATCCAAACGATGCGGATGGGTGTAAACAACGTGGCTGCGATGACGCGCAAATCCGATCAGCGTGAGTCCGGATTCCTCGGCAAGGTCGATCGCTAACCCTGTTGGGGCGGAGACAGCTGCGAGCAGTTCGATGCCTGCCGTTGCGGCTTTCTGTGCCATTTCGTAGCTTGCACGGCTGGTGATGAGTGCGAAGCCTTCCTGGGGCGAAACACCTTCGAGTGCCAGCTTGCCAACGAGTTTGTCCAACGCATTGTGTCGCCCGATATCTTCCTCTACCCACATCAGTTCGCCGTCTTGATTGGCCCACGCGGCCGCATGCACGGCTCCCGTAGCGGCTTGCAGTCGTTGCAAGCCGGGCAGGGCGTCGAGGGCTTTTTGCAAGACAGCTCGGCTGATTTTCAGCTTCTGCGTCGTCACCTTGGGATGGCGCTGCACTTGATCCAGGCTTTCGGTGCCGCACAAGCCGCAACCTGTGCGGCCAGCGAGGCTGCGTCGACGTTCCTTGAGGCCGGCGAAGCGTTCGGCGGAGATGGTCATTTGCAAGGCAATACCATGGCAATCGGGGACGACTTCCAGGTCGTACAATTCGGTACGGTTGCGCACGATACCTTCGGATAGGCTGAAGCCGAGCCCGAAGGGCTTGAGGCTGGTGGGGCTGGCAAGCATCACGGCGTGGGAGATGCCGTTGTAGACCATGGCTACCGGCACTTCTTCGATGACTTGATCGATCGCTTGAAGCATTTCCCCGCCTTGCCAGCGCGACACCATGCGGGCGCGCTGGACGGGGAATTGCGTATCTTCAGGGGCGGCGATGATCCGCGCAGCTTCCATCCGATTACTGGGCCTTGGCAGTCGCGCGTTGCTTGAGCAGGTCTTCCTGCTGGTCACTGAACGCACGATAGCGCTGCTGCCATTCCGAAGGCTGAGTCACCTTCATCACCTGAACCGCGGTCACCTTGTATTCCGGGCAATTGGTCGCCCAGTCGGAGTTATCCGTGGTAATGACGTTAGCGCCAGAGAACGGATGGTGGAATGTGGTATACACCACGCCCGGCTGCATGCGATCGGTGATCTTGGCATGCAGCACCGTTTCGCCTGCGCGGCTCTGGATGCCGACCCAATCTCCATCCGAAATGCCGCGATCCTCGGCGTCGTGCGGATGAATCTCCAGCACGTCCTCAGGATGCCAGGCCGAGTTGTTGGTCCGGCGAGTTTGTGCGCCCACGTTGTAGTGCGACAGGATACGGCCGGTGGTGAGGATGAGCGGGAATTTCGGCGTGACCTTTTCGTCCGTCGGAATGTAACGGGTGACGAAGAACTTGCCCTTGCCGCGCACGAACTGCTCTATGTGCATGATGGGGGTGCCGTCCGGCGCATCTTCATTGCAAGGCCACTGCACACTGCCCATCGCATCGATCTTGTCGTAGCTCACGCCGTGGAAAGTCGGGGTCAGGCGAGCGATTTCGTCCATGATCTCGGACGGATGGCTGTAGTTCATCGGGTAACCCAATGCGTTCGACAGCATCTGGGTGACTTCCCAGTCTTCCTTGCCGGCCAACGGTGGCATGACCTTGCGCACCGGCGAGATACGGCGTTCGGCGTTGGTGAACGTGCCGTTCTTCTCCAGGAACGAAGAGCCAGGGAAGAATACGTGGGCGAACTTGGCGGTTTCGTTGAGGAACAGGTCCTGCACCACCACGCATTCCATGGCTTCGAGCGCGGAGGTCACGTGCTGGGTGTTGGGGTCGGATTGCGCGATGTCTTCGCCTTCGACGTAGAGACCCTTATAGGTACCGTCCAGCGCCGCTTCGAACATGTTGGGGATGCGCAGGCCGGGTTCGTTGCTCAACGATACACCCCAGGCCGATTCGAACAGCGTGCGTGCGGTGTTGTCTGACACGTGGCGATAACCCGGCAACTCGTGCGGGAAGGAGCCCATGTCGCAAGAGCCCTGCACGTTGTTCTGCCCGCGCAGCGGATTGACGCCCACACCTTGACGACCGATGTTGCCGGTGGCCATGGCAAGGTTGGCAATAGCCAGCACCATGGTGGAACCCTGGCTGTGCTCAGTCACGCCCAAGCCGTAATAGATGGCGGCATTGCCGCCTGTGGCGTAGAGACGCGCGGCTTCACGCAACTGCTTGGCTGGTACGCCGCTCGCGGCCTCCAATTCTTCCGGCGAGTTTTCGGCGCGGGCAACGAATTCACGCCAGGCTTCGAATTCCTTGGGTTCGCAACGCTCGGCCACGAATGCTTCGTTCACCAGGCCCTCGGTTACGATGACGTGGGCCAAGGCATTGGCGACAGCCACGTTGGTGCCGGGACGCAGCTTGAGGTGGTAATCGGCCTTAATGTGCGGCGACTTGACCAGGTCGATGCGGCGCGGATCGACGACGATCAGCTTGGCACCCTCGCGCAGCCGACGCTTCATCTGTGAGCCGAACACAGGATGGCCGTCGGTCGGGTTGGCGCCGATCACCATGATCACGTCGGCTTCCATGACCGAATCGAAGGTCTGCGTGCCGGCGGATTCGCCCAGCGTTTGCTTCAGGCCGTAACCGGTGGGCGAGTGGCAGACGCGAGCACAGGTGTCGACGTTGTTGTTGCCGAAGGCGGCACGCACCAGTTTTTGCACCAGATAGGTTTCTTCATTAGTGCAGCGGGATGACGTAATGCCGCCCACCGAATCCTTGCCGTACTTGGCCTGGATTTCCTTGAAGCGCTTGGCGGCATAGGCGACGGCTTCTTCCCAACTGACTTCCTTCCAAGGATCGCTGATGTTGTCGCGGATCATCGGGGTGGTGATGCGATCCTTGTGCGTAGCATAACCCCAGGCGAAGCGGCCCTTCACGCAGCTGTGGCCGTGGTTGGCATGACCATCCTTGTTGGGCGTCATATTCACGACTTGGTTGCCCTTCATCTCGGCCTTGAACGAGCAGCCGACGCCGCAGTAAGCGCAGGTGGTAATGACGGAATGCTCGGGTTGGCCGTGCTGGATGATGGACTTTTCCATTAGGGTGGCGGTCGGACAGGCCTGCACGCAGGCGCCGCAGGAGACGCATTCCGAATCGAGGAAGTCTTCCATCATTCCCGCAGAAACTCTAGACTCAAAGCCGCGGCCATCGATAGTGAGCGCAAACGTGCCTTGCGTTTCCTCGCAGGCGCGGACGCAACGGTTGCAGACGATGCACTTGGAGGGATCGTAGGTGAAGTAAGGATTGGATTCATCCTTGACGCTCTTGAGATGGTTTTCGCCATCGTAGCCGTAACGCACTTCGCGCAAGCCTACTGCCCCGGCCATGTCTTGCAGTTCGCAATCGCCGTTGGCGGCACAGGTAAGGCAATCCAGCGGGTGGTCGGAGATGTAAAGCTCCATAACACCACGGCGGATATCCGCGAGTTTTGGCGTCTGGGTTTTAACCTTCATGCCGTTGTCGGCCAAGGTGGTGCAGGAGGCCGGGTAGCCACGGCGCCCCTCTACTTCCACCAGGCACAACCGACAGGAGCCGAACGGTTCCAGGCTATCGGTCGCACAAAGCTTGGGAATCTCGACACCGGCTTCGGCGGCTGCCCGCAAGAGCGAGGTGCCTTCCGGGACGGAGACTTCGATTCCGTCGATGTCGAGTGTGACCAGCTTTTCAGACACCCGTGCCGGGGTGCCATAATCCATCGAGTTACATCCACCGCTACCGCAATTGCATGCCATGATTCTGTTCCTCTTTACGCAGCCTGCTGATTCTTCTTCAGGCCGAAATCTTCCGGGAAGTGGTTGAGTGCCGACAGCACCGGATAAGGTGTCATACCGCCCAAGGCGCAAAGTGAGCCGTTGAGCATGGTGTCGGAAAGATCGCGCAACAACTGGACGTTGGCGGCATGGTCTGTTCCGGCGATGATTTTGTCGACGACTTCGACCCCGCGGGTGGAGCCGATGCGGCAAGGTGTACATTTGCCGCAGGATTCGATGGCGCAGAATTCCATGGCGTAACGGGCCATGTGGGCCATGTCGACAGTGTCGTCAAAGGCTACGATGCCGCCGTGGCCGAGCACTGCCCAGAGATTGGCGAATGCTTCATAGTCCAACGGCGTATCGAATTGTGATTCCGGAAGATAGGCGCCCAAGGGGCCGCCCACCTGAACGGCACGAATCGGCCGGCCTGAAGCCGAACCACCCCCGTAGTCGTATAGCAACTCCCGTAAAGTGACACCGAATGCTTTTTCGACCAGTCCGCAGTGCTTTAAGTTTCCTGCGAGCTGGATCGGTAGCGTACCGCGGGAACGGCCCATGCCGTAATCGCGATAGAAGGCGCCGCCTTTGTCCAGAATGATGGGGACCGAAGCGAGCGAAATCACGTTGTTGATGATCGTCGGCTTGCCGAACAGACCTTCTATGGCGGGGAGCGGCGGCTTGAAACGCACGATACCGCGCTTGCCTTCCAGGCTTTCTAGCAAGGACGTTTCTTCGCCGCACACATAAGCGCCGGCGCCGCGACGGACTTCCAGGTGGAAGGTCTTGCCGCTGCCCAGAATGTTTTCGCCGAGATAGCCCTTGGTGAGTGCAACAGCAATGGCTTCGTTCAGTACTTGCAATGCATGGGGATATTCGGAGCGCAGGTAGATATAGCCCTGCGTTGCTCCCACGGCGATGCCGGCAATGGTCATGCCTTCGATCAGCACGAAGGGGTCGCCTTCCATGATCATGCGGTCGGAATAGGTGCCTGAGTCGCCTTCGTCGGCGTTGCAGACGATGTATTTCTGGTCAGCAGCGGTGTTCAGCACCGTATTCCACTTGATGCCGGTGGGGAACGCTGCGCCGCCGCGACCGCGCAGTCCGGAGTCCGTGACTTCCTTGACGACTTCGGCGCCGCTCATCTGGAGAGCACGCCTGAGGCCACGATAGCCGTCATGGGCAAGATAGTCGTCGAGTGAAACAGGATCGGTGATGCCGACGCGAGCGAAGGTCAGGCGTTCCTGGTTTTTCAGGTAGGCGATTTCTTCCATCAGGCCCAGGCGCAGCGCATGTTCGCCACCGGTCAAAAAGTTTTGATCGAACAGGCCAGGCACATCTTGAGGTTGTACGGGGCCGTAGGCGATGCGGCCTTGCGCGGTCTCAACCTCGACCAGAGGTTCTAGCCAGAACAAGCCGCGCGAGCCGTTACGGATGATATCGACGCTGATGCCGCGCTTGGAAGCTTCGACCAGGATGGCCATCGCCACCTCGTCGGCACCCAAGGATAAAGCGCTGGAGTCGCGCGGGACATAAACCTTGGTGCTCATTGCGATGCCTTTCTTGCATTGTTCAGCAACTGCTCGAGCCGGTCGGGCGTGACACGGCCGTAGACGTTATCGTCGATCATGACGGCCGGCGAGCAGGCACAGTTGCCCAAACAAAAAACGGGCTCCAGAGAAAACTCTTGGTCGCCCGTTGTTTCGTGGAAATCGATGCCGAGATGTTGTTTGGCATGTTCCGTTAATTTTTCACTCCCCATCGCCTGGCAGGATTCGGCTTGGCAAATCTGCACTGTATGGCGGCCGGGAGGGGTTTGGCGGAAGTAGTGGTAGAAGGTGATGACACCGTGAACTTCTGCCCGTGAGAGATTGAGCGCATCGGCGATCACGGGGACGGCATCCTCTGGGATGTGGCCGATGCTGTCTTGTATTCCATGCAATATCGGCAACAGTGCGCCAGGTTGGTCCTTCATTCGCGAAATCGCGTCCTGCACCGCTTGTCGGTTTAGGTCCTGCTGAGTCATGTCGATCCCAAATTTTTTATAAAGTCTCGGACTGATGGTCGGGTATTCGGAAAGATGCTCGATCGAGAGATATCAGCGAATACTGCATGCCCTGAAAACAAGGCGAGGCCACCCCTACAACAGAATAAATATAGCCATGCGGTTAAGGGGCGTCAACTTGGAATAATTAAATTATGGGTATAAAGAAGCTTAACCGATGCCGAGTCGCTTTACCTTGCGGTAAAGCGTGGCCCGACTAATGCCTAAGTGCTTGGCGGCAATGGTGATGTTGCCGTGATGTTCGGCGATGGCCCGCCGGATGAGTTGGCCTTCAGCTGTCGGCAGGCTGGGTTGGGGCAAATCTGGAAAATCGGATGTAGAAGCTGTGCGCAGTTCATCAAGGAAATCTTCGGGCAAATGGTGCGGATACACGACGGCATCGTCATCGATGAACGCGAGTGCGGTCCTCAACACATTGCGCAGTTGCCGGATATTGCCGGGCCAAGGGTGACGCTTGAACAGCGCCAGCGTTTCCCGATCCAGTTTGACGGAAGTACGGCTCTCTTCATCCAGGATTTGCTCGGCAAGTGCGGAGAGATCATCGCGGTCGCGCAGCGGCGGCAAAACGATGCGCAAACCGTTGAGGCGGTAATACAGATCTTCGCGGAAACGCGAGGATTCAACCAAAGACTTCAATTGGTGATTGGTGGCGGAGATGACCGCAATATCTACTGGCAGGCTCTTGGGGCTACCCAGGGGGGTCAATTCCCGTTCCTGCAACACCCGCAGCAAACGGGCCTGCAAGGCCATCGGCATATCGCCGATTTCGTCCAGAAACAGTGTGCCACCATGCGCCTGCATGATTTTGCCGCGCGCTCCACTACGTTTGGCTCCGGTAAAGGCGCCATCTTCATAGCCGAACAGTTCCGCCTCGATCAGCCCTTCGGGAATCGATGCGCAGTTAATTGCGACAAACGGCCCTTTATGGCGCGGGCCGGAAGCATGGATGGCTTTAGCGAGAAGCTCCTTGCCGGTGCCAGTTTCGCCCTCGATCAGGATAGCGATGTCGCGCCCCGCGATTTTCTTGAGGGCGGAAATGGCGCGCGTCAATTGCGGATCGCCCGTATTCAGCGTATCTAGGGGAGCCTCTAATACCGCGGATTCAGCCAATTTGTTTTTTGCGCTGTTGTTGCCTGTCGGCTTGCGCGTTGAGGGCGGCACATCAGCCTCGATCTTGGCATAGAGCGGGTTGCCCTGGCTGGTTCGCAAGGTTTGGTAGCGCGAGCCTGTGCGGTATTGGAGGTCGAGCAGGGCTTCCAGAGTGCTATCGAAAAGCTTACCGAATTCGGTGCCGGTCAGAGGTTCATGCAGGTTCAGTCCGAGCAGCCGTTGTGCATTCTTATTGATGGCGAGCAGCTTGCCGACGGGCGAAAAAACAGCGATGCCTTCCCACAAGGTGCCGACAAATTCCGGGCGGGTGTGAAAATGCAAGGTGATGTCGCGCGGGAATTCCGCTGTAAACAGGCGATTCTCGATCATCTGCGCCGACATTCTTACCAGGGCCAGGGTATGGGCCTGCGGCTGGCGGTGGTCTCCAGAGATGTCTAGTACGCCGATGATTTTTCCATAGGGATCGAGAATGGGAGCGGCAGAACAATTAAGGAATGCGTTGCGCGCGAAGTAATGCTCTTCACCCATTACCATGACCGGCGTTTGCTCGACCAGAGCCGTACCGATGGCATTGGTACCCGTGTTTTCCTCGCACCATGAAACTCCGGGCTGCAATGCGACGCGTTCGGCTTTCGATACAAAGGTCGGATTGCCCAAGGCGTGCAGGATGGTGCCCTGCGCATCGGTGAGGATCACCATGTTTTGCGTGCCGGCGATCTGTGCGTGCAGGTTCTCCATCTCCGGCTGCGCCTGATGCAGCAAACGGGCATTACTTTCGCAGATTTCCGAAAGCGCCTGATGCGGCAATGGCTCGATACGCATCGCCATATCTGCCGGCAATCCTGTACTGATGCAGCGCGACCAGGAGCGTTCGATGGGCTCCGGCAGCACGCCCGTCGGTACGGTCCCATCCAGCAACTGGAGCCGGGCAGAGGCAATGCGATTAGAGGCGAGCGAACGGGCCATAAGTGCGGCTAGTGGAAAGCGAATCGTCTCATTTTGAGACGATGGTGTTGCAGTGGATTGAGATTGAGACGGTGCGACATAAAGATTTATTGGCGCAAGCTTATCTGTTTCAACGGGTTACATGAGTTTGTGCTGTCTGGCACAGTTGATGCAATGCATCATACTCCATAACTTTTGCCATGCATAACGGGAAAAGGATGGAGAAAACTAAGGAGAGAGGGCGATCATCGCCATGAGCGTCGAGGCGGGGCGGAATATTCTCAGCCTCATGCTGAAGACCGATAAGATTGACAGGAGATATCAATGATTTATGCATTCCCGGGCGAAGCCGGAGCCAAGGTTCAGTACAAACCCAAGTATGACAATTTCATCGGCGGCAAATGGGTAGCTCCTACCAAGG
The DNA here is from genome assembly GCF_003112435.1 of Novimethylophilus kurashikiensis. Lineage (GTDB taxonomy): Bacteria > Pseudomonadota > Gammaproteobacteria > Burkholderiales > Methylophilaceae > Novimethylophilus > Novimethylophilus kurashikiensis. Next base: position 52,444 of record NZ_BDOQ01000018.1, read on the forward strand.
GTGAGTACTTCGATGTCATCACCCCGATCACCGGCAAGGTATACACCAAGGCTGCGCGTTCGAGCGCAGAAGATGTCGAACTCGCGCTGGATGCAGCGCATGCTGCGGCCGACCAGTGGGGCCGTACCCCAGTTGGCGTACGCGCAAATATTTTGCTCAAGATCGCAGATCGCCTTGAAGAAAATCTCGAGCTCCTGGCTTATGCCGAAACCGTGGACAACGGCAAGCCGATCCGCGAAACGCTGAACGCCGATGTTCCGCTCAGTATCGACCATTTCCGTTACTTCGCAGGTTGCTTGCGTGCCCAGGAAGGCACGTTGAGTGAGATCGACGAACAAACCGTTGCTTATCACTTCCACGAGCCGCTCGGTGTCGTGGGCCAGATTATTCCCTGGAACTTCCCGCTGCTGATGGCTGCCTGGAAGCTGGCACCCGCCATCGGTGCTGGTAACTGTGTCGTGTTGAAGCCCGCCGAATCGACCCCGATCAGCATCCTGGTCTTGGCTGAACTCATCGCCGACCTGCTGCCCCCGGGCGTGTTGAACATCGTCAACGGTTACGGCCGTGAAGTCGGCATGCCGCTGGCGACCAGCACGCGCATTGCCAAGATTGCCTTCACCGGTTCCACCGCGACCGGTCGCATCATCGCGCAAGCCGCAGCTAACAGCCTGATTCCCGCAACGCTGGAACTGGGCGGCAAGTCGCCTAACGTCTTCTTTGAGGACATCGCCGCTTTCGATGACGATTTCTTCGATAAGGCCGTTGAAGGCCTGGTGCTGTTTGCCTTCAACCAGGGCGAGGTCTGCACCTGCCCGTCTCGTGCCATCATCCAGGAATCCGTTTACGACAAGTTCATGGAGCGCGTGTTGCCGCGTGTTGAGGCCATCAAGCAAGGTAACCCGCTGGATACCGAAACCATGATCGGTGCCCAGGCTTCCGATATTCAAGTCGAGAAGATTTGTTCCTACCTCGACCTCGGCAAGCAGGAAGGCGCGCAATTGTTGGCTGGCGGTTCCCGTGCACAACTGGGCGGTGAATTGGGCGGCGGCTATTACATTCAGCCTACGCTGTTCAAGGGCCACAACAAGATGCGCATCTTCCAGGAAGAAATCTTCGGCCCGGTCTTGGCCGTGACCACTTTCAAGGATGAAGCTGAAGCGCTGGCCATCGCCAACGACACGGTATACGGTCTGGGTGCTGGTGTTTGGAGCCGTGACGGTAGCCGTGCCTACCGCATGGGTCGTGGTATCAAGGCCGGCCGAGTCTGGACCAACTGCTACCATGCCTATCCTGCACACGCTGCCTTCGGCGGGTACAAGGAATCGGGTATCGGTCGCGAAACGCACCAGATGATGCTGGATCACTACCAGCAAACCAAGAACCTCTTGGTGAGCTACAGCCCCAAGAAGCTGGGCTTCTTCTAATCCAGGTTTGAATTTGAGCTGATCAAGGCCCCCGAATTTCGGGGGCCTTTTTGTTGGAGGTGGAATATGATCGAACGCGTATCGGCGACCCCGGAAGCACTACGCTTGATCGGTTTGTTGATCGACGAGCACGGCCCGGTGATGTTTTTTCAATCCGGCGGCTGCTGTGAGAACAGCGCTCCGCTGTGTTATCCCGAGGGTGAATTCAAGACCAGCCCGCACGATGTGTATTTGGGGGAAGTCGGCGGTGCGCCGTATTACATGGGGCACCGGGATTTTGAGTTTTGGCAGAACACCCACTTGATTGTGGATGTGGTGGACGGACGCGGCGGCACGTTTGCCCTGGATGCCCCGGAAGGCAAGACTTTCATTTGCCGCTCGCGTTTGTTTACCGACGAGGAGTTGGCTGAGCTTGCCGCTCAGCCGCGTTGAAACAGGCGGAAGCTCTCGTGGCGGTCGCTTGGGCGTTTGCCTTGCCAGATGAGCTTCCATCCCGGCCCTAGGTCGACCTTGGCACGGTCGCGTTCGTCCTGAATCAGGTAAAGATTGCAATTGCCCGCTGAACTGGATTTACCTTGGACCACAGCCACATCGATGTGGTAATCCAATGCCGCACGTTGGCCTTCGCCCATGTCTCGCCCAATGATGCATGAATAGGTACTCGGCATGGCGTGTCGCATGCCGGAAAATACCCCTTGATAGCTCTTGGATGCGTCTAGCCAGGGCAGCCACAATGTCATCGCCAACCCCCATACCATGGTCATGCCTACCGCCCAGTCGGTAACCACGGCGCGGTTGCTGCGCTTATTAGTTTTAAACACCACGCCTACCCATACCAACGTTACCAGCGCCGCAAAAATAAAGGCAACCAGGCTGAATCCGGGCGTATAGGTGGGGGAGAGTTTATGCATGCGCTCGGCGAGCTTGGCGGGGAGTCCGCTCATCATGGCGAACCAGCCCAGCCAGATCAGGAAGCCGAAGGTGCCGAACAGCATCAGCCCAAACCAATCTAATGCACTTGCGGCGCTTCGCCGTAAGGTTTCGACGGCGGGCGTCGCCAGCATGGCGATCGGCAGCAGCATCGGTAGGGCATTGATGTCACGGCTGCTCGCACTGGTACCCAGTACTGCCAGCAGGATCAGCAGAAAGAGTAGCGGTAACTCAACGGAAGCATGATCCGGCTTGGTGCGCCATAATGTCCATACAGCCAAAGGCAGGGCGGGCCAAGCATACCAACTCAATGTTTTGAGGAAATACAGAAAGCTGAGGTTGCCTAAACCGGCGCTGGTTAACCAATGTTCGTGCAAGGCCGGAAACTGATGCTTGAGTGTCAGGAGCCAGGGCGCAATCCAGGGGGATGCCGTCGCTGCTGCGATCAGCAGGACGCCCAAGTAAGAGCGCTGACGCCAATGAATGAACAGCAGAGGCAGCAAAAGCGCGCAGGCCAAAATGACTTCAAGCGGTTGCACGCCCTTGGAAAAAAACGCAATGCCCGCACCTGTGCCGAGCAGCAGTCCGGCGCGAATTGCGCGCCGTGGTGCCAGTGCCAAGCCATAAAAAGCCATCGCATAGCCAGCCAGTCCGGCGACGTCCGGCGTCAGCATGTGCGCAGAGAACACCAAGCCGATGGAGCCGATGAAAATCAGGGTGGCTTGGCGACCTGAGCCTATACCCCAGAGCTCGCGCCCTGCCATGCCGACTAGGGTCAGTGCCAGCCCCATCCATAACCCGGTGACAATACGTGCCGCGTCATGCATGGGCAGCAGCGGGGATAACAGTTTGGTAAAGAAGGCGGCGGTCAGGTAATAAAGCGGCGGATTGTCGATATCTGGCACGCCCGCCAGTGTCGGCACGGCCCAATGTCCGCCCAACACGTAGTGCTTGACGATGCTCATGGTCTGGAGCTCGTCGGGTTTCCAGGGCGTATGCCCGATCAGGCCGAAACACACCCATAGCAGGCTCAGCAGCAACAGCAGGTTGGTTTTTGCACGCTCGCCGATTTTCGGTTTGGGCGTTGCGAAAACCGCTTGCCAATCGTGTTCCATTTCAATGGACATAAGCGCCGGAGTTCCTGTTCGTATAGGTGTGGGTTGTCTTGCTTATTTTAGCGCGCGTGCCGCACAAATGAAAAAGGCAGCCTAAGCTGCCTTTTGAGCATTGGCGATTGCCAATGGGTATTACATGCCGTACTTCTGGCGGAACTTCTCAACGCGACCGGCGGTGTCAACGATCTTTTGCTTGCCCGTGTAGAACGGATGGCACTGGGAGCAAACTTCGATGTGCAGATCCTTGCAGTTGGTGGAGCGCGTCTTGAAGCTGGTGCCGCAACTGCAAGTCACGTTGATTTCTTCGTAATTCGGATGGGTTTCGGGCTTCATGCTCTAATGTCCTTGGATGCTATCGCGGAAAACCTGCGATTATCAATGAATTAATAAAATTATTCAAGGCCTGTCGCGTTGGTCTGAATTTTCTGTTAGACAGGATTGGGAATGTCGATGAACTGATGATCCAGGCCGAAGCGCTGAGCCAGATGTTCGCCCAGTGCGCGGATGCCACCGCGCTCCGTCGCATGGTGGCCTGCAGCGATAAAGGCGACCCCGGATTCGCGTGCAAGATGTACGGAATGCTCGGAAATTTCCCCGGTCAGGAATGCGTCGACGTCGAGCTCGACGGCGAGCTTGAGATAATCCTGCGCGGCACCGCTACACCAGGCGATCCGGCGAATTTCTTGATTGGAATCGCCGATGATGAGCGGCCGGTGCTCGAGTTCGCGTTCGATATTCGAGCCCAACTGCGCAAGGCTGAGAGGCGCTTGCACGTGTCCGTAGGCCCCGATTTGCTGCTCGCCGAACCAGCCTGCTATATCGAATCCCAGAAGCCTGGCTAACTGGGCATTGTTACCCAGTTCGGGGTGAGCATCCAAAGGGAGGTGGTAGCCGATCAGGTTAATATCACGTTCGAGCAGGAATTTGAGCCTTTTGTGGCGCGTGCCTACTACGCGGCTGTCGTCGTTTTTCCAGAACCAGCCGTGATGTACGAGAATCGCGTCGGCACCCGCTTCGGCCGCTTTTTCCAGCAGGGCCAGGCTGGCCGAGACGCCGGTGACCACGGTAGTAATTTCGGAACGTCCTTCCACTTGCAGTCCGTTCGGGCTGTAATCGCGGAAACGGCCGACTTCGAGCAACTGTCCGGTATAATCCAGCAGTGTTTTGATATCCATTAATGCTCCATACTCAATGACTTCCGCGAGGTGCCGGAAGGTGAGGAATTCAGATCGTCATTCAAACATTACAAGCGTGCTCAACCTTTCAATATTCCTGAAAAGTCCATGCCATCCATGAAAAAGTTCTGGCTCATTTTCACACAAACCGTCACCGTCAGCCTGGCCGTCGTGTTCGTCGTCCAGATGTTCCATCCCGAACTGCTTGCCCCTCGCGAGCGCGTCGTCGAGGTTAAGCAGGCGTCGCCCAAGCAGGAAACCAATATCACCGGCTCATATCGGTTGGCAGCGCATCGTGCCATGCCTTCGGTGGTGAATATTTTCACCAGCAAGGAAACCCAGAGCAATAACGATCCGCGGCTTAATGATCCTATTTTGCGTCATTTCTTCGGCGAGCAGCAGGACGAGCCCCCGCAGCGTGAAAACAGCCTGGGGTCCGGCGTAATCGTAAGTCCGCAGGGCTTGATCCTGACCAATCATCATGTCGTGGAAACAGCCGACGAGATCGAAGTCGCGCTGGCCGACGGTCGTACCTTGCCGGCTAAAGTGGTCGGTACCGATCCCGAGACCGACCTCGCCGTCATCAAGGTGGATGCCAACAACCTACCGTCCATTGTGTTCGGGCGTTCGGATCAGTTGAGCGTGGGCGATGTCGTGCTCGCCATCGGCAATCCCTTCGGCGTGGGACAAACCGTGACGCAGGGTATCGTGAGTGCCCTTGGTCGCAACCATCTCGGCATCAATACCTTCGAGAATTTTATCCAGACCGATGCACCCATCAATCCGGGTAATTCAGGCGGTGCGCTGGTGGATATCGAAGGGCATTTGGTGGGCGTCAATAGTGCCATCTATTCCCGTAGCGGCGGCTCCATGGGGATCGGTTTCGCCATTCCGGTGAGCCTGGCTCAACAGGTAATGGAGCAGATCGTTCGCCAGGGTGGTGTCACACGCGGCTGGATTGGCGTAGAAGCCCAGGACATTACGCCGGAGCTGGCGGAGTCGTTCAAGCTCCAGGCGGCCGAAGGTGCGCTTATCGCCGGCGTCTTGCGCGGCGGCCCTGCCGATAAGGCTGGCGTGAAGCCCGGCGACATTCTGGCCGAAATCAACGGCAAGAAAGTGCAGGATACGTCAGGCATGCTCACGTTGATCTCGGCGCTCAAGCCTGGGAGTTCGGCCGTGATCAAGGTGATGCGCAACGGCGCCGAGAAGAGCCTGACTGCTACGATTGGTCGACGCCCCAAGCCTGAGGCGATCCAGCAGAATTAGTCAGTCATTATGTCCGACGCCGATCTTAACGCAACGGCCTCGCCCGAGGCCGTGATGTGCCATTGCAGCGGCACTACTCAGGGCGACATTCAATGCCTGTTCGAACAAGGGTTTAATCTGGATGCGATTTCCAGGAAGACGGGTGCCCTGACTGGTTGCGGGGGGTGCGAATGGGATATCGCAGATTTCCTGGGTAGACTTACCCAACAAAAAAGCGGCCAATAGGCCGCTCATCAACAACAAGCGCGGATTTTCTTACTGCGCCAGCTTTCGATTCTTTTCCATCAGTCGGGCGGCCAAGATGCCTGCTTCGTACAGCAGCCATAGCGGCACGGCCAGCATCACCTGCGAAATAACGTCCGGAGGCGTGAAAATTGCGCCGATGACGAAGGCGCCGACAATCACATAAGAGCGGATATCCTGCAGCACCTTGATCTCGACGATGCCGAAGCGGACCAGAAGCACCACCGCGACAGGCACCTCGAACGCGATGCCGAAGGCCAGAAACAGGGTGATGACGAAATCCAGATAATTACCGATGTCCGTCATTACTGCCACGCCAGCCGGCGCCGTTCCAACGATAAAGCCGAATACCACTGGAAACACCGCAAAATAAGCGAACGACATCCCTGTCAGGAATAGCAGTGTGCTGGCCACGACCAGTGGCAGCAGAAAACGCTTTTCATGCTTGTAGAGGCCAGGCGCAATGAAACTCCATACCTGGTAAAGCGTGTGCGGCAACGAAATCACCACGGCCGTCAGCATGGCGACTTTCATCGGCACGAAAAACGGGGTGGTGACGCCGGTGGCTATGAGTTGTCCACCTTGCGGCAATTTAGATAGTAACGGCTGGGCAAGCAGACTGTAGAGCTTGTTGGCGAAAGGAAACAGCGCGATGAATACGACCAGAAAACCCACCACGATGCGCAGCAGGCGGTCGCGCAGTTCAAGCAGGTGCGCAATAAAGGTTTGTTGCTGGTCGCTCATGCCGGCGGATTTTGAGGATGATCGGGCGGATTAGCGGCGGTCTTGACCTCATCAGCGGCCGATTTGACGGCTTCTTCCACCTTGGATGCCTCGGCGTGGACATTCGATTGCAGATTGAGGATGCTGTGCTTGGCATCTTCTTCCATCTTGCGCAGGTCTTCCATGCGCAATTCCCGATCGATGTCGGCCTTGACCGAGGAAACGTAGCGCTGCATGCGCCCGGTGAGCAGACCCAAGGTGCGTGCGACCTTGGGCAGTTTCTCGGGACCGATCACGATCAACGCCACCAGGGCGATAACGAGGATTTCGGAAAACGAAACGTCGAACATCGATGCGGGCTCGGCTAAGCAGCCTTATTGCTGCTTGGTCCTGCCGGTCACTTCACCTTCGACGGTGCTGCCGTCGCGCTTTTCTTCGACCTTGGGCGTGGCTTGTTCCTCACGCATGGCCTCTTTGAAATTCTTCACGGCACCGCCCAGGTCGCCGCCGATATTACGCAGCTTCTTGGTACCGAAAATCAGCAATACGATCACCAAAACGATGAGCCAATGCCAGATACTGAACGATCCCATGGTTCTCTCCTAAAATTCGCTTAAGTCTTGGGCAGGGTCTGGCTGCCGCCGAAAATATGAAAATGCAGATGGAAGACTTCCTGTCCGCCGCCGGCGCCTGTGTTGATCATGGTGCGGAACCCAGTATCCAGGCCTTGCTCCTTGGCGAGCTTGGGACCGAGCAGCAACATCTTGGATAGCAGTTGCGCGTGCTCAGGCTGGCAATCGGCCAGGCTGGCGACGTGCGGCTTGGGTACGATCAGGAAGTGGACTGGTGCAATCGGATGGATATCGTGGAAGGCGATGACATCGTCGTCCTCAAAGAGCTTCTTGCTTGGAATTTCGCCCTTGGCGATCTTGCAGAAAATGCAGTCGGTCATGTCATTGATCCTTGCGTGCCGCTTTTTCGGCGATACCGGAAAGACCTTCGCGGCGTGCCAGCTCGTTCAGTACGTCGTTGGGGTGCAAGCCCGCATTGGCGAGCATCACCAAGGTATGAAACCAGAGATCAGCCGTCTCATAAATGATTTCATCGCGATTGCCGCCCTTGGCTGCAATGATGGTTTCAGCCGCTTCTTCGCCGACTTTTTTCAGAATACTGTCGATGCCTTTGGCATACAGCTTGGCCACGTAGGACGATTGCGGATCGGCGTTTTTGCGCGCTTCCAGGGTTTCAGCCAGACGGTCCAGAATTTCACTCATGGCGGTAAATCTCTTCCGGGTTCTTGAGCACGGGCTCGTCGGTGACCCATTGATTGTCTTGCAGTTTCTGGAAAAAGCAGGTGTGCCGCCCGGTATGACAGGCGATGCCGCCCAACTGTTCCACCGTCAGCAGGATCACGTCTTCGTCGCAATCGAGCCGGATATTGTGGACTTTTTGCACGTGCCCCGATTCCTCGCCCTTGCGCCACAGCTTCTTGCGCGAGCGTGACCAGTACACGGCTTGGCCGGTTTCTGCCGTCAGGCGCAAGGCTTCGCGGTCCATCCAGGCGAACATCAGCACCTTGCCTGTACCGGTTTCCTGGGCGATGACCGGCACTAGGCCGTCATGTGTCCAGTTGACCTTGTTGAGCCAGGATTCAGACATGATGTCCTCCTCTAGCGCAGGCGGGGCCGCCTGCATTAAAGCATGTCTCATCAATGGCCGAGACGGCTAGCGCTTCGGAAAGCAGCCTCATAGCCTCACCTCGATGCCGTGCTGCGCCATGTATTCCTTGGCCTCGCGCACGGAATATTCGCCGTAGTGGAAAATGCTCGCGGCCAGCACCGCATCGGCGCCGCCTTTTTTCACACCGTCCACAAAGTGATCGAGATTACCGACACCGCCGCTGGCGATGATGGGCACCTCGACCGCATCGCTGATCGCGCGCGTGAGTTCGAGATCGAAGCCGCTCTTGGTGCCGTCGCGGTCCATACTGGTTAGGAGAATCTCGCCTGCGCCTAGAGCCGTCATGCGCCTGGCCCAATCGACGGCATTCAAGCCTGTCGGCTTGCGACCGCCATGCGTAAACACTTCCCAATGATCGCCGACGCGTTTCGCGTCGATGGCGACCACGATGCACTGCGAGCCGAAACGGCCGGCAGCGTCTTCCACCAGTTGCGGATTGACCACCGCGGCCGTATTGATGCTGACCTTGTCCGCACCGGCATTCAGTAGATTGCGAACGTCGTCCACGGCTCGTACGCCGCCGCCCACTGTCAATGGAATAAATACCTGGGAAGCGACTTCCTCGATGATGTGGAAGATCAACCCCCGGTTGTCGGAGCTGGCGGTAATGTCGAGAAAGGTGAGTTCATCTGCGCCCTGTTCGTCATAGCGGCGTGCGATTTCGACCGGATCGCCCGCATCGCGCAATTCGACGAAATTGACGCCCTTGACCACGCGGCCATCGGTGACGTCCATGCAGGGGATGATGCGTTTGGCTAAGCCCATATCAAATTATTCAAACCACGGAGCTTGCGGAGGTAGAACGCGGCAGCAATCCTAGTGGTCAGGTTATCCATTTAGTTCGTCGGCCAGTGCTTGTGCCGCGGCAAAGTCCAGCGTGCCTTCGTAGATGGCACGGCCGGTAATGGCGCCCATGATGCCTTCATCTTCCACGGCGCACAGGCGCTTGACGTCTTCCAGATTGGTGATGCCGCCGCTGGCGATGACGGGAATCTTGAGGCCTTGGGCCAGTGCCACGGTGGCTTCGATGTTGACGCCGGTGAGCATGCCGTCGCGACCGATGTCGGTGTAAACCACGGCTTCTACGCCGTAATCTTCAAATCGGCGCGCGAGATCGATCACATCGTGGCCGGTCAGCTTGGACCATCCATCCACGGCGACCTTGCCGTCCTTGGCATCGAGACCGACGATGATGTGGCCGGGAAAAGCATCGCAGGCTTCGTGCAGGAAGCCGGGATTCTTGACGGCCGCGGTGCCGATGATCACGTAGCTGATACCGTCATCGAGGTAGCGTTCGATGGTTTCGAGGTCGCGAATACCGCCGCCCAATTGGATGGGGATTTCGCCGCCGACGGCGTCGACAATGGCCTTGATCGCGCCTTCGTTGACCGGCTTGCCGGCAAACGCGCCATTCAGGTCCACCAGGTGCAGACGCCGTGCGCCGCGTTCCAGCCAGCTGGTCGCCATGGCGCCCGGGTCTTCCGAGAACACCGTGGCGTCTTCCATAAGTCCTTGTTTGAGGCGTACGCAGTGGCCGTCTTTAAGATCGATCGCGGGAATGATGAGCATGATGTTGTTTTAGGGACGCCCGTCCCAGTTGACGAAGTTGGAAAGAAGTGCCAACCCAGCCTGCTGGCTTTTTTCGGGGTGGCACTGTACGGCAAAAATATTGTCGCGCGCAACGGCGCTGGCAAAGCTGAACGGATAGTCGGTCTGGGCCGCAATCAGGTTGGGCTCGGCCGGATCGACGTAGTAACTGTGCACGAAGTAGAACCTGGCATCCTTGGCGATACCGTTCCACAGCGGATGGTCCGTGACTTGGACGACCTGGTTCCAGCCCATGTGGGGCACTTTGAGCTTGCCGCCGGCGGCGTCCGTCATGCCGGAAGGAAAGCGGCGTACGCGACCCGGCAAAATGCCGAGACCGGCTACGTCGCCTTCTTCGCTGTGTTCGAACAATAGCTGCTGGCCGATGCAGATGCCGAGAAAGGGCTTGCTGGCAGCAGCGTCCATCACCGCGTGACGCAAGCCGCGCTTGTCCAGTTCGGCGACACAATCCGGCATGGCCCCTTGGCCGGGGAACACCACGCGCTCGGCTGCTGCAATGATGTCCGGGTCGCTGGTCACCGTAACTTGCTTGCCTTGGGCGACATGTTCGAGCGCTTGCCAGACAGAGCGCAAGTTTCCCATGCCGTAGTCGATTACTGCGATGTCAGTCATGATGTTTCGCTGTGGGCGCCCAGCTTTCAGCGGTCAGCAAATAAGTAGGCATGTTGGTTATGATCGATTCTCAGCGCTGCCGCTAACGGTCGATTACAGGCTTCCCTTCGTGGACGGCATGACGCCGGCCATCCGCGGGTCGGCTTCCACCGCAACGCGCAGGGCGCGGCCGAAGGCCTTGAACACCGTTTCAGCCTGATGGTGCGCGTTGTTGCCGCGCAGGTTGTCGATGTGCAGCGTGATCAGGGCGTGATTGACGAAGCCCTGGAAGAATTCGTGGATCAGGTCGACGTCGAAACTGCCGATCATGGCACGCTTGAAATCGACGTAGTACTCCAATTCCGGCCGGCCGGAAATATCGATCACTACGCGCGACAAGGCTTCGTCCAGCGGGACGTAGGCATGGCCGTAGCGGCGGATGCCTTTTTTATCGCCGATAGCTTTGGCAAAGGCTTGACCCAGCGTGATGCCGATATCCTCGACCGTGTGATGCGCGTCGATGTGCAGATCGCCCTTGGCTTCCACTTCGAGATCCATCACGCCGTGGCGGGCAATCTGGTCCAGCATGTGGTCGAGAAAGCCCAGACCGGTTGCCAATTTGGCCTTGCCGGTGCCGTCGAGATTGAGCGAGACGGAAATCTGGGTTTCCAGGGTGTTGCGGGTAACTTGGGCTTGACGCATGGTTAAGTCGCTGAAATTTTTATTCATTCTACCTTAACATTGCGAAACGGATAAACCCTGGTCCGGCTTCACGCGAGAATCTCGCGCAGGGCGCCGACCAGCGCCTCGCATTGTGCTTCGGTCCCGACCGTGATGCGCATGAACGGAGCAATGCGGGCCGGATTCTTGAAATGGCGAACAATAATGCTGCGTTCGCGCAAGGCGGCCGTTAATACAGCGCCTTCGTGGTTTGGGTGTTTCGCAAAAATGAAGTTGGCGGCGGAAGGTAGCACTTCAAAACCTAGCGCCTCCATATCTGCAACTAGTTTCTCGCGGTTTGCGATGACGCGGGCACGGGTTTCTTCGAACCAGGCCTGGTCCTGCATTGCGGCGATTGCGCCGGATTGTGCGAAGCGGTCCAACGGGTAGGAGTTGAAACTGTCCTTCACGCGGTTCAGCGCCTCGATCAAATCCGGATGACCGATGGCAAAGCCGACACGCAATCCTGCCAGCGAACGCGACTTGGAAAGAGTATGCGTGACCAGTAGTTGCGGATAGCGGTTGACAAGTTGAATGGCGGATTCCCCGCCAAAATCCACATAGGCCTCGTCGATCACCACGACCGAATTCGGATTCCCTTGCAGCAGACGTTCGATCTCGGCCAGCGCCAGGATGCGCGAGGTCGGCGCGTTAGGATTTGGGAAGATGATGCCGCCGTTGGATTGCAAATAATCGTCGACGTTGATTTCGAACGTATCCGTCAGCGGGATTTGACGATATTGAATACCGTAGAGCCCGCAATACACCGGGTAAAAACTATAGGTGATATCCGGGAATAACACTGGCTGATCATGTTGAAGCAGGGCGTGGAACACGTGCGCCAAGACTTCGTCCGAGCCGTTGCCGACAAACACCTGGTTAGGGGCGACTTGGTGATATTGCGCAATGGCTTCGCGCAAGCGATCGCTGCCTGGGTCTGGGTAGAGTCGCAGCGTATCGCCGACCTCTGCCTGCAAGGCGGCCAGCGCCTTTGGGCTCGGCCCGTAGGGGTTCTCGTTGGTGTTGAGCTTGACCAGGTTGGGCAGCTTGGGCTGCTCGCCGGGAACGTACGGGGTCAGGCCGTGAACGACCGGGCTCCAGAACTTACTCATGATTTGAGACGGAACTCCGCGGAACGGGCGTGTGCCTGCAAACCTTCGCCGTAGGCCAGGGTAGAGGCGATCTTGCCCAGGTTTTGCGCGCCGGCTTCCGACACCATGATGAGGCTGGAACGCTTCTGGAAGTCGTAAACGCCCAGCGGCGAGGAAAAGCGTGCGGTCCGTGATGTGGGCAGCACGTGGTTGGGTCCGGCGCAGTAATCGCCCAGCGATTCGCAAGTTTGACGGCCCATGAAGATCGCGCCGGCGTGCTTGATTTTCTTGGTCAGTGCGACGGGGTCTTCGACCGACAGTTCCAAGTGTTCCGGCGAAATGTAATTGGCGATACTGGCGGCTTCGTCGAGGTCGCGCACCTGGATCAGCGCGCCCCGGTCTTGCAGCGAGGTCGCGATGATGTCCTTGCGCGGCATCTCCTGGATCAGCTTGTTGATGCTGGCTTCCACCTGGTCGAGGAAAGCGGCATCCGGCGAGAGCAGGATAGCTTGTGCCAGTTCGTCATGCTCGGACTGAGAGAACAAGTCCATGGCCACCCAGTCGGGATTGGTCTTGCCGTCGCAAATGACCAGGATTTCAGATGGGCCGGCCACCATGTCGATCCCGACCACGCCGAATACGCGGCGCTTGGCAGCGGCAACATAAGCGTTGCCTGGGCCGACGATCTTGTCGACTTGCGGCACGGTTTGCGTGCCGTACGCCAAGGCGCCAACGGCTTGGGCACCGCCGATGCAGAACACGCGATCCACGCCGCAAACGGCAGCCGCGGCCAGCACCAATGGGTTCTTCTCGCCGCCGGGCGTCGGCACCACCATGATCAGTTCGCCCACGCCAGCCACCTTGGCAGGAATGGCGTTCATCAAGACTGAGGACGGGTAAGCTGCCTTGCCGCCAGGGACGTAGAGACCCACGCGGTCGAGCGCCGTCACCTGTTGGCCCAGCATGGTGCCGTCCGCTTCGGTGTAGTTCCACGAAGACATCAATTGCTTCTCGTGATAAGCCCGTACGCGGTCGGCGGCTTGCTTGAGTGCTTCTCGCTGGTCGTTGGGCAGACTTCCCAATGCCTCGGCCAAGCGAGCTTGCGGCAGCTCGAGATCGGCCAGGCTGTCGGCGCTGACGCGGTCGAAGCGTTGGGTGTACTCCAGTACAGCGTTGTCACCGCGCGTTTTGACATTCTTGAGGATATCGGCCGCCACGGCGTCGATCTTGTCGTCCTGCGCCCCTTCGAAAGCCAGCAGTTGATGCAGCGATGCCTCGAAGGTGGAATCGGTACTCGAATAGCGTCTGATCTTCAACATAATTAATCCTGTTGGGCTACAACGGCGGCAAAGGAATCGATGATGGGTTGGATTTTAGCGTGCTTGAGCTTAAGCGACGCTTGATTTACGACAAGTCTCGAGCTGATCGGCATGACGTCCTCGACCGCGACCAGATGATTGGCGCGCAAGGTTCCGCCCGTGCTCACCAGGTCGACAATGGCATCGGCCAAGCCGACCAGCGGAGCCAGTTCCATCGAGCCATAGAGCTTGATGAGGTCGACGTGCATGCCCTTGTTGGCAAAGTGCTCGCGTGCCGTTTTGACGTACTTGGTCGCCACCTTGAGACGAGCACCGCTACGTACCGAGCCGAAGTAATCGAAGCCTTCGCGCACGGCCACCATCATCTTGCATTTGGCGATCTTGAGGTCGAGCGGCTGGTAAAGACCGCTGCCATCGTGTTCGTACAGCACGTCCTTGCCGGCAATGCCGAGGTCGGCGGCACCGTTCTGCACATAGGTAGGCACATCAGTCGCCCGTACGATAATCAGTCGGACATCGTCGCGGTTGGTAGGCAGGATGAGCTTGCGTGAGGATTCGGGCGCTTCGAGCGGCACGATACCGGCCGCTTCGAGTAGCGGCGTGGTTTCCTCAAAAATACGGCCCTTGGAGAGCGCGATGGTGATTTGGCTCATGGTGTTTTTAGTGTGCGCGGCGGATGCGGGCGCCGAGTTGGGATAGTTTTTCCTCGATGCGCTCGTAGCCGCGATCGATATGATAAATCCGTTCGATGGTGGTTTCACCTCGCGCTACCAGGCCCGCTAAAACCAGACTTGCCGAGGCGCGCAAATCGGTGGCCATGACGGTGGCACCTTCTAGTGTCGGGACGCCGCGCACGATGGCGGTATGGCCCTCGACTTCGATTTCCGCACCCAAACGACGCATTTCCTGGACGTGCATGAAGCGATTTTCGAAAATAGTCTCGATGACGCTGGCAACCCCTTCGGCCACCGTGTTCATCGCCATGAATTGCGCCTGCATGTCGGTGGGAAAGGCGGGGTGCGGTGCTGTGCGAACATTGACGGCCTTCAGAGCACCAGTGCGTTGAATCGTAATGCTATTGGTGTCGAATTCGACCTCGGCGCCGGCTTCCCGCAATTTCTCGATGACTGCATCCAGCAGGTCGGCTCGTGCGTTTGTGAGCTTCACCTTGCCGCCGGCCATGGCCGCGGCCACGAGATAAGTGCCGGCTTCAATGCGGTCGCAGACGACGGGGTGTGCCGTACCCTGCAATTTCTCTACGCCATGGATGGTAATGACGTCAGTGCCTGCGCCTTCGATACGTGCGCCCATCTTGATCAGGCATTCTGCCAAATCGACGACTTCCGGCTCGCGCGCGGCGTTCTCGATGACGGTCGTACCTTCTGCAAGGGTCGCTGCCATCATAAGGTTTTCCGTCCCGGTCACGGTGACCAGATCGGTGAAGATGCGGGCGCCCTTGAGGCGGTCGGCTTTTGCTTCAATGTAGCCGTGTTCGATGTGGATTTCCGCCCCCATCGCTTGCAAGCCCTTGATATGCAGGTCTACCGGGCGGGAGCCGATGGCGCAACCGCCGGGCAGCGAGACACGTGCACGGCCGAAACGAGCCAACAGCGGCCCCAGCACTAGAATGGAAGCGCGCATGGTCTTCACCATTTCGTACGGCGCTTCAGGCGTATGGATGTCGCTCGCGTCGAGTTCCACGTTCATGTGGTCGTCGATGATGACTTTCATGCCCATGTGGCCGAGCAAGCGCAGCATGGTTGTCACGTCGTTGAGATGCGGGACGGACGAAAGCTGCAACGGCTGCTCGGTCAGCAGCCCTGCGCAGAGAATCGGTAGTGCGGCATTTTTTGCACCGGAAATGCGGACTTCGCCGTTAAGCGGCATTCCCCCCTGAATGACCAGCTTATCCATTAGGCTGCGGAATTCTCCAGCATCTTTTGCAGTTCACCTTGCTGATACATTTCGCGCATGATGTCGGCGCCGCCCACGAATTCGCCATTGACATAGAGCTGCGGGATGGTCGGCCAGTTGGCATAGGCCTTGATACCTTCACGAATTTCCGGGTCTGACAGTACATCTACCGTCACTACGTTTTGCGCGCCGCAGGCCTTGAGTATTTGTACGGCTGCGCCTGAGAAACCGCATTGCGGGAATTGGGGCGTGCCCTTCATGTAGAGCACCACCGGGCTGCTCGTGACTTGCTGTTTGATACGTTCCTGTACGTCCATGGAAATCTCCAAAATCGTTACCGTTTCGCCCAGGTTTCGGGCGTAAATGTGCGCATCGAGAGCGCGTGGATTTCATCGCGCATACGGGGGCCGAGTGCTTTATAAACGAGCTGATGCTGTTGCACCATGGATTTGCCCGTGAACTCGGGGCTGACGATGACTGCCTCGAAATGCTGGCCGTCATTGCCCTGTACGTCGATGTAATCGCAGGGCAGGCCCTGCTGGATGTATTCTTTGAGTTGTTCCGAGGTGAGCATAGACTTACCCTCGCAATTTATAGCCGCGCTTCAAAAGCTGCAAAGTCAACCATGATAAGGCCAAAAAGCATATGGCGACAATCGACAGACTGATGCTGGGCGAGATATCGCCCTGGCCGAAGAAGCCGTAGCGGAAGCCGTCGATCATGTAGAAGAAGGGGTTGAGGTGCGAAACTTTTTGCCAGAAAGGCGGCAAGGAGTGAATTGAGTAGAACACGCCGGACAAGAAGGTGAGTGGCATGATGATGAAGTTCTGGAATGCCGCCAACTGGTCGAACTTGTCCGCCCAAATCCCTGCGATGATGCCGAGTGCACCCAGCATTGCGCTGCCCAGGAAAGCGAAGGCCAGGATGAGTCCCGGATGTGTCACGGGAATGTCTACCCACAGCAACGCCACCAGATACACGCTGAGGCCGACCACGAGGCCGCGTACCACGGCAGCAGCCAGGAATGCGACGAAAAATTCCCAGTAGGAAAGCGGCGTCAGCAGCAGGAACACGATATTCCCCATCACCTTGGATTGGATGAGGCTTGACGAGCTGTTGGCGAAGGAGTTTTGCAGCAGCGACATCATGGCCAGGCCGGGGATGAGAAAGGCCGTGTAGCTCACGCCGGGATAAACCTGGACGTGGGATTCCAGCACGTGCGAGAAAATCAGCAGGTAAAGCAACGCGGTCATGACCGGGGCCGCCACGGTCTGGAAGCTCACCTTCCAAAATCGCCAGATTTCCTTCTTGAAAAGTGTGTAGAGCCCGCGCATCAGTGCCCCCTCACGATTTCGATGAAGACGTCTTCAAGATCGGCCTCGGTCAGTTGCAGGTCTTTCACGGTGATATCGGCTGAACGCAGTTTGGTGAGGACGTGCTCGATTTCACCTGTTTGCGTGATGCCCAAGGTGACGTAGCCGTTTTCTTCGGCGCGCTTGAGCGGCAGTAGTTCTTCCGGCAAGCGGTTGGGGTCGAGCTTTAGTTTAAGTTGTTTGGACTGGAACCGATCGAGCAAATTGCGCGTGGAATCCAGTGCCACAATTTCACCTTGTTTCATCATGGCGACGCGCGAACACAGCGTTTCCGCTTCTTCAAGGTAGTGCGTGGTCAGGATGATGGTGTGGCCGTCCTTGTTCAAACGCTTGATGAACTGCCAGAGCATTTGTCGCAGTTCGACGTCCACGCCTGCGGTCGGCTCATCCAGTACGATGACAGGCGGCTTGTGAGCCAAGGCTTGGCCGATCAGCGCACGACGTTTCATGCCGCCTGAAAGGGCGCGCATATTGGTGTTTGCTTTGTCTGTAAGGCCCAGGCCTTCGAGGATTTCATCGATCCATGCGTCGTTTTCCGGTCCGCGGCCGAAATATCCGGCCTGGAAGCGCAACATTTCGCGGACATTGAAAAACGGGTCGAATACGAGTTCTTGCGGCACCACGCCGAGCAACCGACGTGCTGCGCGGTAGTCGTCGACAACGTTGTGCCCCATCACGGATAGCGTGCCGCTGGTAGGTCTCAGCAAGCCGGCCAACAGATTGATCAGCGTGGATTTCCCGGCACCGTTGGGGCCAAGCAGGGCGAAAAACTCTCCCTGCTCAATCGTCAGGTCGATACCACGCACGGCATGGAGTTTGCCGAAAAATTTGTGGACCTGATCGATCTGGATGGCGGGAGGCATGTTGTTGGGTGGCCTGTGAAGGCCGGAAATCAATGAGCGGCTGGTGCCCGTTGAGGCAGCATTTCCAACACGCCGTAAAGCGTGGACAAGCTGACGGCGGTTTGCGGCAAGTTGCTGAACATGATGGAGGCACTCTTGATCTGTGCCTGGCGCAGCCACTCGAACATCAGGCTGATGGAAGAAGAATCGACTTCGCTTACTTCAGCGAAGTCGATTTCCACATTGCCTTCGAGCATAGGCAGGGTTTCAGTCAGCAGATCGCCGACGGTATTAACCGTCATGGGCGTCTTGACGACGATGCGCGCACCCTGTTTCTCGACCAATGCCATGATCAGCCTTGCTTGGAAGCAGAACCGTTGTTCTGCTTGTTTTTATCCACGAGACGCTGGATCAGCCCATCCATACCGCCGCTCTTGATTTCATTGGCGAACTGGCCGCGATAATTGGTGACCAAGCTTACGCCTTCGATCGCGACGTCATACACCTTCCATTCGTCGTTCTTCTTTTCCAGCGTGTAGTCGACAGGAACCGCAGGACCACCCGGCTGGATGATTTCGGTCTTGACCGTCACATCGGTATCACCGGATGCGGCGCGCAGTGGTTTGTAGTCGATGGTCTGGTTACGGTATTTGGCCAGTGCGGAGGAATAGGTGCGAACCAACAGCGTGCGGAATTCGGTCACGAACTGGGTTTGCTGTTCCTTGGAGGCCTTGGTCCAGTTGCGGCCCAGCACGATGCGCGACATACGCTCAAAATCGAAGTGGGGCAGGATTTTTTCTTCCGTCAGCGCCACGATTTTCTTCATGTCGCCGTTCTGGATGTCCTTGTCTTTCTTGATCGCGTCCAGGACTTCTGTCGCTGTCTGCTTGACCAGGGCGTCAGGCGGAACGGCTTCTGCGTTTGCATGGGCTGCCGTCATCAAGAGTGCGGCAACCAGGAAGCTACGGATCAGTTTCATTTTGTGTCTTCTTTCTTGTCGTTGCCTTCAGAGGCTTTGCTGTAGAGGAATTGGCTGATGAGTTTCTCAAGCACCACGGCGCCTTGAGTTAGCTTGATTTTATCACCGTTCTTGAGCATCTCTGTGTCCCCGCCCGCTTCCAGGCCGATGTACTGCTCGCCCAGCAAACCGGAAGTCAGGATGCTGGCGTTGGTATCACGGTCGAAGTGGTACTTGGTGTCAACGTTCATGGTGACGAGCGCTTCTTTCTTTTCGTCATCGAAAGCGATATCGCTCACGCGGCCCACCACGACGCCAGCACTCTTCACCGGGGCGCGTGGCTTCAAGCCGCCGATGTTCTCGAAGTAGGCGGAAACCGTGTAAGTGCTGCCGATGTTGGTGGAGGTCAGGTTACCGACCTTCATCGCCAGTGCCATGAGGGCTGCAATGCCGCCTACGACAAAAATCCCAACCCATAAATCGATGGTCGATCGTTCCATTTTAATTAGTTTCCTCCGTGTAGCATGAACGATGTCATTACAAAATCCAGTCCCAGCACCGCGAGCGACGAATTCACCACGGTACGCGTGGTGGCGCGGCTCACGCCTTCGGCCGTTGGCGGCGCATCATAACCTTCGAACAAGGCGATGATGGTGCAAGCAACGCCGAACACCAGGCTTTTGATGACACCGTTCACGATGTCTTCATGAAAATCCACATTGGCCTGCATCTGCGACCAGAAAGCGCCGTCGTCGATGCCGATCAGCGGCACGGCCACCAGGAAGCCGCCGAATACGCCGGTGATGCTGAACATGGCCGCGAGGAATGGCATGGAAATCACGCCGGCCCAGAAGCGCGGTGCCACCACCCGAGCGATGGGGTTGACCGCCATCATCTCCATGGCAGAAAGCTGCTCGGTGGCTTTCATGAGACCGATCTCGGCAGTAATGGCAGTACCTGCGCGACCGGCAAACAGTAAGGCAGTCACGACAGGCCCAAGTTCCCTTACCAGCGACAGTGCCACCAGGACGCCGACTGCTTCCGACGAGCCGTAGCGTTGCAGGGTGTTGTAGCCCTGCAAGCCCAGTACCATGCCCACGAAAAGGGCGGACACTAGGATGATGATGAGCGACAGCACACCGGTGAAGTAGATCTCGCGAATGACCAGCGGGAAACGGCGAATGCTTTCACCCGAGCAGGACAGCGAATACAGGAAGAATCGCGCGGCGAAGCCGAGGCGGATGATGCGGTCAATCGTGCGATGCCCGATACCGCATACGGTCTTGATCAAGCGGTCAAACATTGGGGCCTCGCAGCATGTCTTTTCGGTAATCGGGAGCGTTGTAGTGGAACGGCACGGGGCCGTCCGCCTCGCCATGGACGAATTGATGTACGAACGGCAATTCGGACTTCCGCAGGTCGTCCGGTGAGCCTTCGGCCACGACTCGGCCTTGGGATACGAAATACACGTAATCCACCATCGCAAAGGTTTCGTGCACATCGTGCGTCACCACGATGGATGTCGCACCCAGTGCATCGTTTAGGCTGCGGATCAGGTTCAGGATCACGCCCATCGAAATCGGATCGAGGCCGGCGAAAGGCTCGTCGTACATGATGATGGAGGGGTCTAGCGCCACGGCGCGTGCAAGGGCTACGCGCCGGGACATGCCGCCCGAAAGCTCAGAAGGCATCAAGTCGCGCGCGCCGCGCAAGCCGACTGCATGAAGCTTCATCAGGACCAGGTCGCGAATGATTGCCTCAGGCAGATTGGTGTGCTCGCGCATTGGGAAGGCGACGTTGTCGTACACCGAAAGATCGGTGAATAGCGCGCCGAACTGGAATAGCATGCCCATTTTGCGGCGAAGCGCGTAAATGCCGGCTTCGTCTTGTTCATGCACGATCTTGCCGTGAATTTTCACGGCGCCGGTCTTGGGCTTGAGCTGACCGCCGATGAGTCGGAGCAGGGTGGTTTTGCCCGAGCCGGAGCCTCCCATGATCGCGACGACTTTGCCGCGAGGGAAGCGCATGTTGATGTCCTGGTGGAGCAGGCGATTATTGTAGGAAAACGACAGGTTGTCGATTTCGACGATGTTGTCACTCATGGTCGCGGCATTTTAATCGAAAAGCGCACGATTGGCACAGTTCACAGCAGGGTAGGAGCTGTATGCGTGCTAAAATGGCTGTTGAAAAAGTCAGCCAGGCAGTCGCTGCCGCCTAGTGCGGGAGAGGAAAGTCCGGGCTCCGCAGAGCGGGATGACGGCTAACGGCCGTACGCCGTGAGGCGAGGAATAGGGCCACAGAGACGAGTAAATCGCGGTTCGCCGCGATGGATGTGAAACGCGGTAACCTCCATCCGGAGCAAGACCAAATAGGGGAACAATGGCGTGGCTCGCGCTGTTCCCGGGTAGGTTGCTTGAGCCTGCGAGCAATTGCAGGCCTAGAGGAATGACTGTCCACGACAGAACCCGGCTTATCGGCTGACTTTTTCTTCCCTCGAATTATCTTCAGCCATCACTGCTGGATTGGTTTCCACGGGTGTTTCGGCCACGATCATGCAGTTTCTGCCTTTAGATTTAGCTTCCAGCAGCGCACTCTCGGTCGCTTCGACCAATTCCTGCAGTGTCCGGCTATTCATTTCGGCGACGCCAATGCTGATGGTGGTGCCGATGGCCGGCGTTTCTTCCGTTTCTTTCCACGCTTTGAGCAGGCGCTCGCCCAACCGTCGTCCCTGAATGGCGTTGGTGGACGGGGCTAATACGAGAAAAACGCCTCCACCCCAGCGGAAAGTCAGGTCGGAAGTACGCAGGCTCTTATGAAGGAGGCGAGCCAGCGCGTGGATGGCAATGTCGCCACCTGCATGTCCGTGCGATTCGTTGATTGCTCTGAGGTTATCGAGATCGACCAGTGCCAGGCAGAGCGGCAGGCCGGTTTTTTTTGCACGATCGACTTCGTTGCGGGCGGCTTCATTGAAATGGTGGCGATTGAAAGCGCCGGTCGGCGGATCGGTAAGAGCAATTTTTGCCAGTCGCTCCTGAAGGGCATGTCTGGAGGCGTATTGCGCCTGAAGGTGGTTCTGGATCAGGAGTGCCAGCAAGACGGTAGGCCATACCAAAGTAGTGTAGTGCCCGTGGTCGAAATGACCGTTCCCGAATAGCGCTGCTGCTAATTGCGGCAATGCGGCAAGCAACAGGTGCCCGATGGCTGCGGTGCGATAGCTGAAGCATTGCAGTACCAGCAGTCCTCCAATCTGGAGAAATACGAAACTGGCCGTACCGTAAATCGTGTCTCCATTGGTGGACAGTAATGACGCCAGCGCGAGCAGGCTCCATACCAGCGGGGTTGCAAACAAGGCTGCAGCAAGCGGTGCCTTTTTGTCGCTGAGATGGGCGATCGCGGTGGGTATCAGTCCCGAAATGAGCATGAGCAGGCGAAAGCCCGCGGTGGTCTGCGCACCCAGTGCATCCACGGAGAAGTCCCATATCCAGAAACTTGCTCCCAGAACGCCGGTCAGGGCGGTTGCCCAGACGCTAAAAGCAGATAGGTCGCGAAATTGATCTTGTTGTAGGCCAGTGGGATTGTTCATGACGGTTGACTGTTCTGGTTCTTTGCTGGCTTCAAGCCTGTCCTTTTTATCGGATTTTTGCAAGTGGGAGTGATATTTCCAGGTGGTGGGAAAAATGAATTTAGCTAGATGATCCGAGTGGCGAGGCAGTTGTGCTGCTCGAGCTTAACAACTTACTTTCAGTTGTTTTTGTATGTCATTCATTTTTAATGATTTTTATTTTCTCATGATTTGCATGTAAGTGATTGAGTCGTAAAGGAAAAATGCTGAGAAAGAGCTTGCATCGCGCATTTTTTTTAACTATAGTGGGCGCAAGTGGGAGAAAGTGGGTTTTTGTGGGAGCTGTCAGCTGAGGCTAAGGGCGGCTGACAGCTTCCTTTTATGACCCGATCGTTTAACTAAAGGGGTGCCATGTTTCGCGGCGCGACATCATTGAATCTGGATGCCAAAGGGCGGCTTGCTGTGCCAAGCCGTCACCGCGACGCCCTGTTCGCCGAGTCCGCTGGTCGCGTCGTGCTCACTGCGCATCCGCATCGCTGCCTTCTGCTTTATCCCCAGCCGGCTTGGGAGCCTATCCAGGCGAAGGTCATGTCGCTTTCCAGTTTTGATCGTCAATCCAGTGCGCTCCAACGTCTATTGGTCGGTTATGCCGAGGATCTCGACCTCGATAGCGCCGGTCGCTTGCTGATTTCGTCGGCACTGCGCGAATTCGCCGGTTTGGAAAAGCAAGCGATGCTGGTGGGCCAAGGCAGCCATTTCGAGCTGTGGAGCATGGAGAGCTGGAAAGCCCAGCTCGAGCAGGCCATGGCAGGCGACGGCATGGAACTGCCGTCCGAACTCGAGGGTTTCTCGCTGTGAGCCTGGGCTCGCAGCATATCCCGGTACTGCTAGAAGAGACGGTTGCCGCACTGGATATCAAGCCCGATGGCGTCTATGTGGACGGCACCTTCGGGCGAGGCGGTCACAGCCGTGCGATTCTCGAGCGTTTGGGCCCCCAGGGTCGATTGATCGCCTTGGATCGCGATGCGGCGGCGATTGCCGCTGCCAATGCTATCGGCGACCCTCGCTTTACGGCAGTCCGCAGCGCTTTCAGCCAAATCGGCGAAGCAGTGCGCGGGCTGGGAATCAATCAAATCGACGGCGCGCTGCTCGATATCGGCGTGTCCTCTCCCCAAATCGACGAGGCCGACCGCGGATTCAGTTTCCGCTTCGACGGCCCGCTCGACATGCGCATGGATCAAAGTCGCGGCCAAACGGCTGCGGAATTTCTAGCAACAGCGTCCGAACAACAAATTCGGGAGGTGATAAAAGAATATGGTGAAGAACGGTTTGCTAAACAGATTGCAAGGACGATTGTTGCGGCTCGCACAGGGGGGCAGCCCCTTGGCACAACTCGACAACTTGCCGCGCTCGTGGCAGGTGCGATCCCCAAAGCCGAGCCTGGTCAGGACCCGGCGACGCGCACATTTCAAGCTCTACGGATTTTCCTCAATCAGGAGCTTGAGGAATTGTCGTTAGCCTTACCTCAGTGCGCCGACCTGCTCGCCCCCGGCGGGCGGCTCGCAGTCATCAGCTTTCATTCGCTGGAAGACCGCATCGTCAAGCGCTTCATCCGTAGTCAGCAGGACCGCGACAATTTGCCGTCCAACTTTCCCGTGCGTGCTGCCGATCTTCCGCCGCCCCGTCTCGTGGCCGTGGGCAAAGCGGTTCATGCATCCGATGAAGAGTTGTCGGTCAATCCGCGTGCTCGCAGCGCCGTCCTGCGTGTGGCGGAAAGGACGGCAGCGGCATGACGCGACTCAACTTGATCCTGTTTGCCATCGCCATATGCAGCGCGCTGGGAATCGTCAGTACCCAGCACCGGGCGCGCAAACTCTATATCGAGTTGCAGCAGTTGCAGGACATGTCGCGCCAGTACGATATCGAGTGGGGGCAGCTCCAGCTCGAGCAAAGCACTTGGGCCATGCATTCGCGTATCGAACAAATCGCTACCGGACATTTGCACATGCAAGTGCCTGAGGTTGCACGTATCCAGATCGTTCCACCGGAGGGCGTCCACTAAATGGCTCGCGCCCAGCCCATCGTCCTGCTCCCGGCCTGGCGGCGCCGCACGCTGCTGATCGCGCTGCTGGCGTGCCTGACGGTGTTGCTGGGCCGTGCCGTTTATCTGCAGGGGATGCGCACCGACTTTCTCCAGCAGAAGGGTGATGCACGCTACAGCCGGACCCTTGTGCTTTCGGCCCACCGCGGCATGATTATCGACCGCAACGGCGAGGCCTTGGCCATCAGCACGCCTGTCGAATCCGTCTGGGCCAGCCCGCCGGACGTGACGATCAATACCGATAAGCTCAAGAATCTGGCGCAATTGCTGCGCATAAAGCCTTCCGAACTCAGCAAGAAGCTGGAAAACAGCGACCGCGAATTCGTCTACCTCAAGCGCCGCATGCCGCCGGAAGAAGCCGCACGGGTCATGCAGCTAGGTATTCCGGGTGTTTTCCTGCAGCGCGAATACCGTCGTTTCTACCCGGCCGGCGATGTGGCTGCGCATTTGATCGGGTTTACAGGTGTGGATGACAAGGGTCAGGAGGGCATGGAGCTCGCCTACCAGGATTGGCTGTCAGGCAAAGCCGGCAGCCGCCGCGTCATCAAGGACAGGCAAGGCCACATCATCGAGGATCAGGAAGCCGTCAAGGTTCCGCAGGACGGACGCGACCTCTCCTTATCCATCGATCGCAACATTCAATATCTGGCATATCGCGAGCTTTCCCGCGCCGTCGAGCAGCACAAAGCGAAGGCGGGTGGCATCATCGTGCTCGACAGCCGTACCGGCGAGGTTCTGGCGCTGGCCAACCAGCCGGCTTACAACCCGAATAATCCGGTGAATATTGCCGGACGCTCGCGCAACCGTGCCATCGTGGATATCTTCGAGCCCGGATCCACACTCAAGCCTTTTACTGCGGCCGCGGTGCTTGAGGCGGGTACTTACCGTGCAGATACCATGATCGATACCGGTAACGGGACGTTGACCATCGGCCGTCGTACCATTCACGATGCGCACCCGGCGGGTGTCATCGATGTGGCGCACGTCATCCAGAAGTCGTCAAACGTCGGCGCTGCCAAGATGGCGCTATCGCTCCAGCCGCACACCTTGTGGAATATGTTCAACGAGGTGGGCTTCGGCGAGTCTGCCCACGCCAACTTCCCAGGCGAGGCGGCGGGACGTCTGCGGCCCTGGCAGCATTGGCAGCCCATCGAGCAAGCCACGATGTCCTACGGCCACGGCATCAGCCTCAGCCTGCTCCAATTGGCGCGGGCTTATACCATTTTTGCCAATGATGGCGAGATCAAGCCGATCTCGTTGCTAAAACTTAAAGAGCCGCCCATCGGTCAGCATGTGATTTCCTCGCAAACCGCTCAAACGGTGCGAGGCATGCTGGAACTCGTCGTCCAGCCTGGCGGTACGGCACCTAAGGCGCAAGTCATGGGCTATCGTGTGGCGGGCAAGACCGGGACTGCACACAAACTGGTGGATGGCCAATACGCCAGCAATCGCTATGTGGCTTCCTTTATCGGCATGGCACCTGCCTCTAATCCGCGTCTCATTATCGCTGTCATGATCGACGAGCCGAGCGACGGCCAGTATTACGGTGGCTCGGTTGCCGGTCCGGTGTTCAGCGCCGTGATGGGCGAGGCCTTGAGAAAATTGGCCGTGCCGCAGGATGCGCCGACCAACAATATTGTCATACCACCTGAGGACGCTCAGGAAGTGAAGGAGGTGGTATGAGCGTAATTCAACAATTACTCGATGTCGGCATCCAGCCCAAGCGCCTGGTCAGCGACAGCCGCCAGGTTCAGGCTGGTGATGTGTTCCTGGCTTATGCGGGCGAAAGCGCTGATGGACGCCAATACATCAATGCTGCCATCGAGCACGGTGCCGCGGCCGTGGTATGGGAAGCCGATGGATACGCCTGGCCGGCAGATTGCACACTTCCCAATATCCCGGTCATTGGATTGCGTGGTGAAGTCAGCCGCATTGCCGGTGAATATTTCGGCATGCCTTCGCAAGCGCTATGGATGGTCGGCATTACCGGCACCAACGGCAAGACTTCATGCAGCCATTGGTTGGCCCAGTGCCTGAGCCGTTGCGGTAAGCCCACGGCTCTGATCGGCACCTTGGGTAACGGTTTTCCGCAAGCGCTCCAGCCCTCGCCCAACACCACACCCGATCCCATCTTGCTGCAAGCGCAGCTTGCGGATTACCGCCAACAAGGTGCAAACGCCGTGGCGATGGAGGTGTCTTCCCACGGCCTGGCCCAAGGCCGTGTCAACGGCGTGCATTTCGATGTCGCGGTGTTGACCAATCTGTCGCGCGACCATCTGGATTACCACGGCAGCATGGAAGACTACGCCGCCGCCAAGGCCCAGTTGTTCGATTGGCCCGATTTGAAATGCGCTGTAGTGAATGCCGACGACGCGTTCGGCGTGCGCATCGCCGCCGAGCAGATTGCACAAGGTCGCCGTGTACTGACCTACGGGTTCGAACAGGGCGATGTGCGGGGTTCTGCCTTAAGCCTAGACGAGACTGGCATCGCCATGGCGGTGATGACGCCCTGGGGCGAAGGGCAACTCGATTTGCCGGTCCTCGGCCGTTTCAACGCCTGCAACGCCCTAGCGGTACTCGCGACTTTGCTGGTTTCGGATGTGCCGTTACAGCAAGCCATCGATGTCATGCGTGAAATTCGACCGGTAGCGGGACGCATGCAGCAGCTCGGTGGCGATGAACTGCCGCTGGTCGTCGTCGATTACGCCCACACCCCGGATGCCCTGGAAAAAGTACTGCTCAGCCTGCGCGAACAATGCCGCGGGCAACTGATTTGCGTGTTCGGCTGCGGCGGCAATCGCGATAAAGGCAAGCGGCCGTTGATGGGTGGCGTTGTATCGCGCCTGGCCGATCTCGCCTTCGTAACTTCCGACAACCCGCGCCATGAGAACGGACGCGAGATCATCAATGAAATCGTCGCTGGCATGGATGCCGATTACCGCATCGAAGAAGACCGCGCGGCCGCCATTGATGCCGCAATTCGCGAAGCCAAGGCGGGCGATATTGTGTTGCTCGCGGGTAAGGGGCACGAGTCCTATCAGCAAATCGGCGATGAGAAATTGCCGTTCAGCGATCTTGAAGTCGCGCAACGCGTCTTGGACAGCATGAGGAGGTCGTCATGAGCATGACGCTGAGCCAAGCTGTGCAAGCACTAGGCGGACGCCTGATCGGCCCGGATGCAAGTTTCGACGGCGTCACGACCGATAGCCGCAAGATTCCGTTCGGTGCGCTGTTCGTGGCGCTCAAGGGCGAACGGTTCGACGGTCACGATTTCGTTTTGCAGTCCCTGGAACAAGGCGCAGCCGCAGCCTTGGTCGATGCAAGCTGGGTGGAAAGTGTTGCAGCGACGGCTCAACCGCTCATCGCGGTAGACGATACCCGTCTTGCCCTCGGTCGCCTTGCTGCCTACTGGCGCAGCCAGTTCGACATTCCTGTTGCCGCCGTCACCGGCAGCAACGGCAAAACCACGGTCAAGGAAATGCTCGCTTCCATCCTGCGAGCAGCGTCCGGGGTTGATGCCGTGCTGGCCACCGAAGGTAACCTCAACAACGACATCGGCCTGCCGCTTACGCTGTTAAAGCTGGGGCCGCAGCACCGCTACGCTGTGATTGAGATGGGCATGAACCATCTGGGCGAAATCGCTTATTTGACGCGTCTTGCCAAGCCCTCTGTGGCGCTCATCAACAATGCGCAGCCAGCTCACCTGGAAGGCTTGGGCAGTGTCGACGCAGTAGCACGTGCCAAGGGCGAGATTTTCGAAGGATTGGATGCAAGCGGCATCGCTGCCATCAACGCCGATGACGCCTTTGCAAGTTTCTGGAAGTCGTTGGCGGCGCAGTACAACATCAAGACCTTCGGCCTGGACAATCCTGCAGACGTAAGTGCGGACTATCAGCTAGAAGCTGAAAACAGCGCGGTTATGCTCAAAACTCCACAAGGATCTATCGCCGTGCAACTACCCGTACCCGGCTTGCACAATGTCCGCAACGCAATCGCAGCAACGACGGCAGCTCTGGCGATGGGGGTTGCACCTCAGCATATCGCTGCAGGCTTAAATCAGTTCGGCGGGGTCAAGGGGCGACTGCAACGCAAGGGGGGCTGCTGCGGAAGCACGGTCATCGACGACACCTACAACGCCAACCCTGCCTCCATGCGGGCCGCGATCCAGGTGTTAGCGAAGGCACCGGGCAAAAAAATCTTCGTGATGGGAGACATGGGCGAACTGGGTTCGGATGCTCCCCGCTTGCATACGGAGATCGGCGAGGCGGCCAGGACGGCCGGTATCGATCGCTTGTATGCATTAGGCGAATTGACGCAAAACGCAGTCGGCGCATTCGGCGCGGCGGCGCAGCGCTTCGATTCGGTAGAAACGCTCTGGGAGGAGCTGAAAGGCGAACTCGACGCCGATACCACGGTATTGGTGAAAGGCTCGCGTTTCATGCGCATGGAAAGAGTTGTCGAGAAACTATTACAACAGGAGGCATCATGCTGCTGATGCTCGCACGCTGGCTATCGCATGATATCCACGCATTCAACGCTTTCAACTACATCACGCTACGTGCGGTGCTCGCCACCATGACGGCGTTGCTGATCTCGTTCGTGGTCGGGCCCAAGCTTATCCGCAAATTGACCGAATACAAGGTTGGCCAGGCCGTGCGTGATGACGGCCCGCAAACCCATCTGGTCAAGGCCGGTACGCCGACCATGGGCGGCGCGTTGATCCTGGTGGCGATCGCGATTTCGACCCTGCTGTGGGCTGATCTTTCCAACCGCTACGTTTGGGTGGTCCTGGCGACTACGCTGGGCTTCGGCGTCATTGGCTGGGTGGACGACTGGCGCAAGGTGGTGCACCGCAATCCCAAGGGGCTGTCGGCCAAGGAAAAGTATTTCTGGCAATCAGTGGTGGGCGGCGGTGCCGCGATCTATCTATTCTCGATGGCGACCTTGCCCGCACATACCGAATTCATCGTGCCGTTCTTCAAGCATCTGGTGTTCCCGCTGGGTGGCGTGAGCTTCGTGGTGCTGACCTATCTGGTCATCGTGGGTAGCAGCAACGCAGTCAATCTCACCGACGGCCTGGACGGCCTCGCCATCATGCCGACGGTGCTGGTTAGCACGGCGCTGGCGATCTTTGCCTATGCGGCGGGCCACCTCTACTTCTCCAAATATCTGGGCATTCCCAACGTACCGGGTGCCGGCGAATTGGCGATCTTCTGCACGGCTATGGCCGGGGCCGGACTGGGCTTCCTCTGGTTCAACGCGTATCCCGCCGAAGTCTTCATGGGCGACGTGGGTGCCTTGGCGCTGGGTGCGGCACTGGGCGTGGTGGCCGTCATCGTTCGTCAGGAAATCGTGCTGTTCATTATGGGCGGCGTCTTCGTGATCGAGACCTTGTCCGTAGCGGCGCAAGTGACCTATTTCAAGTACACGAAGGCCAAGTACGGTGAAGGGCGGCGCATCTTCCTGATGGCACCGCTGCACCACCACTATGAACAAAAGGGCTGGAAGGAGACGCAGGTCGTCGTCCGCTTCTGGATTATCACCATGATGCTGGTGCTGGTCGGGCTTTCTACGCTGAAACTCAGATGAAACTGCAACTCAAGGACAAACGGGTACTGGTGCTGGGGCTGGGTGAGACCGGCCTCTCGGCATTGCGCTGGCTGAAGCGCCAGGGCGCCCGTTTGTCCGTCGCCGACACGCGCGAAACGCCGCCCGGCTTGGCAACGCTGAAGGCCGAGTTGCCGGATGCGACGATCCACCTCGGCCCGTTCCGCCGCGAAGTGTTCGAGGCTGCCGATGTCATCGTCGCCAGCCCCGGTGTACCGCTCGCCGAGCCGGAAATCCAGGCCGCGTTGAAGCACGGGACTCCGGTGGTGGGCGACGTGGAATTGTTCGCCCAATACAAGTTGCCGCAGTCCAAAGTCATCGCAATTACCGGCGCCAACGGCAAGAGCACGGTGACCACGCTGGTTGGCGCCATGTGCGAGCAAGCCGGACTCAAGACGGTCGTGGCGGGCAACATCGGTTTGCCGGTGCTGGACGTGCTGGAGCCGCCTGCCGACGTTTATGTGCTGGAACTGTCGAGCTTCCAGCTGGAAACCACGTCGAGCCTCCATGCCGATGCGGCGACCGTGCTCAATGTCACCGAAGACCACATGGATCGGTACGACGGCATGGAAGACTATGCCGCGGCCAAGGCCCGTGTGTTCTTCGGGAACGGCGTGCAGGTGCTGAACCGCGAGGACGAATGGAGCCGCAGTATGGCCTTGCCGGGCCGCTCGGTCGTGAGCTTTGGCACCGATGCGCCGCAAGGCGAGGGTTTCGGTTTAATCGCCCATGAAAATACGCTGTGGCTGGGGCAGGGAGAGCAACGTCTGCTCGATACGGCCGAGATGCGTATCACCGGCCTGCACAATGCTGCAAATGCCCTGGCAGCCCTCGCATTGTGCCGGGCTATCGGCCTTGATATGGCCCCGCTCTTGACTGCCCTGCGCGAATTCAAAGGCTTGCCGCACCGCGTCGAATGGGTGGCCGAAGTTGACGGCGTGGCCTACTACGACGATTCCAAGGGCACCAACGTCGGCGCAACATGCGCCGCCATCGCCGGACTGCCCCGCAAGGTAGTGCTGATCGCCGGCGGCGACGGCAAAGGCCAGGATTTCGCGCCGTTGCGTGAACCGGTCGCGCAAAACGCCCGTGCCGTGGTGCTGATCGGCCGCGATGGCCCTCAAATCGGCAAGGCCGTCAGCGAGGCGGGCGTTCCGCTACTTCAGGCCAAGACGCTGGAAGATGCCGTGCAACTGGCGAGCCAGGTCGCCCAGCAAGGCGATGCCGTCTTGCTGTCGCCCGCATGCGCAAGCTTTGACATGTTCCGCAACTATGCGCACCGCGCCGAAGTGTTCGTGCAAGCCGTGCGGCAACTGCAAAAGGAGGCCGCCTGATGTACGTGGTCTCGCGCAAGGATCGCATCGTGGCCACGGCCTATGACGAAGGCTTGCTATGGGCATCGCTCCTGTTGCTGGGATTCGGCCTGGTCATGGTGTATTCAGCGTCCATCGCTATGGCCGAGGCCGACAAGATGACCGGCCATCAATCGACCTACTTCCTGATTCGCCATGCGCTCTACCTGGGCATCGGTGGCATGGCCGCACTGGCGGCATTCCAGGTGCCCACCAAGGTCTGGCAGCAAGGCGCGCCGTATTTGTTCCTGATCGGCCTGGCATTGCTGGTATTGGTGCTGATTCCCGGCATCGGGCGCGAGGTCAACGGCAGCCGTCGCTGGATTCCGCTGGTGGTCGCCACCTTGCAGCCGTCTGAATTCATGAAACTGTTCGCCGCCATGTACGTCGCCGACTACACGGTACGCAAGGCGGCCTATATGTCGAGCTTTACCAAGGGCTTCATGCCCATGCTGGGCGTCATGCTGCTGGTCGGCGGGCTGCTGCTGCGCGAGCCGGACTTCGGCGCCTTTGCCGTGATCGCCTCGGTTGCGATTTCCATTCTGTGGCTGGGCGGCATCAACGTGCGCATCTTCATCGGGTTGTTGGCGATGCTGGTGGTGGGTTTCATCCTCCTGATCTGGAGCTCGCCGTACCGCTTGCAGCGCATCACCGGGTTCATGGACCCTTGGGCCGATCCTTTCGGCAAGGGCTACCAGCTCTCGCATGCCCTCATCGCCTTCGGTCGTGGTGAATGGCTGGGCGTGGGGTTGGGTGCCAGCGTGGAAAAACTACTCTACTTGCCGGAAGCGCATACCGACTTCCTGCTCGCCGTCATCGCCGAAGAACTCGGCTTCGTCGGCGTACTCGCCGTGGTGCTCATGTTCGCCTGGATCATCGTGCGTGCCTTCAGCATCGCCAAGGAAGCCATCCTCAACGACCGCCATTTTTCGGCCTTGCTGGCGCAGGGTATCGGCGTCTGGCTCGGCGTACAGGCCACTATCAACATCGGCGTCAACATGGGCCTGCTACCCACCAAGGGGTTGACCTTGCCTCTGCTGTCATTCGGAGGCAGCGGCATCGTGGCCAACTGCGTTGCGCTGGCAGTGCTGATGCGAGTGGATTGGGAAAACCGCCGGATCGCCAAGGGGATGCCCATATGAAACAGGTCATCGTAATGGCGCTCTTGGCGAGGAACAAAGGTCCGGCGGTTTCGGCGGAGGCTAACTTCGTCGCAGACGAAGTTAAGCGTAGCGGCCGTAGCCAAAACCAAAACGCCAAAGAGGTCGTAAAAAGTGATCCGGCGGTTTCGGCGGAGGCTAACTTGCGAGAGCAAGTTAAGCCGCGAAGCGGCGGCCGTAGCCAAAATGGAAGCATCGCCAAGGGGATGCCCATATGAGCACGCTCATGGTGATGGCTGGCGGCACGGGCGGACACGTCTATCCGGCGATGGCGGTGGCTGATGCACTGAAGGCCAAAGGCTGGAAGATTGTCTGGCTGGCGACGGAGGGCGGTATGGAAAACCGCCTCATCGACGGTAAAGACTATTCCGTCGCGACGATCCAGATGCGCGGTGTGCGGGGCAATGGCGTCATGCGGTGGTTGATGCTGCCGAAGCGCCTGTGGGTGGCCTGTCGTCAAAGCCTCGCGGCCTTGCGCGAGCATCGGCCCGATGTGGTGCTAGGCATGGGCGGATTTGCTGCGTTCCCGGGCGGATTGATGTCCTGGATTCAGCGTCGTCCGTTGGTGATCCACGAACAAAACTCGGTTGCAGGACTGACTAACAAGGCGCTGTCGCGTTTTGCTCGGCGCGTGCTGGCGGCGTTCCCCTCTGCGTTCGGCGAGCAGGCCACGCTGGTGGGTAATCCGGTCCGAAGCGATATCGTCGGCACGGCCTTGCCGGACGAACGGTTTGCGGGGCGCGAAGGACGGCTCCGCTTGCTGGTAGTGGGCGGTAGCCTGGGGGCGCAGGTGTTGAATGAAGTGGTGCCGCAAGCGTTGGCCCTGTTGCCGGCGGAGCAGCGCCCGCGTGTGATTCACCAGGCTGGCGTCAAACACATCGATACGCTCAACGACAACTACGCCCGTGCCGGAGTGGAAGCGGAAACCCGCGCCTTCATCGACGACATGGCGGGGATGTATGCCTGGAGCGATCTGGTGATTTGTCGTGCAGGTGCGTTGACGATTGCCGAACTGGCAGCGGTCGGTGTCGCCAGTGTGCTGGTCCCGTTCCCGCATGCCGTGGACGATCACCAAACCGGCAACGCCCGCTATCTCAGCGAGCACGATGCAGCCGTCCTGATGCCGCAGCCGGAACTCACGCCGCAGAAGCTGGCGCAACTGTTGCAGCACTTTAACCGCGAGACCTTGCTGGCGATGGCCAACAAGGCACGCACCCTGGGCAAGCCGTATGCGACCGAGGCGGTCGCCGGGATTTGCGAGGAATTAGCGGCATGAAGCACAAAGTCAAAAACATCCATTTCGTGGGCATCGGCGGTTCCGGCATGAGCGGCATTGCCGAGGTGCTGCTCAACCTGGGCTTTGCCGTGAGCGGTTCCGACCTGGCGGACAACGCGACGACGCGCCGCCTGATCGAACTTGGCGCCAAGGTCTATCAGGGCCATGCGACCGAACATTTGGGCGATGCCGACGTCGTGGTGGTCTCAACCGCCGTCAATGAAGCCAATCCGGAAGTCATTGCGGCACGCGAAAAGAAGATTCCTGTCATCCCCCGCGCCATGATGCTGGCCGAATTGATGCGCTTCCGTCAGGGCATCGCTATCGCCGGCACGCACGGCAAGACCACGACGACCAGCCTGGTCGCGAGCATCCTGGCCGAAGCGGGCATGGACCCGACCTTCGTCATCGGCGGCCGGTTGGAATCGGCCAACACGCATGCCCGGCTCGGCGCTGGCGAATACATCGTGGTGGAAGCCGACGAATCGGACGCATCTTTCCTGCATTTGTCGCCGGTATTGGCCATCGTCACCAATATCGACGCCGACCACATGGAAACCTACGGGCAGGATTTCGAGAAGCTGAAATCAGCCTTCGTCGAGTTCCTGCAATGCCTACCTTTCTGGGGCATGGCGGTGTTGTGCGTGGATGACCCTAATGTCCGGGCCATCCTGCCGCGCGTCACCAAACCGGTAATGCCTTACGGTTTTTCGGAAGATGCGCGCATTCGCGCTATCAACGTCCGTGCCGAAGGCAGCCAGATGAAGTTCACGGTGCAGCGCATCAACGGCGTGACTACCGAGTTCGACGTGACCCTGAACCTGACTGGCACCCACAACGTATTGAACGCCTTGGCCGCGATAGCGATTGCCAGCGAGTTGAACGTGCCTGATGCCGCCATCGTGAAGGCGCTGGGTGATTTCAAGGGCGTGGGACGCCGCTTCCAGCGCTACGGCGAGGTCAAGGCCAAGACTGGCGGGCAGTTTACGCTGATCGATGATTACGGCCATCACCCGGTCGAGATGCAAGCGGTCATCAATGCTGCCCGCGGCGCGTTCCCGGACCGCCGGCTGGTGCTGGCCTTCCAGCCGCACCGCTATACGCGGACGCGTGATTGTTTCGAGGATTTCGTCAGGGTGCTGTCGAGCGCCGATGCCGTGTTGCTCACCGAAGTGTATTCAGCGGGTGAGACGCCCATCGTCGCAGCCGACGGACGGACTTTGGTTCGTTCATTGCGTCTCACCGGCAAGCTTGAACCGGTATTTGTGGAAACCACGGCCGAATTGCCTGAGGCGATTCTGGACGTCGCGCAGGAAGGCGATGTGGTCATCGTCATGGGCGCAGGCTCCATCGGCCAGGTTGCTGCCAAAACGCGAGAACTGGGAGGCGCCGCCGAATGAAGCTACAAGGCCAGCTGATGCTCGACGAACCCATGAGCCGCCACACCAGTTGGCGCACCGGGGGCAAGGCAGATCGTCTCTATATTCCAGCGGGCTGGGAAGATTTGTCGACCTTTTTGCAGAGCCTTCCCCACGGCGAGCCGGTGTATTTCGTCGGGCTGGGTTCCAATCTGCTGGTTCGCGACGGCGGCGTGCGTGGCACGGTGGTGATGCTGCACGGCGGAGCGTTGGATACCTTGCGGATGGACCAGGGACGCGTTTATGCCGAGGCCGGCGTGACCTGCGCCAAGCTGGCCAAATTCGCCGCCAAGCAGCATCTGCACGGCGCGGAATTCCTGGCCGGGATTCCCGGTACGGTGGGCGGCGCATTGGCGATGAACGCCGGCTGCCACGGGGGCGAAACTTGGGATGTGGTGCACCGTGCCCTCACCATGGACCGCAACGGACAAGTGTTCGAGCGTACCCAGGTCGACCTGGAAATCGGCTATCGCCATGTGGGACTGCCCGGCGAGGAGTGGTTCATCGCCGCTTGGTTCGAATTGCCAGCAGGGGAAGCCACCGAAGCGGAGCAGAAGATCAAGCAGCTGTTGGCTAAACGACTGGAAACCCAGCCGCTCAACCTGCCCAACGCCGGGTCGGTGTTCCGTAACCCGGAAGGTGACTATGCCGCGCGGTTGATCGAATCCTGCGGGCTTAAGGGTTACCGCATCGGGGACGCGCAGGTATCGGAAAAGCACGCCAACTTCATCGTCAATATCGGCGAGGCGAGGGCGGCGGATGTCGAGGTGCTGATCGGCCACGTGCATGACACGGTACTGGAGAAAACAGGCTTCGATCTGCAGCGCGAAGTGAAGATTATCGGAGAGGAACGCAGGGTTAGGCGGCGCATTCGTAACGCCAAGCCCTTGCAATGAGTACATGAGCAATTTGCGTAATTTCGGAAAAGTAGCGGTGTTGTTCGGCGGTAAATCAGCCGAGCGTGAGGTATCGCTCAAGAGCGGTAATGCCGTACTGGCGGCGCTGAAGCGCGGCGGCGTGGATGCGCACCCCTTCGATCCGGCGGAACGTCCGTTGCACGACCTGGAAGGCTACGACCGCGTATTCATCGCGCTGCATGGCCGCGGCGGCGAGGACGGCACGGTGCAGGGGTATCTGGAACTGCTGGGCATTCCCTATACCGGCAGCGGTGTGACGGCTTCGGCATTGGGCATGGACAAATGGCGGACCAAGTTGGTTTGGCAGGCCACCGGCGTTACTACCCCGGCATTCGAATTGATCGATGCCGACAGCGACTTCGCCGCGGTGGAAGCGCGTCTCGGGCTGCCGCTGTTCGTGAAGCCCGCCAACGAAGGCTCCAGTATCGGCATTAGCAAGGTCAAGGCGTCGGGTGGCCTGAAGGCCGCTTATGAAGAAGCCGCCAAGTACGACAGTTTGGTGATCGCGGAGAAATTTGTGGGTGGCGGCGAGTACACCGTCGGCATTCTGGGCGACCAGGTCTTGCCCGCGATTCGCATCGTGCCGGGCAACGAGTTCTACGACTACGAAGCCAAGTATTTGCGCGACGACACGCAGTACCTGTGCCCATGCGGTTTGCCCAAGGATGTGGAAGACCGCATTCGCGCCGAAGCGCTGCAAGCGTTCCGTGTACTGGGCGGCCAAGGCTGGGGACGCATCGACTTCTTGATGGACGAGGACGGCAAGCATTACTTCCTCGAGGCGAATACCTCGCCCGGCATGACCGACCACAGCCTCGTGCCGATGGGTGCTCGCGCCGCGGGAATTGAATTCGACGAATTGGTGTTGCGCATCCTGGAGCTGGCGCATGTGGGATAAACCCGCAGCCCTGCTGTGGATCGCCAACCTGCTGTATTCGCTGGCAGCGGTGATGCTGCTTTACGGCATGTTGTTCGTGGTTGTGCACCTGCCGATCTTTCCGTTGCGGGAAGTCAAGGTGAACGGCGAATTGCAACACGTCACGCGCGAGCAGTTGCGGTTGATCGTTGGCCGGCATTTGCAGGGCAACTTTTTTACGCTGGATCTGGTGAAGGCGCGCAACGCCTTCGAGAAGCTGCCCTGGGTGCGCAACGTGAGCGTGCGGCGGCGTTGGCCGGATCGGCTGGAAGTGCAGATCGAGGAGCATCAGGAGCTGGCGCGCTGGGGCAACATCGCCCTGGTGAACACTTATGGCGAGTTGTTTCATGCCGCATCGGACAAGGATCTGCCGGTGTTTTACGGGCCGGGCGACGAGGTGCGGGAAGTGGCCGAGCACTACCAGAGCTACGGCGAGTTATTGAAACCCACGGGACTCAGGGTGACGCAAGTGGCGTTGACCCCGCGTCGCGCCTGGGAGATAGGGACGGATAAAGGCATGGTGCTCGAACTGGGACGGGAACATGTAGAAGAGCGTCTGAAACGCTTCGCTGCGGTCTATGCGCGCACGCTGGAAAACCTGGCGGCGCCGGTACGTTATGTCGATCTGCGGTACCCCAATGGGTTCGCGGTGCGCAAGCCTGAAATGCAGGTGACAGGCACCAGGAAGGTGTCCTGATATGGAGAGGTACATGAAGGGTAGAGAGCACAAAAATCTAATCGTCGGTCTGGATATCGGGACCTCCAAGATCGTCGCTATCGTGGGCGAGATGCAAGAGGAGGGCGATATCAAGATCATCGGCCTGGGACAACATCCGTCGCGCGGCCTGAAACGGGGCGTGGTGGTCAATATCGACTCCACGGTCGCCGCCATCCAGCGGGCGCTGGAAGAGGCCGAACTCATGGCGGACTGCAAGATCGCATCGGTCTACACCGGCATTGCCGGCAGCCATATCAAGAGCATCAACTCGCATGGCGTGGTGAAGATTAAGGACGGCGAGGTCATGCAGATGGACGTCGACCGCGTGATCGAAATGGCGCAAGCGGTGAGCCTGCCCAACGACCAGCAGATCCTGCACATCCTGACCCAGGAATTCATCATCGATGGCCAGGAAGACGTGCGCGAGCCGCTCGGCATGAGCGGCATGAAGCTGGAAGTGAAGGTACATATCGTCACCGGTGCCGTGGCGGCTGCACAGAACATCGTCAAGTGCGTGAAGCGCTGCGGGCTGGAGGTCAACGACCTCGTGCTGCAACCGCTGGCATCGAGCATGGCGGTGCTTACGGAAGACGAAAAAGAGCTGGGCGTGTGCCTTGTTGATATTGGCGGCGGCACTACGGATATCGCGGTGTTCAAGCAGGGCGCCATTCGCCATACCGGTGTGATTCCTATCGCCGGCGACCAGATCACCAATGATATTGCGGTGGCGTTCCGTACGCCGACGCAATACGCCGAGGAAATCAAGATCGCCCACGGTTGTGCGCTACAGCAACTCGCCGATCCGCGCGAAATCGTGGAAGTGCCGGGTGTGGACGGCCGCGAGCCGCGTCAACTCTCCCATCAGACGCTGGTGGAGGTTATCGAGGCACGCGTGGAAGAGATCTACACCATGGTGCAGGCCGAGCTGCGCCGTAGCGGTTTCGAGGAAATGATCGCCTCCGGCGTCGTCATTACCGGCGGTTCCGCGATCATGCGCGGAATGGTCGAGTTGGGTGAGGAAATCCTGCATATGCCAGTGCGGCTGGGCTTGCCGGGCAAGGTGGGCGGGTTGACCGAAGTGGTCAGCAATCCGCGTTTTTCCACGGGTGTGGGCTTGGTGTTGATGGGCAAGCAGCAGTTGGAACGCCATCTGCAGGTGCAGCTGGAGACGAATTCGTTCGAACGTGTGTGGGATCGCATGAAACAGTGGTTCCAGGGGAATTTCTGATTTTAGAAGTGTTGTGGCAGAGAGGGCTCTGCTGCAATAAGCAAGGTAGTTTTTAGGCAATCTTTAACGGGCAGACAGAAAGAGGAGGAAAAGAGAGATGTCGTTTGATTTCGAAATCGTGGACCGGCCGGCTGACAAAGCTGTGATCAAGGTCATGGGCGTGGGCGGTTGCGGCGGCAATGCAGTCGAACACATGATCGACATGGGCGTATCCGGCGTGGAGTTCATCAGCGCCAATACCGATATGGGTGCGCTGAAGCGCAGCCGTTCCGAAGTGCAATTGCAACTGGGCGCGAGCTTGACCCGCGGCCTGGGCGCAGGCGGCAAACCTGACGTGGGCCGCGAAGCCGCACTGGAAGACCGTGACCGCATCGCCGAAACCATCGAAGGCGCCGATATGCTGTTTATCGCCGCCGGCATGGGCGGCGGTACCGGTACAGGTGCTGCACCGGTGGTGGCCGAAGTGGCAAAGGAAATGGGAATCCTGACCGTGGCGGTCGTGACCAAGCCTTTCTCCTTCGAGAATAATCGAAAAATGTTGGCCGACGACGGTATTTCCATGCTGTCCAAGAGCGTCGATTCGCTGTTGATCGTGCCGAACGAGCGCTTGATGCAGGTGCTGGGCGGCCGCGTCACGCTGAAAGACGCTTACCGCGCTGCCAACGGCGTGCTGCACAACGCTGTTTCCGGCATCGCCGAAATCATCAACGGTTACGGCATGGTGAACGTGGACTTTGCCGACGTGCGTACCGTGATGGGCGAAAACGGTATGGCCATGATGGGCTCGGCTTCCGCCAGCGGCGAAAACCGTGCACGCATCGCAGCCGAACAAGCCGTCAATAGCCCGTTCCTCGAGAACG
Organism: Novimethylophilus kurashikiensis; assembly: GCF_003112435.1. Classification (GTDB taxonomy): domain Bacteria; phylum Pseudomonadota; class Gammaproteobacteria; order Burkholderiales; family Methylophilaceae; genus Novimethylophilus; species Novimethylophilus kurashikiensis. The sequence goes on from NZ_BDOQ01000018.1 coordinate 92,591, forward strand.
TCAACCTCAAGGGCGCTCGCGGCGTTCTCGTGAATATCTCGGCAAGCGAAGACAGCTTCATGATGGACGAGTTCTACGAAGTAATGAACACCATCAAGGAGTTCACCGCAGAAGATGCTTCCGTCTACTTCGGTAACGTGTTCGACAACTCGCTGGGCGACGATCTGCGCATCACGCTGGTGGCGACCGGTTTGAGCAGCGCTGCTTCGCAGAAGGTACGCCCGACGCTGGCCGTCAACAATGGTATGGCGAACGCCGTGGCACGTACCGGTACGCACGACGAGCCGATCATTTTCGGCGGTGCGGTAACCAGCGAAGTGACGCCGGCCGTCATGGTGAGCAATCGCCGTGCACAAGCCGACATGATGCGCGGTTCCGGCATCGAAGAGATGGATATTCCGGCATTCCTGCGCAAGCAAGCCGATTAAAGCTTGGGTCTGGAGTACCGATAGGAGAACAAAATCAAGGTGAAACCGCACGCTCCTGTTGGCCTCCTCGATTCTGGGGAGCTTGCGATTTATGCTATGATTCAGGAGATTAACTAAAAGGTCAGTTTGCGTGCTCAGGCAGCGTAGTCTTAAAAACATCATCCGCGCCACCGGCGTCGGCTTGCATACCGGGGACAAGGTTTACCTCACCTTGCGTCCTGCCGCACCCGACACCGGGATCGTGTTCCGTCGGGTCGACCTGCCCAGCCCGGTGGAAATCAAGGCTACGCCGCACCATGTGAACGATACCCGCCTGTCCACCACGCTCGACCTCAACGGCGTGCGCGTGGGCACCGTGGAACACCTGATGTCCGCATTTGCGGGCCTGGGGGTCGACAATGCCTATGTCGATATCTCGGCCTCAGAACTGCCCATCATGGACGGCAGCGCGGGACCTTTCGTTTTTCTCCTGCAGTCTGCCGGCATCGTCGAGCAGAATGCGCTGAAGAAATTCATCCGCATCAAGAAAACCATCGAAGTTCAGGACGGCGACAAGTGGGTGCGTTTCGAGCCCTACCACGGGTTCAAAATGCGCTTCACCATCGATTTTGCCCACCCCGTGTTCGAGCACGGCCAGCAGGCCGTGAGCATCGACTTCGCCGAGAACTCCTACGTCAAGGAAATCAGCCGCGCTCGTACTTTCGGCTTCATGCGTGAAGTCGAAGCCTTGCGAGCCATGGGACTGGCGCGGGGCGGCAGCCTGGACAACGCGGTGGTACTGGACGAATACCGCATCCTCAATTCAGACGGCCTGCGTTACGAGGACGAGTTCGTTCGCCACAAGGCGCTCGACGCCATCGGCGACCTCTACATGCTGGGCCATCCCTTGCTGGCTTCCTTTACCGCATATAAATCTGGCCACGCCCTCAATAATCGTCTGTTGCGGACGTTATTGGCTGATAGCACCGCCTGGGAATATGCCACCTTCGACCGTCCTGAAGAGGCGCCTCGTGGGTTTGTCCAGCTTCTGGCACAAACCGCTTAATTTCTCAGTATCGGAGCGGCCATGCTGCTGATGCGCCTGTTGTTGGGCCTGGGGCTTGTTTCCATCATCGTCGGCCTCGGCGTTTATTTCATTACAGGCGATCGCCGCTGGTTGCTTTTCGCATGGCAATTGTTCAAGTTCGGCCTAGTGCTGGGCTTGGTGGTCGCCGCAGTCTTTATGGCAGGGCGGTTCATCCTGCTCTGAATTTTGGTAAGTTTGCGTTTGGCAGGTAATTCTGTGTCGATGTTCAAGTCATTCGCCGTTGGTCTTGTCTCCGTCTTCACCGCCGGAGTGTTGGGACTCGTCAGCTTGCAAGCGCAGGCAACCCCAGAGCAGGATCTCTTCAATGCCGCCCGCGCCGCTTACAAGGTGCGTGACGACAAGGCGCTGGCGCAATACGAAGAGCGCCTCCAAGCGCAAAGCTACATACTTGCTCCCTACCTCGACTACTGGCTGATGCTGTTGCATCTGGACAAAGCCAACCCCGACGATGTACAGGCATTTCTCGGCAAGTACGGCGATTACCCTTTTGCCGACCGCGTACGTACCGAGTGGCTGAAAAACCAGGGAAAGCAGCAAGCGTGGAAACAGTTTTTCGACGAACTCCCCAACCTGAAGAAAGACGATCCGTCGGTGAGTTGCTATGCGGCCTACGGACGCTATGTGCAAGGCGAAACCGGCGCGCTGGAGGTCGCTAAGCCGCTGTGGATGGTGAGCTTCGACCAGCCCAGCAATTGCGACAAGCTTTATGCTGCCATGAAGGACAATGGCGCATTGACCGATGCCGATGTCTGGGCGCGCATGCGCCTCGCTTTCCAGGCCAACCGCATGACGGTCGCCAAGTCGGCCTCGCGTTATCTTTCCGAATCGCCGAGTGCCGCCATGCTGAAGCTCTACGACAAGGTCTACGAGAACCCGCAGCGTGCGCTGGAAAAAAATACCATCCCCTTGAGTTCCAAGCTGGGCCGCGAATTGGCCTTATTTGCGATGGAGCGCGTGGCACGTACCAAGCCCTCGCTTGCGGTGGATTACTGGAACAAGATTCACGGCAATTACAACCGCGAGATGCAAGCCTATGCTTGGGGACGCCTCGCGCTGCACGCAGCGCGGTTGCATGACCCCAGCGCACTCGATCTCTATGCCAAGGCCGACGACGTAAAGCTCGATGCCGAGCAATTGGCCTGGAAGGCGCGGGCCAATCTGCGCGTCAAGAATTGGGATGGCGTGCTTGCGACCATCGCCGATATGGCGCAGCCTCAGCAGGACGAATCCGGGTGGCGCTATTGGAAGGGCCGAGCACTCAAGGAAAAAAACAATGTCGTCAGCGCCAATGCCTTGTTCATTCCGTTGTCGCGCGAGCATAGTTTCTACGGCATCCTGGCAGAGGAAGAGCTGGGCGACGTGATGAGCGCGCCGCCGCCGTCCTATCGTGCAACGGATGCGGAAATTGCCGCGATCCAACAGCAGCCGGGTGTTCGTCGTGCATTGGAGTTGCTGCAACTCGACATGCGTTGGGAAGCCAAGACCGAGTGGCAGATGGCTGTGCGGGATTTCGACGACAAGCAACTGCTCGCTGCCGCCGACTTGGCGTTTCGGCAAGAGTGGTACGACGTCGCCATCAATACGGCCGAGAAGACTGCGCTCACCCATGACCTGGCCTTGCGTTACCCCACGCCCTACCGCGACATGATGGACGGCTACGTGCGCGACAACCAGTTGGATGAAGCCTGGGTCTACGGCTTGATCCGTCAGGAGAGCCGATTCGTTAATTTCGCCCGTTCCGGCGTGGGCGCGTCAGGCTTGATGCAGGTGATGCCAGCGACGGCCAAGTGGATTGCCAAGCGCATCGGGCTGGTGGACTATCACCCCGGCCTGATTGCCCGCGCGGATACCAATATCCAGCTCGGCACCTACTATCTGCGTCATGTGCTGGATCAGATGAACGGGCAGGTGCTGATGGCCACGGCGGCCTATAACGCAGGCCCTGGCAGACCCAAGCGCTGGGCCGATACCAAGCCGATGGAAGGCGCAATCTATGCCGAGACCATCCCATTTATCGAAACCCGCGACTATGTGCTGAAAGTCATGAGCAATGCCCATTTCTACGCCCATCGCCTGGGGCAGAAACTGCTGTCTTTCAAGCAGCGCATCGGTACTGTCGGGCCGGTAGGTAATCCGTCAGACCCGCCGAACAGCGAAGATCTCGCCTCCGAGTAAACCTCGCTACAACTCGCTGGCAACCCTTTTGCGATGCGCTAAACTAGCAGGCGACATCGCAAAAACGGGAATGCCATGCAGATCAGTAACGTTTGCGTCCTAGGCGGCGCGGGTTTCATCGGTTGCCACATCGTCCATCAGCTGGATGCCGCGGGTTTTCGCGTCAAGGTACTGACGCGACGCCGCGAATCCGCCAAGCATCTCATCCTTCTTCCCAACGTCCAGGTGATCGAGTGCGACGTCAGGGACGATGCCGCGCTGCTTAAGCATCTGGCCGGGGCCGAGGCCGTCATCAATCTCCTCGGGATACTTCACCAAAGCGGCAAAGCCAGCTTTTCCGCCATTCACGCCGAGTTTCCGCGTCGAGTAGTCGCCGCCTGTTGCGAGCTTGGCATCGAGCGACTGCTGCATGTGAGTGCCTTGAATGCGGATGTGAACGGCCCCAGCGTCTACTTGCGCTCGAAAGGGGAGGGGGAAGTCGCCGTCAAGCAATCCAACCTGCGCTGGACCATCTTCCGGCCTTCGGTAGTGTTCGGCCGGGGCGACAGTTTCCTCACCATGTTCGCCCAACTGGCACGGTGGATGCCGTTCTTGTTCCTGGCCAAGCCCCAGGCCCGGTTCCAGCCGATCTGGGTGGAAGATCTTGCGCAGGCGGTCGCCGCGAGCGTTAACGAGCCGCAAACTATCGCGCAAAGCTACGACTTGTGCGGTCCTAGAATCTATACCTTGCAGGCGCTGGTGGAGTACGCCGGGCAATGCGGTGGCCGTAAACCCAAGGTCATCGGGCTGGGCGATCGCCTGTCCTATTGGCAGGCGCGATTCATGGAACTGCTCCCGGTCAAATTGTTGACGCGGGATAATTTACAGTCGATGTCGGTCGATAGTGTGTGCGACTGCGAATTTCCGGCCGTCTTTGGCATCAAGCCTTCGCCGCTCGAAGCTGTCGCGCCACAGTACCTGGGATGCAATAGCCCGCGTAACGGCTATATGCAATTCCGCTCCAATGCCGGACGGTAGCATGCGCGTAAAGGTGGTCCATTGACATGCAAACCTACTGTGTAGGCGGCGCGGTTCGGGACGAACTGCTGGGGTTGCCGGTCAAGGATAGAGACTTCGTCGTGGTCGGTGCGACCCCCGAGCAAATGGTGGCCCAGGGATTCCGTCCTGTCGGCAAGGATTTTCCCGTCTTTCTGCATCCTGATACCCACGAGGAGTACGCCCTGGCCCGCACCGAACGCAAGACGGCGCGCGGCTACAAGGGGTTCCAGGTGTATGCCGACCCGGATGTCACGCTGGAGCAGGATCTGGCACGGCGCGACCTCACCATCAATGCCATCGCTCGCGACGACGAAGGTAACCTCATTGACCCATACGGCGGCGCGGCCGATCTGAAAGCCGGTGTGCTGCGGCATGTCAGCCATGCTTTTGTGGAGGACCCGGTGCGCATCTTGCGGGCAGCTCGTTTCGGCGCGCGTTTCCCGCGATTCCAGGTGGCACCCGAAACCCTGGCTTTGATGCGCGATATGGTGGACAACGGTGAGGTCGATGCCTTGGTGCCTGAGCGTATCTGGCAGGAAATCGCCAAGGGGCTGATGGAAGCCGCGCCTTCCCACATGTTCATTGCCTTGCGCGAATGTGGCGCACTGGCGAAGATTTTGCCGGAAATCGACCGTCTTTTCGGCGTACCACAACCGCCGCAGCACCATCCCGAGATCGATGTGGGGGTTCACGTGATGATGGTGGTGGATTATGCCGCCAGCCAGAACTACAGCCTCGCGGTACGTTTTGCCGCCTTGACCCATGACTTGGGCAAGGGCACGACGGCCAAAGACGTATTGCCGCGGCACATCGGCCATGAGGAGCGTAGCGTCCATCTGGTGCGCGACCTGTGCAAGCGCATCAAGGTGCCCAACGACTGCCGCGACTTGGCGCTCATCGTTGCCAAACTGCACGGAAAAGTCCATCGCTGCCACGAAATGCGGCCAGAAACGCTGCTCCAGTTGTTGCAGGACACCGATGCTTTCCGCCAGACGGAGCGCTTCGCAGCCTTTCTGCAGGCTTGCGAAAGCGATTCGCGCGGCAGGTTGGGATTCGAGGATAAGCCCTTTCCCCAAGCCGCATATCTGCAAGGCACGCTGCAAGCGGCGTTGTCGGTCAATGCCGGCGAAGTCGCCAGGCAGCAGAGCACGCCTGAGAAAATCCGCGAAGCTGTGCAGGCGGCCCGGCTTACTGCCGTGAAGGAATACGTGGCTTCGGCGCGGATCGAAATCTAAATCGGCGCAGCTTGCGCTCGCCAAAATTTCCGTTTATATTCGAGCCACTATGTTTTTCAACCGCTACATTACGTTGTCCCTCCCGCACTACGGCCTACTTCTGGCCGGTCTGCTGCTGCGCGTTGCGCGCTAAATACTTTTCCCCCACACAATCTGAAGTTTTGGTTCGCGCGGTGCTTTGAGGCCCATGCGCGAGAAGCATTTATCAGGCAAAATGCCGCAAAAAATTTGGAGTATTGCAATGCAAAGCAACAGCCCAGACCGTTTGATTATTTTCGATACCACCTTGCGCGATGGCGAGCAAAGCCCAGGTGCATCGATGACCAAGGAAGAGAAGATCCGCATCGCCCGCCAGTTGGAAAAGCTCGGCGTGGACGTGATCGAAGCCGGTTTCGCCGCCGCCAGCCCGGGCGATGCCGATGCCATCAATGCGATCGCCAAGGTCATCCAGAATTCCACGGTTTGCTCACTGGCCCGTGCCAACGAGCGTGACGTGCGTGCTGCCGGTGAAGCCATCAAGCCTGCCAAATCCGGCCGGATTCATACCTTTATCGCGACTTCGCCCATCCATATGGAGAAGAAGCTCCGCATGACGCCCGACCAGGTGGTAGAGAATGCGGTCAAGGCCGTCAAGATCGCGCTGGAATATACCGACGACGTGGAATTCTCCGCCGAGGATGCCGTGCGCTCCGAAATGGATTTCCTCGTGCGTATTTTCGACGCGGTGATCCAGGCCGGTGCCAAGACCATCAACGTCCCCGACACAGTGGGTTATAGCATCCCTGCCTTGTGGGGCGAGCGCATCAAGGAAGTCATCGCGCGTACGCCGAACAGTGACAAGGTGGTCTGGTCCACACATTGCCACAACGATCTCGGCATGGCGGTCGCCAATTCGCTCGCTGCTGTAATGAACGGCGCTCGCCAGGTGGAATGTACGATCAACGGCTTGGGTGAACGCGCCGGTAATGCCTCGCTTGAGGAAATCGTCATGGCGGTGAAGACGCGCCGCGACGTGTTCAAGTGCGACTCGCGCATCGACACCACGCAAATCGTGCCGACTTCAAAGCTCGTCTCGAGTATCACCGGCTACCCGGTGCAGCCCAACAAGGCTATCGTCGGTGCCAATGCGTTCTCTCACGAATCCGGCATTCACCAGGACGGCGTGCTTAAGCACCGCGAAACCTACGAGATCATGCGTGCCGAAGACGTGGGTTGGGGCGCAAATAAACTCACGCTCGGCAAGCTCTCCGGTCGCAATGCCTTCCGCACCCGCTTGCAAGAACTCGGCATCGTGTTGGAAAGCGAAGATGCGCTCAACGCTGCGTTCGCCAAGTTCAAGGAACTCGCCGACAAGAAGCGCGACATTTTCGACGAGGATTTGCAGGCCTTGGTCAGCGACGAAATCGTCAGCGAAGCGCCCGAGCACTATAAGCTCGTGTATCTGAACGTCTGCTCGCAAACCGGCGAAACGCCGCACGCCACCGTTGCGATTATGGAAGGCGGCAAGGAGCGACGCGCCGAAGCCGAAGGCGGCGGCCCGGTGGATGCCTCGTTCAAGGCCATCGAGAAAATGGCCGAAAGCGGCGCCGAATTGCTGCTCTATTCGGTCAACAACATCACGACTGGCACCGATGCGCAAGGCGAAGTCACTGTGCGTCTGTCCAAGGGCGGCCGAATCGTTAACGGCCAGGGCGCGGATACGGATATCGTCATCGCCTCTGCCAAGGCCTATATCAATGCCCTGAACAAGGTGCATTCCAACCTTGAACGGGCCCATCCGCAGGTCTAGAAGTAATCCCTGCAACGGACGGGCCGCAATTGCGGCCCGTTTTGTTTTGAAAGTACGACATGCAAGCACAACAAAAGCAACGCTGGCTCGTTTTGGTCTCCTTGGTGACGCTCTACTTCGTGTGGGGCGGCACTTTTCTCGGCATGCGCTTTGCGCTCGAGAGCTTTCCGCCGTTCATGATGGCCGGCCTGCGCTTTTTTATCGCGGGCGGCCTGTTGTACCTCATTCTCTGGAAACGCGGCGAGCCGCACCCAACGCTCAAGCAATGGGGCGCTTCTGTTGTTGTCGGTACGCTGCTGTTGGCTGTGGGCAATGCCGGGGTGGCTTATGCCGAGCAGTGGGTGGATACTGGCCCGGCTGCGTTGACGATTGCTACCGTCCCGCTGTGGGCGTTGGTGTTTTCGGCGTTCTGGGGCGATTCGCCGCATGCGCGGGAGTGGCTGGGCATCGGCTTGGGCATCGCAGGAGTTGCCATCCTCAACATGGGCAGCAGCATGCGGGCGAGTGCCTTGGGGGCATCCGTCTTGCTGATCGCCGCAGCAGGGTGGGCCTTCGGTTCTGTATGGAGCAAGCGCTTGCCCGTGCCGCAAGGCGCTATGGCAAGCGCCGCACAAATGCTGGCAGCGAGCGCGGTGCTCATGATGGTCAGTATGCTCTCGGGTGAGCACCTCAAAGGCGTTCCCACGGCCAAGGCACTTTGGTCGTTGGCGTATTTGGCGATATTCGGTTCGTTGATCGCCTATAGCGCCTATCTCTACCTGCTAAAAACCGTGCGTCCGGCACTGGCGACCAGCTATGCCTTCGTCAATCCGCTGGTGGCGATCTTACTGGGGACCTGGTTGGCCGGCGAGCATGTCGGATTACACGAATGGTCTGCGCTGGTGGCCATTCTCGCGGGTGTGATGGTGGTGCTGACGGCAAAAAGAGGATAAATTTGCAGGGTTAAGGAAGGAAAGAACGATGGGTTTATTAGACGAATTAAAGCTGCAAGCCGAACAGGCCAAGCAGCAGCGCGAAGACGCAAGCAACGCCGCCGAAAACGACTCCCAGCTGATCAACGGAAAACTGTACAAGATTTTCCATTATTTTCGCGAACTCGCGGAACAGCTCGAGGTGATCCACCCGCCTACCGACCTTGCGTTTCCGGTGCATGGCGTGGGCGATATGGCCAATTTGCGGCTCAAGAATTTCTCCGCCGATTACCGTCGACGTATCGACGGCTATACCTTTACCGATCTCATCGATTACGTTTCGTTGACCTTCAGCTACAGCAGCCCGCAGAAGTTCGTGGTGGACCGTCAGGAAAGCTGGCAGGCCGAGCGTCTGCGCGAATACCTGGGACGCCACAGCATTTTGTTCGAGCTGGAAGAGCGCAAGAATCCGCGGGGCCTGCTAGAGAATGCGCAATTCACCATTCCGTGGGAAGTGCGCACCTATATTCGCGTCAAGGGCGACGAAGCGCGTCGCCAGATTATTTTTGCCATGCGCAACGTGGAGCGACTGGGCGAGCAGGAATTCATCTTTAGCGCCGAGCGTGTAGACGATGCGCTACTGGATGAATTCGTGCGATTCATGCTTGGACAGCCCAATCGCCTGCGAAGCCTGCAATATTAAGCCTGATCCTGACTACTTGTTGTTGAGGTAAAGCTTGTCGTTGAAGGTCGAAAGCCAGTTCGGCCGATAGACCACCATCAACGTTGTGGCCATGCCGGTCAGCATGGCTTCCGACCAGCCCATCAGGATGAAATAAGCCAGATAATTGCTCTGCAAGTAACTCGCCTTGTAGGCACCTGTTTCAACGAGTACCAGGGTCGATACCAGTCCGCTCAGCGCAATTGCCAGCCAGGCAGCCACGAAGGCGTCCAGGAAGATGTAGATGAACACGTGCTTGGGCAGCTTGTGATGGGCCTGGCTATAGATGACATAACTCAGCACGACCGGCACCGCAGCCATCACCAGGAAGTTGATCCCCAGGCTAATCCAACCTGCAGAACCGTAAATGGTCACGCCCATCAGAACCACCGCCATTGCAATGAGTGCTAGCGCGGGACCGAACATGAGTGTCAGCGCCGTCGCCCCCAGCAGATGCAAGTCCAGCCCAGGCTTGATCCCTGCCTTGATACTCCACATCAGCAGCAACCCGGTACAGCATGCCAGCCAAAGATGCTGGATGTCGCCGTTCCTGAGCCTTGCCCAAGGTGCTTTCAGGATGCTTACCCCTAGCAGCAGCGCCGCGACAATGTCGGCAGGCCACAGCAGGCCTTGGGGGAGAAGAAAGTCTGGAAAGTTCATGCTTGAACCTGCATTTGCCACAAGTTTCAAATTCTACGACACTAGACGGTTTTTGAAGTTCGGAGAATTGTTTTGCAATTAGCCCTGTTTGACCTGGATAACACCCTGCTGGCCGGCGACAGCGATTTCGAGTGGGGACAGTTCCTCATCAGCCAAGGTGTGCTCGATCGCGAGTTGCACTTGGCGCGCAACCTCCAGTTTTACGAGGATTACAAGGCCGGCACGCTCGATATCCACGCTTTCCTGGAATTCCAGCTCAAGCCCTTGTCCATGCATGCACGCAGCCAGCTCGATGCCTGGCACGACCTTTACATGGAACAGAAGGTGCGGCCGATGATGACCGACAAGGCGCGCGCATTGATCGAGAAGCACAAGGCCAACGGCGACCTCATGGTGATCATCACGGCCACCAATAGCTTCGTGACCAATCCCATCGCCCGGGAATATGGTGTAGAGCACCTGATCGGCACGGTACCGGAGGAAGTGGGCGGTGAATTTACCGGCCGCGTCAGCGGCGTGCCCAGCTTCAAGGAAGGCAAGGTGACGCGTCTCAACCAGTGGCTGGCCGAGCGCGGACAAAAGCTGGAAGATTTCGAAACGACGTGGTTCTACAGCGATTCGCACAATGATTTGCCGCTGATGAAGATGGTGCAGCAGCCGGTGGCGGTCGACCCCGATCCGCAGTTGAAAGCGTATGCCGAAGAAAATGGCTGGCCGATTATGAGTTTGAGGTAAATAAAAAAGGGCGCTGACAGCGCCCTTTTTTATTATTGTGCAGGTTGTTATTTGTGCAGGATGACTTCCAGCACAAACTTGCTGCCGAGATAGGCCAGGAACAGCACCACAAAGCCCGATAGCGTCCACCGCACGGCCGTCTTACCGCGCCAACCGGCTTTCCAACGACCCAGCAACAGTCCGCCGAAAATCATCCAGGCAATGATGGAAAATACCGTCTTGTGATTGAACACCAACGGCTTGTGAAAGAGCTGCTCGGAGAACAAGATGCCGCTCGCCAGGGTCAACGTTAGAAGCGAGAAGCCCAGTTTGATGATCTGGAACAGCAGGTTTTCCATGCTGATGAGCGGTGGAAAATCGGGAAGACGGAACAGCGTTGGCTTGCGATGCAGCGCACGCTCCGCTCCGGCCATGAGCAACGCATGCAACGCCGCGAAGGTGAACAGGCTATAGGCGGTAAAGGCGATCACCAGATGCAGGCGGAACAATGGCTCTGCCGCGTAGGAAAGCTGGTGCGTTTCCGGCAGCGCCCATTGCAGCAGAACGAAGAGCGCCGTAGGCGGCAGCACGAAGGCTTGCAAACGGTGCAAATCGTGACGCAGGCTGGCACCCCAGTAGATGAGCGAAGTCAGCCAGAAAATGGCCGAGATGGCGTTGGTCAGCCCGAGATTCATGCCTTCCGCGACAAAGATGCTGCGGTAAAGCAGCCAGCCGTGGATGACTAGTGCACCCGAAACTGCGACCTGCGACCAGGGCGTTGCAATTTCGGTACGGCGCCAATATAGCGCCGCGACAGCGAGGTAGATTAGTGCAGCCAGCAGATAAGGCAGGAAATCAGGCATTCTTCGGTTAAAATTGTAGGACAGACAACTATAGCATGAGCGCAAAACGGCGCGTATGCGAAGCCACCATCAGCCATGTTTGAAAATCTCACCGGACGTCTTCAGGACGTCATCAAGAATCTGCGCGGTCAGGCACGCCTGAGCGAGGACAACATCCAGGACGCCCTGCGCGAAGTGCGCATGGCCTTACTTGAGGCCGATGTAGCGCTGCCTGTAGTGCGCGAGTTCGTCGCCCACGTCAAGGAACGCGCCCTCGGCCGTGAAGTGCTGCAAAGCCTCACGCCGGGCCAGGCCCTTATCCAGGTGGTGCACGAAGAACTTACCAAGCTCATGGGCGGGGAGGGCAAGGGCCTCAACCTCGCCGCTGTGCCGCCCGCCATCGTCCTCATGGCCGGTTTGCAGGGTTCGGGCAAGACCACCAGCTCCGGCAAGTTGGCGCGCCTACTCAAGGAGCAGAAAAAGAAAGTCCTGCTGGTGAGCGCCGACGTTTACCGTCCCGCCGCTATCGAGCAATTGAAGACCCTCGCGGCGCAACTCGATACCGATTTCTTCCCGTCCGATCCGTCGCAAAAACCGGTCGATATTGCCCATGCAGCGCTCGATCACGCCAAGCGTCATTTCTACGACGTGATGATCTTCGACACCGCCGGCCGCCTAGCGATCGACGAAGTCATGATGGACGAGATCAAGCAGTTGCATGCCGAGCTCAACCCCATCGAAACCCTGTTCGTGGTGGACGCCATGCAGGGGCAGGATGCCGTCAACACGGCCAAGGCGTTCTCGGAAGCATTGCCGTTGACCGGCGTCATTCTCACCAAGCTGGATGGCGATGCGCGAGGGGGCGCGGCGCTTTCCGTGCGCCACATTACCGGTGCCCCGCTCAAGTTCATCGGCGTCAGTGAAAAAGTCGACGGCCTGGAGCCTTTCCACCCCGAGCGCATGGCTTCGCGCATCCTCGGCATGGGCGATGTGCTCTCGCTCATCGAGCAGGCGCAAAAGAACGTCGATATCAACGAAGCCAAGAAACTCGCCGAGAAGGTTAAATCCGGCAAGAGCTTCGATCTCAACGACTTCAAAGCCCAGATGCAGCAAATGCGCAACATGGGCGGCATGGGGGCCCTCATGGACAAACTGCCCGCCCAATTCGCCCAAGTCGCAGGCAAAGTCGACAGCGAAACCGGGGAAAAGGCCATGCGCCGCCTGGAAGGCATCATCAACTCCATGACCCCGCTGGAACGCACCAAGCCCGAACTCATCAAGGCCAGCCGCAAACGCCGCATCGCTGCCGGTGCTGGCGTGCAAGTGCAGGAAGTCAACCGCCTGCTCAACCAGTTCGAGGAGATCCAGAAGATGATGAAAATGTTCTCCAAGGGCGGCATGGGCAAGATGATGCGCGCCATGCAAGGCCGCTTCCCCGGCATGCGTTAAACGATTTGACCGGGCGACCACTTTCCTAGATAATGGCGCCCCTCTTGGGACGGTAGCTCAGTGGTAGAGCAGCGGACTTTTAATCCGTTGGTCGTGGGTTCGACCCCCACCCGTCCCACCAGTAATGATGCGGCTCACAGCAATGTGGGCCGTTTTCATTTCAGCGTCTACATTTTTATGTAGGCATGGTGTAGGAAAATCCGGTCAACACTCAACCGACATCACCCAATCCTGAAAATCAGGTTTCCCCAGTTGCAAAAAAGCTAGTTATAGGTAGGATTGAAACGCGGTTATTCGTATCCACTGTATGCCTGAACTATCTAATACGATTCTCATTATTGTGAACTGGGATTAAATATGATGAATCTTCAGCAATTAATATTTTTAATTTCCTTCTCTCTACCAGTATCGGCACTTGCAGCAAATCAAATTGGCGATTGGGTACTAAACGATGGCCTAGAGGGGGTAAAAATCGCCAACGTGACCAATAGTGATGGCTCTACTGCCGGAGTGATTTGTAATACTAATTCCTGTGATGCTTACTTCACTACATCATCAAATAGAGCATGTGATAACGGTGACAAATACCCAGTTCTCATCAATTCTTCAGTAGGAGCTGCGGCCGTAAATTCCGTCTGTAGAGAAATAGGTAATATAAAAATAATGCAGTTGACCGATACTAATGCGGCTATTTCAGCTTTTGAATCTGGTGGAGATTTTGGTATTGCCCTGCCACTTGCGAGTGGGAATTTCCGTAGCGCGAGATTCAGCACTAAGGGAGCGACGCAAGCGATTAGGTGGGCTAGTACACCATCCCCCGTATCGTCTAAACCCTTTAATAACAAATCCTACGATGAGACATTCTAGGCGGCTATAACGTCTCCACATTAGCCGACATTTTCCAGCGATTTCTTTTGCTCTCTCAGTAGCTTTGAAAGCTCGCGCAATTGCTGCCGTAATCCCCCTTTATAGCCATTTTGAGAAACTACCGCTTTACCCTCTGACGTTTTCGGGCCGGTGGATTGTTGCCACGGTTTCCACCTCCTGATTAGCTCCGATTGCAGTCGCCGTGCTTCTGGTGTCCATCGCGTCATATTTCTGCCCCTCGATTAGTTTGCTTTGCTCTTATTGAATTTCCCCCGCGTGCGCGTGCGTGTTGGTCGTGTTATTCACTTGTTGCGGCCCGTTTGCAATATTGGTCTGTTTAGTTACAAGAATCTGCCGGGGATATTTCAACTCGACTAGCGCCTGTATCGTTGCCCGGCTTTGGGCTTGTGCCTTGAGCGCTAAGTTGATATGCGTTTGGTATTGCTTCAAATACTCTTGCGCTTGACCCTTACGCATTAAGCTAACAAACATTGTTTGCAGGGCTTGGGCTTGTGCCACCAGCATTGCTTCCATGCCTGCCATATCGCCGGATTGCACCGCCTTAATGCTTTCCCTCAATTCGGTTATTAAATCTGGCAAGCCAGCCTCAGGAAACATCGTCTTATTAAACGATTCCATTGCAGCAGCCCCCACAATATCGGCCCTTACTGAACTTTTTGCCTGTTGCTCCGGGTTGAGCTTGTTCTTATTAGGCTTTGCCGGTTTGGTATTCTTGGTCGTCATCTCGATTTCCTTTCGACTTGTATAGAGTGGTATTACTAGAAGGTGTCCGTTGTACGGATAAGGGAAACCACTTAAATATCCCGCATATATCCGATGTACGGATATACGGGGATAGCTTCTTATCCGGTGTGCGGATATATGAAGTGGCCTATTTATCCGCCCTACGGACAAGACGTGGTATTTTTTTCAAGTGGTGGATTTCTCATGCGTTGGTAATGCGCCTCCCTTGTTTGCGGTGCTGGTGGGATTCGCTTGGGCTTTGTCGCCACTGGTGGTTTCCAGTGAGCGTATGCACCACGTGGCCATGCTTGCGGAGATATTTCCAGCCCCTTGATGTCGTCTAGTGCATACCATGTCAGGCCGTACCAACTCGCCTTGTTTGGTCGCAAACCCTGTACGGTTTGCACTAACAGGTCGTGAGCTATCAATTCGGCCTTGGCTTTGCTTAACGCCTCCGATGACGTCCAGCCTCGCTTTTCGCTCATGTAACGCCATGAAGCCAGCAGCATGCCGTTGTTGGTTAGGTTGTACTGCATGGCAACGTCGTAGAGCAGTTTTATAGCGTTACCTGACAGGGTGAGATAGGCTGGACTGTTTAAAACGACGTGAGGCACCAGCAAAACAGCCCCGTTGGCACCATCACGCTTCCGCTTTGCTTCTTTTAAGGGGATTCTTGCCATTTATCGCACTCCCCGGGTTTTCAGCCACTCGGCAATCTTGCGGCGGTCGGAATTGCTGAGGTGATAAACGCCCGGTTTGCATGGTCGACCATCACGGTCAATAGCATCGATACGAGTGCAAGGTAGATTGAGGCCACGACGACGTAACTCCGCTACCAGTTCTGGACCGTTACTGCACCCCGCAACGTGGTCTAGGTGTTCACGGCGTTGCGGTCTGGTCATCAATGCCTGTATTGCACGAAGATGTCGCGGATTATCTGTTCCGCTAAATTTGCCGGTGGTAAAATGGCACTTGTCTAGGGCGCTCTCGAATGCTGTTTGGTTCGGGGGCGTTTTCATTTTGCACCCCCTTCCAGTAGATTGCGGATTTCTGCAACTGGCCACGCAAGGCGGCCATTGATACGGATGGGGCGGATAGGGCCATTCTCCAGACAGGCCCAGGCGCGTAATGTCTGGGATGCACGGTTTATGTGATAAGCACAGCAATCAGTGGGAATATGGGAGCGAGTTTCCTGCTCCAGTGGAGGGAATTGTTGAGTCATATATTTCTCCAGCGCCTCTCGGCGTTTGGTACGTGATTTGGTGTCCGCTGCGCTTCTTAATTCACCGCATCACGCTGTTAATGTATTCAGCGGAATACCTTGATGATATCCCGCAAAAACAATTCAACACATTGAAATATATGATGTATTAGGTATTAGCTGGCCTGAAAAATACCTACTCTGTAATCATCTGGCTTGATACGATTTTTTCGATGTTGGGCAGCAAGGATTTTGACTTTCTGCTTTACAGTCGATTCTGCATAGACATGATGATGCTTAAGGATATATTGCGTTATTTCGCCATTGCTCCATTGCCAACCCGGCTTGTCGGGAGCTGAAAATAGGTCGTTAATGGCTTTCTCCAGCACTGCATGATTACTCTTAGCTTTTTTCTGCCGCGCCTCGGTGCCTTTCATTCGACCATTATCAAGTATTGTTTTCTGAGTTTCCGCAGCTTGAATCTTGTCCCAATTCGCCAACAGTGCTGAAAGCGCGCCATTCTTTCGTGCTGTTTCTATTGTTGATTTATTGGAAGCAATTATCTCGCCCTGCATTTTCACCAACTCAAGCGCTTCATCCCATTTTGCATTCACGCGGCCATACCAGAATTCAGCAAGCGCCCAATTTAAAATCTTTGCCTTGTCAGAGAGTTTGCTGAACCATTCAATCCGGTCTACGTGGGTTGAACACCATTTCGAGAATTCGGCCTCAGTCTCTTTATCAGAAAATAACGGTTTCGCTTTACTCATAGCACCCCTTCAAAGTGCAGCCGTCAATCAGGAAACCGCGCCAAGCTGGTGAGGGTTCCAGTGGTTCTGGAGCCACCCTGGGGGGGCTTAATCGTCATCAGTTAGCGGTTTCCCGTTGGCATCCATTCTATAAAGACCCGAAAAACAAAGCAGTTTCACCCCATCAGTACCAGACAATTCGGGTTACTAAAAAACAATAAGGTTACGGTTTTTCAATTCCTTTTGTGTATTCCTCAATATGAAGTGCAAAAGCAACGTCAGCATGGTATGCCTTGTCAGAAGGGAAAAAGTACATGTTTCCTGTCTTGGCGCACTTAATCCATTTGGCTGCATTCTGGCTAGACAAGCCGCATATTTCTCTGATTTTCAGCTCATCAGGGTTAATTGATACGATTGATTCAATATATCTATTTTCTGTAATCATAAATTTATTGTGTTGCTAGCTAACAACTCTAAGTCCTAGTTGTACAGGAGGCACAAAATCAACCCCGGCCTGCTCTAGTATCCACGCCTCGATTTTGATGTGCCACATACGCAACAGGTCTAGCGGACGGCGTCGGTAATGTTTTTCTGCAATCGCACTTGGCTTGTGGCCCATGATTTGTGCAGAAATGCCGGTGGGCACTTCCACCCATTCGCACAACGTACCAAAAGAACGGCGCAGGCCATGCAAGGTCAGGTGAGGTAGCCCGGCCAAAGCTACCGCCCTGTTGTGAGCAGTGCGAGGTTCTGCTAATCGCCCCTTTTCAGAAGTGCGACTGTAAAACACCCACGGGGACGGCTTGAACTCTTCCCCGCGCTGGGTCATCTTGCGCAACTGCCTCACCGTGGGAGACGTTGCATTGCGGCGTTTCAAATCAAGCAGCAGGGACGCTACATAAGGAGTTAATGGTATAACGCGCTGGCCTTCCACTTTGTCCCTAATGGTCAGGCTTTGCCACTTGAAATCAATATCTTCCCAGCGTAATCCAAGCAATTCTTCACGCCTTGCACCAGTCAGCAGCAGGGCTTGCAGATAGGAACTGATAACGGGGTTGTTCAGCTTGCGCACAGCATCGAACCAAGACGCTAATTGTTCACGCTGCAAGCAATCATCTTTGGTCTGGCCTTTGGGGATGGCCTTACGTACTTCCTGAGCCTTATAGGCATCTACTCCAATAAGGCCACGATATTCCGCTTTGCCCTCGGTCCAGCGGATGAAAGCCCGTAGTAGTCGATAACTCAGGGCCGTGCTGGTCGGTCTAAACTTGGATTCTTCGGTCAGCCATGCGGCCAGATTCTCGCTTGTAAGGTCGGCAAGGCGAACTGATAGCAACGATGCCAAAGGACCTGCGACCGTCTCACCATCGCCGCGTTTCTTCTTCTCGCCACCAGCAGCGGAAAGGCGCACATGGTCATCCATGTGACGCTCACCCCATGATGATTTATTGGCCTCTATATACGCAGCCCATGCCTCACCGAAAGTTACCGTCTGCCTCGCCAGTTCTGCATTCTTGACCTCGTTGGCGGCTTTCTGTTGGGCCTTTTGATGGCGCGGGTCTATGCCTTTATTTGTGAGTGCCTTGTAATCGCTGGCGATTTCCTGTGCCTTGCCGATGGAGTAGGTGCGGACGTCGCCAATCGTTATGCGCAGGGTCTTACCATGAAGGCGCGACTCGAATATGTAGGACTTGGCGCCAGCAACAGTTACGCGCAAGCCTAAGCCGGGTGTTTTAGCATCCCAAAAGATTTTTTGCTGTTTGTCAGGTTCGCACTTGAACTTTGCTATGCGGTCAGCAGTGAAGTTTTCTTTGCTCTCTACCTTTTTCATCGCCTTAGCCTTGTATGTAGGCATGGTGTAGGCAAATTGTATCAACATTATGGAATGGAGTAGAATGTTTTTTGACCGGGAAATGCAAATTAATAACTGTTTTATATGGTTTTTATTGGTTTTTAGAAATACCAATCAACACAGGTGAATACGTAATTTTCAGGACTTTTAATCCGTTGGTCGAGGGTTCGACCCCCTCCCGTCCCACCAGTAATGATGCGGCTCACAGAAATGTGGGCCATTTTCATTTGTAATCATCCAGCCTGCCGCAGACTTTGCCAATTGGCGAGTCCCGCATACAGGGTTAAGCTTGAGCCGGTGAAACGGGGTGGGGAATACCGGATGGGATGGCTTTATAAGGGTTGGCAAATTCTACGGATAGTCGGGTTGCTGGCTTGCTTTTCCCAGAATGTGGAGGCCGAAGGCAGCCGTTATCCGTTCAAGGTGGAATCCACCCGCATCGGCAACAGTTACCAGATCGTTGCACACAACCAGGGGGCTGCGCCGGTATCCGTAGTGGTGAGCATGACGGATGCGCAAAACGTCTCTTCCGGTCAAACATGGCCGGTGATCGGCGTCGTCCAGCCTTACAGCGAAAAATTCATCGGCATGGCAGGCGCTCGTGACCTGCATCTGGGCTACAGCTTCAAGACTACTGTCAATTATCGGCTGGGCGATTTAAATGCTCATCACGACCCCGCGCAGTTGTACCGATTGCCTTATCTCGACGGCAAAACCTTTACCATCGCCCAAGCGCCCAGCGGACCCATTACCACCCATACCACGCCGGAAAGCCGCAATGCGATCGATATCGCCATGCCGGAAGGCTCGCTGGTGTTGGCCGCGCGGGACGGTGTTGTGATCGATGCGCAAGATGGGTACACGGAAGGCGGCAAAGATCCGCGCTTGCTGTCGCAGGCTAACGATGTTCGCCTGGTGCAAGACGATGGAACCATTGCCACCTATGCACACCTGATGCCGCGAGGCGCCAATGTCAGCATGGGTCAGCACGTCAAGGCGGGAGAGGTGATCGGGTTTGCCGGTTCGACCGGATATTCCAGCGGGCCGCATTTGCACTTCGCGGTGACACGTGTGGTCGAGAATAACGGCGTGTTGTCGGAAATCTCGGTGCCGGTGAGCTTTTACGTCGGCAGCCCGCCGTTGGTATTCGAGCCACGCGCCGGGCTCAGGGTTACAGCCGATTATGTGGCCGCGGTCGACCCTCAGCAGCTTGATAAAACCGTAACGAGCCGGGTGTTGCAGGCTAGCCCGATACCAATGCCGACAGAATCCTCTTCGTTTTCTGTCATCTTTCTGTTTATTGCCAATAACTGGTCTTGGTTGGTCGTACTCATGCTGATTTTCGGCCTGCTGGGAATTTGGAACTGGCTGGAAGCCAGGACCGCCCGGCAAGAGGAAATGATGGAGGAATTACGTAAAACCTGGCGCCAATAAAGACGCATGGGCGTTAGTAGCTGTCCAGATTCGCCATTCGGCGAACCTAATCAATACAGCATGTTGCGGTCGCGACGGGCGAAATCCTCGAACTGGGCGGCGGGGAGCGGTTTGCTGAAGTAATAGCCCTGTACCTCGTCGCACAGCTGCGAACGGACGAAATCGAGCTGGCTTTCCGTCTCCACCCCTTCTGCAATCGTCTTGAGCCCCAGGCTGTGCGCCATCTGGATCACTGCGTTGACGATAGCCTTGTCTTCCGGATCGGTGCTGATATCTCGTACGAAAGATTGGTCGATCTTGAGCTTGTAGACCTTGAATTTCTTGAGGTAGCTGAGCGACGAATAGCCGGTACCGAAATCGTCGATGGACATGCGTACGCCTCGACCATGCAGGTTGTTCATGATGTCGATAGCGGCCACGGGGTCGTGCATGGCGGCGCTCTCGGTGAGCTCCAGTTCCAGGAACTCAGGCGGCAACTGGAGTTCGTCGAGAATCGTGCTGACGAGCTGCGGCAGCGTAGCGTGGCGGAATTGTATGGCCGACAGGTTGACCGCCACGATGATCGGCGACATGCCACGGTCAATCCAGGATTTAAGCTGCGTGAGCGCCGTGCGCAGCACCCATTCGCCGATGGAGAGTATCAGCCCGCTTTCCTCCGCGATGGGGATGAACTCCGCGGGCGAAATAAAGCCGAGTTCGGGGTTGTGCCAGCGCAGCAACGCCTCAGCGCCGATCAGCTTGCCGTCCACAGCCGAAATCTGCGGTTGGTAATACAGCTCGAGTTGGTTGCGCGCCACGGCCTGGCGCAAGGCGTTTTCCACTTCCAGGTTGCGCACCGAGCGTGCTTGCATCTGCGGCGTGAAGAAACAATAGCCGTTGCGCCCGTCTTTCTTGGCGCGGTACATGGCGGTGTCGGCGTTCTTGAGCAGGGTTTCGAAATCCTCGCCGTCGTTGGGATAGAAGGCGATACCGATGGAAGAGGAGACGGTGAGTTCGTTACCTTTTTCATCGATAAACGGCCGGGTGATGGATTCCAGCAGTTTTTCCGCCACGCGCCGCACGCCGTCCTCGTTGCTTTCCGGCAGCAGCAAAATGAATTCGTCGCCACCCAGGCGAGCCACGGTATCTTGTTCACGGGAGCCGTTCTGCAAGCGTGCGGCGATCTCGATCAGCAGTCGATCGCCTACACTGTGGCCCAGCGTATCGTTGATGTTCTTGAAATGATCGAGGTCGAGGAACACCAGTGCAATATGGCCGTTATTGCGCTTGGCCAGGCTGATAGCGTATGCGATGCGTTCTTCCAGTTGGGTGCGATTAGGCAGTCCGGTGAGTGCGTCGAACAAGGCAAGGTAGCGGATACGCGCCTCGGCTTGCTTGCGCTCGGAGATGTCGCGCAAGAACGCGCTGAAAAACACCATGCCGTTGCGTCGGATGGAAGTGATGGAAAGCTCCACCGGGAACTCGCTACCGTCGCTCCGTAGCGCTTCGATCTCGACGCGTTTGCCGCTGGGTTCGTGTTCCAGCGAGGCCGCCAGACGCTGCATGGCTGTAGCATGGGCATGACGATAGCGCTCCGGGATGATGAACTGGCCTAGTTCCTTGCCTAACACTTCCTCACGGCGATACCCGAAGATATCCATCGCAGCGCCATTCCACTCCGTGATCCTGCCCTCGCGGTCGATATTGATCACGGCGTCGATGGAGTTCTCTAGCACCAGTCGAGAACGCTCTTCGCTGGCTTTGAGTTCCAGTTCGAGCTGGTAATGGTCTTTCTCCAGCTTGAAGCGGCCCAGGGCATGGCTGATATCGACGGCCATCTCGATCAGCAGCTCTTGGGCCTGGGTATCGAAAGCGCCCTGCTTGCTGGAGTATAGATTGAACGTCCCGACGATTTCTCCGTTGCAATGCAGCGGTAGGGAGGCTGACGCTTGCCAGCCGTATTTTTCCGAGCGCTCGCGCCACATCAGGGTCGCGTCATTGCGGAAATCCTGGCACCAGACGGGCCGCATCTCCCGAAATGCCCTGCCGGTAGGGCCGCTACTGCCTGGCATATGGGTGTCGATGGCGATTTCCAGGTTTTCCAGGTAATCCACCCCGTCGCCGTAATAAGCGACGGGTCGTAGAACCTGATGGGCGGGATCTTTCATCCCGATCCAGGCCATTTTCATGCCGCCATGCTCAACCGCATCGCGGCAGACGAGCGGCAATAGCTCGGTTTCTGACTGGCAGCGCACGATAGCCTGGTTGCACTGGCTGAGTGCAGCATAGAGCTGGGTGAGCCGCTGGTTGGCGGCTTCGCTCTCCTGCCGCTGCGAATCAATCTGGTTGAGGTTGTGGCGGGTTTGTTCCAGCCAGCCGGTAATGCTGTTCTCGGCGCTATCGGGTACCGGAATGGGGGTCGAAAGATCGCCTTTGCCGAGCCGCACGATGCGGGCATGCAGATCGTCCAGATGGCTTCCCAGCGTCATCTTGAGCGCCCGGAGTACGCGCCAAAGCAGGAACACCAGTAACACCCCGAGGGCGACCAGCAGCATCAGTACCTGCTGAGCCTTCTCCTCCGAGGCATGCACCATGCTCAAGGTACGATTGTCCATCAACGTGTAAAACTCGCTGATGGGCTGCATGATGCCTGCCTTGGCGCGGTGATAGGCGGTGTCATTGAGTTGTTGCAGGGCTCGTAGGCGCTGCGATTCCTCGTGTGAGGATTCGACCAGGGCCATGGCGTTGTATTCGGTCTTGGTGAGGGCATCGGAGCGTAATTTGGCTTCCTGCAGCTTGGCAAATTCGGGGGCGGTAAAGCCGAGGTCGCGCATGCGCTGGAGCAATGGAACCGCCGGACCATAAGGCCTTGGCCGACGGTCGTCTTCCAGTACCAGATCCCAATAGATGTGATCGTAGTTGACAGGCCGCGGCTTAACGCCGTTACGAATGTCCAGGATTTCCTGATAGTGCTGCTTGTAACGCGCTTCGCCAATGGCGACATAAGTGCGCGCCATCCGGGTCAAATCGTCTGAAGATTGGCGCAGTTCGTCCGCCAGCTGGTACGACTGGTAGCGGATTTCGCTGGCGATATCGATCTGCTTTTGGGCGCGGATGTATCCGACAAAAGTGACGGAGAATGCCACGAATGCAACCAGCGTAAGCCACAGGCTCAGCAGGAACGGAGACAGCTTGTTGAAAGGCGCCAGTTTTGGTGTCATCGAAGCTTGCTGAGCCGAGTAGGGAAAGTCTTACGCTGAGGCTCAACAGTAACAGCGGGGCGGCGCCAGTTCAATAGCACGACCGCCATGGTGGCGGAAATGCGTTCGAAAAATCGGCGGAGGGAGGGTGGCTACTTTCATGCAATACCGCGGGTTAAACGTCCTTTAGCCGCTTATTCCGATGGGTAGCCATTGTTGCGATAGAGCACGTAGTTGTTCTTGCCTGCATTCTTGGCTTCGTACAGTGCGAGGTCGGCGTGTTGCAGCAAGCTTTCGACATCGGTGCCGTCAGCGGGAGATAGCGCAATGCCGATACTGGTCGTCACGTGGGCTTCAATATCGTCGATGGGGTAGGGCTCTGCCAGTGCCGCTACGATCTTCGTGGCAACGAGTTCCGCTGCGGTAACGGACTCGACTTCCGGCAGGAAGACCACGAACTCATCACCGCCCAGCCGCGCCAGGAGATCGCTGTTGCGAATGCTGGATTTGAGCCGCTGGGCGACGATGCGCAGCAGTTCATCGCCGACGTCATGTCCGTAGGTATCGTTGACGGCCTTGAACCCGTCCAGGTCCAGGAACAGCACCGCAGCGCAGCTGTTGCGCCGTGCTGACAGGGCGAGCAACGCAGTCGCCTGGATCATGAGGTGACGACGGTTGAATAACCCCGTCAGCGCGTCGGTATGGGCAATGGTGTCGAGCTTGCGCATCATTTCACCCTTGAGCCGTAAGCCGTAGAACACTGCGCCGCTGATGCCGAGCAGAATGATGGCGGTCAGGATGCCCAGTGCCGTGACCAATTCCTTGAGATGCTGGGCGGCGTTGCGGTCCAGGGTTTCACGCTCGCCCAAAAGCCGTTGTTCCTCGGCCATGAGATCGCCGATGCGGCGGCGAATCTCCAGCATTTCCACCCCCTGCATCTGAGTCATCATCGCCTGTGCCTCATTAAAGCCTTGGTCTTGCCGCATGTTGATGAGGTATTGCGACTTGTTGATCTTCTGGGCGATATGCGGCAGCAGGGCGCGAATATTTTCCACCTGCCGCGGGTTGTCGGCTGTCAGGTTCATGAGCGTGCGTACATCGAGGTCGAGCTTTTGTAGCGATCGATTGTAAGGGTCGAGGTATTCGGGGCGGCCGACGATCAAGTAGCCGCGCGTCCCGGTTTCGATATCGACGACGTCCACCAGCAGCGTCTCTAGCTGTGCCAAAACCTGGTGCGTGTGGGATACCCAATTGCGCGTATTGGTAGTGTTGCCCACGAAGCGAAACAGCAGGGCGGATTCGGCCGCCAGGGCAATCAGGAAGATGCCCACTCCCAGCACCATCAGTCGTTCGGTGAAATTGCCTATGTTTTTTACACCCATTGATTTTTCTCTGAGGCAGTTCGTTAAAAGTCGATCATTATCCCATTCATTGCAAAGTCGGCATCCATCGACGTTATGAGTTTCGGCCTGAGCATGGGTTCAATTTTTCCTCGATTCGCCGAACTTACCCTGATCGGGCCGGGTCGTACGGTTTTCCGACCCAAGGAGGAACGAGATGGATGCTGCTATTCATGCAAATGTTCAAGGCAAGCGCGTGGCCGTCCTCATGACCGATGGTGTGGAACAGGTGGAATACACCGGACCGCGGCGTTTTCTGGAAGATCATGGAATACAGGTCACGCTGGTCTCGCCCAAAGCGCGCGGCGAGGAAGTACAGGGGTTCAATCATTTGAGCATGGGCGACCGGTTCCCGGTTGAGCTGGATGTGCGGGACGCCCGTCCCGGGGATTTCGACGCGCTGGTGCTGCCGGGCGGCGTGGCGAATCCGGATCGGCTGCGGCTTAGTACCGAGGCCATTACCTTCATCCGCGAATTCGCCCGCGAAAACAAGCCGATCGCTGCGATTTGCCACGGTCCCTGGACCTTGATCGACGCCGGCATTGCCCAAGGCAAGCGCATGACGAGTTGGCCCAGCCTGAAGGAAGACCTGCGTAACGCCGGTGCCGAATGGACTGATGCACCGGTCGTGGTCGACGGCAAGCTGGTCACCAGCCGCAAGCCGGATGACATCCCGGCCTTCGACGAAGCCTTGTTGCGGGAACTGGAGGCGGTGAAGGTGTGACGCTCCTTATATGAGGAACACAGCGCCACCGCCGGTCTCTAATTTAATATCAACGTCATGAGGAGGAACATCATGCCAGCAGGTGCTAGTCCTAAACGTGAACACGAGTACAAGAAGCTGGAGAGCAAGTTCGAGAAAGAACACCGTTATCCCGGCCGTGAGGAAGAAGTTGCTGCCCGTATCGTCAATAAGCAGCGCAAGGAACACGGCGAAACCAAGGCGCAGAAAAAAGCCAAGTAATCCAGCTTTATTCATTACAACGATTTTTTAGTTTTTTGATCAAGGATTTCAAGTAAGGGCTCGGACGAGCCATTTTTGTTGTGGGACGGATTTTGATTACGGTCGTCGTCTTGCTGGTGATTCATAAAAAACAAGCCGTTACTGAGCAGTAACGGCTTGTTTCGGCGGATGGTATTTTTGGATGGCCATCCATTTCAGATAGCATCGCGTTGCACGGTGTTATATATCGGTAGCGGGGTACCGATCAGACCGGAACGATCCGGTGGGTATACATTGTTATGGCTGATCGCCTTTCGCTGTTTCGATAATCGCCTCCTTATGTAAGTTTGGCTTTCAAATCGATAGAACGCAGTTCTTTTATACGCCGATTTGGAGGTGAGTTCAACGGTCGGTAACAGGATTTTCCGCAGGATTTTTCTCAACGCTGGAATGCCATTTCGGAATCGAAACAACAAGCCCTTATACTTGTCGAATGATTGCTTACGATACTGCATTGATTTTATTACTGGCCCTGGTGTGTAACGCGTTGGGTTCGGTGTGCTTTAAGAAAGGTGCGAGCCGTCCCCGACCCAACGGCCATGCCGGCAAAATCAGGCGGCTGCTCGCTTTTGCTGCCGACATGCTGAGCAATCGCATGGTGCTGCTGGGCTTATTGTTGCAAATGGGCGCGATTATCGGCTGGCTGGCGTTTATTTCCCGTGTTGCACTGAGCTTTGCCTTTCCCTTGAGCAGCGTCAGCAATGTCGCCATCTTGCTGGCTTCGCATTATTTATTAGGCGAATACATCAGTCCGCGTCGCTGGAGCGGAGTGATGCTTATTCTGGGCGGTATCGCACTGATTGCGAACGCCTGATCCGGCAATCTCCTCCCAGACTGGCCACCGCACGCCGGCTTGGGAGGACGGGCGCGGTTGATCGCGTGTTGGCTGCTTCGATAGACCCATCGGAAGGAGCGCATCGTGGTGAACATCAAAAGGTGTTGGCATAAGGTAGCAGCCAGTAAATCGGTCACGAAAGGCCAGCCATGCTGACCCGTCTCGGTTTGAGCCGGGACGACCGCATCCTCATCCTCGCCGTTCACCCCGACGACGAAACCCTGGGCGCTGCAGGCCTGATGCAACACGCCAAGAACATAGGCGCCGACATCAAGGTCATCTTCATCACCAACGGCGACAATAATCCCTGGCCGCAGCGGCTTTTGGAAAAGCGCTGGCGCATCGAATCGGACGATCGTCGCCGCTGGGGCCGCCGCCGCAAGCAAGAGGCGCTGACCGCCCTGGAGAATTTGGGTTTAAGCCCCGCTCACGCCCAGTTCTGGAACTTGCCAGACCAAGGCATGACGGAGCTTCTAATGACAGCAAGCGAGCCGATGATCGAGCGCCTGGCCGAGATGCTTGCGCTGTGGCGCCCCACGCTGCTCGTCGCGCCGTCCCTTCAAGATACGCATCCCGACCATAATGCCGTGGCCGTTCTGGCCGACCTCGCATTGAAACGTGCGCCGGTGGCGTTGCAGCCTCGGTTACTGGCTTACCTCGTCCACGGCAGGCAAGTATTCACTACCGACGAATCCCGTATCGCGCTTTCAGCACAGCAACAGGAAAACAAGCACAGGGCGATTCTCAGCCATTACACCCAGGTGGTACTTAGTCGCAGCCGCTTCCTGAGATTTGCACAGCCCCAGGAAACCTTTCTCCATGTCGCCGACATCGGCCGGTTCCAGTCCCAGCATCCGCTGCAGGAAGTAACTTTCGGCGACCATGCAGTGCAAATCCGGGTGCGAATGCGCCGTTGGCTGCGCTGGTTCGGCAAGCCGGCGCTTTCGCTCATCGGCGCCACGCAAGGCATGCCTTCCATGCGGTTGCGGATAAGCAGGGGAGTCCAGCCGGTGATGAATGCTGTCACAGGAGAATCGTTGGGAGAGGCTCGGGTAGATTTTGAAGACGGCGTGGCGATGGTGGAGTTGTCGCGAGAGCTGATGCAAAACCATTCCCACCTCTATTGCAAGCTGGAACGTCGGGGCGGGATGTTCGATCTTGCCGGGTGGCGTCCGGCAATGCCGGCGAAGACGCGAGCATCGGCTCCGGTCATCGGCATTATTCCCTGCTACAACGTGGCGGAATTTTGCGAGCCGGTGATCCGCCAGACCATGCGTTACGTTGATCATCTCATCGTCATCGACGACGGTTCAGCCGACGAGACCGGCGCAGTCCTGGCGCGGCTCAAGGCGCAGATGGCGGGCAAACTCAGCGTGTTGACGTTCCCCGACAACCGCGGCAAGGGTGTCGGGCTGATGGCGGGTTTCTGCGAAGCGCTCAATCGCTTCGATTTCGAGGTGCTGGTCACGCTCGACGGCGATGGCCAGCATCCTCCTGCAGAAATCCCCAAACTGGTACAAGCCATCCGGGACGGGGCCGACATGGCGATCGGAGGCCGCGATCTCTCCCGCATGCCGGCCCGCAGCAAGTTCGGCAACACGGTGGTGAGCAGCCTCTTGCACTGGCTGCATCCTCACGCGCCGGAAGACACGCAATCGGGGTTGCGAGCGTTCAACCGGGAATTCACCGAAACCATGGTGCGCAACGTGACCGGCAGCCGCTACGAGACGGAAATTCAGGTGCTGCTGCTGGCGTTGTCGCAGCGCCGCAAGATCGTCAACGTACCCATCCCGACGATCTACATCGATAATAATCGCTCCTCCAAATTCCGCCCGGTCACGGATTCGGTGCGCATTCTCTATGCGCTGCTGGGCTGGGAGCTTAACCACAGCGGACGCTCCAAGTCTTAATGAGGACGGCGCTCAGCATCTATCGGCATTTGTTGCGGCTGGAGTTCTGGCGCTGGAAACGCGTCAATTACTATGTGCTGGCGCTCTTCGCGGTGTTGCTTGCGCTGGATACGGCGATCCAGCTGCTGTTCAAGGTAGGGGTGACACACCAGGGCATATTCCCGCTGCATTCGCTGTCGGCCGCCGCTGCTTACCTGGCACGAATCGCCAACGAACCTATGATCTGGCTCGGGGCCGTGGGCATGGTGCTGGCGTTTCTGACCTGGCTCGCCATCATCGCGCGCATCGAGCTCAGCAAGGCGCACCCGGCCACGGCGTTCTCTTATGTGACCGTGACCCTGGCTTCGGGGATATTCCTGCATGAAGACGTTTCTGTGCTCAAGATCGCGGGGATTTTGCTTATCATGCTGGGGGTCTACCTGGTGGCCGAGTAAAGTCTAGAAGCTGTTTTTAAAATTTGCGAGGAGGATTGGCTGCAAGGCGCACGGAGCGCAGGAGCCGAGACAGTACTATAGTACGGCGAGGTTACGAGCACCGCGCAACGCCGCAGACGATCCTCCACAGCAATTTTTAAACAGCTTCTTAAAGCTTCACGTCTTCCAGCAGGAAATCCTTGAACGCCTGACCGGCCGTCGACAACCGTTTTCCCTTTCGATGCACCACGTACCAGTGGCGCACGATGGGAAAATTCTGCACGTCCAGCACCGTCAGCCGACGTGTTTCCAATTCCAGAGATACTGTGTTGAGTGAGAGTATCCCCAGGCCCATGCCGGCCTGGACTGCCTGCTTGATGGCCTCGTTGGTGCTCATCTCGGTGCCGGTAGTAAGGCGGATGCCGCGTTCGGCGAAGAATCGCTCGGTGGTGATGCGCGTGCCCGAGCCTTGTTCTCGCACCAGGAAGGTTTCCTCGGCCAACCGCGAGAGCGGGATATCTTGCTCGTGCGCCAGCGGATGGTCGATGGGCGCGATGATGGCGAGACGGTTTTCCATGAAGGGGGTCGCATCCAGATCCAAGCCGTCGGGCGGACGGCCCATGATGACCATGTCGGTTTCGTTGTGCGTAAGCCGATGCAGCACGTTCTCGCGGTTGGTCACGCTGAGGCTGACCTTGGTCTCCGGATGACGTTGGCAGAACACGGCCAGGAGGTGCGGGGTGATATAGCTCGCCGTGCTGGCGACGCTGATGGAGAGCTTGCCGCTCATGCCCTTGAAATCGTCCAGCATGGCCTCCGCCTCGGCCAATTGCTGCAGGATGTTGCTGCAATACTGCCCGAACTCCTTGCCCGCTTCCGTAAGGTAGATTTTCTTGCCGAGCTGCTCGAAAAGCGGCACTCCCACGCTTTCTTCCAGTTGCTTTATCTGCATGGAGACGGCGGGCTGCGTCAAATGCAGCGTGGCGGCCGCTCGTGAATAGGAAAGATGACGGCTCACCGCATCGAATACGCTGAGCTGGCGCAAGGTGACATGTAGCATAATAAAAATCTTATCATAACTATCAAAATATCTGACTGTTACTTATGATTTGATCTGGGTATAGTGCCCCTCATAACCACATTTCTCGTGGACAGTTATTCACAATTTTGAGGAGCGCAATAATGGATCAGTCGGCTCGGTATTCCGATCTCAGCCTGAAGGAAGAAGATCTCATCAAGGGTGGCAAGCACATCCTGGTCGCCTATAAGATGAAGCCGAAGTCCGGCCATGGCTACCTGGAAGCCGCCGCCCATTTCGCCGCCGAATCCTCCACAGGCACCAACGTCGAAGTTTCCACCACCGACGATTTCACCAAGGGCGTGGACGCGCTGGTGTACTACATCGACGAAGCCAACGAGGACATGCGCATTGCCTATCCTCTGGACCTGTTCGACCGCAACGTTACCGACGGCCGCATGATGATCGTCTCTTTCCTGACGCTGGCAATCGGCAACAACCAGGGCATGGGCGATATCGAACACGGCAAGATGATCGACTTCTACGTGCCTGAACGCGCCATCCAGCTGTTCGACGGCCCGGCCAAGGACATCAGCGACATGTGGCGTATTCTCGGTCGCCCCATCAAGGACGGCGGCTATATCGCCGGCACCATCATCAAGCCCAAGCTGGGCCTGCGTCCCGAGCCGTTCGCACATGCGGCCTACCAGTTCTGGCTGGGCGGTGATTTCATCAAGAACGACGAGCCGCAAGGCAACCAGACCTTCTGCCCGATGAAGAAGGTGATCCCTTTGGTCGCCGATGCGATGAAGCGCGCCCAGGACGAAACCGGCCAGGCCAAGCTGTTCTCGGCCAACATCACCGCTGACGACCACTACGAAATGTGTGCTCGTGCCGATTACATCCTGGAAACTTTCGGCGCTGACGCCGACAAGGTGGCCTTCCTGGTCGACGGTTACGTCGGCGGTCCAGGCATGGTGACCACGGCTCGCCGCCAGTATCCCAACCAGTACCTGCACTACCACCGTGCCGGTCACGGTGCTGTCACCAGCCCGTCCGCAAAGCGCGGCTATACCGCTTTCGTATTGGCCAAGATGAGCCGCCTGCAAGGTGCTTCCGGCATCCACGTCGGCACCATGGGCTACGGCAAGATGGAAGGCGAGAACGACGACAAGAACATTGCCTACATGATCGAGCGCGACGAAGCTCAAGGTCCGGTCTACTACCAGAAGTGGTACGGCATGAAGCCCACGACCCCGATCATCTCTGGCGGCATGAATGCGCTGCGTCTGCCCGGCTTCTTCGAAAACCTGGGCCACGGCAACGTGATCAACACGGCTGGCGGAGGCTCCTATGGCCACATCGACAGCCCGGCAGCCGGTGCAATCTCGCTGCGTCAATCGTACGAGTGCTGGAAGTCCGGCGCCGATCCGATCGAGTTCGCCAAGGAGCACAAGGAATTTGCGCGTGCGTTCGAGTCGTTCCCCAAGGACGCCGATAAACTGTATCCCGGTTGGCGCGAGAAGTTGGGTGTGCATAAGTAATCCGGGCGCTTTCAGCCAAGTTGTATCAAGCCCCTGCTGGTATCTTTCGCAGGGGCTTTTTTGTAGCGCAGGCGGCCTCTTAGCCAACAAACCAAAGCAGGTATCACCATGACGACTTTCGATATCAATCAGTACCGAATCACCGAAGAGCCGTTCTACCAGGCGCAAGTCAACGAAGTGGCACTGTACGAAGCTGCTTATGCCGCGCGCTTGCCGGTAATGCTCAAAGGCCCGACCGGCTGCGGCAAATCGCGCTTTGTCGAGCACATGGCGTGGAAGCTGGGCAAGCCGTTGATTACAGTCGCTTGTAACGAAGACATGACGGCTTCCGACCTCGTGGGCCGTTACCTGCTCGACGCCAACGGCACGCGCTGGATCGACGGTCCACTGACCCTGGCAGCGCGCTATGGCGCCATCTGCTACCTGGATGAAGTCGTCGAAGCGCGCCAGGACACGACCGTGGTGATCCACCCGCTGACCGACCACCGTCGTAATTTGCCGCTCGACAAGAAGGGCGAGCTGGTGACGGCGCACCCGGATTTCCAGTTGGTGATTTCCTACAACCCCGGCTACCAGAGCTTGATGAAAGACCTCAAGCAATCGACCAAGCAGCGCTTTGCGGCGATGGAGTTCGATTACGCATCCGCCGATGTCGAGGCCGGCATTGTGGAGAAGGAAACCGGGGTGGATGCCGGTTTGGCGGCGCAACTGGTGCGTATCGCCGTGACGGCGCGTAATCTCAAAGGGCATGGGCTGGACGAGGGGATTTCGACTCGTCTGCTGGTCTATGCAGCAACGCTCATCAAACAAGGCATTCCTGCTGCCGATGCCTGCCGCATGGCGCTGGTGCGCCCGATCACCGACGACGCCGATATCCGCGATACGCTGGATCATGCCATCGATGCGATTTTCGGCTAAGAACCGTAGCGCCCGCTTCGCTTGCAATTTACGAATACAGGCGAAGTCGTCTGCGCGACAGGTGAGATTGGCATGACGGCGACGACAGAAGAACGTAAAGCCCTGGACTGCGGTTTCGCCCAAGTCCAGGAAGTCTTCGACGATTGCATCGCCTATGCGCGCGGCAAGCTCACGCCTGCCGGCATGGTGGATTACATCGCCGGTTCGCGCACGCTCTGCAAGATGGGCCGTGGGCAAGAGCCGGTGCTGGCCTTCCTGGAAGAAATGCCCGACGTGGCGGCTCAACTGGGCGAAGAAGCCATAGCCGTCGTCGTGGAGTTCGTCCAGAAACTCTCCCGCACGCCTAACGCCAAGGCCCTACCGCCGTTTTTGCAAAGCCTGCCGGCTGCTGCTCGATCGCTCGATAACCTGCCGCTGTTCCGCGAATATCTGGCGCTGGTGTGGCAGACCATGGAACGCACCATGCCCAAGGTGCACGGCATCGACAGCATGTACAACAGCCCGTGCCTGCCGGATTTCCTCGAATCCGTGCCTTTCCTGTTCAGCCAGTTGTCGCTCGCCGGTGTCCGCAACTGGGTGGAATATGGCATCAAGGCCTATCCCAACGATCCCGACCGCCAGCGCGATTATTTCCAGGTGCAATCCGCCGACAGCCGCGCGGTATTGCAGCGCGAGCGACATGGCACCTTGCTGGTCGATCACGAGCGAAATCTGTCGCTTTATCTGCGTGGCTTGTGGGAGACGCAGGCGCATCTGTTGCCGTATTCGCTGGCGTTCGACCAACTGCGTAGGCCTGTGCCGTACTACGACAGCCTGGGGATCCATCTGCCGGATGTCTATGACGATACGGCTAGCGGCGTACGGGGCATCGACCGTTACCGGGCGCTGTTGGCACATGTGGCGGCGCATCAGCGGTGGACCACTTGGCTGATTGCCGACAATTACAGTCCCTTCCAGCGCATGGCGGTGGAGATGTTCGAGGATGCTCGCGTCGAAGCGCTGGCGATGAGGGAGTTCCCCGGCCTGCGCAAGCTGTGGTGCGCGCTGCATCCGATACCCAAGCAAGACGCCTGTCCGGAAGGCTGGTCGTCGATCCGCCTTCGATTGGCGATGCTGTCCCGCGCCATCCTCGACCCGCACCACCCCTATACCGATCCCGTGCTGCTCAAGTTCGTGGCGCGATTCCACGAGGCGATGGCGCAAGGCGCAACCACGCAGGATATCGCCCAGCTGGGCCTGAGTTACGTCGCGCAGACGCGGGTGCAGAGCGACCAGAGTTCGCAGGTATGGTTTGCAGACACTGTCGTCGATTACCGCGACGATAACCGCATCATGTGGCGCTATATCGAGGAAGGCGACGAGGAAGACACCGCCGCGCGTCCGCGACAGCATCAGGAAGATGCCGATGAGGAAGACAAACTGCCACCGCGGCTGTATCCCGAGTGGGATTATTCTGCCCAGCACTACCGCCCGGATTGGGTGAGTGTCTACGAGCATCTGCATCCCAAAGGCGACGCCGCCGATATCGAGCGCCTGCTGGCCAAACATCAGGCATTGGCTAAGCGGCTCAAGAAGATCATCGATCTCTTGAAACCGCAGCAGAAGGTGCGCATCCGCTATCAGGAAGAAGGCTCCGAACTCGATCTTGATATCGCCATCCGCTCGCTGATCGACTTCAAGAGCGGTGCCCAGCCTGATCCGCGCATCAACATGAGCCACAAGCACGACGGGCGCAGTATTGCCGTATCGCTGCTGGTGGATTTGTCGGCCTCGCTCGCCGACGTGCCGGCCGGCTGTACGCAAAGCAAGCTGGAACTAAGCCAGGAAGCGGTGTCTCTATTGGCTTGGGCAATCGAGCAGATGGGCGACAAATTCGCCATCGGCGGCTTTCATTCCAACACTCGCCATGAGGTGCGTTACCTGCACCTGAAAGGCTACGGCGAGCATTGGGGCAGCGATGTCATGTCGCGGCTCGCCGCCATGGAAGCGGGCTATTCCACCCGCATGGGCGCGGCCATCCGTCACGCCGGGCATTATCTCGACCATCAGCAGGCGGATAAAAAACTGCTGTTGATCCTCACTGACGGCGAACCGGCGGATATCGACGTCAAGGATGAGCGCCTGCTGATCGAGGATTCGCGCATCGCCGTGCGCGAACTCGACCAGAAAGGCATTTATACTTACTGCATCAACCTCGATCCCAAGGCGGACGAGTACGTGGCGGATATTTTCGGCAACCACTACACCGTGATCGACAACGTCGCACGGTTGCCGGAGCGTCTGCCTCAGTTGTTCATGTCACTTACGAGATAGGAAACGTTACATGCGTAAACAGGTCACGGATTTCAGCCAGTCCGTCATGGAAAACTGCGAATACCTGGGCCTCCTGGTCATCGCCATCGCCACCATCATCGCGGCGGGTTCCGACGTCTGGCGTATGGTTTTGCGCAGCTCGGTCACGCTGGGTGATTTGCTGATGATGTTCCTCTACCTCGAAGTCCTGTCCATGGTCCGCCACTACTTGAGCACCGGGACCATGCCCGTGCGTTATCCGCTCTACATCGGTATTGTGGCCCTGACGCGCTACCTGGTACTCGATATGAAAGAGCTGGCTTCCATGCAGGTGCTGGCCTTGGCGGCCGCGACGCTGTTGTTGGCGCTGTCTGTGCTGGTGGTGCGTTTCGGACATGTGAAATTCCCGTATGGCGGCGTGGATGAAGGCGGCGTGCATGCGAAGCGGGACTAGTGTTACCTGGTGAAGACCCTGCGCGCCAAGGAGCCAAGCGACTTGAGCGCGGGATAAAGCCTGAAGGGCATGACTGGGCGAAAGGCTAAATACCAGATCTACTTCGACTTTTCATGATCCTCACGAAAGGGGATAATTCACCCTTTCCAAACTTTCCTCCCAAACACGCAATGTCACAGCCTTTACTGCAATCCAGCATCAAAAGCCTTACCCGCATCAACCAGGGCAAGGTGCGCGACATTTACGATATCGATGCCGACAAGATGCTGATCGTCACGACGGACCGCCTGTCTGCGTTCGACGTGATCCTGCCGACCCCGATCCCGGGCAAGGGCGCAGTGCTGACGCAGATCGCCAATTTCTGGTTCGACAAGTTGCAGCACATCATTCCCAATCACCTGACCGGTATCGATCCCGATACGCTGGTGAGCGATCCGGCGGAAAAGGCCCAGTTGGGCGAGCGTGCCATCGTTGTTCGCAAGTTGAAGCCGCTGCCGATCGAGGCTGTGGTGCGCGGCTATCTGGTGGGTTCCGGCTGGAAGGAATACAAGGCTTCGGGTACGGTGTGCGGCATCGCGCTGCCTGCCGGGCTGCAAGAGGCTTCTCAACTGCCTGAGCCGATTTTCACGCCTTCCACCAAGGCCGAGCTGGGTACACATGACGAGAACATCACTTTCGATCAGGCTGCCAGCCTCATGGGCCGTGAGCTGGCCGAGAAAGTGCGCGATGTCAGTATCGCGTTGTACAAAGCCGCGGCGGAGTTTGCGCTGACTCGCGGTATAATCATCGCCGACACCAAGTTCGAGTTCGGGCTGGATAAGGAAGGCGCGCTCTACCTCATCGACGAGGCTTTGACGCCAGATTCTTCCCGTTTCTGGCCTGCCGACCAGTACAAGGTGGGCAGCAATCCTCCGAGTTTCGACAAGCAGTACGTGCGCGATTGGCTGGAAGCTTCGGGCTGGAACAAGCAGCCGCCGGGGCCAGAACTGCCGGCTGAGGTTGCACTCAAAACCAGCGAGAAATATCGCGAGGCCCTGCGTCAACTCACGGGCAGCGACATCTCGGCTTGATGCGGTTGCTCAAGGAAACGGCACGTCGGTTCAAGACCGAGCTTGCCGTTTATCGGCTGGTGCTGAAAGATGTACGCACGCCGTGGCTGGCCAAGGTGTTGTTAGGATTGGCCGTGGGGTACGCGCTGATGCCGTTCGATCTGATTCCCGACTTTATCCCCGTGATCGGCCATCTGGACGATGTGATTATCGTCCCGGCGCTGGTAATCATGGCGCTCAGGCTGATTCCTCCGGAAATCGTGGCCGAGTGTAGACAACAGGTGGAAAGACCATGACTGACATTTCAAAATTCATCAGCGGTTTCAAGCGTTTCCAAACCAATTATTTCGGCCGCGACAAGGAGTTGTTCGGTGAACTCAAGCAGGGGCAAAACCCTAGCGCCCTGGTGATTGCCTGTTCCGATTCGCGCGTCGATCCAGCGATTCTTACCGATTGCCAGCCGGGTGACTTGTTCGTGGTGCGTAACGTCGCCAACCTGGTGCCTCCTTATGAAAAGGGCGCCGGGCTGCACGGTGTAAGTACGGCGCTTGAGTTCAGCGTGCGTTCGCTGGGCGTGGAGCACATCATCGTGTTGGGCCATCGCCAGTGCGGCGGCATCAAGGCGCTGATGGAAGACCGTCCCGAAGCCAAGGGCGAATTCATTGGCAACTGGATGAACATCGCATCGCGAGCTAAGGAACGCGTGCTGAGCGATATGCCGGAAGCGACGGTGGATGAAAAGGTGTGTGCCTGTGAAACCGCTTCCATCCTGGTCTCGCTGGAAAACCTGTTGACTTTCCCCTGGGTGAAGGAGCGCGTGCAGCAAGGCTCGCTGATGTTGCACGGATGGTATTTCGATATCGAACAGGGCAGCATGGTGGCGTACAACCCCTACACCGGAAAATTCGAACCCCTTAACTGAGAGAGCTGTCCTCTTTTAATAATTCAAGGACGCCGCCCAAGGCGGCACCGTAACCATTTAATTTTTTAAAATTAGCGAAAGGCTTTAACCATGGCATTCAATAGCGTGCCGAGTGGCAAGAACATTCCTGACGATTTCAACGTCATCATCGAAATCCCCATGCAGGGCGATCCGGTCAAGTACGAAGTGGACAAGGAGTCCGGCGCGATTTTCGTCGACCGCTTCATGGGTACCGCAATGCATTACCCCTGCAACTACGGCTACATCCCCCACACCCTGTCGGAAGACGGCGACCCGGTGGACGTTTTGGTGTTGACCCCGGTGCCGCTGATCCCCGGCGTGGTGGTGCGCTGCCGTCCGCTTGGCGTCATGATGATGACCGACGAAGCCGGTCCTGATGCCAAGGTGCTGGCTGTGCCCGTGGACAAGGTGTGCGGCCTCTACAGCCACTTCAAGACCTATGAAGACGTGTCCGAATGGCGCTTGAACATGATCATGCACTTCTTCGAGCACTACAAGGATCTGGACAAAGGTAAATGGGTCAAGATCGACGGCTGGCGCGGCCTGGACGAAGCCCGCCAGGAAATCGTTTCCGGGGTCGAGCGTTACAACGCCGCCGACGAAAAGCCGGCGTTCTAAGACGGTCGATTCGGCATTAAAAAGGGCCGGTCTCCTCGCGGAGCCGGCCCTTTTGTTTTGGATGGCGTGAATGAATATTCGACACCTAAAGACTAAATGACAGTGTTTTCCTTGATTGGCGTTGCAGGTGCCGATTGCTGCTCGGCCTTGGCGGCAGCCTCAGCTTCCTTGATCAACTGGTCGACCTTCTCCTTGTTTTTCTTCTCTTCCAGTTCGCGGAAATATCTTTTATCCCATTCGAAGCACATGTTCGGTACCTCCTATCAACTTTAACGAGAAATTCCCAAAGTTGTTATTGGTGTGGGAACGCACAAGTTCACTCTATTTGCCGTCATTGCACTGTTGCCGAGCACACATTAATTCTCTTTTGGGATAAGAGAATCAAGCTGCAAATCGGCTTGCCGAGTATTAAGCCAACATCATTGAATGAGGCGGTTTTGGCAAAAGACGCGATAAATCACTTCCGATCTCGATCGTTACAACCCGGCAGAAGACAAGCGGCGGTTTAACTATCCGCCCAATAAAGCAAAAAGGCTAGTTCCTTTCGAAACTAGCCTTTTGCTTTTTAAGCCGTTGTCAGAGCTTGCGAGCAACCTCATACGCGGACAGAAAGTCCAATGTGACATTGGTATCCGATTCCAACATCATCTGGAACATTTTCTTTTGGAGGTTGTACTTGCGATTGCCGATCGCCAGAGCGCCTAAGCCCAAAGCCCATTCAGCCCCTTTGATGGGCTGGGCGTTGGACATCGCATCCAATCCTTCGATGCCAGAAGGCGGGACGGCATTGACGTCAGCAGCAACAAGCAAGCCTTTGGCATTTTGCAGCATTTCGGTCGTGATGACGCGCACCCCGGCGGCGGCACAGCAAAGAAGGATTTCAGCATCTGCGATGACCGCCGCTTTCTTGGCGTCATCAGTGCCATCCACGCACTTGAGCGATACGCCATAAGCTGCGGAATATTTTTCGGCAAGCTTGGTGGTTTTTTCGACATTGGAATGCGCAACCAGGCGAACGTCCGCCCCTTCCTTGGCGCACATGATCGAAGCGCATCCCCCAACCGGGCCTGTCGCGCCGAATACCACGACGCGCTTGTCTTTCATGCTGGAATTGAAGTGCTCGAGGCAGGTGGAAACCACATGCGCGGACAGGGCGGCCCCAGTAGTGAAGGCGCCGGCAGGATCGGCGAACAAGGAAACCTGAAACGGCGGGAACATCGCTTTTTTCGCTTTTTCCAGCATTTCCATGGCGACGTCCAGATCGCGCCCGCCAATAAAGATGCCCGTCCGCCAAACACCTCGAGGCCCACGGGAGAAGATGGCGTCTTGTACCAATCCCGTGACGTCTTCCAAGGCGACATCGGTATAGGTGAATACAGAATCATAGCCAGCGTCGCTCGCCATATTGGCGTCAAACGGGCTGAAGTGTTTCTGTGTCGTAAAAAAGTGCAGGATGTAAGGTTTTTCTCTTGCGATTACTTGCTCAGCCATTGCGATACTCCCCCTCTAGGATTTTGTGCACATCGATTGCGAACTGATGTTGTCGTATTCATCGTCAGTTATGGGCGATGTTTCTGCCCTGATTCAGGATCTGCCCTAGCCGGGACTTCCTGTTTTATTGTGAAAAAGTACTGATGCTAAATGTCAGGGTATAAGCAATGAGCGATGTTGGCAATGATGAGATAGCGATTCATTCAACTCTCGTCTTGATAGTCGGTTCTTTTATTCTCTCCTATGTAATAATGGCTTGCGGATGCCGTTTGGCAGCCGTTCAACCATTGATCGAGAAGCTGTTTTGAGAATGACTGCGACGCTTAGTCTGCGGCATTACGCGGTACTCGAGAATACTTAGCTTTGCATTTCGGACGTCTCGACGCCGTACGCTTGACCTGGTTTTCGCTGTCGTTTTCGCAGCCACTGAGGAGAGTGCTATGAGAGGAGGAGAACGATAATGTCGCAAAGTGTCATATTCGCCCTGGCTTGTGCTGTACTCGCAATCGTTTATGGGGTGTTCACTATCATGTGGGTGCTGGCGCAGCCGACTGGCAACGAACGCATGCGAGAAATCGCAGCGGCGGTGCAGGAAGGCGCATCGGCCTATCTCAATCGTCAATACACAACGATAGGCCTGGTCGGGGTTCTACTGTTCGGCATTATCTGGGCGACGCTCGGAACGCTCACTGCTGTGGGGTTCGCTATCGGTGCCGGGCTTTCGGCAGCTGCGGGCTACATCGGCATGAATATCTCCGTCCGCTCCAACCTGCGCACGGCCGAGGCCGCGCACAACGGCATCAATGCCGCCCTCAACGTGGCTTTCCGTGGCGGCGCCATCACCGGCATGCTGGTGGTCGGCCTGGGCTTGCTGGGCGTGGCGGGCTATTACGCCTTCCTGCAAATGACGACGCCTGAAGGACAGGCGGTGAACACCGGTCCGCTGGTGGGCCTGGCATTCGGCAGCTCGCTCATTTCCATATTCGCGCGTCTCGGCGGCGGTATCTTCACCAAAGGCGCCGACGTGGGTGCCGACCTGGTGGGCAAGGTGGAAGCTGGCATTCCCGAGGACGACCCGCGTAATCCGGCAGTCATCGCCGACAACGTGGGAGACAACGTGGGCGACTGCGCGGGCATGGCGGCCGACCTGTTTGAAACCTACGCCGTGACCATCATCGCCACCATGCTGCTGGGTAGTCTTCTGATGCCGGGCTCGGCCAATGCACTGACCTATCCCCTGGTGCTGGGCGGAATCTCCATCGTGGCTTCCATCATCGGCACCTTCTTCGTCAAGGCGCGCGAAGGCGGCAAGATCATGAACGCGTTGTATCGCGGCTTGATTGTCTCCGGCGTGTTGTCGGCCATCGCCTTCTATCCGGTGACCAATGCGATGATGGCCGAGAGCGGCCTGGAATACTCCGCGCTCAACATCTATCTCGCGACCTTGATCGGCTTGGGCGTGACCGCGGCCATGGTGGTCATCACCGAGTACTACACGGCGACGGAATACGGCCCGGTGCGGCATGTGGCGGGAGCTTCTACCACTGGCCATGCCACCAACATCATCGCCGGCCTGGGCGTGTCGATGAAAGCCACAGCAGCGCCCGTGATCGTGATCTGCCTCGGTATCCTCGGGGCGCATCATCTGGCCGGCTTGTACGGTATCGCCATCGCCGCGACGTCCATGCTGTCGATGGCGGGCATTATCGTGGCGCTCGATGCCTACGGCCCCATCACCGACAACGCCGGCGGCATTGCCGAAATGGCGCATCTACCCAAGGCCATCCGCGATATCACCGATCCGCTGGATGCCGTGGGCAACACGACCAAGGCCGTCACCAAGGGCTATGCCATTGGCTCGGCAGGTCTTGCGGCGCTGGTGCTGTTCGCCGACTTCACGCATGCGCTTTCCGAGCATGGCGGCGATACCACGTTCGATCTTTCCAATCACATGGTCATCATCGGCCTGTTTTTGGGCGGCATGATTCCCTACCTGTTCGGTGCCATGGCGATGGAAGCCGTCGGTCGTGCGGCGGCATCCGTGGTGGTGGAAGTGCGTCGCCAGTTCAAGGAGATGCCCGGCATCATGAACCACACCGAGAAGCCCGATTATTCGCGTGCGGTGGACATGCTGACCAAGGCGGCGATCAAGGAGATGATCGTTCCCTCGCTCCTGCCCGTGCTGACGCCTATTCTCGTCGGCAAACTGCTGGGGGCCCAGGCCTTGGGCGGATTGCTGATCGGTACCATCGTCACCGGCCTGTTCGTGGCGATCTCGATGACGGTGGGCGGCGGTGCTTGGGATAACGCCAAGAAGCACATCGAAGACGGCTACCACGGCGGCAAAGGTTCCGACGCCCACAAGGCCGCAGTGACGGGCGATACCGTCGGCGATCCCTACAAGGACACTGCCGGTCCCGCGATCAATCCGCTCATCAAGATCATCAACATCGTGGCATTATTGATGGTCGCGGTTCTTTAACTTCAACCATTCCGGCACTGCAGGTGCAGTGCCGGAGTTAAACCTCCCTGCAGGTTGCATCGTGTCGATAAGAACAAAATTTATTCTGGCAATGTTGTTAACCAGCCTGGCCTCGACCGTAATGGTCGGGGCCGTGGCTTATTCGCGCCTCATGCGCAAGTTCGACGATCTTGTGCTGCAGGATGCTTCGCGTTCCTTCCGGCTCGATGTTAGCGCCTATATCCGTACCTACGGCAGCTGGGAACAGGCGCAAGCCCAGGAAAACTTCGGGTCGTTCTCACGACGTAGGCGCGAAATGCTGAACATGCCGCCGCCCGGCCCAATCTCCGGCCCGGAAGCTGACCGACCGCATCCGAAACCCGGCAACTCACCGACGGCCACCATGGATGTCCCCGTACCGCCGCGACCTGATATGCAAAATCAGGATATGCATGGCCAGGGCATGCACGGTCCAGGCATGCAACCCCAGCCGCCGAGTCATCTGCGCCGGCCGCCTTTCCGTTTCTATTTGTTCGATACCCAAGGCCGTGCCTTGATGAACATCCCGCCCTACCACCCAGGCCAGCCAATGCGCGCAGAAGAGCGCGAGAAGGTGCTGCCCGTGGAGGTGGACGGCCGCACCGTGGCGTATTTTTCGCCGCAAGGGCAGATCAATTACTCCGACATGGATTTCGGTTATCTCTCTGCCATGCGCGAGGCGCTGACA
Source organism: Novimethylophilus kurashikiensis (assembly GCF_003112435.1). GTDB lineage: Bacteria > Pseudomonadota > Gammaproteobacteria > Burkholderiales > Methylophilaceae > Novimethylophilus > Novimethylophilus kurashikiensis. The sequence goes on from NZ_BDOQ01000018.1 coordinate 134,742, forward strand.
TACGGGGTCGCAGCAGCAGCTTTGCTCACGTTGGTGTTGGGCTGGGTATTCGGAAATCGATTGAGCGGAGCGCTACGCAGGTTGACCTCAGCGGTCGAAGCTGTGAGCGACGGCGAGTTGAAACAGCACGTCGTGGTGAAATCCAGGGATGAAGTCGGGGTGCTGGCGGCCGCATTCAATCGCATGAGCGATGAAATCGTCAGAAGCCATACCGATTTACGCGAGTCCCACGACCAGATTCGCCGCCAGGCCGAACAACTCAAGGAGCTGAGCATCCGCGACGCGCTCACCAAGCTGCACAACCGTCGCTACTTCGACGAGCAGGCACGCCAGCTGCTGGAAATGGCGGTGCGCTACGACCATCCGTTTAGCGTCATGATCGGCGATATCGATTTCTTCAAGAAGATCAACGACAAGTTCTCCCATGCCATGGGCGACGCCGTACTCAAGCAGGTAGCGGAAATCCTCCGCGGCAGCATCCGAGCTTCGGATATCGTGGCGCGTTACGGTGGGGAAGAGTTCGTCATCGCCTTCCCCGAAACGCCGCTCCAGCAAGCGGCGGCAGTGTGCGAGGCATTACGCGTCAAGATCGAGGAATATCCGTGGCACGAATTGAACCCCGATCTCAAGGTCACCATGAGCATGGGCTTGAACGCCGATATTCACCTGGGCAGCGTAGACGCGATGCTGACTTCGGCCGATGGCTTGCTCTACTACGCCAAGAATGCCGGGCGTAATCGCGTTTGCACGAAGCTGGAAGCGACGGTGTAGAAAAAATGTGGGAGCGCCGCCCTCGGCGCGATTCTGCTGATCGTTTGCGCCGAGGCGGCGCGCCTTCAATAAAAATATCCAGGGGGTCGTTTGAATATCACCAAATCGCTGGCTTTGAGCTTGCTTTTCCTAACCATCGGCAACGCCACTGCGCACGATCTCACACGCTTGCCGCTCGGCGACGGCAAGATCTCCACGGCGCCCAGGACCGGCTGGATCTGGGCCTGCCATACCGAGCCTAATGCCGGTGGCGCATTTCGCGACGGCCCGTGGATCAAGTCTGACGGTACGTACGATTTGACTGCCAAGGCTGTGGTGCCGGGCAGCGTGACTTGGCCTAGTCGTTTCAATATTCAGGTACAGCAGGGACGCCGGGTGTTCACCAGCAACGACCTGCCGTCGCACCCCACAGGCACTTTCCCCATTCCCGCTGACAGCAAGGCTTATCTCTACGATCGCAACCCCAACCGCATCAGCCAGCAGAGCGTCCTGTTCGACCTGCCGGCCAATCCTCAACTTGCAGCTCAGCCCAGTTGTGCGCCGGGGGCCGTCGGCATCCTGCTGTCGGGCGTGGCGTTGTTCAACGCCCTGGATGCGCCGGGCCGCGATGCTGTTGCCCATGAAACCCAGGATAGTTGCCAAGGCCATCCGCAGGTGTCCGGCATGTATCACTACCATAACGTCAGCAGCTGCGTGGACGACAAGAAACCGGCCAAGGCGCATTCGCCGCTGGTGGGCTATATGGTGGACGGCTTCGGTATTTACGGACGCTATGGCGAGGGCGGCAAGGAACTCGCGAGCAAAGACCTCGACGAATGCCACGGCCATACGCACAAGATCGAATGGGACGGCAAACAGGTCAACATGTATCACTACCATGCGACCATGGATTTCCCCTATACCGCCGGCTGCATGCGCGGTACCTACAAGATGTCGGACGTGATGAAACTGAGTGGCGGCCCGCAGCGTAATTTCGGGCCAGGCGGAGGCGGGGAGCAACAACGGCAAGGGCCTGGACAGATGGCGAGACCTGGTCAGCAAGGTCAAATGCCGATGATGGATAGGCGGCCAGGCCCCCAAGGTCAGGATATGCAGGGACAGCCGCCATTCGGCGCCGACGGTCAGCAAGGCGGCCAGATGCCGCCTCCACCGCGCCAGGAGGGTATGGAAGGGCGCATGGGGCCGCCGCCGGGTGGACATCCCGATCTCAACATCGCTGCGAGAAAGCTTGGCATCGACGTCCAACGCTTGCGTGCCGCGCTCGGCCCACCGCCGCCCGATCTCAATGCGGCAGCGGCAAGGCTGGGCATTTCCGTCGCGGACTTGAAGAACGCGCTGGGTGTACCTTAATCGTTGCCTTTACTTTGTTGTTTCAGGCAGCCTCAGGAGTTTAGGTTTTAGAAAAAGACTTTCTATGTCGTCAGCCTCTATCATTCGATGGCAAATCGCCCGGCTTGAAGATTTACCCCTCAGGTCGCTCTATGCCATCCTTGCCGCGCGCGAAGCCGTGTTCGTAGTCGAGCAGCACTGTCCTTATCAGGAACTGGACGGGTTGGATCTTGAAGCCCGTCATCTGGTCGGATGGCACGGCGAGGAGGTGGCGGCTTATTTGCGGATACTCGGCCCAGGTTCGCGCTTTGCCGAGCCCTCCATCGGTCGTGTGTTGACCACTATAGATTTCCGTCGGCATGGCCTCGGTCGTGAAGCCATGGCGCGGGCGATCGAGTTCATGAAAACCGTCTACCCGGGCAGCGACATTCGTATCAGCGCCCAAACCTATCTGGAAAATTTCTACGGTAGCTTCGGTTTCCGCACCGTTTCAGAACCCTATCTCGAAGACGATATTCCGCATATCGAGATGCTCCGAAGTGCACAGGACTAGCGTCGATAAGGCGCCGCCAACGGCTCGCCGATAAACAATCCTTGCGCCGGCCACGCCACGCTTTTCCAATAGGCCTCAATGGCCGTAGCGCCGGAGAGATAGTGCTTGAGCAGCACTGTGGGGTTGGGGAATTTCTGCCAGTAATTACAGGGCTCGGAAACCGTACCGTAGCTCGCCGTTGCCCCCGCTTCCAGCCAGCGCAGGCTGCTCATCTGGTTTTTTCCCAGCAGGTCGCCGCCGAACGAGGTCAGATGATCCGCCAACGCCCCCGGGAGAAACCTGACCGTTTCCAGCTTGATCACCTGAGCACCGCCGGTTTCGTACACCATCACGTCTTGCGCGTTTTCCAGCTGGTTGGCCTTGAGATTCTTCACGCTGAATTGCAGCGGCGGCACTGCCCCGTCCGGCGGGAAAAACTTGCTGCGGGTATTTCGATCGGGGTCGGCGGTGCGAAGAAAATAGGCGCTCGCTGGGTATTGCCTGAAATTGCTAACTACGCCTCGATCGATCAGCGCCTTGGCTTGTGCCAGGTTATCCGTCGGCAACAGCATGGAAAGCCTCAGCCCCAAGTCGGCGTAAGGATGAGCCGTCGCAGCATTGAAATAGGGGCTGGGCTTGCCTGCGGCGCAGGTGTCCTTGCATTGGCTCGCATCGAACCCCAGTGTCAGCGCAGCCGTGATGGCATTACATTCCACTGCATACGGCGCCGTCCACGCCAGCACCATGGCCTCGGTTTCCGGCGGCAGGTTGGCTTCGATCTGCTGCTTAAGTTGGGTGAATGCAGCGAGAGAGAGTTTGCGCGGGTGGCCGGGAATGCTGACGTGGATGAGGTTTTTGTCCGGAATATGCCGGGCGGCCAGGTAATACGCCCCGATTTCCACACTGTTGGGGTCGGCGTCGTTGACGATGACGGCGACCTGCTCCGGGGTAATGCCTTGCGAGGGCCCTGCGCCGGTGCTCCCGGCCAATGCCAGTAAGTGATTCAGCAACAATCCCAGAACCAAGAGCGTACGCATTCGACCATCTCCCTGTTGCTGAGTTGACGGCAGGAGGAGAGAAAAGTTGCGCTTCTGCTGAAGCTAGTGGTGGCTATGTTGGGTGCGGTTTGGGTGAAACTGCGCCGCGGTGCCGTCAGCAGGGTGCAATAGACGGCATCGCGGGGCTTGGAGCATGAGATCAGAGCTCAGTTGAGCTTGGTCTTGATTGATACGCCGCCAATGAGCGCTCCGGCGCTATAGCCCGTCGCCTTGTCGTCCGGGTAGTCGTGAGCGAGCCGAGCCTTGATGTCGTCCGGAATCTGGTACGACTGGCCGTGGCATTGCAAGCACATGGGCTGCACGGGAATCGCCTTGAAATAACGGAACCAGTGACCGTCGCTCTCGTCGCGCGTTTCACTGAACTCGATGGTGGACGGCGACAAGCCGTTTTGCAGCGCGAGGTCGGCGCGGCCCAGCATGCGCGTCTCCCAATCGTCTGGTGTTGCCCGCCCTTGGTTGCGCAGTTTGTCGGAGACTCGGCGCAGCACGCGGCCATCCTTCGAATATTGCGCTTCCATCGCCGGCACCATGGTCTTGCAGACCTCCATCGCGGCTTCCGTGCCGCCCTCGTGCGTTTTCTGCTTGAGTGCGTCGCTGAACTTCTGGATGAATTCCTGGGCCGTCTTGCGGCTCTCCTCCAGATTGGGCGCGGCTTGTCCCGCCTGTGCCCCCCAGCTCATCGCGGCGGCGAGCACCGCAAAAATGAAGCGCAGTTTCATGAGTCCTCCTTATTCGATGAATGTACGTATGCGAACAGATGCCGAGGAAGGCATGAAGTTCCTTCGCAATATTTTATTGAGCAGCATCGAGATGAGTTAAGGTGTCTCGCGGGATATCTCAGAAAAACTTCAGAGACATCTCACTGAAATATATCGCTTGCTATTTAATAGCAAAAAATATATTGTGCTGGGTATGAATCCAACCGACGACAATCTGCCGCTTCTTGATGAGCTGCTGTGCTTTGCGATTTATTCGACATCGCTCGCGATGTCCAAGGTTTATCGTCCCTTGTTGTCAGGCTTGGGAATTACCTATCCACAATATCTGGTGCTGATCGTGCTGTGGAATCAGGATGGTGTGACGGTGTCGCAAATCGGGAATCAACTTTTCCTGGATTCGGCGACGCTGACGCCGCTATTAAAGCGCATGGAAGAGGCCGGTTTCATTCGTCGCGAACGTTCAACTCGCGACGAGCGCCAGGTCATCATTACCCTGACCGATGCTGGCCGAGCATTACGTGAGCAAGCCAGGAAGCTTTCGGACACGATCCTCTGCGCGACGCAATGCTCAAAAGAGGACGCCTTGATGCTTAAGAATCAACTGGTTGCCTTGCGCAACAATCTGGAAAAGAATATTCGGTAAAACCTTGAGCACTTCCAACAGCGATTGGTGTGCTTTATATATAGTGCACTATTTAATAGCCAATTAATTAATTGTGGGAATTCAATCTTTAACAACGCAAGGAGAAATCACGTGAGAAAAACGACGCGTCATACCACCCGGCTGTTGGTCGCCGCCTTATTCTTGAGCAGCGCAGGATGGGTTGCGGCGGATGAAGGGCAATCCGCAAAACCTGTGACGGAACAATTGGTCGATACGCTGACCAAGCTGGCGAACGGGCCTTACAAGGGTTATCGCGCCAACCATGCCAAGGGCATTATGGCGCAAGGTTCGTTTACCCCTTCGGCTGAAGCCGCAAGCATCAGCAAGGCGCCGCACCTGCAGGGCGCAACCTCTCCGGTGCTCGTTCGTTTCTCCGATGCGACGGGCGTCCCCACCATTCCCGATGCCGACGGCAACGCGATGCCGAAGGGCATGGCCATTCGCTTTACCTTGCCTGACGGGGGTAGTACCGACATCGTCGTCATCTCGGTCAACGGTTTTCCTGCTGCAACGCCGGAAGAGTTCCTGGGGTTGCTCAATGCCGTTGCTGCGAGCGGCCCGGATGTCGCCTCTCCCAAGCCGGTCGAGCAATTCCTGGCGTCGCATCCTGCGGCCATGAAGTTCGTGACCACGCTCAAGCCTGCTCCCCAAAGTTTTGCCACACAGGCTTTCTATGGCGTGAATGCATTTGCATTTACCAATGCCCAGGGGCAAACGCAGTACGGCCGTTATCGCATCGTGCCCATGGCCGGCGAGCACTACCTGACCAAGGAAGAAGCCGCCAAGCAAACGCCAAATTACCTCATGGACGAGCTTCCGGCGCGCCTGGAAAAACAGGAAGCGAAGTATCGCATTCTGTTGCAGATTGCCGATGCTGGCGATGACGTGGACAACCCGACCGCGATCTGGCCGGAAGACCGAAAGCTGGTAGAACTCGGCACCTTGACCCTGAAAAATCCGGTGGCAGACAGCCTGCAAGCGGAGAAGAGCATCATGTTCAACCCGCTGATGTTGCCTGAGGGGATTGCGCCGTCCAAGGATCCCGTCTTGCTGGCACGGCCTGCCGCTTATGCCGTGAGCTACAGCCGTCGTTTGGCGGATTAGGTAAGAAGAGTGCAAAAAGCCGGGCGTCTGACGTCCGGCTTTTTTTACGTGTTAGATCAGCAATATCCCAACTTCTCGCATACACACGCGCATTCATTGCTAATGGATGTGGCCTGGGAAATCCAATCCATGCGACTGCCACCCAGATGCTTTTGCCAATGAAAATTAGGTCCCTAGGAGGGCCAGGAAAGCCCGCTGTTTAGACCTAGATTCGCCGGAAGCAATCAATAAATCGGCAATCTTTTGCCGCACTTTGCACCCGAATCATTAAATTCATGATGGATAACCTAACGTTCTAGCAGTGGCACGTAATTTGCTCTTGAAGCATTCACTAATGGAGAAAATGCTATGAGAGTCGATTCCATATCAGGCGCAGTGCCAGCCCAACTACCGTCCCCAAACAATGCCGGTAAAACAGACGGATTTCAGAGCGTACTGGAAAGCGCAAAACAAAATCTGGCCCAAGGTCAGCCAAGCAATGACGAAAGTCCTAAAGCCACTGCGCCAACGGCAACCAAGACCGCAGCACAAGAACTGGAAGAATTCCTACGAAAAACGCCTATCCAACTCATGCGAGACGCCATCCTCAAGGAAATGGGCCTAACCGAAGAGGATTTGAAACACATGCCGCCGGATAAACGTGCGGCGATTGAAGAGGCGATTGCAGACCGGGTCAAAAAGAAAATGCTGGGGGAGAACAAGGTGAATGTGTTCAGCTCTGGAGTGCCAGGCGATCTTCGTGGCGTAAGCGTCGCAAGAGGCACGGACGGGGGCAGCGTGGCCTTATTGAATTCAAGTGGAGTTAAGTAGGACCTAACTAACGGGGTTGAGACGCCTAGCTTATGCGATGGGTGGTGTTCACATGAAGTGCTTGAAAAGTACGACGCTCATGGCCGCTACTTCACGCAGGACTGCATAGAGGTCGCGAAGCTCGTAATACCTGGCATGCGCATGACCTACCACATTGAGCCCCTGCGCTTTGAGCAGCCATTGCAGTCTCGGAATATGGAAAAACTGGGAAACAGCAAGCACCCGAGTGTAGCCGCGGTCATGCAACGCAATGGCGGCATTTGCAGCTGTGTCGACCGTATTGAAGCCTCGGCTGTCCTGGATAATCGCGATTGCGGGTACGCCACGATCGATTAGATAGCCTCGCATGGCTTGCGCCTCATCGACGCCTTCTGCACCTACTGCGCCGCTGACGAATATCAACTTGCATCTGCCTGCTTGAAAAACCTCCAATGCTGCATCGAGCCGTCCTTTTAGACGATCTGAAAGCGTACCGTCCTGATTGACCGTGTTGCCTGGCACGATGATGGCATCGGCAGGTTCGATATGATCAGTAAAGCCGATGACCGTTAACGTAAGTGCGGCAAGCGTTATCGATAGTGCAGTTAGCCCGAGGATAATTTTGATTAGTCTGAGCGCAGGTGGGAGTTTCATTGGGTATGTGTTCTTTTTACTTCCTGCTCGGATACTTCCCCAACTTCCGCTGCAACGTCCTGCGATGCATATTCAAGGCACGAGCAGTCGCCGAGATATTCCCTTCGTGTTCCGCCAGCACGCGCTGGATGTGTTCCCATTCCATGCGATCCACCGATAGCGGGGAGGGGGAGACGGGGGCGGTTTCGTCGCCTTCGGCTTTGGCAAAGGCTGTCACGATCTGGTCGGCATCTGCGGGTTTAGCGAGATAGTGCGTGGCGCCTAGTTTGACGGCCTCGACGGCGGTGGCGATGCTGGCGTAGCCGGTGAGAACGACGATGCGGGTGGCGGGGTCGAGTTCGTTGAGGCGTTTGACCAGGACTAAGCCGGAAGGCCCGGGCATCTTGAGGTCGACCACGGCGTATTCGGGCGGGTTGGCTTCGGCGAGGGCCAGGGCTTCGGACACATTTTCGGCGGTCGTGACGTCGAAGCCGCGCTTTTGCAGGGCGCGCGACAGTACATTGCGGAACAGTTCGTCGTCGTCGACGAGGAGCAGGGATGGGGCGTCTGAAGGTTCGCTCATGATCGGAGTCTAGACCCGCAAGGCAGCAAGCGGCAGGCGGATGCGCGTCACCGCGCCGCCTTGCGGGTGGTTGGAAAGTTGTACGGTGCCGCCGAAGCGTTCGAGGATGATGCGAGCGAGATAGAGCCCCAGCCCCATGCCGCTGTCTTCCTTGGTGGTGAAGAAGGGCGTGCCGATGCGGCTTTCCGCTTCCGGGCTCAAGCCAGGACCGTGGTCGCGCAGGGTGAGGTTGAGGTCGGTGGGCGTCCATTCGCCATCGAGTTCGATTTGTTCGGGCGATGCGTCGGCGGCGTTGTCGAGCAGGTTGACCAGTGCTTGGCCCAGCGTGCGATCCACGGCGATGACGGGCGCGGGGAGCGGGCCGTGCAGCCTGCATTCGAAACGGGTGGCAGGGCGCGTATCTTGCCAGCCGGAGACGATCCCCGAGAGAAAATCATCCAGCGCCTGGCGTCGGCCGCCTTCCGCCCGTTGCTGGCCTGCAGAGGCTGTGATGGAGGTGAGTATTGTCTTGCAACGGTCGATCTGGGAACGCAGCAGCGCCACGGATTGGGCCAACTGGGGTTGTTCGGCGCAATCGTCCGCCATTTCTCCTGCGACGACCGCCATGGTTGAAAGCGGTGTGCCGAGTTCATGCGCAGCCGCTGTGGCCAACGTTGCCAATGCTAGCATGCGCTCGCTTTCAAGTGCCTTTTCGCGAGTTTGTGCGATGAGTTGGTCGTATTCGCGTAACGAACGGCCCATGCGCTCGACGAAGAAGGCGATGACGCCGGCACTCACCACGAAGCCCGCCCACATGCCGAGCAGATGCAGGCTGAAGCCGCTTTCGTGATGGCCGTGCATCATCTGCATGTGTTGCTCGGCGGTCATGTTGGCCATGTCCATGCCGCTCATGTCCATCTGCATGATGGGCAGCGGCTCGTACCAGAACATCAGGGTGCTGTAACAGGCGATGGAGAGCGCTGCGACGAGCCAGGTCTGGCGCCAGGACAGCGAGACGGCGGCCACGGCTAGCGGCAACAGATACATCCAGACGAAGGGGTTGGTGTAACCGCCGGTCTCAAAGAACAGCCCGGTGAGGATCGCCATGTCAAGCAACAGCTGGGTGAGCATTTCGAGGTGGCCGACCGGCAGCGGACGGCGCAAACGCCACCAGGTAAAGGTGTTGAGCGCTGACATCAGGACCAGCGCGCCGATGATGACGCCGGGCTTGAGCGTGACTTCGAACATAGTCATGGCGGCCCAAGCTGCGATGCCGATGACGCCGGCCATCAGCGTGCGCAGCCAGAACAGGCGGCGCAGGTTGGTGAGCGGGGCATTGGCGAGCGGGTTCATGCGACGATTTTAACTCAGCTGCTGTACCGTCAGACGCGACGTTTTGCCGCAGGTGCGGCAATTTTCCCTGCGACAATATGTCTAATTCCACCAATCGCTTACAACCTCTAGAATGGCCTCGCTGTCTTCCCCAAGGACAGCACTGCAGACTTCCGGATTGCACCCGGACCGCGAGCCCCCGGTCTAACCCCGCCGGGGGCTTTCTTTTTGCGACCTAATGAACAAGTCGCTGAGAGGTGAGGTGCTACGTTGCTTGCCTGGTGCGACATTATGCCGCACGGACCGCCCGTACTTTTTGCCTAGAATCATAACTTTCATTCTTGGCGCATCTTTATGAAGTCGCGTTTGCTCCCTGCGGCGGTCATGCTGGCAGTTTCCACTCCCGTATTCGCCCATTGCGGTGGTGCGTTTTGCACGCTCAACACCAACTGGGATACCCAAGGCGTATGGGACAAGCCGGGAGTACGAATCGATTTGCGTGCTGAGTACATTGATCTCGACCAACTGCGTGAAGGGACGCATAAAACCGGCCCTGCGGGCGTGGTCGATACTCACGACGAGGTGCGCACGCTTAACCGCAATTTCATCGGCACGCTGGATTACAGCTTTTCTCCCGAGTGGGGCGTGAGCTTGCGCGTGCCGCTGATGAACCGCTACCACAATCATATTTTTAACAACGCTGCCGGACCGGAATCCGAAACCTGGCGGTTCACGGAAATCGGTGATATCCAGGCCGTCGCAAGATACGCGTTCTATCAAGGCATGAACGACACGGCTGGCGTGCGCTTCGGCCTCAAGCTACCTACAGGCAGCATCAGCCAAAGCAACGGTTCGGAAAAGGCCGAGCGCAGTCTGCAACCCGGCACCGGCAGTACGGATGGCGTGCTGGGCTTGTACTACAACCGGCGTGAAGGGGCCGCCAACTGGTTCGTGCAAGGCACCTGGCAACAGGTGATCCATGAGCGCGACGATTTTCGTCCCGGTCGTCAGCTTGCGCTTGATGCCGGTGTGAGCTATGCCGCGACGCCGGATTGGAGCCTGATGTTGCAGGTCAATGCCCAGCATAAATCCAGGGATAGCGGTGCCAATGCGGAAGCCGAGGACTCCGGTGGGCGCTACGTGTTCCTGACCCCCGGCGTGAGCTACAAGGCGAGCAAGGATATCCAGGTCTACGGGTTCATCCAGAAGCCGATCTATCAAGACGTGAACGGCGTACAGCTGACCGCCGATTGGTCGGCTGCCATGGGCGTCAGCATGCAGTTTTAAGCGTTAGCGCTTTTCAAAAACAAACGGGCGGGTGCCGTGAGGTGTCTGCCCGTTTTGCTATCGGCTTCCGAAGATTTACGCGAGGATTTAGAAGTCCAACGTACCCTTTACCCAGACCATGCGTCCCGGTTCGTTGATGCGGGTGGTTTGGGTAAAACCAGCCAGCATCGAACCGGCACGGCTGATGTGTTCGGCGTAGTTTTTGTCGAACAGGTTATCCACGCCTGCGGCGATCAGCAGGCCCTGTTTCGGCCGCCAGCCGCCATTGACCGAGAACACCGCGAAGCCGCCGGTCTTGCCGATGTCTTGCCCCACGATGTTGCCCTGGTCGACTGCCACGCGATCCTGCTTGGCAACCAGGCGCAGCAGGGAACCGAACGACCAGGTCTTGTCGTCGTAGTTCACGCCCAACCGGCCTTCCAGCGGCGTCATTTGGGCGAGCGGGCGGTCGTCGGTGTCGTTTTCGCCGCGCACGTAGGCCAGGCTGCCGTCAAGTTTCCAGGTGTCGGTCAGCTTGTAGCTCGCGCCCAGTTCGCCGCCCCAGGTGGTGGCATCGACGTTGCGGACGATGGTCGTGGTGCGCGTGCCCATCATTCCCATGGGTTTGACGTAGTTGGACTGGATCAGGATGTAGTCGTCGATATTGCTGTAGAAGCCAGAGAGCGATACCGACAGGCGGCCGAGGGTGAAGAGGGTGCCGATATCGAGCTGCGTAGTTTTTTCCGGTTTGGTATCGAAGGCGCTGAACGAGGTCGCGCTTTCCTTGCTGATCAGTTCCCAATAGTCGGGGAAGCGTTCCGTATGGCCCAGTCCGGCATAAACGGTGGCAGGCGTGCCTTCCAGGTCGTGCTCGAAGCGCCCGAAACCGCTGGTGAGTGTGCGACTCCTTTCTTTGCCGGCAGTAGGGTTGGCGACTGTGCTCATCATGTTGATCGAAATGTCGGCACGCTGGTCGTTCGCTTGCCAGCGATCCAGGCGCAAGCCGCCGATTACACGGTCGTGCTGCGTCAGGTCGTGCGCCAGCTCGCCGAAAATCCCGTAGTTGCGGGACTTGGCATCGTCCACACGCGGCATGTCTTCATACGGCATCATGGTCTCGTTCATGGTCATGCGGCCGGTATGCTGGTTGGTTTGGTAGTCCGCGCCCAGGGTGGCATGGGTTTGCGGGGCGAGTGCCAGCTTGACGGCTACGCGGCCGCCCTTGGTTTCGCGGTCCGGATTCATCGCGGTTTTCATGCCGGTGGCGGGTCGCAGCGTGTAGTTGTCCATCACGTGGTCGATATAGTTGTAATAGCCTTGCGCCTCCACGCTCTCGACCACGTCTGAGAGGTTCTGCTTGCGGAATTTGATGTCGTAGTTCTCGCGCTCGAACTTGGAGCCGTCCACGCTGCGATCGGCATACGCCGCCTGGCCGTTGCTGCGGTTCGCGGCCACAGTCAGCTGGGTGTTGTCGTCCGGTGTCAGGCCGAAGCGAATGCCTTCGCTCCAGCGCGTATAGCGGGAATGTACTTCCCTGCCGTTGCCATCCTCGTAGTTGCCGGAATGCGAGCGCGAACCGGTGCCTTCCACGAAGAAGTTTTCGGTGCCGCCGCGGACCTGCGCCAATTCGTCGTTGCGCCCGAAGCTGCCCAAGGTGAGCGCGCCGTGACCGTGCCATCCGGCTTCGCGCTTGATGTTGCGTTCGAACAGCACAGTGGCGGCCGAACTGCCGGGAGCGTACAGCACGGTTTGCGGGCCTTTCAACACGGTGATGCGGTCGTAGGTCTCGGGGAAGATGTAAGCCGTGGGCGGGTCCATGCGCCCGCCGCAGCCGCCCAGGATTTGTTCACCATCCAACAGAATGCCGAGGCGCGAGCCTGCCATGCCGCGGAAGACCGGATCGCCGTCGCTGCCACCCTTGCGGATGACGTCGAAGCCGGGAATGGTCTTGAGGTAATCGGCGCCGTCGTGAGCAGGCACCGGCTGGCGTGGTGCCTTGGCGTCGGTTTCGATTTTCAAGGGTTGTTCGGTGTGCGCAGCAGTCACCACGACATCGTCGGTGGTCAGCGTTTCGGCATGAGCGTAGGCGGGAAGGGCGAACAAGACGGCAAGCGTCAACGGGCGGAAGGTGAACTTCATATTGTTATCGGCTCCAGTAACGGGATAAAAACATCCCGAATACTATCGAAGCCGGACTGCGGGCGGAATGTGACTAATTGCCGCAGGAAAGGGCTACAAGGCTGGGGATCAGGACTCGCCGGCGCTGTCGCGGTTCATGAAGTAGCTGATGCGCTTGCGCGGACTCAAGTAATCGTAGACGTCCTTGGGCAGCTGGTTCACACGCAGGCACTTGGTGATGTTCATGTTGGGCAGCTCGCTCAAGTCGAGGATCATCGGCGTCTCGCGCGGCACCTCGGGCATGTGCAGCATGACGAATGGTCGGAGCGGCTTGCTGGGGTTGACCGACAGCACGATGCCGTACTCCCCGGAGGAGAGGTAGACGATGCTGCCCGGCGGGTAGACGCCCAGACACTTGATCAGCAGCTTGAGCATGGCCGAATCGAACTTGTTGCGCTGGGTGGCAAACATGTGCGAGAGCGCTTCGTAGGGCGTCATGCTTTGCGCCGCGTTAAGCGGATTGCACAGGTTGTCGTAGGTGTTGACGATGGCGACCAGTCGCGCCAGCGGATCGATGGCGTCGAGCTTAAGACCGAGCGGATAGCCTGAGCCGTCGGCGCACTCGTGGTGCTGCATGATGACCTTGACGATGCGTGCGTTCATCTCGACTTCGCGCGCGAGGCGAGCACCGATCTCGGTGTGTTGTTCGACCAACGATTGCTCGGCCTTGGTGAGCGGATCGGTCTTCAACAATACGCGATCGGGAATCTCGCTCTTGCCCATGTCGTGGAAAATCGCGGCCATGCCGAGGTGGCGCGCATCTTCCACCGTCATGTCGAGCGATTTCGCCAGCATCAAGGCCAGCACGCTGACGTTGAGGGCATGCACGTAGGATTCGTCGCCCATCGTGTGGCCGTTCATGGCGTGCAGGATGACGTCGCTCTCGGTCATGACCGAGTCCACCATGTCGGAGATAAGGCTCTCTACGTCCTTGATGACTTGTCGCGGCTGAGTCTTGATATTGCGGGTAGCCTGGCGCACGGTGGTCGAAGCCGCCATGAACTTGCGTTCGCACTCGTGGATAGCGTCCTGCAATTGCTCCAACCGCTTGGTATGGAACTCATCCATGACGCCCGGCTGATCTTCCGGCACCTCGACAGGTGTAGGAGCAGCCACGGGGGGAGGTACGGCGGCGGGCGGCGCCTTGGGCAGCGGTTCGCAATCGCTGCGCAAAGGGTCGTAGCGGAAGCGTTTGAGGCCGAGTTGCTTGACTTGGTCCAGCTGTTTTTCGTTCTTGATCTTGAAATTATTGAAGGTAAACGGGTGGTCCATCCAGCCCAAGTCGAGGTGGACGTAGATGCCCACACGCAGTTGCTCGGGGTCCAGGAAATATTGTCGTGATTCCATAACTTACTGTTGTTTCAACTTGTCGTTTTCTAGTAGTGCTGTGAATGCAGTTGCCGATACGGGCGGACTGTATAAATAACCTTGGCCTTCGTCGCAGCCGATGGAGAGCAGGAACTCCGCTTGCTCCTGTGTTTCGACGCCTTCTGCGATGACCGATAGCCCCAGGCTGTTGCCCAGCCCTCGAATCACGCGGGCAATGGCGGCATCGTCGGTGTCGTGCGGCAGGTCGTGCACGAAGGATTGGTCGATCTTGAGTTTGTGCAAGGGCAGCCGCTTTAAGTGCGAAAGCGACGAATAGCCGGTGCCGAAATCGTCGATGGCAAGCCGCAGGCCCAGGGCCTTGATGTGGTCGAGCATGCCGATGACGTGTTCGGTGTTGCGCATGATGGTGCTCTCGGTAATTTCGAGCTCCAGCAGGCTGGGATCGCAATCGGTCTCGATCAGTACGCCGTAGACGGTATCCACGAAATTGCTGCGCTGGATCTGCACGCCCGAGACGTTGACCGAAATCCATTCCAGCGCATAGCCGGCGGCGGCCCAGCGCTTGGCCTGGGTGGCCGCTTCGCGCAATACCCATTCGCCGATCTGGATGATGAGGTCGGATTCCTCCGCCAGCGGAATGAACTTGGCGGGTGAAACCAAGCCCAGTTCCGGGTGATGCCAGCGGATGAGCGCTTCGGCACCGATGATGCGACCTGTGGAGAGCGATACCTGGGGCTGGTAGTACAGTTCGAACTGTTCGCGTTCCAGCGCGCGCCTTAGGGTTGATTCGAGCGTAAAGCGCTCGACGGCGTTTTCGCTCAGTTCGGCCGTGTAGAACAAATAACCGTTCTTGCCTTGGTTCTTGACCTGGTACATGGCGATGTCCGCCGCCTTGAGCAGGTCGTCGACTTCGCGACCGTGGTTGGGGTAGACGCTGATGCCGATGCTCGCACCGATGAAGAATTCCTTGCCTTCAATGATGAACTCCTGGTGCAGCGAGGCGATGATTTTCTGCGCGATGAGGCGGGCGTCTTCAATGTCGCGCAAATCGTCCACCATGACTACGAATTCGTCGCCGCCGAGGCGCGCCACGGCGTCGCTCTCTCGCATGGCGCTACGGAGCCGCGACGCGACTTCGACAAGCAACTTGTCTCCCATCTGGTGACCGAGCGAGTCGTTGATGGTCTTGAAGCGGTCGAGGTCGATGAACAGCACGCCGATCATCGACTGCTCGCGCTCGGCGCGCTTGATCGCATGGCCCATCAACTCGTTCAGCAAGCGACGATTCGGCAGGCCGGTGAGCGGGTCGTGGTTGACCAGTTCCTGCAGCCGATTTTCGACCTGGCGAACTTCGGAGACATCGGAAAATACGGCGACATAATTAATGGCATTGCCGTCTGCATCCGCCACTTCGGTAATGGTCAGCCAGCCGGGGAAGGCGCTGCCGTCCTTACGCCGGTTCCATACTTCGCCGCGCCAGCGACCTTCCTGAATGACCACGTGCCAAATAGCGTGATAGAACTCCTTGCCGTGTTCGTCGGAGCGCAGGCGGTAGATGGGATGGCCGAGGATGTCATCTTCGGTATAGCCGGTGATCTCGGTAAAACCTTTGTTGATGGCCGTAATGACGGCTTTGTCGTCGGTGATGACGACGCCCTCGGCGATGCTGTCGAAGGCGATCATGGCCTGGGTGAGGCGCTTGTTGGCGGATTCTCGTTGAATGGCGACGCCGAGTGAGCGTCCGGCTGCCATGAGCGCACTCAGCTCGTGTGGCGACATTTCGCGCGGCACCGTGCAGCTTTCGAGCGCGATGAAGCCCCACCACTCGTCGCCGCTGAATACGGGGATCAACGTGAGCATGCAGCTGCCGTGCTGACGCAGCAACTGCTGTTCCGTTTCCGGAAACTCGGTTAGCTCGCCGAAAATCGCCTGGCCGTGGCTCAGCGTCTCGGCCCAGCGCCGGCAGCCGTCGTCGTCATAACGAATATCGCCGTAGGGCGGTTGCAAGAGTTCTTCTGGCGCCTGGGTTTGCCAGACATGTTGCAGCGCGGCCCTGACGGACTCATGACGGTACAGGTAAACGCGTTCTACATCTGTGGCTTTGCCGATCATGTTGAGGACTTCCGGCATCACCTTGTGCCAGGGCTCCATCGAATGCAGCAGCCAATCGCTCGAGATCATCCCGTCAAGGATGACGCTGCGATTTTCGAGGTGGGCCTCCGCCTGCTTGCGATCGGTAATGTCGAGTTGGGTCAGTACGATATAGCTCTGGCGACCCTGGCTGAAACGGCTCGCTATCAGCAGGAACCAGCGACGCGTGACAGGGCATTCGAATTCGTGGCGGAAGGTATCGCGCCGGCCGCTCAGCAAAAGCTCAGTGCCTGAACGTAGTGCGGCTGCGTCGCCCTCATGCAAGCGGCTGGCGGCGAGGCAGTCGTTCAAATAGTGGCGGCCTGTGCCGCAAATCTCGTCGCCCTCCAGCAGCGTGCTGAGCTGCTTCCACCGTTGATTAGCGGCAATAATCACGCCGCGATGGTCGAGCACGCATACGTCTGCCGGCATGGCGTCGAGCACCGCACGCGAGAAGAATTCGCTCTCCTGGCGCGTGGCGTCGGCGCGAATACGGGCCATTTCGCCTGAAATCCGCGCCGCCAGGATACGCAGCAGGTTGAGTGCGTAATCGGGCAGTTGCAATTCGCCGTGCGACAGCATGACCAGCATGCCCAGCAACTGGCCGTGCTTGTCGCGAAGCGGCACGCCGGCATAGCCTTCGATATTCAGTGCGCGTAGCGAAGGATAGAGGGGGTGGGCTTCCGCTACCTTGGCCGGGACGTAATGGAACCCTTGGCGGATAGCCCGTTCGCAGGGCGAATTCACAAGTTCGTACTGAGTGCCGACTTGAAGCTGACGGCGGCTGTCGCCGCGAATAGCGCGGATGATGTTGTGCTGTTGATCGGTCTCGCCGATGAAGCAGATATCGGCCTTGAGCCATTTTTGCAGCCAATCGAGGGCATTGGCATAGAGCGCTTCGCCGGTGCAGTCGCTTACTTGCGCGACGAGATCTTGCAGCATCGCGGCCTCGTTCGATTCAGAACCGGGGCTGTTCAACCTGGAGGTGAAGGATTTAGGCAGCAACACAGGCTTAATCCGGAAGCCCTGAATAAACGCCGCCGCCCAACTTGGCAGGTTTGCCGATCGGCATGGTCGGTGTAGGATTAACCTTACCTATGATGTGGGCAGAATTCCTCATTTACTCAACGTTACCATTTTGAAGACGGAAGCAAAAGCGTTGTATCAGAATTTTTATATTAACCAAGCGGCACGTGCTTGAAAAACCAGCTTAATCCCTTATTTAACGGCTAATACCATTGAGAGGGGTTCCTCATGCGATTCGACAAACTGACGACCAAATTCCAGCAAGCCCTGGCCGATGCGCAAAGCATTGCCGTGGGCAACGACAATTCGTTCATCGAGCCCCAGCACCTGTTGCTGGCGCTGCTCAACCAGGAAGACGGCGGCACCGCTTCGCTGCTCCAACGTGCGGGCGCCAACCTGGCGCCGCTCAAGAACAACCTGCAGCATGCGATCAGCCGTTTGCCCAAGGTCGAAGGCCAGGGCGGCGAAGTGAATATTTCGCGCGATCTCAACAACCTGCTCAACGTGACGGACAAAGAAGCGCAAAAGCGCAACGATACCTATATTGCGAGCGAAATGTTCCTGCTGGCGCTGACCGAGGACAAGGGCGAGACCGGGCGTTTGCTCAAGGAAAGCGGCTTGCATCGCAAGACGCTGGAGCAGGCGATCCAGGCGGTGCGCGGTGGTGAGCAGGTGCAAAGCCCGGAAGCCGAGGGCAATCGCGAGGCGCTCAAGAAATACACGCTGGACCTGACCGAGCGTGCACGCCAAGGCAAGCTCGACCCGGTGATCGGCCGTGACGACGAAATCCGCCGGGCGATCCAGGTCCTGCAGCGTCGTACCAAGAACAACCCGGTGCTGATCGGCGAGCCCGGCGTGGGCAAGACCGCCATCGTCGAAGGCCTGGCGCAGCGCATCGTCAACGGTGAGGTGCCGGATACGCTACGCAACAAGCGCGTTCTGTCGCTGGACATGGCAGGGTTGTTGGCGGGCGCCAAGTACCGCGGCGAATTCGAGGAGCGCCTCAAGGCTGTACTCAAGGAACTTGCCCAGGACGAAGGCATGAACATCGTCTTCATCGACGAGATTCATACCATGGTCGGCGCAGGCAAGGCCGAGGGTGCGATGGATGCCGGCAATATGCTGAAACCGGCACTGGCTCGCGGCGAATTGCATTGCATCGGCGCGACCACGCTGGACGAATACCGCAAATATATCGAGAAGGATGCCGCGCTGGAGCGACGCTTCCAGAAAGTGCTGGTGGACGAGCCTAGCGTGGAATCGACCATCGCCATCCTGCGCGGCCTGCAAGAGCGCTATGAACTGCACCACGGTGTGGATATTACCGACCCGGCCATCGTGGCTGCGGCCGAACTGAGCCATCGCTACATTACCGACCGCTTCCTGCCGGACAAGGCCATCGATCTCATCGACGAGGCCGCTTCACGCGTCAAGATGGAGATCGATTCCAAGCCGGAAGTCATGGACAAGCTGGATCGCCGGCTGATTCAGCTCAAGATCGAACGCGAAGCCGTGCGCAAGGAAAAGGACGAGGCCTCGCAGAAACGTTTTGCCCTGATCGAGGAAGAAATTGCCAAGCTGGAGAAGGAGTACGCCGATCTGGATGAAATCTGGCGCGCGGAAAAAGCCCAGGTGCAAGGCTCGACACATATCAAGGAGGAAATCGACAACATTCGCCAGCAGATGGAAGAGGCTAAGCGCAAGGGCGATTGGCAGCAGATGTCCGAGCTGCAATACGGCAAGCTGCCGCAGCTGGAAGCGCAGCTTAAGCAGGCCGCCAGCGCCGAGCAATCGACGGAAAAACCCAAGCTGCTGCGCACTCAAGTCGGTGCCGAGGAAATCGCCGAGGTGGTGAGCCGGGCGACTGGTATCCCGGTGTCCAAGATGATGCAGGGCGAGCGCGACAAGCTGTTGCAGATGGAAGATAAATTGCACGAGCGCGTGGTGGGTCAGGACGAAGCCGTTCGTCTGGTCTCTGACGCCATTCGCCGTTCGCGTTCGGGCTTGTCCGACCCTAATCGGCCTTACGGATCGTTCCTCTTCCTGGGGCCGACCGGCGTGGGCAAGACTGAGCTGTGCAAGGCGTTGGCGAATTTCCTGTTCGATTCGGAGGAGCATTTGATCCGCATCGACATGAGCGAGTTCATGGAGAAGCATTCGGTCGCCCGATTGATCGGCGCGCCTCCGGGTTACGTAGGCTACGAGGAGGGCGGTTACCTGACCGAGGCCGTGCGTCGCAAGCCGTATTCCGTGATCCTGCTGGACGAGGTGGAAAAAGCGCATCCCGACGTGTTCAACGTGTTGCTGCAAGTGCTGGACGACGGCCGCATGACGGACGGGCAGGGGCGGACGGTGGATTTCAAGAATACGGTCATCATCATGACTTCCAACCTGGGCAGCCAGATGATCCAGCAAATGGCGGGCGACGATTACCAGGTGATCAAGCTGGCAGTGATGGGCGAAGTGAAGAGCTATTTCCGCCCTGAGTTCGTCAACCGCATCGACGAGGTGGTGGTCTTCCACTCGCTGGGCGACGCACATATCAAGTCGATCGCCTCTATCCAGCTGCAAGGTTTGGCGAAGCGGTTGCAATCGATGGAAATGCACTTGCAGGTCACCGACAATGCGTTGGCGGAAATCGCTAACGCGGGCTTCGATCCGGTCTATGGCGCCCGTCCGTTGAAGCGGGCGATCCAGTCCGAGATCGAGAATCCGCTGGCCAAGGAAATCCTGTCCGGCAGTTTTGCTGCCAAGGACACCGTCAAGGTGGATTTTAAGGGCGGACGCATGGTGTTCAGCAAGGGCTAAGCGCATGTTCCAGGCCGGCGATTGCCGGCCTTTTTGTTGTTACGGCGCGGCAACTCGGGCGGCAATGGTAGGTCCAATTGTTTAGGATTCGAAGGAAGGAAAAGGATATGCGCTGGTCTGTGATGGCGATGGTGGTGCTGACTGCGCTGGCCGGTTGCGCCAGCAACCCGCAGCACGATCAACCCAAGGTCGTGCGCATGTCGCCGGAAGAACTGGATCGTCTGATGCCGAAGCCGGTGCCTAATCTTTCGCTGGACGAGATCGTGGCGCTTTCCAAGGCAGGCGAGAAGCCTGAGGCGATTATTGCGAAAATCAGAGATTCCCACTCGCGCTACGCGCTGACGCCGCAGCAGATCGTCGATCTTAATAAGCAAGGCGTATCTATCCCAGTGCTGGACTTCATGTTCAACGACCAGCAGCAGGCGATTCGAGATAGCCTGGCTGACGAATTCACTCAGCGTGAGCGCAAGCATCAGCAAGAGGTCGACGCTTTGCGGCAGGAGCTGCTGATGCGGCCGTATCCGTATTTCTATGATCCATTCTGGGGGCCGTACCCGTATTTTTACTATCCTTACCCCAGGCACCACTGGCATCGCTGAGTTTTGCCATCACAAGCCGAGTTTAAGTGGCGTGATATTCTTGTTTTCCCCATTGATGCTGAAAGGCAGCCGTGCATCACGAATTCTGGCATGAGCGTTGGGCGCTCAAACAAATCGGTTTTCACCAGGAAGATATCAATCCATATCTCATGCGGTTCTGGCCGGCTTTAGGCGTTACCGGCGGTCGGGTGTTCGTGCCGCTCTGCGGCAAAAGCCGGGACATGATATGGCTGCGAGAACAGGGGTTCGATGTGGTGGGGGTAGAGCTTAGCGAGGTCGCGGTGCGCGAGTTCTTCGAGGAAAACGGGTTGGTGCCGGTTGAGACGGAGGTGTTGAATTTCCGTCGTTTCGAAGCGGGCGGCTACGTGTTGTGGTGCGGAGATTTGTTCAGCTTGAACCACGCGCTACTGGGCGAAATCTCGGCGGTGTACGACCGCGCCTCCCTCGTCGCGCTACCGCCGGACATGAGAGGCCAATATGCAGCGAAGCTGACCGACCTGCTCGTCCCCAGAACGCCAACCCTGCTCATTGCCTTTGAGTATCCGCAGCATCAAATGGACGGCCCGCCGTTTAGCGTGACGACGGATGAAGTCCATGCCCTCTATGGCGAACATTCGGATATTGAGCTGCTTCATGAGGAAAACATTCTTTCTCGCGAGTCGAGATTTCAGGCGAAGGGATTGGAACGTTTGGTCGAGAAGGTGTACCGCTTGACCAGAAAAAATTAAGCGATGCAAAACTGCGGGCAAAAAAACGGCGGGAGTGGAGGCTCCCGCCGAAATGAACAAGCAATCAAAAGGAGATGAAGCGAGTTCAGTATACAAAAAATAAATAACAGGATCAAGATATCTTAATTAAAAGAGCCTCATGATTTTCATGAGTTTTTTGTAGGGGTGTCGCTTTATCGCACTCTGTTTTTTATATTTGATCGCTCAATGAAAGACTTATGAAGCAAGCGACTCATACCTTGGTTCACAAGACCCACGGACGGGGCATCTATGACTTGACCGGGCAAGTACAAGCGTGGGTTCAATCAATCGGCATGAAAACCGGGCTGCTTACGCTGTTTATCCAGCACACCTCAGCCAGTCTGCTCATTAACGAAAACTACGATCCTGATGTCGTTGATGATCTCGAGCGATTTTTTGCGCGGCTGGTACCGGATGGCGACCGTTTGTTCGTTCATACCGCAGAAGGGCCGGATGACATGCCGGCCCATGTGAGAACGGCATTGACCCAGACGAACCTATCTATTCCGCTGGTCGATGGCAGGCTGGCGCTGGGGACGTGGCAAGGAATTTTCCTGTTCGAACACCGTCACGCAGCCGCGATGCGAAAGGTCGTGCTGCATTTAATGGGCGAGTGAAAGACAGTAGGCACCGCCTCTTGCCTTATGGACAATGCTAAACGTGGTAGGTGATCGCCTAAACGGGGTCAGAAAATTCCCACCTCATTTTCATCCAATCCCCAATATGCATGAGGGCTTGCGGTCGTTAATATGCCTCCACAAGTCAAGAACAAAAAACAGAACAACAAGAAATGATGCACCGCTGGCCAGTGCTTTAAATGAGTAGTTTCCCTCTCGTTTAGCACTGGCAATCTGTTTCCCCTCCTGTAATTCCCCGCGTACTCAGGCTGAACCAGGTTTTAATATCGATTCACTCCGTAACTTGATTTGTGATCGAGTCGATGCGTCGATAATATGGTGTCAAGACGCCATTTCATCGAGTGACCCATGCACACGACTTTTCCCGCTTTTGAGATTTCCCGTTTACCCCGCATCATTTTTGGTGAAGGTACCGCCACACGGATACCGGAGCTCGTGCAGCAGTACGGCAAGCGTGTATTACTGGTCACCGGCGCGCGGTCATTTTTGCAATCCAGCCAGTGGGCGGCATTGCAGGCTGAGTTGCAGAATGGGAAATGTGAAATCTCGATATTGCAGGTCGAGCAGGAGCCTTCGCCTCAAATGGTCGATGCTGCGGCAAAAACCTATCGATCTGCGGGCATCGATGTCGTGCTTGGGATTGGCGGTGGTAGCGTCCTCGATACCGCGAAAGCCGTTGCCGGTCTGCTGCGGGTGGAAAATTCCGTCATGGATTACCTCGAAGGCGTGGGGCCGGAATTACCGTATCCGGGCAATGCGGTGCCGTTCATCGCCGTCCCGACGACCGCTGGTACAGGCTCCGAGGCGACCAAGAATGCCGTGCTGTCGGTGCAAGGGCCGGAGGGGTTCAAGAAATCGTTCCGGCACGAGAATCTGGTGCCGCACTATGCCGTGCTTGATCCGCAACTGCTGGTCTCGTGCCCCAGGAGCCAGATTGCAGCCAATGGCATGGATGCGTTGACGCAGTTAATGGAATCCTATGTGTCGCTCAAGGCGAATCCGTTCACGGATGCGCTGGCACTCTCGGGGATCGAGGCGGTACGCGATGGCCTGTTCGCATGGATCGATAACAAGCCGAACGCTGCGGAAGGGCGAGCAAAAATGGCTTATGCCGCGCTCGTGTCCGGGATTACCCTGGCTCAAGTAGGGCTGGGGTCAGTGCACGGGCTGGCAGCACCCCTTGGAGCCTATTTTCCGATTCCGCATGGTGTGGCCTGCGGCACCTTGCTGGCGGTGTGCACGCAAACGAATATTGATGCCTTGCAACAGCGATCGTCGAAGAGCGTAGCTTTAGACAAGTACGCCGAGGTCGGTCGTTTGCTGGCAAATCAGCCACAGATGAACGATGAGGAAGCGCGGCAGGATTTGATACAGCGATTGGAGCGATGGACGGCCGCCCTTGAACTGCCACGCTTATCCGCTTATGGGATGCGCGGCGATGATATCCCCAAGGTCGTGGCAAATTGCCGCGGCAACAGCATGAAAACCAATCCGGTCGAGGTAACCAATGAAGAAGTCGCCACCATGCTGGCGACTAGACTCTAAGCCGACCTATCTTGGAGCGCAGAGGGCGATCTAGCGCAACGCGCACCAACTAAGTGGATCAAAAGGTCGGCTCTGGTAGCGCATTTCGAAATACAAGCCAGATTGTGGAATGCCGCCGCTATTGCCGACGGCCGCAATAGCATCGCCCGCGGTGACTTCTTCCCCCGCTTTCTTTAGCAGCGTCTGGTTGTTCCCGTACAAGCTCATATACCCATCGCCGTGATCGACGATGATCAGGTTGCCGAAACCACGCAGCCAATCGGCGAATACTACGCGCCCATTGGCGATGCTTCGCACCTCGGAACCTTCTTGCGCCTTGATGAACAACCCTTTCCACGAAATGCCAGTTTCTTCGCGCGGACTGCCGAAGCGATTGGCGATATCGCCTTTGACCGGTAGGCGAAGTTTGCCTCGCGTTGCAGCAAAGGCCCCGTTGCCCGCATAGGGGGTAGGCAGCTCTTCGTTCCGTTGCTGGGCAGTTTGAGGTTCAGTTGGCTCCGGCTTGGAGGGCGTTTTGGTGGCTGGTTTCTTGGGCGGTTTGGCAGCCAAGCGAGTTAAACGCTCGATCAACTGAGTCAGCCGTTTCTCGTCGCGCTGGAGCTTGGTAATTTCCCCTCGCTGCGATTTGATCTGGGCCGAAAGATGTTGGAGCAGCTGACGCCGTTCGGCTTGCTGTTTTTGAAGTTCCTGGCGTTCTTTTTCCTGCTCGCTTTTCAACTCGGCAATTTTTTGCAGCGAGCTTTGGGTCTGGGCGTCCAGCTGGGCGACATGCGTGAGATTGTGGCGCAGATCGCCGATCAGGTTGGCACGCGCCCTGGAGACGTAGCCCAGGTAAACTACGTCGCGCGCCATCTGGTTGGGGTCGCGCTGTTGCAGCAGGGCGCGCAGGTAACTCTGATCACCATTCAGATACTGGCGGTAGAACAACTCGCCCAGTAGTTTTTGCTGGGAAGCTATGGTGGATTCCAGCCCGGACTTTTCCTTGCGGATGTCGTTCAGCGTCGCCGCATTGCCCTTTTCCTGCTGCGCCAGATCCATCAGTTTGCGATTGCTTTCGCTGATGGCCTGTTCACTCTTCTTCAGCGCATCGCTGGCGTCGGCATGGGCGCCTTCGGTACGGTCGAGTTCTTGCTTCAGGTCCTGGATGCGGCTCTGGATATCTTGCAGGGATTCCTTGGATGCCTGGGTGCTGGGCTGGGCAGCCTCAGCCACCCAAGCTGGAAACAGGAGCACCGCCAGCAGTGGCGGGATGAAACGCGCAGGCCGCACTATTGCGCATTCACCGCCGTCGGTGCCGCCTTAAGATCGACCAAGGCATGCCCCGTCATTTCCTTGGGTTGCGGCAGCCCCATAAGCGACAACATGGTCGGCGCGATATCGGAAAGCGCGCCGGTTTTGGCAAGATGCGCCGGACGGCCGACGTAAAGGAAAGGCACGAGATTGGTAGTGTGCTGCGTATGCGGCTGATGGTTGGCATGATCGTGCATAGCTTCCGCATTGCCGTGGTCTGCAGTGATGAGGGTTTCGCCGCCGATGCTTTGCATGGCCTCGACTGCACGTCCTACGCAGGTATCCACCGCTTCGATGGCGAGGATGGCCGCGGGGAGTATGCCGGTATGCCCCACCATGTCTGCATTGGCGTAGTTGCAAATGATGACGTCGTACTTGCGGCTTAGGATGGCCTCGACCAGTTTGTCGGTAACTTCAAAAGCACTCATCTCGGGCTTGAGATCGTAAGTGGCCACTTTTGGCGAGGGCACCAGAATACGGTCCTCCCCGTCGTAGACGCGCTCTTCGCCGCCGTTGAAGAAGAAGGTGACGTGCGGGTATTTTTCGGTTTCGGCGATGCGCAGCTGCTTGAGGCCGAGTCGGGACACATATTCGCCGAAGCTGTTCTCGATGGATTGCGGCGGGAACACGACTTGGGCATTGGTTTCCGACTTATCGTAGAGTGTCAGCGTGTAATAGCCGCCCAGCACCGGCAGGCGCTTGCGCTGGAAACCATCGAATCCGGTATCGAGGAAAGCCTTGGTCAATTCACGGGCGCGGTCGGAACGGAAATTCATGTAGACGATGACGTCCCCATCCTCGACCCGGACCGGCGTGCCGACGGTCGTTGCCTGGACGAATTCGTCGGATTCGCCGCGGGCATAAGCGGCATCCAGCGCCTCGTGGGCAGAAACATAACTGAATGCACCTTCCCCCAAGGCGACCAGGTCATAGGCAGCTTCCACGCGCTCCCAGCGCTTGTCGCGGTCCATCGCGTAAAACCGGCCAACGATGGAAGCGGTGCGGCCCACGCCGGATTTTTCATAGGCAGCTTCAAGGTTTTGCAGATACTGCGCGGCGCTCTTGGGCGGCGTATCTCGGCCGTCCAGGAAAGCGTGCACGTAGAGTTGTTCCAGTCCTGCACGTGCTGCCATCTCCACCATCGCATGAATGTGGCTCTCATGGCTGTGTACGCCACCGTCGGATACCAGCCCGAATATATGCAAGGCCTTGCCGTTGTCCTTGGCGGTCGTTACGGCCTCGGTCAAGCAAGGGTTGGAAAAAAACTCTCCGGTTTCGATGGCGTTGTTGATGCGCTCGAAATCCTGGTAGATCACGCGTCCGGCGCCGATGTTGAGATGGCCTACCTCGGAGTTGCCCATTTGCCCGGCCGGTAAGCCGACCGAATGCTCGGAAGCGTTGATGAGCGTATGCGGATAGTTGTTCCACAGCGCATCCCAGTTGGGCGTGCTTGCAGCGGCGATGGCATTGTCGGCAGCTTCGTCGCTGTAGCCGAAGCCGTCCAGGATAAGAAGCAGAATCGGGGTGACTCGGGAGGTCGTCATGGAATGGGGTTCTCTTGCTGAGGCATCACAAATTTCAAGCCATTCTATTATATTTCAAGGCTCTTCAATTATACTCAGCGTTTAGTCGTCCTTCTGTGACCCTTCCCACGGCCTCTCGGTCGGTTGGGAAACCAACCCGATATTCGGTACTCAAATGCAAACCATGGACCAGTCCGCGCTCATTCAGCACGATAAAGATATCGAACAGGCCGCATTCGCCCTCAAGGCGATGTCCCATCCGTTACGCCTCAAGATCATGTGTATCCTCGGCTCCAGCGAGTTGAGCGTGCAGGAGATCGTCGAGCAGGTGGGCACGACCCAGAGCAACATTTCCCAACATCTCGCCATCCTGCGGGAGAAGGAAGTGCTGCGCACCCGCAAGGATGCAAATCGCGTGTTCTACCGCATTGCCGATCCGCGCACTCTGCAATTGATGGAGTTGCTGCGCGAGGTGTTCTGTAGCGACAGGAAGTAATCCGCGCAATAGTTTCATATGCGGCGGGCAGGCTGGCCTTCCCGCCGCTTTCAATTCAGGCAGGAACTCTCCATGATGCAATTTATCAAGAACAATATCTGGCTTATCGGCCTCGCCCTGGGTTCGGGCGCCATGCTGGTGTGGCCGATGATACGCCGCCAGCTGTTCGGTATCGGCGAAGTGTCGCCTAGCGAGGCCGTCATGCTGGCCAACCGTGAGCACGCAATGATTCTGGACGTGCGTGAAGACGCCGAGTTCGCCAACGGTCATATTCCAGAAGCCCGGCATATTCCGCTCGGGCAATTGCTATCCCGGGCAGGCGAGCTGAATGCTTGGAAAGACAAGCCCATTGTGGTGAATTGTCAGTCCGGCATGCGCTCTGCGACGGCTTGCGCACTGTTGCGTAAGCAAGGCTTCACCAAAATCTTCAACCTGGGCGGTGGATTTGCCGCCTGGCAGGCGGCAAAACTGCCCACGACCAGGGATTAAGCATCAAAGGATAAGCAAGGACTGGATCATGCCGGATATCGTGATGTATGCAACTGCCTCTTGCCCGTATTGCGTTAACGCGGAGCGCCTGTTGAAAAGCAAGGGCGTTGCCGAGATCAACAAGGTCCGTGTGGACCTAGAGCCCCAGCGTCGAGTGGAGATGATGGAACGTACCGGCCGCCGTACCGTACCCCAAATCTATATCGGCGAGCGCCACGTCGGCGGGTTCGACGATTTGTACGCGCTGGATAAGGCCGGGGAGTTGGACGCCTTGCTAGGACTGTAGGGGGTTCAACAAGCTGCTTTGGAATGGGGGTAATGCCGCACCGTTCCCTTGAATTCAAAAACCGGTAGGAACCGGCTAGAATAGCCCCTTCATCGAATTTTCAATACTTTAACCCTGCCGCAAGGCACTTCTAGGAAACCATCATGGCTGAGGAACAACAGCAGGACGCACAACAACAGGACGCACAACCGGTTTTCGGCATCGAGAAAATCTATGTGAAGGATTTATCGCTCGAAGCACCGAATGCCCCGCAAATCTTCCTGCAAAAAGAACAGCCTGAAGTCAGCATCGAACTGCAAAACAAGGCCGCCCAGATCGACCAGGGCGTATTCGAAGTGGTCGTCACTATCACCGTCACTTCCAAGGTGCAGGACAAGACCGCATTCCTGGTTGAAGTGGCGCAAGCCGGTATTTTCGTCATCCGCAACGTGCCGGACGAAAACATCTCCGCGATCCTCGCCGTGACTTGCCCGAACATCCTGTTCCCGTATGCTCGCGAGGCCGTGTCCGACCTGGTAACGCGTGCCGGTTTCCCGCCGGTGCTGCTCAACCCGATCAATTTCGAAGCCCTCTACGCACAGCAACTGCAACAGCAATCTGCTGAGAATGCAACGACCCACTAACGCTTTCCGGCGTTTGCTATTGGCGTTAAGCCTGCTGCCGGCCTTCTTGCCGGCAGCGGCCCATGCGCTGGATTACCGCTCGGTTTCCGTGCCGCGCGCCGTCCTCTACGACGCACCTTCCGCCAAGGGCAAGAAGCTTTTCGTCGTCAGCCAGTTCTATCCTGTCGAGGTTATCGTCGAACTCGGCGAGTGGATCAAGGTGCGCGACAAGACGGGCGGGCTGGCCTGGATCGAGAGCAAGGATCTCGCAGCCAAGCGAACCGTCGTCGCCGTTGATCATGCAGATGTACACGAAACCGCCGATGCCGCGTCTTCCGTGGTATTCAAGGTGGACAAGGACGTGGCGCTGGAACTGGTCGAGGCGCCAGCTAACGGCTGGGTCAAGGTGAAGCACCGCGACGGGCTGACAGGCTATCTACCGGCTAATCAGGTTTGGGGAATATGAAGATCACCGTTCTGGGTGCCGGTTCGTTCGGCACCTCTTTGGCAATTCATGCCGCGCATCAACATCCTGTGACCCTGTGGGCGCGCAATCCGGAACACGTGGAAGAAATGCGTCGCACGCGCACCAATGCCCACTATCTGGACGGCGCCGTTTTCCCGGAAAAGCTCCAACTGGAAAGCAACCTGCACACGGCGTTGAAGCAAGCCGATTTGATTCTTTCCGTCGTGCCGACTTCGGGCCTCCGCAACATGCTGCGCGAAATTCGGGCATCAGGCAGCAAGGCGCCGGTGGCTTGGGCTTGCAAGGGCCTGGAGGCTTCCAGTGCAAAGTTGCTGTATGAAGTGGCCGCCGAAGAGCTTCCTCCTGATCATGCCTGGGGTCCGCTGTCCGGTCCTAGCTTTGCCAAGGAACTGGCAGCAGGCCTGCCAACCGCCATCACCCTGGCTTCATCGAATGCCGAATTCGCCAGTAATGCAGCCGCTGCTCTGCACGGCAACCATTTGCGCGTCTACAGCAGCACCGACGTCATCGGTGTCTCGGTCGGCGGTGCGTTGAAAAACGTGATCGCCATCGCGGCGGGGATTTGCGACGGCATGGGCTTCGGCAATAACGCGCGTGCTGCGTTGATCACCCGCGGCTTGGCAGAGATCACCCGCTTCGGCCTGGCGCTGGGGGCACGAGCAGAAACCTTGATGGGCTTGGCGGGGGCCGGGGATTTAATACTGACCTGTACCGGCGATTTATCCCGCAACCGCCAGGTGGGCCTGCGTCTCGCCAAGGGCGAAACGCTGGAGCAGATTCTCGGTGGATTGGGGCACGTGGCCGAAGGCGTCTACACGGCCCGTGAAGTCTGTAATCGAGCCCAGAATATGGGCATCGAGATGCCGATCACCTACCAGGTGCATCAAGTGCTCTCCACGGGACTGTCGCCGCGCGATGCCGTGGAAAACCTGCTCAACCGCGAGCAAAAAGCCGAAGTCTATTGATTCTCTTTGCGGCTGCCGGAAGTCCCGGCGGCTGCAATGTCTACCGGTTACCGCCGAACCCGTTCTGCCGCCACGCCTCGTAGACCAGCACCGCTGCGCTGTTCGATAGATTGAGGCTGCGGCTTTCCGGCAGCATGGGCAAGCGCAAGCGTCGTTCCGGCGCAAACTGTGCTCGAATTTCCTCAGGTAGTCCCCGCGTTTCCGGCCCGAATACAAACACGTCGTCGGGCTGGAATTGGATATCGGTATAAGGCATCGAAGCCTTGGTCGTGAGCGCGAACATGCGCTTTCCAGCAAAAGTCTCAAGGCAATCTTCCCACGTCTCATGGACCTTCAGCGTGGCGTATTCGTGATAATCCAGTCCTGCGCGTTTCAGTTGCTTGTCGTCTAGGTCGAAGCCGAGTGGCTTGACCAGATGCAGGGCCGTTCCCGTGTTGGCGCAAAGCCGGATGATATTGCCAGTGTTGGGCGGAATCTCGGGTTGGTAGAGGACGATGTTGAACATGGAAAGCTTGTTTTTCAGGGAGGGTTACTCAACAATGGCCGCGTCTTGGATGATCGCTTGATCATCAGCGACGGAGCACGGCATTCTAGCGTGAACCCTTTAGCTTGAATCGGGTTTCGCGGAAATTGCAGTAGTGAAGATCTCGTCTGTCTTGCAAAATCGCTCGGCAAGCGCGATGCTAGAGGCGTTTCCATGCTGCGCAAAATCCACGCACAACACTCATAACGAGAAATTATGACAGCGATGAAATATCCCCTGTTCGAATGCCTTGGCGACGACTATCCCTTCGCCCTGGAAGCGCAATACGAGCGTATCCTCAGGAAGATCGACGAGCTTTGGGATACGAAAGAAATCGATGCCTATTTCACCGATCTCATTATTGATAACCGCGGCGGCCGCAAAGGGTTTCCGGCCGACGTCCTGAACGATATCCTGCGCCTGCGCGATTTTCGCGAATCCGAGCGCTTGCGTCAGGCCGAAACTTCGCAGGAAGCCGTCGAAGTACTCAAAACCCGAGGTGTTACCTTCAACGAGGCAGAGTTCCTCAAGGCTATCCAGCGCGGCGAGCAGGAAGTCGTCGATCTTTTCGTGCGAGGCGGGATGAGTGTGCACGTCGAGGACGAGCAAGGCACGCCTGTTATTATCGTGGCGTTGAAAAAAGGCTTTACCGTGGTCGCCAGGATTCTGTTGGCGGCCGGTGCAGACCCCAACGCCCGCGACAAGATGGGTTTTACGCCGTTGTTGCTGGCTTGCGGCAAACCGACCTACGGCTATAAGGCCATTGCCGAGCGGCTGATTCACAAGGGGGCGGACATCAACGTCCGTGATCGCCTGGGCTGGACGCCGCTGCTGTTGTCGCTTTCCGGCGGTACCGTGGGCATCGCCGAAATCCTCATCGAGCGCGGCGCTGATATTTCCGCCCGGACTCGAGCCGGAGAAAGCGCACTGGCACTGGCTAAAAAAGCCGGGCATGAGCATATCGTCCAATTGCTCGAGGAAAAAGGCGCCCGGCCGTAACCTCAATCGCGCAGCGTTCTCGCCGCCACCAGGCACTCCACGCGCATTGCACCCGCTTTTTTCAGCATCCGCGCCAATTCGTTCAGGCTGGCGCCGCTGGTCATAACGTCATCCACAATGGCCACGTGCTTGCCGGAGAATCCTTCCCGGCAAGCAAAGGCATTGCGCATATTGCGAGTGCGTTCGGCGCGCGGCAATCCGGCTTGGGGTTCGGTTTCGCGGACTCGTTCCACCGCTTCATGCAGCAGCGGGATGCTGTAGCGCCGGGAAAGGGCCCGTGCGATTTCCATGGCTTGATTAAAGCCGCGTGTCTTCAGTCGATTAACATGCAACGGCATGGGGATGAGGTAATCCGGGCGGGTGCCGGATAGCTCGATGTGGAGTGCAGCCCACTCGGCGATGGCGAGGCGGCTCTGATATTTGAGCGCGCGCAACAAAGCGTCGGCGGGAAAGGCGTAAGCGAATGCCGCATGGGTAGCATCGAAGTGCTGCGGATGTTTAAGGCATTCCCCGCAAGTTTCCCCGAGCGGTGTGGGCAGGGCGCAAACCGGGCAATGCGCATGAGGATGCCTTGGCAAATCCTCCTCGCAACCGACACAAATCCAACGCGAACCGCAGGCCATACCGCATAACAGACATCGCTGCGGCAGCATGTTTTGAGTTATTTTTGTGCAGATGTCAATTAATTGCCGGCGCATGAGTTGACAGACTATAATGCCTTCTTTTTTCGCCAGAGCATCCATTATGCCAGTGAAAACCATCACCGCCGACCAGCAACGGCGCGACGCTCAGCTCTTCAATATCTTTGCCTGCGCTTCCATTATCCTGATGCCCCTGGTGGTGCCGACCTTGCTGTGGGTGGCTGCTTCCATCTTCGTGCATGCCTCGATTGCGCATCATCCCAACATGCGGGTTCGCGAGTTCCTCTATCCGGGTGGATACCGTTTTTACGGGTTGGTCGGCGCGTTGGTGGTGGTATTGAATTTCAGCGGCATCATGACCAAGTGGGTGCCCGGAGGCATCCATCTGGGCCCGTTGCATCTGCCCATGTTCTGGGTGCTGGTGTGGGTGGTTGCGCTGATCGTAGTGGTGCCCTTGGGCTTGCGCGACATCAAGCGCGCTCGCCAGGAGCCCTGGAAAGACATGACTGTGGAGACCGAACATGAATAACGTCGCGGATTTGGCCGTGGCTGCAACCGGCGAGCGCAAGAAGTGGCGCGTCGCTGAAATCGCCGAACTGTTCGAACTGCCGTTCGCCGATCTCATCCATCGTGCGCAAACCGTGCATCGTCAGCATTTCGATCCCAATGCCGTGCAGGTGAGCACGCTGCTGTCGATCAAGACCGGCGGCTGTTCCGAAGATTGCGGCTACTGCCCGCAATCGGCGCGTTACCACACCGGCGTGGAGAACGAATCGCTGATGGAAGTGGATGCTGTGGTCGCCGCCGCGCGCGCCGCCAAGGAAAAAGGCGCCAGCCGCTTCTGCATGGGTGCCGCCTGGCGCGGTCCCAAGCAAAAAGACCTCGAGCCCGTGCTCAAGATGATCGCCGAAGTGAAGGCGCTGGGGCTGGAAACCTGTGCCACGCTGGGCATGTTGAAGGAAGGCCAGGCCGAGCAGTTGAAGGATGCGGGCCTCGACTACTACAACCATAACCTGGATACCGCGCCGGAATTCTACGGCGAGGTGATTTCCACCCGTACCTACGAAGACCGTCTGGACACGCTGGAGCAAGTACGCGACGCCGGCATGAACGTCTGCTGCGGCGGCATCATTGGCATGGGCGAGTCGCGTACTCAGCGTGCCGGCCTGCTGGCCCAGCTTGCCAATATGGATACGCCGCCTGAATCCGTGCCCATCAACCTGCTTACGCAGGTCGAAGGTACGCCGCTGTGCGGCACCGAGCCGCTGGACGAGATCGAGTTCGTGCGGACCATTGCCGCAGCCCGCATCACCATGCCGACGTCCTACGTGCGTTTGTCGGCGGGCCGTAGCCAGATGACGGATGCCATGCAAGCCTTGTGTTTCATCGCCGGCGCCAATTCGATTTTCTACGGCGAAAAACTGCTGACTACTGGCAATCCCGACACCGAGGCCGACCAGAAGCTGTTCGACAAGCTCGGCATTCATCCCGCTTAAATCCGATACGCTGGCGGCCTGCAAAGGCCGTCAGCCCTTGATTCCTCCCGTGACATCCTTCCTGCTGAGCCAACTGACCGATGCCCTGACCGAGCGCGAAGCGGCCGGCCTGTTGCGTCGTCGTCGCGTGCTGGAATCGCCGCAGGGGGCACGTATCCTGGTGGACGGCCGTGAAGTGGTCTCGTATTGCAGCAACGATTACCTCGGCCTCGCCAATCATCCGGCCTTGATCGAGGCCGCCAAATCTGCCGCCGACAAAGCGGGTATCGGCAGTGGGGCTTCGCATCTCATTACCGGGCATCATGCCTTGCACGACTCGCTTGAAAAGGCACTCGCCAACTTTGTCGGCTTGCCGCAGGCCTTGCTGTTCACTACCGGCTACATGGCGAATCTTGGCGCCGTGACGTCGTTGGTCGGCCGCGGCGACGAAGTGTTCGCCGATCGTCTCAACCATGCCTCGCTCAACGATGCGGTCCTGCTGTCGCGGGCCGAGATGACGCGGTTTCCGCATAACGATGTCGCAGTTTTGGAAAAACTGCTGGCGGCCTCGAAAGCCAAAAACAAACTGGTAATCGCTGATGCAGTATTCAGCATGGATGGCGATATCGCCCCGGTGCAAGCCCTGCTGGAATTGTGCGAGCGCTACGACTCTTGGCTGATGCTGGACGACGCCCACGGCTTCGGCGTGCTGGGCGACAAAGGGCAGGGCATTCTTTCCCATGCCGGTATTGCCAGCCCCCGTATTGTCTACATGGCGACGCTGGGCAAGGCGGCCGGAGTTTCCGGGGCGTTCGTGGCGGCGCAGCCGGAGGTGATCAAGACCCTCATCCAGAATGCCCGTACCTACGTCTACACCACAGCCTCCCCGCCGATGCTGGCCGGCGCACTGTTGGCGAGCCTGGAGGTGATCGAGGCCGAAGCGTGGCGGCGTACGCATTTGCAAACCCTGGTGCAAACGCTCAAGCGCAGCCTCGTCCTGCAACGCTGGCAGCTCGCCCCTTCCGATACGGCCATCCAGCCCCTCATCATCGGCGACAACCACGAGGCGCTGCGCGTCAGCGAGCGCTTGTTGGAACGCGGCCTGCTGGTGCCCGCCATCCGCCCACCCACCGTGCCCAAGGGCACGGCTCGTCTGCGTATTTCTCTTTCTGCCGCCCATACGGTCGAAGACGTGCAGCAGCTGGCCGCGGAAATTTCGGCGTTGGAGCGGGAGTCGGTAGGCGCATGAGCCGGCTCCATGTAGAAACTGTCGGGCAAGGTCCCGACCTCGTCCTGCTTCATGGCTGGGGCATGCACGGTGGCGTGTGGTCGCCGGTGGTACCGGAGCTAACTCAAGCTTTTCGCCTGCACATCGTCGATTTGCCGGGGTTGGGCTTGAGCGAGCCTTGCGAACCCTACACGCTGGATGCGCTGGTAGACCGTATTGCCGAAGCAGTGCCCGCAAGTGCCATCGTTTGCGGCTGGTCATTGGGCGGTTTGGTGGCGATGCAATGGGCAAAGCGCTTGCCCCAGCAGGTGCGGCAATTGGTATTGGTCGGGGCGACGCCGCGTTTTGTGAGTGGTGAGGATTGGGACAACGGCATCGAGCCCGAAGTCTTTCGCCAATTTGCTGCGCAAGTCGGTGCGGACTATCGCGGTACGCTGTCCCGCTTTCTCGCCTTGCAAGCACATGGCGGAGATGCGGCCAAGGACACGATTCGCCAATTGCGAGAACGCTTTTTCGAACGTCCGGGCGGTAGCCCGGAAACCTTGCAGGCCGGCCTCGACCTGCTGTTACAAAGCGACCTCCGTCAGGAAGTCGCGCAACTTAATACGCCGACACTGGTGCTGCACGGCGATTACGACAAGCTGGCGCCGGTAGCCGCCGCGCAGTGGATGGCCGAACAGGGGCCGCAAGGCGTGCGCGTGGAAATCTGCAAAGGCGCTTCTCATGCGCCTTTCCTGTCGCATCCCAGCTGGTTCGTCGGCCAATTGAAGGACGGGCTCGGTGACTGACGCATACCAGATCGATAAGCGTTACCTGCGCCGTTCGTTCAGCCGCGCGGCGCAGAGTTACGACGCTGCGGCCGTCATGCAGCGCGAAGTGTTCGAGCGCATGTTCTCGCGCCTCGATCTCGTGAAACTGTCGCCCGGAAGGGCTTTGGACGCGGGTTGCGGTACCGGCTGGGGAATCCAGCGCCTCGCTGAACGCTATCCACAATCTCAGCTCCTGGCCCTCGATATCGCGCCGCAAATGCTGGCGATGGCGGCGAGCCGCCGTGGCTGGATGGAGCGATTGCCGTGGAAGCGGCGCCAGGGTTACATCTGCGGCGACATTGAAGCCTTGCCGCTGGCAGCGAATAGTGTCGATCTGGTCTGGTCCAATCTTGCCATCCAATGGTGCAACGATCTCGACCTGACTTTCGGCGAGTTCCATCGCGTGATGCGGCCAGATGGCTTGCTGATGTTCAGCACCTTTGGCCCGGATACCTTGATGGAATTGCGCGCCGCCTCGGCGGGCGATGAAGAGCATCCCCACGTTAGCCGCTTCCTGGACATGCATGATATCGGCGATGCGCTGGTGCGCGCCGGATTTGCCGACCCAGTGATGGACATGGAGCGCATAACGTTGACGTACGATGATGTGAAGGCCCTCATGCGCGATCTCAAGGCCATCGGCGCGCACAATGCGACCGAAGGACGGCGCCGCGGGCTCGAGGGAAAGTCTTTCCTGCGGAAATTGGCCGAGAATTACGAGCGTTTCCGCCTGGACGGCAAGCTGCCGGCGACGTATGAAGTGGTCTACGGACATGCCTGGAAGGCGCAATCGAAGACGAACGATGGGGGACAACCCATCAGAATATTCCCACGCAAATGAAACAGGGTTTTTTCATCACCGGAACGGATACCGGCGTCGGCAAGACTTTCATGTCGTGTGCCTTGCTGCATCATTTTACGCAGCAGGGATACCGCGCTGTCGGCATGAAGCCTGTGTCTGCCGGATGCCGCGAAGTCGACGGCGCTTGGCTATCGGAGGATGTCGAGCAATTGCAGGCTGCGGGGAACGTGGGGGCGCCGCTGCAAACGGTTAATCCTTATGCCTTCGAGCCGCCGTTGGCACCACATATTGCCGCAGCCCAGGTCGGTGTCGAAATTGCGCTTGATCCGATCCTGCAAGGCTTTAAAGCCTTGATGCAGCAAGCCGACATCGTCGTGGTCGAAGGCGTGGGCGGTTTTCGCGTACCGCTCAATGCGACGCAGGATACGGCCGATCTGGCAGTTGCGCTTGGGCTGCCCGTCATCCTGGTGGTCGGCATGCGGTTGGGTTGCTTGAACCATGCCTTGCTGACGGCGGAGGCCATTGCGGCACGAGGGCTGCAACTGGCTGGATGGATCGCCAATCAGGTCGATCCGGACATGCTGGCGTTTGAAGAAAACCTCGAAAGCTTGCAGCAGCGTTTGCCTGCGGAGTGCTTGGGTATTCACTTACATCAAGCGGTCCCGGATTGGCGCGAAGTGAACCTTAAAGTCAGATAATTCCGAAGAAATTAAGCGACTGAGTTATCGGGATTTCTTGACTGGAATAGGCATTCGCTTCGATAATTTGAAAAAATCAACAATCGTATTGAAAAGGGCAAACCTGTCGTAAGGCAGGGACGCAAAATTACCGGTCCGAACTTAGTGGATAGCGGGATTGCCGAGCGGAAAAGACCCCTAGCCTCGGGTCGCCTGTGTTCTTTGCCCTTCAATCGAAACAATTAAACACGAGGAGCGGCAGCGTCATGAACTCATTATTGGAATCCCTTGTACAGAACCTGAATCTGCGAAAACAGTTTCTGGTACTTTCTCTTCTTGTCACTGTCGCACTGGTAGTCAGCTATTTCGTACATGCCATCGAGGTGGTCGCCGCCTTCCTGGTGCTCAACATTGCCACGGCCATGTACCTCGGATTCCGTACGGCACGACGCGCCGAAGCAATCGTCGGTGCCTTGCAAACCATGGCAGCCGGCAATCTTTCCAAGAAATTCGGCTTAAATGGCAAGGATGACTTCGCCTGGATGGGTTACGAATACGACAGCGCCCGCAAGGGAACCGCCAAGCTGATCCAGACCGTGCGAGACACTGCCGGTGAGCTCAATACTGCCGCGACCGAGATGAGCGGCATTTCTTCCCGTACCAAGGAAGCCATCGCCAGCCAGGGCGAGCATACCCACCAGATCGCCGACAGCATCTTGCACCTGGCCGAGCAGATCAAGGAAGTCTCCCAGCATGCCAGCCAGGTTGCTGCTTCGGCACGCGAGGCCAACACCGCAGCCGTCAACGGTAGCGAAGTGGTGGGCGATACGATCCATGCGCTGGAGCATATCTCGAGCGATGTGCAAGGTATTGCCGAATCCATTGGCGGCTTGCAGGAAGAAATCAACAAGATCAGCACGGTGATGCAAGTCATCCGCGATATTTCCGAGCAGACCAACTTGCTGGCGCTGAATGCCGCGATTGAAGCAGCGCGGGCCGGCGAGGCAGGCCGCGGATTTGCCGTGGTGGCTGACGAAGTGCGTAATCTTTCGCAGCGTACCGGCAAGTCCACCGAAGAGATCAACCAGATCATCACCAGTCTGCAAACCAAGGCGCAGCAGGTTTCGCGTACGGTGCGCGAAAAACAGACCGAAGCCGCTACTGCTGCCGGCAACGCCAAATCGGCCGATGCAGCACTGCATGGCATCCTGACATCCGTGGAAACTATCGTCGGTATGTCCGATACCATTGCGACCCTGACAGCGCAGCAGGAAAGCTCCGCAGGTGGTATCACCGAGGCTGTTACTTATATCGAAGGTCTGTCGCAGAAGAACGCGGAAGAGGCCAATGCCTTCTACGGCATGTCCAAGAGCCTGAGCGAGAAGGCAGAGAGCCTCAATACGCTGGTGTCCAAGTTCAGCGTCTAAGCAGGATTACAGCAATAAAAAACGGCAGCCAAGGCTGCCGTTTTTTATTGTGCTGTTTATTGTTCTTGCTAGTGCTTAAGCAGCTTGTACCGGAATTTCCCGGCGCTTGTCCTTGATGCGATTCATGGCGTCGACGTATACCAGGTCGGGCTTGAACTTCTCCAGTTCCAACTCGTTGTAGACGGCGTAGGTGGCGATGATGAGGATGTCGCCGGGCATGGCCTTGCGGGCGGCTGCACCGTTGACCGAGATAATGCCGGAATTGCGCTGGGCGCGAATTGCATACGTCGTAAAGCGCTCGCCGTTGTTGACGTTGTAAATCTCGATCTGCTGGTATTCCTTGATGTCTGCGGCATCCAGCAAGTCTTCATCGATCGCGCAGGAACCCTCATAGCCGAGTTCGGAGTGCGTTACGTGCACCCGATGCAGCTTGGATTTGAGCATGGTTCTTTGCATATCAGCTATCCGCTTGATTCAAAAGGACGGACATTATAATCGGATGCCGGGCTCGACGCAAAACTCGACATTGTCGATGAGTCGCGTTTTTCCGAGCTTGGCTGCCGCCAGTACGACCATATTCTGATCCCCGGCCTGCGCCTTGCCTAGCGTCTCCGCACTGCGAATCTCCACGTAGTCGACGATCCAGCCCATCATGGTGAGATATTGCCGCGTCTGTTCCTCGATGGCGGAGAAATCGCGGCGGCCGTCCTGAATCGCTTTCACGACCTGCTTGAGGGCGCCGTAGAGCCGCGGTGCCTCT
This sequence comes from Novimethylophilus kurashikiensis, assembly GCF_003112435.1. Classification (GTDB taxonomy): domain Bacteria; phylum Pseudomonadota; class Gammaproteobacteria; order Burkholderiales; family Methylophilaceae; genus Novimethylophilus; species Novimethylophilus kurashikiensis. The sequence goes on from NZ_BDOQ01000018.1 coordinate 173,982, forward strand.
ACGCGTTGTTCCGGCTTCAAATAGCCGTTGCGCGAGCTCATCGCCAGGCCGTCCTGTTCGCGCACTGTTTCGCCGGGAATGACGGTGATGGGTAAATCCAGCTGTTTCACCATCTCGCGCAGGATAAACAGCTGCTGGAAATCCTTCTTGCCGAATAGCGCTGTCTGCGGCTGCACGATATTGAACAGCTTGAGCACCACGGTTGTCACGCCGTCGAAATGCCCCGGGCGATGCGCACCGCACAGTTCGTTCGCAATCGGCGGCGCCTTGACAATAACAGTCTGCGTTTGCGGATAGAGGTCGGCCTCGGTCGGGGTGAATACGACGTCCACACCTGCCGCTACAAGCCTTTCGCAATCCTGCGCCAGGGTGCGGGGGTAGTTCGCCAGGTCTTCATTCGGCCCGAATTGCAGTGGGTTGACGAAAATACTGGCGACGACGCAATCGCCGCGCTCTTGCGCCTGTTTCATGAGCGAGATATGGCCTTCGTGCAAGTTGCCCATGGTGGGCACGAAGGCGATGTTGCGCTCGGCTTGCAGCCGGGCGCGCAGTTCCGGAATGCGGGCGATGATGTCCATCAGAATGAATGTGTTGCGGTAGGGAAACTGCCGTCCTTGACGGCTTGAACGTAATGGCGCAGCGCGGATTGCACGCTATCTGCGCCATCCAGGAAATTACGCGCAAAGCGCGGCGTCTTGCCGGGATAAATGCCCAGCATGTCTTGCACCACCAGCACTTGTCCGTCGCAGTGCGGCCCGGCACCGATGCCGATGGTGGGAATGCTTAATGCCTCGGTCAACGTCTTGGCGAGCTCGGCCGGCACCATTTCCAGAACGAGCATGGAAGCGCCTGCCTGCTGCAAGGCCAGAGCGTCTTTCAACATCTGGCTTGCACTGGCTTCATCGCGACCTTGCACCTTGTAGCCGCCCAGCTCGTGCACGGATTGCGGCGTAAACCCGAGGTGGCCGCATACGGGAATGCCATTTGCCACCAGGCACTCGACTACATCGAACTTGGCCCCCTCCAGCTTCACCATATGGGCACCTGCGGCCATGAGTCGGTGGGCGTTGGGCAGTGCATGCAAAGGGTCTTGATCGCTACCGTAGGGCATGTCTGCGATGATGGGCGTGTGGTCTGCACCGTTGGCGACGCAGCGCGTGTGGTACTCCATATCCTGCATGCTGACGTCGAGCGTATCGTTGCTGCCTTGCAGCACCATGCCGAGCGAATCGCCGACCAGCAGCACATCTACGTCTGCTTGTTCCATCAGGGTGGCAAAGCTGGCGTCGTAGCAGGTCAGCATGGCGATTTTTTCGCCGCTTGCCGTCAAGGCGTTGATTCGGGACTGTGTCATTCCAGGTTGGGGTTGAAATACTCGCGCTGCCCGCGCAGGCTGTCGATGCGTTCCAGCAGCAGGTTGAACGCATCCTCGCTGGTCGAGACGTCGAGATGTTCGTTGTTGACGATGAGCAGCGGTGAGGCATCGTACTGGTGGAAAAACTCGCTATACGTAGCGGCGAGGCGCTCCAGATAGTCGCGGCCGATGTGCTGCTCGTAGTGGATGGCGCGTTTGTAGATGCGCTCCATCATGGTTTCCACCGGGGCTTGCAGGTATAGCACCAAGTCCGGCGTACGGGTTTGCGGCTGCAAGTGGTTGTAGATGGTGCGATACAGGTTGAATTCGGTATCGTTCAGCGTCAGGCGAGCGAATAGTGGATCTTTATCGAGGAAAAAATCGGCGATCACAGGCGTGCCGAACAGGTCGGGCTGTTCCAGCCCCTGCAATTGCTCTGCGCGTTGGAACAGGAAAAACAATTGCGTCGCCAGTGCGTGGCGCGAAGGATCTTCGTAGAACTTGGGCAGGAAGGGGTTAGCACCTGCGTTTTCCAGTAGCAGCTGGGCCGAGAAATGGTCGGCAAGTTTGCGCGCCAATGTGGTTTTGCCGCTGCCGATGGGGCCTTCGATGACGATGTAGGGGTATTTTTGGGTAATGCTCATGCGGCGCTCAGTTTTTCCACGCCCTGATCGGCGCAAGCAGGCAACAAGGTAGCCATCTGGCCTTGCCCGGGGATCGCGATTTCAGGCGCGATCTCCGCAAGCGGGAACAGCACGAAGCCGCGTTCGTGCATTCTAGGGTGGGGCAGGGTCAGTTCCGGGGTTTGCATCTCGAGATCATCATAAAGCAAAAGATCGAGGTCAAGAACCCGCGGCGCATTGGGGAAAGGCCGCTCGCGACCGAAACTCGCTTCCAGCGCCAGTAACGCGCGAAGCAAGTCCAAGGCTGGTAGCTCGGTCTCGACTTCGGCTGCAGCATTGATGAAATCCGGTTGGTTGTCGTAGCCTACCGGGGCGGTTCGATACAGCGATGAAGTGCGCACGACGCGCGTTTCGGGCAAGGTATTCAAGGCTTCGAAAGCCTTTGAGACTTGAGCTGTCGGATTTTGTAGGTTGCTGCCGAGCGCGATGTAAGCACGATGAAGCATGGTGGGCCTAACGATTTGAATCAGGTGTCAGCCAGCTGCTGACGATCAACGATGATGATACCGGACCGGGCGAACCCGGGCCGAATTACTCCGCACTGGGGGCCGCTTTCGCCGAGGCCGGCTTGCGGCGGCGGCGACGCTTCTTGGGCGCCGTGTCCGGTTGCAGCATGCGGTTGCGGGTTTCTGTATCGGCATGGGCGAACGTGTCCCACCACTCGGCGAGTTCCATCGGCATTTCGCCTGATTCGCAGCGCAGCAGCAGGAAATCGTAACCGGCGCGATAGCGCTCGTTTTCAAGCATACGGAAAGGGCGCTGGCCGGAGCGCTGCTCGAAGCGCGGTTGCAAGCCCCAGATTTCCTTCATGGTGACCGAATAACGCTTGGGGATCGACAATTTGCCGGCCTGAATGTCAGAAACCTCGTGCATGGCAGCGTGCAGGGCGGGGATCGGCTTGTCGCCTGCAGCCTGGTATTTCTGCCACAGCGTGAGCACCTCGTGCCAAAGCAGCGTTGCGAACAGGAACGCCGGCGAGACCGGTTTGTCTTGCTGCACGCGCTCGTCGGTGTTTTGCAGCGCGCCGGTGATGAAGCGTTCGCCCATGGGTTGTTCCAGTACCACGTCGAGCAGCGGCAACAGACCGTGATGCAGGCCGTGCTTGCGTAGGGCGTTGGCACTTTCCATGGCGTGGCCGGAGAGGAAAAGCTTGAGCATTTCCTCGAACAGGCGAGAGGGCGGTACGTCGTGCAGTAGCTCGGCGAGGCGGGGGATAGGATGCTCCGTCGCGGGATCGAGCTTCATGCCCAGCTTGGCGGAAAGACGTACTGCACGCAGCATGCGCACCGGGTCTTCACGGTAGCGGGTTTCCGGGTCGCCGATGATGCGCAGCACACGCGCCTGGATATCGGGCACGCCGTCGTGGTAATCGAACACTTCTTCGGTGGTCGGGTCGTAGTACAGCGCGTTGATGGTGAAGTCGCGCCGCTCGGCGTCTTCCTGCTGGGTACCGAACACGTTGTCGCGCAGGATGCGGCCGCTTTCTGCGACTTGTGCATCGACCTCGCCATCTTCACCTCCGCCCAGGTGGCTGCCACGGAAGGTTGTCACCTCAATGGTCTCGTTGCCGAACATGACGTGCACGATGCGGAATCGGCGCCCGATGATGCGCGAGCGGCGGAACAGCTGGCGTACCTGTTCCGGCGTAGCGTCGGTAGCGACGTCGAAATCCTTGGGCGTTTTTCCAAGCATGAGGTCGCGCACGGCGCCGCCCACCACGAACGCTGAATAGCCGGCCTTCTGCAAGCCTTCTACCGTCTTAAGCGCTGCGGTGCTGAGTTTGTGCTTGTCGATGCCGTGGGTGCGGCGATGAAATTTCTGAACGGTGGCAGGGGTGCCCGATTTTTTGTGTTTGGGCTTGAATACGCGTTGCAGAAGTTTACGAATCATTGAAGATATTGCGGATTTAGAGGTGGTAAGTTGGCGAATTATAACGCAAAGTCGGCGTTCGACAGTGCTAAGGAATAAAGTGTGTGCATATTATTTACAATGCATATAAAATCAATAATTGAGACTTCTATATCCGGGAATGACGAATGCTGATTTCACGTACTAGCCAGTATGCCATCCAGGCCCTTATCTACATTGCCTTGAAAGGCGAAGGCAACCCCATCCTCAGCCGCGAAGTGGCGGAGCAGTTGGGCGTGCCTTCTGCATATTTGGCCAAGATCATGCAGATGTTGTGCAAGGGTGGCGTCCTGACGTCTTTCCGCGGCCGGCTGGGCGGTTTCTGCCTGCGCGAGAACGCGGAAAAAATCGATCTCATGCGCGTACTGCTGATTACCGAAGGCCAGGATTTCACTACCCACTGCGTGCTTGGACTCAAGCAATGCAGCGACGAAACCGCATGCCCCATGCACAACAAGTTCTTGCCCATCAAATCGCAGATCGTCGACATGCTTAACGGGCAGAATCTGGCGGACTTGGCCGAAGCGGTCAAGGCCGGAAAATACCGTCTCGCCGACATTCCTGGCGAACTGATGCCAGTGCATTAGTGATAAAAATGATAAAAAAGCCCGGTTGATTCGTCAACCGGGCTTTTTTGTAGGTTACGACCTTTTTTTACAGCAGGACTTTTTCGATCCCGCCGTTGTTTGCCTTGGCGACATAATCCTTCATCCAGTCCGGTCCAAGCAGGTGCTTGGCCATCTCCACGACGATGTAGTCCGCATCCACACCGGTGTCTTCGGTGTAGCGATCCAGCCCTTGCAAGCAGGACGGGCAGGAGGTCAGAATTTTCACCTGTTCGCCAGGTGCAGCGCCCAGTTTGGCAACGCCGCGCTCCAGTTCTTCCTGCTTGCGCATCTTCACCTGGGTGGCGATGTCCGGTCGTGCCACGGCAAAGGTGCCTGATTCACCGCAGCAGCGGTCGTTCAACTGCACCTGGGTGCCCATGAGCTGATTGGCGACCTTGATACCCTCATAGGTTTTCATCGGTGTGTGGCAAGGCTCGTGGTACATGTAGCGCGTGCCGGTGACGCCTTCCAGCTTGAGGTTCTTCTCCATCAGGTATTCGTGGATGTCCAGCAAGCGGCAGCCTGGGAAAATTTTCTCGAATTCGTACTTGAGGAGTTGGTCCATGCAAGTGCCGCAGGAGACCACCACGGTCTTGATGTCGAGGTAATTCAGCGTGTTGGCGACGCGATGGAACAGCACGCGATTCTCTGCCGTGATCTGCTGGCCCTTGTCGTGGTTGCCCGCCGAAGTCTGCGGATAGCCGCAGCACAAGTAGCCGGGCGGCAGCACGGTGATCGCGCCAACTTCATACAGCAGCGCCTGGGTAGCGAGCCCCACTTGCGAGAACAAGCGCTCCGAGCCGCAGCCGGGGAAGTAGAACACTGCATCGGCGTCGTCCCCCGCCTTCTGCGGATTGCGGATCACCGGCACCATGGTCGGGTCTTCCAGGCCCATCATGGCGCGCGAGGTCTTGGTCGGCAAGCCCTTGGGCATGGGGCGGTTGAGGAAGTGAACCACTTGCTCGCGGATCGGCGGCTTGCCTACCGTGGCGGGCGGC
>NZ_BDOQ01000019.1 GCF_003112435.1 Novimethylophilus kurashikiensis
CGGCTTGCGCTTGAACCCGCCGATGACGCCGAGCTTTTTAGCGGTTTGGTGCGCCAGGCGCTGTGCGGCATAGCCGAACTTGATCATGCCGGCGCGAACCAGCTTGACTGTGGCCGGGTCCTTGGCGTTGAGGAAGAACATCGACGCCGAGGTACCCGGATTGAAGTTCTTCTTGCCTTGCTTGCGCAGGAAATTGCGCATGGCGATGGAAACGTCGCCGAAGTCGATGTCCACCGGGCAGGGGTTCACGCAGCGGTGGCAGACGGTGCAATGGTCCGCCACGTCGTTGAACTCGTCGAAGTGTTGCAACGAGACCCCGCGACGCGTCTGTTCCTCGTACAGGAAAGCCTCGATCAGCAGGCTGGTGGCCAAGATCTTGTTGCGCGGCGAGTAGAGCAAGTTGGCGCGCGGGACATGGGTGGTACACACCGGCTTGCACTTGCCGCAGCGCAGGCAGTCCTTGATGGAGTCGGCGATACCGCCGATTTCCGACTGCTCCATGATGATGGATTCTTGCTCGAGCAACCCGAAGCTTGGCGTGTAGGCATTGCGCAGGTCTGCGCCGTGCATCAGCTTGCCCTTGTTGAAATGGCCATTCGGGTCGACCTTCTGCTTGTACTCGGCAAAGGTGTTGATGGTCTTTTCGTCGAGGAATTCCAGCTTGGTGATGCCGATACCGTGCTCGCCCGAAATCACGCCGCCCAGGTCCGTTGCCAGCTGCATGATACGGGCCACGGCGTTGTTGGCCTCTTGCAGCATGCCGTAGTCATCGGAATTGACCGGGATGTTGGTGTGCACGTTGCCGTCGCCGGCGTGCATGTGCAATGCCACGAAGACGCGGCTTTTCAGCACGGTTTTATGGATTTCGTCGCAGCGCTCGAGAATCTTCCCGTAGGCGCGACCGGCGAAAATCTGATGCAGCACCTTGCGCACTTCTCGCTTCCAGGAGACGCGCAGGTGATGGTCCTGCACGGCGCGGAAGATATTGGCGATTGCTGGCAGGCCCGAACGCGCCAGGATTTCCTCGGCGGCCGCTTCCATGACGTGGAGCGGCGAGTCGAGATTTTGCAGAATCTTGTTCCAGCGGGTTCGCGTCTCGGCGATGAGCGCTCCGGCCTGCTCACGCTTGGCGGCGACCATTTCCGGCTCGGTTTGTGTGTCTTCGTCTTCCACCAGGGGCAGTTCGCCCTTGAGGAATTCTTCAAGCGCGTCCAGCAGCTTGAGCTTGTTCTTGATCGACAGCTCGATGTTGATGCGCTCGATACCGTCCGAGTAGTCGCCCAGGCGCTCCAGCGGAATCACCACGTCTTCGTTGATCTTGAAGGCGTTGGTGTGGGCGGCGATGGCGGCGGTGCGGGCGCGGTCCAGCCAGAATTTCTTGCGGGCTTCGGCCGAGACGGCGATGAAGCCTTCGCCGCCGCGGGCGTTGGCGAGGCGCACGATGTGCGATGCAGCTGCGCCCACGTCGTTTTCGTCGTCGCTGGCGATATCGGCGATCAGCACCATCTTGGGCCGTTCAGGACGGCTGGCCTTGGTGGCGTAGCCGACGGCCTTGAGGTAGCGCTCGTCCAGATGCTCCAAGCCGGCCAGCAACGCATTGGGATGCTGGTCGAGGTAATCCTTGATTTCCACGATGGCCGGCACGGCAAGGCCTACGCTGCCGAAGAACTCCAGGCAGATGGTGCGCACGTGCTTGGGCATCTTGTGCAGGATGAAGGTGGCCGAGGTGATGAGGCCGTCGCAGCCTTCCTTCTGAATGCCGGGCAGGCCGGCGAGGAACTTGTCGGTCACGTCCTTGCCCAGGCCGACCTTACGGAAGTGCGGGCCGGGGATGACCAGGATTTCCGGTTCGCCCAGCGGCGTCTTGCCGTCCTCGGCAAAACGCGAAATGCGGAACTTGGCAACCTCGGCGTCGTGAATTTTGCCCAGGTTGTGCTCCAGGCGTTCCACCGTCATCCAGGTGGCATCCGGCGTCACCATGCGCCATGAGGCGAGGTTATCCAGCGCCGTACCCCACAGCACGGCCTTCTTGCCGCCCGCGTTCATGGCGACGTTGCCGCCGATGCAGGAGGCGTCGGCTGAAGTCGGGTCCACGGCGAATTCGAAGCCGGCGTCGGTCGCGGCCTCCATGACACGGCGCGTCACAGCGCCTGCGCCGCAGCGGATGGTCGGCACTTGTTCGAACACGCCGGGTAGCGAAGTCATCTGCACGGGGCTCAAGGAGTCGAGCTTTTCCGTATTAATGACGGCTGAATAAGGCGTCAACGGTACGGCGCCACCGGTATAGCCGGTGCCGCCGCCGCGCGGAATCACGGTGAGGCCGAGTTCGATACAGGCGCGCACCAGGGCAGCGATTTCTTCCTCGGTGTCGGGGTTGATGACCACGAACGGGTATTCCACGCGCCAGTCGGTGGCGTCGGTCACGTGCGAGACGCGTGCCAGGCCGTCGAACTGAATGTTGTCCTTGCGGGTCAGACGGCTAAGGCGCGACAAGGCGCGACGACGCAGCGCGGCCATCTCGCGGAATTCTTCCTCGAAACGGGCCACGGCGTTACGGGCAGCTTCGATGAGCTTGACCACGCGTGGGTTGTCGTTGCCGCGTTCGTCGATGGCGCGAATACGGTGGTGCAGGGCCGAAATCAGCGCGTTGCGGCGCTTGGCATTGGAGAGGAGGTCATCCTGCAAGTAGGGGTTGCGCGTTACAACCCACAGGTCACCCAGCACTTCGAACAGCATGCGGGCAGAGCGGCCAGTTTTACGTTCGGTACGTAACTGGTTGAGAATGTCCCACGCTTCGCTCCCGAGAAAACGCATCACAATTTCCCGGTCGGAGAACGAGGTGTAGTTGTAAGGGATTTCGCGCAGGCGTGTGGCCATGGACATGACAGGTAGTTGACTCAATCTAGTAGTATAACACAGCAGCAAGTAGCGATTAACCCCTTGATTACGTTAGCTTAACCTTACGCCAATCAAGGAATCCGACAAGATCAGTCGGAAATGCAACAGACTGTTTTTAATATGAGATGTTCCCCATGCAGGCGTAAAAAATCGGGGATGACAAACCCTGAGAAAACCCACAGAATTCTTTTTTATTGCAATAGGTTAAAGACGTGGCCTTGAACTTGAAGAAAATTGTTTTCCCCTTGGTACTGGCGCTGCTCCTAGGCGGCTTGGCGTTTACGTTGTTGAGCAAGGACGAAGCGCCGCCTGTCGCTTTTACGACCATTACCGGGCAAAAGATCGAGTTGCAGCAGTTGCGCGGCAAGATGGTGCTGGTGAACTTCTGGGCGACGAGTTGTCCGGGTTGCGTTCAGGAAATGCCCAAGCTCTCCGATACCTATAAGGCCTATCACGACAAAGGCTTCGAAATCGTCGCCGTCGCCATGGATTACGATCCGCCCGATCACGTGCTGCACTTCGCCGACAAGAACAAGCTGCCGTTCGCGGTGGCGCTGGATGCGGACGGCTCGCTCGCCAAGGCTTTCGGCGACGTGCAGGTGACGCCGACCTCCTATATCATCGACCAACAAGGCCATATCGTGCAGCGGGTCATGGGCGAGGTGAATTTCGTTACGCTGAAGTCGCTGCTGGACCAAAAACTCAAGGGGAGCGCCTGATGGGATTCAAACAGCATTTCTTGTACCTCGCCGATTACCAGCACTGGGCCAACGATATGCTGTTCGACGCCCTCGACCATCTCGACGACGAGCGCCGCCAGGCGCCGCAGAAGCTCTACTACGGCAGCATTCACGGATCGCTCGATCACTTTTTGTTTTTCTGGCGTAAGTGGGTGGCCCGTATCCAGGGGGTCAATTTCAACGAGGGCTATGTGCCGGGCAACCGGTTGGAATGGCGCGACCTTAAGAACCAGTTGCGGCAGGAAGTACGCAATTTCCAGCGTTGGCTGGAACAACAACCGGAAAGCTTTTTCGACAGCAAGCTGATCTATCGCCGCGCAGTCAATCAGGAAGTCCGCGAAATCTGGGTCAGGGATGCCCTGACGCATCTTTATACCTACGCTTCGCTCGAACGCGGTCATGTTTCCGCTACGGCTAGCGCCTTGGGTGCACCTTTCCCGGATATGGCGTACCACCTGTATCGCCAGGAAATGGGCGAACACCTGGAGCACTTGCGCAAGGCCTGACTTACTTAATACGTGACGCTGTTTCGCTCGGCGCCTCGGTTTATATTTCCAGACCGTTTGTTTCAACCGATTCCCGGATAACTCCTCATGCTTTGGATCAAGGCCCTGCACATCATTTTCGTCACCAGCTGGTTCGCGGGACTGTTTTACCTGCCGCGCCTGTTCGTCAATCATGCCATGGTGGACGGTGGAAGCGAGGCGGCAGAGCGACTCGCGCTGATGGAACGCAAGCTGTATCGATTCATGACGCCATTGGCGGTGCTGGCGCTGGTGTTCGGGCTGTGGCTGTGGCTGGGCTACGGCATCGCGGGGGGCTGGCTGCATGCCAAGCTCACCCTGGTGTTCGCATTGATCGGGTACCACCTGTATTGCGGCAAGCTGATGCGCGATTTCGCCCAGGGGAACAACCGTCGCAGCCACGTGTGGTACCGGTTTTTCAACGAAGTCCCCGTGCTGATCCTGTTCGCGGTGGTGATTCTCGTCGTGGTGAAACCGTTCTGAGCGATAATAACGCTACATTCAACCGGCTTTCCTGCCGTTACTAACCAATAATATCGGGCTCTATTCATGCAAACCCTTATCTGCGGCTCGCTCGCTTACGACACCATCATGGTGTTCCAGGACCAGTTCAAGAATCACATCCTGCCGGACAAGATTCATATCCTTAACGTCGCATTCCTGGTGCCCGACATGCGCCGCGAGTTCGGCGGCACGGCGGGTAACATCGCCTACAACCTTCATCTGTTGGGCGGCAAGCCGCAGATTATGGCGACAGTGGGCGACGATTTTGGTGCCTATGCCAACTGGCTCAACCAGATCGGCATGGATATGAAGCATATTCGGGGGATCGCCGGCAGCTACACCGCGCAGGCGTTCATCACCACCGACAAGGACGACAACCAGATCACCGCCTTCCACCCGGGCGCGATGAATTTTTCGCATGAAAACCGCGTCACTGATACCCACGGCGTCAAGCTCGGCATCATTGCGCCGGACGGCCGCGAAGGGATGTTCCTGCATGCACGCGAGTTCCAGGAAGCCGGCATTCCTTTCATGTTCGACCCGGGCCAGGGCTTGCCGATGTTCACCGGCGAGGAACTGATGGAATTCACCGGCATGGCCGATTACCTCGCCCTCAACGACTACGAGGCGCAACTCATGCAGGAAAAAACCGGTCAAACGGTTGAGCAACTGGCTTCCAAGGTGAAGGCGCTGGTCGTCACCCTGGGTGCGAAGGGTTCGGTGATTTACGCGGATGGTCAACAGCATGCAATCCCGTGCGTTGAAGCAGATGCCGTGATCGATCCTACGGGATGCGGCGACGCTTATCGTGCGGGTTTGCTCTACGGTATTGCGCGCGATTGGAGCTGGCAACAGACGGGTAGATTGGCTGCCGTCATGGGCGCCATCAAGATCGCCAGCCGCGGGGGGCAGAACCACAAGCCGGGGCGTGAAGAGATCGCCCGGCGCTATCAACAGGCGTTCGGCGAGACGCTGACGCTGGATTAAGGAGAAACAGCATGAACATTCGTACGCTCGTCATTCCTCTCATGTTGGCCACCGCAGTGGCCGGCTGCGCCAGCAGCAATTCGGGCGACGTCTATAGCCGCGACGAAGCGCGCCGCGTACAGACGGTGAAAATGGGCGTGGTCGAAGGTGTCCGTCTGGTCAAGCTAGAAGGCACCAAAAGCCCTGTCGGCACAGGTGCCGGCGCTGTCGTAGGCGGCGTCGCCGGTAGCTCCATCGGCGAAGGCAAGGGCAGCATCATCGGCGCGGTGGTGGGTGCCGTTGCCGGCGGTCTGGCAGGTTCGGCGCTGGAAGAAGGCGTGACGCGCAAGGACGGCATCGAGATCACCGTCAAACTGGATAGTGGCACCATGATCGCTATCGTGCAGGAAGCCTCCGACGAGAAGTTCTCCCCCGGTGACCGCGTGCGCGTGTTGGAAGGCGGCGGCAATACCCGCGTTTCGCACTAAGCAACATTCGAATCGTTTTTCGGTTTGATCGTATTACGGAGGCTCTGGCGCGGCGGACTACTGATGGCGCATCTCTTTTTGGGGATGGCCATCGCCGCGACATTGCTTCCTCGTCTTTCCCCGGATCGGCGCCGGCGGCTCATTCGCTGGTGGTCTGGGCGGGTTCTCCGGATTCTCAACGTTCGATTGCAAATCAAGGGCGAGCGGCCGACTGAAAATCTCTCAGGCGTTCTCTTCGTCTCCAATCACATTTCCTGGCTGGATATCTGGCTGATCAATGCAGTGCAGCCGGTACGATTTATTTCAAAATCCGAAGTGCGAACCTGGCCCCTAGTCGGTTGGTTGGCGGAGAAAGTGGGCACGTTGTTCATCGAACGCGCCCGACGCCGCGACACCTCGCGAATTTCCAATGCCGGTACGAGCGCCTTGCAGCAAGGCGATTGCTTGTGCGTGTTTCCCGAGGGGACGACGACCGACGGTACGTGCATGCGGCCGTTTAAAAGCAGCCTGCTGCAATCGGCCGTCGATAGCGGCACAGCGGTGTGGCCCATGGTGGTCGCTTATCCCGGCAAAAATGGGTGCCCGGATACCGGTATCGCTTATGCCGATGATATTTCGATGACGCAATCCATGCGCGAGATTCTGGGAAGAAGGTCGATCGATGCGGTGCTGGAGTTCTTGCCGCCGCTGCCTTCGCAGGGGCTGAGCCGTCGGCAATTGTCGGCGCAGGCCGAGAAGGTTATTTCTTCGGCGGCTTGTCTTGGGGTGCGCGCGGCACCTGGAACAGCTTCCGGTCTTCCAGCCGCAGGGCGGTAAGCTTTTCGCCCCACAAGCAGCCGGTATCCAGGCCGATCAGGCGCTTGCGCAGCACCAGTCCCAAGGCCGACCAGTGGCCGAAAATCAGCGTGTCTTTCTTGCTCTTGCGGTCTTTGATGTCGAACCAGGGCAGGTAGCCCTCCGGGATATCTTTCGGCTCACCCTTGAAGCGGAATTCCATCTGCCCGTCGGGGGCGCACACCCTAAGTCGCGTCATGGCATTGGTGATGACGCGCAGGCGGTTCATGCCGGTCAATGATTCGTCCCAACGATCCGGCTGGTTGCCGTACATGTGGGCCAAAAACTCGCGATAATCCGGGCCGCGCAGGGCGGTTTCAACTTCCTGAGCCAGCGCGCGCGCCTGCTTGGCATCCCACTGCGGCAGCAAGCCGGCGTGGACAATCAGATATTCATCCTCGGCATAGGCCAGGCTTTGCAGGCGTATCCAGTCGAACAGCGCGTCGCGGTCTGGCGCGGCCAGCAGCTCGTCCAATGTGTCGCCTCGATGCACCTCGGCAAAGCCTTCATGTACGGCCAATGCGTGCAAGTCGTGGTTGCCCAGCACTGTCGTCACACAACTCGAATGCTCCTTGAGCCAACGCAATACCGCCGTCGAGTGCGGTCCGCGATTGATCAGGTCGCCTACCAGCCACAATCTGTCGCGCTTGGGGTTGAAGCCGCAAGCCTCGAGCAAGTTGATGAAAGAGTAGTAGCTGCCTTGAAGATCGCCGATGGCGTAAGTAGACATAAGGACTGGCGGGGAAAAGCGGCCGGAAGGGTCCGGCCGCGAGGGGAATTACTTCTTGGCAGGCTCGGCAGCGGCAGGGGCTGCTTCAGCCTTGGGGGCTTCCGGCGCCTTGAAATTGGCACCGGCCTTGTTGGCCATGTAAGCCACGGCACCCGCGACTTCGATGTCGCTCAGGTCAGGGTTGCCGCCGCGGGCGGGCATGGCGCGAATGCCGGCGAGGGCATGCTTGACCAGGGTGTCATAGCCTTGAGAAATACGGGGACCCCAAGCGCCGCTGTCGCCGAACTTGGGGGAGCCCAATGCGCCGGTGCCGTGGCAAGCGATACACACTTCGTTGAACACTTGTTCACCGCTCTTGGCAGCAGCCGGGCCGGCGCTCGCATCCTTCAGCGCCACTTCACCAACCGGCTTGATGCGTTCGACAACGGTTTTTTCTGCGGCAGCCGCATCTTGATCTTGCGGATGGCCATTCTGGATACCCATGACCATCTTGACGATCATGAAAATGACCAACCCCGGTGCAAACAAGCCGCCCAAGGTTGCAATAATGAATTGGCCGACGGTGGTCGGCGGCTTGCCGTGGTGATCGCTCATGATAATTTCCGTTGCAAAAAAGCTTGATTATACAATCACCCACAAGGTCAAACCAAGCCGTAAAAGGCATGCCGCACAAGGCCAATGACCCGATGCCCAACGCCTGCGACCGCTTCTACGGTATAATCACTGTCTTCCCACGCGCCCGTAGCTCAGCTGGATAGAGTACTGCCCTCCGAAGGCAGGGGTCGCACGTTCGAATCGTGTCGGGCGCGCCAAATCAAAAAAGGCCGATTCCATAAGGAATTCGGCTTTTTTCATTTCATATCGTCAATTGACATGTCAGAGCATTTCGTCCGGTGAAATTTGACGCGTCCCCCTTGAGGGGGCAGGCCAGAGAATTCCGCAAGATGTGGCATGAATATCAGGGCAAGACAACGCTTTGAATCACATCAGGACGCAGCCATAGGTTGACGCTTTTCTTCTGATGCGATCCACCAGATGAGCGAGGGACTACTAGACTGTTCGAGATTTTATTTCTTGCTCGAAGGAATCGTCGTCTTCCTCACTATCTGGCATGACTATCCGGATTGGGCGAGTCCCGATCCTGGCTCCCGTGACTTCATCTATGGCCACCGCCTTGATTTCCGTGCCTGTTTCAGCGTCTAGAAAGCGTACCAGCTTGCCTCCTCCCCGATGTTCACGCCCCCACTCACCAATCATAAAGAGCACAGGCAGAAAGTCTCGCCCGGCTGGGGTCAGCAAATACTCCTCACGTGGAGGGTGCTCTGAATAGCGACGCTTTTCAAGCAATCCCTCATCCGTCAGTGCAGCCAACCGCCGAGTCAATATCGCAGGGGCGATGCCCAGGCTTTTCCGAAACTGGTCAAAGCGCGTGAGGCCAGCATGTGCATCGCGAAGGATCAATATGCTCCATGTATCGCCAAACAAAGCCAAACTGCGTGCGACGGGGCAAGGGTCATTACAAATATTTTCAGTGTTCATACAATTTTAGTAGTGACTAACTCTCAAATTGGTAGTATTGTTACTTCCGAATTGATAGTAACACTTCGATCACGAGCAATCTACCATAAATGGGGAAGTTAATTATGAGTAAAAGAAATTTGGGCGTCGCATTGGTGACAGGCGCATCTTCAGGCATAGGTGAAGCCACAGCAGAGCGGCTTGCGAAAGTTGGGTACAAGGTCTACGGCACCAGCCGGCGCGGAGCCCAAGCGGGCCAGCGATCATACGAGATGTTGGCCCTTGACGTCACCAGCGATGAATCCGTAGAAGCCGCTGTTGCGGAGCTGATACGGCGGGAAGGCCGTATCGACCTGCTCGTGAACAATGCAGGCTTCAGCGTTGGTCCGGCCGGAGCGGAAGAGGTTTCGATCAAACAGGCTCAATTGATATTCGACACCAACTTCTATGGGATCGTACGGATGACGCGTGCCGTTGTGCCCCATATGCGACGTCGAGGAAGCGGCCGCATCATTAACATCGGGTCCGTGCTTGGTTTCCTTCCAGCACCGTATATGGCGCTCTACGCCGCAACCAAGCACGCGGTTGAAGGATATTCCGAATCGATTGACCATGAGTTGCGTACGCGTGGCATCCGGGTTTCAATCATTCAGCCCGCATATACCAGAACGGGGTTTGAATCGAACCTACTGGAACCTGACTTGATGCTTGATGAGTATCGCGATGTTCGTATGGCATTGGCTAAGAGGGTGGCAGAGGCGGTCGAAGCCGGAGACGATCCTAGCGTCGTGGCCAATACCGTGCTGAAAGCTGCTATGGCGACTCACCCAAAGATCAGATACACAGCCGGTAGTCTTGCCTCTCGCCTGCGATTCCTTCGTAGATTTGCACCCGCATTTCTGGTTGATGCTGGGGTTCGGAAAGATCTGGGGATCGATGCGTGATTATGAAACTCAACTTCAGAAATCTCGCGATACTGACATCGTTTATTTTTTTCGCTTTGGCGCTCATCTGGATGTTTGCACCCAATCTCTTGCTGTCAAATTGGGGCGTCGAACTTTCATCTTCTGTCGAACTGGTTGGCCGACGTGGGGCAGCACTGTATGCGGGAATCAGCGTTATGTTTTTCTCGGCAAGAAACGCTGAGGCATCGCCAGCTCGTTCAGCTTTGGTTGCTGGTTTTGTGGCGGCATGTTTGACGCTCGCAGCCCTTGGGTTTTTTGATCTGATGGCTGGTCATGCCAGCCATGGCATTCTGGCTGCCGTATTTATCGAAGTAACTCTTGCGCTGGCGTTTCTGTATGTAGGACGAGCACGCAGAAATGCGGTCACATTTAACAAGAAACCGGGGATTAAACGATGAAAGCACTTATCTTGAAACGTTATGGTCGCACTGACCAAATCGAATTCGCCGACATTCTACGGCCAACGATCAAGCCGGACGAAATTCTCGTCCAAGTCCACGCTGCCGGTTTAAACCCTATCGACTACATGATCCCGAAAGGCACATTCAAGCCCATCCTCCGATTTCAGCTACCTGCCACGATGGGTAGCGATCTGGCAGGTGTCGTGATGGAGGTGGGAAGTCGAGTGACGCGATTCAAGCCAGGTGATTCCGTTTTCGCCAGTATCTTCGATCTGGGTACGGGAGCGCTCGCTGAATTTGCTGCCGTGCCCGAGAGCGCTGCCGCGATCAAACCGGAAAACCTGGACTTCGAGCAAGCGGCCTCGATCCCGATGGTCGGGCTTACGTCGTGGCAAGCGCTCAAAGTGCGAGCAGGCATCAAACCCGGTCAAAAGGTATTCATCCCCGCAGGTTCTGGCGGCATTGGCACCTTCGCAATTCAGCTTGCAAAACACCTCGGAGCAAAGGTGGGGACGACCACCAGTACAGATAACGTGGCGCTGGTTCAACGCCTCGGAGCAGATGTGGTGATCGATTACAAGAAGCAGGAATTTGAGAATGTGCTACGGGACTACGATGTTGTACTGGGTACTGTCAGAGGCGATGCAATCGAGAAGTCCCTGCGGATTTTGAAGCCCAGGAGCAGAGTTGTCTCACTCATCGGACCACCGGACGCTGCGTTCGCTCGTGCCAGAGGCATGAACTTCTTCATGAAGTTTGTATTCGGTCTGATGAGTGGCAAGATCATACGCAAAGCCATGAAACGCGGTGTCGAATATTCATTCTTGTTTGTCCATCCAGACGGTCGTCAGTTAGCAGAAATAGGGGAGCTTCTTAGCACGGGACGCATCCTCCCTGTGATCGATAAGGTATTTCCGTTCGATGAATCAAAAGAAGCACTTGCGTATCTTGAAAAAGGCAGGGCCAAGGGGAAGGTCGTTGTGCAGATGGGAAATACGTGAAACGCCCAGGAATGGCCTAAGATTGGCGGCAGTTTTGGTGCTTGGCTGCTAGAAATCATCCTAGTGCAAAGCGGCAGCTGTGAATTAGATTTGGTACACAGATATTGTTCTTGCTACCGCCCCTGCACTAGCTAATTTGTCTATCCGCGAGCCTTACCCAAAGGCAGCCGTGATGCCAGCCTACTTGGAGTAAGCATTGGATTTAATGTATGTCCGCTTTTGGTAGCCGATAGCGGTCACCTCGATCTTGGTGGACCAGATAATCCCTATCTGTATGTAAATCCCTAGAGTTTTAAGGATATTTTCTGCGCCTACAGATTGGCTTATCCTGAGTACCTGCCATATTTCCAGCTAAAAGCAGCCGAAAGGGAAAATGCAATGACAACCGTTGCGCTGATGGTTTCTACGCGAAAGGGTGCGTGGATATTCCAAACCGATTCGAACCGGGCTGCTTGGAAGGTCAACGGCCCGCATTTTCTCGGGCATATCATCAATCATCTGGTGCTTGATCCCCGTGATCGCACGACGTTGCTGGCTGCCGCCAGTACAGGGCATCTGGGGCCGACCATTTTTCGTTCTACCAATTGGGGACAGACCTGGGAGGAGGCGGCGAAACCGCCCGCATTTGCCCAGGCACCCGAGGGGCAAAACGGCCGTTCGGTCAAGCACACGTTCTGGCTAACGCCAGCGCACGGTAATGAGCCGGATGTCTGGTACGCGGGCACCTCGCCGCAAGGGCTCTTTCGCTCAGCCGATGGCGGCAGGACGTGGGCTGCGTTTTCCAGCATCAACGACGATCTGAAATATCGCGAGTGGATGGGCAGCGAGAAAGACGGCACGCCGGACGGCCCCAAGCTGCATTCGATCATCGTCGATCCGCGGAACCCGAAGCATTTGTACTTCGGCATGTCGGGCGGCGGCGTGCACGAGTCGCTCGACGGCGGCGAGACGTGGCGCGTTCTGATTTCGGGCATGGACGTGGTCGAGGGCTTCGGTTTCGATGCCACCAACCCGATGTTTCACGATCCGCACTGCATTCGCCTGTGCCCCAGCAACCCTGATCGCCTCTACCAGCAAAATCACTGCGGCATCTATCGCCTCGACCGGCCGTCCGACACTTGGGTACGTATCGGTAAGAACATGCCCAGCGAAGTCGGCGATATCGGCTTTACGATGACGCTGCATCCCCGCGACGACAACACGGCCTGGGTGTTCCCGATGGATGGCACCCAGGTATGGCCGCGTACCAGTCCGGGGGGAAAGCCGGCGGTTTATGCGACGCACGACGGCGGCGCAACCTGGCAGCGTCGCGATGCAGGCATGCCGAAAGAGCAGGCATGGTGGACGGTAAAACGCCAAGCAATGTGCAGCGACAGCCACGACCCGGTGGGGCTTTATTTCGGCACGACCAGCGGCGAGCTCTGGATGAGCCGGGACGAAGGCCAATACTGGGAGTGCATTGCGCAGCATCTACCGGAAATCTACGCGGTGGAAGCAATAGTGCTCTAAGGATTCCGCGCGATGAAAGTGCTTATCCCCAGTGCTTTGCTGTCATATACCGGGGCAAGCCAGGTCGATGCTTCAGGGGCGACCCTGGGTGAGGTTCTGGACGAACTGGATCGGCAATATCCCGGTATTCGCTTTCGCATGATCGACGAGCAACAACAGGTGCGTCGTCACATCCGGGTCTTCGTCAATGGTGTATCGGCGGAAAACTTGTCGCTGCCGATACAGCCCGATGATCAAGTAGTGATTGTCCAGGCCTTGAGCGGCGGATAAAAGCCTGGGTCACCTGAATCAAGCTTTATTCTTAGTTACAGAATTCTTGGTTACAGATTCCCGCAACAGCAAGGCACGTTTGCGATCCACACCCCAGCGATAACCGGAAACGCTGCCATCGCTTCGCACCACGCGGTGGCATGGAATTGCCACGGCCAGAATATTGGCGGCACAGGCGCTCGCTACTGCACGAATCGCCTTCGGTACACCAATGCGATGCGCCAGTTCGGAATAGCTGAGCGTCGAACCTGCGGGTATTTCCTGCAAGGCTTGCCACACCCGTTGCTGGAAGGCGGTGCCGCGCACATCCAGGGGCAAATCCAGGCCGAGGCCAGGCGTTTCGACGAATCCGACGACTTGCGCGACGAGATGCTCAAATGACGGATCGTTGCCTACCAAATGCGCGTTGTGGAACCGGTCCTGCAATTCATGGACGAGCTTTTCCGGATCGTCCCCGAGTGCAATGGCGCAGATGCCGCGATCGCTGACAGCGACCAGAATTGCACCGAGAGAACACTCGCCTACTGCGAAACGAATGTCCGTATCGACACCTCCAGACCGGAATCGCGAGGGCGTCATGCCGAGCACGCGATTCGATTTTTCGTAGAACCTGCTTTGCGTGCTATAGCCCGCGTCATAGATGGCTGCCGTCACTGTCGGATGTTGCCGCAGTTCATTTCGTACGCGTTCGGCTTGCTGGGCGGCCACATAGCGCTTGGGTGTGAGGCCGGTCACCTGCTTGAATATGCGATGGAAATGGTAGGTGCTCATCTCCGCGATGCCAGCCAAGGTATCCAATGCTGGCGGTGTTTCAGCCGCGTTAACAAAACGACAGACCTTGGCGATCAAGGCTGCGTGTCGTTGCTTCAATGTCGGTTGGTCAGGTCGGCACCGTTTGCAGGGACGGAACCCCGCCTGCTCGGCTTCGGCCGATGTGAGGTGAAAGCGGACATGCTCAGGTTTAGGTAACCGTGCCCGGCACGAAGGCCGGCAATAAACGCCCGTGGTGGCGACAGAATAGTAAAAGGCGCCATCCGCAGACGGGTCGCGAAGGAGCACCTGAGCCCAACGCGGGTCATTGCTTGTGACTGCCGCCGCTTCTGCCGATTTGTTTGAAAGCTTCATTGCTGCACCATATCCCCAACGTCATGGGTAATCAATTTATGCCATGGGATCAAACCTGCCACCCCGACTCTTGCGATTGAATTTTCGTGTGTCCTAAGAAGCTGAGATCGCGCAGAAAGCAGCTGTAAAAATGCGCTAATATCCAGCGATATCGGCATTTTTAGAGGCGTTTTGCGATGCACGTAAACATTCAATCACCTGTCGTCGACTTGTTGCAGCGGCAAGGCATTCCGTTCGGCGTCATCGAGATCCCACTGACCGAAGATAAAAAGCCTATTCGCAATCTGGAAGAGTTGCTCTCGAATCAGGGGCTGGACCCCAAATCGGTGGTGCGTAGCGTGCTTTTCAAGACGGCTTCGGAGCGCTTCGTTTTATTGGCAGTTGCTGGGGGCGGCCGGGCAGATTGGGCGGTCTTGCGACAGCATTTGAACGAACGCAAATGCCGAATGGCGGAGTTCGATGAAGTGGCCGAGGCTACGGGCTATATCGTGGGCGCCGTTCCGCCGGTTGCGCTGCCGAGTGAGATCAAGGTTCTGGTTGACGACAGCGTGAAAAACTATGAGACGGTGGTGATCGGCAGCGGCGTGCTGGGGTTTGCCTTATCGCTGAAAGGCGCCGATTTGTTGCGGCTGCTGGCAGATGCCGATCAAGGAGCGTTTACCAGTCGAGAGTCATGAATGAGGCCTGTTGTAGAGGATCTGAAGTTTGCTATTAACCTCTCTCTACAAACCAAAAGGCCGCTTCCGATGGGAGCGGCCTTTTGATTTAACGAACTGCAATGACGCCGGGAATCAGCTGCGCAGGTAGGCATTGAAGAAGGCGAGGGTACGTTCCCACGCGGCTTTGGCGGCTTCGGCATCGTAGCGCGGCGTGGTGTCGTTGTTGAAGCCGTGCTGTACTCCGGGATAAATGTAGACCTCGTAATTCACCCCGGCCTGGTTCAAGGCCGCTTCGTAAGCTGGCCAGCCGGCGTTGATTCGCTCGTCTGCCCCGGCGTAATGAAGCAGCAGTGGCGCCTTGATCTTCGGCACGTCCTCTGCCGGAGGTTGCCCCCCGTAAAACGCCACGGCCGCATCCAGGTCCGGCAGTTGGGTCGCCAGATAATTGGCGATTCCTCCGCCATAGCAAAAGCCTACGACGCCCACCTTGCCGTTGCCTTCCGACAGGGTTTTCAGCACACGCGCTGCGGCAATAAAGTCCTGCCGGGTTTTGGCCTGGTCGAGTCGCGGGAACAACTCGCGGGCCTTGTCCTCGTCGCCCGGATAACCGCCTAGCGAAAACAGTGCGTCCGGTGCGAAAGCGATAAATCCCTCCAGTGCCAACCGCCTCGCGATGTCCTCGATATGCGGGTTGAGGCCGCGGTTTTCGTGGACGACAAGAATCGCGGGTAATTTATCTTCGACGTCGGCCGGTTTTACCAGGTAGCCGCGCAACTTGCCGTAGCCGAGCGGGGAGGGGTACTCGACATAAGTGCCCTCGATGCGATCGTCGTCCTTGCTGACTTGCTCGGCCTCGGCAAAACGCGGGCTCAATGCCTCCAGAAGTCCCGCTGCCGTCACACCGCCGACCGCAAACTGCGTTGTCGAATCGAGAAACTGTCGTCGGCTGATATTGCCGTGCACGAGAGCATCGAACATCTTGAGCACTTCGGGATGGAAGTCGCGGGCTGTTTTTCTTGTCATGGAACACCTCGAGGGAAAATCGGTGGGTAGCGATGGATCTTGTTGGTTAGTCAAGGTGAAAGCCGGAAGGTTTTCAATCCCGCCTCAATGGGGTGGTTATTATATTTGCCTGAGATTCCCTCATCAAATCAGCCGACCATCAGGGCGAGCTTTTTGATCGCTGCCTCGACTTCCTGGGTGTATGGATGGCCGTAATTCAACCTGAGGTAGTTCTTAAAGCCGCGGTGGGCCGAGAATATCGGGCCGGGGGCCACGCTGATGCCATTCTCCAGGGCGCTACGGTGCAGTGCGAGTGCGTCGGTATCGTCCGGCAGCTTGATCCAGAAAAAATAACCGCCTTCGGGGCGAGTAATGCGTGTTCCCTCTGGAAAATACCGTTGTATGGCTTCCAGGTATTGCATCTGTTGCAGCATGAGCGTGTGCCGCAACTGCCTCAAGTGACGATCGTAGCCACCCTTGCCAAGGTAACTGGCGAGTGCCTGCTGGGCGGGAACGGAAGTGGCGAGGGAGGTCGTGAGCTTGAGCCGTTCGAGCTGCTTGGCGAAACGCCCGGGTGCGGTCCAGCCCACCCTGTAGCCCGGCGCGAGACACTTGGAGAAGGATGCGCAATGCATGACCCAGCCCTCGGTATCGAAGGCCTTGGCAGGGGGTGGCCGTTTCTCGCCGAAGTAGAGTTCGCCATAGACGTCGTCTTCGATGAGCGGTATTTGATGGCGCGTGACAAGTTGCACCAGGCGTTGCTTGTGCGCTACCGGCATCAGGCTGCCTTGCGGATTCTGGAAATTGGTCATCAGCCAGCAGGCCTGCGGGCGGTGCTTTTCGATGGCCTCTTCGAAGCAGTCGAGGTCGATGCCGGTGACGGGATGGCTGGGCACTTCGACCGCTTTGAGCCCGCTACGCTCGATGCATTGCAGCGCGGCGTAAAACGTCGGCGATTCGATGAGTACGGTATCGCCGGGCCGAGTGACGGCGGCAAGGCAGAGATTCAGCGCTTCCATGGCGCCGTTGGTAATGACGATCTCGTCGACGGGAACTTGAATGCCGTCGATGCGGTAGCGCAGTGCAATATGACGGCGTAACTCCTGGTCGCCCGGACCCAGGTCTTCGACGGTCCGCCAAGGATCCATCTGCTGCACCGTCGATGCGATGTGGCGAGCGAGGCGAGCCATGGGAAACAGCAGGGGGCTGGGAAAAGCGGAGCCGAACGGGATGCTTTTGCGAGCGCGCGTGGCTTCCAGCACTTCGAATACCAGTTCGCTGACGTCCAGTTCCTGCGGTTGCGAGTGGGTCGTTGAGGTAGGCGCCGGCAGCGCTTGCAAACGCTGCGACCCAAGGGCGACAAAATAGCCCGAGCGTGGCCTGGCCGTAATGACACCGCGCGCCTCCAGCAAGTAATAGGCTTCGAACACGGTCGATGGGCTCACACCGCGGCTCGTGCTGGTTTGGCGAACCGACGGCAAGCGGTCGCCCGGCCGCAGCATGCCCTCCTGGATGGAGCGGGCAATATCGTCGGCAAGTTGTTCGTAGCGTTTCATCGAGTGCTCATTATGAAGGTTCTTGTAGCGCAACTGATATGGTTTTTTAATGCAAAACTGAATCTGTTATTCAGTGATGTACATTTCTACCATACGAACTCCTGTCATTGCGTCCGGAGTTCGTCATGCAAGTCGCTTCCACCTTGGCCGCGTTCAAGCCGAGGAAGGTCATTCCCATCGTTCCCTACAGCGTCAAGGGGCGCTATCGTTCGATCAAGACGGCGTTGCTGGTCATCGCGTATAGCGTCTATTTTTCGCTGCCCTGGCTGACGTGGCACGGAAATACGCGCACCGGCCAGCCGCTCCTGATCGACTTGCATGCGCTGCGTGTGAATTTTTTCGATCTGGTGATCTTTCCGCACGACCTGATCATTCTCGTTGGAATCCTGATCCTGGGTGTCGTGATGATGTTCATGGCGGCGGCCTTGTACGGCCGCGTGTTTTGCGGGTTCTTCTGTATCCAGACCTTATGGACCGATGCGTTCCGCTGGATTGAACGGGCCGTGCAGGGCGAGGCCCAGGCGCGGTTGCGGTTGCAGAAACAGCCTTGGAACGTGAACAAGATTGCCAGGGTCGGTCTCACCCATCTCCTGTGGCTCATCTTGTCGTTCGCCACTGCGTTGACGTTTACCTTGTATTTTCTCGATGCACCAATCCTGTTCGCGCGAACATTTGCAGGGACGGCGCCCATGGCGGCTTACGTGACGATTATCGCGCTGACGGCTGCGACTTATATCGCTGCCGGGTTGGCGCGAGAGCAAATTTGCCGGGTGGCCTGCCCATACGGCAAGTTCCAGACGGCCATGCAGGACGCGCATACCGTGACGGTGTTTTATGACCGCAGTCGGGGCGAGCGCCAACGCGGCAGGACAGCGCCCAAGGCAGAGCTCAAGGATATGAGCCAGCGTGCCGCACAGGGATATGGCGATTGTGTGGATTGCGGGTACTGCGTGAATGTTTGTCCCACTGGCGTGGATATCCGCAAAGGATTCCAGATCGATTGTATTGCATGCGGGCTGTGCGTCGATGCCTGCGACACCATCATGGATCGCTTGCAGCTGCCACGTGGTTTGATCCGCTTCAGCTCCGATGCGGCAGTCGCGGACAACCGGCGACGCATCAACCCCAAGGCTTGGGGATATTCGGCGGTGCTTGCGGGAATGCTGGCGTTCGTCTTTTATACAGCGCGGACGCTGACGCCGTTCGATGCGAGCGTCCAGCATCAGGCTCAGCCGCTCATGATTCGCCTCGCCAACGGCGATATCAAGAATCGCTATAGCTTGCGCATCACCAACAAGACTTCGCAGACGGCTGAGTATGTGTTGCGGGCAGAAGGGTTGTCGGAGCACGCTTTGGACGGCCGAGGGCTATGGACCGTGCCGGCGGGCAAGACCTACACCCAGCTGGTCAGTGTGGTTCTGCCGGAAGAGGCCGCTCGCAATACGCGGCAGGTCAAGCTGGTGCTGATTGAGCGTGGGCATCCACGCGATGCCAAAGCCCTGGAGATTTCCTATTACTCGGGGCTATCCGCCAAGCTTTGAGCCAGACTGGAGGTGTAGTAGGGAGACCGCTTATTGAGTGCGGCCTCCCAGCAGCTTTGCAGATGCCGTTCCACGCAGTCGACGATATCGCTGTCAAGCTTGCCGCTTGTGGCCTGCTCCTTGATGATGGTAAGCACCTGCTCCGGCGGTAGGGCATCGCGGTAAGGGCGCTTCTGAGCGAGAGCCTGAAACACATCGGCCACCGCGATGATGCGGGCTTCCAACGAGAGATGTTTTTTCTCCAGATGGTAGGGATAGCCCGAACCGTCCACCCGCTCGTGATGCTGCCCGGCCCACAGGGCCACTTCTTGCAGACCGTGGATGTTCTTGAGGATATTGAAGGTATCGAAGCTGTGGCGCTGCACGATGGCATATTCCTCAGGCGTCAGGCGCTGGGCTTTTTCCAGGTATTCGTCGGGCACGCGCAGCTTGCCCAGGTCGTGCAGCAGCCCGGCCATTTCCAGCATTTCGCAATTGCGTTCAGATAGCTGATACAACTCGCCCAGATAGCGCGCCAGATTGGCGACGCCGTCGGAATGCTCGCGGGTGTAGGTGCTCTTGGCGTCGACGATGACGGAAAACAGGTGGATAAGGCCGCGCAGCTCGTGGAAAGAAATCTCGCGACGGTGTTCGTGCGACATCCAGGTCGAGGTGTAGCCGTTGACGTGCTCGCTCTCGAGCCTGAACCAGAAGGCCTCCGATTGGGAGACTTCAAGAAATGCCTCGACCAGTTGCGGGCAAAACCAGTCACCGCTTTTTTCAATGATGAGGCGGAGTGTCTCGTCCCTGCCCAGCAGGATATTGGATTGATCCTTGAGGCTCGCCAACGTGAGGATGTCCACCCGGTCTGCCAGGTAAATGCAATTGGCGCTGAGCTTGACCTGCTCCGGCAGGTCGAGTTTTTGCAACACCGACCAATGCGTGTGATGGTATCGCACGATGTCCGATAGCTTGGACAGCAGTGGCGTCGAAGCCAACAACGCGGCCCCCGCCTCGCAATGCTCCATCTCGTTTTCCCACTCGAACTGCGTCAGGCGCGAATGGATATAAGTTTTTGACACGCCGCTGTCGTGCAGGATCCCGGCCTGGAACAGATCGTCCAGCTGGTGCTTGTGCCAGCCCAACAGCTTGGCGCATTCCGCCGCCATGTAGGCCACGCGCTTGCCGTGATGAATATGCGTAACCCCGACGAGATCCAGTGCGTCGGAAAGCGAATACACGGCTTGGTGTAGGTTGATTTGATAAGTGGACATTGATATCAGGCCAGCAGGAAACAGTTCATCGTCTTGCAAATAGGCACATAGCTGACATTGAGAGTCAGTCTATGCCTAGAAAACAGCGGAGGCAAACCTTACATTTATTCAGCAAATATTGCAAAAATTAAAATAGTTGCAATAACAATTGCTAAAATAAGTGATTCATCCAGCGGCTCTTTTAAGCCCATTGCCACGAAAGGCACTTTGCCATGCAAATTGAACGCACCGACTCCGGCCTCACCAATATTCTCAAGAAGCTCGGTGTCATGACTTCATTGCGGGATACCTATCTCGTGGAGCAGAGCTTGCTGAGAACGCTGGGGCCGCTGCTAGGCGTGCTGGAAACCTCGTTTTATCGCATCGATGGCAATCGCGGCGTAGTTCGTGCGTTGCATCATTCGCGCAAGGTCGTCGACCAGGAAGATTCGCAAAGCTTTGTCGAACATTTCGAGGAAGTGTCGAACATGCCCCAGATTCCGGAGGTCGTGCGACACGTGTTGGATACGGTGCGTCTGCTGGGCAAGGCGTGCAGCCGCAAGCTGAATGACGAGCTGGTGGTCGGCTATCCGATTTTCGGCAAGAACGAGCAGGTGGGGTTTTTCGTCTTCCAGCGCGACCGCGAAGTGACGCCGGTCGAGGATGCGATCATTCACGGCATTCTCGAAGTATTTACTAATTACTTCGAACTGCTCGATACCAGCCAGCGCGACCAGCTCACCGGCTTGCTCAACCGGCACTCGCTGGAATCCAACCTCGACCGCCTTTGGAACGTGTTGTCGGCGAGGATGCACGATAAATCCCATAATCGACGTAATGCGGAGAACGAGTCGTTCTGGCTGTGCATGATCGACATCGATCACTTCAAGAAGATCAATGACCAGTTCGGCCACATCATCGGCGACGAAGTACTGATCATGATCACGCGACTTTTGCAGGTTTCATTCCGCAAGAGCGATCTCCTGTATCGCTTCGGCGGCGAGGAATTCATCGCCATTATCGCCGCCAAGGATCTCGAAACCGCCCAGCAAACGTTCGAACGTGCCAGGGCGAGGGTGGAAGAGTTTCCTTTTCCCCAAGTAGGCCATGTCACCATCAGCGGCGGCTTTACCAATGCCAACCCCATGCTGTTGCCGCAGGAAATCGTGCACCGCGCAGACAGTTCGCTCTACGCGGCCAAAACGGCCGGGCGCAACCGTATCTGTCACTACGAAACCCTGATCGCCCAAGGTTTGGTCAAGGAAGCTGCGACGGGCAGCATCGACATTTTCGAACCTTAAGCCGAGCTTAAGCTTCATTGGCTATTCTTCCCGGCATCGTGTATTAGAATCGGCGCATGGACGTCGTCACAATCGAAATCAGGATTTGAATGGAAAAAGGAGCAAGACCGATGCGCTTAGCCTGGATAGGGCTGTGCCTGTTGTTGCTGCCCTTGGGGAGTCGGGCGGAGGAATTGGAACGCCTGGAGCGCGATACGCAGCTCACCATGTCGCAAGTGGTGGCCAAGGCCTACGAACGCAACCCACAGCAGCAGGTGATCAATGCAGGAAAAGTCATGGCCGACGCACGTTCGATCCAGGCCGGCAGCATGCTACCGGGCGCACCGGCTATTTCCGTGCGGCATCAGAACGATACCATCGGCAGCGGACGTAACCTGAACGAATGGGAAGCGGCTGTTGAGCTGCCGGTATGGTTGCCTGGACAACGTGCGGCACGAGAATCGGTGGCGCGAGACTGGGGCAGCAGCGTAGAGGCGAATCGCAGCGGGTTAATGCTTAACCTGGCCGGACAGGTGCGAGAAGCCGTGTGGGATGTCGCGATGAACGCTAACACGGCCGAGTTGGCGGACCAGCGCGTGAAAAATGCCCTGGCTTTGCAACAGGATGTGGAAAAGCGCTGGAAGGCCGGCGAACTCGCCAAAACCGACGTCATGCTGGCGCAAAACGAAACGCTGCAAGCGCAAACCGCGCAGTTGCGCGCCCAGGCCGAGCTCAAGCATGCCGAACATCGTTACTGGATGCTGACAGGGCTTAAAGCCTTGCCCGGTCATCCGGAAGAAAACGAAAGCTCGCGTAGCGGGCTGGCGGACGATCATCCCTTGCTTGCCGAATCGGCGGCCAAGGTGACCTTGGCTCAAGGCGAACGGGCATTGGTGCAGGTCGAAAAGCGCGAGAACCCGCAAGTCATCCTCAACACGCGCCACGATCGCGGGGCATTCGACAGTCAATTCGATACCAGTGTTGGCGTAGCGATTCGTGTGCCGCTCGATGCCGGCGTGCGCTCCGCTCCCTTGGTTGCCAATGCGGAAATGGGCCTGGCCCAGGCCATGAGTGAGCGCGACCAACGCCAGCTTGTCTTGCTAGCAGCGCTGCATGAGGCCGAGCACAACCTCGAAGTGACTCGCGCGGAGCTGAACATCGTCGAGGAACAGCACCGACTGGCACAGGAAAACCTGCGGTTGGCTCGCAAGGCGTTCGACCTAGGCGAATCCGATCTCGTCAATCTGCTGCGCGTCCAGGCTTCTGCCCAGGAAGCAGAGCGGATGTTGCGCAGCCGTACGACCCAATTGCAGTGGGATATCGCTCGTTATAACCAGGCTGTAGGAGTCTTGCCTTGAAAAAAATCAGTTGGATGCTGTTGGTTCTGCCGCTCGTGGCTAATGCCGGTGACCTCATCGCCATGAACCCCAAGCAGATGCAGTCGCTGGGAATCACTGTTGCACCGCTGGCACAGGCGCAGCCGGTCATGAGCGATCGTTTGCCGGGAGAGATTACTGTCCCAGTCGGGCAAGAGCGTGTCGTCAGCGCGCCGCAAAGCGGCCTTCTCGATGTCGTGCAAGTTGCTGCTGGGCAGAACGTCAAGCGAGGACAAGCGCTTGCGCACATCAATAGCCCGGACCTCGTGAGCTTGCAGCGAGATTATCTCCAAGCGCAGACGCAGCAACGCCTGGCCTCCAACATGCTGGAACGCGACCGCGAACTCTACAAGGACGGCATCATCGCCGAGCGCCGGTTGCTAACGACCCAAAGCAGCCACGAAGAACTCGCCATCAATCTGGCCCAACGTCGACAGGCACTGAAACTTGCCGGCATGAGCGACGAAGCCATTCGCAAGCTGGAAACCACCGGTACGCTATCGTCAGGCTTGAGCTTGTCGGCGCCTATTGATGGTGTGGTGCTGGAGCAGATGGCCACCGCCGGCCAGCGTGTAGACCCGGGTACGCCGATTTATCGAATCGCCCGTCTCAAGCCGCTCTGGCTGGAGATTCATGCCCCGCTGGATATCCTGGATTTCGTCCGTGTCGGCATGCACATGACCATTCCCAACTACCAGGCGGAAGGCAAGATCATCACCATCCTGCGTAGCGTGAACAAGAACGACCAAACGGTGCATTTGCGCGCTGAAATCGTAAGCGGTGCGGACAAGCTATCGCCCGGCCAGTTCGTCGAGGCGGCGTTGATCTCGGATACTTCCAGCAATCAATTTACTGTCGCCAAGAGTGCAGTGATTCGGAGCGGGCAAAAGAGCTACGTCTTCGTGCAAACCGCCAAGGGATTTACCGCTGAACCGGTGACCTTGGTGCGCGAGCAGGCGAACAATGCCGTCATCAAAGGTGAGCTGACCGGATCTGAAAAAGTAGCCGTTTCCGGTACGGCGGCCATCAAGGCGGCTTGGTCCGGCATCGGCGGAGAATAACTCGTCATGCTTGCCAGACTGATTCAATTTGCGCTTACCCAACGCTTGCTCATGTTGGTGCTTACTACCGTACTAGTGGGCGCTGGTGCTTATGCCTTCAAGGGGCTTCCTATCGATGCCTTCCCTGACGTCTCGTCGACGCAGGTCAAGATCATCATCAAGGCGCCGGGGATGACGCCGGAAGAAGTCGAGGCGCGCATCACCTCGCCGCTGGAAGTGGAAATGCTGGGCATTCCCAACCAGACCATGCTGCGGGCGGTGGCCAAATACGCGTTGACCGATATCACCGTGGACTTTGCCGACGGGACCGATATTTACTGGGCAAGACAGCAGGTATCTGAGCGATTGAATGCTGCCTGGAGCAATCTGCCCACTGACATCAGCGGTGGCATTGCACCCATGACCACCCCTCTGGGCGAGATGTTCATGTTTACCGTCGAGGGTGGAAACCTTAGCCTCGAGGAACGCCGTAGCTTGCTTGACTGGGTGATCCGTCCGGCCTTGAGAACCGTGCCCGGCGTGGCCGACGTGAATTCGCTGGGAGGATTGGTTCGAAGCTACGAAGTCGTTCCCGATAATGCCCGGATGTATGCCCGCGGCGTATCGCTCAACGATTTGCAGCAAGCCCTTGAGCTCAACAACCGCAATGACGGCGCCGGGCGCCTGGGCGACGGCGAGGAATCGCTGCTGGTGCGTTCGGAAGGCCGTTTCAAGGCGCTGGACGACGTGCGCAACACAGTGATCAAGAGCGAACAGGGCATGCCGGTGAGGATCAGCGACGTGGCCCAGGTGCGTATTGGTGCGATGACGCGATACGGCGCCGTCACTCGCAACGGGCAGGGCGAGGCAGTGGAAGGGCTGGTGCTGGGTTTGCGCGGTGCCAACGCCAAGGAAGTCGTCAACGGTGTGCGTGCCAAGTTGAAGGAGCTGCAACCGACCTTGCCCAAGGGTGTCACCACCCAGGTATTCTATGATCGCGGCGGACTAGTGGAACGAGCCGTCAGCACCGTGGCGCATGCCTTGTTCGAGGCGATCGTGCTGGTGGTGATCCTGCTGGTGCTGTTCCTCGGCAATCTGCGGGCGGCGCTCACCGTGGCGCTGTCCTTGCCTTTGGCTGCGCTGGTGACTTTCATCCTGATGCGTCAGTTCGGTATGTCGGCCAACCTCATGAGCCTGGGCGGTCTTTCCATCGCCATCGGCATGCTGGTCGATGCGGCCGTGGTGGTGGTCGAGAACGTCGTCTCGCATCTGGCGCACGGCGAGCAGTCCAAACTGCCGCGCCTGCATCTGATCTACCGGGCCGTGCGCGAGGTTAGCGTGCCGGTGACTTCGGGCATTCTCATCATCATTACCGTGTTCCTGCCGCTGCTTACGCTGCAAGGGCTGGAAGGCAAGTTATTTAGTCCGGTGGCGTTGACCATCGTATTTGCGTTGTCCGGCTCGCTGGTGCTGTCGTTGACGGTGATTCCGGTGCTGGCGTCTTTCCTGCTGGGCAAGGTGAGCCACGAAGAGCCATGGGTCGTACGCAAGGCGTTGCAGGCTTACGAGCCCTTGCTGCACTGGGCACTCAACCACGTGCGTATCGTCGTTGGAGCTGCATTGATAGCGATGGCGGCTACGGTGGTGGTGTACCTGCAAATCGGCAAGACCTTCATGCCGACCATGGACGAAGGTGACCTGATCGTCGGCGTGGAAAAGCTGCCCTCGATCAACCTCGACCAGACCACTCAGCTCGATATGCGGGTGCAACAAGCTATTCTCGGTAGCGTCAAGGATGTGCAAGGCGTGTATTCGCGGGTGGGATCGGACGAACTGGGACTGGACCCGATGGGCCTCAACCAGACCGATAACTTCTTGCTGCTAAAGCCGCGCGAGCAATGGCAATCCAAGGACAAGGCCGCACTGACCGACGAATTACGCAAGACTTTGAGCCAGATTCCGGGCATTGCCTACAGCTTTACCCAGCCGATCGAAATGCGCGTCAATGAAATGATCCTGGGCGTGCGTGGGGATTTGGCGGTGAAGATTTTCGGGACGGATATGGCAGTGCTGGACCAGAAGGCCCAGCAAGTCGTGAAAATCCTCGAAAGCATCAATGGCAGCGAGGACGTCTATACCCCGCAAAATGGCGGCGTGCAGTATCTCCGCGTAGATATTGATCGTCTGGCTGCGGGCCGCCTCGGTTTCAATATCGCCGATGTCGAGAACATTCTGCGTGCGCAGCTGGAAGGCAAAATGCTAGGCGTGGTGCAGGAAGGCGTTCGCCGCACGCCGGTGCTGCTGCGTGGTGGAGAGGCGCTACGGGCGTCTCCGGCAGATTTCGCCAACTTGATGCTGACGCTGCCTAACGGCACCAACGTGCCGATCTCCGCAGTCGCCAAGCTGGAGCGTGTGGAAGGCCCGGTCAAGATCGACCGTGAGCGCGGGGCGCGCATGGTGGTGGTAGTCGCCAACGTCAAAGGCCGCGACCTGGTAGGTTTTGTCGAGGAGGCCAAGCGTCGCGTGCAGGCTGAAGTGACGACGCCGGAAGGCTATTCCATGAAGTGGGGCGGGCAGTTCGAGAACCAGCAACGTGCCGCTGCACGACTTTCTATCGTGGTTCCGATTGCCATCGGCATGATCTTCCTGCTGCTGTTTGCCACTTTCCATTCGGTGCGGCAATCGGTGCTGATCTTGTCGAACATTCCGTTCGCCATGATTGGTGGCGTGTTCGCCTTGTGGATCTCCGGCGAATACCTTTCGGTGCCGGCCTCGGTCGGGTTCATCGCCTTGCTGGGGATTGCCGTATTGAACGGCGTGGTGATGGTGACCTATTTCAACCAATTGGCGGCGCATGGCATGAATGTCGCTCAGGTGGTGATCGAAGGCGCCAAGCGCCGGCTGCGTCCGGTGCTGATGACCGCCAATATCGCGGCCTTTGGCCTCATCCCGTTGCTGTTCGCCACCGGTCCGGGTTCTGAAATCCAGCGTCCATTGGCCATCGTGGTGATCGGCGGCCTCGTTACCTCGACCGCGCTGACCTTGATTTTGCTGCCTATCCTGTATCGCCGCTTTGGCGTGGAGCGTACGAAATGAGTGCTTGTGTCCTGATGATTTTCGCGCCTCCTGCCCTGGAGGAGACCCTGGTTGACTGGCTGCTGGAAAACGAGTCCGTCAGTGGGTTCAGCACTATGCACGGGTATGGGCATGGTGCCAATACCTCGGCGATGTCTTTGCTTGACCAAGTGGCGGGCCGCCAGCGCAAGGTGGAATTCATCGTCTCTACCACCGAGGCGGTGGCTCAGCAGCTGGTGGCGGGGTTGCGCGAGAAATTTGCAGGTAGCCGCCTGCATTACATGGTGATGCCGCTCGTTAGCGAAGGTACGATCTAGTCGCTCTCCCATTGCCTGCAGGGCGAACACCTACTGCAAAACTGCAGTGGAAGAATCCAGATACTGCTCGAAAACGGCGGCCGGCATCGGCTTGCCGTACAGGAATCCTTGGGCGATCCGGCACCCATGCGCCAGCAGGTAGTTGGCTTGCTCTTCGCTTTCCACACCCTCTGCGATCAGCTCCAGGTTAAGGGCATGCGCGATGGAAATCATGGCCTTGACCAGCTCTGCCTTGTCTCGCTGGTGGGCGATGTCTCGCACGAATGAACGATCGATCTTGATCTGGCTTACCGGGAAGCGGTTCAGATAGCTCAATGCGGAGTACCCTGTGCCGAAATCGTCGATGGAAATCGCCAAGCCCATCTCATTAAAACTCTTGAGCATTTCGAGGACATGATTACTGTCGTCGAGTAGCAAGCTTTCGGTAATTTCCAGTTTCAGCCATTCCGGCTTGCATTCTGTTTCTATCAACGTGGCGCGCACTGTGGCGACCAGGTCGTTTTGAATGAACTGGCGCGTGGAGAGATTGACCGCCACGCGTAACGGATGCTCTCGCCCCTCATTCCAACGTACTGCGGCTTGGCAGGCATTCAGCAAGGCCCACTCGCCGATGCCCACGATCAACCCTGTTTCCTCTGCAATGGGGATGAATCGGTCTGGGGTGACCATGCCCTCCTGGCGATTCCAGCGCAACAAGGCTTCCGATCCGATGATCTCGCCTGTTGCCAGGTCTACCTGAGGTTGGAAGTACAGCTCCAACTCGTTGTGCTTGATGGCGCGGCGAAGGGCGGCTTCGAGTTGCATTCGTTCGGATGAACGTGCGGTGAGCTCGCGGGAATAAAACTGGAAATTGTTCCGGCCCATTTTCTTCGCGTGGTACATCGCGGAATCGGCATATTTGAACAACGCGTCGATTTCAGCGCTATCGCCTGGATACAGGGCGACGCCTACGCTGGTGGAAATAAACAGTTCGCGTCCGGCCAGTTGGAAGGGTTGCTCGAAAGCCGACAGTATCTTGCGCGCCACGGTCGATAGATCGCTGTCTTGCCGGATTTCCGGCAGCAAAATGGCGAATTCATCGCCTCCCAGGCGGGCTACCGTGTCGTAGGCCCGGATACTGGTGCTCAAGCGGTGTGCGACTTCCCGTACCCCAACTGATCGCAGGCACGCTTATTGACGTAATCGAACCGTGACGTGCCTATTTCCGTCAGGAAAGCGCTTTCATTAACACGATCCAGCGCATAATGGAGCAGGAGCAATTGACGCTGTGCCGCTTTTTCCTCTGTCACGTCACGGGCGAACCCGACCGTACCTAACAGCTTGCCATCGACCACGACGGGCGCCTTGTAGGTTTCGATCCACGTGGGACGTCCCTTGTTGACCAGCTTCTCGACCACGGCTTTCTGGCGGCCGCTGCGCAACACTTCGAGGTCGTCGCGCATATAAGCCTCGGCATCTTCACGCGGCCAGTAGTCGAGATCCGTTTTGCCGAAGAAATCCTCAGTGGAAATCCCTTGCGCGGCTTCGACATAAGGCTTGTTGACGGCCAGCAATCGGCTCTCCGGATCCTTGAGCCAAACCATGAAGGGGAAGTTGTCCAGCAGCGCACGTTGGTACTGTTCCTTGGCCCGCAATTCGTCCTCGAGACGTTTGCGCTCGGTAATGTCGCGTGCCACCCCGAGTACGCCGACAACCTTGCCGTCGGTATCGTAAAGCGGTGTCTTGGTGGTTTCCCATAGCGCCTGACGGCCGTCCGGGTGATAGGTCACCCATTCTTCGTTCGTGCGCGGTCCGGCCATCGCGATGGCCTCACGGTCTTGCTGAAGGAAGAATTCGGTCAATTCTCGGGTGTTGAAATCGAGGTCGGATTTTCCGATCATGCCCTCCACGCTTTGACCATAGACATTAGCAAAAGCGGTATTGCAGGCGAGGAAGCGGCCGAACGTGTCTTTAAGCCATACGGGGTCGGGGATGGTGAGCAGCAAGGTGCGAAGCCGCAGGGCCTGGTCCTCGAACGCTTTTTCTGCCGCTTTGCGGTCCGAAATATCCCGTGCCAGCGCGAGGTTGAAGCCTTTCCCGCCATATTCAAAATAGTTGGCGCTGATTTCGACAGGGAACGTTTTGCCGGTTTTAGGCCGGTGCGATCTTTCCAGGGTGATGGAGCGAGCTTGCTTGAGATCGCTCCAATGTTTTGCCCATTCTTCGGCGGAGCAATCGGCATCGATGGCCAAAACGCTCATTTTCAGAAGCTCAGCCTTGCTATAACCCAGGATGCGACAGGTCTCGGCGTTTACGTAGTGCAGGCGGCCAGCTTCATCAATGAGAAAAGCGGATTCCCGCACATGGTTCAGCGCGAAATCCATGAGTTCCAGCTCTTCCGTGGTGCGTTTACGCTCCTCGATCTCTTCTTGCAGCCAAAGGTTGTGCTTGGTCAGCTCTGCTGTACGCTCTGCTACTTGTTGTTCCAGGGTTTCGCGATAGCGCTGTAGTTCCTTGTTTTGGATTTCCAGCTGGCGTTGAAGCCGATAGCGCTGGATTTGCGTTTCCACGCGCGCCAGGACTTCTTCAATTTGGAACGGCTTGGTGATGTAATCGACAGCGCCGGCCTTGAACCCGTTGAGCTTGTCGTTGATATCGTTGAGCGACGTCATGACGATCACCGGGATGCCTAAGGTGGCCGGGTTTGCCTTGAGGCGTCGGCATACTTCCAAGCCGTCGATGCCCGGCATCATGACATCCAGCAGGATGACATCGGGTTGCACGTACTCCGCACGCATCAATCCTTCTTCGCCATCTTGAGCAATCAAGATATTGATGCCGAAGCTCTCCAGCGATTCCACTACTACCCCGAGGTTAGCGGGCAGGTCGTCGATAATGAGGACGGTGCTTCCCTCGATACTCGATGCAGAGCGCTCAACGGCATTCGGTGCATTATTGTGTGACGCGACAAATGGAGTCGGGCGGTCCGATGGTTGCATCATGAGCGAGCGGCCTTTGTCTGGGCATTTCTTGTAATTGGAAACGGGACGATACGCCAAAGCATGGCGATTTCAAATCCCTTGCCTTTGCAGCAGTTCCTCGAAGGCTGTTGCCGGAATGGGTCTGCCGTAGAGGTAGCCTTGCGCTACGCCGCAGCCGTTGGCCAGCAAATAATTCGACTGTTCCTGGGTTTCCACGCCCTCCGCTACCAAGGTGAGATGCAAGGCCTGGGCGATGGAGATCATGGCTTTTACCAGTTCTGCCTTGTCTTCGTTGGTGGGAATGTCGCGCACAAACGAACGGTCGATCTTGAGCTGGCTCACCGGGAAACGATGCAGGTAGCTGAGCGAGGAGTAGCCGGTGCCGAAATCGTCGATGGAAATCTCAAGCCCCAGGCCGTGCAGGGCCGTCAGCTTTTCGAGAATATCCTGGTCGTCATCGAGCAGCAGGCTTTCTGTGATTTCCAGTTTCAGCCATTCAGCCTTACATTGCGTGGCTTCAAGGATGCGGACGATGTCGCCGACGAGGTCGTTCTGGATGAATTGGCGGCTGGATAAATTCACAGCGACTTTCACGTTGCCCTGTTTGCGGTCTTGATTCCACTTGGTCGCGGCGCGACAGGCGGATTCCAGCACCCACTCGCCGATGCCCACAATCAACCCGGTTTCCTCCGCCACTGGAATAAAGCGGTCGGGCATGATCATGCCCTGATCTTTCTGGTTCCAGCGCAACAGGGCTTCGGTTCCGATGATACGGCCGCTGGCAATATCAATCTGCGGCTGGAAATAAAGCTCGAATTCTTCGTTCTTGCGCGCCTTGCGCAATGCGATCTCGAGCGCCATTCGCTCGGCGGAACGCACCGTCAGCTCTTCGGAGTAGAACTGGAAATTATTGCGGCCTTGCTGTTTGGCGTGATACATCGCTGAATCCGCATAACGGAACAGGGTGTCGATATCACTGCTGTCGAGCGGATAAAGTGCAATGCCGATGCTGCACGAAATGAAAATCTCCTTACCGGCGATATTGAACGGCGGTTCGAAGCAGCCGAGGATTTTCTGGGCGATGTTGGTGAGATCGTCGCTGTCGCGCATGGCAGGCAGCAGCAGGGAAAACTCGTCGCCTCCCAGGCGAGCCACGGTGTCGTAGCTGCGTACGCATTGCAGCAGGCGGGAAGCGACTTCCTTGAGCAACTCGTCCCCAATGTTATGGCCCAGGGTGTCGTTGATCTCCTTGAAACGATCCAGGTCCAGCATCATGAATCCGAATTGGCCTGCATGCCACGCAGCATCGGCAATGGATTGCTTGATGCGGTCGACCAGGAGCGCACGATTAGGCAGGTCGGTCAGCACGTCGTAAAAAGCCAGATGGTGGATGTTTTGCCGATATTCGTCGATTTCGGTGATATCCCGTCCAACGGCAAGCACGCTGACAATCTGTCCGTCCACGCCGAATTCAGGGGTGAGACGGATATAACTGACGGTTTGCTTGCCGTTGCCGGTGCGCCAGGCCAGCTCGAAATCGTCTGGGTTGCCGGTGTCGAAGACTCTACGGATTTGCTGCTCGAATTGCTCGAAAGCCTCGCCGCCAGGCAATTCGGAGGGCGTGCTGTTAAGGGCAGCCTCCCTCGAGACGCCCAGATCTTCCGTGGTTTTTGGATTGACGAAAATGCGTCGGCATTCGGCGTTGTAGCGGGTGATGGTGTCCGGCGTGTTTTCGATCAGCGAGCGCAATTCCTGTTGCTGCTGGAACAGGGTTTTTTCAGATTGTTCGCGTTCGATAGCGATGGAAGCAAGATGGCTGGCGCGGCGCACCAGTTCCATGTCTTCCGGACTGGGATACCCGGTTTTGCGCTGATAGATGCCGAACGTGCCCAGCAGTTTTCCCGTGGAATCGAAAATCGGTTCCGACCAGCTTGATAGCAAGCCTGCCGCGGTGGCGAGATGTTTGTAACGCGACCAATAGGGATGAGTACGAACGTCCTCCACAATCACCGTGTCCTTGCGCCATGCTGCGGTACCGCAGGAGCCGATCCCTTCGCCAATCGGCAAGTTGTCGATGGCTTCGCTGTAGTCCTTGGGCAGGCTTGGGCTATGTGTGGACAGTAAGTGTTTGCCTTCCGCGTCAAGTAGCATGATGCTGGCAAGAAAGCTGGGGCTGGCCTGTTCCACGTAAGTCACAATGAGACTCAGAATCTGGTTGAGCTCGCCGCCGCGTGCCATGAACTCGAAAATCCTCAGACGGATTTCCTCCAAGTGCTCATGGCGAATTAGTTCCGTCACATCGTGGCCGATTCCCAGGGTGCCGATAATCTCTCCGCGCGAGTCTCGTTCGGCGACGACCAGCAGCGATTCATAGCAGATGCGGCCGTCGGCCAATGTGAATTCCAGCAGGATTTCGGCCGGCATTCCGGTGTCCATCACATGGCGCAGCCGTGCCTTGAACTCGTCGGGAGAAATATTGGACGGTTTCCACAGGTCGTCCGGGCGTTTGTTCTGTGCCGCGCCGTAAGGCGTTCCGGTTTTAAGGTAATAGGCGGGATTGACGAAGGCACGCCGGCAATCGAGGTCGTAGCGGATGATCATGTCGGGCGAGTTTTCAGCCAGCGTGCGGAATTTCTGCTCGCTTTCGCGCAACACCGATTCGATATGCTTGCGCTCCTCGATCTCGCGCTGCAACAGTGCATTGCTGGAGCTCAATTCCACCGTACGTTGGGCTACCTGGTCCTCAAGCCACTCGCGGTAATGCCGCAATTCCCGGTTTTGCGCTTCAAGCTGTCGTTGCAGCTCGTGGAGCTTAAGATGCGTGGTAATGCGGGCCAGTACTTCGTTGAAGTCGAGCGGCTTGGTGATATAGTCCACGCCCCCTGCCTCGAAGCCTTCGACCTTGCGTTCAATCTCAGCGAGCGCAGTCATGAAGATCACCGGAATGTCGCGCGTGTCTTCGTCGGCCTTGAGTTTCTTGCAGACCTGAATTCCGTCGATGCCGGGCATCATGATATCCAGCAGGATCAGTTCTGGATGAACCAGGCGCGCCCGCCGCATCGCCTCTTCGCCATCCTGGGCCACCACGATGTTGAATCCACGGGCAGAGAGGCTGTCCTCGACCACGGCGATGTTCGTGGGCATGTCGTCCACGATGAGGATGGTCCGCGATTCCATTGCAGTGGGTATGTACTCGGTCATGATGAAAGTGTCCTCTGATCACCCCCTACCGGCGAGCTCAATCGTGGCGGCATGGATTCTTCAACCAATTGGAGCAGGGCTTTGGATTGATAGCGTTTAGCCAACGTGGACAACTGTTCCGCAAATGCTGTGTAACGCGGGTCTTGGGCGGTGAGTCCAGCGAGCCATTCCAGGATGTCCCGCATATTGCCGCGCAATGCCAGGTTGTGCAGTTGCGTCATTAGCTCGGGTGGCGGCAGGACGACCACCGAAGGCTGTATGGGAGCCTGAGCCTCGGGATGATCGCCGCGCCATTGCAATTGCAGCAATTCTGCCAGCGTGCGCAGACACGCATTGAAATCGATCGGCTTGGCAATAAACGCGTTCATGCCGGCGTCGAGGGCAGTCTGCCGGTGTTCATCCGAAATACTGGCTGATACCGCGACGATAGGGGTGTCTGCAAACTCCGGCCTCGAACGTAACCGACGGGTCAGTTCCAGGCCGTCGATGTCCGGCATGATCACATCCATGCAGATCAGGTCGGGGTGCTGCTGGAGCGCGATTTCCCAGGCCTCTTTTCCGTTTGCGGCTTCGGTGACGAGAAAACCCAGTTCCGAGAGTTTGTCGACCAGCAAAAGCCTGTTTTCTACGACATCATCGACGATCAGAATGTGGCGGCGCGGCCCCTCGTAGCCGACGATATGATGTTCGATAGCCGCCGGCAGGGCCTGATGGTCAAGGGCGTCCACCTTAAGTTCAAGCCAGAACGTGCTGCCTTGCCCTAAGATGCTATGCACGTTGATTTCCCCCCCCATCAGCCGCGCATATTCACGGCTGATGGCGAGCCCGAGCCCGGTGCCGCCAATACGGTGGCGCATGGTGCCCCCTTGTTCGAACGGCTGGAAGATGGCTTGCTGTTCCTCTTCTGCAATGCCTGGGCCGGTGTCGCTGACTTCGAAGCGCATGACGCCCTGTTTGTCCAGGGATACCCTGAAGATTACCTCCCCATGGTCGGTGAATTTGACGGCGTTGGACAGCAGGTTGAGCAGGATCTGCCGCAACCGCTTCTCGTCCGCGTGGATTACCTGGGGCAGGTCATCCGCGAACGCATGCCTGAAAACAAGTTTTTTCTGCGTGGCCTTGATGGCGACCATCTCGCATAACCCGTCCAGGAATCGGATAAACGGAATGTCGCTGGGATAGAGAACGGTTTTCCTGGCCTCGATCTTGGCGAAATCCAGGATGTCGTTGATCAGGTTGAGCAGGTGCTCACCGCTTTTCATGATCACGTTGATCGCCGTCGTCTGCCGTTCGCTCAAGCTCTTGTCTCGCAGCAGGATCTGCGCATACCCCAAAATGCCGTTGAGGGGCGTACGCAATTCGTGACTCATCTGGGCGAGGAAGTCGCTGCGGGCTTTGGCAAGTCGCTGGGCCTCTGCCAAGGCAGCTTCCCGCGCGGCTTCCGTGGCCTTGCGGTCGCTGATGTC
Organism: Novimethylophilus kurashikiensis; assembly: GCF_003112435.1. Taxonomy (GTDB): domain Bacteria; phylum Pseudomonadota; class Gammaproteobacteria; order Burkholderiales; family Methylophilaceae; genus Novimethylophilus; species Novimethylophilus kurashikiensis. Next base: position 35,179 of record NZ_BDOQ01000019.1, read on the forward strand.
GCGGGCAAAGCCGACCGTGCCGAGCACAGTGCCGTCCTCGTCCAGCACGGGGCTTTTGAAGGTTTCCATCCACACTTCACCGTTCGGGGTGGTCTGGATTTCTTCTGCGGTTTTCGACGTGCGCGAGGCCATTACTTGCAGATCGTCCACCCGCACAGTCTCTCCGATATCCGGAGCGTGCACGTCGAAATCGGATTTGCCGATCAGTTCCTGGGGGCGCAGCCCATGCGTGCTGGCCGCGGCCAGATTAATGGCCAGGTATCGGCTTTGTGTATCCTTGAGCCAGACCCACAAGGGCAGGGCGTCGATCAGGGTACGAAGGTAGCGGGCTTGCTGGCGTAGTTCGGCTGTGCGTGCCTGGATTTTCTGTTCCAGGCTGGCGTTCAGGGAGTGGATTTCCTCTTCGGCATGCTTGCGGGCGGTGATGTCGGAAAATACAGCCACGCCACCACGCACTTCACCGTTTTTGTCATAAAGCGGGCGTCCGGTAACGCTGAGCCAGCGCCCTTCGGCCAGCATCGGGTTACGCACGAAAATCTCCACGCCGTCGCGCGACTCTCCCTGAATCGCTCGGATGAGAGGCAATTCGGCCGTGGGGTAAGGCGTGACCTGGTCGGGCAAATACAGGCCGTAGTAGCGGCTCCAGTCAGCGGCATTCTGCATCGAATTCTTGATGCCCAGAATGTTTTTCCCCGCAGGATTCATGAGCACCAGTTCCGAATGCTCGTTTGCCACGGATACGCCATCTCCCATGCTGTCGAGAATGGATTGCAGGATTTCGGTTTGCTTCTCCAGCGCGGCTTGCGAACCGTGCAAGGCTTCGTTGACTGCGGCCAGCATACGGTGTGAGTGACGCAGGCGGAAGAGGAAGAACGTAATGCCCGCGAGCATGAAAATACTGCCGCCGAGTACGGTCCACAGCAAGCGTTGCCGCAATTCGCGTTGTTTGAGTTCTGCTGCCTGTTGTTCGTTGCGACGTTTCAATTCGTCGATTTGTTGTTTTTTGCCTTCGGTTTCGTAAAAATCCATCAACTCCAGTACGCGGCTGTTGATTTTCTCGCGGCTGATTTTATTTGCTGCCGTGGTCGCTTCAGATTGATAGGCATAGGCATGTTTGAAATCGCCCTGCATGGCTGTCAATTCGGCCATGCGCTGGGCGCTCTCGCTGATGTAAATGGACAAGCCGATCTCCTGCGACAGCCGGTAGGCATGCTCGGCATCGGCCTGGGCGGCTTTCATATTGCCCAATTTTTGTTCGTTGAGACTGCGGGTCAACAGCACGTACCGAAGACCGATCTTGTGCGGGTGTCGGTTGAAGATGGCAATGATTTCCGACAATATCGACTGGGCTTCGCGATACCTTCCCTGCGATAGCATCAATGTGACGAGAGCATGTTTGCTATGGGCGATGCCGATGGGGGTGCCGATTTCTGTGAATAATCGTATGGCCTCTCTCAGCGTAGCTTCGCCTTCTGCCCGTTGCCCCAGTTTTGCCTGCAGGCCGCCCATGCCGGTCAATGCATAGGCTTCCTGCATTTTCAGATTGGCGGTCTTGGCATAGGACAGCATTTCCGAAAAATGCGCGAGCGCCTGCTGCGGTTGGTCGCTCAAATCGAGAGAAACAGCCATCCCTTGATGGGCATAGAGCTGCACCAGGGGATTGGTGCTGCGCTTTGCGATTTCCATCGCCTGTACCGTCATTTTTACGGACTCGTCGATTTTCCCGACGCGCCGGTACATCATGGCCGCGCGCAGCATCGCTTCGCCCAGCAGGTCTGGGCGGTCTACGTCCTTGAGCAACTCCAGGCTGTGCGTGGCAGCCCGCTCTAACTCTTCGATATTGGATTGGTTGACGGCATTGAGCGCGATGTTCAATTCGGCCTCGGCCATATCAACGCGATCACCTGTTTGAGTCGCCAGTTGCAAGGCCTGCTGCGCATCCCTGCCTGCTGCTTCTGTTTCCGCAAGGTGGATTTCCGTACGAGCCAACAGGTTCAGTACGCGTGCGAGGTCGCCAGGAGCAACTTGATCGGGCAATGCATTTTTAAGCGCCATTGCCTGTTCATAAGCAAGGGGCACATTATTTTCTGCAAGTTGCCGGATTTGAATGATTTGTGCGCGCCAGTTTTCTGTCTGGTTGGCGGCCTGTAACGGATACGGCAGCAATGCTGCAAAAACAGCCAATGCTGCATGCAGCAGGAAGACAATGCGCGAATTGTCAGCGAGGCGGCGCATGGCTAGAACTGGATGGTGATCACGGCGCTCACCTGCCTGTCGTTGATGAAGCTGTCCTTGGGGCGGGTTTCGACCCCGTAGTAGGATTGCCGCACGGTGCGCAGGAGATTCATGCCTTCCAGCGTTAGCGTGATTTGTTTCGACATACGATAAGACGCGGAGGCGTCCAGCCAACCATAGCTCTTCATGTAAATGGGCGTTGGTCCGATACCGGCCAGTGTAGTCACATCCATTAGGGATTTGTCCCGCCAGGAGTAGGCCACGCGGACCGAGAGAGGCCCTTTCTCGTACATGCCGATCAGGTTATAACTGTTTCGAGAAATATTCTGTAAGGGCATGTCCTTATCAAGCAGCTTGTTGTGCGTGCCGCTGTCGATATAGGTGTAGTTGAATTGCAAGCCCAACCCGCTTAGCCAACCGGGCAGAAAATCGTAGAACTGTTGATAGCCGAGCTCTGCGCCGGCGATGTCGGCTACATTGGTGTTATAAGGACGCGTGACCTGATAAAGATGGTTGTTCCATATTTCGGGACGAGACGTGGTCGCCAGGAAACCGTCGACGCGCTTAGTAAAACCGGTGAGGTAGACCGAGGTGCTGGGATTGAAATACTTTTCCAGGGCGATGTCGAAACTGTTCGACCGGATAGGACGCAGGAAGGGGTTGCCCGCGCTGCCTGTACTCGAGCTGTTGTCCAACGACAACGAAGGCGATAGCTGATTAAAATCTGGCCGGGTGAGCGATTTTGAAGCAGCGGTCCTCAGGTAGAGGCCTGATCCTAGATCGTAACGCAGATTGAAGCTGGGCAATGTGTCGGTATAAGCGCTGGACGTGTCCAATGGGGAATAGATGCCGGCGCTCTGAGTGCTGAAACCTTGTGTCTCTTCATCGGTGTGAACGATGCGGACCCCGGCATTGCCATCTAGGCGGGATATTTTGAACGTACCCATCAGATAGCCGGAACTTGTTTTTTCCGTCATCGTCCAGGTGCCCAATGGGTTGCTGGTGGGAAGGTTGGGATGAAGACCTAACGCGTTCAACAAACCGTTAGTGTCGCGGCTGATATTGCCCGTGAGGTAGTTTCCGACTCCATCAGAACCTGGGAAAAAATTACCGTAAGGATTCGGGGCAGTAGAGCCTGCTGTGGCCGGAGCTGTGTAGACAATAGGTGTGATAATCAGCCCAGGCGCGTCGGTGGCGGAGCGTTCTGCATAGCGCAAGCCTGCGGAAAGTACATCCAGCCATCCTTTCGAGAACTGATACTCAGCGTCTAATTGGGCGGCTTTTAAATCGCCGTCGAAGGGACGGGTTCGGTAGCTGAGTCCAGCAAAAGTATAGGTGGCAGGATTGAGTAGATCTGTTCCCGAGGCATTGAGGTCGGACGCCCTCGATGTGGAAAGCGACTGCTGGAGATGCGCTGTCGTGCCGTTCAACACAGAGCCAAGGTAAAACAGGTGATTGAAGCTTTTGGTATAGCTGAGATCGGTCTTGAGCGTAAGGGCTTTTTCCGTCCAGCTGCCACCGACCGCTACCTGACTGGTGCGGTCTATGGTATCGCGGGCAAATCCCTGGGTTGAAATGGCAACGTTTGTCCAGTCGATGCTCTGGAGATCGTTGGTGCCCGGGAATGCTGTCGGTGTTCCGGAAAAAGTGGTCGGAGAGGTGTTGTCCTTGGTGTAGAACTGGTACGCCTGTTGCCGCGTACGGAACTCGGTGTAGTTCGCTTCTGCGTAAAGATCAAGCTTTTCAGTCGGCTGCCATTGCAGCACGATATTGGCGTTGTTGCGGCTTCGTGTACCCGTGCTTGTGGACTCGAGAATGGAAGTGGGGACATTGAAGGTGCCTGCCAGCGTGGATCTGGATGCGTATTTTCCCAACGATGCCTGGTCTTCCCGCCATGCGCGCTCCTGGTGGGCCAGGTTAACGAGCGCGCCGAACTCGCCTTCTCCCGGTGTGCCCCAGCGGTCGCTGGCGAGGATAGAAAACTGCTGTTTAGTTTTATCGATGAGATCGCCCTGGAGTGCGCGTCCGGAGATGACGACCTCGCGTCCTTCGAAATCAAACGGTCGATGGGTGCGTAGATCTACCATGCCGCCGATACCGCCTTCGATATGTTCGGCCGATGAGGTTTTGTAGACGTTGATGGCCGAAATCATTTCCGACGGAAAATCGGAAAAATCGAGGTTACGCCCGCTGCCTGCGGTAAACACTTCGCGCCCGTTCAACAGGGTTTCGACCTGCGATAACCCGCGGATAGTGATCTGGGTTGTCTCCCCGCGGTCTCGGTTGATCTGTATGCCGGGGATGCGCTGTAGCGCCTCGCCCACGCCGATATCAGGCAATTTATGAATTTCGTCGGCGACGACGGCATCGACGATGTCGAGGTTTTCCTGGCGGATTTGCTGGGATGTGATGTGACTCGCGCGCTGGCCGACGACGTCGACTGACGGAATGGTCAATGCAGCAGTCTCACTGGCCGAATTTTCAGCACAATCGCTTCCGGTGCAGATGGCTGAATTATGTTCTTGTTGCGTCTGTGATCCTGGATTGGCGCCTTGCGCCAGACATGGCATCAAGGCGAGAAGTGCTCCTACCCACCATGAACAGTTCATGGCCCCTCCGGTTGTCTTGTTCCGCTGTGCATTGGATTTCTTTTTTTAAGTATCGACGCGGGATAAGGCATCAGTTTATCCCCATATATCAATTAGTTTAAGAGGGAATTAACAAGGGGACTATTGGGAACGTTGTCTGCATGAGCTTGTGTGCGGAAGCGGACAGATGAGATTCAGCGACCGGCGTTTTATATGACGCATGATGAGAGCGCTATTAAACATTCAGTCTACGGCAATGCGTGGGCGATGCAGAAAGCGGTCAGGTTCGGTATTCGGTTGGATGCTGAGCATCGGATTTTCTTGTGGGCTGTTTCTGATGTTGAGCTCCTGTGCCAGCGTTCCGGACGCGGATGAGGTTATCGAGCAGTCCAATCCGCCCAATAACGTACGCATCATGGGAACGCATGGTCCTTTGTCAGCAAAGCAGAGCGCAGCCGTCCTCGGCAAGCTGAGCAACGACGGCAAGGTCGTGAGTTCCTTGGAACGTCACCTCGCTATCGAGCAGGCCGTCGCTGAAAGCCCGCTGATTGCCGGAAACGGTACCCAGTTATTGCAGGATGGCCCGGCGACATTCAAGGCGATTTTTCAGGCTGCACGGGCTGCCAAGGACCACATCAACCTCGAATACTATATTTTTCAGGATGTGGCCTACGAGGGGACCAAGCTGAGTGAGCTGCTTACGCAGAAAATAAGGGAGGGTGTGCAGGTCAATTTGATCTACGACAGCATCGGTTCCATCGATACCCCCTCCGAATTCTTTACCCGTTTACGCCAAGCCGGGGCCAAGGTGGTGGAGTTCAACCCAGTCAATCCGCTAAAGGCGAACAGCCGCTATTCCATCAACGACCGCGATCATCGCAAGATATTCATCGTGGATGGACGTTTGGCGATCGTCGGCGGTATCAATCTCAGCGTGGATTACCAAAGCGCGCCCTTCGAGGGCAAGTCCAAGGAAAAGACCGAAGGCGGGGCTGTAAGTTGGCATGATACCGATCTACAACTGGAAGGACCGGTCGTCGCCCAATTGCAGAAACTGTTCGTCGATCACTGGGTGGAACAGGGTGGTCCTCAACTCGATACTCGTAATTTTTACCCGGACACGGGGCGCAAAGGCAACGAACTGGCGCGCGTGATTGGCAGTTCTCCGCATACTGCTGCCTCGCGATATTACGTTACCCTGATTTCCGCGATCCGCAACGCGGAAAAAAATGTCTCACTGACTGCCGCTTATTTCGTCCCGACGGATGAAGAAATGGAAGCCCTGACAAGCGCAGCCAAGCGAGGTGTGGATGTGCGTATCTTGCTGCCGCATTTGAGCGACGCCAAGAGTGCCTTGTTTATCCAGCGCTCCAACTACACCAATCTTCTCGAGGCTGGCGTCAAGATTTATGAATTACCCAATGTCATGCTGCATTCGAAAACGGCGGTGATCGACGGCGTATGGTCGGTCGTGGGGTCGTCCAATTTCGATCACCGCAGCGTGCTGTACAACGACGAGGTAGACGTTGTGATATTGGGCAGCGATACGGCCGATGCCTTGCAGAAAATGTTCGAAGAAGACCTCAAGCGTGCCGCCCAGATAAACCTTGCCGCCTGGAGCAAGCGCTCCCTGTGGGAGCGCTTGGGCGAAGTCGGAACGCGGATACTGCAAAAGCTGTTCTAGCACGTTCCTCAGGGCGAGGTCGGCTGGGAACTGCCGGAATTGCTTCCGGTTCCGCTCGTAGACGAGCCGGAGGTGGTCGAATCCGAAGGGCTGGAAGAGCTGTTGCTTGGCGGTGTACTGGTGTCGGGGCTGCCTGTCGAACTTGGCGGAGGCGTCGTCGAGGAGGATGCTCCGGGCGTTCCCGGCTCGCCCTGCGGCCCCGGTGTTCCCGGTTGACCTTGCGGCCCCGGCGGGCCTGCCGGACCTGGTTCGGCAGGTGTAGGCGGAACATTGACGACGGTCGGCTTGTCGCACGCGCTCAAGCCCAGTGCAGCCAGCAGCGCGGTCAGGTAAATGGAATTCTTCATCGTAGAGTCTCCTGCGGTAGAAAGACGAAATTGGGAAATTTCTCCAGCAGAACACTTAATCTAGCAACGGTCCATCCTCATCTCGGTGCGTTATCGCCCATTGGGCCTAGGTCTTTTTGCACCTGTTCTTGCTCCGTGTTCGCTAGCGTACATACAACACGGATCAGCTTAATCTAGGCTGAAGTTACCCAAAATCAAAGGAGCTAGCCATGTTGGAAACCATTGCCATCATACTCATCGTGTTGTGGATTCTAGGTTTGGTCACTTCCTACACCTTGGGCGGATTTATTCATATTTTGCTGGTGCTTGCGATTATCTCGCTGCTGATCCGGGTGATACGGGGACGAGGCGTGTAAGGAAGAGCGCGCGTTTATACGCCAATGGAGTTCCGTTGGCGTTTTTCCTAATCCATCCTTCCCAGCTTTTCGCTTGAGCTCCTCCATCAACACCTAGAATTTTCTCTTTTCTATTCCCTTTATATCTATCTTTAAAATTGGGCAAATGCCTACGATTTCAGATTTTTTGTATCGAAATTAAAAATTTTTACCGTGATAATTTAGGAGGATTCCTAGTCCAAGGAGAGCTCATTCCGCGTGGTTGGGGGTTGATTGGAATGATTGCCGTCAGGGAGGCCAAAAACTTTTGTATCGATGAGGCTCCCCGAAACACGGCATTAAGTCCGCTATAAGAACAGAAAGGAATTTAACGATCTCTCCCTGGCACCACTTAAAATTTTTGACATAACTTACTGATTTATGGGTAACAGAATGTAAACAGTGGTAAGGATTGCCCTACCAAGGTCAACCAATTTCCAATGGTGGCATCCAGGCGAATTCATTATGATTATCAACAAAAAACAAAGGGTTAAGAGTTTTGTGGCTTCTTTGTCGGTGCCTTTGCGACTTCCGATTTATTCCAACGTGAGCGCACCCAAGTCCAATCCTTTCTTAAAGTTGAATAACAAGAGCGCTACAGCGACGCTCGAACAGTGGATGTGTCAGAGCAATGAAGGGGATAGAGCCCACCAAGGTTAAGGTCCTGATCGCGGATGATCATGCGATCGTGCGGGAAGGGATGAAGCATCTGCTTGGATTTTCCGACAATATCGAGGTTGTCGGGGAGGCTGCCACCGGACTCGAAGCCCTAGACGCGGTAGCTCGCGGGGGCTTCGATCTGCTGTTGCTCGACCTGAATATGCCTGGGCTGGATGGCACCGAATTGATTGCCCGCATTCGGGCACGTAATCCGGCGCTGCCCATTCTCGTGGTCAGCATGCATAACGAATCTCAAACCGTCCGCCGCGCATTAAGGACAGGGGCTTCGGGCTATGTCGTCAAGGATTCCTCGCCCGAAACGTTGCTCACGGCCGTCGAGCAGGTCAGCAAAGGTCGTAATTTCATCGAGCCTTCTTTGGCCGAGCGCATGCTGTTCAACACGAGTTATTTCAACGCCGGACCGCTGCACGAAACCCTTATACCAAGGAGCTTTCAGAGCAGCTCAACCAGTTGTCGGAGACGGTACTGCATTCAAAGACACCATCCATGTCGCTGAGGCACTGGAGCGCGGCGACCTCACCCAGGTCGTCACCCGTGATTACCAAGGGGCCTTCGACCAGGTCAAGCAAAGCCTCAACAATACCGTGGCCAAGCTTTCCCAGGTGATTAACGAAGTCAGCAGTACCGCGACCAACATAGCTTCCGCATCGGAAGAAGTCTCAGCGACGGCACAGAGCATGTCTCAGGCCACCAACGAACAGGCTGCATCTGTTGAAGAAACCTCGGCCTCAGTCGAGCAAATGTCGGCGAGCATCACGCAGAACACCGAAAACGCCAAGGTACGACACGATACGGGCGATTCGCAAGGAAGCCCGTTACGCCGGACTGCCCATCATCGCGCTGACTGCCAAGGCCATGCCGGGGGACCGTGAGAAGTGCATCGAAGTCGGGGCCAACGATTACTACTCCAAGCCTGTGGATGTGGATCACCTGCTGGTCGCCATGTCTGCCTTGTTCCGGGATTAAGGCGGGAGTCAGGCATCGATGCCCTTGAAAGAAGCACGTGTCATGGAAATCGAATTCGATTTGTTCATGCAGGCGATTGCTTTGCGCCATGGCTACGATTTTCGGCATTACGCCAAGGCATCCATCAAACGTAGGGTACTGGCGCTGGCCCAGGCGGCCGGGTGTTCTACCGTCGCCGAACTGTTGCCGCGTATCTTGCACGAGGACGGGTTTCTCAAGTTTGCGTTGTCACATCTGTCCGTCCCGGTCACCGAGATGTTTCGCGACCCCCAAGTCATGAAGGCCCTGCGTGCCGAAGTATTGCCGCGATTGGCTAGTTTCCCCCGCATCAACATCTGGCTCGCAGGCTGTGCGACCGGGGAGGAAGCCGTGACGCTGGCGATCCTGCTCAAAGAAGAAGGTCTGCTTCACCGTGCGCAAATTTACGCCACCGACATCAACGATGTCGCTCTCGACAAGGCCGAATCCGGCATGTATTCGGAGGAAGTCGTTGAGCATGGGATCAGAAACTACATGTTGTCTGGCGGTACGGGGACGTTCAAGAGCAATTTCGAACGTAGCGGGACGGGATATCGGGTAAAGCCCGATATTCGCGAAAAGATCGCCTACGCCCACCACGATCTGGTGGGCGATGGCGTGTTTTGCGAGGTTTGCCTCGTGGTTTGCCGCAACGTACTGATTTATTTCGACCATGAATTGCAGAAGCGCGTCGTAACGCGCTTTATCGACAGCCTGGCGCGGGGCGGCCTGCTTTGCCTCGGTACACGCGAATCGTTGCAATCCGCCGGCGCTGCGGATTATTTCAAGGCCATCGATGCTGATTGCCGAATTTTCAAGAAAATGAATTGAGCCAGCATGAGCATGCCTTCCATTTCTGACGCCAGCAAACCGAAAATCCTCATTGTGGACGACGACCCGCGCAATTTGATTGCGCTGGAACGCCTGCTGCAAAAAGTCGATGCCGAGGTCATTGCTGCCAACAGCGGTAATAAGGCCCTGGCGATGACGCTGGACCATGACTTCGTGCTCATTTTGCTGGACGTGCACATGCCCGATATCGACGGCTACGAAGTTGCACATTTGTTGCAGGGCGAGGCGCGTACCAGCGGCATTCCGATCATTTTCCTCACTGCGGCCTATACCGACGATCATCATAAGCTCAAGGCATACGCGTCCGGCGCGGTGGATTACCTGGAAAAGCCGATCAACGACGTGGTGCTGCTATCCAAGGTGAGAGTGTTCCTCGAACTCCGCAAGAAGGAAGAATTGCAGGAGGTAATGGCGCGTCTCGCCGAGGTCAACCGCAAGCTTGAAGATGAGATCGAGCTGCGGCGCGGGAGCGAGGCGGCGCACCGTCAGCTTGCCGATACGGTATTCACTGCAGCGCGCGAAGGCATCATGATCACCGACGCCGAGCAACGTGTGATCGCCGTCAATCCGGCCTTGACTGCCATGAGCGGTTATAACTCGGCGGACGCAGTGGGGCAGCTCGATTTCATCCGCGATTGCAGCCGACACGATGAGGATTTCTGCGCCGCGCTCAATACGCAGTTGCTGAAATCCGATCATTGGCAAGGCGAGATCTGGTGCCGCAAGAAATGCGGCGAACCCTTTCTGGCCTGGTTCTCCATTTCTGCGATCCGCGAGTCTGGCGGCCATGTCGCCAAATACATTCACGTTATTACCGATATCACGCAGCGTAAGGACGATGAGCTTAAGCTTTGGCGACAAGCCAATTTCGATCCTTTGACTGGCCTGCCCAACCGCGTGCTGTTCCTGGAGCTTCTGTCCAATGCAGTGGCCGATTTGCGGCGCGAAGGCGGCAGCGTTGCCTTGATGTTTATCGATATCGACCGCTTCAAGCTCATCAACGATTCGCTAGGTCATGGCGTGGGCGACTTACTATTACAGGAAGTCGCTATCCGGTTGAAGGCGTGTCTGCGCGAAAACGACGTGGTGGCAAGGCTTTCCGGCGACGAGTTTACGGTGATCCTGAAGGGCGTGCACGATTCGGCCCACACCATACCTGTTGCCCAGGAAATCATTTCGGAAATGGCGAAGCCGTTCATCATCAACGGCAACGAGGTGTGCGTCGGTGCCAGCATCGGCATCAGCCTGTTGCCTCAGGATGCCGACAGCGCAAGCTCCCTGCTGCGTAACGCCGACATGGCGATGTATAGCGCAAAGGAGTCCGGACGCAGTGCCTTCGCTTTCTTTGCACGGCAGATGAACGAGAAGGTGCAGTCCGTGGTGCGGCTGAGCAACGACCTGCGCTACGCCATCGATCGCGACGAACTACAAGTCTATTACCAGCCTATCGTTGATGCCGACACGCTGGAAACCGTCGCGGCAGAGGCGCTGGTGCGTTGGCAGCATCCTCGCCTGGGACTGGTGTCGCCGGCAGATTTCATTCCCATCGCCGAAGATACCGGATTCATCGGGCCGCTGACTGAGTGGGTCGTGCAGCGGGCATGTCGCGACGCTGGACAATGGCGGCAAAAGAATGACCGCGAACTGCGCGTCTCCGTCAATCTGTCCAACCGCCATCGACATCTTGAAAACTGTGTCTCACTGGCGGCGGCCTCGCTGCAGCAAGCCGGCCTGCCACGGGAGGCGCTGACTTTCGAAATTACCGAAAGTTTTGCCATGGAAGACGTCGAGCGTCTGCAAGCGATTCGTGCCGGCGGAATCGGCCTTGCCATCGACGATTTCGGGACGGGGTATTCCTCGCTCAGCTACTTGCGGCGGTTGCCGGCGGATGTCCTCAAGATCGATCGCTCTTTCGTGAGTGAACTGGGAACGGATGCCGATGCCACCATGCTGGTCGGCTCCATTATCGCCATCGCCCACGGTCTCAGGATGCGGGTAGTCGCCGAGGGCGTGGAAACGCGGGAGCAATTGGCCTATCTGCAAGCCGCAGGATGTGACCTGCTGCAAGGTTATTTCTTCAGCAAGCCGTTACCCAATGCAGCATTCAACGATTTCCTCGATAGGCATTCCGTTTCGAGCGAAATTGATGGTGGAACAGTAAGGGGTTACGCTTGGTAATCCCGGTGTTTTATGGGCCGATTGGCGCCTAAGGCACCGGCTTATCATTGCGGTAACCAAACTCGGTCAGGTTCATAAATAAAGAAAAACAGGCGCATGACAAAAAAACAAAAACATCATCATGACGCGGGTCGACATCGGTCCGGGCTGGCTGGGCTGAGCATGAAACTATCGGATATCCGCATTGCGGGAAAATTATCCGGCTTGGTTCTGATTGCCTTGGCTGGCATCGCCTGGCTGGGATTCCTGGGGTATCTTCAGGTCAACAAGGTCTTTGTCTCGGCGAGCTACAGTACGGTGAACACTGTGCCGAGCTTGAGCACGCTGGATACATTGCGGGATAACTATCTTCATACCCGCATCTATATGAGCCAGCACATCCTCAACAATGCGCCTGAGACCAAGGCCGAGCTTGAGAAGAGCATCAAACGCCACCGCGAAGGCGTCAGGGCTTCCTTGAACAAATACGCGGCTTATGTTTCCGATGAGCAAGATAGACAATATCTTAAAGATACGGAAAACCTGTGGGCGGAATACGATGCCTCGATCGACCCCATGCTTGCGGAATCGAGGAAAGGCGAGGGCAACCAGGCGAGGGCTACCGAACTGCTGAATGAAAGCTGGTTGCTGGCCGAACTCATTGCGGAGCGCATCAACGCTCAAATTGACCTCAAGACGCAGCTTGGCAACAAGGGAACCGAAGAAGCAGCAGCGACCAAGGATACTGCACTTACCTGGTCCATTTTCATTGCCTTGCTGGAAATGGCCTTACTCGTCAGCGTAGCTTGGCTGATGGGCCGCAAGGGCATGGTGGATCCGATCAATGGCGTCGTTGAGGACTTGAAGAACCTGGCGGATGGCAGGCTGGATGTCACGGTGAGGGGGCACGAGCGGCGCGACGAGGTCGGCGATATCGCTCGTGCGGCTCAGGTTTTCAAGGAGTTTGCGCAGAAACTCAACGTGCAACACTGGGTCAAGAGCCAGGTGGCAGCGCTTTCAAGCGAGATACAGCCGATTCAAGGTTTGGAAGATTTTTCACAAACTGTGATCAGCAGAATGGTGCCTCTGCTGGAGGGAGGCGCCGCCGCCTTGTACGTTCTGGCCCCAGACAGCGGCCGATACGCGTTGATGGGACGCTGGGGGTTGAAAGAGGACGCTCAGCTTGCGACTTCGTATCTTCCTGGAGAGGGCTTGGTGGGGCAATGCGTGGTTGAAAAATCTCCCATCATGCTCAAGGAAGTGCCGGGGGATTACATTCGTATTTTTTCCGGCCTCGGCGAAGCCGTGCCGGACGTGATTCTGCTCACGCCTATTATTGCCAAAGGACGCGTGGTCGGCGTCATCGAAATAGCTTCTTTCCACCGGTTTACCGAGGCGCAACAAGCGCTGATCGACGAACTGCTCCCCGTGTTGGCGCTCAATCTCGAAATAATCGAGCGCAACAGAAACAGCCGAAAATAGTTGATCATCTCTTCAGCCAAAGCCGGAGGGTGCCTTGCCCAATCGATGCGTTGCAGATGAGAAGACCTTAAAGCTTGGGGATTTTCGGTGGAGCAGAGGCTTTGGCGAGTTCTGCCGAACGCCAGAGATACCAAGCTGCGATGCTGCGGTAAGGCCGCCAGGCTTCACCGATTTGTGCCAGTGCTTTCGGCTTGGGCTGTTCGTCCAACTGCTTCAGTACGCGCCAGCCTTCACGCACGCCGAAATCGTCTACCGGCAACACATCGGCGCGACCCAGCGTAAAAATCAGCAACATCTCTACCGTCCAGCGACCTACGCCTCGCAACTGCACCAGACGCTCGATCAATGCTTCGTCCGATAACGAGGCGGCTTCATATGAAGTCGGCACCAGGCTGTCGCGGGCTGCCGAGGCAATGCCCCGGATGGCGGTAATCTTGGATGCCGAGAAGCCGCAGCCTCTCAGTGCGCTATCCTCCAACGAGAGTAATGCTTCTGGATCGGGGAATCTCCCGTCGGGAAAGAGCATCAGCATGCGTCCCAGGATAGCTTCTGCCGCGCGGCTGTGGAGTTGCTGGTAGGCGATGGCTCGCACCAAGGCTTCATAGGGTTCGCGCTCGGTATGTGTCTTTAACATGCAAGGGCCGACCTTGGTAATCAATTCGGCCCAGTCAGAATCCAGGCCTGCCAGAAAACCTGCGGCCTCTGTCAGTACGGCTTCATCCATGAGTATGGCCTTCACTGGCAATCAAAGCTGCATAGCCGGCCTTGTAATCCGGATACTGCAATTCATAGCCGCTGGCTTGCATTAAACGATTGCTCAGTCGTTTGCCGCCAGCCACAGGCGGTAAGACAGGCATCGGTTCGGCAATGCCCAATTGATGGGCGATCCAGCTCAACACCTCGTGCTGCGGTGCGGGAGCGTTGTCGGTGACCACGTAGCAGGACTGGATTGCCTCGCCCTTGAGCACGCGGTCGATCAACATGGCGATGAAGGCTGCGGCATCGTCACGATGAATACGGTTGGTCCAGGTATTGGTGGATGGCCATTGATGCGGGGCGCGTGCCAACTTCAACATGCGGGTACGGCCTGGACCATAGATGCCGGACAGCCTAAGCACGGTGGCGGAAATGCCATGCAGCAAGCGTTCTGCCTCCAGCAAGCGTTCACCGCCGAAATCTGCCGGTTGGGCGGGTGATTCCTCGTCCAGCCAGCGCCCATCATCCACGCCATATACTCGCGTGCTGGAGATGAAAAAGACATGACGTGGCGGCGCAGTCTGCAAGGCCTGCAGCACATTACGCAGGCCTTCCGGGTAATGGCGGCGGTAGCTTTCGTCCGTCTGCGCGTCTGCTGCCACGGTATAGACCAGGATATCGGGCCGCAGATCCACTAGGCTGCGTAACGACTCTGGCAGGCCAACGTCGCCTTGAAGTGTGGCGATATCGGGCAAGGCCCGATTGCTGCGGCGTAGCCCTGTCACGCGGCAACCTGACGCAACTAGTCGTTGACCGAGTGCGGCGCCGAGATCGCCGCAACCGACGATGAGTACATGAGGTGAAGTCATGGCGATGAGTTTAGCACTGGCATTTGCCTTTGCTGCCCGCCCTGTTATCTCAGGATCGGCTGTGATTTAATCCAATGCATGCGATTCCTCCTGCTATTACTGGCCTGTATCGGCCTGCCGCTGCAAGCCGCCGAGTTGCCCGATACGGTCGCCAAAGCCTTGCGTGCCGCCGACATTCCTCAACAAGCCGTTGCTGTATATGTGCAGCGCGTCGATAAGCCGCAACCGCTGATTGCCGTGAACGCGCGTCAACCCATGAACCCTGCTTCTACCATGAAGCTGCTGACCTCCTATGCTGCGCTTGAACTGCTGGGCCCGGCGTATGCCTGGAAAACCGAGACGTATGCGGATGGCGCGATCAAGGATGGCGTGCTGAACGGGAACCTTGTCATCAAAGGCTATGGCGATCCGGCGCTGACCTTGCCGGGGTTCTGGAATGTGCTGCGCGAATTGCGCAAGACCGGGCTGCGCGAGATTCGCGGCAACCTGATATTGGATCGCAGTTATTTCGATGCCGGGACGCAAGGACAGGCGGTGTTCGACAACGAACCTTGGCGGGCCTACAACGCCGCGCCGGATGCCCTCGCGGTTAACTTCAAGGCGACGGAGTTTCGCCTGCAGCCGGACGAGGGGGCGCATAGCGTTGTGGTTACGGCCGACCCCGACCTGCCGCAACTCAAGATCGTTAACCGCCTAGCACTCCAATCCGGCAACTGCGGCAACTGGAAAGACGGTTTCAGCTACCAGGTGACACAAGAAGCCGGGCAAGCCGTAGTGACGCTGAGCGGTACTTATGTTGCTGCCTGCGGCGTACGTAGCTTTAATCTTGCCGTCGTGGACGACGTGCATTACGTGGGCGAATTGTTCGGCCAGTTGTGGCGGGAGCAGGGGGGCGCGTGGTCGGGCGAGGTCAAGGCGGGATTGGTCCAGGCGCAAGCGATTTTGCTGACTAGCACATTGTCTCCTCCGCTGGAGGATGCGGTGCGCCTCATGAACAAGAACAGTAACAACCTTATGGCCCGGCATTTACTGTTGACCTTGGCAGCCGAAAAAGGAGGTGCGCCAGGCACGGCGGAGAAGGGGGCTGAGGCTGTCCGGGCATGGCTGACATCAAAGCAACTGGATTTCCCCGAGCTGGAGATTGAAAACGGGGCCGGACTTTCGCGCATCGAGCGTCTTAGCGCCGAGCACATGGGTCGCTTGCTGATGGATGCATGGAAAAGCCCGGTGATGCCGGAACTGATGTCCTCGTTGCCCATTGCCGCTGTGGACGGCACGATGGAAAAGCGGCTCAAGGACACGCCGGTGAGCGGCATGGCGCATTTGAAAACAGGCTCGCTGGAAGGTGTGAAGACGCTGGCAGGTTATCTACTCGACCGTAACGGCCATCGCTGGGTGGTGGTGTTCATGGTTAACCATTCTAAAGCGGCTTATTCGCGCAATGCACAAGATGCGCTTTTGCAATGGTTGGCCGGGCGTGATGAAGCTCGTTGTTGCGACCGTTAAATCAAGCTGAGCGCCATCTTGGCGCCCAAGGCATAAAGCAGCACGGCGAAAAACTTCCTCAACAGCGCGACAGGCAGCCGGTGTGCCAGTTTTGCTCCCCACGGCGCGGTAAACAGGCTGACGAAGGCGATGCCGAACGCGGCGGGCAGGTAGACCAACCCCAGGCTGTACGGCGGCAACTGCTCAAGATGCCAGCCCGAAGCGATGTAACCCAGGCTGCCGAACACGGCGATAGGTAAACCGATGGCGGAGGAGGTTCCCACCGCTTCGCGCATGCTGCGGTTGCAATACAGCATGAAGGGTACGGATAGCGTTCCACCGCCAATCCCCACCAGGCTCGATAACAGGCCGATGGCCGTGCCCATCAGGCTCATGCCCAACGTCCCTGGAAAACTGCGATGCGGATGCGGGGCAAAACGCAGCAGCATTTGCGTGCCTACATAAAACTCGAAAGCCACGAACAGCCATTTCAACGGCCGTATATCCAGTTGCGCCGCCACCCAGGCACCCACCAGGCAACCGAAGGCGATGCCGGGCGCAATGCGGCGTACTGCCTCCCAATTGACGGCACCGTGGCGATGGTGCGCGCGTGCCGAGGAAATCGAGGTGACGGTAATGGTGGCGAGCGAGGTGCCGAGCGCCAGGTGCAGGATATAGTCAGGCGCGAATCCGCTGGCGGCGAAAATGAACGTCAGGATGGGGACGATGATGAGTCCGCCTCCTACGCCCAGCATACCCGCGAGCAGGCCGGCCACTGCGCCGGTGAGCAGGTAAAGTATGAACGGATGCATGAGCATCAAGCCCGGCTGGCGAGCTGTTTAAGGGATTTTCTGAGGCGAGAATCGGCGGGAAGTTGATCGGCCAATTTGAGCAGTTTTTTGGCCGTGTCGCGGCTGATGCGCATGGCGGTTCCAGCAGGGACGCGGGGAACGGAGGCAACTTGCACTTCCACCCGAATTGAAGTAACTTCCACCCCTCGATTCTGCAGTTTTTTCAGCAAGCCGTTGATCTGCATCTTGAGTTTTGAAGCAACGGCGCTGCTGTGGGTATAGACCTTGAGTTCGCCGTCGTGCACCAGGCCGACGTGACTGTATTGATTCAGCGGGGGAGGCGCCACGGCCTCCCAAATTTTTTGCATGGCCATGGCCTCTTCGGCCCGTGCCGTCAGGGCTTTTAGTTCTGGCGCTGCGCCGAAGACCGAGTTGAGCCGCCGCATTACGCGCATGCTCCCTGCCGGGGTGTACCGGGCCGGAGAATAACAAACAGGGGTGACGCAACAATGAACATTATAATCGTCTCGAACAGTATGGGCCGGCCCAGGACGCTGAACTGGTGGCAATCGCTATCGGTGCTGGCGGTATTGATCATGCTGCCGCCGCTGTTGATCCTGCCCTTCATTCTGCCACAGGGCGACAACGTGCTCAAAGCCGTTAATCCGGTGTCGCTGCTGCCGGCCAAGTTCCGCATCAAGCAGGACGACCATCAGGAACATATCAACGCGCTGGCAATCCAATTGGGGCAGATTCAGGCTCGTGTCATGCGTCTGGATGCGTTGAGCGAACGTCTGGCGAAGATAGCCGGGATCAAGGAAAAAGACCTTGATGTACCCGCGGCACAAGGCGGCCCGATCACACGCGCTTACAACCTCAGCGAAAACGATCTGGAACACCAGATGACGGGGTTGGTCGATGAGTTGCAGCGCAAATCCGACCGTTATGGCGCATTGGAAGCCGTGTTGTTGCAGCGCACCCTCAAGCAGAACACGCTGCCCAGCGAGCGCCCGGTCAATGCGGCGTTCAACTCTTCCAGCTTTGGTTGGCGAGTCGATCCTTTCACAGGCCAAATGGCCTTCCATGAAGGGTTGGACTTCATGGCCGAGGTGGGCACGCCCATACGCGCAGCGGCTTCCGGCATAGTCACCGCTGCCGAGCGTACGCCCGATTATGGTAACATCGTGAAGATCGACCACGGCTCCGGTGTGGAAACGCGTTATGCCCATGCATCGCGCTTGCTGGTGAAAGTGGGCGATCGCGTTGAAAAGGGCCAGCTGATTGCCGAGGTGGGTAACACCGGGCGCTCCACAGGGGCCCATTTGCATTTCGAGGTGCGGTTGAACGGGGTAGCGCTCGATCCGCGCAGGTATCTGACGTCAAATCAGGGTTAGTTATTTAATTTTTCGAGCCTCTTTAGCCAAGAGGTCAAGCGTTCCTTTCTATGCTCTCCAATCTGGTCAAGAAGATTTTCGGCAGCCGCAACGAGCGGCTCATCAAGCAATATTCCCGCACGGTGGCGCAAATCAACGCGCTGGAACCGGCCATGCAGGCGCTCACCGACGAGCAACTGCGCGGCAAGACCGAGGAATTCAAGCAGCGCTACCAGAACGGTGAAACCTTGGACGACCTGTTGCCCGAAGCCTTCGCCGTCGTACGCGAGGCCGGCAAGCGTGTGTTCGAGATGCGTCACTTCGACGTACAGCTCATCGGCGGCATGGTGCTGCATTACGGCAAGATCGCTGAAATGCGGACCGGCGAAGGCAAGACGCTGGTGGCAACGCTGCCGGCTTACCTGAATGCCTTGTCCGGCAAGGGTGTTCACGTGGTGACGGTGAACGACTACCTGGCTTCGCGGGATGCCTCCTGGATGGGCCGGTTGTACAACTTCCTGGGCTTATCCTTCGGTATCAATCTGTCGCAGATGGAGCACGATGCCAAGCAGCAAGCCTACGCTGCCGACATCACCTACGGCACCAACAACGAATTCGGTTTCGACTACCTGCGCGACAACATGGTGTATACACCGGAGGAGCGCGTGCAGCGCGGACTCAATTTCGCCATTGTCGACGAAGTGGACTCCATCCTGATCGACGAAGCGCGGACGCCGCTGATCATTTCCGGCCAGGCCGACGATAATGTCGATCTCTACACCCGCATCAACGCCCTGGTACCGCAACTCACCCGCCAACAGACCGAAGACGGTGAGGGCGATTTCTGGGTGGACGAAAAGACCAACCAGGTCATCCTGTCCGAAATCGGTCATGAACATGCCGAGGAAATCCTGGCTGCGGCAGGTCTGCTGCCGGAAGGCACCAGTCTGTATGACGCTGCCAATATCTCGTTGGTGCATCATATGTATGCATCGCTGCGTGCCCACAATCTGTTCCACCGCGACCAGCACTACGTGGTGCGCAACGCCGAGATCGTCATTGTCGACGAATTTACGGGCCGCATGATGACCGGCCGCCGCTGGTCCGACGGCCTGCATCAGGCGGTAGAAGCCAAGGAAGGCGTGGCGATCCAGAAGGAAAACCAGACGCTTGCTTCCATCACCTTCCAGAATTATTTCCGCATGTACGCCCGCCTTTCCGGCATGACCGGCACGGCGGATACGGAAGCATTCGAGTTCAACCACATCTACGGCCTCGAAACTGTCGTGATCCCGACGCATCGTTCCATCCAGCGTGCGGACCACATGGACAAGGTGTACCGCTCCGCCAAGGAAAAATACCAGGCGGTGCTGGACGACATCATCGATTGCCAGAAGCGCGGTCAGCCGGTGCTGGTGGGCACGACGTCCATCGAGAACTCCGAGCTGCTGTCCGCCATGCTGGACAAGGCCAAGCTGTCGCACCAGGTGCTCAATGCCAAGCAGCACGAGCGCGAAGCGCACATCATCGCCCAGGCTGGTCGTCCCGGCATGATTACCATTGCCACCAACATGGCGGGCCGCGGTACCGACATCGTGCTGGGGGGCAATCCCGAGCATGAGATCGCTCAGGTCAACGCGGACGCCAACCTGACGGACGAGCAAAAGACCGCACGCGTCGCCGAGATCAAGGGAAATTGGCAAACGTTGCACAATCAAGTCATTGCCGCCGGCGGCCTACATATCGTGGGCACCGAGCGTCATGAATCCCGCCGTGTCGATAACCAACTGCGCGGGCGTGCCGGTCGTCAGGGCGACCCTGGTTCCAGTCGTTTCTATCTATCGCTGGAAGACTCCTTGCTGCGCATTTTTGCGTCCGACCGCGTTGCCGCGATCATGGACCGTCTCAAGATGCCGGAAGGCGAGGCCATCGAGCATCCCTGGGTCACGCGCGCTATCGAAAACGCCCAGCGCAAAGTGGAAGGCCGCAACTTCGATATCCGCAAGCAATTGCTGGAATACGACGACGTCGCTAACGACCAGCGCAAGGTGATCTACCAGCAGCGCAACGAGCTGCTCGAAGCCACCGACGTGGCCGAAACCATCGCTGCGATGCGTCGCGATGTGATTACGGATTTCTTCGGCCAGCACATTCCGCCGGGCAGCCTGGAAGAGCAGTGGGACGTGCCGGGACTGGAAAAGTCGCTAGAAGGCGAAGTCGGCTTAGAGCTGCCGATCCAGCAATGGCTGGAAAAAGAACCGGAACTGCACGAAGAAACGTTGCTTGAGCGCATCCTGGACGCCGCCGAGGCGCAGTACCAAGCCAAGGTCGATCAGGCGGGTGCCGAGGTCATGCGCCACTTCGAGCGCGCCATCATGCTGCAAAGCATGGACAACCATTGGCGCGAGCATCTTTCGTCGCTGGATCTCCTGCGCCAAGGCATCCACTTGCGTTCGTATGCGCAGAAGAACCCCAAGCAGGAATATAAGCGTGAAGCCTTCGAGCTGTTCGCAATGCTGCTCGACACCGTCAAGCGCGAAGTGACGCAAGTCACGATGATGGTACAGCTGCGTAGCGAAGAAGATGTCGAAGCCGTGGAGCGCCCGGCCGAGCTCGAGAACGTGCAATATCAGCATGCCGATTTCAATGCCGAACAGTCCGGCGGCGAGGAAGCGCAAGCGCCGCAGATGCAGTTGCCGTTCGAACGCGAGGGTATTAAGATTGGCCGCAACGATCCTTGCCCCTGCGGTTCGGGCAAGAAGTTCAAACAATGCCATGGACAATTGAGCTAGCGAATGTCGGTTCCGTCTCCTTGCAACGGTTTGTGTCGCATCAACATGCGCTCCGGATTGTGCGAGGGTTGTTTGCGAACGCGCGAAGAGATCGGGTCGTGGCGCATGCTGCCCGATCCTGAGCGACAACAACTGCTGCTGGTGCTGGAGCAGCGCAAAGTGACCAAGAACGATTGATTGAAAATGCCGGGGCTCCCCGGCATTTTTATTAGTATGACCCTCACCCGCCACATCGCCATTCCCCTCGAAGAAATCGAATTCACCGCGGTTCGTGCCCAAGGTGCAGGCGGCCAGAACGTGAACAAGGTCGCGAGCGCTGTGCATCTGCGGTTCGATATCCGGGCTTCTTCGCTGCCTGAAGACATCAAAGATCGGCTCCTCGCACTCCGGGACCACCGTATCAGCGAAGAAGGCATCGTCGTCATCAAGGCACAGCGGTTTCGCAGCCAGGATCTCAATCGACAGGACGCGATCGCCCGCCTGCATGAATTGGTTGATCGCGTGGCGCTTCCGCCCAAAGTGCGGCGGGCCACGCGACCTACACGCGCTTCCCAGCGCAAGCGCGTGGAAAGCAAGCAGCACCGAGGGCAGGTCAAAATTCTTCGCGGCAAAGTGTCCGATCAATGACACCGACGCGGTTGATCCCAACGGCTGTGGCAAAATAGCGTTTTTCCTGGGCTCACCGATGAAGCTGCTCGCGCTCGATACCTCCACAGAATTCCTTTCCCTCGCGCTTTGGCACGACGGCGACGTTCGCGTGCGCGAAATGCGAGCCGGGCAGAAGCATTCCGAGCTGATCCTGCCCTTGCTGCGCGAGCTATTGGATGAAGTCGGCTGGCAGCTTGCTGATCTGGACGGCATCGCATTTGGCGAGGGGCCGGGGTCGTTTACCGGATTGCGCATCGGCTGTGGAGTAGCGCAGGGATTGGCCTATGGTGCAGGACTACCAGTAGTGGGCGTGTGCACGTTGGAAGCCCTGGCGCAGCAAGCCGACCAGGAAAAAATTATCGCTTGCCTCGATGCCCGGATGAACGAGGTTTACCACGCCGTTTACGTGCGCGAAAACGACGCTTGGCAGGCGGTGGTCGACCCCGGCTTGTACGCCCCATTAGATGTTCCGAAGGTTGAGGGCACAGGTTGGTGCGGTATCGGCAGCGGTTGGGATCAATTCGGTGACGCAATGAACCAGGTTTATGCTGGCCAGTTTGAGCAAACCATCGAAGGCGCCTTTCCCCTGGCGCGGCACATGGCCGAATTGGCCGCCCCTCGACTGGCTCGCGGCGAAGGGCGTCCTGCTCATGAAGCGGCACCGCTCTACATCCGCAACAAGGTCGCCTTCACCACACGCGAACGCGAGGCGGCCAAATGAGTGCCGTGCTCAAACCTGCGGTCAGCTACCGCCCGATGAAGTCGGGCGACCTGGATACCGTGATGACGATCGAGCCGGAGATTTACCCTTTCCCTTGGACACGCGGCAATTTCGCCGACTCGCTCAAGGCCGGCTACAGCTGCTGGGTTTGCGAGCACGAGAAACAGATCATCGGTTACGCGGTACTCATGATGGTGCTGGACGAAGCGCACCTGCTCAACATCAGCATCGCTAAGGAATATCAGGGCCGTGGGTTGGGCAAAAAGCTCCTCGAACACATCATGCAGGTCGCACGCGGCCATAAGGGGCAGATGATGTTCCTGGAAGTGCGGCCGTCCAATAAGTCCGCATTGCGGCTTTACGAGAACATGGGCTTCAACGAGTTTTCGGTGCGCAAGGGCTATTACCCGGCAGCAAATGGGCGTGAGGATGCGATTTTGATGGGGTCGGCACTGTGACGGTCACGCGTATCGATATTCTGCGCGAACTGGAATTGCTGCCGGTATGGCGGCTGAGGGAACCGGTCGTCAATGCCGCCGAGGATGCCAGCGTTATTGAACCTGAGCCTCAATCTGTAGCGCAGGCGGCCTCGCCTGCGGCAACGATGGAAACTTCGGCTGCAGTTCCGGCAACTGCAGCCGCGCCAGATCGCCACCCCCTCATCATGCAAATGGATTGGCCAGAACTCAAGCAAGCCGTTGCTGCATGCGAAGCCTGTTCCCTTGCATCCACTCGCACGCAAACCGTGTTCGGCGTAGGTGACGAGCATGCCGAATGGCTATTTGTTGGCGAAGCGCCAGGTGCGGAGGAGGATAAACGAGGCGAACCTTTTGTCGGCGCCGCCGGGCAACTGCTCGACAATATGCTGGGAGCAATCCAACTGAAGCGCGGCGAGAACGTCTACATCGCCAATGTACTCAAATGCCGCCCCCCGCAGAATCGCGACCCGCAGGGGGAAGAAGTGGTGAAATGCGATCCTTTCCTCAAACGCCAGGTCGAACTGATCAAGCCCAAGCTGATTGTCGCGCTGGGACGTTTTGCGGCGCAGTCTGTGCTGGCCACCGAGCAGTCCATCGGTGCATTGCGCGGTAAGCTGCACGATTATCACGGCGTGCCGGTCATTGTGACGTACCACCCGGCGTATTTGCTGCGCAACCTGCCGGACAAGGCCAAGGCCTGGGAGGATCTGTGCTTTGCCCGTGCGACCATGCGCAACTTGCAATCCGCCGATTCGCCCGCATCTTGAGGATGAGTTTCTCACCAAGGAGTTAAAAATGCGCAAACTTATGACTGCTTTCCTGTTACTCGCCACGCTGGCCCTATCCGGCTGCGGCTACAACGCCTTCCAGTCGCAAGACGAACAAGTCAACGCCGCTTGGGCGGAAGTGCTCAACCAGTACCAGCGCCGAGCCGATCTCGTGCCCAACCTCGTGAATACCGTGAAGGGCTACGCCACCCACGAGAAGGAAGTGCTGGAGCAAGTGACCGAGGCACGTTCCAAGGTGGGTAGCATCCAGGCCACGCCGGAACTGGTCAACGACGAACAGGCGTTTGCCAAGTTCCAGGCTGCACAAAGCCAATTGACCTCGGCGTTGTCTCGTCTGTTGGTGGTTTCCGAAAACTATCCGCAGCTCAAGGCCGATGCTAATTTCCGCGACTTGCAAGCCCAGCTCGAAGGCACGGAAAACCGCATCACCGTCGCCCGCAACCGCTACATCAAAGCTGTGCAGGAGTACAACGTCACTGTGCGCTCCTTCCCCACCAACCTCACGGCCATGATGTTCGGCTACAAGCCCAAGCCTTCCTTCACGGTGGCGGACGAAAAAGCCATCTCGACCGCGCCCAAGGTCGATTTCGGCACCAAGTAAGAGGCGCGTCCCCGTGCGTCGTTGGCTGGCGATTTTCTTCCTCAGCATGCTGCCGCTGCTCGCGGCGGCGGAGGTGCAGGTGCCTGCACTGACGGCGCGCGTTACTGACCTAACTAATACCCTGTCACCGGATCAGCGCGGCGCGCTGGAATCCAAACTCCAGGCCTTCGAGACGCAAAAAGGCAGCCAGATCGCCGTGCTCATCGTGCCGACCACCCAGCCCGAAACCATCGAGCAGTACGGCATCCGGGTCGCCGAGCAATGGAAACTCGGGCGCAAGGGGGTGGATGACGGCGCGTTGCTGCTGGTGGCCAAGGATGACCGTACCTTGCGCATCGAAGTCGGCTATGGCCTTGAAGGCGCGCTCAACGATGCGACTTCCAAGCGCATCATCGAAGACATCATCATTCCCCGTTTCAAGCAGGGCGACTTCTACGGCGGCATTTCCGCCGGCGTGGACGGCATCCTTAAGGTCGTGCAGGGCGAGCCCTTACCGGAGCCTGTAGCCAAGCGGGGGAGTGCTTCGCATCCTATCGATCAATATTTCCCCGTACTGTTCGTCGTCGCCATCGTTGCCGGTGCCATCTTGCGCGCCGTGCTCGGCAGTTTCATGGGCGGCGTAGCGACGGGCGGTCTGGTCGGTGTTGTGGTCTGGCTGTTGGGCGCCGGATTGGCGTTCGCTCTCATCCTGGGGTTCGTCGCTTTCATTTTTACGCTAGCCGGCGGACGCGGCGGTTTTCCGGGAGGCTTTGGCGGAGGCGGTGGGTTCGGTAGCGGCGGAGGCGGGTTCAGCGGGGGAGGCGGCGGCTTCGGCGGCGGTGGCGCTTCGGGAAGGTGGTGATAATGCGCGTGCTTCAACATCTGTTCAGTGGGCCCTGGCTGGTGCGGCGTTCTTTCACGGCATCGGCACTATCCAAGATAGAAACGGCGATCCAGCATAGCGAAAGCTCACATCTGGGCGAGCTGCGTTTTGTGGTCGAGCCTGGGCTTCACCTGTTCGACTTGTTGCGCGGCAAGTCGGCACGCGAACGCGCCCTGGAAGTGTTTTCACAATTACGCATCTGGGATACCGAGCATAATTCCGGCGTATTGATTTACTTGCTCCTGGCCGAGCGCGATGTGGAAATAGTCGCCGATCGTGGAATCCATCAACGCGTGGGTGAAGGCGCTTGGCAAGCCATTTGCAAAGAAATGGAAACCCGTTTCAAGCAGCAACAGTTCGAGCAAGGTGCGATTGAGGGGATCGCCCGCATTACGGCCTTGCTGCAACAGCATTTCCCAGCCGATAACAATGATAATCCCAATGAACTTCCGGATGCGCCGCTTATTCTTTAGCCTGCTGTTACTTCCCTGCTGTGCCTGGGCCGATGGCCCCACGATGACCCGAGTGCTTCAGTCCCCGGCATCCATTGAAAAATTCCTGTTCTGCGACGGCGGCACCTGTGCCGAAGTGCAAACCGTGCACCTAACGAAAGACGAATGGCAAGAGGTGCGCGACTTGTTCGACCCCCAACCCGAAACCGCCGAGCAGGAACGCGAGGTGCTGCGCGACGCCATCGGCCTCATGGAGCGCATCGTCGGGCCCAAGACGGGTACGGACGACGACCGCGGCGGCACCTTCGGCAATTCGGAATATCCGGGGCAGTTGGACTGCAACGACGAGGCGACTAACTCCACCACCTACATGCGCTTGATGGCGGCGGACGGATTATTGCGTTTTCATCGCATTGCGGACACCAAGACGCGCGGCGGCTTCCTGTTTTTCGGACGGCATTCGGCGGCCGTTATCAGCGAAATCGCTACAGGCAAGTTTTACGCGGTGGACTCGTGGTTCTACGACAACGGCTATCCGGCCGAAATTCTGCCACTGGAACAGTGGCGTAGCGGCTGGCGACCGGCCTTGAGCAGCGCCCACTAACGCCCGCCGTTGCTGACGCGGCGAGTGAAATCCTATAAAATTCCGCGCCTTAACCGAACGTCAGAAAGCCATTCTCATGCGCGTCAGCCAGTTTTTCCTTTCCACCCTCAAAGAAGCCCCGGCAGAAGCCGAGCTCGCCTCGCATCGCCTGATGCTCCGCGCCGGCTTGATCCGCCGCTTGGGTTCAGGTCTCTACAACTGGATGCCGCTGGGCCTGCGGGTGCTGCGCAAGGTGGAAGCCATTGTGCGCGAGGAAATGAACAAGGCCGGCGCGCTGGAGCTGCTGATGCCCGCAGTGACACCCGCCGAGTTGTGGCAGGAAACCGGCCGCTGGGAAGTCTTCGGCCCGCAGATGCTGAAGATCAAGGACCGCCACGAGCGCGATTTCTGCTTTGGCCCCACCCATGAGGAAGTCATCACCGATATCGCTCGCAAGGAAATTCGCAGCTACAAGCAGCTGCCGCTCAATTTCTACCAGATCCAGACCAAGTTCCGCGACGAGATCCGTCCTCGATTCGGCGTAATGCGTGCGCGTGAGTTCGTCATGAAGGATGCCTATTCCTTCCACACCGACAAGGCTTCTCTGGAGCAGACCTACGAGGTGATGTACCAGACCTACTCCAACATCTTCACGCGTCTGGGACTGCAATTCCGCGCCGTGCGTGCCGATACCGGTGCCATCGGCGGCACCGGTTCGCATGAGTTCCACGTGCTGGCCGATTCCGGTGAAGACGCTATCGCGTTCTGCCCGGATTCCGACTACGCCGCCAACGTCGAACTGGCGGAAGCGCTGGCACCGACCACGCCGCGCGCAGAGCCTGCGCAAGCCATGCAAAAGGTGCATACTCCAGGCGCCAAGACCATTGAGCAGCTGTGCGATTTCCTCAAGGTGACGCCGCAGCAAACCTTGAAGGCGTTGGCGGTGATGCACAACGACGCGTTCTCGCTGCTGCTGCTGCGCGGGGACCATGAGCTCAACGAGATCAAGCTGCAAAAAATTCTCGATCCGTTCCGGTTTGCCACGCCGGAAGAAATCGAGCGCCACATGGGCGGCAAGGCCGGCTACATCGGGCCGGTGGGGGTTAGCGTCAATATCATCGCCGACCGTGCCGTCACGGCCATGAGCGATTTCGTCTGCGGTGCCAACGACGAAGGCTACCACCTGGCCGGTGTCAATTTCGGCCGCGATCTGCCGTTACCCACTCAAGTGGCAGACATTCGCAATGCCGTTGCCGGCGACCCCAGCCCCGACGGAAAGGGTGCGCTGGAAATCTGCCGCGGCATCGAAGTCGGCCATATTTTCCAACTCGGCAATAAATACTCCCAGGCGATGGAAGCCACCTATCTCGACGAAAACGGTCAGCACCAGGTCATGGAAATGGGTTGTTACGGCATTGGCGTGTCCCGCATCGTTGGCGCGGCCATTGAGCAGGGCAACGACGACCGCGGCATCATCTTTCCCGAAGCCATCGCGCCGTTCCAGGTCGCTATCGCAGCGATTGGCTTCGATCGCAGCGAAACCGTGCGTGAGGCTGCCGTCAAGCTGCACGACGAACTGCAGAACGCCGGTTTCGACGTACTGTTGGACGACCGCGGCGAGCGGCCTGGCGTGATGTTTGCCGACCTCGAGTTGATCGGTATCCCGCACCGGATTACGATAGGCGAACGCGGGCTCAAGGAAGGTCAAGTCGAGTACCAGGCCCGCAAGGGAGGTGAAATGCAAACGGTTGCGTTGGCGGAAGTCCAAAACTTCCTCAAGGAAGCATGTCTCGCCTGATTCTGGTCTTGTTGCTCTGGCCGGCCCTGGCGCTGGCCGGTGCGCAGCGGGAAGAGCCGCTGTCAGCTAGCGTGCGTGCGGTGATGCAGAAAACCGTCTCCGACAGCGCGCCGCCGCGATTGGTATTCGATTCCGAAACCGAAGGGTATGCCTGGCTGGCGGAAATGTCCCGTCGCCTGGAGAAACGGATCCCTGACAAGGAGTTCCGCGTCGATTTCCTCAAGACTGTGCATTACGAGGCTACCCGTGCCGGACTCGATCCTCAATTGGTGCTAGGCTTGATCCAGGTGGAAAGCGGCTTCAAGAAGTATGCGGTTTCTACCGTCGGTGCTCGAGGATTCATGCAGGTGATGCCGTTCTGGGTCCGCCAGATCGGCACGCCGGAGCAAAACCTGTTTCACCTGCGCATCAACCTGCGCTACGGCTGCACCATCCTCCGCCATTATCTCGACATCGAAAAAGGCGACCTCTACCGCGCGCTGGGCCGTTATAACGGTAGCCTAGGCCAGCCGGAATACCCCACCATGGTCGTCAACGCCTGGCGCAACAACTGGAGTTATCGACAGGTCGGTACGCTGGCCCAAGCAAAAACGCCGCTTTGAAGCGGCGTTTTTTATTTGGATCGTGAGCGGTTATTCGCTCTTGGCCTGGTCCGAAATCCGGTAGCCGTGATAGGTGCCAAATTCCCCTTCAGTCTCGCTATATACGAAGAACATGCCGTTGGCGTAGCCCAAGCCGTTGTAGTGGTTCTGGGCGCGCAGCTTGATCCCGGCAGGTAGGGCACTGCGGCCGACGAACTTGCCGTTCTGGTCGAATACCAGGATGGCTTTATGGTCCACGTCCAGCACGGCCAGTTCCTCCGATGGAATGCCTGTCCATGCGACGTAGTGGTCGCTGATGTCGTCGAATTGAACGCCGGCGGCGTTCAGGTCCAGGTTGATTTCCGCGATCTTCTCGCGGCTCTCCAGTTTCACCACCAATACTTTATTGCTGCGTGCCTGCTTGGCGAAATAGCGGTTTCCGGCGGGATCATAGCTAGGCATGGTGCCGGCTTCGCCAAAGGCCGGATTGTAGTTGCCGACCTGGTCGCGGTCGCTCACCAATGCGCCTTTGTCATCCAGCACGACGGAGAATACTCCGGCATTGGGCGTGAACCCTGCATCGCTGGAAATGTTGTAGGTGATAGCCTCCAGCTTGCGGCTGTTGGGGTTGTAGTAAAGCGAACGGCTATCCAGGCCTGGTTTTCCTGATTGCAAATACACGCCGTCGGCGCCGAAGGCATGCACTTCGGACTTGGGCGTGGGCACCCCGCCGTTTTCGTCCACACCGCCCAGGCCGCCGTCGGCAATATAGTAGCGTTTATAATCCGGCACGTAAGCAACGCCCATGGGGCGGGTCGTCGGTTTTTTTGCGAGGACGATCTTCATGGTATCGGCCGCCTCGGGCAGTACGGCCGAATGCGCCCATGGTGCGATGCCGAGCAGCAGGCCTGCGGCGATGAATAGTTTGATCTGCATGTACTGTATCCCTCTTGAAGCGCTTGGTAGCCGGCCATTGTAAGAAAAAAGCCGGCCCTGTAAAGACTCATCTAAAGACCTCATGAAAGCCGATTCTGTTCCTTATCTGTTGGTTTATATTTCCGGGCACGGTTTCGGTCATGCCGCCCAGGCTGCGCCGGTGATTAATCGCCTGTGCGAACTGGCGCCTAAACTTCGGCTGACCATTATTTCTGCGGTGCCTGCCGCACATCTTCATTCGCGGATACACGGCGATTTCGAGCATATCTCGGAAGCCGTGGATTTCGGCATGAAGATGGAATCGGCCCTGGACGTGCTGCCGAAAGAAAGTCTGGAGGCATACCAGGAATTTCATCGCGATTGGTCACAGAAGGTGAATGCAGAGGCAAATCGGATCACGGCGCTTGACCCCGATTTCGTTCTCACCAATGTGTCGTATCTTCCGTTGGCTGCTGCCCGAAAAGCCGATATCGCGTGCGCGGCCATGTGTTCGCTCAACTGGATTGATATCTTCCAGCATTATTGCGGCGCTATGCCGGGGGCCGAGGCGGTGCTCGCTGAGATGCGCGAAGCTTATGTTGCTGCTGATCGATTTCTGCGCATTACACCCGGCATGACGATGGGAACGCTGCCCAATGTGAAGCCGATTGGGCCGATTGCCAGGATGGGGGTAAACCGTCGCAAAGAGATTGCGCAGCGATTGAGGTTGAATCCACGCGACAAGCTGGTGCTGGTGAGCATGGGCGGTATTGCCACGGACTCGCCAATGGCTAGTTGGCCGTCGATCCCCAGCGTGCGCTGGCTGGTGTCGCCAGAGTGGGCGTTGCCGCGTGAGGACGTTTCGAGCTTGGCCGAGTTGGGCATGGACTTCACCGATCTACTGGCGAGTTGCGACGCCATGCTCTGCAAGCCGGGCTACGGTAGCTTTACCGAGGCGGCTTGCAACGGCGTCGCCGTGCTCTACGTGAGCCGTAAGGACTGGCCGGAAGAGCCGTGTCTGGTTTCGTGGCTGGAGCAAGTTGGGCGGTGTCAGGAGATTTCGCGGGAGGCGTTCGAAACCGGCCGTTTTCAACAGTCGCTAGAAGACTTGCTGGCAAAACCCGTTAAACCGCCCATCGCCCCGACAGGCATCGACGAGGCAGCGCGTTATCTTTTGCGTTCGATCAGCATCGCATCGCCGTAGCTGAAAAAGCGATAACGCTGCTCCACGGCGTGGCGATAAGCCTCGCGGATATTCTCGACGCCGGCGAAAGCGGATACCAGCATCAGCAGGGTGCTCTTGGGCAGGTGGAAGTTCGTGAGCAGACGCTCGACCACCTGAAATTGGTAACCCGGCGTAATGAAAATATCCGTTTCTCCGCTCCCCGCCTTCAACTGCCCGTCGCGTGCGGCACTCTCCAGGGCGCGCATGGCCGTCGTGCCGACAGCGGTCACAGTCCTTCCTGCGGCGCGCGTCGCCTCAATGGCATCCACCGTGGCCTGAGGGACGTTGTAACGCTCGCTATGCATACGGTGTTCGGCGATGTTATCTACCCGCACCGGTTGGAACGTCCCGGCACCTACATGCAACGTGACATGGGCGATGCCAATCCCCTGATTTTTAAGTTCCTCCAGCATGGCGTCGTCGAAATGCAAGCCCGCCGTCGGCGCCGCAACGGCGCCTGGTTCGCGGGCGTAGACGGTCTGGTAGCGGTTCTCGTCAAACTCGTCCGGGTTGTGCTGGATGTAGGGCGGCAAGGGCAGGGCGCCATATTCGTCCAGCAGGTCCAACAAGGGCTTTTCGCCAAGAAAGCGGAGCCGGAACAAATCCCCTTGGCGTTCGACCATTTCCGCCTCGACCGCATCTGCAAATATCAGGCGCTGCCCTGGTTTGGGAGCATGGGATGCACGTACATGGGCCAAGGCCTCGTGTTCATCGAGAATGCGCTCGATCAGGGCTTCGACCTTGCCGCCGCTTTCCTTCTGGCCGAGCAAACGCGCCTTGATGACGCGCGTATCGTTGAAAATTAGCAAATCTCCCGGCACGAGCATGTTCGGCAAGTCCTTGAACCATGCATCGGACAGTGCGCCGCTGTTGCCGTCCAGCCGCAGCAATCGGCTTGCACGACGTTCAGGAGCGGGAAATTGGGCAATCAGGTCTTCGGGGAGATAAAAATTGAAATCTTCTGTTCGCAAAATCGGGTCAGTTCGTTATAATGCTGCCTCCCAAGCCGGGATGGCGGAATTGGTAGACGCAGCGGACTCAAAATCCGCCGCCGCAAGGTGTGGGGGTTCGAGTCCCCCTCCCGGCACCAGATTTGAATTTTATATTCAAAATCAATGAGTAGCAAACGCGGGTGTGCCGCGTTTCTGCTTTCTTAAGCTGATGACCTCTCGTAGTGCTTTTTAAAGATTCAGTGGCATGTCGTCCGCAACGATGCGGTTTCTGCCTGAGGTTTTTGCACGATACATGCGCTTGTCGGCGATTTCGACGAGTTCTTTCCAGTTCAGGCTGTCGTCGGTGGAGATTTCCGCCAACCCGATACTGGCGGTGACTGGCGTGCCGTTAGGGCGCAACCCCAGGCCTTGCTCGGTGAGTCGCTCCAGGGCGGTCAATGCTTGCAGCCGGTCGGTATTGGGCATGACGAGCAGGAATTCTTCCCCGCCCCAACGTACCAGCATGTCGCCCATACGCATCCTGTTTCGGATGGTGGTGCTGGTCTTGATGAGCACTTCGTCTCCAGCGTCGTGTCCGTAGCGGTCGTTGATTTCCTTGAAGTGGTCGAGGTCCAGGAATGCGAGGGAGAGCGCCATGCCGCTGCGACGTGCAAGTGTGAATTGCAGGTCGATGAGTTCTTCGCCGCTGGGGCGAGAGAAGCAGCCTGTCATACTGTCCCGGATGTTTTCACGCACCAGTACGATCATGAAGGCTAATTGGGAAAGTCCGGCCAGGGCCGATACTGCGGTGATGAGGATCAACAGCCATAGCGAGGCTGCGACTGTTGGCCAGTCGAGTACCGGCCAGCGCATGACGGCGGCGAGCGATTGAAAAGCGAGGATGGGGCCTGCGAATGCCAGACATTCCGCCAAGGTCAGCGGAAAGATGGAAAGGCCCGCCACAACGACGAACGGTAGGAACGCATAACCCGTACTGAAAGCGGCTTCAAACCCGTGCATCTCGAAATGCGCCATGTGCTGGTAGGTAAAAAGAAAGAACAGCATGGGGATGGCGAACAGCATGGCGAGCGCGCGATAGGCATTTTGTATGGTATCCATGCGTCGAGCTGCAACCAGGATCAGCACAAAGGCAATGGTGGCGCCGAGCCTAGCTGCCGCTAGTCCATGCCATACTTCGGGCTGAAAAGCGAAGACGTCGGCGACGATCCAGAGTGGGGTAAAGAGCGCGAACAATCCGGCCATGAGGCGGACGCGGGTAACGATGATGGTGGTGCGGCGACTGGTCAGCAGGGACATGTGATCGCGTGGGCGCAGCAGCCAACCGATTTCCTGGCTCGTCATCTCCATCAGCACGAGCGACCAGGCGCGTAGCCATAGACGCTTCAAGGCATCGGTCAGCATGTTTCTGTGTCCCTCTCGATCAACACAGGCATTTAAGATGTATGTAAAAGTTAAGTTAATATGTGGAGTTTATCATCCTTTATTCTGATAAATTCTGGCAGGAATGCTCTCGCATGTCTAAAGTGCTATTTGATTCAAGTGTATTGGTTTGAAAACATTGAATAACTCTAAATCTACCATTGTCGATCTGATTCGTCACGGCGAACCTGTTGGCGGACGCAAGTACCGCGGGCATCTTGATGACCCGTTATCTGAAAAAGGATGGCAGCAGATGTGGAGTGCTGTGGGAGCCTTTGACGGCTGGAATGCCATTTATTCCTCACCCTTGCTGCGATGTTCCGAATTTGCACAGGCTTTGGGCGAGCGGTTGGGCGTGGATGTCTATGTCGATGAGCGCTTGAAGGAAGGCGGATTCGGTGTGTGGGAGGGCAGGCTGCCGAGCGAGATTTGTGCCGAGGATCCGCAACGCCTATTCCGGTTTAAGCGCGATCCGATCGAAGCGGCGCCGGAAGGCGCGGAAGCTTTATCGGCGCTACATGACCGAGTCGGGGAGGCATGGGGTACCATGTTGGATCGACATGTCGGGCAGCATGTGCTGGTCGTAGTGCATGCTGGAGTCATACGAATGTTGATGGCCCATGCCTTGGGCCTGCCCTTGGCAAATATTTATCGTATCGAGGTAGGAAACGCCGCGCTGACTCGGCTCAAGGTCGAGCGGTGGGACGATGAGATGCTCGCCAGCCTGGTATTTCATGACGGTAAGCTGTAACGCGTTTGGGAGCACTTTGCAATCGTGTTACCCTTCCGCTCCATCGTCTTCTAACGCTCAAATTCTGCAATAACTCCGATGAACTCCAATCCCATAGGCGTTTTTGATTCCGGTGTCGGCGGCTTGTCGGTACTCAGACATATCCGCGAAGAATTGCCGGCAGAGCACCTTTTGTATGTCGCGGATTCGGCCTATGCGCCTTACGGCGTCAAAACGCCGCGAGAGATCCGGGCTAGGACGCTGAAGTTGGCTGAGTTTCTTGTGAATCAGGGTGCCAAGGCTTTGGTGATCGCCTGCAATACTGCCACGGCAGCTGCGGCAGAAATGCTGCGCGGTAAGTTTGCTTTGCCGATCATTGCCATGGAGCCTGCGGTCAAGCCAGCTGTTGCTGCAACGCGTAGTGGGGTGGTGGGTGTGCTGGCGACGAGCGGGACGTTGAAGAGTGCTCAATTCGCGGCTTTGCTTGAGCATTACGGGCAAGGCGTGCGCGTCACCACGCAGAGCGGTCATGGGCTGGTTGAATGCGTCGAGCGAGGGATGATGGATACCTCGGCTACACGCGACCTGCTATGGGGCTATGTGCAGCCTTTGTTGGCTGAAGGCGCCGATACGTTGGTCTTGGGTTGTACCCACTATCCTTTTCTCAAGCCGCTTATCGAAGAAATGACGGATGGCAGGGTGGCGATTATCGATACCGGTGCAGCCGTTGCTCGACAAGTCCGCCGGCGCTTAGTGGAGAGCGGTTTGCAGCGCATAAATCAGGAAGAACTTGGCGATGTGGCCTTTTGGAGCAGCGGGGAAATCGGTCAGGCACGTGAAATCATGAGCATGCTATGGGGAATGCCGACGGTGGTTGAAGCATTACCGCCGGCTTATCAATCTGATCAGGTAGAACCTACACCTGTCGGCTAGTGGTGTTTCACCACTTCGCCGGCTTTCAGTCGATACTTGGTTCCGCAATAAGGGCACATGGCCTTGCCAGACTCACCGAAATCGAGGAATACGCGCGGGTGGGAGCACCAGAGCGCCACTTCGTCCGTAGGGCAATGAAGCGGCAGATCCTTAGCGGAAACTTCGAATTCACGATTGTCGTTGGCCATGTTGCGATGTCCCAATATTGGCGTTATTGATCGACCAGGGTGAGCCAGCCCATGTGCTCGGGAGAACGGCCCATCACCACGTCGAAGAACTTGGTCTGTAGCTTCTCGGTGATCGGACCGCGCTTGCCGGCTCCAATGGGGCGGTTGTCCAGTTCACGGATAGGCGTTACTTCTGCGGCAGTACCGGTGAAGAAGGCCTCGTCGGCAGAATACACTTCGTCGCGGGTGATGCGCTTTTCCACTACTTCCAGGCCCATCTCGGTGGCCAATTGGACGATGGTGTCGCGGGTGATGCCTTCCAGCGCACTGGTGAGGTCGGGGGTGAACAGCTTGCCCTTGCGTACGATGAAGACATTTTCGCCGGAGCCTTCGGCCACAAAGCCGTCCACATCAAGCAGCAGGGCTTCGTCGTAGCCGTCCTGTGCCGCTTCCTGGTGTGCCAGGATGGAATTCATGTAGTTGCCGTTAGCCTTGGCCTTGCACATCGTGATGTTGACGTGATGGCGGGCGAAAGAAGAGGTCTTCACGCGAATGCCGTTTTCCAGGGCTTCCTTGCCCAGGTAGGCGCCCCAGGCCCAAGCCGCCACGATGACATGGGTGGAAAGAGTTTTGGCAGAGATGCCCATGGCTTCTGCACCGTAGAATGCCATGGGGCGCAGATAGCCGGATTCCAGCTTGTTCTCGCGCACGGCAGCTTTCTGGGCTTCGGCGATGGTCTGCTTGTCGAACGGCATCTTCATGCCCAGGATGTGGGCGGAGCGGAAGAGGCGATCGGTGTGTTCCTGCAGACGGAAGATGGCCGTTCCTTTGTCGGTCTTGTAGGCGCGAACGCCTTCGAACACGCCCATGCCGTAATGCAGGGTATGGGTCAGGACGTGAGTGGTAGCGTCCCGCCACGGCACCATTTTGCCGTCATACCAGATCACTCCATCACGGTCAGCCATCGACATCTTGTTTCTCCGAACTTAAAAAGTTTCAATTGTAAACGTAACTGCCTCGCTTTGGCAGTGCGGGAAAGGGTTTATGACACAAATTCTGCTGGTTGGAACGGCTACGCTCGATATCGTTTTTCAATTTTCCGGTTATCCCTCCGAGGATGCGGAAGTCCGTGCAAACGGTCTACGCATGTGCCGGGGTGGTAACGCGTCGAACACGGCGGTGGTGTTATCCCAGTTGGGGCATCGTTGCAGTTTCGTCGGCGTATTGGCTGATGTCCCTGAAACGGCGGTAATCCTGGATGATTTTGCCCGGTTTGGCATCAATGCATCCGTTTGCCCCAGAGTTCCTGGACGTCCTCCCACCTCGAGTATCCAACTCACGCCTCATAGTCGCACCATTGTGCATTACCGTGATTTGCCGGAACTGACGGCAGAGCAGTTCGCGACAGTGGATTTGAGCTCTTTCGGCTGGGTACATTTCGAGGGACGTAACGTTCCGGAGTTGCTCAAGATGCTGGCACTAGTAAAAGCGATCAGGCCGGATTTGCCCATCTCCATAGAAATCGAAAAGCCGCGAGAAGGTATTGATGAAGTATTTCGCTACGCTTCGCTGCTAATCGCTTCCAAGGGATTTGCTGCATCGCGCGGTTTCGATGCGCCGGAATCTTTCTTGCAGTGGTTGAGGTCGGCTTCCGATGGGGCTGAGGTGGTGGTGGCGTGGGGTGAGTTTGGCGCATTCGGTATCGATGGAAAGGGAATGCTTTCAAGTAGTTGTGCTTACCCGCCAAAAGAGATCATCGATACCCTAGGTGCAGGCGATACCTTCAATGCTGGTGTGCTATCAGCCATGATCAATAATATGGGTTTTTCCTCTGCAATCGAGCAAGGATGCCGACTTGCTGGAAAAAAGTGTGGATTTTTTGGATTCCACTTGGCCCAGTAATGTAAAATATCCGCCGAATGAGAAGGCTGCAATAAATCAACATTAAGATGTTGATATCTCATAAAAATCCTCTGGTTGACAGTTAAAAAATCCCTATGTTAATTTCCGTGGCGTGCGGCAATTTGTCGCACGGCGCGCGGTGTTAATACAGGAGGCGCGGGTGTGGGCAGTGAGGTACTAGCGACGAGCGATGAAGACTTCAGCATCACAGCTAGGCCTAACTGTTCTCTCTCGCTGCATCAAAGGCTTGGCGTTTTTGGCGCCATAGCATCCTTCTCGCTGTGTGTTGCAACAGGTTTCACTCTGGCTGGCGCATGGCTCGTATTTCCCTTCGCCGGTTTGGAGCTGCTCGCACTTGGGGCGGCGTTTTACATCATCCATTGCCATTCGGACGATTATGAGCGTCTCACAATTGCAGGCGACGATCTTGCAGTAGAAAAGCGTATTTATAAAAAAATTAGCCGGGTAGTGTTTCATCGTTACTGGGCACGTGTAGTACTGCGGGAAACCCCAGACGGTGATCGGCAATTGTGGCTCCGTTCGCATGGAAGAGAAGTGGAATTCGGGCGCTATTTGAATAACGACGCGCGCTTGATTCTCGCAAAACAGCTAAAACAGCGGACCGGAGCGGGTTCTTAACCGAGGAACGTTTCTGGGAGTGAGTATGGCCTTCAAGCAATACCAACAGTCGGGGGCGGCGTTGATGCTGGCCTTGTGGTCGCTGGCTGCACATGCCGAAATGCGATGGAATTTCCCCAAGCCGGTCACGCCGATGGCGGAAGACACCCTGCACGTGCACAACAAGTTCATGATCATCATCATGGTGATCTTCCTTGTGGTGCTGGGGATCATGATCTATTCGATCTTCAATCACCGTAAGAGCAAAGGCCACACCCCCTCGCAATTCACCGGGCCCACCACCCGGTCGCAAGTTATCTGGACCCTCGTTCCGTTCGCTATCCTCCTCTACATCGACTTTATCCTGATGGGCATTCCGGCCTATCACAGTGTCGTGATGATGGAAGACACCAAGAACGGCGCCGACATGGTGCTCAAGGTCACGGGAATGCAGTGGCGCTGGCAGTACGAGTACATGGACGGAGACGCCAAGGGTATCAAGTACGTCAGCAACCTTAAGACGCCGCAGGACGAAATCGACGGCAAAGCGGAGAAGAATCCAGACTACCTGCTGGAGGTCGATAATCCGCTGGTGCTGCCGGTCGGCAAGAAGGTGCGCGTGCTGCTTACCGCCAACGACGTAATCCACACGTGGTGGGTACCGCAGTTCGGTACAGCGCGCGACGCAATCCCCGGATTCCTGCGTGAAACCTGGATCAAGATCGAGGAGCCGGGGACTTATAAAGGCCAGTGCAAAGAGCTCTGCGGCAAGGGCCATGGTTTCATGCCGGTAGTCGTCAATGCGGTGTCGGAGGCTGACTACAAGAAGTGGGTAGAAGCCAAGAAAACCGAGCTGGAAGCAGCCTCTGCCGGTGCCGACAAGCAGTGGAGCAAGGAAGACCTGATTGCTCACGGCAAGGAGGTTTACGAGAAAAACTGCGCGGTGTGCCACCAGGCTGACGGCAAGGGTATTCCCGGCACATTCCCGGCATTGGCTGGCAGCAAGATTATCAATGCGCCAATCTTCGACAAAGACGGCAAGCTTATGACCGACAGCCATCTCGACCGCGTATTCAACGGCAAGAACGTCATGCCGGCGTGGAAGGGCATCCTAAACGACGTAGATATTGCGTCGGTGGTGACCTTCGAACGTAATTCCTTCGGCAACAGCATGGGGGATATGGTGCAACCGGCGCAGGTCAAGGCCTTGCGCTAAGACTTGCGGCATTGAGGAGAGTGAAATGACAACTGCAACAGACGTACACGCGCACGACGATCACCACGAGCATCATCCCGCCGGGATCATGCGCTGGCTGACTACTACCAACCACAAGGACATCGGGACCATGTACCTGACGTTCTCGCTCATCATGTTCCTTGTGGGTGGCATGATGATTCTGGGCGTACGGGCCGAGTTGTTCAAACCCGGTTTGCAATTGATGCGGCCTGAATTCTTCAACCAACTCATCGGCGTACATGCGCTGGTCATGATTTTCGCGGCACTCATGCCGGCTGCGACCGGCTTCGCCAATTGGCTGTTGCCGCTCCAGCTGGGCGCGCCGGATATGGCATTGCCTCGCCTCAATAACTGGGGCTTCTGGCTGTTGCCGCCCGCAGCGATCCTACTCACGCTGCCGTTCACACTTGCGCTCTTCGGCATCGGTGACGGCGCGGTGGCAACCGGATGGACGCTCTATGCGCCGCTTTCGGTACAGGGCGGGCTGGGCGTGGACTTCGCCATCTTCTCGATCCACCTTCTGGGGATTTCCTCGGTACTGGGATCCATCAACATCATCGTGACGATATTCAACATGCGCGCACCTGGCATGACGTTGATGAAGATGCCACTGTTCGCCTGGGGCTGGTTGATTACCGCCTTCCTGCTGATTGCAACGATCCCCGTGTTGGCCGGTGCTGTCACCATGCTGTTGACCGACCGTCACTTCGGTACGCACTTCTTCGATGCGGCCGGCGGTGGCGATCCGATCCTGTTCCAGCACTTGTTCTGGTTCTTCGGCCATCCTGAGGTTTATATCTTACTGCTGCCGGTGTGGGGCTTTATTCCTCATATCCTCTCGGCTTTCACCCGTAAGCCGGTCTATGGCTACAAAGCTCAGGTGTATTCCTTCTGGGCGATCGGTATCCTCTCTGTCGTGGTCTGGGCCCACCACTTCCTGACAGTGGGTATGCCGGTACCGGCACTGCTGTATTTCATGTACAGCACGATGTCGATTTCGTTGCCGCTGGCGGTGCTGTTTTTCTGCTGGATCGCCAATATGTGGAAAGGCTCGATGAGCTTCGAGACGCCCATGCTGTTCGCCACCGGCTGGATCATCCTGTTCGGTATTGGCGGCTTGACTGGCCTGGTGTTGGCGGATGTAGCTGCAGATGCGCAGTATCACCACTCCTATTTCGTGGTGGCGCACTTCCATTACACCTTGTTCGCAGGCGGCATCATGGGTGTGATGGCTGGTGTTTACTTTTGGCTGCCCAAGATGACGGGGCGCATGTATAACGAGAAGCTGGGTAAGCTGCACTTCTGGCTGACGGCCATCGCTTTCAACATGACCTTCATCCCGCAGTTCTTTCTGGGCCTGGCCGGTATGCCGCGTCGGATTCCCGACTATGCGCTGCAATTCGCCGATTTCAACATGATTTCGTCGATCTCGGCTTTTGTGCTCGGGCTGTCGCAGCTCCTGTTCGTCTACAACATCGTGAGCTGCGTTCGCGGTCATGGTGAAAAGGCGGCAGATAAGCCTTGGGAAGGTGCGGAAGGGCTGGAGTGGACCTTGTCTTCTCCGCCGCCTTACCACAGCTTTACCGAGCAGCCTGTCATCAAGTAACGAGGAATGGCAGGCACGTGAGTGCCCGCCCTGAAGAATGAGCGAACAGCAGCAACAGAAGACAAGCGTCAAGCTGGCCATCGTCCTCGGTGCGGTCGCTTTGGCTTGGTATGTGTTGTCCATGCTGGTCGTGTTGCACGGATGAATGCCGAGGACAGGGCGTTAGCCAACCGGAAACTGGTCAAGAAGCTGCTGTGGGTGATTGCCGGAGCCATCTTGTTCACCATTGCGCTGGTACCGTTGTACAACGTGATGTGCCAGGTGACGGGGTTTAACGGCAAGACGGGGAATTCTGCTGAGCAGGCCGCGAAATCTATGAAGGTGGATAACACGCGGTGGGTGACGGTGGAGTTCACCAGCAACGTGATGCCGGGGTTGGCTTGGACGTTCTACCCCAAGCAGACCAGCATTCGCGTGCACCCGGGTCAGATCGAGCTGGCGACTTACGTAGCGAAGAATATCGCCAATCAAGAGGTGATCGGCCAAGCGATTCCTAGCGTTAGTCCGGGGCAGGCATCGCTGTATTTTAAAAAAATCGAGTGCTTCTGTTTCCAGCGCCAAACGTTGAAGCCGGGGGAATCGAAAGAGATGCCGTTGACGTTTTTCGTGAGCCCGGATCTGCCCAAGCAGATTGAGACGATCACGCTGTCGTATGCGTTTTACAGCGCCGTGAAATGAATGCGGCGCAGGAATGAATCAGGAAAGAGAGAGCAGCAGGTAGCAACACAACAACAGGGCTGATCGGCTTCAGGGAGGCCGATCAAGCGATAACTGATATAACACCGTAGAGGAGTGTAAGTATGGCGACTGAAGCGCATCACTATTACGTGCCGAACCCGAGTCCGTATCCATTTATCCTGTCGACGGGCTTGCTGTTGATGACGTCGGGCTTCATTTTCAACATCAATCATTACGCACCGGGCGTTTGGATGATGCTGTTGGGTTTCTTGTGCGTGCTTTATGTGCTCTACGGGTGGTTCGGCCGGATCATCGGCGAAAGCGAAGGGGGCGCGTATTCCAAATGGGAGGACCGCTCTTTCCGCATCGGCATGATCGTATTCATCTCCTCAGAGGTGGCGTTCTTCGCGGCTTTCTTCGGTGCGTTGTTCTTCATGCGGCGTATTGCCATTCCCGAATTGGCCAGTTTCGACCACGACTTCACCATGTACAAGAGCTTTACCGATGCGTGGCCGTCTGCCGGACCTGGTGGGGTGGTGCTGGGCCATGCTTATGAAGTACCGAAATTCACGCCGATGTCGGCTTGGGGCATTCCCGCCATCAATACGCTGATTCTGCTGACTTCCGGTGCAACGGTGACTTGGGCGCACTGGGGGTTGCTAAAGAACAACCGTCAGCAACTCATCATCGGGTTGTTTCTGACCGTTGCGCTGGGTATCGCCTTCCTCTGCCTGCAAGCGTTCGAGTATCACCACGCTTACACCGAAATGGGCTTGACCTTGGGTACCGGCGCTTACGGTGCGACATTCTTCATGTTGACAGGCTTCCACGGCTTCCACGTAACGCTGGGGACCATCATGCTCATCGTGATCCTGATGCGTAGCATGAAGGGGCATTTCACTTCCGATCATCACTTCGCTTTCGAAGGTGTCGCCTGGTACTGGCACTTCGTGGACGTCGTCTGGCTGTTGCTGTTTGTTCTGGTGTACTGGCTGTGACAAAAAAGGCGATGCATTTGCATCGCCTTTTTAATTTACTGCTGGTGAATCAAGGATGGGGCTGGCCGATCAGCCCTAGCTTGAAGCTAATCAGCAACAGAATGAATAGCGTGATAGACAGCGAGATGCGGAGCGTCAAAGCCTTGGCTGTACGTTCACCCTTGCCTTTGTCTTTCATCATATAAAACAACGCAGAGAACAGGCTGGCGAGAATCAGTGCCAGCATGACGAGAATGACGATTTTAGTCAGCATAAACAGTCCTTTGCATATAGGTTTTCCGATTATGCGGGGCGGTGATGCCCTTGGCAATTAGAAAAAAACACAACGTGAATTTCG
Organism: Novimethylophilus kurashikiensis; assembly: GCF_003112435.1. Lineage (GTDB taxonomy): Bacteria > Pseudomonadota > Gammaproteobacteria > Burkholderiales > Methylophilaceae > Novimethylophilus > Novimethylophilus kurashikiensis. The sequence continues at coordinate 77,800 of NZ_BDOQ01000019.1, forward strand.
AGTTTCGACCCCAACTGATTCCTACGCTTGCAGCTATTGTGGCAATCGCCGTCATGGTGAAGCTGGGCTTTTGGCAATACAACAAAGCACAGCAAAAACTTACCCTTCAGGCAGCCTATGTTGCACGACTGCACGAGCCTCCTGTTGCCTTGCCTGCAAAGGTCACCGATATCGAAGCATGGCGTTATCGCCATGTAACGGCTTCAGGTCATTACGATCCTCGCTATCAGATTTTGCTCGACAATCAGGTCGAAAATGAATCCGCCGGATATCACGTGATTACGCCGTTCATGCCCGATGGCGGTGGGGCAGTCGTGTTGGTTGACCGCGGATGGATTCCCATGGGGGATCGTGCGCATCTTCCTATTCCGAGCGTGCCGACCGAGACCATTCAAATCACGGGGGCTGCTTGGGTGCCGCCCAGCAAGTTTTTCGAATTGGCGACGCCGCTTCAATCTCAGGATTGGACGGCGCTATGGCAAAACCTGGATATCAAACGCTATGCCGCTAGTGTGCCTTTCCCTGTGCTGCCATTTGTCGTGAGACTGGATTCCAATGTCGAAGGCGGGTTCGTGCGCAATTGGCCACAACCGGCAGAACGGGTGGAGACCAACATCGGCTATGCCTGGCAGTGGTGGGGCTTTGCCTTTACGCTGGCTTGCATTTGGGTCTATGTGAATTTCAGGAGAAAACCGGCATGAATTCGCAGCGCAAAGGCCGGCTGCAGTTATTGTTGCTGGTCATGGTATTCGTCTTACCCGTGTTGGCTGTTGTCGTGTTGCATTCAACCGATTGGCGGCCTGATGGCAAGAGCTATGGCGAATTATTTCAGCCGCCACGCCAACTCACTTTCCCTTCATTGAGCACTTCCGGGCACCAATCGTTTGATGCCGCCTCTTGGCAAGGGCATTGGCATTTAGTCTACGTGTCAGCGCAGGAGTGTGGAAGATCTTGCGGAGCCGATCTGCATATGTTGCGCCAATTGCACGCATCACTAGGCAAAGAAATCGATCGTTTACAGCGTGTCTGGCTCATTTCCGATTCATTACCGACAGATATCGCAAACATAGAAAATCAATACCAGGACTTGGTCATCCTTCCACAATCCCGCGCACTCATCGCCCAGTTCGACCTACCGCACATACCTGCGGCTGACAGCAGAAGAATATATCTGGTGGATCCCTTGGGACATCTCGTCATGAGCTATCCGCCGAACAGCAATCCATACGGTATTCGTAAGGATTTGATGCGATTATTGTCTTATTCATGGGCGGGATAATTAGGATGCAGGCCAAATTCAGATGGTTGGTATTGGGGACGGCGGCGCTGGCGCTCTGTGTAGTTGTCCTCGGCGCATTCGTAAGGCTTTCTGATGCCGGCCTTGGTTGTCCCGATTGGCCTGGATGTTACGGCCATATGGCGGTGCCGCAGGCCGACGCTGCTTTGCAGGCATTTCCGCAAAAGCCGCTTGAAGCGCATAAGGCCTGGAAGGAAATGGTTCATCGTTATTTTGCGGGGACATTAGGTTTGCTGATCGGGGGGATTGCAATCGCTTCTTGGCGCGGTAAAGGTCGACTGCCTGTTACGCCGGTGATTCCAACCGTGCTGGTGGGGCTGGTGCTGTTTCAGGCTGCATTGGGAATGTGGACGGTGACGCTGCTCCTCAAACCTGTGATCGTTAGCCTGCATTTGTTGGGTGGAATGACGACCATGGCATTGTTGATGCTGCTTGCCAGCCTTCTTGAAAGTCAGCCTGTCCGTGTGCCTGAAGGAGTGAAGAGACTGGGTATTCTCGCCTTGCTGCTGCTGGTGGGGCAGATCGTACTGGGTGGTTGGACTAGTTCCAATTATGCTGCTCTGGCTTGTACCGAATTTCCCGAATGTCATGGCTCGTTTTGGCCAGCGATGGATTTTGGTAGAGCCTTTCATTTGATCCGTGAACTTGGCTTGAACGCAGATGGAACCCAACTTTCATCGGAGGCGCTGACTGCAATTCATATGACACACCGAGTGGGTGCTTTGGTAGTCTTTTTGGCGCTAGGTTGGTTCGGTAGTCGCTTGTTAGTACTAGAACAAATGCGTTCGTGGGGAAGGTTGTTGTTGGGCCTGCTTACGATCCAAGTGGCGTTGGGTATCAGCAACGTGTTGTTGAGCTTGCAATTGCCCATTGCTGTAGCTCACAACGCTGGCGCAGCCTTGCTCTTGGCGACGATGGTAGTGATTAATTCTAAAACGATACGAGGAGATGCATCATGACGAGCGTAACCCTAAGCACCGGTCTTGAACGGCTCAGCATCAATTGCCGTAGCTTTTTCCTCATGTGCAAGCCGCGCGTGACGGCGCTTATTGTGTTTACCGCGTTGATCGGGATGTTTCTCGCAACGCCGGAAGCGCCGCCTCTTGGCTTGGTGCTAGCCGCAACCATCGGCATCGCCCTAACCTCAGGTGCAGCAGCAGCCTTTAACTGCTTGATCGAGCAGAAGATCGATGCCGTCATGGCCAGAACTCGTGCCCGTCCTTTACCTACAGGACAAGTCGGTTCCATTCAGACGGCGGTGTTTGCGACTGTGGTTGGTTTAATGGGGTTGGCTATCCTTTACCAGTACGTTAACCCGCTAACCATGTGGCTCACCTTCGGCACCTTCGTCGGATATGCCGTGATCTACACGATATTTCTTAAGCCCGCGACCCCGCTCAATATCGTCATTGGCGGCGCCTCAGGTGCCATGCCGCCGATCCTGGGCTGGGCCGCCTTGACCAATACCGTCTCGCCGGATTCCTTGATCCTGTTCCTGATCATTTTTGCCTGGACGCCTCCGCATTTCTGGGCATTAGCCCTTTACCGCCGTAATGAGTACGCAAAATCTGGACTGCCCATGTTGCCGGTGACACACGGGGAAGAGTTCACACGCTTGCACATCTTGCTCTACACCATCATCTTGGTTGCTGTCACCTTGATGCCGATGGGCACGGGAATGTGCGGTGTAATTTATCTTGTTTCCGTGCTCGTGCTGGACGCCATCTTTATGGGATACGCCATCCAGATTTACCGTCGGTACAGCGACGAACTGGCCAAGCGTACATTCCGTTTTTCGATCATCTATCTCACCTTGCTGTTTGCAGTACTGCTTCTTGATCACTACCTGAAATTCCCGCTATAAGCTTCTAATCCAGGCGGGGCGCCGATTTTGAGGGGTGTTGTATATTTGATACAACACCCCTAATTCTTTAGGTTTAATTCTTTTGTTCAGTTGCATTTAAAAACTGATGTAGTAATATTCTTAAACAAGATATTGATATCCGTTATACATTTTTATCCATTTATATTTTTTAAAGGCAAGGGAGCTTTGAACATGAAAAAAACTCTAGTGGCAATGGCAATCGCTGCAGCATTTGTGCCTGCAGTGGCAATGGCTGAAGCTGGTGACATCGTCGTGCGTCTGCGTGCTACTCATGTTTCGCCGGACGAGAGCAGTGATCTGGGTAAGCAGACCAACAACGTTTATGGCTCTACTACGCTCGCAAATACGGTTTATGGCAGCAATAACGCTGAGTTGCGCGTTGACAGCAACACCATTCCTGAGCTCGATTTTTCTTACTACATCACCAAGAACATTGCTGCAGAATTAATCCTGGCGCTTGGTACTCGTCACGATGTTAGCGTGTCTGGTTCCGGCGGCATTCTCAATAAGCGTGGCCTGGGTAGCGTTAATCTCTTGCCCCCCACCCTTACCTTGCAATGGCACTTCATGCCCGATCAAACGTTCGATCCTTATGTCGGTGCCGGTCTGAGCTATGTTCGTGCGATGGACAACAGCTTGACTGCTCGCACGGCTCTTGGTGACTTGCCCATTCGGGTTGATCGCAATGCGTGGGGCCCTGCAATTCAAGCTGGCTTCGACTACAACCTGCAAGACAAGTGGCTCATCAACGTTGATGTCAAAAAGATTTGGTTCGATACCGACGTTAAGCTGAACGCTCTAGGCGCAGCTGGTTTGCCCGTGGGATATCGCAAAATCGACAGCCTCGACGTAGATCCCTGGGTCGTCAGCGTCGGCTTCGGTAAGAAGTTCTAAACGTGTTTTTCTGGTGCATCTCCTTGACGTTGCCTTACCCCTTCCGGCCACATCGGAAGGGGCTTTTTTTGAGGTAAAAGGGATGTGCTAAAGTGCATCGGAGGAGGATTCCCGATGCGAAAGATTGCAGTAGCTGTATTGATGTTGTGTTTGCTTGGGTGCGCCGATAGGCAAGCCAAGGTCGAGTTTGTTGGGACGGATGTATCGGGAAGCCAGATCGGTGACGATTTGGGATTGACCGATCAGGATGGCAAGGTTCGGCATTTATCCGATTTCAAAGGAAAGCTGGTCGTCCTTTTTTTTGGATATACACACTGCCCGGATATCTGTCCGACAACGTTAATGGAGTTGACGAAGGCGATGCGACTGCTCGGGCCGAAAGGGCGAGAGGTTCAAGTGCTCTTCGTGACGCTCGATCCGGCCCGGGATCAGCCCGGTGTGCTCAAACAGTACGTGCCTTCCTTCGATCCCAGTTTTATCGGGCTCTGGGGAAGCGAAAAGCAGACGCAACAGGTCGCCAAGGACTTCAGGATTTTCTACGCGAAACAGGCGTCCGGCGGCAGATCCGGCTACAGCATAGACCACAGCGCTGGACTTTATATATTTGATAAAAAAGGGAGAATCAGGGTTTATTCCAACCCTGGGCAGGGGGCGAAAGACATTGCTGGCGACTTGGGTAAGTTGCTGAATGAATAAGACAAACTTGTCGTGTTAATTCGTTTGGCATATACTCGCCGGCCTGGAAAGCCACTTTGCCGCTGAGTTCGAGGCGTGGTTTGAGTGCAGTTTTTACGTTTTATTGGGGGAAGCTAATGGCAACGGTAAGTGTGGCTGCGAGCGAGCAATACAATTACGATATTGTCCGCAAATTCGCTATCATGACCCTAGTCTGGGGTGCGGTGGGGATGCTGGTGGGGGTGTATATCGCCTCCGAATTGGCATTTCCGTTTCTAAATTTTGATATTCCTTATATCACCTTCGGTCGTCTGCGTCCGGTTCACACCGGTGCCGTGATTTTCGGTTTCGGCGGCAGCGCACTGTTTGCAACGTCTTATTACATCGTCCAGCGTACCTGCCAGGCACGTCTGTTCGGTGGCGGTCTTTCCACCTTCACCTTCTGGGGCTGGCAAACGATTATCGTGCTGGCGGCATTGGGCGATGTGCTGGGTTATTCCCAAGGCCGTGAATATGCTGAAATGTGCTGGCCGATCGACCTGTTGATCGAAGTGGTCTGGGTGGCATACCTAGCTGTCTTCGTCGGTACGATCATGAAGCGCAAGCAAGAGCATATCTATGTCGCCAACTGGTTCTACCTGGCCTTCATCCTGGCAACTGCGCTCCTGCATACCTTCAACAACCTGGCAGTGCCAATCAGCATGTTCTCGCTCGAGTCCTACAGCCTGTTCTCCGGCGCACAAGACGCGATGACGCAATGGTGGTACGGCCACAACGCCGTGGGCTTCTTCCTGACCGCAGCCTTCCTGGGCATGATGTACTACTTCGTGCCTAAGCAAGCCGGCCGTCCGGTGTACTCCTACCGCCTGTCCATCGTCCACTTCTGGGCGCTGATCTTCCTGTACATGTGGGCGGGTACCCACCACCTGCACTGGACCGCGATCCCCGACTGGACATCGACCCTGGCTGCCACCTTCTCCATCATGCTCTTGCTGCCTTCCTGGGGCGGTATGATCAACGGCATCATGACCCTGTCCGGTGCCTGGGAAAAGCTGCGCACCGACCCGGTCATGCGCTTCCTGATCGTGTCCTTGTCCTTCTACGGTATGTCTACGTTCGAAGGCCCGATGATGTCGCTTAAGGACGTGAACGCGCTGTCTCACTACACTGATTGGACCGTCGGTCACGTGCACTCCGGTGCATTGGGCTGGGTGGCCATGATCTCCTTCGGTTCGCTGTATCACATGATTCCGCGTCTGTGGAACACCAACATGTACAGCAACAAGCTGATCAACGTGCACTTCTGGCTCGCAACTATCGGCATCCTGCTCTACATCACCGCAATGTGGATCTCCGGCATCATGCAAGGTCTGATGTGGCGTGCATTCGATGATTTCGGCAACCTGCAATACTCCTTCGTGGAATCCGTTGCTGCGATGCATCCGTTCTACGTGATGCGTGCACTGGGTGGTGTGTTCTTCCTGAGCGGCATGTTGCTGATGTGCTACAACATGTTCAAGACCATCAAGCAGGGCAGCGCAGAGCCGCAAACTGACGCAGTCGCGGCAGCCGCCTGATCGGACGAGTTGAGATTACTGGAGCTGAAATGAAACACGATAAAATCGAACGTAACCTCGGGCTGATGCTGGTGTTGACCATGCTGGCAATCAGCGCCGGGGGCCTGGTTGAAATCGTTCCGCTGTTCTTCATCAAGGACACGGTGGAAAGCGTCAAGACCGCAGACGGCAAGGAAATGGTTCACCCCTATTCCCCGCTTGAACTGCGCGGTCGCGACATCTACATCCGCGAAGGCTGCTACCTGTGCCACTCGCAGATGATCCGCCCGTTCCGCGATGAAGCCCTGCGTTACGGCCACTACTCGCTGGCTGCCGAGTCCAAGTACGACCACCCCTTCCAGTGGGGTTCCAAGCGTACCGGTCCGGACCTGGCCCGTGTAGGCGGCAAGTACTCCAACGACTGGCATGTGCAGCACTTGACCGCACCGCGTTCCATGGTGCCGGAATCCGTGATGCCTAACTATCCATGGCTCATCAAGACGCCGTTGGATACGTCGGACATCGGGCTGCGCATGGCTGCCTTGCGTGTGACTGGCGTGCCTTACTCCAAGGGTGAGGCCGAATATCAGCAAAACGTGAAGACCTTCGGGGAAGACGTCGCGAAGAACCTGCGTATCGAAAATGCCGAAGCCAACCTGCGTGCGCAGGCTGCCAGCGGCAACTACGATAACAATCCGAGCGATGTGACCGAAATGGACGCACTCGTGGCTTATCTGCAAGTGCTGGGCACGATGGTCGATTTCAAGCAGTTCGACGACGACTACTTCGTCAAATTCCGCTAATCGAGAGGAATCGCCGAAATGGAAATGTTGATGTGGTTTACCAAGTTCGAGAATACCAAGCCCTTGGCACTGGTCATTTTCTTCACTTTGTTCTGCATGATCTTGTACTACGTGTTCGGGAGCAAACAGCGAGGCGAGCGCTTGGAAGACCACAAAAACATTCCGCTGCAAGACGACTAATTGCATGCTGATTAACACGCATGACTGAGGGATCAAAATCATGAGTCAGGAACAAAAGAGTACCGTTCAAACGACAGGCCACGTCTGGGACGACGACCTGCGCGAAGCAACCAATCCGTTGCCAAATTGGTGGCTGTGGACCTTCTACATCACCATCATCTTCGCAATCGTCTACTGGGTCCTGTACCCGGCATGGCCGATCGGCAAGAGCTTCACCAAAGGCATGGGCAACAACATCAGCTACACCGCCAAGACCGTTGATGGCAAGGAAGTACAGAAGTCCACGCACTGGAACATGCGTGCCAAGCTGATGGCCGAAATGAACGAAGCGCAAGCCGCGCAACAGAAGTACGTCGCCAAAGTGGCTGCAACGCCGCTGGCCGATGTGCCCAAGGATGCCGAGCTGATGCAGTTCGTGCAGTCCTCCGGCAAGACGCTGTTCTCCGACAACTGCGCAGCCTGTCACCAGGCCGGCGGTCAAGGCAAGGTGGGCATGGCGCCTAACCTGGTCGACGACAGCTGGATTTACGGCGGTAGCTACGAGAAGATCAACGAGACCATCACCAACGGTCGTAACGGCATGATGCCGGCTTTCCACGGCGTGCTGACCGACGAGAAGATCACGCAAGTTGCTAATTATGTGTTGAGCCTCTCAGGCGAACCGCATAATGCAGAAGCCGCCAAGGCTGGCGACGCGATCTTCCACGGCGAAGGCGGTTGCTTGGTCTGTCACGGTCCGGATGCCAAGGGTAACCAGGATCTGGGTTCTGCCAATCTGACCGATAAGATCTGGCTGTGGGCAAACGTTCCCGCGCAATCCACTCCGGAAGGCAAGCTGGATGAAGTGCGCAAGGTCATCACCGCAGGCGTCAGCCGCGGCAAGATGCCGACTTGGGGCGGCCGTCTCTCCGCAGAACAGATCAAGGTGCTGACCGTTTACGTGCACGACGTGCTGGGTGGCGGTAAGTAATCAAGAACTGCAATAATCTGCCGTAGTTTGTAGCATCTCAAATCAACAAAGGCTCGCGTATGTACGTGGGCCTTTGTGCTTTTAGGAAATTAGCAAAGTCATGTCGGAAACAGGGGCGTTGTACCAGAAGCGGATTCCCATCTACACCCGTTCGGTCAAGGGCAAGTTCAGAAACTTCAAGACCGGCGTCCTGATTCTGGCATTTAGCATATTCTTTGGCTTGCCGTGGCTGCCATGGCATCGCAGCAGCGCTGCTGCCCAGGCGTTGATGTTCGACCTGGAATCGCGCCGATTTTTCATCTTCGACCTGGTGGTCTATCCGCAAGATATTTTCTGGCTGGCGCTTCTGCTGTTCATCGCCGCCGCATTCCTGTTTTTTGTGACAGGGCTGGTTGGCCGCGCCTGGTGCGGATATTTCTGCTTCCAGACACTCTGGCTCGACTGCTTCATGTTCATCGAGCACTTTTTCCAGGGCGAACGTCCCGCACGCATGCGCCTGGCCAAGCAATCCTGGAATGCCGAAAAAATAATGAAGGTCGGGGGCTCGCATCTGGTGATGCTGCTTGTCTCGTTCTGGACCGGCTTCACCTTCATTGCCTATTTCACCTACGCACCCGATTTCTTCATCAATTTCTTTCACGGCGCCGCACACCCCACCGCATATTTTTCGGTGCTCACCCTAACCCTGACCACCTATGCCGCCGGCGGTGTTGCCCGGGAACAAATCTGTACCTACATCTGCCCGTATGCCCGCTTCCAAAGTGTCATGTACGAGCAAGATACCCTGGCACCCAGCTACGACCTGAAGCGTGGTGAAGGCGCAGCCGGACGTGTCGCGCCCAAGGCCGGCATCAAGACCCAGGAAGAGCGCCAATCCAAGGGCCATGGCGACTGTATTGACTGCGGCTTTTGCGTGCAGGTGTGCCCCACGGGGGTCGATATTCGCAAGGGCTTGCAGTATCAGTGCATCTCCTGCGGGCTGTGCGTCGATGCGTGCAACACCATCATGGATTCGCTGGGCTGGAAGCGTGGCCTGATCCGCTACGACTCGGAGCGCAACGTTCATAGCCCTGCACCAGCCAAGCCACAGCTCAAATGGAAGAATCTCAAGGTAATCGGATACGCCACGGCCTTGATCGTCATGAGTGCGGCTTTGGTATACAACATCGGCACCCGCAGCGACGCCGAGGTGCGTATCTCCCAGGTCCGTCAGCCGCTCTTCATACATCTCTCCGACGAGAAAATCCGCAACCGCTACGAGGTGCATATCGTCAACAAGACCGAGCATGACGAGAGCTATACGATCAAGGTACATGGCATTCCTGAGGATGCCTTGAACATGGGCGTGGAACCCAATCCCATGACGATTCGTGCCGGCAAGGATCGTCGCGTGCCGGTCAAGGTCGACCTGGATGAGCATCTCGCAGAAAAAACGCGCGAGTTCGATTTCGTCATCGTGGCCAAGAGCAATCCCGAGACGCCGGTGGTGCGCAGCGTACACTTCAATGCCGAGCATCAGGAAAACGACGAGCATCATTAACAAGAGGTGAATATGACTATTACCGAAACGCTGTTCGGCGGACTGTTCGCAGTCGCCATCCTGTTCATGGCAGCCCGTCGTTTGGGGCTGTCGTATTACTGGAGCGCCATCTTGGGCGGCGCCTTGCCTTTCCTGACTTTCCTGGGGTGGAGCATGGCAACCACAGGCTTGGGCGGCGACGTACTGGCGATTCACCTCGTGGTCTACATGGCTGGGGCGGCCGTGCTTGGGGTGTTCGGCAACATGCAAAGCAAAAAAGAACCGATGCATTGGGCACCCAAGTTGCTCATCGCGTTCTTTGTCGTATTGACGCTGTTCATGGCGGCTTTCGTTTCTATCGCGACTAACGGTTTACCCGACTCGGTGGCTCAACTCATCATGCCCAATGCCCACAACCAGGCAACGCATACCCGTTTTCCGGGTGCCGTACCGCATGATCGTAACCACCTCTACGAACCTCATCTCCAACGGCTGGAGCAGCAGCGAAACCTGGGTTGGCAAGTCGAATTGAAGGGCTTCGACGCCATCAAGGAAAATACGCCTGCCCAGGTCCAGATCGTTGCCAAGGACAAGCAGGGCGCGCCCATCGAAGGCGCGAAGGTGACGCTCGACCTGTGGCGCATGGCCAATAGCGCAGACGACCGCAAGGTGGAGATGACCGAGAAGTCTGCCGGGGCCTATGCCACCGAACTCAATTTGGGCGATGCCGGTAACTGGATCGTCGAGATTTACGTCGAGCGCGGGCAGGATAGCTACCTTGTACAGCAGCCCCTTACGGTAGTGGAATAACGCATATCGATGGACGCAGTGACGACCAGCTGCTATCACTGCGGCCTCCCCGTTCCCGCCGATACTGACTTCAAGATCACCATTCTCGAAGTGCCGCGGGAGATGTGCTGCCACGGCTGCATGGCGGTGGCCGAATCCATCGTTGAGAACGGCCTGGACGATTATTATCGCTACCGGACCGAGATGCCCAAGACGGCCGAGGATCTGGTCCCGGACGAACTGCGCAAACTCGATTTGTATGACCTGCCGGACGTGCAGAAGAGCTTTGTGCGAGCCGAGGGCGAGCATATCAAGCAGGCGTCTCTCATCCTAGAAGGTATCACTTGCGCCGCCTGTATCTGGCTTAACGAACGCCATCTCAAGCAGTTGCCCGGCGTTAAGGAAGCCAATGTCAATTACGCCTCGCACCGTGCTCGTGTCACCTGGGACGAGCGCGAGATCAAGCTCTCCACCATCCTGGCGGAGATCCGCAAGCTCGGCTACCAGGCCCATCCCTTCAACGCGCAGCAGCAGGAATCCTTGCGCAAGCAATCCCGTAAGATCGAGTTTCGCCGTATGGCGGTCGCTGGCTTGTCGACCGGACAGGTCATGATGCTGGCGGTGGCCCTGTATGCCGGAGCCGCGCAAGGCATGGAAATCGCCACCGCGGCTTTGTTGCGCTGGTTCAGCCTGCTCATGACCGTGCCGGCCATGTTGTACTCGGCCGTACCGTTCTACCAATCGGCGGCGATGGCGCTGCGGCGCAAGCAGGTCAACATGGACGTGCCCATTGTGCTGGGTCTGCTGGCGGGGTTTGTCGGCAGCCTTTGGGCGACCTTCCGCAATGAAGGCGTAGTCTATTACGACACGCTGACCATGCTGATTTTTCTGCTGCTTTCCACGCGTTTCCTGGAGCGCAATGCACGGGAAAAATCCGTCGAGGCGGCTGAGAACCTGCTTCGCTTGACGCCGGCCATGGCGACCAAAATCAGCGATGGGCAGTCCGAGATGGTTCCCGTTATGGACCTCCTGCCCGGCGATTTCATCCTGGCCAAACCAGGTGAAACCATCGCTGCCGACGGTCTGGTGGAAGAGGGGGCCAGCAGTGTCGACGAATCTCTATTGACCGGCGAAAGCCGCGCCTTGCCCAAGTCGATTGGCGACAAGGTCGTGGCCGGCAGCATCAATTACGAAAGCCCGCTGACGATTCGCGTGACCGAAGTTGGCGAAGATACCGTGCTGGCCGGCATCGCACGCTTGCTGGATCGTGCCCAGGCCGAAAAGCCGCGCATGGCACAAACGGCAGACCAACTCGCCGTCTGGTTTACCTACGTGCTGCTGGCGATCGTGGTACTGGCAGGCCTAGGCTGGTGGTATTTCAACCCTGCCAAGATTTTCGACGTGGTGCTCTCGGTGCTGGTGGTGAGCTGTCCTTGCGCGCTCTCCCTGGCGGCTCCAGCTGCGTTTGCAGCAGCGGGTTCGCATCTGGTCAAGCGGGGAGTGCTGCTGACACGCGGCCATGCCCTGGAAACCCTCGCCAAGGTCACCCACGTGGTGTTCGATAAAACCGGCACATTGACTGAAGGCAAGCCCGCGCTGGTCGCGCATCATGTTTATAGCGAGGTCGATCAAGCGCAATGCCTGCGATTGGCTGCCAGCCTGGAACAGGCTTCTGAACATCCCTTGGCAAAGAGCTTTCTCAAAGCAGTAGAAAAGTATCATTTGGCTGCCGTGGATGGCGCAGAGAATCTGCCGGGACAGGGTGTGGCTGGCTTCATTGAAGGCATTCGCTACACCTTGGGCAACGCCGCGCTCACACCGGCGCTTACCTTGCCCACCGTGGAAGGCATTCCTGGCGCCACCGTGGTTTGGCTGTGCGATCCGCGACGTGTGCTGGCGGCTTTTGTTCTGGCAGATGCTCCGCGTCCGCAAGCGGCTGAACTCATTCGTACGCTTAAAGAGCAAGGCGTGCGCGTATCCATGTTGAGCGGGGACGCACCTGAGGCGGCTACCTGGCATGCGGCAGCCTTGGGCATCGACCAGGTGTTCGGAGGGCTTTCTCCTGACGGCAAGCTCAATGAACTGATGCGTATGCAAGCCAGCGGCGAGGTGATCGCCATGGTAGGCGACGGCGTCAACGATGCCCCCGTGCTGGCCGGCGCTCCGGTATCTATCGCCATGGGTAGCGGTACGCAAATGGCGCGGGCCTCAGGCGATATCGTGCTTTTGTCGGAAAACCTCATGGAGATTGCCCACGCGCGCTACATGAGCCGTTTTACCATGAGCGTGATCCATCAGAACTTCATCTGGTCGCTGGCGTATAACCTGATTGCCGTACCGGTGGCCGTGGCCGGCTATTTGTCGCCATGGCTTGCGGCATTGGGGATGTCGGTGAGCTCGTTGATCGTAGTGCTGAATGCCCTGCGGCTGCGATAGCGCAGCCCGCATTCGTTAAACAAGGTGTAAATCGGCGGACATCGCCTTGAGTTCGTTACGCGATTTAGCATATTCAGGACAGAGCTTTTCCACCCAGGCCCAGAATTTCGGGCTGTGATTCATTTCCTTCAAATGCGCCAGCTCGTGCGCAACCACATACTGAATGATGTGCGGCGGTGCTTGGATCAGCCGCCAGTGCAGCCTGATTTCACCACGTGAATTGCAGCTGCCCCAGCGCGTTTTTGCGTTGGAGAGAAATACGCTGGGCATCGGCACGCCCAACTTAGCAGCCAGCAGTTCCACGCGTCGCCGGAAATCCTCGATCGCGTGCTTGGCAAACCATTGGCTGACCTTGCGTTGGATCACGGCAGTGTTTGTAATATCGGGCTGGGCGACGACGAGCGATTCGCCGTCCAGTACCGGCTGGCGATTGCGCGCATCCTGCCGAAGGCTGAGGACGATAGGCTCGCCCAAGTAGAACAACGTCGTGCCATCTTGCCACGTAACCGGTTCCGGCCGGTTCTCGCGTTCTGACAGCTTTTCGATAATCCAAGCGGATTTCTCCAGCAACAGCTGTTCCACATGGGGCCAGTGGATGCGCTTGGGGATGTGGACGGTGAGCCCATGATCGTCGATGCGGAGGCCGATAGTACGGCGCTTGGCGCTGATCTTGAGCGTGTAGGGGATAGTGCCGGAGGGGAGTTTCAACAACTGTTGCATGCGATTATCAGGCTGAAAATTTTGTCCTCGCGAAAACCTGTGAATGCAGGCGAGGCCGTCTGCGCTACAGGCTTTTCAGCCGTGGCATTTCGGCGGTAATCCAGGCTTCGACCTGTTTGTTCAGTTCGTCCGGTTTCATGCCTTGCGTGTCGATTGGTTTGCCGATACTCACCGTGATTGTCCCCGGCGTTTTCAAAAAACTATTCTTGGCCCAATGCTCGCCGGCATCCAGGGCAATCGGCAAGGCCAGCGCACCGGTATGCGTGGCCAACCATGCGCCGCCGATATGGAACTTGCCGTTTTGACCCGGTGGCATACGCGTGCCTTCAGGAAATACGACCACGAAGAAGCCCTTGGCGAGCCTATCCTTACCTTGTGAAACCAGCTGTTTCAATGCTTCGCGGCCGGCGGCGCGATCGATGGCAATAGGGTTGGTCAACGCCAAACCCCAGCCGAAGAACGGAATCCACAGCAACTCGCGTTTCAGCACCCAGACTTGCGGCGGCAGGACTTTCTGGAAGGCCAGGGTTTCCCACGCCGATTGATGCTTGGAAAGCACCACACACGGCTGGTTTGGAATGTTTTCCGCACCGATCACCCGGTACTTGATGTCGCAAGTGAATTCCAGCCAACGCAGCATCGTTTTTGCCCAGATGCTGATGATGCTATAGCGGCGATGCTGCGAGAGCGGAAACGTCAGCAGGATCAGCGTGCAGAAAACGGGCGTGAACAGCCATTGCCCCAACGCAAAAATGAACGAGCGCAGCCAGGTCATGCGAATTCGCGGATGATGTACTGCGCTGCCTCGGCAAGGTCGGCAAACACCTTGGTGCCTTCGGGCAGGCCGCCGGCAGCCAGCGTGCCTTCGCCCTTGCCGGTGCGGACCAACATGGGGAGTGCGCCCAGCGGCAAGCCGGCTTGCAAGTCTCGCAGTGAATCGCCCACGCTGGGAACGCCATCCAGATCCATGCCGAAACGGCGGGCGATTTCCTCCAGCATGCCGGGCTTGGGCTTGCGGCAAGTGCACTCGGCTTCCGCCGCATGGGGGCAGTAGAACAAGGCGTCGATGCGGCCGCCAAACTGCGCCAGTGAGCGATGCATTTTGTCATGGATGGCGTTAAGCGTCACCATGTCGAGCAACCCGCGGCTGATGCCGGATTGGTTGGTCGCCAATGCAACCCGGAACCCGGCCTGGTTGAGCGAGGCAATCGCCTCCAGGCTGCCGGGAATAGGCTTCCATTCGTCCGGCGTCTTGATGAACTGCGGACTATCGTAGTTGATGACGCCGTCGCGATCGAGGATGACGAGTTTCATGCGTTCCAGTTTACGCTGCCAGTTTGGAAAGGTCAGCCACGCGGTTCATGGCTTGGTGCAATGTGGCGAGCAGGCCCAGGCGATTGGCGCGCAGGGCCGCATCTTCGGCGTTGACCATGACGTTGTCGAAGAAGTCGTCCACGGGGGCCTTGAGCGCCGCCAGGGCTTGCAGCGAGGCGGTGTAGTCACCTTGCTCGAAGGCGGCGTTAGCCGTCGGCGCTACTTGGGCGAGTGCCTGGTTGAGCGCGGTTTCAGCGGCTTCTTTCAGTAGGCCGGCATCCACTTTGGCGTCTACCGTGCCTTCGACCTTCTTGAGAATGTTGCCGACGCGCTTGTTGGCTGCTGCCAGGCTTTCGGCTTCCGGCAAGGCTGCAAAGGCGCGCACGGCGGTGAGGCGCTTGGCGATATCTCCAAGTTGTTGCGGGCGCAGCGACAGCACTGCGTCTACTTCCTGAGCGCTGTAGCCTTGTTCGCGCAACAGGCCGGCAAGACGTTCGAACATGAAGTCTGCCACTTGTGTAGCGACATCTTCGGTAAAGCCACGTACACCAGCAGCGATGAATAGCAGTGCATCAAGTTGCAACGGCAGGTCGCGCTCCATGAGGATGCGGATGACGCCGAGCGCGTGGCGGCGCAGGGCAAAGGGATCTTTGTCGCCAGTCGGAATCTGGCCGATGCCGAACAGGCCGACCAGGGTTTCCAGCTTGTCGGCCAGCGCCACGGCAATGCCGATGTTGTTGCGCGGAAGACTATCGCCGGAGAAGCGCGGTTTGTAGTGGTCTTCGATGGCATCGGCGATGTCGGTCGAGAGACCATCGTGAAGCGCGTAATAGCGGCCCATGATGCCTTGCAACTCGGGGAATTCGCCCACCATGTCGGTTAACAGGTCGGCTTTGGATAGTGCGGCGGCCTTGCTGGCGGCTGCTTCGAGTTCCTTGCCGCCGAGTTGTGCAGCAATCGCAGCGGCGATCATTTGCACCTTTTGGCCGCGTTCGCCCTGGCTGCCCAGCTTGTTGTGGTAGACCACTTTATCCAATCCGGCCACGCGCGACTCCAGCGTCTTCTTGCGATCCTGGTCGAAGAAGAACTTGGCGTCGGCCAGGCGCGGGCGCACCACGCGCTCGTTGCCGCCGACGACGGCAGAAGCATCTTCTGGGCGAATGTTGGAGACGATGAGGAACTTGTTGGTCAGCTTGCCGTTGGCGTCCAGCAGCGGGAAGTACTTCTGGTTGGCCTTCATGGTCAGGATGAGGCACTCCTGCGGGACTTCGAGGAAGGCTTCCTCGAATTGCCCCAAGAGCACATTCGGACGCTCGACCAGCGCGGTGACTTCGTCCAGCAGTGCATCGTCCTCGATAGGCTTGAGGTTCTGCTTGGCAGCCGCTTCGGAGAGTTGGCGTACGATCTCGGCGCGACGGGCTTCAAAACCGGGAATCACGGCACCTTCGGATTCGAGCTGCGCGGCGTAGCTGTCGGCGTCCTTGAGTACGACCGGATGTTTCGCGGCTTCAAAGCGATGACCTTGTGTGCTGTTGCCAGCGGTAAGTCCCAAGGTGGAAACCGGAACAATCTCTGCCCCGTGCAGGGCAACCAGGCCGTGCGCAGGGCGCACGAAATTGACGCTGCTCCAGCCGTCGGTGAGCTGGTAGGTCATGACCTTGGGAATAGGCAGCTTGGCGAGGGCTTCTTCCAGCGCCTTTTGCAGGCCTTCTGCCAGCTTGGCGCCGGGCATGACAGTATCCAGGAACAGCACGTCGGCTTTGCCGTCGTTTTCGCGCTTGAGGTTGGGAACCACCGAAGCATCGGCACCCACAGCTGCCAGCTTCTTGAGCAACGCGGGCGTGGGTTGGCCGTTGGCATCCACGCCGACACTGACCGGCATCAGCTTTTGCGAGACCGGCTTGTCCGCGGCCTGTGCTACGACTTCGGTGATATGCGCCGCCAGACGACGAGGCGAGGCGTAAGCGGTGACTACCGCGCCAGCACCTGCCAGTCCTTGGCTCTTGAGATTCTCCAGCAACACGCTGGAAAACGCTTCGCCCAGCTTCTTCAATGCTTTGGGCGGCAATTCTTCTACAAACAATTCGACCAGCAAGTTCTTCATGCTTATGCGGCTTTCTTTTCCAGTTGCGCCAATACTTCCTCAGCCCATTCCTTGGGCGCCATGGGGAAGCCGAGTCTTGCGCGGCTGTCGAGGTAGGCTTGCGCGACGGCGCGCGCCAAGTTGCGGATGCGGCCAATGTAGGCGGCACGCTCGGTGACCGAAATGGCGCCACGAGCATCCAGCAGGTTGAAGGTGTGCGCAGCCTTGAGGACTTGCTCGTAGGCGGGCAATGCCAGCTGTTGTTCAATCAGGTGCTTGGCCGTGCCTTCATACGCGGTAAACGCCTGCAGCAGGAATTCCACGTTGCTGTGCTCGAAGTTGTAGGTCGATTGTTCCACTTCGTTCTGGTGGAACACGTCGCCATACTTGAGGCCCGGTGCGTAGGTCAGGTCGTAGACGTTCTCCACGCCTTGCAGATACATGGCAAGACGTTCCAGACCGTAGGTGATTTCGCCGGTGATCGGCTTGCAGTCGATGCCGCCGACTTGCTGGAAATAGGTGAATTGCGTCACTTCCATGCCGTTTAGCCATACTTCCCAGCCTAATCCCCAAGCGCCCAGCGTCGGGTTTTCCCAGTCGTCCTCGACGAAACGGATGTCGTTTTTCTTAAGATCGAAACCCAGCGCTTCCAGCGAGCCGAGATAGAGTTCCAGGATGTTTTCGGGCGCGGGCTTCAACACCACCTGGTATTGGTAGTAGTGCTGCAAACGGTTGGGGTTCTCGCCGTATCTTCCATCTTTAGGCCGGCGGCTAGGCTGCACGTAGGCGGCTTTCCACGGCTCCGGGCCGATGGCGCGCAGGAAGGTCGCGGTGTGGCTGGTGCCTGCGCCGACTTCCATGTCGTAGGGTTGCAGCAGGGCGCAGCCTTGCTTGTCCCAGTATTGTTGCAGGGTAAGGATGATCTGCTGGAATGTGAGCATCGAATTGGAATTCTTAATTTCGCAAAAGGCGTTGATTTTACTTCTTTTTGCGCACCCACAAAACCCCGAGTCCAAGGAAAATCAGGGCGATGGCGGGAACATTTCCCCAGAGTACATAAGGCGTCGTTCCGGCATAGCCTTGCGCCGCTCCATCGAGCGAAAGTTGCTTGAAATGGGGGGCGTGGGCGATGACCCTGCCTTCACGGTTGATGACCGCAGTAGCGCCGGTATTGGTGGCGCGCAGCACCATGCGGGCAGTTTCCAAGGCGCGTGTCATCGACATCTGCATGTGTTGGTCTGCCGCCAGCGATTCGCCATACCAGGCATCGTTGCTGACGTTGATGAGCAGGGTGGCCGCGGGGAGCTGGCGGATGATTTCCTCACCGAACACATCTTCGTAGCAAATGTTCATGGCAATTTTCTGCCCGGAAAGCGCCATCGGCTGTTGATACTTGTCGCCGGAGGCCAGGTCGGCCAGCGGGATATGCAGCAGGTTGCGGTAGATCCAGCCGAACACGGGTTTGAATGGAATGAATTCGCCGAACGGCACCAGGTGGAACTTGCGGTATGCCTGGGTGGGCGCCGTGCCGTAGCTCAGCATGGTGTTGTAGTAGAGCGTTTCGCCGTCTTGACGCTTTGCCTCCGGTACGCCGATCAAAATATCGCCGCCCTGCGCTTTGGCGTGTTGGGCGAGTTTGTCCAGATAGTCGCGAGGCACTTCGTCCATCAGTATCGGCAAGGCCATTTCAGGCATGACGATGAGCTGGGCGTGGCTTGTTAAAGCCATATCGCGGTAGGTCTGGAAGGTTCTTACAACCTCGTCCTCACGCCATTTCAGGTCTTGGGAAATATTGCCTTGTAGCAAGCTGAATGTGAGTGGCGTCCCGACAGGATGGCTCCACTCCACATGCTTGAGTGCGGCCCCTGTGATCCAGAGACCTAGCAGGGCAAAAGCCCATTGCTTGCGGGCTAAACGACCATGTAAAGCGCCTGCGACAATGGCTGCCGCAATGGCCGTCAACAGCGAAACGCCAAATACGCCTAATACTGGGGCAAAGCCGGCAAGCGGGCTGTAGGGGACTTGCGAGTAGCCCATCGTGAGCCAGGGGAAACCGGTGAAAATCCACCCGCGCACCCATTCCTGCCCGACCCACAACAATGGGGCAGCCAGTAGCGGTGCATGCGGAAAATACCTCTTCAGTGCCCAGCCGGCGCTCATCGGCAGTAAAGAGATAAAAGCGAAGAAGGCTGCTGTCGCGAAAATCGCCGCTGCTGACGGCATGCCACCGAAATCATGCAGGCTGACGTAAATCCAAGAAACCCCGGCGCCGAACAAGCCCATGCCGAAGGCGAACCCCAGTTGCATTGCATGTTTTTGCGTTTCTGCATCGCGCCAGAAATAGAACAATCCTGCCAATGCAAGGATAGGCGTCGGGTAAATGTAGTAAGGTGCAAATCCAAACACGGAAAGCGCACCAAGTGCGGCTGTGAAGATTAGTTGAAACGTGGGATGACGTAAGAAAGTAAGCACACAGCTAGACCGGTTATGGAAGTTTCTGCATTATAGCGGCTGACTTTGATCGTCCATGAAAGGAGAACAAGAGATGTTAAAGGAGTTCAAGGAATTCGCCGTGCGCGGCAACGTGGTCGATATGGCGGTGGGTATTATCATCGGCGCATCGTTCGGATCGATCGTGAAATCCCTGGTAGACGACATCATCATGCCGCCGATAGGCCTGCTGCTGGGCAATGTGGATTTCACCAATTTGTATGTAGTACTGAAGGCGGGAGCCGGCGACGGCGTCTATACCTCGCTGGCAGAAGCCAAGAAGGCAGGCGCAGTGACCCTGAATTACGGGGTTTTCATTAATTCGGTGGTGAGTTTCCTGATTGTCGCGTTTGCCGTATTCTTGCTGGTTCGCACCATCAATCGCTTGCGCGAACAGGTAGAAACAACCGCAGAAGCCGCACCTGAAAATACCAAGGAATGCCCGCGTTGCCGTAGCACCATCCACAAGGATGCCACGCGCTGCCCGAACTGCACGTCGGAATTGGGCTGAGGTAAATCCAGGCCTTGGATCTAGCCCCTGGCAACAAAAAGCCGCTGCTGTAATGGCAGCGGCTTTTTTATTTAGAATACGTTGGCGCGATCGAGCGATGAAGGCGTAAACGCAGAATCCGGCGGCGTGGGCTGATCTTCACCGGTGTCTTCGTCTTCGTTGTTGATCAATACGATATTGGCGACCTTGGTGCCGACGAAATCGAGTTCCGTCGTCTTGTAATACTGGCCGTCGTCGCCTGTGGTGACGCCGTGATAGTGCCAGATCGAGCCGACGACCTGGCCATCGTCGTCCTTGATGTCGTATTGATAGGCGGGGTCGCCCAGCAATTCGGCGATTTCGGACTGTTGCAGGGTCTGGACGGTGTCTACGAAGTCCTGCTCTTTTTCCGGAATCGCCTCGACAGAGGCTGCAAAGGCGGGGCCGGCTATCGCCAGCGCGATCAGAGGTGTCCAGCGAGTCGTCATTTGAAGCTCCCTATCGAGTAGAAGTCCAATATGTGACGTCGAAAAAACGGGTTAAGTTCCCTCGATCTCCGGGACGACTGGCAGACGCTCAAGTAGCAGGGAATGTACGCGGCGGCTGTCGGCGCGCAGCACGGTGAATTTCATGCCATCGAAGGTAATTTGTTCGCCGCGCTTGGGCAGGTGGCCGAACTTGCTGATGACAAGCCCGCCGATGGTGGAGAACTCTTCGTCGCTGAACTCGACCCCCAGTACTTCGTTGAAATCGGCGATCTCCGTCAATGCCTTGACACGGTAGCGCCCGCTGGCATCGCGGAAGATGTTGTCCTCGGTTTCGTCGTAATCGTATTCATCTTCGATATCGCCGACGATCTGCTCCAGCACGTCTTCAATGGTCACCATGCCGGCCACGCCGCCGTACTCGTCCACAACGATGGCGATGTGGTTGCGGTTGCTGCGGAATTCTTTAAGCAGCACATTGAGACGTTTGGATTCGGGAATGAACACCGCAGGGCGCAGCATGTCGCGCACGTCGAAATCTTCGCCAGCGTAATAGCGCAGCAAATCCTTGGCGAGCAGGATGCCGATAACGTCGTCCTTGTTCTCGCCGATGACAGGGAAGCGCGAGTGCGCGGTTTCGATGACGAAAGGAATGAATTTCTCGGGAGGATCGGTAATGTCGATCACGTCCATTTGCGAGCGCGGCAGCATGATGTCGCGCACTTGCATTTCGGAGACCTGCAACACGCCCTCGATCATGGTGAGGGCGTCGGCGTCCAGAAGATTTTTTTCGTAGGCGGAATGCAGCAGTTCTATGAGTTGTTCCCGGTCCACGGGCTCGCGCAGCAGCAGCGCCGCAATGCGCTCGACCCATCCCGGTTTGTCACCTTCAGCCATTTATTATTTCCACTTCCTTTTCAATGCGATAGGGGTCAGGATACCCCAATTTTGTGACGATTTGCGTTTCCAGCGCTTCCATCTCTTCAGCATCGGCGTCGTTCTCGTGATCGTAGCCCTGCATGTGCAGCATGCCGTGGATGAATAGGTGCGCGTAATGCGCTTCCAGCGATTTTCCCTGCTCGGTCGCTTCTTTCTCCACTACTGGCGCGCACAGCACGATGTCGCCGATGAGGATGGGGTCATCCTCCAGAGGGAAGGTCAGTACGTTGGTAGCATAATCCTTGCCACGGTAGTCGCGGTTGAGCTCGCGGCCCTCGGTTTCGTCCACGATACGCAATGCGACTTCCGCATCGCAGCCTAATGCCGCGAGTGCCCACTTACGGAATTGATGGCGTGTGGGAACGGTTTCAGGCTTGAAGGCGTATTGCACCGCCAGATTCAATTTCGGTTTTGCGGCGCTCACTCGGATTTGCTCTGGTCGTAGCGTTCGTAGGCGTTGATGATTTTCTGCACCAAAGGATGGCGTACCACGTCTTCGGACAAGAATTGCGTG
The DNA here is from genome assembly GCF_003112435.1 of Novimethylophilus kurashikiensis. Classification (GTDB taxonomy): domain Bacteria; phylum Pseudomonadota; class Gammaproteobacteria; order Burkholderiales; family Methylophilaceae; genus Novimethylophilus; species Novimethylophilus kurashikiensis. Next base: position 99,839 of record NZ_BDOQ01000019.1, read on the forward strand.
AAGGCGATGCCGCGTACGTCATTCAGTATCTTTTGAGCCTCGATCAGGCCGCTTTTTTGGCCGCGGGCGAGGTCGATCTGCGTCACGTCGCCGGTGATAACAGCCTTGGTGCCGAAGCCGATGCGGGTGAGGAACATCTTCATTTGTTCCGGCGTCGTGTTCTGGGCTTCGTCGAGGATGATGAAGCTCTGATTCAGCGTGCGGCCGCGCATGTAGGCCAGCGGTGCGACCTCAATTGCGCCGCGTTCGAACATCTTGCTCACGGCATCGAAGCCCATGAGGTCGTAGAGTGCATCATAGAGCGGGCGTAGATACGGGTCGACTTTCTGCGCGAGATCGCCCGGCAGGAAGCCCAATCGTTCGCCTGCTTCCACGGCAGGGCGCACCAGGACGATGCGTTTGACGCGATCACGGGTAATGGCGTCCACCGCGCTGGCGACAGCGAGGTAGGTCTTGCCGGTGCCAGCCGGACCGATGCCGAAGTTGATATCGAATTCCTGGATCTTTTGCAGGTACTCCACTTGGCGTGGCGTACGACCATGCAGGTCGTGTCGACGCGTCATCAGCACCGGCATTGCGGCAGAGGCTACGGCCTCGGGTGCCAGCTTGCCGATCTCGACTAGGCCGAGCTGGATATCTTCCAGCGAGATGGGATTCTTTGCGCGTTCGTAGAAGTTCTGCAGCATTTGTACGGCCAGCTGCATGTGCTGCTTGCTGCCCGACAAGCGAAAGTGTCCCCCGCGGCGGGCGATGGACACGTCGAGCGCGTCTTCGATCTGTTTCAGGTTCTCGTCGAGAGAGCCGCAAAGGTTGGCGAGGAGCGTGTTGTCCTCGGGTGAAAAATTAATTTCCAAGAGTTTGGCTCGCGAGTTCGCCGCGCAAGGTATGCGACATGGCTTCAGTAATGGTAACCACCGCAAATTGATCAATCAAGCCGACAGGTCCCGGAAAATTGACAATGCGGTTGTTGTCGGTGCGGCCGGCTAATTCATTCGGGTCGCGCTTAGATGGGCCGATGACCAGCACACGCTGTTGCGTACCGACCATCTTCTGGCTGATAGCAAAGGCTTGTGCATCGATAAGTCCTTGTAGCTTTTCCAAACGGGCCAGCTTGATCTCCTGCGGGGTGTCGTCGGCAAGATAAGAGGCCGGCGTACCGGGGCGGGCGCTGTAGATAAAGCAGTAGCTGGCGTCGAAATCCAATTCTTCCGCGAGTTTCAGGGTGGCTTCGAATTCAGCCTCGGTCTCGCCGGGAAAACCTACGATGAAATCGGACGACAGGCACAGATCAGGCCGTGCCGCACGCAACTTGCGAATGATGGATTTGTATTGCAACACTGTGTAGTTGCGCTTCATCGCCATCAGTACGCGGTCGGAGCCGGCTTGCACGGGCAGATGCAGGTGCGACACCAGCTTGGGGTTACGCGCAAAGGCCTCGATGAGCGCAGGCGTCATTTCGTTGGGGTGCGATGTGGTGTAGCGCAGGCGCTCGATACCGGGGATTTCGCTGATGTAATCCAATAGCATGGCGAGGTCTGCTATCTCACCACCTGCCATGGTGCCTCGATAGGCATTGACGTTCTGGCCCAGCAGGGTGATTTCCTTCACGCCTTGACGGGCTAATTGCGCTGCCTCGGTCAGGATGTCCTCGAATGGACGGGACACTTCCTCGCCACGGGTATATGGCACCACGCAGAACGTGCAGTACTTGCTACAGCCTTCCATGATGGAAAGAAACGCCGCTGCGCCCTCGACCTTGGGCGGCGGCAAGGCATCGAATTTCTCGATTTCTGGGAAGCTGATATCGACTTGCGAGGCGCCGGTCTTGCGCTTGGCCGAAATCAATTCCGGGAGACGATGCAACGTTTGCGGGCCGAACACAATATCGACATAAGGCGCGCGGTCGACAATGGCCGAGCCTTCCTGACTCGCCACGCAACCGCCGACACCGATGACGAGGTTAGGGTTGGCCTGCTTCAGCTCCTGGAAGCGGCCTAGTTGGTGAAACACTTTTTCCTGCGGTTTTTCGCGCACCGAGCAAGTATTGAGCAGGATGAGATCGGCTTCCTCGGGGTTCTCGGTCGGCTCCATGCCTTCCGTGGCACGCATGAGGTCGGTCATGCGGGACGAGTCGTACTCGTTCATCTGACAGCCGAACGTTTTGATAAAAACCTTTTTAGGAGCGCTCATGAAAATACCCGAGAAGCGAATGTACTAATGACGAAAATTGAAGCTGACTTGTTTTGACAATGCGCGCGAGGAACCATGTTCTTCCATTCGATCCATCAATGAAAGCAAACAAGCTCTTGCTCAGCGGTAAGGTAGTGATTCTTAAAGATACAGCCGAAATTTTACAATCCGCTAGTTTAATGTGACGGCCCCCGGTATGGCAAGGAAGCCATCCTTATCCACCTGTATTTCCGCAAGCCAAAAGTCGTCGTTTGAAAGCAAAACGGCCTCCGTTTGGAGGCCGTTTTGTTTGGTGGTGATGGGGGGACTTGAACCCTCGACCTACGGATTATGAATCCGTCGCTCTAACCAGCTGAGCTACATCACCGAAACCGGAAAGGCCGCAATTCTATAGGCTCAGGGTGGGCTTGTAAAGCCCGTATCCGCGCCGAATTAATTTCTGGTTTGAGGCAATCTTGAAGCATTAGGGCGGTTGCCCGAAGTATTGCAGGAGGCGTCATGCCTGAATCTCATACATCTGGTCCTGGACGGCGGCAGCGGTCCCCTTCCCGCAAGAAGTTCTCCTTGCCCCGAGATCGCGCATTGGCTGAGCTGCTCAGTCACTTTGGCGTCGAGCGCTTACGTCCTGGGCAGGTAGAGGTGATCGAGAGCGTGCTGGATGCGCGAGACACTTTAGCCATCATGCCGACGGGTGGTGGCAAGTCGCTGTGCTATCAGCTTCCGGCACTTATCATGCCGGGGACGACCGTGGTGGTCTCTCCGCTGATTGCGCTCATGAAGGATCAGGCCGAAAAGCTCGATATGAAGGGATTGCAGCCGAGCAGGTGAACAGCACGCTCAAGGCTGACGAGGAGCATCAGGCGCTGCGCAATATCGAAAAGTCTCGCAGCGAGATCGTCTTCGTGACCCCCGAACGTCTACAGGACGAAGATTTCATGGCGCGGTTGCAAGGCCTTCATATCGATCTTTTCGTGGTGGACGAGGCGCATTGTATTTCGCAGTGGGGCCGCGACTTTCGGCCGGCATTCCTGCATTTGTCGCATGCAATCCGTCAGCTCGGTCGCCCTCCCGTACTGGCACTGACCGCAACGGCAACCGAGGAAGTTGCTCGAGATATCGGGGAGCAACTGCAAATGAGAGTGCCGCGGGTCGTCAACCTCGGCATTTATCGCGACAGCCTCCAGTATCGTGTCGTGCCGGTGACAAGCGAAAAGGAGCGGAGAGCCCAGGCGCTCGCATTAGCGAGAGAAACACCGGGTTGCGGCATCATATATGCCGCGACGGTGAAAGCTGTGGAGGACGTGTTTGATGTGTTGCTTGAAGTGGGGGAATCGGTCACGCGGTATCACGGCAAGCTGAACGCGAGGCAGCGAGCCGAGAACCAGGAGCAGTTCATGCGTGGTGAGGCCCGGATCATGGTGGCGACTAATGCCTTTGGGATGGGTATCGATAAACCGGATATCAGATTTGTGATCCATTACCAGCTGCCGGCTAACCTGGAAACCTATTATCAAGAATCAGGTAGGGCCGGGCGTGACGGCAAGCCGGCGCAATGCCTGCTGATTTACTTGCCTCAGGATAAGCGGTTGCAGCAGTTTTTTCTGGCAAAGGCGATGCCTGAGGCGGCAGATTTGAAGCGTATCTACGAGGTGCTTCAGCAATGGGGGACGGGGGAAGAACCTAAGCAGCAGCGCTGGAGGAAAAGGTGGCAGAACTCCCGACGGCGCGATTGCGGGTAGCGCTCAACCTGCTGAAAGAAGCCAAATTGATTAGGCAGTCACGTGATGCCAGGCTGCATTTGACGAAGCGCCAACCCAAACCTGAACAATTCGAGCAACTGGCGGATCAACATCGTGTGCATCTGGAGAACGATAAAGAAGCGCTCGAGCGCATGATCGGCTATGCACAGAGCGGGTTTTGCCGTTGGAAGGTGTTGATGACGTACTTTGGTGAGGAAGCTTTTGACCAGTGTGGCGGTTGCGACAATTGCCTGCATCCGCCTTCCGCCCTCGTGGAAACGGCAGAGACTAAGGATGAGTCCAGCAGCGAAGAGGCGGCCGAAGTTAAGGAAGTCTTTACACCCGGCATGATGGTAAAGGCGCCTAAATACGGGCAAGGGCAGGTGCAAGCACAAGTTGGAGAGCAAGTGACGGTGCTGTTCCCCGACAACGAAACGCGGACCTTTTTGAGCACCTACCTGAAGCCGGTATAGCACCAATAAAAACGCGGCTCTCAAGGGAGCCGCGTTTGAAATAGACGGGTGACTGCTAGCGATTAGACGTTGAAACGGAAGTGCATGACGTCGCCGTCCTGCACTACGTACTCCTTGCCTTCCAGGCGCATCTTGCCGGCTTCCTTGGCACCTTGCTCGCCTTTGCATGCCACGAAGTCTTCATAGCCGATCACTTCGGCGCGGATGAAGCCTTTTTCGAAATCGGTGTGGATGACTCCGGCGGCTTGCGGGGCGGTATCGCCCTTGTGGATGGTCCAGGCGCGTACTTCCTTCACTCCCGCCGTGAAGTACGTTTGCAGGCCCAAAAGATCGTAAGCGGCGCGAATGACGCGGTCCAGGCCGGGTTCTTCCAGGCCCATTTCGGACAGGAACAAGGTTTTGTCTTCGTCGTCCAGATCGGCGATTTCCGCTTCGATCTTGGCGCAAATCGCGACCACGGGGGCGTGTTCTTGCTTGCCCAAGTCTTGAACGCGAGCCAGCAGCGGATTATCGCTAAAGCCGTCTTCGTTGACGTTGGCGAGATACATGACCGGCTTGACGGTAATCAGGCAGAGCGGCTTGAGCATTACCAACTGCTCTTTGTCCAAGCCCAGGGTGCGCACCATCTTGCCTTCGTCGAGGTGCTTCTGCACTTTTTCCAGCAAAGCACACAAAGCAATCGCCTCCTTGTCGCCGGACTTGGCTTTCTTGCTTTCGCGGGCGATGGTTTTTTCCACCGTTTCCATGTCGGCGAGTGCGAGTTCGGTATTGATGACTTCGATATCGGAGAGCGGATCGACCTTGCCGGCCACGTGCACGACGTTGCCGTCCTCGAAACAACGCACGACGTGGGCAATGGCGTCGGTTTCGCGGATGTTGGCGAGGAATTTGTTGCCGAGACCTTCGCCCTTGGATGCACCGGCGACCAGGCCTGCGATATCGACGAACTCAACGATGGCCGGCTGCGTCTTTTGCGGTTTGACGATATCGATCAGCGGATTCATGCGGGGGTCGGGCACTTCCACGATGCCGACATTGGGCTCAATCGTGCAGAACGGATAGTTTTCTGCGGCAATGCCTGCCTTGGTGATGGCGTTGAACAGGGTGGACTTGCCGACATTGGGCAAACCGACGATACCGCATTTCATATTCTGGAATTCCTCAAACTGAAAGAATGCGCGCCATGGCGACCCGGGATAGACTTCGGCCGACGCGAAAAGGGGCTATTGTACCTTGCGAGGGGAGTGGCGCCAAAACTTTGAATAATAAAGAAGCCTGCATCTCTAGGCAGAAAGATGCAGGCGTTCTCGCCGGAGAAGCAGGCTATTTTTGATCGACCGAAAGATGGTCGTGCTTGGCGTGCGGATGGCGTTGCTTGAAGCCGGTGATCATGGAGGCGATCAAGTTTTCCTTGAGCAACACGCTTTCAACCAGCACGCCGGTCACGTGGGTGCCGACCAGCGCGAGCCAGGTCCAGGCCAGCGTCTTGTGGATTTCGCCGATACCGTCCGCCCAATCGAAATAGGCTTCGTAGAAGTGCAAGATACCGGTTGCAATCGTGGATAACCCGACGACCAGCATGCCGTAGATGACCAGGCTGCCTGCTGGATTATGGCCGATGAAGCGTTTGGCGTGGCCGGTGATGGATTGCCAGGCGTAGCGAATCCCTGCGATGGGGCGAAACGGAAACTTGGCGAAGTTGCAGTAACCCTTGGCCGTGATGCCCCAGACAATACGCGCGATCATCAGTACAGCGGCCAGATAGCCGGCTTTGACATGGATGCCTTCATACCAAAGGCTTTCGCTGGTCAGAAAGGCCACGGTAAAACACGTAACCAATAGCCAGTGGGTGGTGCGAATAAATAGACTCCAGACATAGAGCATGGTCGTCTCCTAGTAATGCAAAAACAGTCGAATTAAAAGCAAGTTGAATGCCAATTGCCGAACAGGCTACAACCCTGTCAAAAAGAGTTGTAACTGAATAGCTTAGTAAAAAAGTATGACATTAGTTTGAAGTTTGGCCGCGTGGACCATGGTTGGTTTTGGTGCGCCTAGTGCTTTCTGGTGTGCAGCTTAAGCATGGCGGCTTCAAATTCGCCGGAGAGCAGTTGCGGGAGCAATGCCATGCTGTCGTCAATGGTGCTCTGGATCAATTGCGCCTCATCGCGCGAGGGTGCATGCAGAACGAAATTGACCACGGCGCTACGCTCGCCGGGATGCCCGATGCCGAGGCGCAAGCGCCAATAATCTGGCGTGCCGAGATGGGCTGTGATGTCTTTCAAGCCGTTATGACCGCCGTTGCCGCCGCCTTTTTTCAGCTTCGCTGTTCCTGGCGGGATATCGAGCTCGTCGTGGACGACCAGAATGTTTTGCGGAGCGATGCGGTAAAACTTGGCGAGGGCGCCTACTGAGCGACCGCTGGCATTCATAAAGGTCGTGGGTTGCAGCAACCAGACTTCCTTGCCGTTTACCTTGAGCTTGCCGATCTTCCCGAAGAATTTGGATTCGGTGTTGAGGCTAACGCCGTGGCTGCGGCAGATCTCATCGATCCACCAAAAACCGGCATTGTGGCGGGTATCTTCATACTCGGAACCGGGATTACCCAAACCGACCAGCAGTTGAATGCCTTCGCTCATATCGATCTCTTGAAATGAAAAACGCGCGACCGGCGGACCGGACGCGCGTCGTTTCTACTCGTTGCGTCCTACTTATTCCGCAGCAGCAGCTTCGTCGGCCACAGCACCGCGCGGCTTGGTCACGGATGCGACAGCGGAGTCGTCGCCGTGAGCCAGCTTCACGAATTCAACGCCCTTGGGCAGCTTGATTTCGTGCAGGTGAATGGTCTGGCCGGCTTCCATCTTGCCGAGGTCGACTTCGATGAACTCAGGCAGATCCTTGGCCAGGCAGCTTACGTCGGCTTCGGTCAGGATGTGGGTGACGATACCGCCACCGGTCTTCACGCCAGGAGCGGTGTCAGCGTTCACGAAGTGGAGCGGAACCTTGACGTGGATCTTTTCGGTGGTGCTGACGCGTTGGAAATCGATGTGAGCGATTTCGGTGCGCACGGGGTGCATCTGGTAGTCGCGCAGCAGCACGGGTTCCTTCTTGCCATCCAGGTTCAGCGTGAGGATGGAAGCGTGGAAAGCTTCGTGACGGAACTGCAGGAACAGTGCCTTGTGATCCAGTTCGATGGAAGCGGCGTCCTTGCCACCACCGTAAACGATGCCCGGCACTTTGCCAGCGCGGCGCAGGCGGCGGCTCGCTCCGGTACCCTTGCTATCGCGCGAATTGGCGATGATTTCAATAGTCATGTCTAACTCCTAAAGTTAAAAAAGCCGTCCGCGACCAGACGGCTGCTTATTCGGCCTGTACTTGTTAGTACAAGCCAGAATTCTTTACTCCATAAACAGCGAGCTTACCGAATCCTCGCGGCTGATGCGGCGGATGGTTTCGGCCAGAAGCTCGGCGGCGGAAAGCTGGCGGATTTTGCCGCACTCGATGGCTTCCTGACGCAATGGAATGGTATTGGTAACGACCAGTTCATCCAGTGCAGAATCAGTAATGCGCGGGATGGCTGTGCCGGACAGCACTGGGTGCGTACAGTAAGCGACAACCTTTACGGCGCCTTGCGCCTTCAACGCAGCTGCAGCTTCGCACAACGTATTGGCGGTATCGACCATGTCGTCCATGATGACGCAGGTACGGCCAGCCACGTCGCCGATGATGTGCATCACCTTAGCAACATTGGGCTTGGGACGGCGTTTATCGATGATGGCCAGGTCGGAATTCAGTTGCTTGGCGAGCGCACGTGCTCGCACCACGCCGCCGACGTCGGGGGAAACGACCACCAGGTTGGGGTAGTTATGTTTCCACACGTCGCCCAGCAAAATCGGCGAGGCATAAATGTTGTCGACGGGAATATCGAAGAAGCCCTGGATCTGGTCGGAGTGCAGATCCATGGTCAGCAAGCGGTCGATGCCGACGGAGGTCAGCATGTTAGCCACCACCTTGGCGGTGATCGCCACACGGGCAGAGCGCGGACGGCGATCCTGGCGTGCATAGCCGAAGTAGGGGATCGCGGCGGTAATGCGAGCCGCAGAAGAGCGGCGCAGCGCATCCACCATGACCAGTACTTCCATCAAGCTGTCGTTGGTCGGCATGCACGTGGACTGGAGGACGAAAACGTCCTTGCCGCGAACGTTTTCCAGCAACTCCACCATGACTTCGCCATCGCTGAAGCGGCCAACGGTGGCCTTGCCCAGGTCGATATTGAGGTGACTGACGACCTCCTCGGCGAGCCGTGGGTTGGCGTTGCCCGTAAAGACCATCATCTCCCCGTTAGCCACTGCGCAATCCTTTTTCTCAGTCGATTAAAAACAAAAAGCGTGTAGTTTCTCTACACGCTCTCTTTGATTGTATGGCTGGGGAGGAAGGATTCGAACCTTCGCATGCCGGAATCAAAATCCGGTGCCTTAACCAGCTTGGCGACTCCCCAATTGTTCATTTGCATTTTCCCGGAGAGGATGAATGTCCAATCCTTGTGCCGCAAACCCGCGCATTCCGCTCGGCTTTTCCGCTACTACTTTATTCGCGGCTTCCATCGAGGGAAGCTCCACAAACACGCTAGCACCAGAGCCCGACATTCTAGCATCTCCGAACTGCTTTAGCCAGTCCAAAGCCGCTGCGACTTCGGGGTACATGCTGCACACCACGGGTTCCAGGTCATTATGACCGTAGCCCTTGGAAAAGGCCGCTATTTTCGCGAGTCTCGTATCCCTTGTCAATTCCTTTTTTGAAAAAATTGCGGGGGTCGAGACGTGGATATTCGGCGTCAACACGGCGTAACAAGCCGGTTCCAGCTTGATGGGCTGGAGTTTTTCCCCGATTCCTTCCGCCCAGGCGCTTTCGCCGAAAACGAATACAGGAACGTCAGCGCCGAGTTGCAATCCCAGGTCGATAAGTTGCTGGCGCGAGAGGTTCAGGCCCCATAGGCGGTTGAGCGCGAGCAAGACAGTAGCAGCGTCCGAACTGCCGCCGCCAAGGCCTCCCCCCATTGGGATGTGTTTGGTCACTTGTATATCTGCGCCCAAGGTGCAGCCGGTTGTCTGTTTGAGCAGTTGCGCGGCACGGATGGCGAGGTCGATCGCTTCGGGCACGCCCTCGACATGGTTCAGGCGCCGGATTTCCCCGTCCTGACGCACCTCGATTTCAACGGTGTCGCCGTAGTTCAGGAATCGGAACACGCTTTGCAGCAGGTGATAGCCATCGTCCCGGCGACCGACGACGTGCAGAAATAGATTGAGCTTTGCCGGCGCAAGAAAGGCTTGCAGCATTATTGGCTTTCGACGTGCCAGTTTTCCACGACTAGCTTGAGGTCGAGCTTGCGGCTTTTCAGGACAATCTTGGTGGGTAGCTCGAAACCCTGGTTCTGGTAAGTGGGGTACTCGATATCCCATCCCTGTTGGCGGAGTTTGCTGATACGACCTGCGGTATCCCAGGCGAGGATTTCGGCGTCGCCCTTGGTGGGGCGGCCGAGCGCCCAATCGGGCAGTCCACGCAGAGGCAGGCTCCAGCCCAGCGTTTGCTGCGTCAGGGTTTCGGCATCCGCTGCGTGATAGGTTTTCTGGCTGGTGGTGAGCGTGACGCCGTTTGCGTCGGCTTCCAATTCGCCGAGCTGGGTGCCTAGCGGCGAGTAGAAGGCGATGGTGTCGCCGTCGTTGCGATGGTGCCAGCGCATGGTGCCGGAGAATCCCTTGGTTTCGGTCAGCACCCCGATGCGTCCTTCCAGGCCGAAGTTTTCAATGGCTGCGAGATGCTCAAGGTGAACCCGGTATGCCACGGGTTCGACCGGTTTCTGTTCTGCGGATTTTTGCTGGACGGGAAGGGCGCTGCAGCCTGCAAGCAGCAGCGCCGGAATCAGTCGCAACCACATCACTTCATGAATTTCTTGGAAGTGTTGAGGAGCGTCTCGTTGTCCGGGAAGGCGTGCAGGGCTTCGTTCCAGGTTTTGACAGCCTCGTCGTGCTTGCCTTGCTGCCACAAGACCTCGCCTAGATGGGCTGCGATTTCCGGGTCGGCTTGTACCGAGTAGGCGCGCTTGAGGTAATCGGCTGCCTGGGTCAATTGACCGCGACGGTATTTCACCCACCCCATGCTGTCCAGCACATAGTAGTCGCCCGGGCTCAGCGCCAAGGCTTTCTCGATCAGCTTCTGTGCTTCATCCAGGCGCTCGTTCCGGTCTGCCAACGAGTAGCCCAGGGCATTGTAGGCATGCCACATCTCCGGCTTCAGCACGATAAGCTTGCGCAGCTCGTGTTCCATGACATCGAAGCGATGAACGCGCTCGGCGGCCATGGCATAGTCATAGATGAGGTCCGGGCTGTTGGGCAGGGTTTCGACGGCCTGCTTGAGCAGGTCGAATGCTTCTTGCGGGCGCTTGGCCTGAACCAGCAAGTTGGCTTCAGTCTGGAGTGCTACCACGCGCTGCTCATTGGTCAGGTTGGGAATCTCGGCGATACGCTTGCGTGCTTCTTCGACTTTACCCTGCTGGGCGATCAGCGAGGCGGAACGCAGTTGAGCGTCGAGGTACTGGTTGCTGTCCTCGCCGACCTTGCCGTACCACTCCTGTGCCTTGGCGAGGTCTTTCTGGCGCTCGGCGATTTGCCCCAGATAAATATAGATCTGGTCGGGCTCTTTGTAATTGAGCGTCAGGGCTTTCTTGAAGTTGGTTTCGGCCTCGGCCAGGTCTTCCATTTGCACGTTGAGCAAGCCGACGACGACATGCATCTCGGCATTCTCAGGAGCATCCTCGATCAGCTGCTCGAATTGCTGCTTGGCTGGCTCGAACTGCTTTTCATTGACCAGCAGCTTGGCGTAAGCGAGGCGAACTTCGTTGCTGTGTGGGTTTGTTTCGAGAAAGTCATGGTAGAACTGCAAGGCATCCTTTGGGCCTTTGCGCATCAAGACCTGGGCCTTGAGCAGGGCGGCTGGCTCCCAGCCTGGGTTGAGCTTGTCCGCGGTTTGCAATTCGCTCAAGGCGAGCTTGTCCTGCTCTGCGGTCCAGGCAGCATGGGCGATGGCGAAGTGGGCTTCGGGCAACTCAGGATAAGGTTTGGCCAGGTCCTGCATGAGCTTGAGGACGGCGTTCTTGTCCGGCACCCGGCTGAACATCCCCACCATATATAAGAAGGCCGCGGCATGGTCGTCTTCGCCGGCGATGAGTTTTTGCAGCGGTTGCCGGAGCTCCGACACCTTGCCGGATGCGATCAATAGCTGCGTGAGAACCTGGTAGCCTTCCTTGGCGTTGGGATCGAGTTCGACCCAAAGGCTAGCGGCCCGCAAAGCCATGGCTTGCTGGTTGCCGTAGAGGGCTGCGCGGGTGGCACGTTCTGCTAGCCGGGGATCGCGCGTGCTTTTGGCAAGGTCGAGCATGACGGCGCCGGCAAGACCCAATTCCCCGCGCTGCCCCGCGATCTCGCCTAGAAGATACTTATAAACGAATTCTGCAGTGAGTCCGGAAGTACTGTTGGTTGCGACGGTTTTAGGTGCGGCCGTTTGTTTTGCATTGTCGGCCAGTACCCCTGTAGAACCCAGCGCCAACGTCAGCGTAATGAGGGGCACATAAAAAAGTTTGCGTTGCATACGGTGATTTTTCCGAAATTGGCTCGTGGGCTTTGACCATGGCACAAGCCAAGGGTTTCGTATAGTATAAGCAACCGGTTCGGATTGCCACAAGCGCGGTTAAGCCCGCGCTTTTTTGTATCTAGAATCCAGATATTTCAAGCTCGCTTGACAAGATTCAAGCGATTTTTTAACTTAGCAACCCCCTTCTGGACCACATAGATCGATATGGATAATGTGACTGTCGAGGCCGATGCGCTGAACCGCGTATACGGCAGCAACGCTGTGGTACGCGACGTGAATTTCAGCCTGCGCAAGGGCGAAGTTCTCGGTTTCCTCGGCCCTAACGGTGCCGGCAAATCCACCACGATGAAAATGCTTACCGGCAATCTCGCGCCGACATCCGGCAGCGTCAAGATTTGCGGTATCGATATCATCGAACAGCCCAAGGAAGCCAAGGCGCTCATCGGCTATCTGCCGGAAACGCCGCCGCTCTATAAGGAGCTGACGGTCGATGAAATGCTGACCCTGTCAGCCCGTCTGCACGGTGTAGCACGCGGCAGCGTGAAGAAGGCCGTCGAATCCGCCAAGGAGCGTTGCGGGCTGACCGAGATGAGCAAACGCCTCATTGACAACCTGTCCAAGGGCTACCAGCAACGCGTGGGCATCGCCCAGGCCATCATCCACAACCCGATGGTCGTCATCCTTGACGAACCCACCGTCGGTCTCGATCCGATCCAGATTCGCGATATCCGTGCCCTGATCAAGGAATTGGGCGGCGAGCACAGCGTGATCCTGTCCACCCACATCCTCCCGGAAGTCGAAATGGTGTGCGACCACGTGCAGATCATTCACAAGGGTCAACTGGTGTTCAACGGCTCCATCGACGTGCTTAAGCAGCAACGTCACGGCAACCGCCTACTGCTCGGCTTGACCAATGCGCCTGATACGGAAGAACTTCTCAAGATCGACGGCGTCGTAAGCGTTGAGCCGGCGGCTAACGGCCTACTGCGCCTGCGCTATGCCGAAGGTGCTGCGCCCGCCGAACGCATCGTGCAATCGGCCGTAAACAACAATTGGGGGCTTTACCAGATCAATCCCGATCAGACCAGCCTGGAAGAAGTGTTCATGCAGCTCACTTACCAGGAAGCGGCTGCTAACTAATTCGCGTTAATTCAACGGAACCGCAATCATGATTCTTACCGTCGCCGGCAAGGAACTCAAAGCCATGTTCTCGTCCCCCATGGGATGGGTCATCCTGGCCTTGCTCCAGTTTATATTCGGGACTTTCTTCCTGGTCGGCATCGACCAGTACTTCCAGACCATGTCCGGCATGATCCGCCCGGAACAACGCGTCGGCGTCACCGAATTCGTGGGGCATAACGTGTTCAGCATGGCCTCATTCATCATGCTGTTTGCCGTGCCGCTGCTGTCCATGCGCCTAATCAGCGAAGAGCGCAAGAATCAGACCTTGCCGTTCCTGTTCAGCGCACCGTTGTCGTTGACGGAAATCGTGCTGGGCAAGTTCTTCGGACTGGTGAGCTTCCTCACGGTGATGATCGCCATCATCGGCGTGATGATCTCCTCGCTGAATATCTGGGCGGAGCTTGATTTTGGCTACGTGGTCGCCAACCTGATCGGCCTGTGGCTCCTGGTCGCGAGCTTCTCTGCATTGGGTATCTTCGTGTCCAGTCTGACGCAGCAACCCATCATCGCCGCCATCATTACCTTCGTGGCCTTGTTCGGCTTGCTGATCCTAGATTACTTTTTCGCCAGCGATCCCAACAGCACGTTGAACTACCTGTCGCTGCTGCGCCATTTCGAACCGTTCTCGCGCGGTCTGATCGATACCCGCGATCTGGCTTATTTCGCGTTGTTCATCCTGACTTTCCTGACGTTCACGGTGCGCCGCCTCGATGCGGACCGCCTGCGCGGCTAACCGGGGCTTTAGACGATTATGAAGATCAACCGCAAACTGCGCATTCAGCTGTTCATGCAGAACAGCATTTTCGTGGTCCTGTTCCTGGCCCTGGTCGGGCTGGTGGGCTACTTGTCCTACGAGTTCCACGGCTCGCGCGACATTACCCAAAGTGCCCGCAACACGCTTACCGAGGGTAGCGTGAATGTCTTGAAGCAGATGAAGGGCCCGGTCAGTATTACGGTCTACGCATCCAACGACGATACCTACCGCAAGGGCATCGTCGACTTCGTGACGCGCTACCAGCGCGCCAAGCGAGACATCCAGTTCAAGTTCGTCAATCCGGCCGAAAACCCCAAGCAGGCGCAAGAAGCCGGCGTTCGTGCCGAAGGCGAGTTCGTCGTCGAATATAAGAGCAAGAGCGAACATCTGCTGCCGCCCATCGTCGAGCAGGATATGACCAACCTGCTGGTGCGCTTGTCCCGCGAGAAGTCGCGCAACGTGATGTTCCTGGATGGTCACGGCGAGCGTCGCCTCAACGGCCTCAAGAACTTCGACCTGGGCGATTTCGGTAAGCAGTTGGAAAAGAAGGGCTTCAAGCTCTCTAACCCCGACTTGACCTTGTCGCCGGATGTGCCTGCCAACGGCGCGATGTTGGTGATCGCAAGTCCGCAGGTGGATATTCCTGAAATCGAAGTCAACAAGATCAAGAAGTACATCGCAGAAGGCGGCAATCTGTTCTGGCTCATCGACCAGGACTCCATGCACGGCCTGATGCCCATCGCCGAGCAGCTCGGTCTGCAATTGACGCCGGGCATCGTGGTGGACCCGATGGCTGCGCAATATGGCGGCGACTACAAGATGGCCTTCGGCGTGCAGTACGGCGATCACCCGATTACCCAGGGCTTCGGTCTGCGTACGCTGTTCCCGATGGCCCGCCAGATCGATTCCAACGGCCAGGATCGCGGCTGGACGGTTTCCCACCTGGTAGACGTTTCTGCCACTGGTTGGCTGGAAACCAGCCCCATCGAGGGTACGCCGAAATTCGATGCTAAGACTGACGTAGGCGGCCCGATCAATATCGCGGTGGCGCTTGAGCGCAAGATCGAAAACAAGGACCAGCGCGTGGTGGTAGTCGGCAGCGGCGGTTTCCTGGCCAATACTTTCCTGGGTAACGGTGGCAACCTCGATCTCGGCGTCAACATGATCAACTGGCTGGCCGGCGACGATAACCTCATCACCATCCAGCCGCGTCCGCTCAAGGATGTGAACATCACCATCCCGCCGGGGGACAAGATTCTGGCGATCCTGATCTTCTTCGGCTTCCGTCTCGGCCTGCCGATTGTGCTGCTGATCACTGGTGTCGTCATCTGGCTGAAGCGCCGCAAGAGATAAGCGAGGGCAGGTATGAAATCTCGTTGGATCGTTAACCTGGTATTGCTGCTGTTGGTGGCCGGCATTGCCGCTTTCCTGTACCTGCGGCCGAAAACTGCGGATCAGAAGCCGACAAGCTATGCGTTGTCGCAGCTCAACCCCAACAAGTTCGAGCATTTGAACATCGAAGTGCCGGGCAAGAAGCCGGTAGTGCTGGAGAAGCAAGGCGGCCGCTGGCGCTTGCTCGAGCCGGCCAAAGGCCGTGCGGATCTAGCCTCCGTTGGGCGCGTGCTGTCGTTGGCGATTGCCTCTTCGGCAGAGAAGTTTCCGGCAACGGACCTCACCCGCTTCGGTCTCGACCATCCGGCATTGACCGTGCGCATGGACAACGAGGAATTCACTTTCGGCATGTATCACCCGGTGACGGGCGACCAGTACATCAAGTACAAGGGTGCCGTGTACCTGCTGCCGACCATGTTCTCGGAAGGCGCCTCCATGCAGCCGCTGGAGTTCCTGGACAAGCATCCGCTGGACCTCAACGAAGAGATCGTTGGCTTTGATTTCTCCGGCCTGGAGCAATGGGAAAAATCCCGCCTCTCCATGCAACTTGAAAACGGCAAGTGGAAGGTTTCCGCACCTGATGCCAAGCCCAAGCAGGATGAACTGAAGGAATGGTTCTCCAATAACTGGCAGCAGTTGACGGCCAAGTCGGTCGAACCCGCCAAGCTGGACGGACATCCGCAGCCCTGGTTCTCGGTCAAGCTCAAGAGCGGCAAGGTGGTGAAGTTCCTCAAGTTGCAAGAGTCGCCCGAACTCCTGCTGGTGCGCGAGGATGAAGGCTTGCTTTACCACTTCTCGCAAGACACCGGCTTTACCATCCTCAATCCGCCAGTCGGCTACAAGGAATAAGGCCTCTCCGTGCCTGAGTTGCCCGAGGTCGAGACAACGCGCCGAGGGCTGCTCGGCGTCGTTGGTCAGCGCATCGATCAGGTCGTCATCCGCGACCATCGCCTGCGCTGGCCCATCCCTCTCTCACTTCCAGAAATTCTTAAAGACCAGCATTGGCTTGAGCTAGACCGCCGCGCCAAATACATCCTGGCGCGCTGCGAGCGCGGCACTTTGCTGCTGCACCTCGGTATGTCGGGGCGGCTCTGTCTTCTAGCGGGCGACGAGCCTGCGCAGAAGCACGACCATATCGACATCGTGTTCGAAAGCGGCCAGCGCGTGCGTCTGCGCGATCCGCGTCGGTTCGGCGCCGTGTTATGGCTGGAGGGAGATCCCTTGCAACACTCGCTGTTAGCCAGCCTGGGCCCGGAGCCACTGGAAGATGCGTTCGATGGCGCTTATTTGTACCGAGAAACGCGTACTCGCAGCGCACCGATCAAAACCGTCATCATGGACAGCCATCTCGTCGTGGGCGTCGGTAATATCTATGCGAGCGAATCGTTGTTCCGTGCAGGCATTAATCCCAAGATTCCCGCAAACAAGCTCAGCAAACCTCGTTGCGAGCGATTGGTGGCGGAAATCAAAGCCACGTTGACCGATGCCCTTGCCGCGGGGGGTAGCAGCTTGCGGGATTTCTTCGGCGCGGATGGAAATCCGGGATATTTTCAGCAGACGTATTTCGTCTACGGGCGGACGGATGAGCCATGCCGAGTGTGCGGCGGGGCCGTGAGGATAATCAAGCAGGGGCAGCGCTCGACTTTTTATTGTCCAAAATGCCAGCGCTGATTGGCCATCCTAAACTAATCGCCGGTTTGTGAACTGGACACATCCAGACCAATTTAAGCGGCCTAAGAACTGTAGCGCAGGCGAGTCGCGGCCTGCGCTACAAATGGCGGTCCTCTTTACATCGGTAAGTTGTGCGAATTACTCGGGCCGATGCGTCACATGCGGCTGATGGGCGGCGTGTTCGTGCAGGTAATCGTGCGGCTCGACATGCGCCTCATGACCGAAGTAAGTGGGCATCAGCGAGCCAACAACCATCCCTAGCGTACTGGCGATCAGCCCGGCGAACTGAGCCGGAATCAGCGGGTCTTCCGGACCGACGAGGAGCACGGCAAGCCAGGTGCTCAAGCCTAGGAAGATCGACAGGAGGGCGCCCTGATTGGTCGCGCGCTTCCAGTACACCCCACATGCCAATGGTACGAATGCCATAACGAGCGTGACCTGATAGGCGTTCTCCACCATCTTGAAGATGCTCATCTTGGAATTCATCGCATAAAGCGTGACGAGTACCGTGAAAGTGAGCGTCACCACCCGCATCCAGTACAGCAGTTTCTGATCGCTCATCTTGCTCATCATCGGGCGCAGGATGTTCTCGGTAAACGTGACCGAAGGTGCCAATAGCGTGGCCGATGCACAGCTCTTGATGGCGGACA
This sequence comes from Novimethylophilus kurashikiensis, assembly GCF_003112435.1. Classification (GTDB taxonomy): domain Bacteria; phylum Pseudomonadota; class Gammaproteobacteria; order Burkholderiales; family Methylophilaceae; genus Novimethylophilus; species Novimethylophilus kurashikiensis. The sequence goes on from NZ_BDOQ01000019.1 coordinate 117,534, forward strand.
GCAGGGCGCCGAAGAACATCACCTGGGCAAACAACGGGGCGTGTTGCAGCACTAGGTTGGGCAGGATCATCTGCGGGTCGGCGTCGATGAATTTCTTGACCATCTTAGGATCGATGAGCGTGGCAGAATATGCCAGGAACATGGGTACAAAGGCGAAGATGAAATACAGGCTGCCGCCCAGGACCGAGCCCCAAATGGCGATTTTCTCGGTCTTGGAGGATTGCACGCGCTGGAAGACGTCTTGCTGCGGAATCGAACCGAACATCATGGTGATCCAGGCTGCTGCAAAGGCGATGACTTCCTTCAAATCCATCGTCGGCCAGAACGAGAACTTTCCAGCCTCGCTCGCATGCTGCACGACTGCCCCCACGCCGCCCACCATGCCGCTCACCTCGCCGCCGATATACAGCATGCCTACGCAGATGATGATCATCTGGAGGAAGTCGGTGATCGCTACCGCCCACATACCGCCGAACAAGGTATAGATGAGAATGGTACCGGAGCCGATCATCATGCCCATATGGCGACTGATCTCGCCGTTGGATACCACATTGAATACCAGTCCCAGCGCCGTGATTTGGGCGCCCACCCACCCCAGGTAGGAAATCACGATGGCGACGGTCGTCATCACCTCGACCTTTCGGCCGAAGCGTTTTTTGTAGAAATCGCCGATTGTCAGCAGATTCATGCGATAGAGTGGCGCGGCAAAGAACAAGCCGACCAGGATCAGGCACAGCGAGGAACCGAATGGATCGGCCACGACGCCGTGCAAGCCTTCCTGCAAGAAGGTGGCAGGAATGCCCAGTACGGTTTCCGATCCGAACCAGGTGGCGAATACTGTCGCCGTGACCATGTAAAAAGGAAGATGGCGCCCGGCAATGGCGAAATCCTTGGTGGTATGCACGCGGGAAGCGGCCCACAGGCCGATGCCGACGGAAATGACCCAGTAGGCGATAACGAACCAGAGAAGCACAAAAATCCTTTCCGGATAAGCTTAAATTGGCGTTATTCTAGCAATTTGCAAATAAAAGTCGGCGTTTACGATGAGCTTGGGAAGAATTTTTATTTCTTGCCCATATCTGAGTAATAGCGGGCTTAGGATTCAACGCAATTATCTGGGACGGCACGTATGGATTCCGTTTGTAGAAATCTCTGGCCCAGGCATTGAAACAAGGACGATTGCAACAAGGACAACCCAATGAGTGAGCACGAAAAGAATCTTGAATATTGGCTCAAGTTTTTGACTGCCGCTGAAATCCCCGTGTTGAAGCACACCGCACGGGAATTGGAGCGTTTGCACGCCGATGAGGAAAACCTGGGAGCACGGAGTGTTTCCAACGTGGTGATGCACGATCCACTGATGGCAGTGAAGCTTCTGCGCTTCATGCAAAACCACAAGCACAGCCGGCAAATGCGCGATCTGGTGCAAATTGAACAAGCCATCATGATGATGGGCACCACGACTTTTTTCCGCGATGTGCCTGCCATGCCCATCGTCGAGGAGATGCTGCACGAGCATCTGGACGCATTGGTGCGGCTTCTTCGCACCGTCCAGCAAGCGCAAAGGGCAGCGCATTACGCCTTTGACTGGGCCTTGCTGCTGCATGACCTTCATGCAGAAGAAGTGCGTATCGCCGCCTTGCTGAGTTACCTCGGGGAAATGCTGATGTGGTGCTTCAATCCGCTTCCCATGCTGGAAATTCGGCGTCGCCAGGAAGCGGATAAGACCCTCCGTAGCGCCACCGTGCAGGAAGAAGTGCTGGGCTTCAAGGGCTTGGACCTACAGCGTGCGCTGGCCACTCACTGGAACTTGCCGCAATTGCTCAAGGATATGCTGGACCCGGCGTTGGCTGAGAATCCGCGGGTAAAGAACGTGATGCTGGCGATCAACCTTGCCCGTCATTCAGCCAACGGTTGGGACGATGCTGCGCTGCCGGACGATTACAAGGACATCGGCGCGCTGCTGCGCATGAAACCCGAGGATGTGAAAGCCTTGGTGATGCCCAAGGAAGAAGCCAAGCTAGTTTAGCGCGTTGTTGCTAAGAGCCACACCGTAGGCGCCAGCTGCACGGCCAGGATAAGGAACAGCAGCCATGCAATGACGGCCAGCCTGCGGTTTTCGCGCCGCTCCTGGGCGATGAGCAGTGCCTCTATCTCGAGCAGGTGATCGGATTGGCTGCGAGCGAGCTGCCCATGCAGCAACCGCGGTAGTTGCGGCAGTAGTTTCCCCCACATCGGCGCTTCTTTTTGCAGCGTTTCCAGTGCGCCGCGCCATCCCAGCTGTTCCGACATCCAGCGCTCCAGATAAGGCCGAGCAGTTTTCCAGAGATCGAGCTCAGGATCGAGATCGCGTCCCAATCCTTCGATATTGAGCAAGGTCTTTTGCAGCATGACCAGCTGCGGCTGGATTTCCACGCCGAAGCGGCGCGAGGTTTGGAACAGGCGCAGCAGGACGCGGCCGAAGGAAATATCTTTCAGCGGCTTATCGAAAATCGGCTCGCAGACAGCGCGAATCGCCGATTCGAACTCATCCGGTGGAGTATCGGCAGGTGCCCAACCGGATTCGATGTGTGCCAAGGCGACTTCCTTGTAATCTCGACGGAAAAACGCGAGAAAGTTGCGGGCCAGGTAATTTTTATCGGTGTCGTTGAGCGTGCCCATGATGCCGAAATCGAGGGCGATATAACGCCCCGCATGCGGTCCTTCGGCTTCTACCAGGATATTGCCCGGATGCATGTCGGCATGGAAAAAACCGTCGCGGAACACTTGGGTGAAAAAAATCTGCACGCCGTCGCGCGCCAGTTTCGGAATATCAACGCCCAGCTCGCGCAGCCGTCCCACTTGGCTCACCGGCACGCCGTGCATGCGCTGCATCACCATGACCTGCTCGCGGCAGTAATCCCAATACACCTCTGGTACAGCCAGTAGCGGGCTGTCGAGAAAATTGCGGCGTAGCTGGCTGCAATTCGAGGCTTCCTGGATCAGGTCCAGTTCCTTGTGCACATGCTTGGCGAATTCGGCCACGACTTCGCGCGGCTTGAGGCGTTTGCCGTCGGACCAGAGCTTTTCCAGAAGGAGCGCTGCGGCATCCAGCAGCGCAAGGTCGTTCTCGATGATGGCGCCGATGCCGGGACGGAGGATTTTAACGGCGACTTCCGTGCCGTCCGGCAACCGCGCGAAATGGACTTGCGCGACAGAGGCGCTGGCGACCGGGATCGGGTCGAACTCGGCGAACACCTTTTGCGGGTACTGGCCATAGGCGAGGAATACGACTTGCTGCACGATCTGCGGAGCAAATGGCGGAACCTGATCCTGAAGTTTGGCCAGCTCGTCGGCGATGTCGAGGGGGATCAGGTCGCGGCGGGTGGAAAGCATTTGGCCGAACTTGACGAAGATCGGTCCCAAATCTTCAATCGCGAGCCTCAGTCGTACGCCGCGGGGTTTGCTGAGCGTGCGCCAGAACAGCAGGGCACGCGCCAACCGTTGCAGCCATCGGAAGCGGGCGTGGCCGAGGAAGAATTCCTCCAGGCCGTGACGCAGAGTGACGCGCAGGATTTTCGCAAGCCGCAAGAGGCGCATCAGTGCTGGGTTTCCAGTTTTTCGATGCGTTTGGCGAGGCGGGCGAGGTCGTCGCGCAAGGTGTCTACTTCCTGTGAAAAGGCCTCGAGATGACGCTGCTTGGCGATGAGCGGCTGCTCTTCCAGCCAGTAGTCGGCAAGCATTTCGCCGAAGGCGCGCAACTGGCGCTTACCTTCGCCGACAACGCGTTTTCCGGTGCTGACCAGTTGATGTGCCGGGATATCGCCTAACAGGCGGCTCAGGTCTTCCTCGACTTCCCATTCCAACTGTTGCAGCACGCGGCCGACACCGGTTGCGAGGTCTAGGTCGCCTTCCATGCGCGCTCCGCTCAGGTCGAATTCGCGGCTTAGCGCAAAGCGGAACGCGGCGGTGGGGGAGAGGGCGATGCTGGCGTCGATGACCGGATTCTCGACGGCGGGAACCAATAGTCCGCTATCGACGATGGTGATGTCTGTCGAAAATGGCGCGAGTTCCAGGCGCAGGGTTTTCCCAGCATAGGGTTGTAGATGCTCGGGCGCCCAGGCGTTCTGGTGCAACAAATGATTCAATGCATCGACCGCGGGACTCAATATTTCCAACCCTTGTGCAGCGCCACTACGCCGGCCGTGAGGTTGTGATACTCCACGCGGCCGAAGCCGGCATCCAGCATCATCTGCTTGAGTTCTTCCTGCCCCGGATGCATGCGAATGGATTCGGCGAGATAGCGATAGCTGTCTTCATCGTTCGCCAGGAGCTTGCCCATGATCGGCAGCAGCTTGAACGAATAGGCATCGTAGGCCGGTTTCAGCGGCGACCACACCTGGGAGAACTCCAGTACCAGCAAGCGGCCGCCGGGTTTCAGCACGCGGTGCATCTCGGCCAGTGCGCGGTCTTTGTGTGTCATGTTGCGCAGGCCGAAGGCGACGGAGACGCAGTCGAAATAATTCGAGGGGAAAGGCAGTTTTTCCGCATCGCATTGCAAGGCCGGCACGGCGGCCCCGTCGTCGATCAGACGGTCGCGGCCGACGCCGAGCATAGAGGCGTTGATGTCGGTGAGCAGTACCTGACCGGTAGGGCCTACTTTCTTGGCGAACAGGCGTGAGAGATCGCCGCTGCCGCCCGCGACGTCCAGCACGCGATCGCCGCTGCGTACGCCGCTGGTCTCGATGGTAAAGCGCTTCCACAAGCGGTGCAGCCCGGCTGACATGACGTCGTTCATGAGGTCGTAGCGACGGGCGACGGAGTGAAATACCTGGCCGACCTTCTTGGCCTTTTCTTCTTCGGCGACGGTTTCAAAGCCAAAATGCGTGGATGTCATGATGAACCTGCGTCAATCTGCCGTATCGGCGTTATTGCTTGCGTTGAATTCCTGCTGCGGCGAGCCGGTCCAGATATTCCTGCCACAGATGTTCGTGGCGCATGCACAAGTCGAACAGGTAGTCCCAGGAATAGAGGCCGGTGTCGTGACCGTCGGAAAATGCCAGTTTGATGGCGTAGTGGCCGACCGGTTCAATACCGACGATAGTGACGTCTTCCTTGCCGACTTGCAGCACTTCTTGCCCGGGGCCATGGCCGCGCACTTCCGCTGATGGGGAATAGACGCGCAAAAACTCGCAAGGAAGCACAAAGTGCATGTAGTTATCCCAGGCCAGCTCGAGCTTGCGTGATTGCTGATGCAGCTTGATTTCGGTGGGGCGTGGGGTGGTTGGGGTCAGTCCGCTCATAGGCTTGAAATCATACCAGAAAGGCCAGGGTTCAAATTGCGCCGTCGCCCACATAGCAACGTCGAGATGCCGCGCTAAAAGCCCGTCATATTATGCTGATTCCGTTGAATTTTCATTAGTTTGTGCTAGAGTTCCACCAATTCTTAAGTCCGGATTCGCGCTACATGGGTACTCTTGCCGATCAGTTCAATGCATACAGTCAATGGCGCGGCGGCCTGGTCGACACGCTTTGCGATTACCGTGCATGGCTGAACGAGCAGGAACTCAACGACGCCCAGATCGACCTGCGTATCCAGCATTTGCTGGATCGGTTGCGCGACGACAAGCTCAACGTGGCCTTCGTCGCCGAGTTTTCGCGCGGCAAATCCGAACTCATCAACGCCATTTTCTTCGCCGATTACGGCCAACGCTTGCTGCCTTCCAGCGCCGGACGCACCACCATGTGCCCGACCGAACTGCTGTACGACGAGTCCAAGCCGACTTCATTGCAGTTGTTGCCCATCGAGACACGCACTTCTGATGCGACGACGACCGAATACAAGCGTTATGCCGACGAGTGGAAAGTGTTCGAGTTCGACCTCGATTCCAGCGAGAGCATGATCGCCGCGTTCAAGCAGGTGAGTCTCACCAAGCAGGTATCGCAGGACGAGGCTGTGCGCTATGGGTTGTTCGACCCGAACAATCCGGATGACGCCATGAATCTCAACCCGGACGGTACAGTCGATATCCCGGCTTGGCGCTATGCCGTCATCAATTTTCCCCACCCTTTGCTCAAGCAAGGACTGGTGATCCTGGATACTCCTGGGCTCAACGCCATCGGTACCGAGCCGGAGCTCACGCTCAACATGCTGCCTAACGCGCACGCCGTGCTGTTTATCCTGGCGGCCGATACCGGCGTCACCAAGTCCGAGATCGATGTCTGGCGCCATTACATCAGCGGGACACGCTGGAAGCAAAAGGGCCGCCTTGCAGTGATGAACAAGATCGACGGTCTGTGGGATGAGTTGAAAAGCGATGCCCAGATCGAGCGCGAGATCGGCAAGCAGATTGCAACCAGCGCTGAGTTGCTGGGCTTGCAACCCAGTCAGATTTTCCCGGTGTCTGCGCAAAAAGGCCTGCTTGCCAAGGTCAACCAGGACGATGCACTGCTGGATAAAAGCCGCCTGCTGGAACTGGAGCGCGCACTGTCGGACGAGTTGATTCCTTCCAAGAAGGAGATCGTGCGGGACAACACCCAGAATGAGATCGAGGACCTGCTCAGCAATTCCGCCAATCTCCTCGATGCGCGGTTGCACAACCTGATCGAGCAACTGGAAGAGCTTCGCGGACTGAGAGGCAAGAACGAAGACGTGGTCGAGCACATGATGGCCAAGGTCAAGGTGGACAAGGAGAGCTTCGAGAAAGGCTTGCAGCGCTTCCAGGCGCTGCGTAGCGTGTTCTCGCAGCAAACCAATAACCTGTTCACCTACCTCGGCATGGAAACGCTCAAGGCCGAGGTGGCGAAGACGCACGAGGCCATGGTGAAAAGCAATTTCACCAAGGGCATCCGTACCGCGATGGACAACTTTTTCGCCGACTTGAAGTCCAAACTGACGCAATCTGAAAACCAGGTCGCGGAAATCAAGAACATGATGGATGCCATGTATAAGCGCTTTTCTGAAGAGCATGGCTTGAAGCAAGTCGAGCCGCCGGCATTTTCGACGCTACGCTATCAGAAAGAGTTGAACAAGCTGGAGCGCGCCTATAAGGAGCAGTTCGATACCGCATTTAACATGCTGACCAACGAAAAGATGACGCTGACCACCAAGTTCTTCGAAACCTTGGCAAGCCGCGTCATCCATGTGTACGAAGTTGCCAATCGTGACGTTGAAAGCTGGCTGAAGGCGGTGATGGCACCGATGGAATCGCAAGTGCGTGAGCATCAATTGCAGCTGCGTCGCCGCCTGGAAAGCATCAAGCGCATCTACCAGGCCACGGGAACGCTGGAAGAGCGTATCGGCGAGTTGGAAGCCATGGAAAAGTCCATACACGCACAAATGAAGGATGTGCGAGTGCTGCGTCAGCATATCGGCAACGCGCTCGCCTTTGATGTGCCGCACAAGGAAGAGCAAGCAGCATGACCCCGATTCTTTTATTTCTCTTCGGCTTGACGTTGGTATTCGTGGGCTTTGCCGCAGTGGGTATCCTATGGGCCATCAAGAGTGGCCAGTTCGACGACCTCGAAGGCCCTGCGCAGCGAATCCTGATGGATGACGACGATCCCATGATCCCGTTCAACGCCAAGCACAAGCCTTAGTATTGAAAGCTGGAAGGGGTTGGATTAAAATGCGACGTCTGCGTCTTTTATTGGGGGTCAAATAACATGGGTAAGCTCTTCACTTGGGAAAACGCTCCGATGACGGTGATCGTCACTTTGATCGTCTGGTCTTGGATCGCTTTCTTCTCCGTCATCCTGGCCTAACCGGATCCGGATTTAGAATTCACCAAATAAAAACGGCTGCCTAGGCAGCCGTTTTTATTTTCTGTGCTTGGCTTATCAAGCCGGCGCCATCAAGAGTTTCATCTTCTGCATGGCTTTCTGCTCGATCTGGCGGATGCGCTCGGCAGAGACGCCGTATTCAGCCGCTAATTCGTGCAGGGTCGCGGTGTTGTCCTCGCGCAACCAACGGGCTTCGACAATACGACGGCTACGCTCGTCCAGGCTCTCCAGGGCGTTCCTCAAGCCCACTGTATGCAGGATTTCCATCTCGCGTTCGGCCAATTCCTCGGAAGGCTCTGGGTGATGGTCCTCGAGATAGGCGATTGGGCTGTAGGTTTCCTCGCCATCTTCCTCGCCGTGCGACTCCATGGAGATGTCGTGCCCGCTGAAGCGGGATTCCATCTCCAAGACTTCCTCGGGCTTCACGTTCAATTCGCGGGCGATTTCCTGTACTTCTTCCGGATGCAGCGACCCACTATGGGTGGTCATGCTACGCAGGTTGAAGAACAGCTTGCGCTGCGCCTTAGTCGTGGCGATTTTCACCAAACGCCAGTTGCGCAGGATGAATTCGTGGATTTCAGCCTTGATCCAGTGCACGGCAAACGATACCAGGCGTACGCCGCGATCGGGGTCGAAACGCTTGACGGCCTTCATCAGGCCCAAGTTGCCTTCCTGAATAAGGTCGGCTTGCGGCAAGCCGTAGCCGGAGTAGCCGCGTGCGATGCTGACTACGAGGCGCAGGTGGGATAACACCAAGGATTTGGCGGCTTCGACATCGTTGTGCTGCTTGAGTCGCGAAGCAAGCTCGTGCTCTTCCTCTGCGGAAAGTACGGGGAATGCTCGCACGGCCTGAATATAGTGGTCCAGGCTGCCCAGCGGCATCGGTATAGGTAATGAAATTGATTGATTCATTGATTAACCTCCCGGAATGAATTCATTTTAGCACTCGCGATTAGAGAGTGCTAGTGGCGAAAAGTTCGCGAAAATCCGCTTCGCCTCGCTGCCTCGGTCGTACAGGGTAAGGACAGTTGAGTCGATTATTCAGGCCAAAAGTTCAATTGAAGCCAGTCGGGGGGTGCCAATGAAAACGGGCGGGAGGACGCCGTTTTGTGGCTGGGGATTTAGACTTGCCGGCTGAGCTTGAACTGCCGGATGGTGCTGCTGATTTCGTTGGCGAGGCGTTCCAGCGTGGTGGCCGTATGCGAGGTTGCTGCGGCCGCAGCGTTATTTTCGTCGGTCATTTGAGCCACTTGCTCGACGTTCTGGGCAATGATCTGGCTCGCGATGCTTTGTTCCTTCAACGCGGCTGAAATGTCCTGAACCGCCATCTTCACGTGCTGTGTGCTGGTCTGAATCTGGGCGATGTATCCGCCTGCTTGCGTCGCCAGTGCCTTGCCGTGATCGACCTTGGACAGCATCCCTTGCATGCTGGTCACGGCAGTGACGGTGCCATCTTGGATATTCGCCACCATGGATGCGATTTCTTCCGTGGAACGCGAGGTCCGTTCCGCGAGCTTGCGGACTTCATCGGCGACCACGGCGAAACCGCGGCCTTGCTCGCCGGCGCGGGCTGCTTCGATGGCGGCGTTGAGCGCAAGCAAATTGGTCTGTTCTGCAACCTCGCGGATGGTGCTGACGATGCTGGAAATCTGCGCGGAACGGTCTCCCAGCGTACCGATGGCTGTCGAGGTGCTTTTTGCGACTTCGCCGATGGCGTTCATTTCGTCCACGGTCTTGCGGATGACCATGCCGCCTTCCTCGGAAATCCGGCCTGCGCTTTCCGAGAGTTCCAGGGCTTGCGACGCATTGTCGGCCACATGGTCGATACTGACCGACATTTCTTCGACTGAGGCAGCCATGGATGCAGTCGCTTCGCTCTGGTCTTCCGAACTCCGAGCGACTTGTCCCGAAGCGGCCGATAAGGACTTGGCGGAATCGTCCAACTTGGTCGCCTTGCCGAGAATATCGAACATCGCGTGATCCATTTTGGCGATCAGGCTGTTGAACGCCTGGGCGGTCTCGCCGATTTCATCCTGGGTCGCAACCTCGGCCGGGCGCGTAAAGTCGTTGGTGCTTTCGATCGTCTTCATGGCGGACTTGACCGTTTGCAGCGGTCCGATGATGGAACGCGAGATCATGTAGCCCAGCAGCGCCAGCGCCAGGAATGCGGCAGCCACCGATGCGGCAATCCAGGTGTTTTGCCGCGAAATCGTTGCCGCGCTGGTTTCGTAGTATTGATTGGCTATCTTGACGTTGATGTCGACCAGCTGATTCAACGGCTTGAGTGTTTTCTGCAAAAGCGGATCGACTTCGTTGTCGAGCTCAGCTTTAAAGACCTGGACCAGATGTTTCTGAGATTCCATATCATTGTTGCGTGTCAGCTGGAGCAAGATGGTATCCAACTTTTTATTGGCATCCAGCCATTGACTGTAGTTATCGAGAAACTCCTTCCACGGCGCAATTTCCTCTGGCACCTGAGGTAAGGGTTCATAGATGCGCTTGCCGGCTTCCATTTGCCGGTAGGCATCCTGTTTCTTTTCCAGCTGGCGCGCGAATTTGGCTTGGGCGTTTTGCTCGTCGGCATACACAAAAACGCTCCGGTTTCTGACGCGAGCTTCCAACTGTCCCCGGCTCATGTCCATCAGTCCCACGATGCTGGGCATGCGGTTGAGGCCGATTTCACGGGTGACTTCAGCAGATTGGCCCAAACCGTAAATGGCGAAAAGACCTAGTACCAAAATGAAGACGAGGGCGATGAGGTTGAGCAGGTTGAGCTTGGCGCGTATCGATAGGCTATTCATGAGCTGGACGAGATGGAGAGGTGCTTGGAGTAGCTAATACGGCAGGGGGCGCCAGCATTTTAGGCCCGCTGTCATGCATTCAAGCCGCTAAGAACCACAAGTTTTTCCTTTGAGTTTCGTCGGTACTTAGTGCAAAGTCAGCGCTGAATCGTTATCGGGAGCAGTGATGGAGTGGGAAGAAGAAAGTCGCCTGGCGATTGCCGCGGTGCTTAAAGGCGGGGGAATGACGCAGCAACCTGCGGTCGCCTTGGATATCCAAACCAAGCAATCCGCGCGCGACATCGCAACAGTGGTGGATCTTGAGGTCGAACGCGTAGTGATGGAAATGCTGGGCGCATCCCCTTATCCCATCGTCGGCGAGGAAAGCGCTGCCGAGCGGTCATATCTGGAGGGGCCGACATGGGTGGTCGACCCTATCGACGGCACGGCCAACTTCGTGCATGGGATGGACTACTACGCCGTCTCCATCGGCCTGTGCCATGGTCTGGATTTCCTCACCGGCGCCGTCTATCTGCCGCGCATGCAGCAGCTGTATTCGCTGGTCGAGGGGCAGGCGCAGCTTAACCATGCTTCGATTTATCATGCCCATCAGCCATATCGCGAATCCTTGGTCGCGGTGGGGTTCGCCAATTTCGCCCACGATGCGGAACATCGCGCCAAACAATATGCCTTGTTCGGCGATATCAACGACGAAACGCGCGGCTGCTTGCGGCTGGGCAGCACCGCCGTCAATATTTGCTTTGCTGCGGCGGGCCGGGTGCAAGCGGCTTATGGCTTGCAAGCCAAGATTTGGGACGCGGCGGGCGCGATTGCCGTTGCCATCGGGTCTGGATGCAAGGTCAAGGTGGCGCCATGCAGCGGACGCAATACCATCGATTATATTGTCGGCTCACGCGATGCCGTGGATACGATTCACGAACGCTGTGTTGCGCGCGGCTTGATGAGCGCCGATTGCCGGGAGTGGGGCGCTTAAGGGGTAAGGGCTGGTTTCGTTAGCCGCGCTCAATCAGCGCGGCCATTTCCAGGGCGGTTGGGGATTGGTATCGCGCCATAAACCGCGGCGGTGGATCTTGGCATCGAATTCTGCATGCTGGTAGGCGCCGCGGTCGGCCTGCCCCAAATCTTCCACCGTCTCCAGGTGCCACCAGGCCATGCCGTCGTCGATCTGTTGCAAGCCGGCATCTTGCGGTTGTCCGCCGGGTGCGGCCAGCATTACTTTGCCGACGAGGGCGCCATCGGCCGAGCGCTTGTTCCAGAGCACATTCACTTGCTGTCCGGAAAGCAAACTCCCCAGATGGCTTTGCGATTCCTTGCCGAAAGGTTGCTGGAGGCGTGGCGCCGCGATACCGATGAGGCGAACCCGCATCGACCGCGAGTTCTGATCGACCAGGCGTATCGTATCCCCGCTTTCGATGCCGACGACTTGTCCGATAAGTATATCGGCATGCGTCTGGGCGGCAAACAGCCATAGAAGGAGCAGGACGGCAAGTTGCATGCGATGTGCCTCGGGGGGAGATACAAATGAAAACGGCAGCCGAAGCTGCCGTCTTGTCTACCGGTTTTGAACCGGCAGCAAACGCTTAGCGGTTGCAGACGTACATCGTCACTTCGAAACCGAAACGCATTTCCGTCACTTCAGGCTTGCTCCACATGGTGAATCTCCTTTTGAAAATTTAGTTTTAATACGGTCAAACGGTTGCTTGCCGTACGACCCTACTATACCTGTCTGCCCGAATTTGAAACTCGGGTGGGTCATGAATTGCGCCTAATGATTTTCATGAGTGCTGGGCTTGACGAAATGTACGTCCGTACAGTATTGTGCGCGCATGGGAAACGATTTCGATTACCTCGCCAAGCTGCAGGATTATTACGCCGACCACAAGACTCTGCCGTCGTATTCGACGATTGCACAGATGGTGGGGTTCAAGTCCAAGAACGCTGTGACCGCCCTGGTGGCCAGACTCAAGTTGCAGGGCTACTTGGAGTCCGCGCCGGATAAGCGCCTTAAGCCAGGTTTGCGCTTCTTCGAGCGTTTGTTGGCTGAAAGCACGGTGCGCGCGGGCTTTCCTTCCGCCGCCAGCAGCGATCGCGGCGATACGCTCAGCATCGACGAATTCCTGGTGGAGCGTCCTTCCCAAACTGTGCTGATTACGGTGAAGGGCGACTCCATGATCGACGCCGGCATCATGCCGGACGATATCGTCATCGTGGAAAAGCGCCAATTGGCGAATGTCGGCGATATCGTCGTCGCCATCGTCGATAACGAATTCACCCTCAAGACTCTTGGGCGCGAAAAGAACGAGTTCGTCTTATTGCCTGCCAACAAGGCCTACCCCGTCATTCGCCCACAAGGCCAGCTGGAAATCTTCGGCGTGGTCGTCGGGCAGTTCCGCAAATACAAGTAAGCTGATAAAAAAGCACGCGGCCTAGTCATGGCGCGTGCATTTTTGTTGCCGGCCAACCCTACAGATTGTGACCGGTTTACTCTTCTAGCAGGCTGCGCAGCATCCAGGCCGCCTTTTCATGTACTTGCAGGCGCTGGGTCAGCAGATCCGCCGTCGGTTCGTCGCTGGCGCGTTCCACGACGGGAAACAGTGAGCGCGCCGTCCGTGCGACCGCTTCTTGTCCTTGGACCAGTTGGCGGATCATGTCCTTGGCAGTGGGCACGCCTTCCGGTTCGGCAATCGAGGTCAGTTTGCCGAATTCGCGATACGTGCCGGGTGCGGGAAAATCCAGTGCGCGGATACGTTCAGCGATTAAGTCTACGGCCAGCGCAAGTTCGTTGTACTGCTGCTCGAACATCAGGTGCAGCGTCTGGAACATCGGGCCTTTCACGTTCCAGTGAAAGTTGTGAGTCTTGAGATAGAGCGTATAGGTGTCGGCCAGCAGGCGCGACAATCCTTGTGCGATTTCTGCCCGGTCTTGCTCATTGATGCCAATATCGATTGCCATTGAAGTATCTCCAGTCGTCGAAACATCCATCAATATTGCGCCGCGCCAGGGGTAAGGCTGGGCGGGTGTTCTGCTTTTTTTTCGCAACAGTTAAATTTCCACCATTTCAAAATCCGATTTACCTACGCCGCAATCCGGGCAAGTCCAGTCCGCGGGGACGCTCTCCCACGGCGTTCCGGGAGCGATGCCGTCCTCAGGCAAGCCATCGGCCTCGTTATAGACAAAACCGCATACCTTGCATTGCCAGACTTTCATGATGCGCTCCTTGATAGCTTTTGTTGGTTATGCAGCAGGCAAAGCCTGCGGGACGATATTGCTGCATCGCTCATTGACGATGGAGCGAATTGTAGCGCCTGAGGTTCAATAAGGATAATTTTATGATCTAATGCCTATCATTAACTATTCTTATTGTTTTAAGTAAGGTTATTCATCATGACGCTGAACGAGTTGCGCTATATCGTCGCGGTCGCACGTGAACGCAATTTTCGCCGGGCCGCCGAACGTTGCTTCGTAAGCCAGCCTGCCTTGAGCCTGGCGATCCAGAAACTGGAAGACGAACTCGGCGTGCAGCTGTTCGAGCGCAAAAAGACCGATATCAGCCCCACGGAGATCGGTGAGCGCATCATCGAACAAGCAACGCGGGTGCTGGACGAGGCGGCCAAGATCAAGGAAATGGCTAAGCAGGGCGGGGATCAGCTTATCGGTTCGATTCGCTTCGGCGTGATTTATACGGTCGGCCCTTACTTATTGCCCGAACTTATCCCGGTATTGCATCAAAAGGCGCCCGAAATGCCGCTGGATGTCGAGGAAAACACCACGGCCAGCCTGGAAGTGCAGTTGCGAAACGGCGTTGTGGACGCGGCCGTCATCGCGCTGCCGTTCGACCTGCCCGGCATCGTCACGGCACCGCTCTACGACGAGCCGTTCGTGGTAGTCGTGCCTGCCACCCATGCCTGGGCGAACAAAACCAGTATCGAGGCCGGCGATCTTTCAGGTGAAAAGGTGCTGCTGCTGAATAGCGGCCACTGCTTTAGCAACCAAGTGGTCGAGGCGTGCCCTGAACTATCGCGCAAGGGCGAGGTATTGCAGGGCAATTCGCTGGAGACGATCCGCAACATGGTGGCTTCCGGTCTTGGCATTACCGTACTGCCTTGCAGCGCTGCCAGTGACCGCTACCGCAATCCGCTGCTGCGGGTGATTCCCTTCCAGGAGCCCGTACCGACGCGTCGGATTGCATTGGCTTGGCGCAAGAGTTTCGTGCGGCAGAACGCCGTCGAGGTGCTGGTGGAAGCCGTCCGTGCCATCCGGTCGGACTGCTTTCACCCGATTCAGCTGGGTTAAAGCTTGGAAAGGTAACGGCTTACCGACCAGTAGGAGCCCAACCAGCCCAGCAGGGCGGCGCTAACGATCAGGATCAGGCTGGCTTGCAGGCCCAGTGGATGCAGGCGGAAGTCGGAGGCGTAGAGTTGCGCCAGCTCTTCTACCGATTGGTTGAAGATATAAAGCGCCACGAACAAAATCAGCCATGCCGTTACGCCGCCCAATACGCCTTGTAATGCGCCGGCGTAGAGAAAAGGCCGGCGGATGAAGCGGTCGGTGGCGCCGATAAGCTTGCTGACTTCTATCTCTTCGCGTTGCGTGAGGATTTGCAGGCGGATGGTGTTGCCGATAATGGCGATCAGCGCAAAGCCCAGCAGCACGGCCAAAATCATCACGGCTTTCTCGCCCAGCTTGAGCAGAGTGTAGAGCCGCTTGACCCAGGCAGCATCCAGTTGCACGTGCTCTACCTGGGGCCAGGCGGAAAACTCTTTTTGCAAGGCATCCGCCGTCGCCGGATCGCTGCTGCTGACATGCACGATGAAAGCATCCGGCAGCGGATTCTTCTCCAGACCGTTCAACGCCCCTTGTACGCCGTTACGTTCCTGCAAGTCATGCCAAGCGGTCTCGCGACTCACGAAACGGTATTCGCGGATGCCTGAATGCTTGTGCAAGCGGTTGTCGATCTCCTTGGTCGCGGCATCGTTTGCGCCCAACGTCATGAATAACGTGATTTGCGGGTCGGTTTCGATATCTGCAGCCGCGTTCCCCAGGTTGGCAAGCACCATGTAAAGGCCGGCAGGCAGACTGAGCGCGGCACCGATGACAGCCGCCATCACCAAGTGTGCGAATGGCGCGGACCGCAATTTTTTCAAAACTAGCGTCAACGCTTGCTGGTGGGCATGTATCCAGGCTTGCATCAGGCCGGTACTCCTTCGGTCAACGCCCCGTGATCGAGGTGCAGCAATCGGCCCTCGGCATTGCCGGCGTCATGCGTGGCGACGAGGACGGTCACACCGACTTCGTTGAACGAACGAAACAGCGCCATGATGTCGTGCGCGTAATTGGAATCCAGGTTGCCTGTCGGTTCGTCGGCCACCAGTACTGCCGGGCGGCTGACGATGGCGCGGGCGATGGCGAGGCGTTGCTGCTCGCCGCCGGAAAGCGCGATGGGCATGGCTTTTTCGCGGTTGAGCAGGCCGACTTTATCCAGGGCGGCGCGTACCCGTTTACCGGCCTCGCGTCCCGCAACGCCGTCAATGGCAAGCGGCAAGGCGACATTGTCGAACGCGCTGCGATCGTAAAGCAGCTTGTGATCCTGGAAGATCATGCCGAAATTGCGCCGAATGTAGGGCAGGGCAGCGCGGCGCAGGGTGCCGATGTTCTGGTTGTTGAGCAGGACGGTTCCCGTGGTGGGGCGCTCGATGGCCGCGATAAGTTTGAGTAACGTGCTTTTGCCTGCGCCGGAATGGCCGGTGATATACACCAGTTCACCCTTGGCGATTTCAAACGTGACGCTGCGCAGGGCTTCGTGCCCGCCTGGGTAGCGCTTGGTGACCTTGTCGAACTTGATCATGGTGCCGCCTGCGCTACAGCTGTTGTCCACCGCATCACGAGAACAATGCCTCGCTGAATTCCGCCGCGTCGAACGGCTGCAAATCGTCGATTTGCTCACCTACGCCAATAAAACGTACGGGAATCGGCCGCGTCTTGGCGATGGCCGCGATCACGCCGCCCTTGGCCGTGCCGTCCAGCTTGGTCAGCACCAGGCCGGTGACCTTGAGCGCGTCGTCGAAGGCCTTGACCTGCATGACGGCGTTCTGCCCGGTGGTGGAATCCAGTACCAGCAGCACTTCGTGCGGCGCATCGGGCAAGGCTTTGCCGATCACGCGCTGGATTTTCTTGATTTCTTCCATCAAGTTAAGTTGCGTAGGCAGGCGTCCGGCCGTGTCGGCGATGACGACGTCGATGCCCTTGGCCTTGGCCGAATTCACCGCGTCGAAGATGACAGCTGCCGGGTCGCCGCCTTCCTGGGCAACCACATGGACGTTGTTGCGCTCGCCCCAGGCTTGCAACTGCTCGCGGGCCGCGGCCCGGAAGGTATCGCCGGCGGCGATCAGCACGGATTTGCCTTCGGCTTGCAGCTTCCAGGCCAATTTTCCGATCGTGGTGGTCTTGCCCGCGCCGTTGACGCCGGCGAGCATGATGACGAAGGGCTGCTGCCTCGTGGTATCGAGCGGCTTGGCGAGCGGCGTGAGAAGATGGGTCATGGCCTGGCGCAAGGCACCGCGCAATTCGCTGGCATCCTTCAGCGAGCTGCGGCTCACTTGGCCGCGTACGTCTTCGAGCAATTCCGTGGTTGCCGAAACGCCGCAATCGGCCATCAGCAGCATGGATTCCAGCTCTTCGTAGAGCGCTTCGTCGATCTTGCCGCCGGTAAAGAGCTCGGAAATTGGCGTATTGAGCGTTTCCCGTGTTCGGGCGAGGCCGGCCTTGAGGCGATCGGTCCAGCTGGGACGTGCGGGCTCGGCCACAGGCGTGGTCGGCGCTGCCGGTGCGGTAGCAGGCGCCGGATCTTTTTTCTTAAAGAAATCGAACATAAGGTTATTTTACCCTGCCAGAACCAATTTCGCCTCTGCCGTGTCATATCGGGCGGGTATAATCCCCCGCCAAAAAGGAGAACTCACGTCGTGATCAGAAAAATTCTCGCTGTTCTGCTGTTGTCTTTTTCGCTGGGCGCGCTGGCCGACCAGCATATCCAGGAATTCAAGCTGCCCAACGGGCTCAAGGTCGTGGTACAGGAAGATCATCGATCCCCGGTCGTGGTCTCGCAGGTATGGTACCGCGCGGGCAGTATCGACGAATTCAACGGCACCACGGGTGTGGCGCATGTGCTCGAACACATGATGTTCAAGGGCACCAAGAAGGTGCCCGCAGGGCAGTTCTCGCGCATTGTCGCCGCGGCTGGCGGCAAGGAAAATGCCTTCACCAGCCACGATTACACCGTCTATTTCCAGCAGCTGGAAAAATCCAAGCTGCCGCTATCGCTGAAGCTGGAAGCCGACCGCATGGCCAACCTGCAACTTTCGGCTGAGGAATACGCCAAGGAAATCCAGGTGGTGATGGAAGAGCGCCGCTGGCGCACCGAGGACAAGCCGCAGGCCAAGGTGGGCGAGCAGTTCATGGCAGTGGCCTACCAGGCACATCCCTACGGCCGCCCGATTATCGGCTGGATGAACGACCTCGAGCACATGACGGTGGAAGACGCCCGCAACTGGTATCACACCTGGTACGCGCCCAACAACGCGACCCTTGTAGTGGTCGGTGATGTCGATCCCAAGCAGGTGTACAAGCTGGCGCAGCAGTATTTCGGCTCTATCAAGCCGCACAAGTTGCCGGTACGCAAGCCGCAGACCGAACCTGAGCAAAAGGGCGAGCGTCGCGTGGTGGTCAAGGCCCCGGCCAAGTTGCCCTACATCATCATGGGCTACCCTGCGCCGTCGCTCGAGAAGGCCGACGAATGGGAGCCGTACGCGCTGGAAATCCTCTCCGGCGTGCTGGACGGCAATGCTTCCTCACGCCTCAATCGCGACCTGGTGCGGCGCGACCGCATCGCTGTGGATGTGGATGCCGGCTACGACATGCTCAACCGAGGCCCCTCCATGTTCACCTTCGACGGAACGCCCAGCGAAGGCACCAAGATCGGCGACCTCGAAGCCGCGATCCGCAAGGAGATCGACAACCTCAAGCAAAACGGCGTGACCGAGGACGAGTTGCAGCGCGTCAAGGCGCAGGTCATCGCGGCCGACGTCTACAAGCGCGATTCGATGTTCTACCAGGCCATGCTGATCGGCCAACTCGAAAGCGTGGGGCTGTCCTGGCGCTTGCTGGACGACTATCCCAAGCGCTTGCAGGCCGTCACGGCCGAGCAGGTGCAGGCCGTCGCCCGTAAATACCTGGATAACGACAAGCTGACGGTCGCTACGCTCGACCCGCAGCCCATCGATGAGAACGCCCCCAAGCACAAGGAAATGCCGCATGTTCATTAATCCACTGTCTTTCGTCGGCCGCGGATTGCTGGCCGGCCTCTTCGCGCTACTGCCGTTTGCAGTGCAGGCCGGACTGCCGATCCAGCACTGGCAATCGGCCTCTGGCGCCCAGGTTTATTTTGTCGAAAACCACGATCTGCCTATCCTCGACGTCAGCGTCAATTTCTCTGCGGGTGGCAGCTTCGATAACGCCGACAAGGCCGGCACCGCCGCCATGACTCAGGGCATGTTGGCCTTGGGCGCGGGCGGCCTTACCGATGATCAAATCGCGGACAAGTTTGCAGAATTAGGTGCGCAAATGGGCGGCGATTTCGATCTGGATCGCGCCGGCCTCAAGCTGCGCACTTTGTCCAGCGAGCGTGAGCGCACCGCTGCCGTCGATCTTTTCGCCACGCTGTTGCAGCGGCCGGATTTTCCAGCCAGCGTGTTGGAGCGCGAAAAAGCGCGCATGATCGCCGGTTTGCGCGAAGCCAAGACGCAGCCTGAAAGCATCGCCTCCAAAGCGTTCTCCGGCGCCTTGTACGGCAGCCATCCGTATCACAACGACGAAGCGGTTGAGCCGGAAACGGTGGAGAAAATCAATCGCGACGATCTGGCAGGGTTCTATCAGAGCCATTACACCCGCAGCAGTGCGGTCGTGGCGCTAATCGGCGATCTGAGCCGCGCCCAGGCCGAGCAGTTGGCCGAGCAACTCACGGCCAAGCTGCCGGACGGTCCGGCGCCTGCAGCCGTTCCTCCGGTACCGCTTCCTACGCAGCCTGTCGAGAAGCGGATTCCGCATCCGGCGGCACAGTCGCACATCCTGATCGGCTACCCGGGCATCAAGCGCATCGACCCGGATTACTTCCCGCTGTATGTCGGCAATTACATCCTGGGCGGCGGCGGTTTCGTTTCGCGACTGACTGAGGAAGTGCGCGAGAAGCGCGGATTGGCGTATAGCGTCTACAGCTACTTCATGCCCATGCGCGAGGCCGGACCGTTCCAGATTGGCCTGCAAACCAAGCGTGAGCAGACGGACCAATCGCTCGCCATCGTACGCGATACGGTCAAGAAATTCGTGCAGGACGGTCCGACCGAGAAGGAACTGAAGGCTGCCAAGGACAACCTCGTGGGCGGCTTTGCCTTGCGCATCGACAGCAATTCCAAGGTGCTGGATTACCTGGAAGTGATCGGCTTCTACGGCCTCCCGCTGACCTGGCTGGACGATTACGTGGGCAACGTGCAGAAGGTGACCGTGGCGCAAATCAAGGACGCCTTCGCGCGGCGCATCAAGCCCGACGACATGGTGACAGTGGTGGTCGGTGGCGGCGCTCAATAAGGTTCGTATCGGCGGTGGGGAATGGCGCAGCCGCTTGCTGCGCTTTCCCGATGCGCTGGCGTTGCGGCCGACGCCGGATCGGGTGCGGCAGACGCTGTTCAACTGGCTCGGGCAGGAGCTGTATGGACTCCATTGCCTTGACTTGTTTGCGGGCAGCGGTGCGCTCGGCTTCGAAGCCTTGTCGCGTGGTGCGGCTTCGGTCACGTTGGTGGAGAATAATCCCGCCGTTCATCGCGCCCTGCAGGATAACGCCAAGCTGCTGAAAGCCGACAAGGCCCATATTTTACGCAGCGACGCCCTGTCTTTCCTCACCCAGAATCGCCAGCCTTTCGACGTGATCTTCCTCGATCCGCCTTACGGCCAGGGTTGGCTGGAGAAGTTGCTGCCGCTGTTGGCGCAACACTTGGCGCCCGAAGGGGGGGTGTATGCCGAAGCGGAAAAAGCCTTACAGGACGGGGAGGGTTGGCAGGTGGTCAAGCACGGCAAGGCGGGCAATGTGCACTATCACCTGCTAAAATCGGCGCATGACGCGTAAAGCCATCTATCCGGGAACCTTCGATCCCATCACCTGCGGCCATGAGGACATCGTTCGCCGCGCTTCCAAGCTCTTTCCAGAGGTCATCGTCGCGGTGGCCGATAGCCCGGGAAAGAACCCATTTTTTTCGCCGGCTGAGCGCGTGGAAATGGCTGCCGCAGCATTGGCCGATTGCGACAATGTCCGCGTCGTAGGGTTTTCCGGCTTGCTCATGCAGTTCGCGCGAGAGCAGGATGCCCAGGTGGTGTTGCGTGGATTACGGGCGGTGTCGGACTTCGAATACGAGTTCCAGCTCGCCGGCATGAACCGAAAGATCTATCCCGAGGTCGAAACGCTGTTCCTCACCCCGGCGGAGCAATACATGTTTGTTTCCGCGAGTCTGGTGCGGGAAGTAGCCGTGCTGGGCGGTGACGTGAGCAACTTCGTGTCGCCCTTGATTCACGAGCGGATTATGACGAAAATCCGCGACCTGAAGAAAAGTTGAGTGTTTTGTTATGTCATTGCTGATTACCGACGAATGCATCAATTGCGACGTGTGCGAGCCCGAGTGCCCCAACGGCGCCATCACGCAAGGCGCGGAAATCTACGAGATCACCCCGCATAAATGTACCGAATGCGTGGGGCATTACGACACGCCGCAATGCGTGGAAGTCTGCCCTATCGACTGCATCATTCCCGACCCCGACGTTCGCGAGAGCAAGGCGGAGTTGATGCACAAGTACGAAATTCTTACGACGAAAAGCTAGCTGCCAGGCTGGCCAGACGGCACAAGGTGTCCTGTCGGTAAAACTGCGCCAGTTGTTCGTACACGGCGGGATATTCCTGGTGCAGCAGCTCCGGCCATTCGAAGAAGTACTCGCTCATCACGGCAAAGAACTCTTCAGGCGCCTCCGCGGCATAAGGGTCCAGCGGCGTTTCCTCGCCGTCATCCACGCGGCGGCAAAAATCCTCGTAGGCCGGCTTGAAGGCATGGCGCCAGGCTGCAGCCGTCATGGCGTCCGATAGCCGGGGGCAACCGTCCATCGCGCCGTTGCTCATGTCCAGCTTGTGGGCCATTTCATGGATGACGGCGTTGTAGCCTTCGCAACCTCCGGAAGCCGTCACATCGGCCCAGGAAAGCACCACCGGCCCGATCTGCCACGCTTCGCCGCTGCGGATTTCCCGCCGGGCGTGCACGACGCCTGCCTCGTCCATCCAGTCCTGGCGTGTGGCGAACTCGTCGGGATAGAGCACCAGCGATGTCCAGCCGTCGTACCAATCGATGCCCAGGTTCAGGATAGGCAGCACGGTTTGTGCTGCGAGGTCGTAGCGCATGGCGTGGTCGAGTTGCAGCCCTTCTACCGGCTCCAGGCTTTTTTCGTGCAGGAACAGCGTCGCCAATTGGCGCAGACGCAGGAGTTCATCCTCGGTCAGCCCATGCAATAGCGGCAGGTTGGAAACAGTCGTTTCCCAGGCAGTTTGTGGGATGAGGTGATCGCGCAGAATGCGCTTGCGGCGCCAGTGTCGAAAAAACATGGGACTATTCTGCCGCGATTTCGACGCTGGCGCGAATCCGGTAAGATAGCCAATTAATTAGCCACCAAAGGAAAATATCATGCGCATGCTGCATACCATGTTGCGTGTCGGCAATCTCGACCGCTCCATCAAGTTTTATACCGAAATCCTGGGCATGAAGGTCTTGCGCAAGCAGGATTACCCGGATGGAAAGTTCACGCTGGCATTCGTCGGCTACGGCGACGAGCGCGAGAATACGGTGCTTGAATTAACGCACAACTGGGATACCGAGAGCTACGACCTAGGTAATGCCTTCGGTCATATTGCTCTTGAAGTGGACGATGCTTATAAAGCCTGCGATGCGGTGAAAGCGGCAGGCGGCAAGGTAGTGCGGGAGGCAGGGCCGATGAAGCACGGTAATACCGTAATCGCGTTCATCGAAGATCCGGATGGCTATAAGATCGAATTCATCCAGAAAGGCACGCAATTCTAGGCGTCTTGAAAACGATTACGGCGTTTCCCCTTCCTCGCCGTGCTAACAGCACTGTCTGCGTCGGGGCGCCTTGTTCTCGTTTCCAATCCACCTAGAATTGGAGGTTCCGTTTTATTTTAGCGCCGCGAAAATCTGATCGCGGATAGCTTCCACCGAGCCGACGCCGGCGATCTTGACGTGCTTGGGTGCACCGGGTTGGCCGCTGTTTGCACACTTGGAGTAATAGTCCACCAGCGGCTTGGTCTGGCTGTGATACACCTCCAGGCGCTTCTGCACGGTTTCTTCCTTGTCGTCGTCGCGCTGGATCAGGTCTTCGCCTGTGGCGTCGTCCTTGCCTTCCACCTTGGGCGGGTTGAAGACGACGTGATAGGTACGGCCGGAAGCAGGATGCACGCGGCGTCCGCTCATGCGTTTGATGATCTCGGCATCGTCCACGTCGATTTCAACCACGTAGTCGATACTGACGCCGGCTTCCTTCATGGCGTCCGCTTGCGGAATGGTGCGGGGGAATCCGTCGAACAGGAAACCGTTGGCGCAGTCTGCTTCCTTGATACGCTCCTTCACCAGCCCGATGATGATGTCGTCGGAGACCAACCCGCCCGCGTCCATCACCTTCTTGGCGGCAACACCCAGCGGCGTACCGGCCTTCACTGCGGCGCGTAGCATGTCGCCGGTAGAGATTTGCGGAATGCCGAATTTTTCCTTGATGAGGTTGGCCTGGGTGCCTTTACCGGCGCCGGGAGCGCCGAGCAGAATCAATCGCATGTATTTCCCTCCCTACAGGGGTCGTGAGTTTTGAATGGTTAACGCGAGATGGGCCTGCGCGATCCCCGCACCCTCTCGTAGTTTTGCTTTAGCCGGATTATATCAGGCGACGTGATTCGCTATCGCCACGAACTCCGCCACGCCGAGATTTTCCGCCCGCAACTGCGGGTCGATGCCGAGCGCGGCAAAGCCGGCGTCGTCGAGGATGCCCTTGAGCGTGTTGCGCAAGGTCTTGCGACGTTGTGCGAAGGCTGCCGTGACCACCCTGGACAGCACTTTCTCGTCCTTGGCGGGGTGGGGCAGCACGTCGAACGGCACAGCGCGTACGAAGGCGGACTCCACCTTGGGCGGCGGGTCGAAGGCATCGGGCGGTACGGTGAGGAGGTACACCATCTGCAAGCGGTATTGCAGCATGACCGACAAGCGTCCGTATTCCGGCGTCGAGGGCTCGGCCACCATGCGTTCCACCACCTCTTTTTGCAGCATGAAATGCATGTCCACGATGTGATCGACGTTGTCCAGCAGATGAAACAGTATGGGCGTGGAGATGTTGTAGGGCAGGTTGCCGACGACGCGGATGCGTTCGCCCAAGCTGGCGAAATCGAATTTCAGCGCATCGATATTGTGGATGGTGATCTTGCCCGCCGGATAATGGCCGTTCATCCATTCGATGATGTCGCGGTCGAGTTCCACAGCGTGGAGATGATTGAGCGTCTTGATCAGCGGCTGCGTCAGTGCGCCCAGGCCGGGGCCGATCTCGACCATAAGGTCATCCGACATCGGGCGGATCGCCTCGACCAGCGCACGGATGATGTCAGGGTCGTTGAGGAAATTCTGCCCGAAGCGTTTTTTGGGGATGTGTTTCACAGTCTTGCTTTTTTGTTGGCGGCTAATTCGATGGCGAGGTTAATGGCGGTCAACAGGCTGCCAGGATCGGCCTTGCCGGTTCCGGCGAGGTCGAGCGCCGTGCCGTGATCGACCGAGGTACGGATAATGGGCATGCCCAAGGTCACGTTGACGCCCTCGCCGAAGCTGGCGTGCTTGAGCACCGCCAAGCCTTGGTCGTGGTACATGGCGAGAAAACAATCGGCCTGGGTCAGGTTTTTCTGCGAGAACATGGTATCGGCAGGCAGCGGCCCTGACAGGTTCATCCCTTCGCCTCGCAATTTTTCGAGGACGGGCGTGATGACTTCGATTTCCTCCCGGCCCAGGTAACCGTCTTCCCCGGCGTGCGGGTTGAGACCGGCGACGAAAATCCGCGGTTGGCTAATGCCGAAGCGTTCAACCAAATCGTGGTGCAGGATCCGGATGATGCTCTCTAGTCCCGGTCGGGTAATGGCGTCGGGGACTTGGCGCAAGGCCATGTGTATGGTGATCAACGCTACGCGCATGCCGCCGCCGACCAGCATCATCACGACTTGCGGCGTATTGGTGAGTTCGGCGAGGAATTCGGTATGACCGGTAAAGGCAATGCCGGCATCGTTGATCACGCCCTTGTGCACGGGTGCCGTGACCATGGCATCGAATTCACCAGACAGGCAACCTTCAACGGCGCGGCGCAAGGTTTGAAGCACGTAGGAGCTGTTGGCGGCATCGAGTTTGCCGGGAGCTGCAGGCGTTTGGAGCGGAACGTGCTCGATATTGAGGTTGCCCAAAGGCAAACCGATTTGTTCGGCTCGAGCTTCGATCAGAGAGTGGTCGGCGATAATGGTGAGGTCGGCATCGATAACATGCTGGGCTAGCATCACACATAAATCGGGGCCGATGCCTGCGGGTTCGCCGGCGGTAATGGCAATGCGGGGAAGGCTCATGGTTGGTTCACGGGCAGCCGTCAAGCTGCCCGGATACTCCCTTAATCCTTGTCTTCCAGGCGGTATTCGACATAAGCGCGGTCGCGCAGTTCGCGAATCCAGTCTTGATAGGCTTCGTCAGCCTTGCGCGCCTTGATTTCCTGGCGAGCTTTCAAACGAGCTGAATCCTTGCTCATATCCTGGCTGCGGCGCTCGATCACTTGGATCAAGTGCCAGCCGAAAGGCGAGCGAACAGGGTCGCTGACTTGGCCGGGTTGCAGCGCATCCATGGCTTTCTCGAATTCAGGGACGGTATCGCCAGGATTCAGCCAACCGAGGTCTCCACCCTTGCTGGCGGTGCCGTCTTCGGAGTACTGGCGCGCTAGCTCTTCGAAATTGCCGCCGTTCTCCAGCCGTTCCTTGAGGTCGGTCAAGCGTCGCTGTGCTTCTGCGTCCGACAACACTTCGCTAGGTTTGACCAGGATGTGACGTGCATGGGTCTGCTGCACGACCATGGGGCCCGAATCGCCCCGCTTGTCGTTGATCTTGAGGATGTGAAAGCCGTTGGGGCTGCGCAGGATTTGCGTGATTTCACCCGCTTTGAGCTTCTTGAGCGGGTCCTGGAACAAGTCCGGCAGCTCAGATAATTTTTTCCAGCCGAGCTTGCCGCCTTCGAGCGCGTTAGGGGCATCGGAGAAGCCTGCGGAAATCTGGGCGAAATCGGCGCCGCCTTGCAGTTTCTTGAGCACATCCTCGGCCTTGGCGCGTAGCTTTTGCAGTTCTTCAGGGGAGGCTTGTTCAGGCGTGCGGATCAGGATATGGGAGATGTCGACTTGTTCGTCTTCCGAACCGCGTGCCTGCTGGGTGGTGAGCAGGTTGTCGACTTCGGCTTCACTCACGGTGACGCGGTTATCGACCTCACGTTCGCGCAGTCGCGCCAGGATGATTTCGCGGCGAATATCCTCGCGGAATTTCTTGAACGGAATGCCCTCGTCTTCCAGGGCCTTGCGGAAATCGGCTGTGCTGAGCTTATTCTGCTCCGCGATGCGATCGATGGTTTTGTCCAGTTGAGCATCGTCCACGCGCAAGCCGGTTTGGCCCGCATAGGCCAGCTGCAAGCGGTCGACGATCATGCGCTCGAGCAGTTGCTTTTCCAGAGCCTCCTGCGGCGGCATGGGCGTACCCTGCTGTTGCAACTGCTTGGTGACAATCTTCAGGCGGTCATCCAGTTCGCTGCGAGTGATAACGTCGTTATCGACCACGGCGATAATGCGATCGATCTGGACGACTTTATCGTCGCTACTCGCTGCGAAGGACGCGGGAATAAGTGTCGGCAGCAATAAACTGCCGATCAGGATGGCGTGCAGGAATCTCATGTTATTCGACAGTATTTGAAATCTGGTCTGGGTTGGTAAAGCCAGGGATGCTGCGCTTCAACAAGTCCAGCGGATTAGAACCGATGGAACTCATGCCGGTCAGCTCGAGCTGGAAGAAAATCGAATAGTTAGCGGTAGTCGTCGCGGTGGTCAAGCGGTGAACGACGGTACGAGCCTGCCAGCAGCCGGCGTTGTATTCCAGGCCGGCCAAGGCCTCGATGGGGCCGCGTTTGTCATTGGTGGAGGCATTGTTGCGCAAAGAATAGTTGAATCGAGCCAAGCCGTACCAGTTGGTTCCCAACGGCCATTCGGTGGAAACGTCGATTTGTTCCAGGCGGTCGCGCGTGAAGCGATAGCCTAAGTTCATGATTTTACCCGGCTCAGGCTGGTAGCGGAGCCCCATGTTGGCACGTACTGTTTCACTGTTGTCCGTGTTGTATTGCCACGCCGCATCGGCATTCCAGCCATTCAGCAGCTTGGCGGAGACGGCTGTTAAGAAGTCCGAGTGCACGGTGTTGGTACTGGAGCATTCTGCAGCAGTCGGGTTGGCCGGAGAGCAGGTGGTAACGCGTGGATCGTTGAAGTAGAAACGTTCACCAATGGTAGCTGACAGACGCTGAACTCCGGTGCGTTGGTCGATCATACGGCTGGTGAGCGCCAGCGTAACTTGGTTGGCATCGTTGATCCGGTCCCCCCCAACGAACTGGTTTTCTGCAAACAGGGTAGATATGTTGAGGTCGCTTAGACCCGTATCGAAGATGGGCAGGCGATTCTGGTTCTCATAGGGAATGTAAACGTAGAACAGCCGCGGCTCCAGCGTTTGCGTATAAACATTCTTGACGACCCGCATGGTGCGGTCGAAATAAAGACCGGTATCTAGGCTGAAAGTCGGGATAGCCGTCGATTTGGAGTCATAGCTTGTGCCGGCATTGTTCAGGTTGTACCCGGTATAGCGTAGACCGACTTTTGGGGTGATGTAGCCATAGGAGGCAAGGAGTGGCAGGCTAGCAGTAGGGTAGATCGTATACCGTTCTCCGGTCACTGATATCGGCGCAGCACTATTCTTGTCGAAGCGAACGAATTCGGTTGAAAGTCGGGTGTCGATGGGCCCTAATTCCTGGAAGCCACTGAGCGCAATTTGAGGTAAGCGCTGGTAAGGGTATGAAACCTTATCCAGCGTCTGATACTGTTGCGCCATCAGAGTAAAGTGCCAGTCGTTGGTCAGCGTGTTCTTGTCGTAGTGCAGATCGACCTGTTGCGGCAGGTTGACGCGGCTAGTCAAGGCGATGCGAGTGGACATGTCGGAGAAGTAAGTGTCATCAGAAACCCGCTCGAATTGCAGATTACCCCACCAACCACCTCCAAAAGTATGGGTGTTGCGTAAATTGATAGCGTAGCGGCTTCGCCCGGTCATATCATCGTTGGGTAGGTATTCCAGACGATCTGTATTGACGATGTGAGGATTCGATCTATCCAAGTAGCGGAACTCGCCCTGTACTTGGGTTCCACGCTTGCTCATGTAGCGCGGCGTAATGGTCGCATCCATTTCCGGTGCGATATTCAGATAGTACGGTACAGCCAGTTCAAACCCGCTGCGCGTGGTGCTGCCGAATGTTGGCAGCAGAACGCCGGAGGCACGCTCGTTACTGAACGGGAAGTCGATCCAGGGCGTATACAAAATAGGCATGCCCTTGAATTGAATCCACGCGTTTGTCGCCGTCGCTGTTTCGGAATGGTGGTCGATTTCCAGTTCATTGGCATGCATGTACCAATCGTTCACCCCGGCTTCGCAAGTGGTGTAGCGCACGCTTTTGAGGCGCTCCTTGGTCGGGCCTTCGAACATAATGGTGCTGGCGTTGCCGCGTCCCTTGCGTTCGCCATCTCCGCCAATAGTGAAGGAGGGCTCAGGCATTTCGCCCTCGCGATCTTCCATTTTCATCCGAAGTTCCGGGCCTTCTGCCGTAGCATTCCCTTGTTTGACGAAGACGTTGCCGACGGCATGGATTTCGTCATTGATGGTGTTGACGAAAATGCGATCGCCCTTGATGTATTGCCCATCCTTGCTGATCTCGGCATCGCCGAAGGCACGCATTTCGCGGTCCATGTAGATTTCCAGGCGCATCGCATCGATAGTGGTCGTTCCCTTGTCCGGAGCGGTTTCGGCAGCGTGGGCGGAAGAGCCTGCGCCACAGAGAAACAACATGGCCAGTGTGGTGGAGCGGGCGATCGACATGGGCGGAAAATTGGCGGACAAGTTTGTATTTTGTGATGATAAAATCACACAGATTCTACTATAAAGCAATCTCTAAAACCGCCTTGCCTTGGCGTCATCTGGAATTAAAAGGGTTTTCCTTCCAAGCCGGGGTGCTGTGCGCCGATTACCCACGAACCTACTTTCAGGGACATTAATTTTGCAACGCCAGCAACAACTCGAGCGTTGGCTGACCAGCCTGTTTCCGGGCCAGCCGTTTTCACTCACCTCAGCATCCTCCGACGCCAGTTTCCGCCGATATTTCCGCGCTAAGTTCGACGATGGTCGTACCTTGATCGTCATGGATGCTCCGCCCCAGCACGAAGATTGCCGGCCCTTCGTCAAAGTGGCTGGTATGCTGCACGAGATCGGTCTCAATGCGCCGCAAATCCTCGCACAGGATCTCGAGCAAGGCTTTTTGCTTTTGAGCGACCTAGGTACGCAGACTTTTCTTGATGTCATCGATGAAAGCAACGCCGATGGCATGTTTCGCGATGCCACTGATGCGTTGATTCAATGGCAACTTGCCAGCAAACCTGACGTACTTCCGGCCTACGATGAAGCGCTATTGCGACGCGAGCTCAACCTGTTCCCCGAGTGGTATGTCGGCCGGCATTTGGGGATGGAACTCGACGACAAGCAAAAGCAGGTGCTCGAATCGGCGTTTGCCTTGCTTATCAAAAGCAATCTCGCGCAACCTTCAGTTTATGTTCACCGTGATTTCATGCCGCGCAATCTCATGGTC
The DNA here is from genome assembly GCF_003112435.1 of Novimethylophilus kurashikiensis. GTDB lineage: Bacteria > Pseudomonadota > Gammaproteobacteria > Burkholderiales > Methylophilaceae > Novimethylophilus > Novimethylophilus kurashikiensis. The sequence continues at coordinate 147,181 of NZ_BDOQ01000019.1, forward strand.
AGCACACCTTCGCCGGGCATCCTCGACTTCCAGGATGCTGTTTACGGTCCAATCAGCTACGACGTGGTGTCGCTGTTCAAGGATGCCTTTATCAGCTGGGAAGAAGAGCGTGTGCTCGATGGTGCCGTGCGCTACTGGGAAAAAGCCAAGCGTGCCGGCTTGCCGGTCAGCCAGGATTTTGGCGAGTTTTACCGCGATTTCGAATGGATGGGCATGCAGCGGCATTTCAAGGTGTTGGGAATTTTTGCGCGGATCAATTACCGTGACGGCAAGCCTAAATACCTCGCCGACACGCCGCGGTTCATGGAATACGTGCGCAAGGTCGCGCAGCGCTACAACGCCTTTGGGCTGCTGCTGAAACTGCTTGATCAACTTGAAAATCGTCAGGACGAGACCGGATACACCTTCTGATGAAAGCCATGATCCTGGCGGCGGGCCGCGGTGAACGCATGCGTCCGCTCACCGACCATACGCCCAAGCCACTGCTGAGAGTCGGCGGAAAGCCGCTCATTGTCTGGCATATCGAACATCTGGCCGCGGCGGGGTTCAGGGATCTGGTCATCAATCATGCCCATTTGGGTAAGCAGATTGAAGCGGCGCTGGGGAACGGCGCGCAATTCGGCGTGTCCATCCAGTATTCGCCTGAGCCCGAGGCATTGGAAACCGCTGGCGGCATTGCCCAGGCGTTACCGCTGCTGGGCGATGAGCCTTTCCTGGTGGTCAACGGCGACGTGTACACCGATTACGATTTCACCCGAGTAAACGGCCAACTCGGCGCGGATCAGCTGGCCTGGCTGGTGCTCGTGGACAACCCCGAGCACAATGGGCGAGGCGATTTCGCGCTGGAGGGCCGGTGTGTGAGCGAACAAGGCCCGGAAATGCACACGTTCAGCGGGATTGGGATTTATCGGCCTGAACTATTTTTCGGTGTAACCCGCGGCAGCAAAGCCAAGCTTGCCCCCTTATTGCGTGAGGCCATGCGTTCGGGCAAAGTGGGGGGCGAATATTTCGGCGGCCGCTGGGTCGATGTGGGAACCCCGCAACGTCTTGAAGAACTGGATCGCAACCTGAATGAAGCATGAAGCCTACCGCGCCCGGCGCGCTCGTTTGATCGAATCCTTGGGCGACGGCGTCGCCGTCCTGCCGACCGCGCCCGAAAAAATTCGCAATCGCGACGCGCATTATCCTTACCGTTACGACAGCTACTTCTGGTATCTCACCGGCTTCCCCGAGCCCGAAGCCGTGCTGGTGCTGGTCGGCGGTCTGCAGCCACGCAGCATCCTGTTCTGCCGCGACAAGAACGAAGAACGCGAAATCTGGGACGGCTATCGATACGGCCCCGAAGGTGCACGATCGGAATTCGGCTTCGACGAGGCATATCCCATTGAGCAACTGGAAGAAAAACTGCCTCAACTCCTCGCCGACAAGAGCGCGCTCTGGTATTCACTGGGCCACGACGAGGTCTGGGATAACCGCATGACGCGTGCCCTCAATGCCGTTCGCGCCCAGAGTCGTGCAGGCAAACGGGCCCCTACGGAAATTCGGGATTTGCGCGCGCGGCTCGATGTCATGCGACTCATCAAGGACGGCGCAGAAATCGACGCCATGAAGCGCGCCGCAGCGATTTCTTCCGCAGGCCATGCTCAGGCCATGCGCGCCTGTCGTCCGGGAATGGCGGAATACGAACTGGAAGCCGAGCTGACCTACGAATTCCGCCGTCGCGGCGGCGATGCCCATGCCTACACGCCGATTGTGGCGGGCGGTGCCAATGCCTGCGTGCTGCATTACGTCAGCAACGACAAATTGCTCAACGACAACACCCTGGTGCTGATCGACGCCGGCTGCGAGGTCGAGGGCTATGCCGCCGACATTACCCGTACTTTCCCGGTCGGCGGCCGGTTTACGCCGGCACAGCGCGATGTCTACGAAATCGTGCTGGCCGCACAAGCGGCCGCGATCGAAGCGACCAAGCCGGGCAACCATTTCATGGATCCGCACGACGCTGCGCTCAAGGTGCTGGCGCAAGGGATGATCGATCTCAAGCTGTTGCAAGGTTCGGTTGAAGGCGTGCTGGAATCGGGCGATTACCGGCGCTTTTACATGCACCGCACCGGCCACTGGCTGGGCCTTGACGTGCACGACGCCGGCGAATACAAGGAAGGCGATGCCTGGACAACGCTGGTGCCAGGCATGGCGCTCACGGTGGAGCCGGGGATGTATATCCGTCCGGGCGAAGGCGTTCCACACGAATTGGTCGGCATCGGCATCCGTATCGAGGATGATGTGCTGGTTACGGCGGACGGGTGCGATGTGTACACCACAGCGCCTAAGACCGTGGCAGAGATCGAGGAGGTCATGCGGCATGAGTGAAACGGCGGATGTGCTGGTCGTCGGCGGTGGCCCAGTCGGAGGAACGCTGGCATTGGGATTGGCCGGGAGTGGCCTTCGCGTACAGGTGCTCGAAGCCCGATCACAGCCGGAAACGGGAGCTGACCCCCGCGCCATTGCCTTGTCCGAGGGGAGTCGTATCATCCTGCAGCGTCTAGGTGTTTGGGAAAACCTTGCTCCTCATGCTACAGCTATCCGCACCATCCATATCACGCAAAAAAAGCGCTTCGGCCGCACCGTACTTCGCAGTGAGGAAATGGGCCGCACGGAGCTCGGCTACGTAGTCGGTTTTGCCGAGTTGGCGGCATCTATCGATGCTCGCTTACAAGCTGTAGGCATCGAGGTCATGCGCGGCGCGCAAGCAAACAGCTTGCAACCGGGTAACGATGGCTGCCGTGTTGGGTATGAAAAAAATGGAAGTGAGCACACCGTTGAGGCCTCTCTAGCTGTCGTTGCCGATGGCGGGCGCAGCCTGGATTCGGTTCCTGGCTTGTCGCGCAATATCCGCGAGTACGGCCAAAGTGCCGTGGTCGCCATGGTGCAGGCAGAGCAAGCGCACGGTGGGGTAGCCTATGAACGTTTTACGTCCAACGGCCCGGTGGCCTTGTTGCCTTGGGGGGTGCGCGGTTTTGCTTTGGTATGGACGGTAGCACCGGAGGCAGCCGAGCGACTCGTGGCACTCAATGAAACCGATTTTCTGCAGGAACTGCATGCCCATTTCGGCGACCGCGTCGGACATTTCACCTCAGTCTCGGGTCGGGCAGCTTATCCGCTGAAGCTGGCCCGCATGCAGCCCAATACTGCACCACATCTCGCTGTTATCGGCAATGCCGCGCAAACCCTGCATCCGGTTGCGGGGCAGGGGTTCAATCTAGGGCTGCGGGACGCCTGGGAACTGGCGAACGTCATTCGTTCCTACTCGCCGCAAGAACTCGGCGGAGACAAAATGTTGGCCGAATACGTTGCCACGCGCCGTCCCGATACCGAAGGTGGCATGTTCTTTACCGATTTTCTGGTACGCACTTTTTCAAACGATTGGCCCGCCCTGGGCCACGTCCGCGGTGCGGCATTGGCGGCGTTGGATTTATGCAATCCCGCACGCCAATTCGTGGTGCGCAAAATGAGCCTGGGAGCGAAGGGATGAGCGGCGAAGCAAAAAATTACGATGTGATCGTCGTAGGCGGTGGTTTGGCCGGCAGTGCGCTGGCCTTGTCTTTGGGGCAAGGCGGATTGCAAGTGGCGCTGGTGGAACGTACCCAGCCTCAGCCTTTGCCGCAGGACGAAAGCTGGGACCCGCGTATTTACGCTATTACCCCGGGCAACGTTGATTTTCTGAGGCGCCTGGGCGTGTGGGAAACCATGGATACGGACCGTATCGCCCCCATCCATGCCATGGCAGTGTGGGGCGACAATGGGGACGCCAAGCTAGGTTTCGACCCGTACGATATCGGCGTGCCGGAGCTCGGTTTCATCGTCGAAAGCCGCTTGATGCAGGATGCCATGCATCGCGCCTTGCAAGAACAATCCACCGTGGAACTGGTTTGTCCCGCGCAATGTGCCGCGCTGACCCTGACTGACTCTGCCGCTATGCTTGATCTTGATGATGGGCGCACATTGAAAGCGGCGCTGGCTGTGGGTGCTGACGGCAGCGGTTCATGGATGCGCCAGCAAGCGGGTATTCAGGTCAATACTATGCCTTACGGCCAACTCGGCGTGGTGGCCAATTTCAAGACAGAAAAACCGCATGGCAATGTGGCCCGGCAATGGTTCCTAGAAGACGGTATCCTGGCCTGGCTGCCCTTGCCGGGCGACCGTATTTCCATCGTCTGGTCTGCGTTCGAGACGCGGGCCCAAGCTTTGCTGCAGCTCGACCAGCTCGCATTTTGCGAAACGGTTGCAGCAGCTGGGCACCATGCATTGGGCACGTTGCAACTGATTACGCCGCCGGCTGCTTTCCCACTGCGTTTGCAGCGCAATGAAGCCATGATCGGCCAGCGACTGGCCTTGGTAGGCGATGCTGCGCACTTGGTGCATCCGCTATCTGGCCAGGGGGCCAACCTGGGGTTCCGAGACGTGCAGGCCTTGGCGGAAGTACTGTTGCAACATGGGCGGCGCGATCTTGGCGATGCTCTGTTGTTACGTCGCTTCGAGCGCTCACGCCAGGCCGATATTCTGGCGATGCAGGCTGTCACTACAGGCTTGCAGCGCTTGTTCAATAACGATAGTCCGTCCCTGTCCTGGCTGCGTAATACCGGCTTGGGCCTGGTCGATAAAATTACTCCACTCAAGCGCCAACTCATGGCGCACGCCATTGCTTAAAAGGAAATTCATGCTTAAAAAAATCATTGCCGCGGCAGCCCTCATGAGCGTGACGGCGGCAACTTTCGCCGACGAAGCTTCCATTCGTAAGGCCATTCAAACAGCGTATCCCAAGGTCAAGGTGGATAGCGTTGCCAAGACGCCGTATCCCGGTTTGTACGAGGTTTTTCTAGAGGGGCAGATCGTCTATACCGACGAGAACTTTTCTTTCTTCATCGCGGAAGGTCGCTTGATCGACACCAAGACCAAGAAAGACCTCACCTCCAGCCGCATGGAGGATCTCACGCGTGTCGATTTCAAGTCGTTGCCTTTGGACCAGGCCATCAAGGTGGTGCGCGGCAATGGTAGCCGCAAGGTGGTGGTGTTCTCCGATCCTGATTGCCCGTACTGCAAGAAGCTTGAAGTGCAGGAGCTGGCGCCGCTCACCGATGTGACCATCTACACGTTCCTTTATCCGTTGGAGGGCTTGCACCCGGATGCCGGCAACAAGGCCAAGGCCATCTGGTGTTCGGCCGACCGCACCAAGGCGTGGAACGATTGGATGTTCAAGGGGCAGATCGATAAATCGAATACCAGCTGCGATACGCCGCTGGAAAAAAATGCAGAACTGGGTCGCAAGCTGGGCGTGAGCAGTACGCCTACGCTGATTTTTGCAGACGGTCGGCGCATGCTTGGGGCCTATCCAAGCAAGGACATTGAGAAGGCCTTGAACGGCGGCAAGTAAAACTGCTGGGAGCGCAAAAGAAAAGGCGGCAAGCTGGTGTTCAGCTTGCCGCCTTTGTTTTTACGGCTGTCGCTGGTCTGGGCTTAAACCACTTGACCCATCTTGAAGATCGGCAGGTACATGGCGATAACCAAGCCCCCGATCAGCGTACCCAGTACGACCATGATCATCGGTTCCATGAGGCTGGAGAGCGCTTCCACTGCGTCATCCACTTCCTGTTCGTAGAAGTCCGCAACCTTGCTTAGCATGGAGTCCAGCGCACCGGATTCTTCGCCGATGGCAACCATTTGCAGCACCATGTTGGGGAAGACTTCGGTGTTTTGCATGGCAACAGTCAGGCTGGTACCGGTGCTGACTTCGCTCTGGATGCGCTTGGTGGCGTCGAAATACACGCGATTGCCCGCTGCGCCGGCCACGGAATCAAGAGAATCGACCAGCGGTACGCCGGCGGCGAACATTGTGGACAAGGTGCGGGCGAAGCGGGCGATGGTGGCAATGCGGATGACATGGCCGAACACCGGCAGCTTGAGCAGCAGTCGGTCCATGACGTCCTGCATCTTTTCCGAGCGCTTCCATGTGTAGAAGAAGAACCAGATGCCGCCGCCGATGGTGCCGAAAATCGCCCACCAGTATCTGACGAAAAAGTCGGAAATCGCCATGACAATCAAGGTGGGCGCAGGCAGGTCGGCACCGAAGCTGGAGAACAACTCCTTGAAAGCCGGGATCACGAAAATCATGATGATGGCGGTGATAACGAAGGCCACCACGATGATGGAGATCGGATAGAACAGCGCGGACTTGATCTTGCCGATGATGGCCTGGGTCTTTTCCATGTAGGTAGCCAGGCGATCCAGCAGGGAATCGAGAATACCGGCCTGTTCGCCGGCGTTGACCAGGTTGCAGTACAGGTTGTCGAAGTAAAGCGGGTACTTGCGGAACGACTGGCTCAGGCTGCTACCGGTTTCCACGTCGGCCTTAATGTCTGCGAGCAGCTTGGAAACAGCCGGGTTGCTGTGACCCTTGCCCACGATGTCGAAGGCTTGCAGCAACGGAACGCCGGCCTTCATCATGGTGGCGAGTTGGCGCGTAAACAGGGTGACGTCCTTGGCCGTGACCTTGCCGCCGGCTTTGCTAAAAGCGCTTTGCTTCTTGATCTTGGTAACAGTGATGCCCTGGCGGCGTAGCGAGGCGTTGACGAAGCCCTGGCCGCTGGCCTTCATTTCACCCTTGAGTTTCTTGCCTTTCTTGTCCGTTCCTTCCCAGACGAAGACGGCTTCTTTAGCAGCACTTTGACCCATGTATTCCCCCGGTGCCGGCCGGTTAAACGGCAGCGTTATTCATTGGTACAGCTTTCGACCTCGGCTAAGGAGGTCAATCCCTGTTTGACTTTTAATAAACCGGACTGGCGCAAGTCGCGAATACCTTCGCGTTGCGCCTGGTCGGCGATGTCGTGAGCTGTCCCGTTCTTCATGATGATACGGCTCATTTCATCGCTGATCGGCATTACTTGGTAAATCCCCACGCGGCCCTTGTAGCCGCCATTGCACAATTCGCAACCGCCTTCCTTGGGGCCGTACGGGTGCCACGTTCCATCCAGTTCTTCTTCCTTGAAGCCGGCTTGCAGCAAGGCTTCCTTGGGCAGGTCGAGCGGTTCTTTGCAGTTTTTGCACAGGCGGCGCGCCAGACGCTGGGCTGTGATCAGACTTACGGCTGAAGCGATGTTGAACGGGGCAACCCCCATGTTCACGAGACGAGTGAGCGTGGAAGGCGCATCGTTGGTATGCAGCGTCGATAGCACCATGTGGCCGGTCGATGCAGCCTTGATCGCCATGTCGGCGGTTTCTAAGTCGCGGATTTCGCCGATCATGATGATATCCGGATCCTGACGCAGGAAGGATTTCAATGCGGCAGCGAAGGTGAGGCCTTGTTTTTCGTTGACGTTGACCTGGTTGATGCCCGGCAGCGGAATTTCTGCCGGGTCTTCGGCAGTAGAAATGTTGACGCCTGGATTGTTCAGGATGTTGAGGCAGGTGTAGAGCGATACCGTCTTGCCCGATCCGGTCGGGCCGGTGACCAGCACCAGGCCGTAGGGGCGGCTGACGGCGTGTAGCAGCGCTTCTTTCTGATCCGGCTCGTAGCCTAGTGCTTCAATGCCTAAAGTGGCACTGGTCGGGTCGAGAATACGCATCACGATTTTTTCGCCGTTGACGCAAGGCAGTGTGCTCACCCGGAAATCGATGGTGCGGTTCTTCGAGAGCACCAGTTTCATGCGGCCGTCTTGCGGCACGCGTTTCTCAGCGATATCTAGGCTGGAAATCACCTTGATGCGCGAGGCGATCTTTTCTTTGATTGCGAGCGGCGGCTGGGCGATTTCACGCAGTACGCCGTCCACGCGATAGCGAACGCGGTAAAACTTTTCGTAAGGCTCGAAGTGCAAGTCGGATGCGCCCATGTTGATCGCATCCAACAGCATCTTCTGAATGTATTTGACTACCGGCGCATCGTCGATCTCGGCTGTATTAGCTTCAGGTTCGGCCTCGGTTTCGGATTTGATATCGAGGTCGATATCGTCGCCTAGATCCAGCGATTTGAGGCTGGAGTCGCGCTGTTCGACGACTTTCTCCAGCAGCTTGGTCAGTTTGTCGTCCTCGACCACCACCGGCGACAATGCCATTCCGGTCTGGAATTTAAGATCATCCAACGCGTGCAGGTTGGTTGGATCGGAGAGACCTACAAACAGCGTATTCCCGCGCTGCTGCAATGCCAGCACCCGTGAAGCCTGCAACAGCTTCACATCGACACTGGTCGGAATGAAGTCTGGATTAATGCTGTTGAGGTCGAAAAGTGGAAAGCCGAAAGCCGCTGCTGCCGTCTCGGCAATCTGCAAGGCACTCAGTTTCTTGCTAGAAATCACTTGGGCCACAAACGGCAGGCTCTGGGCGTTGGCCTGCTTCTGGATGGCTTCTGCCTCTTCTTCTGGGAGAAGTTTTTCTTGAACCAGGATGCGAGCGAGGCCTCCTAGTTTGATCGGTGAGCTATTCGCGGCCATGCGAGAGGTGATTTAGGCGATCAAGGTCTTGATTTTTGGTGCCTTGAATAATGCACGCCGGTCCAGCATTTGTCAAAGGACTGGCGGCTTTGCAGGCGCTTCTGGATGGGCCGGCTGCCCACGCGGATGGGCAGCCGGAAACCTCATTACATATTGGCGACGATCTCTTCGCCGAACTGCGAGCACGATACCTGGGTCGCGCCCTCCATTTGGCTGGAGAAGTCGTAAGTAACGCGCTTGGATTCGATGGCTTTGCCCACGCCCTTGAGCACCAGGTCGGCAGCTTCGGTCCACCCCATGTGACGTAGCATCATCTCGGCGGAGAGGATGAGCGAGGAGGGATTGGCGATATCCTTGCCGGCGATCTTAGGTGCAGTGCCGTGCGTGGCTTCGAACATGGCGATGGTGTCGGACAAGTTGGCGCCGGGGGCAATGCCGATGCCGCCTACCTGCGCGGCCAATGCATCGGACACATAGTCGCCGTTGAGGTTGAGTGTCGCCACCACGTCGTGGTCTTCCGGGTGCAGCAGGATTTCCTGCAAGAAGGCGTCGGCGATGCAATCCTTGATGATCAGGCCGTTTTCCAGCTTGCACCATGGGCCGCCATCGATCTCCACCGCGCCGAACTCTTCCTTGGCCAGATCGTAGCCCCAGCTCTTGAAGCCGCCTTCGGTGAACTTCATGATGTTGCCTTTGTGGACAATGGTCAGTGACTTGCGGCCATTGTCGATGGCGTATTGGATGGCCTTGCGGATCAGTCGTTTGCTGCCGTCCACGGAGACAGGCTTGATGCCGATGGCGGAAGATTCCGGGAAGCGGATTTTCTTGCGAACGCCCATGTCGGAGAGGAAATCCACCACCTTCTTGACTTCCGCCGTACCTGCCGCCCATTCGATACCGGCGTAGATGTCCTCGGTGTTCTCGCGGAAGATCACCATGTCGGTCTTTTCCGGATGCTTGACCGGGCTGGGCACGCCGTTGAAATACTGCACCGGACGCAAGCAAACGTAGAGGTCGAGCTCCTGGCGCAGGGTGACGTTGAGCGAGCGGATACCGCCACCGACCGGCGTGGTCAGGGGGCCCTTGATGGAGATTACGTAATCTTTAACCGCCTGCATGGTTTCTTCCGGCAGCCAGATGTTTTCGCCGTAGACGCCAAGCGACTTCTCACCTGCGTAGACTTCCATCCAGGAGATGGAGCGCTTGCCGCCGTAAGCTTTTTCGACTGCCGCATCCACCACGCGCTTCATCGGTGGCGTAATATCCACACCGATGCCGTCGCCCTCGATAAATGGGATAATCGGGCAATCCGGCACGTTGAGCGTGTTATCGGCGTTGACCGTGATTTTTTGCCCATTCGCGGGCACGCTGATTTTTTGCGACATTATTTCAAAAACTCCTGGATGCTAATCCTGTTCAATAAACCCTACGGGGTCATCTGCCAATTCAGTAAGCACGAAACGCACCCGACGCTCAAGGATTACATTACGATTCCTGGGGTCTATGCGGCGGGACGGCTTGATACCGACAGCGAGGGATTGCTTATTTTAACCGATGACGGCGCCTTGCAACATCGGCTTTCCGATCCCAAGCACAAGCAGCCTAAAACCTATTGGGTGCAGGTCGAAGGCGCGCCTTCGGATGATGACTTGGCCCCATTACGAAAAGGTGTCGATCTGGGCGATTTTGTAACCCAGCCTGCCAAGGTACGTGTTATCGACGAACCGTCTGGATTGTGGGAACGCGTGCCCCCGATCCGCGAACGCAAGGCCATCCCTACTACTTGGCTCGAAGTCATTATTTCAGAAGGCAAGAACCGTCAGGTGCGTCGGATGACCGCCATTATCGGCTTTCCCACGCTCCGCCTGATCCGTGGCGCTATCGGCGAGCATAAGCTCGACGGCTTGCAACCGGGGGAGTGGCGCCAGATTGGCACGCCCATTGCTCCCAAACTTCAGCCAAAATCTCATTACGGCAAGTCTTCCCAACCACAACGCAAGCGCATCCATCGACCATGAAACCCATCGCCATTTTTCGTCATGCACGCACCGAAGGTCCCGGCCATCTCGCCACTTTTCTCGATCAACGCAATATTCCCTGGCAGTTGATCTGCATCGACGAGGGCGATGCGTTGCCTGATTCTGTCGAAGCGTTCAGCGGCCTGGTGTTCATGGGCGGCCCCATGAGCGTGAACGATGATCTGCCCTGGATTCCCCCTGTACTCGCGCTGATTCGGAGCGCAGTTGCAGCGGATATCCCCGTCCTGGGGCATTGCCTGGGCGGCCAACTCATGTCCAAAGCCTTGGGCGGCAGTGTCGGGCGCAATCCGGTCAAGGAAATCGGCTGGGGTGTGCTGAAAGCGGCTGATAATGCCGAAGCGCGCCGTTGGTTCGGCGATATGCAGGCTTTTACCGGTTTCCATTGGCACGGCGAGACGTTCACGATTCCCGAGCGCGCAACCCGCATTCTTGCCAGCGATTATTGCGACAACCAGGCGTTCTCGCTCGGCAAACACCTGGGTTTTCAATGCCATATCGAAATGACGGAGCCTATGATCCGCGAATGGTGCGACATTGGCATCGATGAAATCCAGTCCTCGGCCGCGAGTCCAGGTGTGCAAAAGCCAGAGACCGTGTTCGAGCAAATGCCGGCTCACCTGCCAAAATTGAATAGCGTGGCGGCACGTGTTTATGAGGAATGGATTCAAGGACTTAAATCCTGATTAGGCCTTATTGAAAATAAGGTCTGGTTTGGTTGGTATGGTTGGGCAACAGCTTGTATTTCCTCGTAAATCTTTATTTAAAGGAGGGAGTGGAAGATGTCGAACCAGCATACCTATGGGCCGGAGCCTGTACCCCATGAGGCCTGGTATTTCATTTTTGTGCTGATCGGGGTTTTGGGCGGGCTTATTACCGCCTGGATAGTCAGCATGCTTTGAGGTGATTCCTCAGATACAAGGCCAAGCCTTTCGGTTTGGCCTTTTTGTTTTTTTACGAACACCTGGGGTGGGGCTGATTTTGGAGTTGGCGTTTGATAATTCTGCGGATTATCACGCGTTTTATGGCCTGAAAAGACGGATGCTGTCTGTTAAAATGCCGTCATGTTTACCGGAATCGTTCAGGCCTTGGGCCGCATAGAAAAAGTCGAGCCGCATGGCGGTGATGTTCGTCTCACGATCGCGTGCGGCGGACTGGATATGGCAGACGTCATGCAAGGCGATAGCATCGCCGTCAATGGGGTATGCCTTACCGCGGTGGAATACGATGCAAACTCTTTCCAGGTGCATGTGTCGGCAGAAACGCTGCGCTGTGCCACCGGGTTAAGCGCCCCTGGCGAGGTCAACCTGGAAAAAGCCTTACGTCTGGCAGACCGGCTAGGCGGGCATCTCGTCAGCGGACACGTGGACGGCATCGGCGAGGTGACGCGCTTCGACGACGTGGGTGATTGCAAATTGCTGGCGATCCGTGCACCGCATGCCTTGTCGCGCTATGTGTCTACCAAGGGCTCGATCACGATCAACGGCGTCAGTCTTACCGTCAATACGGTCGAACGCGACGAATTCACCATTAACCTCATCCCGCACACGCTGGAAGTCACTACCCTTAAGCATCTCAAGCCTGGCAGTCCAGTGAATCTCGAAGTCGATCTCATTGCCCGCTACGTCGATCGCATGCAGCAGTGGGAGCAGGAAAGCGCATGACCGCCATTAGCCCGATCCGTGAGATCGTCGAGGATATCCGTGCCGGAAAGATGGTGGTGCTGGTGGACGAGGAAGACCGCGAAAACGAAGGCGACCTCGTATTCGCCGCTCAATTCGTTACCCCCGAACACATCAATTTCATGGCCACCCACGGCCGCGGCCTGATTTGCCTGACGTTGACCGAGGCACGCTGCCGCCAGCTCAACCTCACGCCCATGGTGCAGCGCAACGGCACCAAGATGGGGACCAATTTCACGGCTTCCATCGAGGCTGCGGTCGGCGTCACCACGGGGATTTCCGCCGGCGACCGTGCCAAGACTATTGAAGTCGCCGTCGCCAAGAACGCCAAGGCGAGCGATATCGTCAGCCCTGGTCATGTGTTTCCATTGATCGCCCAGAGCGGCGGCGTGCTGGTGCGCGCCGGACATACCGAAGCCGGTTGCGATCTCGCCCAAATGGCCGGGCTGGAGCCGGCCGCGGTGATCTGCGAGATCCTCAAGGATGATGGCACCATGGCGCGCCTGCCCGACCTGCTGGTGTTCGCCGAAAAGCACGGCCTCAAGATCGGCACGATTGCCGACCTCATCCATTACCGTAGCCAGACCGAGCATCTGGTGGAACGCGCCGCCGAACGCATGGTCAATACACCGTATGGCGAATTCAAACTGATCGCCTATAGCGATAAGACCGCCAACGAGACACACCTCGCGCTGATCAAAGGGGAACCCAAGCCGGATGAGGAAACCTTGGTTCGCGTTCACGAACCTTTGTCAGTTTTCGATTTGCTGGACCACGACAGCCAAACCCACGCCTGGAGCGTGCCGCGGGCAATGGAGGCCATCAACGAAGCCGGCTGCGGCGTGATCGTCCTGCTGCGTCGCAACGAAGACGGTCAGCAGTTGATCGACCGCATCCGTTTTGCCAACGAGCCCGTGCGTTTCAAGCAGGATTTACGTGACTACGGCATCGGCTCGCAGATTCTGCTGGACGTCGGCGTTAAGAAAATGCGCCTCCTCGCCGTACCGCGCAAAATGCCGAGCATGACGGGCTTTGGGTTGGAAGTTTGTGGGTATCTGGAAAAGTGAGATAATCGCCCCATGGAAAACGTCAACCTCACCGGACATTTCCTGATTGCCATGCCCGCCATGGTCGATCCCAATTTTGCCAAATCCGTCACCTACGTCTGCGAGCACAACGAAAACGGCGCGCTCGGCATCGTCATCAACCGCCCCATCGACATGAAGCTCGACGACCTGTTCGAGCAGATCAGCATCGAGCTGCAAAACAAGGAACTGGGCGGCAATCCTGTGCACTTCGGCGGCCCGGTGCAAGTCGATCGCGGTTTCGTGCTGCACCAGCCCGTGGGCGATTGGCAATCCACCATCGCCGTGACCGGCGAAACGGCGCTTACCACCTCCAAGGATGTACTAGAAGCCGCGGCGCGCGGCGAAGGTCCGGAAAAAATGCTGGTGAGCCTGGGCTACACCGGCTGGTCGCCCGGCCAGCTGGAACAAGAGATTTCCCAAAACGCCTGGCTGACCGTGCAGGCGAGCGAAGGTATCATTTTCGACCTGCCGGCCGAAGAAAAGCTAGTCGCAGCCATGGGGCTGCTGGGGGTGGATTTCGCAACGCTGTCGGAATTTGCGGGACATGCATAGGTTGCCCGGGGCCTCTTTGTGAACGGCGCCGTCTTGGCCTTTGATTTCGGCGAAAAACGCATCGGCGTCGCAGTCGGCGATCTGGAAATCGGCATCGCGCATCCTTTGCAAACCATTGCCGGCGAAGGCAACGATCTCAAGTTTGCCGCCATCGCCGAACTCATTTCCGAATGGAAACCCGCTCGCTTGGTCGTCGGCCTGCCCATGCATCTCGACGGTACCGAGCACGAGTTGACCCGGCTATCGCGTAAATTTGCGCGTCGCCTGGAAGGGCGTTTCAGCCTGCCTACTGCCATGATCGACGAGCGCCTGAGTTCGGCCGAGGCCAGTCAAACCCTCAACGAACTCGGTATCCGTGGCCGCAACCAGAAAGCGATGCTGGACCAAGTGGCAGCGCAACGCATTCTTCAATCCTATTTCGATATGCAACCTCATGAACTTGCCTGACGCGGAACAGCTGATCCTGTCCCTGGCCGACCAGGTGCGCCCCCTTCTGGACGAGGGCGCGGCGCTGGTCGGTATCCATAGCGGCGGCGCCTGGCTGGCGCAGCGCATCCAGAAGCTCTACGGCAAGAACGTCGATCTCGGCACGCTGGACATTTCCTTTTATCGCGACGATTTCAGCCGCATCGGCCTGCATCCGCAGATCAAGCCGTCGGATATCCCCTTCGACGTCGAAGAGCGTCCCATCGTGCTGGTGGACGACGTGCTGTTTACCGGCCGTACGGTGCGGGCGGCAATGAACGAACTATTCGACTACGGCCGTCCCGGGAAGGTCACCCTGGCCGCGCTGGTGGATCGCGGCGGGCGCGAGTTGCCTATCGAGGCGCAAATCGTCGGCGCGCATATCCCGTTGCAACCCCAACAAAATCTCCACCTGCTGCGCGACGAGCACGGCACCCTTAGCTTGAAACTCCATGAGGCCGCATGAACAATCCGCAGCTCACTAAAAACGGCGAATTAAAACACCTGCTCTCCATCGAAGGGCTACCGAAAGCCATCCTCAACCAGATCCTCGATACCGCCGAATCCTTTGTTGGCGTGGCCGAGCGCGAGGTCAAGAAAGTCCCGCTGTTACGCGGCAAGACGGTGTGCAACATCTTCTTCGAGAACAGCACGCGCACCCGGACCACCTTCGAGATCGCGGCCAAGCGGCTCTCGGCCGACGTGATCAACCTCAACGTCAATACGTCCTCGCAATCCAAGGGCGAGACCATCCTCGACACCGTAGATAACCTCATCGCCATGCATGCGGACATGTTCGTCATCCGTCATGCGCAATCCGGGGCGGCGCACTTCATTGCCCGCCATGTGGCGCCGCATATCCGCGTCATCAACGCCGGCGACGGCCGCCATGCCCACCCTACGCAAGGCTTGCTGGACGTGTTCACCATCCGCCGCTACAAGCCGGACATGCACAACCTGCGCATCGCAATCGTCGGCGACGTGCTGCATTCACGCGTGGCCCGTTCGGAAATTCACGCTCTGACCACGCTGGGCGTGCCTGAAGTGCGCGTGATCGCCCCCAAGACGCTGCTGCCTCACGACGTGGAGCGTCTGGGCGTGCAGGTCTACCACGACATGAACGCCGGTTTGAAAGATGTGGACGTGGTGATGATGCTGCGCTTGCAGAACGAGCGCATGAACGGCGCCTTGTTGCCGTCGGCGCAGGAATACTTCAAGTGCTACGGCCTGACGCAGGAAAAACTCGCGCTCGCCAAGCCCGACGCCATCGTCATGCACCCCGGCCCCATGAACCGCGGCGTGGAAATCGATTCTGCCGTGGCCGACGGTGCGCAATCCGTGATCCTGCCGCAAGTGACCTACGGGATTGCGGTTCGCATGGCCGTGATGAGCATCCTCGCCGGGAATACAGAAGAATGAAGATCCTGATCAAGAACGGTCGATTGATCGACCACAAGAACAATATCGATGCGGTGCGCGATGTCTACGTTGCTGCCGGCAAGGTGGTGGCGGTGGGCGATGCGCCGGCCGATTTTCACCCCAACGCCACTATCGATGCCACCAACTTGGTCGTAGCCCCAGGCTTGGTCGACGTTTCGGCCCGCCTGCGCGAACCCGGCTTCGAGTACAAGGCCACGTTGAAAAGCGAACTGCGGGCCGCGGTCGCCGGCGGCGTGACCAGCCTGGCATGCCCGCCCGATACCGATCCCGTCCTGGATGAGCCCGGTCTGGTGGAAATGCTTAAGCATCGTGCCAAGCTGCTCAACCTGGCTCACGTTTATCCCGTCGGAGCATTGACGCGCAAGCTGGAAGGCAAGGAGCTCACCGAGATGAGCGAATTGGCCGAAGCCGGCTGCGTCGGCTTCTCCCACGTGACGGCCCGCCTGACCGATACTCTGGTACTACGCCGCGCCATGCAATACGCCAGCACCTTTGGATTCACGGTCTGGCTGCATCCTGAAGACGCTTACCTGGCCAAGAACGGCGTGGCGCACGACGGCGAAGTGGCGGCGCGACTAGGTTTGGCAGGGATTCCGTCGAGCGCCGAAACCATCGCGTTGGCGACCATACTCACATTGGCAGAAGAGACCGGCGCCCGCGTCCATATCTGCCGCATTTCCACCCGCGAAGGCGTTGAAATGCTGCGCCAGGCCAAGCAACGCGGCCTCGCGGTGAGTGCCGATGCTGCGGCAAACCATGTGCACCTGACCGAGCACGACATCGGCTATTTCGATGCGCAGTGCCACCTCAAGCCGCCGCTGCGCAGCCAGCGCGACCGCGACGCACTGCGTCAAGGCTTGGCCGACCATACCCTGGATGTGATTTGCTCCGACCACACGCCGGTAGACGATGACGCCAAGTTGGCGCCCTTCGGCGAGACCGAGGCCGGCGCGACCGGTCTGGAACTGTTGCTGCCGCTTACCCTCAAGTGGGCTCAGGAAACCGCCACGCCGCTCGCCGCAGCGTTGGCGCGCATCACCAGCGAACCAGCACGGCTACTAGGCATTAATGCAGGACACTTGTCGGTGGGAGCCACGGCCGATATCTGTGTGTTTGACCCGGAGCAGTTCTGGAAAATCGAGCGCAACGCGTTGCATAGTCAAGGCAAGAACACGCCTTTCCTCGGAATGGAACTCGCCGGAAAAGTCCGTTGGACCTTGGTGGCGGGGCAGGTGGTCCATCAAAGTTAGGAGCCGTCATGAACAAGCGCTTCGTGCTGTTACTCGTCGTTTTTCCGTTGACCGCAACGGCTGCGGTGGATGTGCGCGAAGGCTTGTGGGAACTCGGTGCCACGGTGCACCTGGAAAACCAGACCATGGGGCCTTATACCCGCCAGCAATGCATCACCAAGGAAGACCTGCAGCATCCCGAGCGCATCTTCGGCGAAACCAACGGTAGCTGCGATTACACCAGCAAGCGCTACTTCGGGAACCAGTTCAGTTTTAACGTACGTTGTAATTCGGGAATCCCGCTGACCGGGGCGGGCGAGGTGGAATACGGCGCGGATTGGATCAAGGGCCACATGGAACTCAATGCGCAAGTCTCCGGCGGCCCGACGATTGAGAGTACCAGCGAAATTGCCGGCAAGCGGCTGGGCGATTGCACGCATTAGCAAGCAACCGCCCCATTCCCTTTTTCACCTAGTGGTAAACAAAACCCCTGTATTTGATGCCGGCGTAGATGCTCCAGCGCGTGTCGTCGTTCCCGGTGCGAAAAGCCTGCAAAGCCTTTTTGTCGGCCGACAGGTGTTCAATCACCTTCTTGTCCCAGGCAGAAACCTGGGCGGGAAGCGCGCCTAAAAAGTGGGATAGCAGTGACAACACTTCGGTATGCATAATGTTTCTCCTTCAGGATGTCTACTCGCCGCCTAATCGCAGAGCTCGGGGACGGCACTGCGATTAAGCCGGGCCGGTGCCGTCGCTCTATCCTAAACAAGATCTATGCCAATAATTTAATCATTTAAAAACAATAACTTGTTGTTTTGTTCGCGATTGTGCTGCTAGCCGGCAAGCACCAGTAGATATCGATATGCACCAATTTGAACAGGTGACTAGGGTGGCGGTGTGAGCGGAGTCAGCCCGTGTTCCAAGCCGAGTCGGCCGAGCAGCTTGCGTGCGTCGAACGGGGCTTTCACCTTGATGTCGTTATCGAAATAACAAAACACATCCCGAGATTTGCGATGCGGGGGCGCAAGATCCGCAATCAAGCGTGCATCTTCGGGTTGCGAACCCTGACTCCATGCCCGGATACGCGCCGCCCATCGATCCAATGCCTCATCCGTGTATCCGCTGGCATAAAGTTCCTCGGCGCCGTGCAGGCGGAGATAGACAAAGTCGCTGGTGACGTCCTCGTAATAAGGCCATTTCCCTGCGGTATCGGCGATTACCAGCGCGACGTCATATCGACGCAGCAGCTCGATAAAGTGCGGCGTGACAAAGCTCGTATTACGGATTTCTACCGCATGGCGCAAGGGACGCTTGCGATCGATTGCAAGGAATACCTGCTTCATGCCCGCATCGTGTCGCCGAGCCAGTTCCAGCCCTTCCTCCGTATCGTGAGGCAGCAGCTTGAGAAACGCCTCGAATAGCATCGGATCGAACTTGAAACTGGGCGGAAACTGCCATAGCAGCGGCCCGAGTTTCTCCTTGAGGCAGAACAATCCCGAGGCGAAAAAATTGGCGATGGGCTTCTCGACTTCACGGAGCCGCAGGATATGCGTGACATATCGCGGGGATTTCACGCTAAAGACGAAATCTTTTGGGGTGTCTGCGTACCAGTTGGCAAAGCTCGTTGGGCGTTGCTGGCCGTAGAACGTGCCATTGATTTCTATAGTAGGCAACGCGCGAGAAGCGAAATTGAGTTCATGCGCTTGCTTGAGGTCCTTGGGGTAGAACACGCCTCGCCATGGGACATAGCGCCAGCCGGAAATGCCGATGCGAATATCTGCGGCCATAGAGGATGCGACTTCTACTCAGCGTATTAGCGGCTGCAACATGCTCAAGCGGTTGCCTTCCGTATCGATAAACGACACATATTGCCCCACGCCGGGAATCTCCATAGGCTCGCCCAACACTTTGCCACCTGCTTCCGCTACTTTCTTCATCGCCGCCTGAATATCCTGCACGGCAATGACTAGCGAAGGATGCTGCGCCGGCCAATCCGGTTTATTCTGGTAAAAGCCCCCCGTTGATTGCCCCCGGGTGCTTGGGGCGACCGTCTTCCCCGGCTTCAGTCGTGGTTGCCAGCACATAATTTCCCATCTCCTCGCCCAGCATTTGCGTCTGCCAGCCGAAGGCCGAGGTGTAAAACTTGGCCATACGCGTGCGGTCATCGTAGGGTATTTCGAAGTGAACGACGGGGTTCATGACTCTCTCCTCGACAGATTTAGTATCAAGTGTTGCTCAGCCATTTAAGCAAGAGAATCATATAACGCACGCTATTGTTTGAATGTCGGCAAGCGATCAAACCCTTAGGTAGATAGCGACGGAAAATTTCTGGCGCATGATGCCCCGGAAAATTGCACAATACATGTCTGGGCTGATCGAAGCTCGCCGTCAAAACCTCGGAAACATCAACAGATGTCGCAATACTTAACCGCCGCCCTCTATAAATTCGTAGCGCTGCCCGATTTTGCCGAACTCCAAGCGCCGCTCTTGGCCTGCTGCAACGATCACGGTGTGAAAGGCACGTTGTTGTTAGCTGAGGAGGGCATCAACGGCACCATCTCCGGCTTGCCGGAAGGCATCCATGCCGTACTTGCGTTCCTGAGGTCCGATCAGCGCCTGGCCGATCTAGAGCACAAGGAATCGTTCGCTGCAAAAATGCCGTTCTACCGCATGAAAGTACGGCTGAAGCGCGAGATCGTGACCCTGGGCGTGCCGGGCGTCGATCCCACCAAGATGGCCGGCCGTTATGTCAGACCGCAAGACTGGAACGCGCTGATCAGCGACCCCAATGTCGTGGTCGTCGATACCCGCAACGATTACGAGGTGACGGTGGGTACCTTCAAAGGCGCACTTAACCCCAAGACCAAAAGCTTTTCGGAACTGCCGGCGTGGGTTGCACAAGCCGAGGCCCTGCGCGAAAAAGACGGCACTAAGCCTAAAGTCGCGATGTTCTGCACCGGCGGCATCCGCTGCGAAAAATCCACCGCCTTGATGCGCAGCCTGGGTTATGACGAGGTCTATCACCTGGAAGGCGGCATCCTGAAATACCTGGAAACCGTGCCGCAAGAACAAAGCCTGTGGCAAGGCGAATGCTTTGTGTTCGACGAGCGTGTATCGGTCGGCCATGGCTTGAAACAAGGCAGCTACGAATTCTGTCGCGCCTGCCGCCACCCCATCAGCGCAGCAGACAAGGCTTCCGAGTTTTTCGAGCCCGGCGTCAGTTGCCCGCATTGCCACGGCCAGAAAACCGAAGCGCAGAAGCAAGCTTTGGCCGAACGCCAGCGCCAAGTCACCTTGGCCGAGCAACGCAATCAGGCGCACATCGGCGCACGTTTCGAACCCAAAACCAAACGCAAGCCTGACGATGCAGAAGACTGACGCTGATCTCCCAGTTCTGTATTCCTTCCGCCGTTGCCCCTATGCCATGCGTGCACGGCTGGCATTGCTGGTCAGCGGTCAGCGATGCGAGTTGAGGGAAGTGGTGTTGCGGGATAAACCGCAGGCCATGCTGGACGCATCGCCAAAAGGGACGGTGCCGGTTTTGATACTCACGGATGGGCAGGTGCTGGATGAAAGCCTGGACATCATGCTGTGGGCGCTGCGGCAGTACGACCCTGAACAATGGTTAAGTCCGCAGCAGGGCTCGCTGGAGGCGATGCTGGCGTTGATCGCGCAATGCGATGGGGAGTTCAAGTTTCACTTGGATCGCTACAAATATCCGGAGCGTTATGACAATGTCGATGCGCTGGAGCATCGTGAGGCAGCGCAGGGGTTTTTGTTGGGGCTTGAGGCGCGGTTGGGTGAGGCAGCTTATTTGTTCGGCGAACATCCGGCGTTGGCGGATATGGCGATTGCGCCGTTTGTGAGGCAGTTTAGCCAGACGGATTTGGATTGGTTTAGCGCGCAGCCTTGGCCGCGGCTGCGGGATTGGTTGTCGGGGATTGTGGGGGCGGGGATGTTCGAGCGGGTTATGGAGAAATATTCGCAGTGGGTGCCGGGGACAGATGGCGTTGTTTTCTCCTAGGTAAGGTGGGAGGCAGTTTGGAACGCCAATTCGGAACTATGCTTCTCTCGTACATGTGCGTTTCATTGGTTAGATCATGGCCCTGGGAGGTCCATTTAATGCGGCTTCCAGGAACGAGCAACATCTAATGAAAATTCAATACATACGAAATGGAGGAGCTTTCTGTAGGGTGCAATAAGCTTCGCATATTGCACCTATCATTTGTGGCTCCGGCGTAAGTTGGGTTGAATGAAATGAAGCCCAACGATTCGATCGATTTCACATCGGCTATTGTTGGGCTTCACAAGTTCAGCCCAACTTAGCTTTCCTCGCTGGCAATGAATTTATAAGTCATGGCCCCCAGCACTGCGCCAACGATGGGCGCGAGCCAAAAGAGCCAGAGCTGACTAATAGCCCAATCGCCGACGAAAACGGCGACTCCTGTGCTTCGCGCGGGGTTAACCGATGTGTTGGTCACTGGAATGCTGATGAGATGAATGAGTGTCAGCGCCAGTCCGATAGGAATCGGGGCAAAGCCAGTGGGGGCGCGCTTATCGGTTGCGCCGAGGATGATCAATAGAAAGAACATGGTCATGACGATTTCGCAGACCAACGCCGCCATCAGGGAATAGCCGCCGGGTGAATGTGCGCCATAGCCGTTCGATGCAAAGCCTTTGGAAACGTCGAAACCCGCCGCGCCGCTGGCGATGACGTAGAGCACACCGCCTGCGACTATAGCGCCGAGAACTTGCGCCACAATGTAGGGAAGAAGCTTGTTAGCGGGGAATCTGCCGCCCGCCCAAAGGCCCACCGATACTGCTGGGTTGAGGTGACAGCCTGAGATATGGCCGATGGCGTAGGCCATGGTCAGCACGGTAAGACCGAACGCAAGCGCGACACCGTGTAAACCGATACCGACATTCGGAAATGCGGCAGCAAGCACTGCGCTTCCGCAACCGCCAAGAACGAGCCAGAATGTTCCAAGAAACTCCGCACCGTACTGTTTCATTTGTATCTCCTCCCGAATATGGGTAAATCGTATGCAGCGGTGAAATGGTTATTTCTCAAATAAGGCGATGAAATACTAGCAAAATATTCCATCGGTATCTTGCTCTCTTGGTGGGGGCGGACGGGGTGGTGGTTGGTGGAGCGTAGGTGCCTTGTATTTAGCGGGAGGATGTAAAAGCCGAGGAAACTCGGCTTTTGTTTTTTGTGCCGGGGGTAGCCCGGCGGCTAGTTCCTTTATTTTGCTTGTCCAAAATAAAGGAACCAAACAAAAAGACACCCCCTGCCGCGGTCCTTCGGACTTCCTTGCGCTGCGCGCCAAGCCGGGCGGCTGCGGAACTCGGGCTTTCGGCCCTCAGACAGTCCTCGCCGAAAGCCCCCGGCTTGGCTGTGCTGCTCAGCGCGGCAGAGGGGAGTTTGGCGGCTTAGGCTACTATTCTTCACACGTACGCTTGCGTTTCATTGGTTAGATCATCGCTCTGAAAGGCTTATTTCATGCAGGTTCCAAGTCAATCCAACTTTTAATGAAGAATCTTAAGACTCTTGATGCTTGCTCAGACCTTGCGTAGTAGCTCTTTGTCGAGTGACTCTATGACTGTTGCGGAAAGATAGTGAAGCGCTTCACCCTCAAGTACGGATATCTCTGCTTCTAGTGTTCCGGTTTCAAAGTGGAATACTTGTATTTGTACAGAGCCTTCACGTTCTTGCCAGACAAACGACCAATGGGCAAAGCCATTTCTAACCTTGCGAAATAGGTCTGTATTGAAGGCATCACGTGCACTTGCAAGTAATGGAAAACTTGAATAGGTGGACTTGAGCACCGCTGCGAGTGGTGAAGGTGCTTGCTTGAGAAGACGTCCAAGCGGTCCGTCTAGTAGCAGAAAAGTTGGTAGCCATCGAGCAAGATGTTGGCCGCGACGAGCCAATACATGTAGGGATGGTTGAGCTTGCTCCCACTTAACACCTGCTGAGAAAGCCAACTGTGTGAGAACTGTCTCAACAGACTGGACAATAACAGGATTTGCTTCAAGGTAATTGGCCAGTTGTGAGCGGAAATTTAGATCGGCAAAGAGCTGCTGGCACTGTTTAATGAGTTGATCTCGTGGAGACTACGCAAGTAGACCAGGCTGATGCAATGCCTTTCGCTTGAAGCAGCGCGAAGAGCATGCGGTCGATATTTTCTTTTGAGTGAGTTTCAACCTGCCTCATTTAGCATCTAGTAGTCAGAACCCGTCCAAAAACTTAAACAATATCCAAATGCTCCAATCCCGCCGACAAGTCCTTGTTCTTCGATTCCTTCCCTTCCAGCTTAATCCGTAGCCGCAGGTCGTTCACCGAGTCAGCATTTCGCAGCGCATCTTCAAACGTAATCTGGCCGCCTTCATAGAGGTCGAACAGGGCCTGGTCGAAGGTTTGCATGCCGAGTTCTCTCGATTTGGCGATGATTTCCTTGATCTCGTGGACGTCGCCTTTAAAGATGAGGTCGGAGATCAGCGGGGAGTTGAGCATGATTTCCATGGCGGCGACGCGGCCCTTGCCTTCTTTTTTGGGGATGAGGCGTTGGGAGATGAAGGCTTTGGCGTTGAGCGAGAGGTCCATCAGTAGTTGCTGGCGGCGTTCTTCGGGGAAGAAGTTGATGATGCGGTCTAGCGCCTGGTTGGTGCTGTTGGCGTGCAGGGTGGCCAAACACAAGTGACCGGTTTCGGCGAAGGCGATGGCGTAGTCCATGGTCTCGCGGTCGCGGATTTCGCCGATGAGGATGACGTCGGGGGCTTGGCGCAGTGTGTTCTTCAGCGCGGCAAACCAGTTGTCGGTGTCCACGCCGACTTCGCGCTGGGTGATGATGCAGTGCTTGTGCTCGTGCACGAATTCGACCGGGTCTTCGATGGTGATGATGTGGCCGAAGCTGTTTTCGTTGCGGTAGCCCACCATGGCGGCGAGCGAAGTGGATTTACCGGAGCCGGTGCCGCCGACGAAGATCACGAGACCGCGCTTGGTCATGGCGACTTCTTTCAGCACTTCGGGCAGGCCGAGTTCTTCGAAGGTCGGGATCTTGGTGGCGATGGTGCGGAATACCAGGCCGGTGCAGCCGCGCTGGACGAAGGCGTTGACACGGAAGCGCGCCAGGCCGGGCAGGGCAATGGCGAAGTTGCATTCCTTGGTGGCGTCGTACTCGGCCGCCTGCTTGTCGTTCATGATGGAACGCGCGATTTCCTTGCACTGCTGGGGGGTGAGCGATTGGTTGGTCACCGGGGTCATCTTGCCGTCGATCTTCATCGCCGGCGGAAAGTTGGCAGTGATGAACAGGTCGGACGAGTTCTTGGCCAGCATCAACCGCAAGAGATCGAATACGAATTTCTCGGCTTGGCTTTGATCCATGATGAAGTCCTTTTAAATGCGCGCTGAGAGGGAGATGGAGCGCGGCAATCCGCGCTCCGGGGAGATTTAGCCGACGAAGGTGTCTTTGTTGGCGGCCTTGGAACGAGCCTCGGGTAGGCCGATGATGTTCTTGCGGACCAGCTCGGTGAGGTTCTGGTCCAGTGTCTGCATGCCGAGGTTCTGGCCGGTTTGAATCGCGGAGTACATCTGGGCGATTTTGGCCTCGCGGATGAGGTTACGGATGGCCGGGGTGCCGATCATGATCTCGTGTGCCGCCACGCGGCCGTTGCCGTCCTTGGTTTTACACAGCGTTTGCGAAATAACGGCACGCAGGGATTCCGACAGCATCGAACGCACCATTTCCTTTTCCGCGGCCGGGAACACGTCGACAATACGGTCGATGGTCTTGGCAGCGGAGGAGGTGTGCAGTGTGCCGAACACCAGGTGGCCGGTTTCGGCGGCAGTCAGCGCCAGGCGGATGGTTTCCAAGTCGCGCATTTCGCCCACCAGGATCACGTCCGGGTCTTCGCGCAACGCAGAGCGCAGGGCGTTGGAGAACGATAGGGTGTGCGGGCCGACTTCGCGCTGGTTGATGAGGCACTTCTTGGATTCGTGCACGAATTCGATCGGGTCTTCTACCGTGAGGATGTGGCCGTATTCTTCTTCATTGATGAAGTTGATCATGGCGGCCAGGGTAGTGGACTTACCCGAGCCGGTGGGGCCGGTAACGAGTACCAAGCCGCGAGGATTCTGGGCGATATCCTTGAAAATCGGCGGGCAGTTGAGCTGTTCCAGCGTTAGCACCTTGGACGGAATGGTCCGGAACACGGCGCCTGCGCCGCGTTGGTGATTGAAGGCGTTGACGCGGAAGCGGGCCAGGTTGGGAATCTCGAACGAGAAGTCGCACTCGAGGTTTTCCTCGTATTGCTTGCGCTGGCCATCGTTCATGATGTCGTACACCATGTCGTGGACCTGGCTGTGGTCCATCACCGGTACGTTGATCTTGCGCACGTCGCCATGGACGCGGATCAGCGGGGGCATGCCTGCGGAGAGGTGCAGGTCGGAGGCCTTGTTCTTGACGGAAAAGGCCAGCAAATCGGAAATATCCATGAAACCCCCTGATATAATTTTTGAAAGATGTAGAGATTCGAACGATTCGAGGATTATGACAACAATCTCAGAGCGCTTGCAAGCCACACGGGACCGCGTTCGCAAGGCCGCCGAAGCCGCTGGGCGCGATCCGCAGGAGGTCTTGCTGCTGGCCGTGAGTAAGGCGCATTCGAGCGATGAATTGCAAGAGGCTTTCGATGCAGGCCAACGGGCATTCGGCGAGAGTTACCTGCAAGAAGCACTGGCGAAACAGGAACTGCTGAAATCGCTGCCTATTGAGTGGCATTTCATCGGGCCAATCCAAAGCAACAAGACGCGGCCCATTGCTGAACATTTTAGCTGGGTGCATGGTGTGGATCGCCTCAAGATCGCCCAACGGCTTTCCGAGGCGCGGCCGGAAACGCTGCCGCCGCTTAATGTTTGTTTACAGGTTAACGTCAGCGGCGAAGCGAGCAAAAGCGGTTGCGCGCCGAACGAGGTTGCGGCGCTGGCCGAGGCTGTGTCGGCCTTACCGCGCCTCAAGCTGCGCGGCTTGATGACGATCCCGGAACCGAGCGACGACATTGCATTGCAACACCGGCGGTTTAGAATGCTAAAGGAATTACGCGATGGCCTTGCTGCACAAGGCTATGCGCTGGATACACTGTCTATGGGCATGTCGGACGATTTTGCGACAGCGATTGCGGAAGGTTCGACCATCGTTCGTGTGGGAACCGCGATCTTCGGTCCGCGGCAATATCGGACCGAGACTGAAGCCTGAGCAGAAAGTTTCTAAAAATGCAGGCGAGGCCGTCTGCGCTACATTCAAGCTGCCATCATCAAGGCAGCCGGGGCTAAAAAAGGATTTCAATTGAGAATCGCATTCGTAGGCGGCGGCAACATGGCCCGCGCCATCATTATCGGCTTGTTGGCCAAGGGCTGCCCACCGGCAGACATCACTGTGGTGGAGATGGATCGCGACCGCCGTTATGCACTTAACCAGGATTTCGGCATTAACGTCGCGGCCGAGCTGCCGGCGGCGTCTTTGTCCGATGTCATCGTGCTGGCGGTCAAGCCGCAGCAACTGCGTGACGTGGCGATTTTCCTGGGCAGCCTGCTCAGCAATCAATTGGTGATTTCCATCGCCGCCGGCGTGCGGTGTTCCGATCTTGCCCGCTGGCTGGGCAACTACGGTGCCGTGGTGCGCGTCATGCCCAATACGCCGGCCCAAGTGCAGGCCGGAGTGTCGGCACTATATGCTGCTCCCGCTACCACACCCGAGCAGCGTCATTTGGCCGGTCAGCTTATGAGCGCTGTCGGCGGGGTGGTTTGGCTGGAGGACGAGGTGCAGATGGATGCTGTCACTGCGGTTTCCGGCAGCGGCCCTGCGTATGTGTTTTATTTTCTCGAGGCCATGCAGCAGGCGGGTGTCGAACTTGGATTGTCGGCCGAGCAAGTCCGTGTGTTGGCGATGCAAACCTTCTTGGGCGCAGCACAATTGGCGCTGGGCAGCGAGCACGATTTTGCCACTTTGCGCCAGCAAGTGACGTCCAAGGGCGGTACCACCGAGCAGGCGCTGCTCAGCATGGAAACCAACCATGTCAAGGACAGCATCGTGCAGGCCCTGCATGCCGCCGCGAACCGTTCGAGAGAGCTGGGCGATATCCTAGGGAACCAATAAATGATCGCGCAAGCTGCCATATTTTTGCTGGATACGTTGTTCGGCCTCTTTACGCTGAGCGTGTTGCTGCGCTTTTACCTGCAACTGGTCGGCGCGCCGTTCCATAACCCGATTTCGCAAGCCATCGTCGCCTTTACCAATTTTCTGGTTCGCCCGACGCGCCGCATTATCCCTTCGCTGGGCGGGCTGGATATGTCCACCTTGCTCCTGGCGTTCATCGCGCAACTCATCCTGCAAGCCGCAACCTTGTGGCTGCAAGGCTATCCGTTGATGCTGGCGACAGGCACAGCTTATGCAGCACTGGTTGGGCTGGCTGCATTAGGCTTGGTCAAGCTGTCGATTTATATCTTTCTTTATGCGGTCATCATCCAGGCGATCTTGAGCTGGGTGAATCCTTATACTCCGGTCGCCCCATTGCTCGATAGTCTGACGCGGCCCTTGATGCGGCCTTTGCGCGGCAAGTTCACCATGGGGTCCGGCATCGATCTGACGCCGCTCGTCGTGTTTCTAATCGCCCAGTTGCTCCTCATGCTGGTGGTCGCGCCGATTGAAATGCAGTTGCAGAGGCTGCTGTGAGTGCATTGTGGTACACCTTGAAGGAAGACGGTCACAAGCTGGTGCTGAACCTGCACATTCAGCCCAATGCCAGTAAAACCGAAATTGCCGGGCTGCATGGCGATGCACTCAAGGTCAAGGTGGCCGCACCGCCTGCCGATCATCAGGCGAACGATAAGTTATTGGAATTCCTAAGAAAATCATTTAAAGTCAGTAAGAGCCAGGTGGTGCTCAAGCATGGGGAGCACTCCCGCCAGAAGGTGGTGGAAATCCTGGACCCGCCGATTGCGCCGGAGACGCTGCTAGCCTAAACCATGAGTACGACACAATTCGAACAAAAAATTGCCGACTATCGCCAGTGGCGCGAGCTCATCGCGACGGCTATCGCCGACTATCGCAACTGGCTGGACGCCAACGGGACGTCTGATTCGGTGCAGGATCTGCGCCTTTACGACATGGCCGAGGCGTTGAAGCACGACCGCCTGGTGCTGGCCTTCGTCGCCGAATTCGCCCGCGGCAAGACCGAAACCATCAACGCGCTGTTTTTTTCCGATTACAAAACCCGGCTGCTGCCTTGTGATGCGGGTCGCACCACCATGTGCCCGACGGAAATTTTCTGGGACCCTGACGATGAGCCTTATATCCGCCTGCTGCCCATCGAGACGCGCAAGGGCGACGACAGCATCGCCCTGCTGAAACACAATACTAGCGCCTGGAACAAGCTGCGTCTGGATACCAGCTCGGCCGAGGCCATGCAAGAAGCCTTCCGCGCCCTAGTGCAGCAGAAGGAAGTCACGCAGGAAGAAGCCAAGTCGCTCGGCCTGTGGGACGAGAACGACGTGATGATGGTGCAGACGTTGAAAGCGCGGGGCAAGGTGGAGATTCCATTCTGGCGCCATGCGATGATCAATTTCCCGCATCCTCTGCTGGAAAGCGGCCTGGTCATCCTCGATACGCCAGGGCTCAATACCTTGGGTAGTGAGCCGGAGCTGACGCTCAGCATCATTCCAAATGCCCATGCGGTGATTTTCCTGCTGGCCACGGATACCGGCGTGACCAAGTCGGACATGACTATCTGGAGTAATTTCATCCGCGACCGGGCGAGCCGCAAGCTGGCCGTGCTCAACAAGATCGATATCTTGTGGGATGACCTCAAGAGCCGAGGCGAGGTCGAGGCCATGATCCAGGCACAGGTCGTCTCCACCGCGCGGCAACTCACGATTCCTCCGGCTGATGTTTTCGCTATTTCCGCCCAGAAAGCGCTGGTGGCTCGTGTGCGCGAAGATGAAGCCCTGCTCGAACGCAGCGGCATCGAACGCCTGGAACGGACGCTGGCAAAGAGCCTGACGGCTGGCAAACACGCCATCCTGCGCAAGACCATCCTGGCCGAAACCGGCAACATGGTGAAAATCTCGCGCAAGGCTTTCCAGCAGCGCGTGGAAGCTGCAAAGGCGCAGTACGACGAGCTCAACGCGTTGCGCGGCAAGAACCAGGCCGTGGTGCAAAAGCTGCTCGACAAGGTCACTGCCGACCGGCATGTGTATGAAGAATCGCTGCGCACTTACAGCGTTGCGAGCCAGAAGGTGCATCAGCAGGGCGAAGCGCTTATGCATCAGCTCAGCATGAAACGGCTGGACCAGATGCTGGACAAGGCCCGTGAGGATATAGGCGATTCGTGGACCACCCGCGGCCTTAACAATGGCATGAAGCGGTTGATCCAGCAAACCAGTGCTCTCGCCCAAGGCATTACCCAGGAAGGCCTGGAACTGCAAAAACTGAGCGAAGAACTCTACCGGATGTTCCACGCTAAGCATGGCTTCGAGCCGCGTATTCCACCCAAGCTCGACATGAGCGAATTCCGGCAGAGTATGGAAAACCTGGTAAAGCTTACCGAGGATTTCTGCGAAGACCCGGTGAACGTCATGACGGAAAAGCATTTCCTGGTAAGGAAGTTCTTTTTCAGCCTGGTGACCGAAGCGCGCAATATTTTCGAAACTGCCCATCACGACGCCGGTGTCTGGCTCAAGGGGCTGCTGGCGCCCCTCAAGCTGCAAATCGCCGAACACAAGGCGCAACTCGACAAGCGTACCGAGTCGCTGATGAAAATCCACGAAAACCTCGATGCGCTGCAAAAGAACATCGCGGAAGCCGAAGCCAATTGCAAGGCAGTACAAGCGCAAGGCGCCGCCATCGACCAGATTTTGCTCAAGTTGGTGAAAGCCGCTCAAGAGAGCGGAGAAGAATCCCCGGCAGCAGCAGAGGTAACGGCCGGAGGCCCGGAACTGAGCTTCTCATCCTGACATTCGGATGCAGCTTTTGGCTGCATCCGAATGTCAGCAAAGTACTAATTTAACTGAGGGATAAGCTCTAGCGTGTCGGCTTTTCCTCACTGAATATAAACATTTGATTACGGTTGTGCTACTATGGCAACCTAATGAAAACAATAATAAAAAGCCACTTCCAATGGCGAACCCAATAAAACAAAAAATCATTCTGGCTCTGGTGGCCGGTCTTTGGGCCGCACCCACAGTGGCAGCCGAATCGACGGCGCTGGATGTTACGCAGGTGCCGATCGAGCAACTGGTCCAGACCGAATTCATACCCGCCAGCCGTATTGCGCGTCAAATCAGTGATGCGCCTTCTGCCGTTTCCATTGTTACTGCGCAAGACATTCGCGACTACGGTTATCGCACCTTGTCCGATGTCCTCAAGAGCATGCGCGGGCTCTATGTGACCTCCACGCTGATACAAGACTCCTTGGGCGGTCGCGGATTGGGGCATCCCGGCGACTATGCCGGCCGCATCATGCTTATGATTGATGGCTATGCGGTCAATGATAATGTCCAGAATCAAGTGTTTATCGGTGACGATGGACTGATCGACGTTGAACTCATCGATCGCGTCGAATTTATCCCTGGCCCTGGCTCAACCAGCTATGGCAACAATGCATTTCTCGGTGTTATCAATGTCACCACCAAGCGAGGTCGGGACATTGATGGGGTCCAGCTAGGCGCCGGATTCGGCAGTGAAAATGCCAATCAGCGCATGCAAAGGTTCTCCTACGGTAAGCATCTGGATAACGGCGCAGAGTTATTGCTTTCTGCCTCCCGTTATGAGGATGAGGGCCGCAGTATTGTATTCCCGGAACTGAGCGCCGTCGGGTTGGGGGATCATGATTTCCGCCATATGAAAGAGACGGATAATCATCGTCTGTTCTTCAAGGGGAGCTATGAAGGCTGGACCTTGGAGTTCGGCAATGCCAGATATGCGCTCTACGACGACACGTTCTTCGATAATGGCGTCCCAACAGAAGTTGGGCGTCGCGATAGTTCAACTATCAACGATAACGGGTTTATTAGCCTTAATTACGATGCCGAGCTGAATGAGCGGCTCAAATCATCAAGTCATGTGTATTACGGACAATACCTGTTCCGTTCCGACTACCGAGACCCGACCATCGATCCCGGTAATCCAGATCTACCCTACGTGCAGCTTAATAATGGGCGCTGGTGGGGGACTGATGTCAAGTTCGTCGGAACCTGGTTCGACAACCATACCGTTCTGTTCGGGGCTGAGCTACGCAACAATTATCAACAGAAGCTATCCGATAGCAGTGCTTCCGACGAGCCTTTGATCGATACGAGCGCGAGGACGCTCAGCCTGTACGCTCAGGACGAATACCGCCTGACCAATAACTTCGCGATTACTCCCGGGTTCCGCTACGACCATGACAGTCGAAATGGTGGGGCGTTCAGCCCACGTTTGGCAGGCGTCTATCAGCCCTGGTCATCTTCAACTTTCAAACTGTCCTATGGCAACGCATTCAGGTACAGAAATCCCTGGGAAGATACGCTCGTAGCGATCGATCCAAACAGGACCACCTTCAAGCAGGAAGTTGTCTCGACGACAGAACTGGTCTGGCAGCAGCAATTCTCAAGCAAGTCCCGGCTGACGACATCGCTTTACCATAGCCATATCACGAATGTCGTCGCTGAGTTTCACAAGGAGGTTACAACCGACGGGCAGGAAATCGGCTTGGAGCATATTACAGATGATGGTATGCGGCTTAATACCAGCTACATCCATCAGTATGTCGAGAACAATTTGGGACCGCATATCGCCAATGTTCCCCATTGGCTGGCAAAGCTGAATATTGCAAAACCGCTATTGCAGAATCAGCTGACTGCAGGGTTTGAGGTTCAGAGCATTGGGCCAAGGTATAAATTCGTCAATTTGTCCAAAGCCAAATCCGAAACGCTGGCCAACCTGACCCTAAGTTCAAGCCACCTTATTGAAAACGCGAATGTTTCGTTAAGTATTCGCAATCTCTTCAACACCTACGCAACCGATATCGCCCAACCAGGATATGTGAGCGATCTTCGCTTGTTGCCGCTCCCGCGTCGCAATCTCTGGCTTCAACTGGAGTACAACTTCAGATGAGGACGATATTGAGACATTGGGTGTTGTGCTTCTCCATTGTGGCTTGTGGATGGCATATTTCATTCGCCAACGCGGCTGGGGCGTTGCCGGAATATACGGTCAAGGCGGGCTATCTCTACAATTTCGCGATGCTGACCGAGTGGCCGGCGAATAGCCTGGGAGCCAGCCTCGAGCTGTGCTACCTGGGGCATGAGGACTTGGGGGCCGCCCTGGATGCCTTGCAGGATAAGGTGGTCAATAACCGGCGTATCAATATCCGACGGCTTGAAGCCTTGGGCGATGCCAAGGAATGTCAGGTGCTATTCGTTTCGGAAGTCGGACATTCGGACGTGTCCAAGCTCATGCGGGAAATTGCCGGGCGGCCAGTCTTGACTGTTACCGACGACGAGAATGTGGCGCGCGCCGGAATGGCGATTTTCCTGCGACCGGAAAGCAAACGCTTGGTCTTCGAGATCAATAACAACGTCGCCAAGAGCGTCAATCTCAACATCAGTGCACGGTTGTTGCGTCTGGCCCGCGGAGGCGGGAGTGAATAATGACTCGGCTGAACGATTGGTTTAATAATCAGCCGATTCAATCCAAGCTGATACTTACCAATACGTTCGTCGTATTGATCGCGCTTATTCCTATCGTATTCGTTCTGTTCGGCTACGAATACTACGCAACGCAACAGGCTACTTTGCAGGAAATCCGTATCCAGGCCGATATCGTCAGCGACAATGCTGCGGCGGCGATGGCCTTCGATGATGCGACCATGGCAAGAGAGGCGCTAGCGACGTTGCGCGCTTCTCCCGACATGCAACGCGCCACGCTAATGGCTCCAAATGGGGCCGTGCTGGCTTCTTACCGGCGATATGATCTACCGCAGCGTGATACTGAGCGCATCGAGATTTCCACGAAATCGACCGAAGTCTTGAGTTGGAAAGGGTTCAAGCTGACCAAGCCGGTTTACCTCAAATCTCAGTTCGTCGGCATGTTGGCGTTGGAAACCAGCCTGGATTCGTTTTATCACCGGGTGTGGCTGTACTTTATCGTGATCTCAGTCACGGTCTTCCTGGGGCTCGCGATTTCGCTCTGGCTGGCCATTCAGCTCAAGCATTCCATTACCAAACCGTTGTCCCAACTCATGGCGATGGTCAACCGCGTTGCTGACGAACAGGATTACAGCGTGCGTCCAGTGGCAGAAAGACTGGATGAAATCGGCGACTTGTCCCGGGCTTTTCGCGACATGATGTCTAACCTTCAGGAGCGCGACGAGCGGTTGCAGGAACTGGCGTTCTACGACAGCGTGACTGGGTTGCCGAACCGGCATTTTTTCAAGGAGCGCATCGAGCAGGCGGTGGCCAATGCCAAGCGTTATCACATGCGGTGCGGCTTGATGTTCATCGACCTCGACGATTTCAAGATCGTCAACGATACCTTGGGGCACCATGTTGGGGACGATTTGCTGCGAGAGGTAGGCAACCGTCTGAGCGCCGTCCTACGCAACAACGATCTTGTTTGCCGTATCGGCGGAGATGAATTTGCCGTGATCCTGGAAAACGTCAAGGACTTGCAAACACCTGCGATGCTTGCGGAAAAAATTATCGCAGCGGTATCCCTGCCGGCGTTACTGCATGGGCATGAGGTGGTGGTCGGCGCGAGTATCGGTATCAGCATGTGCCCGGACTTCGCCGACGATACTTCCACACTGCTGCAAACGGCCGATGCAGCGATGTATATCGCCAAAGGCCATACCAAGAATACCTACCATCAATACAGCATAGAACTGTAGCAAGCGGCTTGCCGGTATCAGCCTGTGTAACTTGTTTTACTGCACGAGGCTGTCTGCGCTACAGACTGATCTCCTCCGGGCGATCCTACATCAGCACGATATCGAAAGTTTCCTGCCCGTACTGCGCTTCTACCTGCAATGAAATCGGTTTACCGATAAAGTCGGACAGCATCGCAAGCGCCTGCGACTCCTCATCCAGGAAGAGATCGATGACCTTCTGCGAAGCCAGGATGCGATATTCGCGAGCGTTGAACTGGCGCGACTCGCGCAGCAGTTCTCGCAGGATTTCGTAACACACCGTCTGGGCCGTCTTGAGTTCCCCGCGGCCCTGGCAGCAAGGGCAGGGCTCGCACAGGATATGCCCCAGGCTTTCGCGGGTGCGTTTTCGCGTCATTTCCACCAATCCCAGCCCGGAGAACCCGTGGATGCTGGTGCGTGCGCGGTCGCGCGTCACAGCCTTGTGCAGTTCATCCAGTACAGCAGCGCGGTGGGTTTCATCCTCCATGTCGATGAAGTCGATGATGATGATGCCGCCGAGATTTCTGAGCCGTAGCTGGCGCGCTATGGTCTGTGCGGCCTCAAGATTGGTCTTGAAAATGGTGTCGGCAAGCGTGCGGCTGCCGACAAAGCTGCCGGTATTGACGTCTACCGTGGTCAGCGCCTCGGTCTGGTCGAAAATGAGGTAGCCGCCGGATTTGAGCTCGACCTTGCGCGAGAGCGCTTTCTCGATCTCGTTCTCGATGTTATGCAAATCGTACAACGGCCGCTCGCCAGGATAATGTTCGATGCGCTCCAGCGATGCGCTTGCATAGCGCTGGGCGAAGTCCTGCATCTTCTGGAACGTCTCGCGCGAGTCTACATAAATGCGTTCGGTTTCCTCGTTGACGAAGTCGCGCAGCACTCGCATCGGCAGGCTGAGGTCCTGGTAGATGAGTGAACGGTTCTTGGCCGTGCGGCTGGTCTCCCGGATATTGGCCCAGGCCTTGTGCAGGTAATCCAGGTCGGCCAACAGTTCCGCATCGGTCGCCGTTTCGGCCATGGTACGAATGATATAGCCGCCTTCCACGCCTTCCGGCAGCAGCCTGGTCAGGCGCTCGCGCAGCGCCTCGCGTTCGGCTTCGTTTTCGATGCGTTGGGAAACCCCGATGTGTTCCTGTTCCGGCAGGTACACCAGGAAACGTCCCGCGATGCTGATCTGTGTGGTCAGCCGTGCGCCCTTGGTGCCGATGGGCTCCTTGATCACCTGCACCATCAGCGGCTGGCCTTCGTGCAGCAGTTCCTGGATTTCTTTTTCCTGGTTGTTGCCGAATTCCAGCAAGTCCGCAATGTGCAAAAAGGCTGCGCGACTCAAGCCCACTTCGACGAACGCCGACTGCATGCCCGGCAGTACCCGGCACACTTCGCCCTTGTAGATATTGCCCACCAGGCCGAGGCTGCTGGTGCGCTCGATATGCAGTTCCTGTACCACGCCTTGTTCCAGCACGGCGACGCGGGTTTCCTGCGGGGTGACGTTGATCAGTATTTCTTCGCTCATTTTTATCCCTGTGGGAGCGGCGCCTCGCCGCGACAGCTATTTTGAAATCGCGCCGAGGCGGCGCTCCTACAATACATTGAGCCCGGCCTTTTTAAGTAATTGTGCAGTCTCGTACACCGGCAACCCCATCACGCCGGTAAAGCTGCCCTCGATGCGGCGGATGAATGCGCCTGCCAGCCCCTGAATGCCGTAGCTGCCGGCTTTGTCGTGCGGTTCGCCGGTGGCGATATAAGCCGCAATTTCTTCGTCGGAGAGCGGCGCCATTTCGACCTGCGTGCTGGAAATCAAGACTTCCACTTGCCCGTTCCAAGCCAGGGCCACGCCGGTATGCACGCTGTGCCAGCGGTCCGCCATGCGACGCAGCATGGCATGGGCCTCGGCGTCGCTTTCCGGTTTGCCCAGGATTTCGCCGTCAGCGCATACCGTGGTGTCGGCTGCCAAAATCGGCATCAATGGGCGACCGTCCTGTTGCAGCCGCTGCATGCAAGCTTCGGCCTTTTCGCGTGCGAGGCGCAGCACATAGTGTTCCGGTGCTTCACCCGGCCGCACCGATTCGTCGATGTCCGAAGGCAATACTTCGAAATCCACGCCGATCTGGCGCAGTAGTTCTCCGCGCCTGGGGGAGCGCGAGGCGAGGTAGATCTTGACCGTCATGTTGGGAGCGTTATTTTCCTGGACGTTGCAGTTCGGCTTCCACGGCGTCGCGTTTGGTTTTTCCGGCGAGCAATTCGACCAGTTGCAGCGCGAAATCCATTGCTGTACCCGGCCCGCGCGAAGTGACGATGTTGCCATCCATTACTACCGGATCTGTTTCGTAACGATGCGTGCCCGGCATTTTGTCGATGACGCCGGGGAAACTGGTGGCACGTTTGCCTTCCAACAAGCCGGCCGCCTGCAAGGCCATGGGGGCGGCGCAGATGGCGGCGACGTACTTGCCTTGGGCGGCCATGCTTTTCATGAGTTGGCCGAGTCGCGCATCGTTCTTAAGGTGTTCCGAACCCGGCATGCCGCCGGGCAAGGCCACCATGTCGTAATCCTTTCGGAGTGCTTCGTCCAACGTGACATCCGGCATCAGAACAGTGCCGCGGCTGGCACGAACCGGGCCGGGCTGCAAGCCTGCTGCAATGACTTCGATACCGGCGCGGCGTAAGATGTCGATAGCCGTGACGGCTTCAATTTCTTCGCACCCAGGTGCGAGCGGAATCAATACCCTAGCCATTTTCCGCCTCCTTGTTCAGTTGGGGAGTCGATACTAACCGATTCACTTGAGGCCATCAAATGATCGACTGGAACTATTTAGTCAAGATTGGTGTGGGCTTGTTCGCCATCGTTAACGCCATCGGCACGATTCCGATTTTCATCTCCGCCACGGACGGCTGGTCGGCGGCGCATCGCGCGAAAACGGCACGTATCATTGGTATTACCGTGTTTACAGTGCTGGCGCTCTCGCTCTTCATCGGCGACAGCATGCTGGATTTCTTCGGCATCAGTATCGCTTCGTTCCAGGTGGGAGGCGGCATCCTGCTGTTATTGATGGCGATTTCGATGATGCACGCCAAGGAGAGCGAAGCGCGCCAAACGCCGGAGGAAGCCCAGGTCGCCATCGAGCACGATGCTGTGGCCATCGTTCCGCTGAGTATCCCGCTCCTGGCCGGGCCGGGTGCCATCAGCAGCATGATTATCGCCGCGGAGCATAGCGGCGGCGTGGTCGGCCATATCAGCTTGTTGATTCCGGTAGCGGTAGTGAGCGTGCTGTCGTGGCGCATCCTGCTGCTGTCGGACTTCATTGCAGAGCGCTTGGGCACGATCGGCATCAACATCGTCACACGGCTGATGGGCTTGATCCTCGCGGCAATGTCCGTGGAGTTCATGGCACGCGGATTGGCAAGCCTGTTCCCAGGCCTCGTTAACGGGTAAAATTGCACGTTTTTTGCGCAATCTCGAGTAACTCCATGGTTTGGAAACCCAATGTCACCGTTGCCGCGGTTATCGAACACGACGGCAAATTCCTGCTGGTGGAAGAAGAAACCAATGAGGGTGTGATGTTCAATCAGCCCGCCGGCCACCTGGAAGAGGGGGAAACCCTGATCGAGGCCGCCATCCGTGAAGTTCAGGAAGAAACCGCCTACCGCTTCCAGCCCGAGGCACTGCTTGGCGTGTATCACTGGAAGCATCCCAGAAAAGACATCACTTACCTGCGCTTCGCCTTTATCGGCAAAGCGGATGGACATGATCCCGCTCAATCGCTGGACGAAGGCATTCTGCGGGCGGTGTGGCTGACCCCTGACGAAATCCGGGCTTGCGCGGATCGCCATCGCAGCCCGCAAGTACTCACCTGCTTCGAACATTACTGGGCCGGCCAGCGCTTTCCGCTCTCGGTCCTGACCCACTTGTGAAATCGTATTGATTGAAATTGCACCTATGAAAAAACAGCGCGTAGTCGTCGGCATGTCGGGCGGCGTGGATTCATCGGTCACTGCCTTGCTGCTGAAAGAGCAGGGGTATGAAGTCGTCGGCCTGTTCATGAAGAACTGGGAGGACGACGACACCGACGAGTATTGCCCCGCCAAGCAGGATCTCATCGACGCCGTGGCTGTGGCCGACCGGTTGGGCATCGAGATCGAGGCGGTGAATTTCTCCAAGGAATACAAGGACAAGGTGTTCGCCAACTTCCTCGCCGAATACCAGGCCGGCAGGACGCCGAACCCGGATATTTTGTGCAATTCCGAGATCAAGTTCCGTGCATTCCTCGATCACGCCATGACCATGGGGGCCGACAAGATCGCCACCGGCCACTATGCAAGAGTTCGCGAGCGCGACGGTCTGTTCCAGCTGTTGAAGGCGGAAGACGGCAGCAAGGATCAGAGCTATTTTCTTTACCGCCTCAACCAGGAACAACTTTCCAAGACCATGTTCCCGCTGGGCGACCTCTACAAGCGCGAAGTGCGCGAATTGGCCCGCAAGGCTGGTTTGGCGACCAGTGAGAAGAAGGATTCCACCGGCATCTGCTTTATCGGCGAGCGCCCGTTCCGCGAATTCCTCAACCGCTACCTGCCCAAGACGCCGGGCGAGATGCGTACCCCGGAAGGCAAGGTGGTCGGTAAGCACGAGGGCTTGATGTATTACACCCTGGGGCAGCGCCAGGGACTGGGTATCGGCGGAGGCAAGGACGGCACCGGCGAGCCGTGGTTTGTGGCTGGCAAGGACATGCAGAACAATGTGCTCGTCGTGGTACAGGGCCACGACCATCCGCTGCTGCTCAAGGACGGCCTCAAGGCGACCGACATGCACTGGATCGCCGGGCACGATCCCAGGACGCATTGGGTCTACTGCGCCAAGACGCGTTATAGGCAGCCGGATGCGCCTTGCGAGATCGATCTGATCGATGGCAAGGAATGCGAGATCAAGTTCGCTGAACCGCAGTGGGCGGTGACGCCGGGGCAGTCGGTGGTGGTTTATGAAAGTAATGTTTGCTTGGGTGGGGGGATGATTGCCTAGGTTTGGCTAAGCGTCCGCTGGCAATGGAAATTCCCTCTCACCTTGAGGTAGAGGGTTATGGTGAAGGTTGTCGTTTCATAAAAGCCGAGAAATCGGCTTTTTTATTTGCCGGGGGTAGCCCGGCGGCTAGTTACTTTCGTTTGCTCGCCCAAACGAAAGTAACCAAAGGAAATGGCACCCCCTGCTGCGGTCCTGCGGACTGCCTTGCGCTGCTCGCCAAGCCGGGCGGCTGCGGAACTCGGGCTTTCAGCCCTCAGACAGTCCTCGCCGACAGCCCCCGGATTGGCTGTGCTGCTCAGCGCGGCAGAAGGGGATTTAGGATATGGTGGCAAGTTCGAGATGAGGACTGGTTGTTGGAACGGCTTGAGCTTGAACTGTAGGGCAGGCGGCCTCGCCTGCATTTTTCGATAGCAGATGAGGCCGCCTGCCCTACGAGGAGAGCGGACACTTTGTGTCTTTCCAAGCGCTATTTACCCTTCTCCCCAGGGCACGTCATCTTGTCCAACAGCGCGCGGTACATTGCAATACTCTTGAGTTCCTTCTGATCTTCCTGATGTTCGCCCAGGTGGTCGACGACGGCTTTCAGCACTTGGCGTCTGGAGCGTTTTTCAATGTCGCTGCAGATTTGCGGGCTGCCTTCGATTTCCTTTTTGAAGCGGTAGCCTGAGATGTAGCCGTCGATATAGCCCATGCAGAGGCCGAAGGCGAGGTCGTTGCGTTTGGCGGGGTCGGCGGCTTGTTTGCATAGGGCGTATAAGTCCTGCCCGGTTTCGAAGTTGTCGGCTGATGCTATTTGCGGCAGTAGCAGGGCGAGTAGCCAAATCCAGCGGTTCATGCGCAAGGTCCTGTCATTTGTAGCGCAGGCGGCCTCGCCTGCATTTTGGAAATATTAAATACTGCAGGCGAGGCCGCCTGCGCTAAGGCTAGGGGCTGACGTTAACCGTTACGCCGAGGGCTCGAATGCGTTCACCGTAAGCCAGCAGCGCATCTTCCGACAAAGCCGATAAGTGTTCGGCGCCGGGCTGCATGGGTTGTCGGGCGATGCCGTAGAGATGGACGCCTTGGATATCCAACGCCACCGAGCGGATGAGCTCAAGGTAAGCCATTACTTCCGTCTCGGGCGGCGCTAAACCGTCGATGGCGAACCAGCAGGTTTGCAACCATGTGGGACAGTGGGCAACGCAAGCCAATAGTCGGCGTTTCGCGCCTTCCACGTTGCCTTCGACTTGATTGATTTCCGCCATGCCGGTTGCGGTGGCACGATCCACCTTGAACCATACCTCGCCGTTCATGGTCGCCAAGCGGCCGATAGCTTCCAGTACCGATTCGCGGTGCATGAGGCTGCCGTTGGTGATCAGGC
Organism: Novimethylophilus kurashikiensis; assembly: GCF_003112435.1. Classification (GTDB taxonomy): domain Bacteria; phylum Pseudomonadota; class Gammaproteobacteria; order Burkholderiales; family Methylophilaceae; genus Novimethylophilus; species Novimethylophilus kurashikiensis. The sequence continues at coordinate 187,468 of NZ_BDOQ01000019.1, forward strand.
GCACTTTCAGCTTTCCCAATAAACCCAGGTCTTGCAGCACGCGCTGTACTGTTTCAATGACGGCTGGGAACTCCTCGGCGCTGGTGGGCTCTCCGTTGCCGGAAAAAGCGATGTCTTGCAGTTGGCGCATGCCTCCAGGCACATGTCGATCCAGCCAGTCTCCATGCAGCACCTGGCCGAGAAACTCGCGGAGTTCCGCTTCTAGCTGGGCGATGTCGATCTTCGGCGCAGCACCGCGGACGAGGTTGGGCACCTGGCAGTAGATGCAGGCCCAATTGCAGGCGTTGTTCGGGTTGAGGTTAATGCCGACCGATACGCCGCCAGCGCGGCGTGATACCACGGGATACACGTAGGTGTAGCCGGCAACGTCGCGGCGGTGGTCGGTGGGGGTTAGCACGGTCATGGCGTGGATTTTAAACGTCTAGCCGCAACTCCGCTGCTTAAAAGCGTGCGGCAGGTTCGGTCTAAAGGGGGAAAACGACGCGGACGATCAATCCAGAGCCGGAGGAGGGTAATGATAGCGTCAGCTCAGCATGGTGTAGTTCTGCGATCCTGCGCACGATGGAAAGGCCAAGCCCGCTGCCTTCGGCGGCATTACCGGTCACGCGGTAGAAACGCTCCAACACTCTTGAACGCTCGGCTTCGGGAATACCGGGACCTGTGTCGCGAACCTCGAGCGTGGGGTGAGGATGGTCGATTAAGGCGACGATGACTTGCCCGCCCTCCGGGGTGTAGCGAATGGCGTTGTCGAGCAGGTTGCGCAGCAGGACGGAGAGTTGCGCGGCGTTGCCCTGGATGATGCAGGGCGCGTCGTTTTCCAGCGCCAGTTCGATATGGCGAGCCTGCGCCATGGGGGCGATATCGGCCAGGCTGGACGCAGCCAGGGTATGCAGGTTAACCGGTACATGTTCTGTGGCGGCAGCGTCCGGATCGACCCGTGCCAGGGTGAGCAGTTGCTCCACCAGATGCGTGGCGCGGTCTACGCCATGAATGACGTTTTTAAGCGCGTTGGTGCGCGCTTCATCTTCTGCGGCTCGCAAGGCGACCTGAGCCTGAATTTTTAACGCGGCGAGAGGCGTCCGCAGTTCGTGCGCAGCATCCGCGGTAAAGCGGCGTTCGGTTTCAAACGCGCGTTCCAGGCGGCTGAACAGATCGTTCAAGGCAGCGGCCAGCGGAGCGACTTCGTCCGGTACGCCTTGCATAGAGAGCGGGTCGAGCCTATCGACTTCGCGGCGTGCCACTTCGGCTTTCAGGCGGCGCAGCGGCAGTAGCCCGCCACTGACTGCCGCCCAGATCGCCAGCGCCAACAAAGGAAGCGCCGCCAGACTGGGCAGGAACATGCGAAGCGCGATATGCCGGGCCAGTGCTTCACGGGCATTCATGGGTTCTCCGGCTTGAATGACCAATGTTTGGTCCGGGTCACGGTAAGTGAAGACTCGCCATGTCTCGCCTCCAATAGGTACGTTGCTGTAGCCGGGCATGGGAGCGGCCATGGCATTCAATGGGGCGATGGGCGAGCGGAGTAGCAGGTGATTGCCCTCCCAAATCTGGAAGGCGATTTTTTGTTCGTATTCATGCAGGGGCGGGGCTTCGTCGCTGCCTTGCTCGAGGCGTTCGTACAACTCGTGACCGGCGGTGCCGATCAGGATTTGCGCCGATTGCGCGAGCTGGGCGTCGAACAGTTTATCGACCTCGGCACGCGCCTCGATATGACTCAACCAGGCGGCAAAGCCCCAGGCGAGGCTGAGCGCCACGCAAAGCATGAGCATGAGGCGAAGGCGGAGGGAATTCATTTATCGATGACGTAGCCGATGCCGCGCAGAGTGCGGATGAGTTCGGTGCCGAGCTTTTTGCGCAGATGGTGAATATGCACTTCCACCGAATTGCTCTCCACTTCCTCGCCCCAGCCGTAGAGTCGCTGTTCCAGCTGCTCGCGGGATTGCACGTGGCCACTGTGTAACAGCAGCTCATGCAATAAGGCGAATTCGCGCGAGGAAAGCTCGACCGGTTGGCCGGCCTTGCTGACCTTGTGGGCGGCAGGGTCGAGTTCGACGTCGCCGTGGCGCAATACAGGCGTGGCTTGTCCGCCGCTACGCCGCAGCAAGGCACGCAGGCGGGCGGTGAGTTCGTCCAGGTCGAAGGGTTTGATGAGGTAATCGTCGGCGCCGGCATCGAGACCGCTTACACGGTCGGCGACCGTATCCCGCGCAGTGAGGATCAGCACCGGCAGCTGGCGACCGCTGGTGCGCAGCCATTTCAACACGTCGAGTCCGGAAACCTTGGGCAGGCCGAGGTCGAGCACGACCAGGCAATATTCCTCGGTTTCCAGGGCCAGCCGCGCGGCATGGCCGTCGGTAACCCAGTCCACGGCAAAGCCGGTCTCTTTCAGACCAGCCTTGATGCCGTCGCCCAGCAGGGCGTCATCTTCGACAAGCAGGATGCGCATGGCCGAATCTTAACGCGGAATGTGGATTTGCGATTCCGAAAAGTCACCTTTCTCGGCGTTTTTGTGACAGGCCGCGCAGTTGGAGGCGCTACCTACACTCTTGCGCTTGAAGGTCGAAGGCGACACTTCGTCGTGACGTGCCTGGAAATAGCGCGTTTCCGTAATGCGCAACGGTGCGGTATCGGCCGGGATTGACTGAGCGATGCGGTGCGAGCGGCGGTTGTCCTGCTTGTCGGCGCTGTTGGCGACGAGGAAGTGCAGGATATCGTCGCGCGTCGGCGCGTCCAGCGCCGCATTTTCGCCGAAATGCTTGTCCAGCCCGTTCATCAGGCTGCGCCACGAGCGCTCGGGCAATAGTCCAGGGTGGTACAGCATATGGCAGCTCGAGCATTCGGCCTTCCAGGCAGCGTTGTTCACGGCTGGCATTTGACGGCTACCGCCTTCTTCGATGCCGCCGCTGGCAAGCAGAGCACCGGCAGCGGTTATGCCGGTGGTCAGGATTAGTAATTGCATCCATTTTTTCATGATTCGGCTCCCTATTTAACGTTGACCAAAAAGCGAATGAAATCGCCCTTTTCTTGCGCGGTACAGGCACGCTCCAGTACGTCCTTGCAGTTGCGGCCGAACCATTTCTCGACTTTGTTGATATCGGTGAAGCGCTGCGGGTTGACGATGGGCGCTAGCGGCTCGATCACCTTGTTGGCGCGGGTTTTCCCCTGCTGGCGCGGGTCCGGCGTATGGCAAGTGGCGCAGCTGGTTTGTCGGCCGTTGCTCGCGTGTTCGGTCTTGAAAAAAGCGGCGCCGCGCTCTGCCGAAAAACCGGTAAACGCCGGATTCTCCTGTTTGGCCTGGGCGGCATAGCCGTCAAGCAACTCCTGTGGCGTCGCTGCTTGAACAGCCAGGCTGAAGAGGCAGCTTGTAATGGCGATGAGCTTACGCATGGTGTTCTCCTTGGCTTTGGGAATGTTGCGTTGCCTGGTACTGGTAACCGCTCACCATGGCCTGGGCGAGGGGTGCACGGTCGTGCTTTTCGTGCCAGATCAACGCCCCGAGGTGCACGACGACGAAGGCGATGAGCAAGTTGTAGATTAATTCGTGGGGTTCTTCGAAAATATCCTTCAGCCAGGGCATGTCGCCTACCCAGGCATCGAGCGGCCCCATGCTGTGCCCCACGGCGGCAAGTCCAAGTCCGGTCGCGGCCATGACAACGAGCAGGAGGTAGACCGCAAGGTAGGCGCCGCTTGCGAGCGGGTGATGACCGAAGCGGTGCTTGGTTTCCAGACTGCGTGTGCGAAAAACTTGCAGCCAGGCTTGCGGATGCCAGAAGTCGGTAAAGCGAGCGTGCTTCGGCCCGATGATCCCCCACAGAATCCGTGCCGCGATGCCGGTGACCAAGGCGTAGCCCAGGTAGATATGCAGGGTCCACAGCGTTTTTTCGCCTGGACCTTTTTCGAACAGTTCGGACAGCCAGACGGTGGCCATCAGAAACAGGATGGCGAGGCCGTTCCAGGCGTGAATGACCCGCAGGATGGGGTCGTAAACCTTGAGCCTGCGATAGGTGAGGGTTTGCATGATCGTCTCCGGTTGTTGCAATGGAGCGAACTTTAGACCCGAATTCTTAAATCACCCTTAAGCCCTAAGGATTTTCCGGGGGATGCTTCTAGCGATGCATTTCTCGCGAGGGCATGCTGATATGGAAGCCTTGTGCGTAATTGATGCCCATGTGCTTTAGCGCATCGTAGATATCCTGGTTTTCCACGAATTCGGCCACGGTTTGGATGCCGATGTCCTGGCACAGCTTGGACAGGTTGTGCACGAGGGCATAGTCGATCTTGGAATGGAGAATGTTCCGGACGAAAGTGCCGTCGATTTTAACGTACTCGAACCGCAGCTCCCGCAAATAGTGGAAGGAGTTGTAGCCGCTGCCGAAATCGTCCAGGGCGAAGGCGAACCCTTTTTCGCGCAGGTTGCTGAGGAATTTGCGCATGTTGGTCATGTCGCCGATGGCGTCGCGTTCGAGGATTTCGAACACGATGCATTCAGGGGGTATTTGCAATTCAGCGCAAAGCTGCTCGGCGTAGCCCAACACGCCCCGTCCCTGGATTTCCTGGGCGGAAAGGTTGATGAACAGCTTGGCTGGACTAACCCCGTGCTGCATGCGCTGGTGCTTGGCCGTCAAGGCGGCATTGATCATGGTGCGGTCGAGTTCGCGGCCCAGGCCGTACTTCTCGATGGCTTCGATGAATGCCCCGGCCGAGATAATGTCACCATTGGGCTCACGCAGGCGAGCCAGGGTTTCAAAGGCGAAGATGTCCCCGCTGCTGCAATCCACGATGGGGTGGTAGAAGGGGACGATGCGATTTTGTTGCAAGGCTTCGCGCAGTTTTTCGGCGTAGTCCCGTGTCGCCCGACTGACTTGTACGTGGTCGCCCAGTTTTTCCAGCGCGCTGCTGGTGTTCTTACCCAATTCCTTGGCACGATACAGCGCGAGATCGACCCCGGCCAGCAGATCCGAATCGTTCTCTGCGTCGTGCGGGAAGGTAACGATGCCGACCGACATGGTGATGTGGAAGCGTCGGCCGTCCGTTGCGCTGAAGGAAACTTTGCGCAGGGCTTCGCGGAGTGCCTCGGCCACCTTGGCGGCGCCTTCCCGTCCGGTTTCCATGAGAATGATCGCGAACTCGTCGCCGCCGATACGGGTGACGAGATCGCCCATGCGGACATGTTCCCGCAATACCTCGGCGACGCCGCGCAATGCTTCGTCGCCCGTGGGATGGCCGTAGGAGTCGTTGACGTCCTTGAAATCGTCGAGGTCGATCAGGAGCAGCGAAAACTCGTGTCCATGACGCGCCGAACGGCCAATTTCGTATTCCAGCATGGCATTGAAATGGCGCCGGTTGTAGAGGCCGGTCAACGGGTCGTGCGCCGAGTAATACTCCAGTTCGCTCAAGGTGCGCGAAAGCGCCTTGCTCGACCCCACCACCATGACCATGACGGCGAGGATGGAGCGCACGATGCTTTCTTCCTGGACGCTCAGTTTGCCGCTCGAGACATAAGCCACGCCTAACAGCCCGGCCAGCTTGGGTGTGTGATCGGGCACGGTGACGGTAATCATGCGGATATCGTTGATATCCACTTGGGGGCCGTCGTGCTTGACGATGAACTCCTCGATATCCAGCGGCGCATCGTCCGGCAAGTTGAGGTTGGCCAGCATGCGGGCGCTTAGCATGTGGCGGGCTTGCTGCTTGACCTCTTCGGAGTAGTTGCCGAGGTAATACATGAACAGCGAGAGCGTGTGCTCCTCGGCAAAGGCGATGAAAAAGAAATTGAACGGGAAAATGGCATGGAATTCGGCGAGGATGTCCTGCACGAACTCTTTCCACTGCGAAATATGCTCGTGCGACAGGATGATCTTTTCCAGCACTTTGCTCTGTCGCTCGAGCAGGTCTTTTTCCACCAGCGTCGCGGCGAGATCGGTCAGGGTCTCGTTGAACTCGCCCATCATGGCCTGTACATGGTTGCCGTCGTTGATCCATTGGCGCTGCCGCTCGTTGATCAATAAATCCATCGTATCGTTGAGACGAGTACACATTTCCATCGTGTGATGGATGCGGTCCGCCAACGCCTGGGAGTCGGCCAGGGCCATAGTGCTCTCAAGCTCGGCGACGATTTCCTGATGCGTTTCCCTGACCAGATGACTCAGGCTGTTGGCGAAAGTCTTGGTTCGGGTTTTGCTCTCGAGTAGAGCCGCCATGCGATTGATGACTCGCAGGCGGGCTTGTTCAAGGTGATGTGGCAACGAAAGAGTCATAGGTTTTGAAAGCGGCCTCCGCTTTGCATGAGGTCGATCCCGCATTGCAAGTCGCGCAGCCAGGCGAGGAAGTCATGGACTGCTGCGCCGCGATAGATGGGGCCATGCTGTGGGGCGATCATGTCGATATCGAGGTCGGCGATAGTATCCAGCCAGCATCGGATGGCTTTGTTCGAACACATGTAGCGCCGATGAAAGCCTTCGATGTAGGGCAGGTGGGCAGCAAAATCGTCGACGAAAACTTCATCCTGGTCGTTCGGCAACATGGCCGCGCCGATATCGCCGCTGAAGAGAATTCTGGATACAGGGTCGTAGATGTTGATTTGGCCTTCGGAATGAAGAAAGTGGGCCGGCACGATTTGCAAGTTGAGTCCCGCCGTGGTCTCAAGGCGCATGCCTTGATCCGGCACGCCGACGAAACGCTGCATGTCGGTCAAGCCATAGTGCGGCAAGAAGCGCAACCAGATGCGCGAAACGTAAACCGGGCATTTGCAAAGCTCCAGCCATGTCGCGAGACCGCCAACGATGTCCGGGTCCTGATGCGAGAGAAATATCCCGCGAATTTGCCCTGGGGTAATGTAGCGCAGCATTTCCGCCAGTACGCGAGGCATTACGCCGAAGCCGCCTGGATCCATCAGAAATCCGTTTCCCTCGTGGATGATGAGAAACTGGTTGGAGCGCACACCGTCTTCCTCTCCCGGCTCGCTCTCGTTCAGCAGAATGAACTTGTGATTTTCGGTGTCGAATATTTTTTGGTTGCGCATGACTTCACCTTAAGGTTGTTTTTGTTGATTTTAATCTAGATAAAGGGACATTTAAGTATTAATTTTAGGCGCGATCCGATGTGCTTTACGACGGGTATGCCACTTACAGATTCTCAGCGTTGCGCCATCATGCTGCAATGCTGAGAATCCATGTGCTTAACCGGGTGGAACCGTGTCCTTGAAAGAGGGGCGCGCCAACAGCTGATTATGCAGTCGGGCGAGATTGGGATATTGCTCTTCCCACTTGAGTTCCGGCATGCGCAGGTTGATGTAGCCCAATGCGCAGCCGACGGCGATATCAGCCAGGGTAAAGGCTTCGCCGAGGCACCATTTGCTGTCGCCCAAGTCTTGCGACATATTGCGCAGGCCGCGTTCGACCTTGGGACGCTGGCGCTCGACGATGCTGTTGTCTTGCTTCTCCGGTGCGCGGCGGCCTTCCATGACGATGGCAACCGTGGCATCGCAAACGCCATCCGCCAGGGCTTCCCAGCGCTTGACTTCGATGCGATGGGCTTGGGGAATCAGATGAGCCACGGGCGTCTTGCTATCGAGGTATTCGGCGATGACGGGAGAATCGTACAGGCCGCTGCCATCGTCCAGCACCAGGGTCGGCACCTTACCCAACGGATTGTAGGCGGGCAAAGGACTGTCAGGGTCGGCCAGGGATGCCAACATGACGATTTCGCAATCGATGCGTTTTTCGGCGAGCACGACGCGGGTTTTGCGCGCATAAGGGCTGCCAGCGGTGACGAAGAGCTTCATACGCTAGGAAACATTTCTTTACGAGGATGGCCATTATAATCCCAGAATTAGTAGACCCCGTCTATTGCCCAACAGGACTACAGAGGCCAAAGAATAATGCTGCCCGAACACGACATCATTGCCAGTAACGTCGCTGTCGCACTCGCCGAAGACATCGGCGGGGGAGACCTCACCGCACGATTGATTCCACCCGATGCGATTGCCGAAGCGCACGTGGTAAGCCGCGAGCGCGCCATATTGTGCGGCTCGGCATGGTTCGAGGAATGTTTTCGCCAGGTGGGCGGAGATGTGCATATCGAGTGGCTGGCGGTTGATGGCGACGAACTGAAGCCGGACCAATGGATATGTACCCTGCAAGGTAACGCAAGATCGCTGTTGACCGGTGAGCGTTGCGCGCTCAACTTCCTGCAAACGCTATCGGGGACGGCGACGCATACTCAAATGTATGGCCGCGAGGTGGAGGGGACCAAGGCCGTGGTCATGGATACGCGCAAAACCTTGCCCGGATTGCGGCGTGCCCAGAAATACGCGGTGACCATCGGTGGCGGGTTCAATCAGCGTATCGGTCTGTACGACGGGATTCTCATCAAGGAAAACCATATCGCTGCCGCCGGCGGGATTCCACAGGCCTTGCAGAAGGCTTTCAAAGCGGGCGTTCCGGTGCAGATCGAAGTGGAGAGCCTGGATGAACTCGATGCGGCATTGGAAGCTGGGGCACGCCTGATATTGCTCGATAATTTCGATATTCCGTTGCTAGAGAAAGCGGTGGCCCATAATGCGGGAAGGGCCGTGCTGGAAGCATCCGGCGGAATCTCCCTGGAAACCTTGCGCGCTGTGGCGCAGACTGGCGTGGATCGTATTTCTGTTGGTAGCCTGACCAAGGACGTCAAGGCGATCGACTTTTCCATGAGGTTCAAATCATGAACAGAGAAGCCGGCATCAAGGTACACGAACACCGCCTCACGGTCGGCGAACTCCTGCGCTGGCTGGTGGAAGACGGACTAGTGTCCAAGGAGGACGCCGAACACGTCTATCAGGACCACAAGCACGAACGCTCGAGCCTGCATCCGCTGGTGATCCTTGGCGAACGCAAATGGACCAGCCTCAAATCGCCGCACAAGCCGCTGACGACGGAGTTCCTGACCGAATGGCTGGCGGAAAAAGTGGATATGCCGTATTTCCACATCGATCCGCTGCAACTCAACTTCGGTTCCATTTCCAGCGTGGTTTCCAAGGCTTACGCCGACCGTCTCAAGATCATGCCGGTCAAGGTCAATGGACGCGAAGTCACCATCGCGACCTCGGAGCCTTTCCTTCGCGACTGGATCGTAGAGCTTGAGCGCATGGTGAGTATCCGCATCGTCCCTGCGCTTGCCAATCCTATCGAGATCAACCGTTACTTGCCCGAAGTCTACAGCCTGGCCAATTCCGTGCAGCTTGCAAGCGAAGCCAAGGCGGGGCAGATCGTCGGGGTGCAGAACTTCGAGCAGCTGGTCGAGTTGGGCAAGAACAAGAACCTTGACGCCAACGAGCAGCACGTCGTCAATATCGTGGACTGGCTGTTCCAGTATGCCTTCGAGCAACGGGCCAGCGATATTCACCTGGAACCTCGGCGCGAGATCGGCCTGGTACGTTTCCGCATCGATGGCGTCTTGCATCAGGTCTACCAGTTGCCCTCGACCATCATGAATGCCATCACGAGCCGCATCAAGCTGCTGGGCCGTATGGATATGGTCGAAAAACGACGCCCGCAGGACGGACGATTGAAAACCCGCTCTACCACGGGTGAGGAGATCGAACTGCGACTCTCAACCATGCCGACGGCGTTCGGCGAGAAACTGGTCATGCGGATTTTCAACCCCGATATCCTGGTCAAGAATTTTTCCGATCTGGGGTTCGGTCCTGAGTACTCGGCGTTGTGGGATGAATGGGTGAACCAACCCAACGGCATTATTCTGGTGACCGGCCCTACCGGCTCAGGCAAGACCACGACCTTGTATTCCACGTTGAAGCTGCTGGCCACGCCGGAAGTGAACGTGTGCACGGTAGAAGACCCGATCGAAATGATCGAGCCCTCATTCAACCAGATGCAGGTGCAGCACAATATCGGCCTGACGTTTGCCGACGGTGTGCGTACGCTGTTGCGGCAGGACCCGGACATCATCATGGTAGGCGAAATCCGCGATATGGAAACAGCTGAAATGGCGATCCAGGCATCTTTGACGGGCCATCTGGTACTGTCCACCTTGCACACCAACGATGCGCCCGCGGCAGTCAGCCGCTTGCTCGACCTGGGTGTGCCGCCTTACCTTCTCAATTCATCGCTCCTCGGTGTGATGGCACAGCGCCTGGTACGCACCTTGTGCCCGTTCTGCAAGCAGGAGGGCGAGGTGAGCGACGAGTTGTGGGCAGAGTTGGTGGAATCCTGGAAGCTCCCCAAGCCTTCCACGGTGCAAGTCAGCGTGGGATGCCTTGAATGCCGGATGACCGGCTATAAGGGTCGAACAGGACTCTATGAAATGTTGCCCATGACCGCCGGTTTGAAGCAGCTCATCACCCGAGACGCCGACTTGGGCAAGATCAAGGACCAGGCGTTCAAGGAGGGGATGAAGCCTTTGCGTGTGAGTGGCGCCGAAAAAATCCTGGCTGGGTTAACCACGGTTGAAGAGGTTCTCAAGGTTGCTCCTTCGACCTTGCATTAACGCTTAAAAAAGCAGCAAAGCCCACCTGAGGCGCGGCAGGAAAGTTTGGAACCAAATTTTTCTGCCGTAAAGCCCTTGTTTCGACCCTTGCGACCTTGACCAAAATCCTCTGAACCATTACTGTTCAAGGTTTCGCAACAAATCCCCAAATTTTTGAATTTTTTATGGAATTAACTGGCGCAGAAATCGTTATCCGCTGCCTTCAAGAGGAGGGTACGAAGTTTTTGTTCGGCTACCCCGGCGGCGCGGTGCTCAACATTTACGACGAGATTTTCAAGCAGAATAAGTTCAAGCACGTCTTGGTGCGCCATGAACAAGCAGCTGTCCATGCTGCCGATGCTTATGCGCGTGCGACCGGCGAAGTCGGCGTGGCGCTGGTGACTTCCGGCCCGGGTGCGACCAATGCCATCACTGGCATTGCCACGGCTTATATGGACTCGGTTCCCATGGTGGTGCTTTCCGGCCAGGTGCCGACGCCGGCTATCGGCATGGACGCCTTCCAGGAAGTGGACATGGTGGGCATCACTCGTCCCTGCGTGAAGCACAACTTCCTCGTGAAGGATGTGAAAGATCTCGCTGCGACCATAAAAAAGGCTTTCTACATCGCTGCCAGCGGTCGTCCCGGCCCGGTCGTGGTGGATATTCCCAAGGACGTGACCGCGTTTACGACCAAGTTCGAATATCCCAAATCCGTTCAGTTGCGTTCTTACAGCCCGATGAGCAAGGGCCATACCGGTCAGATCAAGAAGGCGCTCAAGCTGTTGCTGGAAGCCAAGCGCCCTATGGTGTACACAGGTGGCGGCGTGGTGTTGGGGGATGCTGCGGACGAGCTTACGCGTTTCGTGAAGAAACTGAATTTCCCGATCACGAATACGCTCATGGGATTGGGCGGATACCCGGCAACGGACAAGCAGTGTGTGGGCATGCTGGGCATGCACGGCACCTACGAAGCCAACATGGCGATGCAGGAATGCGACGTATTGATCGCCATCGGTGCGCGCTTTGACGACCGCGTGATTGGCAACCCTGAACATTTCTTCAGCAATCCCCGCACGATTATCCATATTGACGTCGACCCGTCTTCCATTTCCAAGCGTGTGAAGGTGGACGTGCCTATCGTGGGCGACGTGAAGAGCGTGCTGTCCGAACTCAACGAGTTGCTGGATGCCGACGAAGCCCGTCCCAGCGCCCATGCGCTCAAGGACTGGTGGAAAATCATCGAAGGCTGGCGCAGCCGTAAATGCCTCGACTACGACCGTAGCAGCGGCATCATCAAGCCGCAGTTCGTGATCGAAAAACTGTATGAAGTGACCAAGGGCGAAGCCTTTGTGACTTCCGACGTGGGCCAGCACCAGATGTGGGCCGCGCAGTACTACAAGTTCGACAAGCCGCGCCGTTGGATCAACTCCGGCGGCCTGGGCACGATGGGCGTGGGGCTGCCGTACGCCATGGGCGTACAGTTGGCGCATCCCAATGCGCAAGTGGCCTGTATTACCGGTGAAGGCAGTATCCAGATGAACATCCAGGAACTGTCGACCTGTAAGCAGTTCCACATGCCGATCAAGATCATCCTGCTGAACAACCGCTATCTGGGCATGGTGCGCCAATGGCAACAGTTCTTCTACGGCAACCGCTATTCAGAGTCCTACATGGACAGCCTGCCGGATTTCGTCAAATTGGCAGAATCCTACGGCCATGTCGGCATGCGTATCGAAAAGCCGGAAGACGTTGAGGGCGCCTTGCGCGAAGCATTCATCACGCACAAGGAACGCTTGGTGTTCCTGGATTTCGTCACCGACCAGTCGGAAAACGTGTTCCCTATGGTGCCGAACGGCAAGGGCTTGTCAGAAATGATTCTGGCGGAGGATCTGTAACATGCGCCATATCATTTCATTGCTGATGGAAAACGAAGCCGGGGCCTTGTCACGCGTGGCAGGCCTGTTCTCGGCACGCGGCTACAACATCGAATCGTTGACCGTGGCTCCGACCGAAGATCCGACTTTGTCGCGCATGACCATCGTGACTTCAGGTTCCGACGATGTCGTGGAGCAGATCGTCAAGCAGCTCAACAAGCTGATCGACGTGGTGAAGGTGCTGGACCTCAACGACGGCCGCTACATCGAGCGCGAGCTCATGTTGGTCAAGGTGAAGGCGACCGGCGCCTACCGCGAGGAGATGAAGCGCATGTCGGATATCTTCCGCGGCCGCATCATCGACGTGGCGGACGACACCTATACCATCGAATTGACGGGCACGGGTTCCAAGCTGGATGCATTCCTCGAAGCCATCGACAAGGGCGCGTTGCTCGAAACCGTGCGTACCGGTGCTTCCGGCATCGGGCGCGGCGACCGTATTCTGAAAATCTAGCCGTTAGCCATCAGCTTTCCGCGGTCAGCGCATATCGCATTGAAAGCTGAAGGTTGATCGCTGACCGCTGATTGCTATTAATAAAGGGAAATTTGTATGAAAGTGTATTACGACAAGGACGCTGACCTTTCCATCATCAAGGGCCTCAAGGTCACCATCGTCGGCTACGGCTCCCAAGGCCATGCCCATGCACAAAACCTGAAGGATTCCGGCGTTAACGTCACTGTTGGTCTGCGCAAGGAAGGCTCTTCCTGGAAGAAGGCTGAAGCCGCCGGCCACAAGGTTGAAGAAATCGGCAAGGCTGTCAGCGGCGCAGACGTCGTCATGATCCTGTTGCCTGACGAAACCATGCCGCAAATCTACGAAGCCGACATCGCTGGCAACCTGAAGAAGGGGGCTGCACTGGCTTTCGCACACGGCTTCAACGTGCATTACAACCAAATCGTCCCGAGCAAGGACGTGGACGTCATCATGGTCGCCCCCAAGGGGCCCGGCCATACCGTCCGTTCCGAATACCTCAAGGGTGGCGGTGTGCCTTCCCTGATCGCTATCTATCAAGATGCGACCGGCAAGGCCAAGGATATTGCACTTTCTTACGCTGCAGCTAACGGCGGCACCAAGGGCGGCGTCATCGAGACCAACTTCCGCGAAGAAACCGAAACCGACCTCTTCGGCGAACAAGCCGTGCTGTGCGGCGGTGCTGTGGAACTGGTCAAGATGGGCTTCGAAACCCTGGTGGAAGCCGGCTACGCTCCCGAAATGGCTTACTTCGAATGCTTGCACGAGCTGAAGCTGATCGTCGACCTGATGTACGAAGGCGGCATCGCCAACATGAACTACTCCATCTCCAACAACGCTGAGTATGGCGAGTACGTGACCGGCCCCGAAGTCATCAACGAAGAGTCCCGCTATGCCATGCGCAATGCGCTGAAGCGTATCCAGACCGGCGAATACGCCAAGCGCTTCATCCTGGAAGGTAAGACCAACTATCCGGAAATGACCGCACGTCGTCGTCTCAACGCAGCCCATCCGATCGAGCAGGTCGGCGGCCAACTGCGTGCCATGATGCCTTGGATCGCCAAGAACAAGCTGGTCGACCAAAGTAAGAACTAATCAGGTATCAGCCTGATATAGACGGGGCTCGGCAGATTTTGCCCTGCCCCGTTTTTTATTGATGGACATGCATTAAGGATAAATCTTGAGCAACAACAACTACCCACATCCCATCATTGCCCGCGAAGGTTGGCCTTTCCTGGCGATTGCGATAATTCTGTCCCTGATCGCAACCGCTTATTGCGCCCTATGGTCAGTCCCACTTTGGATTATTTCGCTGTTCGTTTTGCAGTTCTTCCGCGATCCGGCACGCGTCATTCCCGATCAGCCCAACGCTATCGTCTCTCCAGCAGATGGTCGCGTTATTATCGTCGAGAAGGCGCACGACCCGTACTTGCAACGTGAGGCACTCAAGATCAGCGTGTTCATGAACGTTTTCAACGTGCACTCCAACCGCGCGCCCATCGGAGGCCTCATCAAGCAGCGCTGGTATTTCCCCGGCTCATTCGTCAACGCCGCAATGGACAAGGCTTCTCTGGAAAACGAACGCAATGCATTGTGGATTCGTACCAAGGAAGGTGTAGATGTGACGTGTGTACAGATCGCCGGCCTCATCGCACGCCGTATTCTGTGTTACGTCGACCAAGGCGATGGATTGTTTAAAGGCCAGCGCTACGGGTTCATCCGCTTCGGTTCGCGTGTGGATATTTATCTGCCGACTGACGCTGTACCCAAGGTCAGCCTGGGAGATAAGGTGAGCGCGAGCAGTACTATTCTTGCTGAGCTGTAATTGTAGTTAGGCCGGGTGGCTCATTAGGCGGCCATTCGGCTATCATTGCGGCACCGAATAAATCAAAAACACCTATATCGATGCCGAAACAGCCAAGTTCTTCTCGCGCATTCCTGTTGGCGCTGATTCTAATCACGTTGTTGGGCGCGTTCATGCGCCTCAACGCAACATTCCATACCACTGTATTAGCTCCGTTGCGGGCAGATGCCGGCGAGTACTTTAGTTACGCCTATAACCTGCGCCATTACGATGTATATTCTAGGCAGCCAATTTTTCAAGCGCCCGATCAGCAACACACTTTGCACCCTGATGCTGTCAGATCGCCTGGGTACTCCCTCTTCTTATTGCCTTTCGCTGGGGCAGAGCCGACTAATAAAACAGTACTAGACATTACGCTGGTGCAGGCGCTGCTCGGTGTCATGATGATCCCATTGGTGTATTTGTTAGGAAGGAGTGTCTTATCTGACGGCTGGGCACTGTTACCGTCATTGCTGGTTGCTATCTCTCCCCAGCTCGTTGTGGCTGGTACTTACGTGTTGTCTGAAGCGCTTTTTACGTTCTTCTTTCTTCTGGCCTTGCTTGCAGTACAAAAGCAATTTTCGCATCCTGAACGTTGGGCTTGGGGATTGTTGGCAGGGGTCTTATTAGCATCATCAGCGCTGATTCGCCCTACCGTGCAGTACCTATTGCCAATGATTGTGTTCTTCGGCGTGTATGCGTTTCCCGCAAAGTTTCGAATCAAGCAGATAATCGCCTTAGCAATTGGTTTTATTGGAGTATTCGGAATTTGGTTACTTCGTAACTACCTGACACTCGGTATTCTTTCAGACTCCACCTTAACTGTGTCTACGCTACTGCATGGGCATTACCCCGATTTCATGTACGCAGGAAAACCAGAAAGCTTAGGGTACCCCTATCGGTTCGATCCCGATGCTGCGGTCATTGGGGCGAGTCTTGGTAGTATTTTGCACGAGATAGGACGGCTCTTCTTAAACGAGCCACTGATCTATCTAAAATGGTATTTCATCGGAAAGCCACTGGCTTTCTTGGGATGGGGCGATATGGCTTCTGCAGGCGATATTTTTACCTATCCCACTTTGCAAAGCCCTTATTTTGGCCATCCAATCTTCGTATTATTAATGAAAGCTATGAGGGCAATCCATTGGGTATGGATGGTCTTAGGGCTGGTCGTTACGGTGCTATGTTGGAAAATTAATTTGGTGAATCGTGATACGAACCAAGTAAATGGCTTAAGGATATTTAGTATTGTCCTGCTGTATTTCCTTGCCGTGCATATGGTGGGATTTCCGATTGCTCGCTATGCCGTACCGTTGCTACCAGTCATGTTCATCCTGGCTGTAT
The DNA here is from genome assembly GCF_003112435.1 of Novimethylophilus kurashikiensis. Taxonomy (GTDB): domain Bacteria; phylum Pseudomonadota; class Gammaproteobacteria; order Burkholderiales; family Methylophilaceae; genus Novimethylophilus; species Novimethylophilus kurashikiensis. Next base: position 203,525 of record NZ_BDOQ01000019.1, read on the forward strand.
TTGCTATTTCATGGATTACCACGGGTATGGGCAAACGTACGAATGTAAACAGTTTGGAATTAAGATAGCCATGCCAAAAGTTGCCGTTCTGTTGCCTTGTTTCAATGAAGCAAAAGCGATTGGACAAGTTGTCGATTCCTTCAGGGCAATACTGCCGGAGGCTGATGTATACGTTTATGACAACAATTCTAACGATAATACGAGCCAAATTGCTAAAGCGCATGGAGCAATAGTTCGTCATGAGTATCGCCAAGGTAAGGGCCATGTAGTGCGCCGAATGTTTGCTGATGTAGATGCTGATCTCTATGTGCTTGCGGATGGTGACCTAACCTATCATGCGCCTTCAGTGAGAAAGATGATAGAAGTGCTGGTAGACGAGCGCTTGGATATGGTGGTCGGCGTAAGGAAAAGTCAGGAAGGCGAGACAACGTATAGAACAGGGCACCAGTTCGGCAACAAACTTTTCAATGTCATTGTTGGCGCCTTATTTGAACAGCGTTTTACAGATATTTTGTCCGGCTATCGCGTTATGTCCCGGCGTTTCGTCAAATCGTTCCCGGCCTTGGCCAAAGGGTTCGAGATCGAAACGCAATTGACTGTTCATGCGCTTGAGCTCTCATTACCTACAGCCGAAATGGAAACTCCATATTTTTCTCGGCCTGAAGGGGCATCAAGCAAACTTAGAACGTATCGTGACGGGACGCGTATCTTGATGACGATTCTGCTCTTGTTTAAGGAGGCAAAGCCATTCAAGTTTTTCTTTTCCTTAGCGATCATTGTCGCGGGGTTATCTCTGGGTTTTGGCGTACCAGTAGTGGTGGAGTATGCCAAAACAGGCTTGGTTCCTCGCTTTCCTACAGCCATTCTTGCTACCGGCCTGGGTCTCATAGGAGTAATTCTCTTCACCGCAGGCATCATTCTAGATAGTGTGAGTAGGGGAAATCGTGAGCTTAGACGACTACATTATCTTTCGTTGAAAAATGTAAGCAATGCTGCTCCCGATTGAGGCGTTTCCCCAATGGATACGTTTTGCATTTGTTGGATGTGTCGGATTTGTTATTGATGCGGGACTACTGGCTCTTTTTGTCCATGGGCTAGGATGGGAGCCACTCCCTGCGAGAGTCATTAGTTTCTTAACGGCCGTTCTGGGTACGTGGTGGCTTAACCGAACTATTACCTTTAAGGTGGTGGGCTGCAGTAGCGGAAAACTCCGAAATCTCCAGATGTATTTCGTTGTGAGCTTGTTAGGATTTGCACTCAATTTCGCCATTTATGCGGAATTGTTGCGTTTGAGTTCGACTGTTTACAAGTACCCGTTATTGGGGCTTGTGCCAAGTGCGGCGGTTTCTGCTGTATTTACTTATTGGGGCAATGTTCGTATGGCTTTTCGGGGCTAAGCGAGTGGTTCGCAATCTCCTGCTTCACAACTCTGTTTCAGGCAACGTTGCGGCGATGGTGATGATCGCTGTGCAGATGCGGTTCTAGTTCGCTTAACGCACGCTTGTAAACATCCCGCTTGAATTCGATGACAGCTTCCATCGGAACCCAGTACTCACTCCAGCGCCAAGCGTCGAATTCCGGATGGGAACTGGCGCGCAATGATACATCGGTGTCCCGTCCCGTCAGGCGTAGCAAAAACCATATCTGCTTCTGTCCGCGGTAAGAGCCGCGCCACTCGCGTTTGACCCAATGCGTGGGAACATCGTACCGGAGCCAATCGCGGGTGCGGCCGAGAATACGAACGTGCTCGGGATGCAAGCCGACTTCTTCTTCCAGTTCGCGGTACATTGCTTGCTCGGGCGTTTCGCCCTGCTTGATGCCGCCCTGGGGAAATTGCCAGGAGTGCTCGCGGATGCGCTTTCCCCAGAACACCTGATTGCGGGTGTTGCAGAGAATGATGCCTACATTCGGGCGATAGCCATCCCGGTCGATCATGATTGAATCCTTGAAAGTTACTGCGATTTTTGCACATTTCAGCTTTAATTTGAAGCCTGTAACGGTTGCGTTGGGTGTTTTGGACACTTATACTGCGCCGTCAACCGTTATCTGCTACAACGCGTTGTTAGGCCATGCTGCTCGACAACGACTCCATGAAATCGACCCTTAAACTGCTGGCTTCCACTATCTTGGGATTGGCGCTGCAAGCGCAATCTGCCGACTTTGCCTATATCACTAATCAAGGCGAAAACAGTGTTTCCGTGATCGATTTGGCGCAGGATCAAGTGGTGAAAACCTTAAGCGTGGGAAGCGGTCCTGTGGGCGTTACCGTGTCGCCTGCAACGGATCGGGCATTTGTCTCCAATGTGGATAGTCAATCCATTTCTGTGATCGATACATCTGCAAACAAAGTGATCGGCGAGTTCAAGCTGGAGGTTTCTCCGGTTGGGCTTACTGTGAATCCTTCTGGTGCGGAAATCTACGTGGCGGATTGGTTTAGTGATCGCGTTCTGGTGTTGGATTCCACGAACGGAAAAACTCTGAGTGCGATTGCTACTGGCAAAGCTCCTGCGGGAATGCAAGTGAGTCCGGATGGAAGGCTACTTTATGTGGCAAACCGAGATAGTAATGATGTTGCGGTCATCGACCTCGCAAAGCGCAAAGTGATCCAGCAAATACCCGTGGGCCGTCATCCGTTCGGGGTGACACTCAATCGCGACGGCTCCCGTCTTTATGCAGTTAATGTCTACAGTAATTCCTTGTCGGTCATCGATACACAATCTCGCAACGTTATTGCCACTGTTCCTGTGGGCGACCATCCCTATTGCGTGGCTGTGAATGACAATGGCGGGTTTGTTTACGTTACCAATACGCAAGGTGACAGTGTGGCGATAATTCGGGCGGCCGATAATCAAGTGTTAACGACGCTAGACGTGGGCAATGTGCCGGAAGGCATTGCCTATGATCGTGAGCATCAAAAGGTTTATGTCGCGAGTTGGGGCGACGACGCAGTTTCAGTGATCGATGCTGTAAGCAATAAACTGACCAAAAGTATCCCGACAGGCAAGCAAAGCCGTGCTTTTGGCCAGTTTATCGCCCAGGTTTCGCATTGAAGTTCAAGTAGTTAATTTTTAAATCGATAGGAGATTTGCATGAAGAACATTCTCGCAATTATTGCTGCTGCAATGCTGCCGTTGACCGCATTCGCGCACGGCCCATCCCCCCAAAAGGTGGAAAAGGAAGTCGTTATCAAGGCCGACCCGGCCAAGGTTTGGGCGCTGGTGAAGGATTTCGGCAACATGCAGAAATGGCATCCCGCCGTTGCGAGCGATAAGGTGGAAAACAAGAAGGATGAGAACGGCCAGGATGCTACCTTCCGTCTGTTGACGCTGAAGGACGGCGGCACGATTTACGAAAAGCTCAAGTCCGTCAATGACGCAGACATGAAGCTCAAGTACGAAATCGAAGAGGGCGTATTGCCTGTGACCGATTACAACTCCACCATTACCGTCAAGGCAGGCCCTGGTGCTGGTGAAACCACGGTGAATTGGCTTGGCCGTTTCTACCGCAAGTACCGTCTGAACCCGCCTATCCCGGCTGGTCAGGATGACGAATCTGCAATCAAGGCTGTGACCGGTGTGTACGACTCCGGCTTGGCAAACTTGAAGAAGGTTGCTGAGGGTAAATAATCGTCACGGGGTGACATTTATTGTCACCTGGTAATAATCAAAGGAGGCAGCTTAGGCTGCCTTTTTGTTTATTGCTATGTTATCTATTGACGTTAGACGTTGCGTAATTTGTGGCACGATGTATGCTTGATTCTTGACGCGGACTGTTCTAGAGCGGTTCGTTAAATTACCAAACTTTTGCAAAAGGGGTTTAATGATGAAAAAAGTTCAACAGGGTTTTACCCTTATCGAACTGATGATCGTAGTTGCGATTATCGGTATTCTGGCTGCAGTAGCAATTCCTGCCTATCAGGACTACACGATCAAGGCTAAGGTTCAGGAAGGCCCAAGCTTGGCAAGTCCTTCTTTGACTGCGCTTGGTGTGGCTTGCAGCGAAGGCACGCTTGCAACAGCTGGTACCAATGGTAGCAACCATGTTAATGGTACTTTAGGGTTGCCAGCAGATGGATCAATTTTAGGTAAGTATGTGACCAAGGTAACCACTACAGGTAATACCACTGGTACCGGTGGTACAGTCACTATCCTTTACAATGGCTCTATCAATTCACAAATTGCATCTGGTACGGGCGTTACCTATACAGGTACTTGCGCTACCGGCTCTGGTATGACGTGGAAAGTTGCACCTAGTGGTACTTTCCCAACCAAATTCTTGCCTAAGGTGTAACCTAGCTTAGTTTGAGTTGAAAAGGGGGCTCGGCCCCCTTTTTCATTTTCATTCTTTGAGCAGTAAATATACCGTTTGGAATTAGGGTAGGCTTTAAGTGATTGGGTAAGAAGGATGCTTGTACGACGTTTTTTTTCAATAGTCTCGTTAGTTATCGTACTGGCAATTGCCTTTTTAGCATATCGGCCCGGGTTATCCGGAACGTTTATTTTCGATGACTATGCCAATATTCTAGGCAATCCCCGTCTGAGCATAACCAATCTTGATGGTGCTAGTCTGCAGTACGCCGCGGTGTCTGGACGTAGTGGCCCTCTAGCACGACCTATTAGCATGGTATCGTTCGCCCTTAATTACTATGCAACAGGCGGCAACCCGTTTTATTTCAAATTGACCAATCTGGTCATTCACATGCTCAATGGGCTTGGCCTTTATTTTCTGACGCGATTTCTTTTTGAATTTTATCGTCGGCAGATTCAGCTGGATTTGACTGAATCCCAAGTGCAGTGGATTAGCCTTGCTGTGGCAGCGGCATGGCTGTTGCATCCGCTAGGCCTCACCAGCGTGCTGTACGTGGTACAGCGCATGACCAGTCTTTCTGCAGGATTCACTATTTGGGCGCTAGCACTGTTCGTGTGGGCGCGTGGCCGAATGATCGAAGGGCGGGGCGGCATGATTGCGGTGCTGGTGAGCCTGCTCTTGTTTTTCCCGTTAGCTGTGTTGAGCAAGGAGAACGGTGCCTTGCTACCGGCGTTCATGTTGATCTTCGAGATGACGATTTTTCGCTTCACGGGCAATCGCAACGAGCGGATTTTTTTGGGCGTGTTTTATGGGGTAAGTGTTGTGCTTCCCGCATTGCTGCTAGGCGGCTATACGCTGCTGCATCCTGAATGGATTACAGGTAGCTATGGTGGGCGCGATTTCTCACTCGCTGAACGCCTTATGACAGAGGCGCGGGCGCTATGGTTTTATATCAAGCTTATTCTGTTGCCGCGAATTAGCGACATGGGTTTGTACCATGATGATTTCCCGCTCTCGAGTGGTCTTTTGCAACCGCTTAGTACGTTGTGGGCGGTACTGGGTTTGGCCGCACTTTTCTTGGCCGCAATTGCACTGTGTCAGCGTGCTCCATTAATCGCGTTGGGTGTGCTGTTTTTTCTGGTCGGGCATGTGATGGAGTCAAGCGTGCTCGCGCTAGAAATCATGCATGAGCACCGCAATTATCTACCCATGTACGGGTTATTGTTGCCGTTCATTTATTATTTGCTATACCCATCCAAATTTCAGGATACCCTGCGTTGGCGAAGTCTCGCTGCTGTGGGGATAGTGGCGCTGTTTTCTGTCAACACCTATGCCCGATCCACACAATGGGCTAACCCGGTTGATTTTGGCCAAAGCGAAGCTATTCATCATCCATTATCCACTCGGGCCAATTTTGAGGCTGCCACCATTTTTTCGACTGTGACTTTTAATGATGCCAAACTTCAGGCTCAGTTTCAGGCATTGGCTCGCTATTACTTCCAACGGGCGCTGGCTACAAGCACTAATGATACCGGCGGGGCATTTGGCCTGATATTTCTCGATGCCCAGGAAGGTAAACCACTAGACCGCAGGAATTTCGACGAGTTGACCCGGAGATTAAGATATTCTGTGTTTGTACCAACTAACGGTGATCGGTTGCTGAATTTGGTCAGGTGCCAAATGAATGGAGGATGCAACCTTAGTAGGGAAGATTTCGATACGCTATTTACTGCTGCGCTTAATAATCCGACTATCGGCAATAGCAACAAAGCCATGGTGTTTAATGCACAAAATTATTATCTGAATAACATAATTCACGATACCGCAGGCACGATCGCGGCCATGCACAAGGCTATCGAGGTTGAACCAAGTGAAATTGAGTACCGGTTTAACCTAATTCGCTATCTAATGGCCTTACATCGATACCCCGAAGCTAAACAGCAGCTTCTCCAAGTGCGGTCGATGGACAAATTGAGTACATATAAAGCGGATATCAACATTCGACTCGCACAAATTGCGGCGCTTGGCTACTAGAAATGCATAATTTATCCCTCATACTGCCGGCAAAAAACGAATCTGCTGCACTAGATTTCCTGTTACCAAAGATTAGGCAATATGCCAAGGATGCGGAAATCATTGTTGTTGACGATGGTTCTTCAGACGATACCGAGGCTGTTTGTCAAAAGCACAAGGTCAAGATCGTATCCAACCCCTATAGCAAGGGAAACGGTGCGGCCATCAAAGCTGGTGCTAGGGCTGCGACAGGAGAGGTCTTAGTTTTTATGGATGCTGATGGTCAGCATAGACCTGAGGATATTCCGAGACTTTTGGATACTGTAAATCAAGGCTTTGACATGGTGGTTGGGGCACGGAGCAGGGCATCGCAAGCTGGCGTGCATCGGGCCGCTGCCAATGGTTTCTATAATCGTCTTGCTACATGGATGGTAGGTCATCCTATCCTCGATTTAACATCCGGATTCCGTGCTGTTAAAGCAAATAAGTTTCGGCAATTTATTTACCTCTTGCCCAATGGATTTTCGTATCCTACGACTATTACCATGAGTTTTTTTAGAGCAGGCTATTCGGTGGAGTATGTCCCCATCGTTGCTCCAAAAAGAATCGGTAACAGTCATATTCGTCTATTGAGAGATGGAGCAAGATTTCTGATCATTATTTTTAAGATCGGAACGCTCTATTCGCCGCTCAAATTGTTTGCTCCAATCAGTTTTAGCTTCTTTTTGATGGGGTTAGGGCATTACCTTTATACCTATTTGACGGTGCACCGATTCACTAATATGTCTGCTTTACTATTCATAAGTGCTGTCATGGTTTTCTTGATTGGGCTGATTTCTGAGCAGATCACAGCGCTTATGTACAAAGACAGCGAGTAGTCGCTCAATATGATTCATATCGTCATCGGGACAAAAGCTCAGTTGATCAAGATGGCGCCGGTTATGTCCGCCTTACGGAATGCAGGTCTGTCCTACCGATACATTTCGACTGGCCAGCATCGCGAGACAATGGAGGAAATCCTTAATAACTTCGGTCTGAAGGGGCCCGATATTACGCTTTATTCAGGCCCAGACATCACCTCGATACCCAAAATGTTGGTATGGGCGCTTCGCATCTTGTGGCACACGTTCAAAGACCGCAAGCGCATCTTTGAAAATGATCGCAAAGGTATTGTGTTGGTGCATGGCGATACCTTTTCGACATTACTGGGTGCGCTAATGGGTAAGGCCGCCCGCCTGAAAGTCGGCCATGTGGAATCCGGGTTACGTTCTTACAACCTGTTTCACCCTTTTCCCGAAGAAATTACTCGGCTGCTCACTTTCGCCCTGGCCGACTACTACTTTTGTCCGGGCACCTGGGCCATTAAAAATCTGGAACGCTACAAGGGCGTCAGGATAGATATGGGCGCGAATACGCTGCTTGACGCCTTGGAAATGGCTAAAAGCAAGATAGCAAACATCTCGGTTGATATTCCGGAAGAGCCTTACGCTATCGCCACGTTGCACCGCTTCGAAAATGTCTTTTCTAAACCGGCGCTTGAGCGGTTAGTCGACATCGTCGGCCGTATTGCAGAGAGCAAAAAGGTGGTATTCATCCTGCACAAACCCACCTTTAACAAGCTAAAGGAATTCAACCTCTATGACATCCTACAAAGTCATCCGCGAGTCGAATTAAGGCCTCGTTACGATTACTTCCGTTTTATCAAACTCATCGATTCGGCGGATTTTGTCATCAGCGACGGCGGGAGCAACCAGGAAGAATGTTTTTATCTTGGGAAGCCGATCTTGTTGTTGAGGCAGGCAACAGAGCGGGAAGAGGGGCTGGATGTGAATTGCGTGCTTAGTCGGTATGATTACGCGACAATAAAAGACTTCACTGAAAATTTTCAGCGATTTCAGCGGCCGCCTTTTCATCCAGCGATATCCCCTTCGGACCGAATAGCTCTCGAGTGCGTGGCATTTCAATAATCATACAAGGCGATAATGTCATTCTCCTTTTTGTGGTAACTGAGAAAGATTGGCATATCTCCTCATGAAAATTCTCTTCCTTGGCAAACGTTTTTATACAAATCGCGACGCGTATGCTGAACGGTTTGGACGCATTTATCAGCTACCCTATTTCTGGTCAAAAGCTGGCGAGGAAGTGCAGCTGTGGCTGTTCGATTATCACTCTAGCGAATCAGTGGTAAAGGTTGATGGTACCCTTCGGATCACTACATTTCCTATTGTCGGTTTCAAGGCTTGGGGGCAGTTAATAGGACAATGCCTATTCCCAGGGCAATTTGATGTAGTGATTGCCAGCGGCGATTGCTATGTCGGCATGGCTGGATGGCTAGTCGCGCAACGTAATAAGGCAATGTTTGTATTTGATATTTACGATAAATATGACGAATTTGGTGGATATCGTCGATTGCTTGGTTTTGATCCGTTTCATTTTTTGACGAAACATGCGCATATAAGAACATTCGCCAGCCAGGCACTGCCGTCAATTATCGGAGCTAGGCCAAGTGCGGACTATTTAATACCAAATGGCGTTGATACAAATCAGTTTCGTCCTTTGGATCGAGTAATGTGTCGACAGAACATTGGTTTATCGGAGGGTATGATCTATGCCGGATATTTCGGCAGTATGGAAGTTGATCGAGGTGTAGATGATCTGGTGGATGCCGTTCGATTATTGCGAGCCAAAGGCACAAAGATTCAAGCTCTCCTTGGTGGCAAGAATCCACCTATGCGTTATCTTGAAGATCCTGCAATACATTATTTAGGCGACATGCCTTTTGGCCGCATGCCGGAAGTTGTTGCGTGTGCCGATGTGCTTGTGGTGCCATATCGACGTTCTGCCGCAATGGATCAAGGGGCTTCATGTAAGATCGGTGAATATATTGCAAGTGGACGGCCTGTGGTCACGACCAGGACACCTAATTTCCTGGCTAATCTTCCTCAGCAGGCACTGGACTTGGGGGGTGCCGTCTGTGAACCCGAGAATCCTCAAGACCTTGCACGCGCAATTGCCATACAGCTTACTACCCCTAGATATACCCGCTTACCAAACGGTATGGATTGGAAAGATATTTCCATGAAAGCGCTCGCAAGAATTCAGTCGCAAGTCTCTAATCGTTCGAACAGTGAATTTGTCGGTAATACCAATGGCTAAGCGCACTGTATTATGCATCATCGGAACACGACCTGAAGTCATCAAGATGGCTCCGCTGATTCGCCGCCTGCAAAATACGGAATGGGCTCGGTGCGTTGTTCTTGCGACTGCACAGCATCGTGAATTGTTGGATCAGATGATCTTGAGATTCAACATTCACGTCGAATATGACCTCAATTTGATGTCTAAAAATCAGACACTCTCAGAACTGGCGGCACAAGCAATTCTTGGGATTTCTGAAGTAATTACCAAAACTCGAGCCGATGTTGTTCTGGCGCAGGGGGATACTACTTCTGTTTTTGCTGCGGCCTTGGCGTCCTTTTATAACAATGTTCCCTTTGGCCATGTAGAAGCTGGCCTTCGTACAAACAACCTTCAGCACCCTTTCCCTGAAGAGGGGACTAGGCAAATGATTGCTCGAATTTCTAAGTGGCATTTCGCGCCCACCCTAAGAGCATCATCGCAATTGATCAATGAAGGGATTGACGAGGCTTCTATCTACGTTACCGGCAATACAGGTATTGATACTCTTGTAGAAACGATGTCATCTTTACACCTTGACACAGAGCCGGTCTCCACAAAAAAGACTTTGCTACTTACGGTCCATCGCCGTGAAAGCTTCGGAAAGCCCTTATGCGATATCTTTGAAGCTATTAAAATTCTGGTAGAGCGTTATCCTGATCTGCATGTGATGTATCCCGTTCACCCGAATCCAAATATTCTGTTACCAGTTAAGCAATTCTTGGCTAATCATCCAAGAATAAATCTGCTTCCACCTCAAGATTATTTCCAATTTCTGGACTTAATGCGCCAGTCTTATCTAATCCTGACTGATAGCGGAGGCGTGCAAGAAGAGGCTCCCACTATGAAAAAGCCGGTGCTTGTGTTGCGTAATACAACGGAACGTCCAGAATCTGTCGAGGCTGGAATATCTAAAGTAATTGGGACTAACCGTGATGACATCATCCGGGAAACCAGCTTGTTGCTTGATAGTTTCGCTGCATATTCAGCAATGAGGACAGAGGATTCCCCTTATGGCGATGGGCATGCTTCAATGCGTATAGTTGAGATTCTCTCCCGACATTTTCGATCGACGCCCCAGACTCGAAATAAATCCAGCTAAGAATCCAAATATTTGTGCGCAAAGTATGGTGTAGGCAAAAATGAAGTCCTGTCGTTTACGCGGATCAATGAGTAGGCAAAACGGCATGAGCAAGCAAACAATACGCATCAAATGAAGACGTTTACGGAGATGAAGTTGTCCGTCTCCATACGAATACCATCGGTGTTTTTTGAGAGCCTCCATTAGTGTTAGTGGCGGAGTCCAAAAAACGAGCGCTTGTGGTTCAAATGCAAATTTATATCCAGCACGATGAAGATTAATGTCAAACATCGTATCTTCCCCGCTGTAGCTTAGCTCTGGATATCCCCCAACTTCTTGCCAGCATTTTTTTCTAAATGCGATACTCCGAGACGAAGGGAGAATAGTCATTGGATTGACATTTTCTGCGCTGGGCTCCATTAGACGAGCATATCGCCGTTGAAATGGTGATATTGCGTTGTATCGATACCACCCCGCCACAACGTCAGCCTGATCTAGTGGAGATGTAATTCGGGCTAGCCAATTCGGATCAAGAATGCAACCGGCATCCGTGACGGCAATAAATTCGTTATTTGCGTTCTTAATAGCTAAATTACGGCCCCGAGCAATCGGTGCTGGGGTATAAGCTCGCGAACATTCAGGCGCTACTATCAATCTGATATTTAATTCAGGATGTGTTTTAGTATAGGCGGAAATAGTTTCAATGGTTCCATCAGTGGAGCCACCGTCTACAATGATAAATTCGTCAGCATATCGATATTGGTGACGGTAACTGTCGAGAAATGTCTGTATAGAGGCTATCTCGTTAAAAATAGTTGTAATCAATGAGATCGGCGCATTGGTCATAATTCCCCCCATAACTTGTAGTACGCTTGTTTGACATCGCTCCAACTGTTCTCTTGCGCGAACTTATTGGCTTTGAGCGAACGTGAATTGATAGGGGTTGAATTGATGAGTTGGATTGCCTTACTGAGTTCTGGAATATCGCCACATATCCACATCATTTGTTCGCTTTCTGGCATCAGACAGAGATAGTCTTGTTTTAGTGGGTTGTCGTAGATAGCAATTACGGATTTTCCAAAAGAGAAAGCTTCTAAGATTGCCAAATAGCTGGAAGCGAATACCATCCTAGCTTGTCGATAATAGGGCATGGGGTCTGAAACCGCCCCTAGAAACTGAGCTTCTATCCCTAACTCAGTAGCAAGGGATTGGGCCTGTGTTCTTAAAGAGCCATCCCCGCACACAATTAAACGTAGATGTCGAGTTTCTTGATGTGCTTGAGATAATGCTTCCAAATATTGAAGAATCCCGGTGTCTCGCTCTAGCCGCCCTACGAAAAGAGCATAGTCACCACAGTGAGGCTCCAATGACGGTAGCCGTACACCGCCATAACAGATTACTGCTGAGTTTGTGGCATACCATTTGGAAATATAATGGCCTATCGCAAGAGAGCCATTGACAATGGCAGCAATGAACCGTCTCCTGAGTCTTGCTATAGGATTGGGTGGAAAGTGGCCTTCCCATCCATGAAAAGTGATGAAAATCCGTTTGCCGGCTAAACGCAGTAAAGGATGGAGCCACAATCCCCATCGCCACAAGGGCTGATAGTCATGGTAGTGAATAACATCTGCGTTGAGCAAAATAGGAAGGTGAATTCCCAAGGAGAGTCCACCAATGAAGCCGTTCAAAAGCTTAATGCTGCTTGTATGTAGCTGAATTCGCTTATTTTGGGCCTGATGCTTATCTTTTAATTCTAAAAGTTGCTTTCCTGGTGCGATTAATGTGACTTGATGTCCATCTGCGATCATTTCAGCCGTTAGCTCAAGAATATGCCGTTCAACACCTCCAATTGAAGGCCACGCACTTGCAGCTATAAAAACGATCTTCATATACCCTTGCTATAAGTTATTGATTAACCTTCAAGAAATATTCTTAATACAAAATTTAATCAATTGCTTAATATAGTTTTCTTGCTACCAATAGCATCGTGGAAGCCATAAATATTTCTGCAAAATAAGTAGCGACTACTGCACCTTGCCAACTCCACATCGGTATTAGCCATATATTGAGTGCAATATTAAGGGCAGCACCACTACCTAAAATAATCATAGTGAAGTTTTGATAATTACTGCTGATCAAGGATGTTTGGAAGAACTGGCGTGGCAATGATATTAACGGAAGCCATGCAAGCCATTGCAGGCTAGGCACTGCTGCTGCGAAGCTGTTGCCCAGCACTAATGGAAGTAACCCTGCCGCGAGATAAAAAACGATTCCAACAATCAGGGCGTAGACCAACGGAATTGGCAATATTTTACGTGCATATTGGAATGAATTTTGAACATTGGCTTCACCTGCTCTGAAGAATTGTGGAGTGGTTACCGTAAGGAGCGACATGATTGGAACTGTAGCAAAGTCAACGACACGATAAGCAGCAGAATAAGCGCCCACTGCATCTAATGTGCTGAATTTTGCAAGCATTGCTTTATCAATGTCAGTATAAAGTTTCATAGCCGCACTGCTGAATGCAAATGGCATTCCTTCACGTAAACCTTTATAAAAAATATCCATCGTAGGCAAAGATGGGCGACCAAGGCCTCGGTTAACTATGTTTAGGCTATATATTGCCGAAGCTAAGCCAGCTAGCGCATATAAAATAGCCCAGGATTTAAGGAGGGAAGTTGGGGAAACCATTGCTGATAATGGAAAAAGAATAAGGGCGCCAAATAGACGTGACAAAACCGGAATAAGCATGAGTTGAGCCATTCCGCGAATATGTTCATGCCCCTGGAAAGCACTTTGAGCTGCGAGCCCGATTGGATTAAAGAACAGCTCAGCTAAGCCGATTGAAATAGCAATAATGAAAGGTATATTGGATGGCAATATCAACCACGCGGTAGCTAAGTAGGCTACCAAAAAAAACGGGGTAGTAAATAATATGGTGCCTAAAATACGCCCCCATGCTATTGAAAAATATTCGGGATTTCTTGAAATATCCCTAACTAACAGTGTTTGGGTGCCAAATCCTGAAAAGCTAGCAAAAGCTCCTGCCAATGCGAGTACTGCTGAATAAGCTCCATAATCAGAAATTCTCAGTACGCGCGCGATGATAAGAAATACTGCAGCTTGCCCAAAAGTTCGTAGGCCTAAGCCGATAGTCATTATGAATGTATCTCTCGAAATCTTGCCAAGTTGCCATTTACGCAATAGAGCGATAGTTCGTAGCGCAAAGGGCAATTTCATAACTGATTTTCAGGGAGTACTTTTAGAAATACCGCTTTAAGGATTTGGGCGGCAACGTAATGGAAGCATTAGTCAAGTTGCGATTTAGGCAGATTCTCCAACACCCTAACATCAAACCCATGCTGCGCCATGATAAACGCTGCGGCTGAGCTTCTCCTGCCGCTCTGGCAGTAGGTGATGTACTCCCGGTGCCGGTCGAGGTTCTTTAGTGCGTCGCGGATGTCGTGTAGCGGGGTGTTGATGGCGCCTGGGAGGTGGTGATGGGTGTATTCCGAAGGGAAGCGAACATCGATCCAAATGGCGCCGCGTTTTACCATTGTTTCGGCAGCAGCCATTGAAACGGTCTGAACCAGAGGTAATTTCAACAGTTCGGCAAAATCACGCTTGCTGAGCCGCATGAGCACCCCGCTAGTGATCATGGTGACCGTCGCATTACGCTTGTTGTCCGATACCAACGCCTCTTCGCCGAAAGCATCGCCAGCCTTGAGTTCGGCCAGTAGTAAGGGCTGTTGGCCCGGAGCGGTTTCACGAGTGACGCGCGCAGTGCCTGATTCGATCAGATAGTAATAATCGCCTTCTGCGCCTTGGTTGATGATGGTCTGTCCCGCATGGGCCTGTATGCTGCTCATGCGGCGGAACATCTCGTCGATATTCGCGGGCGGCAATCGGCTAAAGATTCCGCTCTGGAGATTGCCCGCGCTGAATACGCCGGTGTGCTTCATCCAGTTGCCTGCATTGGGGGCAGGTTTTATTGGCGCAGCTGGCTCGGCTTGTGCCGCAGATTGCTCGTAATCTGCGAGTTGATCCCAGGTCATCATGATATCGAGAAGGTCCGTGTCGACGCGAACAATATCGATATCGGTCAATGCGACCGTATTCTTGAGTTGGGCGCCATGACCGACAGGATGACGCGCCTGCTCGCTCCCTCCCTGCAGCACTTCGCTCCGACCATCCGCCAGGTTGAGAGCGAGATTTCCCTTGATGAGATAAAGTGATTGCGCCGCTTGTACTACATTCATGCGAAACGGGTCGATATCCTTGCTCACGTGCTCAGCGAAGCACAGTCCGGCCATTTCCTTTAGCCGCCCGGGAGACAGCCTGCGCAAGGGCTCCAGCTGAGACAGTACTTCGATTGCGACGGCCATGCTTAGAGTTCTAACACTTGCAGGGCACTCAACGCCTGCGGGTTGAATGCCGTCGCGTCACGGTTGATCTGGCGCATGATCGCTTCGTCCTCGCCAGGCTTAAGATGGGTGATGAATATCTGGGCCGGGTGCTTGAGCTTATGCAGCTCATCGATGAGCAAGGATGGACACAAGTGCTTGGAGCGCCGGGCGAGGTCGATTTCAGCATTGCCGAACGAGGTTTCGATGATCAAATACTGGAGGTTATCGATGCGATTGACGGCTTCCCAAAGTGCGTCGCATGTCGTGGTGTCGCTGGTAAACACCAGGCTGTTGGTACCGCTATCCATTTGATAGCCTACCGTGGGCACGACGTGGTTCACCGGCAATGGTGTGATCTTGCGATCGCCGATGACGATAGTTTCGCCGACCTTGACCTCGCTATACACGATGAATGGATTGCTGGTGTCGGGAATAGTGGTGTAATCGGGCCAGATTTTCCAATTGAAAATATGGTCCTGGAGGATCTGCCAGGTTTCGCGTGTGGCATGCAGCTTGATGTGTTTGTCGCGTAGGCCGATGACGGTATCGACCAACATGGGCAGGCTGGCGATATGGTCAAGGTGGGAATGCGTGATGAAGATATGGTCGATCATCATCATTTCTTCAATCGACAGATCCATTGCGCCCGTCCCTGCATCGATCAGGATGTCGCGGTCGATCAGCATGGAAGTCGTGCGGAGCTTGCCCCCGATTCCGCCGCTGCATCCCAAAATTTTGACCTGCATGGTCTTGTGGCCCCGTTATTTGGTCTTGAAGGTAAATGCGCCGTCCCAGTCATCGCCAGGCGGATGGTCGCGGAAATAAGCGATACGCTCAATATAAACTTCGTAAAGATACCGTCCCGGATGCTGGCTGCGCAAGTTGATAAATTGCATCTCAGCCAAATCCCAATTCTGCGAGCGGTAAAGTTTGAGCGCTTCGCGATAAACCGCGAGTTCCTTCTCGGTCTCCGCATCCAATGTGCCCTTGGGGCCGACAGGTTCGAAAATCGCCACCGGCTCATCCTTGCCCTTGACCCGTACGCAATCGAGTTCGCGGAACACGAAATCAGGCAGTTTCTCAGCTGTGAATGCGCTCACGATGATATTGACGCCGTATTGCTTGGTCAGCCCCTCCAGGCGCGATCCGAGATTCACCGCATCACCCATTACGGTATAAGCCATGCGGAATTCTGAGCCCATATTGCCGACGGTCATCACACCAGTATTGAGGCCGATCCCGATATTGATCGGCGGCCAACCCTTGGCTGCAAAGTCTTTTTGCAATTGTTCCAATGCTTGCATCATCTCCATAGCCGCGAGCAGGGCGTGACGAGCATGATCCGGTTCAGCCACTGGGGCGCCCCAGAAGGCCATGATGGCGTCGCCCATGTATTTGTCGATGGTGCCTCGATGATGGTGGATCACGTGGGTCATCGGCGTGAGGTATTCGTTCATCAACTGCGCGAGTTGCTTGGGGTCCAGGCCTTCGGAAATCGTAGTGAACCCGCGTACGTCGGAAAATAGCACCGTCAATTCGCGGCTCTCGCCTTCGAGCGAGAAGGCATTCGGATCTTTCGCCATTTCATCGACGAGTTCAGGCGGCACGTATTGACCGAACAAGCCTGCTAACTGACGTTTTCCGCGCGATTCGACGAAAAACCCGTAGGACATGTTGAGCAGGTACAAGAGGCCGATTAGCAATAGTGTGGAAGCGATCGGCATGACCAGGTTGGCGTCTTGCCACAGATAGAGATTGAAGCCGACGACAGAGGTCAGGACGCCAACGGTCAGCAGCGACGACATCAGCGGTCCCATCACAGCTAATCCTAATGCCAGGATGATGCCGATAACGATCAGCATCATGAACTCTGCGCCCAACATGTAAGCTGGCTTGGATTTGATGTTTTGGTCGAGAATGCCGGCCACCATATTCGCGTGCATCTCAACGCCGGGATAGACGTTTTGGACCGGCGCGGCGCGCAAGTCCATAAGGCCAGGCGCCGTGGTGCCGACGAGCACGATGGCATTATCCAAGGTTTTTGGGTCTGCTTTCCCGGTTAGCACATCGGAGGCTGAAACGTATGGAAAACTACCTTGACGTCCGCGGAAGGGTATCAGCGCTGCTGCATTTCCATCGATGGGGATGTGCCGTGAGCCCAGCTTCAGCCATTCAAGTCCAGCGTAATCCTCTCCCGGCGTGCCCGCTACAAATCCTGCCTCGACCTTGGGCACTGCAAGCGAAGTACGGGCAACGGCCAGGGCGAGCGATTCGTACAGGTTGCCTTGGTATTCGGTCAGCAGGGCGATCCTTCGCGAAATGCCGTCGCTGTCGGGTTCCGGATTGAAATGCCCGGCGCCCGATGCCTGTTGTTGCAGGATGGGTAGGTTGGCGCCATAGGCATCGGCATGATCGAAATCGACGGCGGCAATGTCGAATGTGCCAGCAGCAATGGCAGGAGGCGGTAGCATGCCCACGTTGGCATCTTTGCCACCGTTGGCGCGAAAATAATAACCCAGGATGACAGGGCGATTTTTTAAACTCTCGGCAAATGCGCGGTCATAGTCCAAGGAGGGTTTGACGCGTTCCAGCGCTTGCGCAATTTCCGGTTTTTTTACTGCGCTGCCGATTTGTTGCAGCGCCAGCAGACCGGCATCGTCTTTTTCCGCAAATACTACATCGAAGCCAAGCACGCGAATGTGGTACTGGTCGAACAGTTTGTTCACCATCGCGGCCAGTTTATTGCGGCTCCAGGGCCAGCGGCCTTGTTCCAGCAGGCTGCGTTCGTCGATGTCTACGATGACAATGCGCGGATCGACGGTTTTGGGCATCATGAGGTTCAGGCGAAGGTCATAAGCCAGGTTTTCCATGCGATCGGCAAAGCCGAGCGGCAAGACGCCGATGACGTGCAGCAGGAATACCAGCAGCACGGCAATACTCAATAGCATGCGCATGCGATGACGTTTTAGGATGGATAGCATGGGACGCAGGTCGATTTTTTCAGGATTGTAGGGTTTTTCTTAAGGGTAGCCCAAAATAGAATAGCCCAAAATGCCAGGCTTTAACAGAAACGCGACGATTGAGAGATTTTTATAGATGCTTGAAACTATTGAGATTTGTGAAGTACGGCAAGCCGATGCCAGTATCATCTGGTTGCATGGGTTAGGTGCCAGTGGGGACGATTTTGTGCCGGTGGTTGAAGAACTAGCCTTGCCCTGCGCGGTGCGCTTCGTTTTCCCGCATGCGCCGCGTATGCCGGTGACCGTCAATGGCGGTTACATCATGCCAGCCTGGTACGACATCACTTCGTTGGATATCGCTGGGGTGCAGGATGAATCGGGCATCCGCCAATCGCAAGCGAGTGTGGAGATGCTGATCGAGCAAGAAATGGCACGCGGCGTGCCGTCCGAACGCATCCTGCTGGCAGGTTTTTCGCAGGGCGGCGCGGTTGTATTGCAAACGGCGTTACGTTGTCCGCAACGTCTCGGCGGCGTCATGGCGTTATCGACTTATCTCCCCTTGTATGCCAGTCTTCCGATGGAAAAAACCCCTATTAACGCCGGTATTCCGGTGTTCATGGCTCATGGACGATTCGATACGGTGATTCCTATCGAGGCGGCAGAAGCTTCACGCTCAGCGCTCGAGAGCGAAGGCTTCGCAGTGGAATGGCACGAATACCCGATGGCGCACACGGTGAGCACCGAAGAAATTGCTGATATCCGGCGCTATTTGATGCAGGTGCTGGGCTAGAGAATTGGGTTCGGTCGTTGTGCCAATTCATGCTGCGGCACGGCGACCAATTGTTTCAGCACGTCGATTTCAACGCGCACCCAATCGTCCTGCTGCTCAACCAGTCGATGCAGGCGAACCCGATGCAGCCGTTTGTCGAGCCTCAGGTAGCGTTCTGCCCCGGCCTCATATTCCACGGCGGGCATCAGCAGGGAAAGATTGAGCCGTCTCTCGTCGGATGAAACGAAGATGCAGGGGACCGCGCCAGCGGCGTTTGTGCCGCCCGCGACTTGATGGAGCGAGCCGTATAGCGCCATATAGGAAAGAATCTCCGTGCCGACATAAATCTTGCCCGGTTCCTGATGCTTGAGGTTGCGGATGACACCCACCACGCTCATGCCGAAGCTGATTTCTTCCTTGAATACGACGATGCGGCCGATCTGCAGCCAGTTGTTGAGCTCAGTGCTGACGACCGCCCCCAAGCCATGGGTGCTGATGGATTCTATATGCCAGATTTCGCCGCCTAGTTCCGAGGCTGTACCGGAAGTCTGGTTCAGTACCTCCTGGCATACCGCATAAATCCCATGGGCCACCGTGGCGCGGCGAGCCGTTTCGCTACGCTCGCCAGAGCGACGTTGACGCTTGTAGGTGGTGCGCGACCATTCGCTGTGCATGCTGCGCAGGACATCGAGGTCGGGGACATCGTGCGTGTCGTCCAGGATGTCGTTCTCAATGTCGGCCACAAGGTCGTCAGTAATCCAGTAGCGCTGGGAGGGTTGCAGCTTCAAGTTGCGGATGCGGCATCCTCCGCGATCCATACTCCGGTCGACGTAAAAAAGCTGGCGATCTGGATCATAAGTGGTGGCAAGCGCAATGCCTTGCACGTGATGCTGAATCCACTTGTCCGCTGCCAGAATCTGCGGGCGTGTCATATTCGAGAGATTTAGCGTTTCCAGCATCAGGATGCGCAAGTACAAGGCTGCGGCATCTGCATGTTCTTCATGCGGGAAAACTTCCAGCGCTTGCGCGGCAAAGCCTTTGGCCTCGGCCAATGAGTAAATTTTGTGAGTATCCAGCCACCAGCCTATAGGGGCGGGCAGGTAGCGGAAATTACGCCAAACGGCGGCCCGCGAACGATGGTAGAGCGTCCGGGCTGTAATCAGCACGACTTGTTCGGGAGAAGTTTCGGGATGCTGGAGTGTTCCCAGGTAGGCCCGCACCCAGGCTTCGTGCAGTGTGTGGCCGGCGTGCCAGAGGCGAGACTCTTCCTCCGTACTTAAGCGTTTGGCACGCGCGTAAGCCACTGCAAGCGCGTAGTGATAAGGGAAAAGCGCGTCATCCACTGCCAGCAGCCATTTCAGCCGCGCCTCCTCCGGCACGTTGAGCTTGCTGAGTTGAATGAGTGCGAGTTCATGCGCGGCCAGCGCATCCCCCGGGAGATTGTTGAGCCATTTCATGTTCAAGCCGGCACTCCTTTATTATGTCTGGAATGGTATCCTGAAATGGTCCGATTTGACCAATCCGGGCTTTTTTTGATAGCTTTGCGGACGAAAGGTGTTTATGACTCAAAGCGCTCCCCCCCAGAATTTCGAAGCCGCGCTCGCGGACCTCAGCGATATCGTGCGACAGATGGAAGAAGGCCAGCTCCCGCTGGAGCAGTCTCTGGAAGCTTACAAACGCGGGGCCGAGCTTTTGCAGTATTGCCAGAAATCCCTTCAGGAAGCCGAACAGCAGGTGCGGATCCTGAACGAACAAAATAACCTACAGAATTTCTCCATCGATGACTGATTTCACCGGCTGGATGCAAGGCATCCAGTCCCGTACCGAAGCTGCACTGGAACAATGGCTCCCCGGTCCGCAAATCGCTCCTGAACGCCTGCATCAAGCCATGCGCTATTCCGTCCTCGGGGGCGGCAAGCGGGTGCGAGCCTTGTTGGCGCATGCCGGAGGTGAATTGTGCGGCGCCCAGCCTGAAAAAATCGATGCTGCGGCCTGTGCGGTTGAAATGATCCATGCCTACTCGCTGGTCCACGACGACATGCCCTGTATGGACGACGACGATCTGCGCCGCGGAAAGCCTTCCTGCCATAAGCAGTTCGACGACGCGACCGCTTTGCTGGTGGGCGACGCCTTGCAAACCCTGGCATTCGAAGTGCTGAGCCAGCCTGATTTGCTGGCCCAGCCATTGCGCCAGCTGGCCATGTGCCAATTACTGGCACAAGCTTCGGGATCGAGAGGCATGGCAGGCGGACAGGCCATCGACCTTGCCAGTGTGGGGCTGGATCTCAACCAGACCGAGCTTGAGTTCATGCATATCCACAAGACCGGCGCGTTGATTCGTGCGGCTGCCTTGCTGGGCGCTTACTGCGGCGATTGCGACGAACAAGCGCTATCTGCCCTGGACCATTACGCCAAGAGCATTGGCCTGGCTTTCCAGGTGGTGGACGACATTCTCGATACCGAAGCCGACACCGCAACCTTGGGCAAGACCGCCGGCAAGGATGCCGCCAACAACAAGCCGACCTACGTGACCATCCTCGGCCTGGAACGCGCCAAGCAATTGGCCCGCGACTTGCACGATAGCGCGCTGGCCCAGTTACAGGTTTACGGCCCCCGCGCCGAGCGCCTGGTTCAACTCGCCGGATTCATTACCCAACGCCAGTTCTGATGACATCACTCCTCGAACAAATCGATTCTCCCGCCGCGCTTAGGCAGTTGGAACGCAAGCAATTGCCTCAACTTGCTGATGAGTTGAGAAGTTTTCTCATCGAGAGCGTCTCGCAAACCGGCGGGCATCTAGCGTCCAACCTTGGCGTGGTGGAACTCACCATCGCGTTGCACTACGTTTTCAATACCCCGGACGATCGTCTGGTATGGGACGTGGGGCACCAGACTTATCCGCACAAGATTCTGACCGGCCGTCGTGGAGCCATGTCGGGCCTGCGCAAGCAGGGCGGAATCGCCGGTTTTCCACGCCGCAGCGAGAGTGAATACGATGCCTTCGGCGTGGGGCATTCCAGTACTTCGATTTCCGCGGCACTGGGCATGGCGGTGGGGGCGCAAAAGCTGGGACTGGACCGCCGCGCCGTGGCAATTATCGGCGACGGCGCAATGACAGCCGGCATGGCCTTCGAAGCCTTGAACAACGCAGGTGCCATGGACGCCAATTTGCTGGTGATCCTCAACGACAACGACATGTCGATCTCGCCCAACGTCGGCGCGCTTAACAATTATTTGGCCAAGCTGCTGTCCGGCCGCCTCTACGATCGCATGCGCCGCGGCACGGAAAAAGTGCTGGGCGTAGCACCGCCGCTCCTGGAGTTGGCCAAGCGCACGGAAGAGCACGTAAAAGGCATGATGACGCCGGGGACGCTGTTCGAGGAATTCGGTTTCAACTACATCGGTCCTATCGACGGCCATGATCTCGATACCCTGGTGGCGACCTTGTCCAACATCCGTCAGCTCAAGGGCCCGCAGTTCCTGCACGTGGTGACGCAAAAGGGCAAGGGCTACCAACCGGCCGAAGACGACCCAGGCAAGTTCCACGGCGTAGGCAAGTTCGATCCCACCAACGGCGTATGCATGCCGGGCACGGGGCAAAAAACCTACACCCAGATTTTCGGCGACTGGCTGGCCGATATGGCGGCGGCTGACGAGCGCCTGATCGGTATTACGCCGGCCATGTGCGACGGCTCCGGCCTCAATAAATTCCAGGAATTGTTCCCGGAGCGCTATTTCGACGTCGGCATTGCCGAGCAGCATGCGCTCACCTTTGCCGCCGGATTGGCGTGCGAAGGGTTAAAGCCTGTGGTCGCCATTTACTCCACTTTCCTGCAGCGCGCCTACGACCAGTTGGTCCATGATGTCGCGCTGCAAAACCTGCCGGTATTGCTGGCGATCGACCGCGCCGGTTTGGTCGGCGCCGACGGGCCGACGCATGCGGGCAGCTTCGACATCAGCTATCTCCGGTGCATCCCCAACATGGTCGTGATGGCGCCGGCTGATGAGAACGAGTGCCGCCAAATGCTGACTACGGGGTTCAAGCACGATGGTCCTGCGGCGGTACGCTATCCGCGCGGTTGCGGGACAGGTGTTGCCGTCGACCTCGCACTCGATACGGTCGAGATCGGCAAGGGTGAGATTCGCCGTCGTGGCGAAAAAGTCGCCATCTTGGCGTTCGGAAGCATGGTCGCTCCGGCTTTGCAAGCTGCCGAAAGTCTTAATGCCACGGTTGCCAACATGCGGTTCGTTAAACCGCTGGACGTAGCGCTGGTACTGCAACTCGCAGCGGAGCATGAGTATATCGTGACCGTCGAGGAAAACTCCATCATGGGCGGCGCAGGTAGTGCTGTTGCCGAGACCTTGAAAGCTGCAGGCGTTAAAATGAACCTATTGCAGCTCGGGTTGCCTGACCGATTTATCGAACACGGCGCGCCGGAAAAGCTGCTTGCAGAATGCGGGCTGGATGCTGAGGGCATCCGAACCGCGATTGAGAAACAATTGTCCTAGTGATATACTCGGGTATTAAAAGTTAGAAACCGCCATGAATCAACTGACCACTCCTGCCATCGAAGACGTTCAGAACACACCGGACGTCCGTCATCTCGCCATCGACAAGGTCGGCATCAAGTCGATCCGCCATCCCGTCAAGGTGAAGGACAAGAGCGGCGGCGTGCAACACACGGTGGCCTTGTTCAACATGTATGTGCATTTGCCGCATAACTTCAAGGGCACGCACATGTCTCGCTTTGTCGAGATATTGAACATGAACGAGCGTGAGATCTCCATCGAGAATTTCGAGACCATCCTGCGCGAGATGGTGAAGCGCCTCGAAGCCGAGTCCGGCCATATCGAGATGACCTTCCCGTACTTCATCAACAAGGCGGCCCCGGTTTCTGGCGTGACCAGCCTGCTGGACTACGACGTTACGTTCATCGGCGAGATCAAGAACGGCGAATACAACATCACCGTCAAGGTGCTGGTGCCAGTGACCAGTCTGTGTCCGTGCTCCAAGAAGATTTCCGACTACGGCGCGCACAATCAGCGTTCGCACGTCACGATTACGGCGCTCATCAACGAGTTCATCTGGGTGGAAGACCTCATCCGTATCGTCGAGGAACAGGCATCCAGCGAACTGTACGGCCTGCTCAAGCGTCCTGACGAAAAGTTCGTCACCGAGCACGCCTACGACAATCCCAAGTTCGTCGAGGACATGGTGCGCGACGTGGCAGCGCAGTTGAACGCGGAACCGCGCATCGACGCTTACGTAGTGGAATCCGAAAATTTCGAGTCCATCCACAACCATTCCGCCTATGCCTTGATCGAGCGCGACAAGCGCCAAGGCTAAGCTAAGCCGGTTCCGGTTTTATTGCGCCGCCTTCGGGCGGCGTTTTCGTTTCTACCGTCTGCTCCTATCTGCACAACAACAAGGCAACACGTCTCAATTCCGTGCATTTTAGTCAAGAATAGCCTGTCTTCACGGCAGCGCTTGGGGCTGTCTTTACAAAAGCTTCATATTGATTTCATTCAAGATTCATTGATTTCGCGCAGACTGGCGCAACTCCTGCTTGGATCAGGATAAGCAGATGAGGATTCTCCAGGAGTTCGATTTTTTCAATCCGTTGTTAGTGAAGGAGCATGACCATGAAACGCACGCTAATCGTTTCCACTCTCGTCATTTCCGGCATCGCCAACGCCGCCGTCATGGCAAATCCACAACCCGAAGTCGTTGCCAAGGCTGGCAACAGCAGCAAAGGTGTCATTGTCGCAGTGACCGAGCCCGGTGAAATTGCGGCGGATACCGCTTGGCTGTTGTCGGCCCAGGTCCACAAGAGCAACGAATATGCGCCCATGCTGGTCGTGCTGAAGCCCGAAGACCGCGAGGCTGTGCTGAAGAAATTCGACCTCTCTGCCGCCCCGTTGCCGGCGCTAATTTACTTCGACCGACGTGGTAACGAAGTCTCTCGCGTGGTGGGGGCCTATCCAACCGCCTCGCTCAAGAAAGTCCGTGCGATCGCCTACTCGGCCAAGTAATCAGGCGGCTTGCAGTCTAAGCTGCCGATAAAGCAGTACGAAGGCGACGAGCGTCGCCACGGATGAAACGGCGAATGTGAGGGCCGGTCCTGCCGGCTCCCACATCCAGCCGCTCCAAAGTCCCCCGAGCGTTCCTCCCAGCCCGAACGTCGTGCTGGTATAGATCGCCTGGCCTTTGGCGTGATGCCGGCCGTGGAAAAAACGGTGGATGAGCGCCACCGAGGCAGCGTGGTAGGAACCGAACGAGGCCGCATGCAGCGTTTGCGCCAGCACGACCACAACGACCCATTGCGCGCCGAAGCCGATCATGACAAAACGCACCGTCGCCAGGAAAAAACTCGCGAGAAGGATGTTGCGGAGGCCGAATTTCGCCGTCAGTTTCGGCATCCACAAAAATACCATGATCTCGCACACCACGCCGATAGACCACAACCAGCCCACAGCGCCTTTGGAGTAGCCGAGATCGACCAGGTAAATGGAGAAAAAGGTGTAATACACCCCATGCGCGGCGGCCATGAGAAAACCGGCGATGAGGAAGGCGCTGACTTCCGGGCGCTTGATGATGCTCCAGATCGGGCCGGCGTTATTTTGGTAAGGCTTGGGGCGCGGTTCCGGAACGAAGCGCGAGAACAGGAAGATGCCAAACTTGAGCCCCAGAACAACCCATAGCAAGGCTTTGATCGGCGCGTTATCAAGCACGTAGCCCAAACCGATTACGGCGACGACGAAACCCAGCGACCCCCACACGCGGATGCGCCCGTAATGTTCGGCCTTTTCACCAAGGTGACGCAGGGTAATCGATTCCATGAGCGGCAGGGATGCGCTCCAAAAGCTGCACATAATGGCCATCACGCAGAATAGCCAAGCGAAGCTGTTGCCCGCGAATACGCCGAGGTAAGTCAGCATACTCATCCCCGCGGCGAGCTGGACGATGCCCACGCCCTTGCCGGTGTGGTCGGCCAGCCAACCCCACAGGTTGGGTGCGAACATGCGGCATACCTGCAGCAGCGACATCAGCACGCCGATCTGGAAAGCGCTGAACTCCAACGATTTGAGGTACAGGCTCCAGTAGGGCGTGAAGGCGCCGACGAAGGCGAAATAGAGGAAATAAAAACCGGACAGCCGCCAGTAGGGGAGGGCTTGCATAAGAACTGAGTGGTCCGAAACCCGTAGCGCAGGCGGCCTCGCCTGCAAACGTCATTTTTGAGTAAAGCGAAGCAGGCGAGGCCGCCTGCGCTACGAGCTACTTACTTGCCGTGAGCCTACTTGATCGAGCCACTGATCTTCGGTGTTGCACATTCCACATCGCCGCACTGGGCGCGGTGGCGCAAGGCGTGGTCGATCAGCACGAGGGCCAGCATGGCTTCACAAATCGGCGTTGCCCGAACGCCTACGCATGGATCGTGGCGGCCATTGGTCTGCATGGTGATGGCGTTGCCGTCGATATCGATGGAGCGCCGCTGCTGTGGCAAGCTGGAGGTCGGCTTGAACGCCGTATGTACAACGATGTCCTGCCCGGTGGAAATCCCGCCCAGAATGCCGCCGGCATTGTTGGTGGCGAAGCCCTCGGGCGTCATCTCGTCGCAGTGCTCGCTGCCCATCTGCGCCACAGAAGCGAAGCCTGAGCCGATTTCCACGCCCTTGGCGGCGTTAATGCCCATCATGGCGTAAGCGATCTCGGCATCCAGTCGGTCGTATACGGGTTCGCCCCAGCCTACCGGTACGTTTTCAGCCACTACGGTGATCTTGGCGCCGACGGAATCGCGTTCTGCACGGATTTTGTCGAGGTATTCCTCGAGTTGCGGGACGACTGTTTCATTAGGGGCGAAAAACGCGTTCTGCGCGACATCGTTCCATGAAACGAAGGGAATATCGATCTCGCCCAGCTGGCTCATGCATCCGCGAATCGTTACGCCGAAACGTTCTTTCAGCCATTTCTTGGCAATCGCTCCAGCTGCGACGCGGACGGCTGTCTCGCGTGCCGATGAACGTCCGCCGCCGCGGTAATCGCGGAAACCGTATTTCTGCGTGTAGGTGTAGTCGGCATGACCGGGACGGAACGTACTGGCGATGTTGCCGTAATCCTTGCTGCGCTGGTCCTGGTTGCGGATCAGCAAGGCAATCGGAGTGCCTGTGGTCTTGCCTTCGAACACGCCGGAGAGAATTTCGACCGAATCCGGCTCCTGCCGCTGCGTCACATGACGCGAGGTGCCCGGCTTGCGACGATCCAGCTCGATCTGGATGTCGGCTTCGGTCAACGCCAACCCCGGTGGGCAGCCATCGACCACGCAGCCGATAGCCGGTCCGTGGGATTCACCGAACGAGGTGACGGTAAACAAGGTGCCGAAGGTGTTGCCGGACATGGGGAAAGCTCGCAGAAGATTGAATTTGAGTGAGATTTTAACATAGGGCAGCAAGGGCGTTGGATGGCGCTGGCTGCTGGATTCCTGCGCTCGACCGTATTACTCGCTAGAATACCCACCCATGACTTTCCCCTACGAACTCTTCATCGGCCTGCGCTATACCCGCGCCAAGCGCCGCAATCATTTCATCTCGTTTATTTCCATGACCTCCATGCTCGGGATCGCACTGGGCGTGGCGGCGTTGATCGTCGTGTTGTCGGTGATGAACGGGTTCCAGAGCGAATTGCGCACGCGCATTCTGGGCGTGGCTTCGCATATCCAGATCACGGGTAACGGCAACGCCTTGCCCGACTGGAAATCGGTGGTGAATTTCGTCAAAGGCTCGCCGCAGGTGCAGGCTGCTGCGCCGTACATCATGGCGCAGGGCATGTTGTCGTTGGACCAGGCTGTGCAAGGGGCTATGATCCGCGGGATTTTGCCGGCTGAAGAAGATAAGGTCGCCGATCTTGGTTCGCACATGAAAGTCGGCAAGCTGACCGATCTGAAATCCGGCGAATTCGGCATCGTGCTGGGTGCCGAGCTGGCACAATCTTTAGGTGCCGGGTTGGGCGACAAGGTAGTAGTGATGGCGCCGGAAGGGCAATTCACGCCGACCGGCATCATTCCGCGCCTCAAGCAGTTCCGCGTGGTGGGGATTTTCCAGGTGGGGATGTATGAATACGACGCCTCGCTGGCGCTGATCCACATGGATGACGCAGCCAAGTTGTACCGCATGGGTGACAAGGTTTCCGGGGTTCGACTCAAATTGGAGGATTTGTACCAGGCGCCGCGCATCGGGCACGAGCTGTCTACCCAACTGGCGGCCTACGGATCGTATTTCGTGAGCGACTGGACGGAGCAGCATGCGAATTTTTTCCGCGCCGTGCAGATGGAAAAGCGCGTGATGTTCGTGATTTTGACGCTCATCGTCGCCGTGGCCGCGTTCAATATCGTCTCGACGCTGGTGATGGCGGTGACGGACAAGCGCGCCGATATTGCCATCTTGCGCACGCTGGGTGCTTCGCCCAGCAGCATCATGAAGATTTTTATCGTGCAGGGTTCTCTGATTGGGGTGATCGGCACCTTGATGGGGGCGGTGGGTGGCGTCACCCTGGCGCTTAATATCGACGTTGTCGTACCGTTCATTGAACACGTGTTCGGTGTGCAGTTTCTCGCCAAGGATGTGTACTACATCAGCGACGTGCCTTCGCAATTGCAATGGGCCGACGTGATCACGATCACCTCCGTTTCGCTGGTGCTCTCGCTGCTGGCGACGCTTTACCCCAGCTGGCGAGCCGCCAAGACCAATCCGGCGGAGGCGCTGCGTTATGAATAACATGACAACTATCCTCACCTGCCGCGATCTCCATAAAACTTATGCCGGGCTTGATGTTGCCGTGCTGAGCGGTATCGACCTTGCGATTGCGCAAGGCGAGCAGCTCGCCATCGTGGGTGCCTCAGGTTCCGGCAAGAGTACCTTGCTGCACCTGCTGGGCGGGCTGGATACGCCTTCCCGAGGCGAAGTGGCGCTGATGGGACAGCCCTTGGCGAACATGAGCGAAGCGGCGCGGGGTGAGCTGCGTAATCAGTCGCTTGGATTTATCTACCAGTTCCACCACCTGCTGCCGGAATTTACCGCATTGGAAAACGTCGCCATGCCGCTGCTGGTGCGCCGCATGGATAGGGCCGAGGCCGAGGCGAAGGCTGCCGAGATGCTGAATCGCGTTGGCCTGGGGCACCGCATGGAGCACATGCCGGGCGAGCTTTCCGGAGGCGAACGTCAGCGGGCCGCCGTAGCCCGTGCGTTGGTCACGCAACCTAAATGTGTATTGGCCGACGAGCCGACGGGCAATCTCGACCGCCATACCGCCGATGCGGTGTTCGATTTGATGTTGGAGCTGAACCGCGACTTGGGAACCAGCCTGGTCGTGGTGACGCACGACCTGCAAATCGCCGCACGCATGGGGCGCACCTTGCGCCTGGACGATGGGCGGTTGGCCTGAATCTCCACTGCTAGCTGATTTCTTGCGGGCTGTCGTGCTTGCAAACGGGGCGGATGCGTAGCCGTCTTCTGGCTTTTGTCGCGGGCGTATGGCTGCTGCAACAGCAAGCTGTATTGCCTGGGACTTACTGGTGTTTATTGCTGTTGCCGCTACTGGCAGTAATTTATCGACTGCGGCATCGGCCTGCATTATTTCCATCCCTATGCATCTTGGCTGCGTTGCTGGCCGGTTTTTTCTGGGCAGCGATTTCGGCACAAATCCGCCTTGCCGATCGCCTGCCCTCAGCCTGGGAAGGCCAGGATATAGAGCTGGTCGGTGTGGTATCTGAACTTCCCAAGCTCATGGAACGCAGCGAACGTTTCCTGTTTGATGTGGAGCGCGTGCTGACACCGGATGCTCATGTGCCCCAACACGTTTCCCTCGCTTACTACGCTGCCGGATTTGATGCCCGCCGATCGCAACCTCTTTTAGGCCGATTCCATCCGGGCGAGCGGTGGCGATTGACGGTCAGGCTCAAGCAGCCGCATGGCACTTATAACCCCGGTGGGTTCGACTTCGAAGCCTGGGCGCTGGAGCGCAACATTCGTGCTACGGGGTATCTCAAGAATTCGACGCGGCTCGATGCCATGGTTTGGCGGCCAGGGTACGTTATCGAGCGCCTTAGGCAAGCAGTGCGCGACCGTTTCCAATTCGTGCTCGGCGGCAAACCTTACGAGGGTGTGCTGCGGGCATTGGCTATCGGCGATCAGGGCGGCATTTCGAGCGACGATTGGCAGGTGTTCCTGCGTACCGGGGTCAATCATTTGATGAGCATTAGATATCTATCAAAACGCACTTTTTTTAAGTGAAGCTCAGCTCCAGTTTGGCGGTAATTACACACACCCTATCAAGTTAAATCATGTATGCCTTGAATCGATTGCGTACAGATTTGCAAGTTATTATTATGCAGACAGAGCTTCAGCTAATTTCACGAAATAAAAAGAAAAGATCGATGGCATTCATACCTCCCTCCCTAATGTTAGGCAGACGCATTGGTCCGTGTAATAACAGTTGGGCGTCCTGGAGAAATGGCATTGGCTTACGGTAGCGAGAGTGAATTTGAGGCATATCTCCGTGCCTTGATTAACGAGCAAATCACAAAGGTTGCTCCATCAACGTACGCTTTGAAAAACAAGAAGGCCGTCGATATCCTTATTTGTAAAGACACTCCTATTCCAGCTCTTTTCTTTATCGAGGTCAAATACCACCAAACCAAGCATGGACGGCTTGCATTTGGTAGTGGCAAGGGTAGTGGATTTCAGCCTGAGATCATTAGCGCCATGCCGAGATATTTCGAGAGTAACCTTCGTTGGGTGCTTGCCAGCGAAGAGTATGAACCCGGCAAAGTGCTTTTCCTCTCGTCGGAGGTGATTAGAAAGTATCTTGCTGGTGGTAAGGTTGCTGAAAAATTCAATAATTTTCAGAAAAGGATATTTTGGGAAGAGCGCTGGCTTGATGAGGCGGATCTTGTTGAACAACTACGTCATTGGCTAGGAGTCAACGCCGCCCAATCCGTCATTCCACGGGATCTGTCTCAGCAAGCCGCGCTGTCTGGTGAATTCACACCTTAGATGCTTCAATATTTATGCCTATGAACACTTTTGCTCAAAAAATTGACGAATTAGTTTCAGCCGGCTGCAACGTAGCGAGCGCTTCAATATACATAGCATGGTCCAATCGCGTCACAGCGCTTTTGACAGCAGCAATAGATACTCAATCCGCTGAGGCATTCAAAGACCTTGGCGGTACGACCCCCTATTTAAACTGGGAGCAATACCGAGATAGACAGGTTGGGCATCTTGAGGGCCTAGCGCTACGCATTGAGGCATCTGGTCTTCAGCAGGCTAAAGTTGAACATATTCATTCAGCAACAGGTACTCATACCACACAAATCACAAACCATGTATTTCTTGTACATGGTCACGACAACGGCACTAAGGAAACTACGGCGCGTTTTATTGAGCGCTTGGGGCTTGCGCCAATCATTCTTCATGAACAAGCCAACGAAGGTAGAACGATTATTGAAAAATTTGAGGCCTACGCTGATGTAGGGTTCGCTATCGTGCTAATGACACCAGATGATGTCGGTGCCAGTGTGAAAGAACAAAACAAGCTGCTTGGGCGTGCAAGACAGAATGTAATTCTGGAGCTTGGTTACTTTACTGGCCGCCTAGGGCGCAGCAAAGTTTGCGCACTTTTTAAGCCCGGTATTGAGATTCCATCTGATTTTCATGGGGTTCTATTTCTTGAACTCGATGAGCCGGGTGCTTGGAAGCCAAAACTAGCAAATGAACTCGTAAAAGCGGGAATGAAAATTGACGTTCAGGCGCTCTTGGGATGAACCGCTCTAACTCATCGAAGCTAGGGAATTACATAAGCCTTGTTTACGAGCGACCAAGAATCTGCTTGGAATTTTCAAATCTTAAAAAAATTTGAGACAAGGTTAATCCCAATGCTTCTGAAATATTTAGTAATGCACTTAATGTAGCGCTGGCTACGCCCCTTTCCATTTTCGAGATGTAGGTTCGGTCAAGCCCAGAATCAAGCGCAAGAGTTTCTTGGGTTTTGCCAGCTTCTTCTCGCAAATCTCTCAACACTTTTCCAAATAGCTTTAATTCTTCAGCCTTTTTATCCATGTGCTGAGCATGAATAAAACAGCAATTTTCGTCTTCGGCTTATAGGCAACATTTGTAGACAATAAGCTACACTGGTAGACTAAAGTCATCGTTTTAAAAACCTAACTTTTCTATAAAAAAGCATGGTTTCGTGCCAAGCCACTGTTTCATAAATGTTTGATTAGTCGGCAAGAATTCCTAGTCTTTAATAACCGTTCTTTTTAGAATAACTGCATGATAAATAACGGTTTTATGACTAGATGGCACAGGCTAAATCACTAACTGATCAAGAACTCAAAATCGTATTGGCAATGGTTGCTCAAGGACGACACGCCGCAAGAAATCGCATGAAGATTTTGCTCAGCCATCTCGGCGGGATGCGTGTTGGAGAAATCGCGGCGGTCAAAATCGGCGACGTGCTGAATCCCAACGGGTCCATTGTTGATGAAATCCGACTTGCTGCAGAGCAGACCAAAGGATCGAAACCTCGTACGGTCTACGTCAGCGAGCGTCTGAAGAAAGAAATTGCGCAGTACCTGAAACACCTCAAGCACCTTGATCCAGAGAAACCTCTGATCTATTCACAAAAGGGGCGGGATGGCTTCACAGCCAACAGCCTCGGTCAGCAATTCAAAACGATTTACCGCAAAGCTGGAATTCAAGGCGCCACTAGCCATAGTGGCCGGAGGACTTTCATCACTAACTTAGCAAATAAAGGGATAGGTGTTCGAGTGCTTCAGGCACTAGCGGGTCACGCCAGTATCGCGACCACGCAAATCTACATCGACGTGAACGATGAAATGAAACGTGCAGCAGTGAATTTACTTTAACAAGGGGGAACAAGAATGAGTACTGCATTTTGTAGAGCATGCGGCAAGGAAATAGAAGTGTCTGTTGCATTTTGTATCCATTGCGGAGCAGCACAGCAAGGGGATGTGGGAGCGTCAAAAGGCGGATTGCCACCTGGAGTATCCGGCTGGTCATGGGGCGCATTTCTGCTCAATTGGATTTGGGCCATCGGGAATAGAGTCTGGATTGGTTTGCTCGCGCTGATCCCTGGAGTGAATTTCATCGTTGCATTGATCTTGGGATTCAAAGGCCGCGAGTGGGCATGGGAGGCGAACCGCTGGGATAGTGTTGAGCATTTCAATCGCGTGCAGAAAAAATGGTCGTTCTGGAGTGTGATGGTCTTCGTGATCGGGTTCATGTTTGGGCTTGTGATTGCAGTAGTCATTCCCGCCTATCATGACTATCAAAAGCGAGCAGCAGAGGTTGCTGCAGAACAACAAGGCAATCAAGTTGAAACAAGTATGCAGCCGGTTGCAAATCAGGATACAGGCAGTAAGGCGTTCAAATGTGAAGATCACAAGGACTTGTTGACCTCTGCTGATCCAACAATTCGCTTAGTCGATAAGGTGGGGGATATTCCGGCAGATTTGAGGCAGGCACTGGGCCCAGATATTGAAAAGTCACAGCTTTTGCCGCAGAAGATACCGGGGCAGTATCTAGCTATTTGTAAGGCGACCGCTTATTACTACGATAATCAAGATCGTGACGTGTTTTACACCGTATCCCAGGTCAACAATGGGACAGAGTTGTTCGTGACGATCCAAGACATCGGTTGGTTGAAGAACGATTTGAAGTTTAAGAAGACAATTACTGATATCGTCGAGCAGCAAAAGAAAGAAAAGCAAGAGCAGGAGAGGCAGCAAGCCGATTCGTCAAAACAAGAGGGTGCTTCACAAACGGCTCAATCCGGGCAGCAACAAGCTGAACCCGATAGCCCGAGCTTCGATTGTGCAAAGGCCAGCAATAATGTCGAGCGCATGATTTGTGGCGATAAGGAATTACAGCGTTTGGACCGAAGCATGTATAGGGATTACAAGGATATGAGCAATCGTGTCGATCCTGAACAGCTCAAGAAAGAGCAAAACGCTTGGCTGAAGGAACGAAACGCATGTCAGACCCGAGAGTGTGTAAAGCAAGCCTTTGTGAATCGAATAACGCAGTTTGCGGCAGAAAGCGAATAGCAGTCACAGGCTAACATCAGCTAATTATCTCAAGCAGAAAACGGATCGGAGACCTTCAAAAGCTCCGATCCGTTTTGCATTCAAATGACAGCTAGTGACTGTCAAAAAAAATCCCCCAAGAGTGGAACCCTTTGGGGGAGCGGAGCAAAAAATCTCCCAGTTGCAGCGCTTCGCTGCGCGGATAACACCCCGTTGGGGTGAAGAAATGCAAAACCGGTGGACGCAATTCAAGCGTAACGAATAGCGGTGGGTAGAAATAAAGGGGGGGTGACTAAAGGACGTGGGGCATAGATTGCACCTCTTATTGTTATTTTTAAGCGATCTTAATCTCGCTGAATAGATACCGCAACACCTCTTACCCATCCACAATTTACGTGGATTATTCTGTGGGCAACTAACTTAACTCAATAGCTAGTATAGAGAAATACAATTGAACAAGAAATATTGACGTTAGATTAGACATCGGGGGAGTACGCGATCAATTCGAGTTTCCGAATAAATTCTTTCTTGTCGATTGCCTGATCGATGCTACCTTGAAACTCATACCACCCAGCAACGTCAGCCCCAGAAGATGCCAGATGGGAGCCGAATGACATAGCCAAAGCCGCTGCAGGTTGGTGCAGCATTCGGAGAAAGGTGGCTGCCCAATTCAATCTACCCGCATATAAGTTAGATACTTCTTCGGTATTGATCGCTTCGAGTGCAGCGATAGCGATGGACTTTTCGTTGATTAAGATCATCTGGTTACTATTTTGAGCGGCGTCAATCAGAGCCTGCCCATACTTTCGAACAGCCTTATCCGGCTTTGCGTCCATAAGATGATCTAAGGACTTTGGAGCCAGCGCTAGACCAGTTACGGCCCTGTAGGTATCTACAAACTTAACTTCTGAGTTAGGAGAGAATAGCGGATGCAAAGATGGTGCTTGGATTTGAACAAGCGTCGAAATAAGTGCCCTCCGACCAGGAGAGCATAGAATAGGAATTCGCTTTCTTGCAGAAAGACTTGCTTCGTAAAGCGCATATTCGATTACTTGGTCCCAGTTCTCCTTCGGGATACGCAGCCTACCTCCGAGCAATGTTGCAACACTCGACTGTTTGGTAAGAAATTGAATGTACTGATGGTGTGCTTGATAGTCCTTTGGATGAAAGTCGTCCCAATCGGCATGTAGGCCGAGTTCCGCTATATGCTTCTTGTCGTGGG
This sequence comes from Novimethylophilus kurashikiensis, assembly GCF_003112435.1. GTDB lineage: Bacteria > Pseudomonadota > Gammaproteobacteria > Burkholderiales > Methylophilaceae > Novimethylophilus > Novimethylophilus kurashikiensis. The sequence goes on from NZ_BDOQ01000019.1 coordinate 238,562, forward strand.
GACTGGTTCTCGATCTCGGCATATGATTGTCTGCCGGAGCCAGCCAGACGTTGTCGTATAGCATCAAGAAACAGAGTGCTAGATCGCGATGCTGGTAATCATCTGCCCCATATAGGGTATTGTAGTAAGGATGACCCATAGGCCCGTCACGCCGGTGATCAGACAATTGGTTGCTGAAGTATCGATATAAGGCGCCTGAGTAAGGGTGAGACAGAATGATTGCATTTGGCACTGTATGGACCTCAAGATGGCAGACTTAAAGCTAACTAGTCTAGATTGCTTTTTAATCAGCTCCTCATAAAATATGTAGATGTTGCGCATACATGATCATGGCCGTGTCCGCTGATCTATCTTTCGATGGACCAACGACACAAGAGTCAAGATGTCCAATGCATCTTGCTCATTCATAGCCCAGTCTACCTTCGGATTATGCGCAAGCGGATTACGAACCGTCCCGAAGATCCCAATGAGTAGATTCAAGAACCCCGATTGCTCGCTCTTTTCGCTATCGTTCTTAAGGTCGTTGATTGCGATAATTGGATTAGGGCCACCGAAGGCTGCCTGTACCAGAGTGGCGCCATCTCCAGGGTGATTTGTAAGTGAGCGAAGCTTCGCTGCTATGCTTTTAGTTGCCTCGAATACAGCATGAAAGTAATTTTCTTGTAGCCATTCAGCTTTGCAGTAGAGCAATACGTCAGGATGTACGCCTCGATTTTCGAGTAGGTATTGAAGACGATTCGCTCGGGCTACGGCCTCATCTAGGTTTGACGCGGGCTTAACCCATCTAACCTTTCCATGGTCTCCCACGGACATACCTGAGAAGGCAAGAATAGCGTTCAGGCGAACCTTCCATCGATTGAATTTAGCAGAATCCGCGGTGAACTGAACCGGGTCCATCACTCGATTGACGAAAACGACAACGTGATTACCGAAATTCCGATTGTTCTGGTACATCGCAAACGCGTTGAACAGTCGCTTCCATTTGGTTGCAGTTGGATCAACGTTTGGAATTTTGCATTGATTTAGCAGAAAGTCGATCTGTGTACCCGTTAGACCGTCGTCAGTATCACCGAGCGCCTTGGCCAATGCGGTGAGTTGTTGAGCATTGAACGGCGGAACGTGTTCCATATTTGATTTAGAACGTGGCGAAGACGGAAATCGTCAGAGTTTTAAGGGGGACGAGAAGCTAAGCCTGGAGCAAGCAACCAAGCTGAGCTTGTCGACGGACAGCTGGAATATTATGTTAGATTTCGGTGCCATCTTCGCAGGTAATCTACAGCTTCCTCTCGGATTGCTTCTTTGCAAAGGGCTCTACCCGTCGGAATACGGAAAGCAATATTTTTAACCTCATAATTGAGGTTTCCATGCTGCATCCTTCTCGAAACAACTTTATGTACATATCAGATAGTTATTATCAAGCTGAACTTCAGGGAATGTAGGCGAGCTATGAGCGTATTAGCTCATCTAGATCGGGGTCAAACTCATTGAAATCTTCAAAATACAACATTTCTGGATATGCGGTTTCATTTTCATACTCATCAAAGAAGTATCTGCTGTACCAATCATCCATTAAAAAAGTGTGAGGTCTGGCCTCAAGGTGTGCAAAAAGGAACGGAAACCGATGTGCAAAATAATGAGCCTGCAATTCCATCACCAACTCGTATGCAGCAATAATGCTATCTCTATAGTCACCTAACGTACTGCGAAATAAATCCTGTAGCACTTTGTAGTAGAGCGTCAATGATGGGGGGAGGTTTGTAGATGCCTGATAAGAAATATTCTGCTCATACCAATATGACAGCAACTTTGGCTTCTTGCCTAGTAAATATTTCGACAACAGCCAGTGATATTCATAATGCTGGTTAACGAGATATTGAATAGTTGTACTGCATGGCAGATTGCCTTGACTCCGTTTGCAAATTAAAACTAGTGGTCCAAGCGTATTAAAGAGCATCAGAGATTTTTCAATCGCATTTTCTATTTCCGGCCAACGCTTCTCACGGGTATAGGAGATTGAAAATGCCATTAGCCCATTATCAGAGAAATCATCTTCGTTAGTAAGCTGGATTGAAACAGTCTTTGAGCTGCTTCCGAATCTGCCTTGGCGATTCTGACTTTTGATATTTGCCCAATAGCACTTTCTTGTTGTAAGACAAACTGCACAGAGAAATACAGGTACGGGCAGTGATAGCCAGTAGTTCAGAGTTTCACGTTTTATACCGCTGAATGTAGCTCTACCGTTAACAAACTTCAGTGCTTTCTTGCCTTTAAGTTGCAGAGCAGCCATATCACCTGATAGTAATTGCTCCCTCCCTACGATTTCAATATAGAGATCGATTCCGTAGTCGCGCTCACTTACTTCTCGGATTACCCATTGTCGAGGTAGCACCTGCCTCAGTGCCGTGAATGAGTCGCTCTCTATAATGTGTTGATCAGATCGTTTTGGCAGTTGCATAGGCATCAAGGTCTTGTGTATGGCAACAATATTTGAATTATCTGAGCAATTTAGAAGGCATGTCTATTTGAGAAACGTCATCAATTTTGAAAAAACTAGGCTAACTCGATATGGGCCGATATCTTGTCATTATGTTGGCTGCTGTATCTTGTATGTTAGCTAATTCTTTTTATATTTCTTAAGTGGCGATATATTCTTTCTTTTATGCGTGACAAGTCAATGCCATGCGCTAGAAAACGTTAAGTCCATAAACTTTACTTGCATATGCATCTACTTTCTGGAAAAAGAACTACGAATGCTGCAGCTAACAGTTATCTAGCAGCCAGCAATTTACTCAACCTCGCTCGTGAGCAGGACGAAGGCAGTTTTTATTGGGCAATGGCATCAGTTGTTTTCTCGGCATTTACCTATGAGGCGTTTTTAAACGTGATAGGTGAGGAAGTGTTAGGACGAGAGCGATGGGTGACAATTGACAGAGCAGGATGGATGCGAAAGCACTCTACGATATTTGCAGCTTTGTCGCTGCAATCCAATCTTTCATGCCCTCCAGAATCTACTTTGATCGAATTATTTGATTTCCGAAATCTCGCGAAATTTCATCCCCATTGCTCACCCAATTGCATCCCGGAATGTGCAGCAGTTGCATCGTGCGTTAACCAGCAATTTCAAACCCGCTATCCGGTCATTGCGTGACACTGTCCTGCGGTTGCAACTCGATGCGCACCAATTGCATGAGTGCGCACCCAATTACATGTTTTGAGCAGCGGCAGGGATTCTGATGAGTGAATTACGCCGCAGCCCTGGCTACTCCTTCGTCCTACCTTTGCGCATCGAGTCCCCCTTCAAATGGATGAGATGCGCGGCATGCACCATGCGATCCAGAATGGCATCGGCAATGGTCGGATCGCCCAGGAACGCATGCCAGTGGTCGATAGGATACTGACTCGTGATGACCAGTGCTCCAGAACGCAGCCGGTCGCGCTCATCCACGACATCTAGCAACGTTCTGGCCACTACGCCGTCAAATGGCATCAGCCCCAGATCGTCTATGATCAGGACGGTGGCCTTGATCAACCGACCTTTCAGTTGCGGTAACGACCCATTCGCCACAACGGTGGCAATCTCTTCCGATATCTGGCTGGATGAGCGGTAGATCACCGACAAACCAAGCCGACATGCCTGCACCCCCAGTGCGCAGGCAACCCAACTCTTACCGGTTCCGGTTGCACCGGTAAATACGATATGTCTCGGCTGTCGCACCCAGTCGCATGTCGCCAGAACAGCAAACAGCGATTTCTCCAGTCCGCGCGACTCCCGGAAATCCACATCCTCCAGGCAGGCCGAGGGGTAACGCAACTTCGCTGACTTGAGCAGCCGGTTCCAGCGGCGGCTATCGCGCGAAGACACTTCACTGTCGACGAGGATACTGACCTGCTCGTCAAACGATAGTCCGCGAAATGCAGGCTGCCCAAGGTTGGCCTGCAAGGCTTCAGCCATGCCTAGCAGTTTCAGCTCTTTCAGTTTCGAGATGGTCTGTTGCATCATCATTCTTCTTCTCCAGTTGTTTGCTTGTAGTAATCGCTGCCGCGCACGTTGACGTGACTGGCTGGCGGTTCGGCTTTTGCATTGAGCGACGGTCGCTTGTCCGCCTTGCTGCGGAAGATGGATAAGATGCTGGAATGGGACATCGAGTGGATGCGTGCTGCGTACTCGCACACTTCCTCCAACCTGTCCGCTCCGTATTGGCGACCGAGCTTCTGGATCGCGCATGCGGCACGGATGCCGTTTGCCAGATGGCGGTTCTGCAGTAGGTGGTGCTGGAACACCCTCTCCGTGGCCGGACCAACCGCCGCCGCCCATTGCAACAACTGGTCTGGACTACCCTCGGCATACTGCAAGTGATTCGGCGACAAGTGTGCAGGGTTGGTTGTGTAGCCGCCTGCCATGTTGGATAACATGTGTGTTGCCACCCGCATGCCGTTGTGGATGATCTCGATGGTTTTCGCGCCAGCGCGGATATCGACGAAGGCATGAGCGATGGCATACGGCACGGAGTAGTAGTGGCCTTCATGCAAGACATGATAGTTGTCCCCGACGCGCACCTTGAGCCGCCATGCAGCATACTCGTAGGCGGTGTCCGGCAAGATCTTCAATGCCGGTTTGTCCAGAATCTCGAACCGCTCGCGCCGAGACAACTTGTAAGCTTTCATCTCCTTGTTGTTGAAGATCGCCAAGAGACGCTGGATTTCCGCGTTGGCCTCCTCCAGTGAATGGAACTGCCGGTGGCGTAGCGCTGCCAATATCCAGCGCTGGATAATCAGTACCGCTACTTCGGCAGATCCCTTGTCGTTCGGCTTGCGCACACGGGCAGGCACAATGGCCGTATCGTAGTATTCGGCGAACTCGGCATAGGTCGGATTGATGTGGGGGCCTTCACGGGTGACTTTCGTCACTGCAGACTTGAGGTTGTCCGGGGTGATGATACGCGGCACGCCGCCGAAGAACTCCAGCATCTTCACGTTGCAGAGTATCCAATCGGCGATGGTCTGCGACCAGACCGCCAGGCAGAACGAATAGCTCGACGCACCCAGTGCCGCCACGAACACCTCGGCATAGCGCACGGGGTTGCCTCCCCTATCATAGATGGGTAGCTTGCGGCCCGCGAAATCGACAAAGGATCGCTCGCCGGGATGGTGAACCTTGCGCATGCTGACGCGTTGTTTTTTCAGCCACTGTTTGTAGAGGCGCGTCGCCTGCGGATAGGAGATGCCATCCGGATGCTCCGCATGCCACTCCTCCCACAGCAGGTGCAACGTGACATCCTTGTCGCGCTCTATTTCCATGTGCCAGAGCAGACAGTCCGGACGTGGGCGGTTGGATTCTGCCGATTTCGGTTTCTTAATGAATGCACCCAGGAACGCATTGTCATCGAGTACCTTGAGTTGTTCCCAGGTCATGCCCAAGGTCGGCAGTTGCGACGCGATCATGTTGATGGTGCCGGAGGATACCCCCAGCAAGGTGGATATCCGGCGATTGGATAGCTCGCCGCCCATGCACAACAGACGCACGATCTCCCGGCGTTTGAATATTGGTATTGCCATATAAGCTCCTGTAGCAGCCGCCTGCCAGTGATGCAGGCAGCCTCACGATTGATATACGCGGTTGATCCCCGACAGAGGGGTAAAGCGTGGCCTCGGCCTTGACAGCCGATACAGGAGCGCAGACAATTCAAGCATCAAGGGTGCTACTCCTGATGCAGTGCCAGAAGGCTTGGGTCCCGCAACCCAAGCCTTTTGCGCTTTGTGGGGCCTCGCCGCAGGTTGCGGTTATGGTTCCATGTGTTTTCCTTTCGGCATTTCAACGATTCCCCATTTCTACCCTTGAGTGGTCGATTGCTTTTCCAGCCATGTCGCAACGTCACCGGTTAACGCAAACCAGCCCCGCCGTCCTGGCAGCTTAAATACGTTAACCCCCAATGCTTCTCGCTGCTGACTGCGATGAAAGGCGGCATAAGTCTTGAATCCTAATGACAAGTAGAGATCCTGGCCGCCGATGGTCGGGCCGAATCTTGAAAGCAGCTGATTCGTCAGGTCACTTGAAGATTGATGAGGCATGACTGAACCTTGAATTGAGTGAATTGGCGTTAATCTTGACGCTCCGCACAAAAACAATCTAGGCTACGCTGAATTCGTATTCGAGTGACACCATGCCAAAGAAACGCGGAGGACAAAGAAAACATTGGGCTGAAGAGGCCAGGGTTTGGGTTTGGTATTGCGAAATCAAACGACGCTGCGATTGGTCGGATTACGCTCTCGATCAGGCATTCGCATGGACGGAGGAGGGCAAGGCCGCTCGTTCCAGCGATGACCACCGGCCAAGAACATTTGAATGGATTCGTAAGTCCGCACGAAAACCTGCCGGTCGAGATCCGCGGTGGCGCGGGATGATCGATCTTGTTGCCGCCGTTGATCAGCATCCTTTATTTCATGGTACGCAGACGCTGTACATGGCCGGATTCTGGGATGTTCTGCAGGAGCCAACATCGACGCCCAGCATTGTCCAAATGCGAATAGACCGACTTCTACAGATTAACGGCTTAGTCCGAGTTAACCCGGACACAGCTACAGCAATTGCTAAGTTGATCGAAAAATATGGCCGTGAACAAGTATTTGATCGCTGCCTGTTGCTGTCACTGAAGAGGATGGACAGCCTGTCGGGCATGGCACTGCTCTGGCTTTTGTATCTGCAGACCGAGCCTGCCCATAATTGGCGGTTTCGAGCAGTAATCGAAACGATTGCCGATAAGCTATTAGATGATTTTTTTAGCCATTATTTTTCTCTTGACACACACTTGAAGTACTACACAGATGCAATTAACACGCTTCAGCACATCCGGCTCGATATGTCTGATCGCCCGCCACAAGGGTATGGATATATTGAAACTATCGGAACTTGGCCGATCCTTCCTCGGGAATTGATCGATTCCATTTCCGCGGATCAGTTGTTCTATTTGGAGGCGCTATGAGCTGGAATTCATATATCCGTATCAGCGCCCGCATGTCCATCGGAAAGTTTTTTGCCGCAAGCTCCGTCTTGGTTGCTGTCCTGGCCGTTGTGCTGACGGGCAAGGGGGTGGCTGCATTTCAAGAGTCCTGGGTGCGAGTCCGATCAGTTTCCCGCGCATTGAACTTCTGGGTGTGTATCCGTCAGGAGAAACGTTGATTGCCCAGCTGATCGTCGGCGCAATCGCCCTGGGCGGATTCGCCCTGAACGCAAACACGAGCTGCCGAGATAACTCCGTCAAGTTGCCAGAAGCGTGAGGCTCTTTCAGCCATGGCTTCTTCTGAAGAGCGACACCGTCTCGATCTCGGTTATGTCGACCCACTTCCGCTAGGCCAACGTAGGCTGCGCGCATTGATCATTCGCTGTTCCTACACCAACCGATGAAGCGCGGCCTCCGGCCGATTCCTGTGCAGGAGACCGCCTAACTCATCATTTCATCCACATGTACTGCTGGTGCTGCATCATGTGATCCATCATCATCTGCTGCATGGGCATGTATTGATCCATCATGTACTGGCGCTGCTTTAATTGCTCCGGGGTGAGCTTGGAGTAATAACCGCCCATATGTCCCCACCCCATCATCGGCCCGCCCATCATCATGCCGGATCCCATTCCATGACCGCCCATACAGCAGCCCATTCCGCCACCCGGCCCCCACATGCCGTGCATCATCTGCATGTTGTTCTGCATCGTGGACCAATGCTCCTGGAGCAGTTTCTGCCGCTCCTGAGGATCTTGAGTCTGGCGGATATTGTCCATTTGCTCCTGCATCTTTTTCATGTTTTCCTGCACCTGCTGCATCTGCTTATCGAACTCCTGCACATTGGGAGCCGCCGGTTTTACCTGAGTGCTTTTGTCGGCGGCCAGCGCCTGCGGGGCGAGAACGGGCATGGTCGAGAACACAATGGCCGACAATGTCGCTGCTAAGATCGTCTTGTTCATTTGGCATCTCCTAAACGGTTATAAATACACGCTACGTACCGCGAAAGGATCGATCAATTGCGCTTCAGATCCTCGCGCTTCTGAAGAAACTCGTCGCGGGGGATTTCTCCCTTGGCGTATGACTCCTCAAGATAGTCCATCGCTGTCTTGCCCGTTGCCTTGAGCGAATCACTCGGCGGCGATGGTTTGGAATTCATGTAATTGACGGCTACCACCACGAGCAGAATGATGACCAGCCAGAAAAGCCCCATCCCGAACCAGCCCCACCAAGGCCCCATCCCGTAACCCCACATCATGATGCTGTTCCTTTCTGCTGGTTTCGTCCAAGATATTGTCGTTCTTGGTGTTTAGCCCGATTAATTGCCGGCGTGCTGTTGAATGACCACAATACTACGGTTGTGAATTTACGCAAGTAACAAGCTTAAAGTAAAAATGGGCATCGATCTTGCGCGCACTGAGTCTCTAGGGAAGTGCCGCCATCACCCGCTTTAGCCGCTGCCGCACCTCGCCTGCCAGCTGCGTGATCTCCGGTTTACCCACCAGATCAAGCACCGCGTTCGGGTCCATGAATTCGACATGAACCTTGCCTGCATCATCCTCCCGTACGACCACGTTGCAGGGTAATAGCAGCCCGACTTGCGGCTCGGCGGTCAGCGCCCGATGCGCGAGCGGGGGATTGCACGCCCCGAGGATGCGGTAGGGCGGCATATCCGTGTTGAGCTTCTTTTTTAGCGTTGCCTTGACGTCAATGTCGGTCAGCACGCCGAAGCCTTCCTTCTGCAATTCCTCGGTCACTCGCTGTAACGCCATATCGAAAGAGAGATTCACTGTCTTGCCAAAACCATAGTTGCTGTTCATCTTTAATCTCCATGCGGCCCTATATTAAGAAAGTGATCGGGACGTTCAGCTCTAGGAACGCAAAATTGAATGCTAAGTCACAACGAACAGCCCGGTGGTTTTTAATATCAAATTAGCTTGCTCCATTTTTTTGATGGTGTTCCTATGCTGGCCCCAATATGCGAATCCCGGTTTGGTATGAAACAGTCGCCTCATAGCAATGTGGACTCCTTGCCAATGCTCGCGCCTCCACCGAATCAGCTACGCCTTCCGCCATCCCAACCTGCCCGCAAGCCGTTTGCCACCGCCAACAGTTCACTGGTTTCGTGGGCGAGAACCGTGAATGCAACACTCAATACTCCTGCAAGTGCTGATGGGATCAGTACCGCCAGCACGAGCAAGGAAAAAACGATATTCTGGGCACTGACACGTCGGGCCATACGCCCCAAGTGCAGGGCTTCGGCCACTTTGCCGAGATCGTCGGCCATCAGCGCCACGTCTGCCGCCTCGATGGCGGCATCGCTGCCAGCCACGCCCATTGCCACGCCACATGTCGCCGCCGCCAACGCCGGAGCATCATTCACCCCGTCCCCTACCATCAGCACGTGACCGTGGCGCCGCTCCAATTCCTGTACCGCTTCCACCTTCTGGTCCGGCTTGAGAGCCGCCCGCACTTCGTCGATACCGAGTGCCGCCGCGACAGCGTGCGCCGTACGCTCATTGTCGCCGGTAAGCATGACGACGCGCATCCCTTGGGCATGCAAGTCATCGACAACCTCCCGTATTCCGGCACGTACGCGGTCTTGCAACGCAATTGCGCCTCGTACACCATGGCTGTTGCCTAGCAGCACGACGGTTTTCCCTTGTTCTTGCCAATCCTTGATAATTGCGCACGAACCAGCCAAGTCCACACCCAGGCCGACAAATAGTTCGGAATTGCCAATGTGCCAGGTTTCTCCCGCGATCTCTCCTTTGGCGCCCGCGCCAGCCAGTGCCTCGAAAGCCGCCACCTCAGGCAGAGCAATGCCACGCGATCGCGCCTCTTCCAACACGGCGCGGGCCAGCGGATGCTCGGAAAACCTCTCTAACCCGGCGGCGAGGCTGATCAGCTCGTCGGCATTGCCTTGCAGCGGCAGCACATCGGTCACCGCCGGCTCGCCATGTGTCAGGGTTCCGGTCTTGTCGAAGGCCACTACCTTGATCATGCCCAAATGCTCCAGATGGGCGCCACCCTTGATGAGGATTCCGCGCCGCCCGGCCGAGCCGATGCCGGCAGCCATGGCCACTGGGGTGGACATCACCAGGGCGCAAGGTGCCGCCGCCACCAGTAGTAGCACGGCGCGCAACGCCCAGTCGTCCGCCGGCAGCCCGAACAGCCACGGTACTGCCAGGAATAGCGCGGAGACCGCCAGCACCGCCGGCGTGTAACGCCGGCCAAAACGTTCGATCCACTGCTGGGCGCGGCCCTTGCGTTCCTGGGCTTCCTCCACCAGATGGATGATCTTGGCCAGAGTATTGTCGGCAAAGGTCGCGGTCGCTTCTATCTCCAGTGCGCCTTGCCGGTTGATGCTGGCGGCGAATACCTTCATTCCCGGTCCCTTGTCCACCGGCACCGACTCGCCCGTTACCGGTGATTCGTCCAGGCTGGAATTCCCCACACGGATGATGCCGTCCGTTGGCAACGCCTCGCCGGGGCGCACCACAAAGCGGTCACCCACGCGCAGCGTCTGCGCCAGCACCGTCTCTTCCTTCCCGTCCCTCAGCAGGCGTGCCTCCTTGGGCGCCAGATCGAGCAACGCGCGGATGGCGGTGCGGGTGCGCGCGTAGGTGTATTCCTCGGCGCCTTCCGCCGCGCTGTAAAGGAACACCAGTGCCGCCGCCTCGTCCCACAACCCGAGCAATGCGGAGCCGATGGCTGCCGCGAGCATCAGGATATCGATGCCGATTGCGCGTTCGCGCACCAGTGCTTCCAGCCCTTCGCGCACCCAGTAATAGCCGCCCACAGCGATAGCCAAAAGATACATGCCTACCTCCATGCCCTTGCCGGTCAACCCCCAATGAGCAGCAAGGTACCCAGTCCCCGCCAGCAGACCGCTGACCAGGGCGTTGCGCAGCGGCGGGAAACGCCACCATGGGCCGCTGAACCCATCCTGACCATGGTTGCAAGTGCAGCCATTTGTCGGCTTCGCTTGTTCCGTCGCGGGCATGGCTATCCCCGGATAGGCGTTGCCGCCACGATGTCGGTTACGTAAATCCAGCCCGCTTCGGCTTGCCCGGTGCGAGCGGCGCGTTCGATAATACCTACCAGTTCATCCACCTGGATATCCTCGCAGATCAGTTCCAACTTGGATTCGTTGATAATCGCCTCGGCCAACTCGATGGAATAGTGCTGCTCCTTCGCGTCCAACGCCTTCAGCAGGCTTTGTACCGGGATGACATTGATATTGCGGCAGCCAGCATTCGCGGTGCATTGGCCCGACTCCTTCAGCGCGCGAATCACATCAGCGATACGGTAGTTGTGGATATAAGCCTTGATTTCTTTCATGTTAATTCTCCGGTTCGTGGCAGTGGGGCAACCCGTAATGGGCTGCCCATGCGGGTTTATTTTGCCTGTTTGCGTTCGCGGCGGTTTTCCACCCACTCGTACATCAACGGCAACAACAGCAGCGTCAACGCGGTCGAAGTGAACAGTCCGCCCACCACCACCGTTGCGAGTGGGCGCTGGGTTTCCGCTCCGACGCCTTGCGACAGCAGCATCGGCACCAGACCGAAGATGGCGATGGACGCCGTCATCAGTACCGGCCGCAAGCGCAGTGCCGCGCCCTGCCTGACCGCTTCCCTGACCGGTAGCCCTTGTCGTCGCTGGTCGTTGAGAAACGATACGAGGACAATGCCGTTCAGCATCGCCACCCCGAACACGGCGATGAAGCCGATGGCCGAGGGCACCGACAGGTACTGCCCGGTAATGAACAGGCCGATCACGCCGCCGATGGTCGCGAACGGCACGTTGGCGATGATGAGCGTGGCGTAGGTGAGCGAGTTGAACGCCGTGTAGAGCAGGATGAAGATCAGCCCGATGGTGAGCGGCACGATCACCGCGAGCTTGGCCATGGCGCGCTGCTGGTTCTCGAACGCGCCGCCCCATTCGATCCAATAGCCGGCCGGCATTTTCACGTTGCGCTGGATGCGCGCCTGCGCCTCTTTCACGAAGCCGTCCACGTCACGACCCTTCACGTCCATCTGGATCACCGCATAGCGTTGCAATTGCTCGCGCCGCACAAAGGAATAGCCCTCGTCCAGATCCACCGTCGCCACGCTGGAAAGCGGCACCAACACGCCGGCGCGGGTGCGGATCGGAATGTTGTTGATGGCTTCCACGCTGTTGCGGAAGTCGGGGGCCAGCCACACCTGGATGTCGAAGCGTTTCACCACGTCGATCAGGGTGGATACCGCCTTGCCGCCGATGCCGGCCTGCACCACCTCCAGGATGTCGTCGGCATTCATTCCCAGACGCGCCGCCGCCTCGCGGTTGACCTTCACGATCATCTGCGGCTTGCCCTTGTTGGCCTCCAGCGAAAGATCGGCCACGCCCGGTACCTTGTCCAGCACAGACTTGATTTCGGCGGACAACCGGTCGAGCGTGACCAGATCCTCGCCGTAGAGCTTCAGGGCCAGCGTGGCGCGCACGCCGGAGATCAGTTCCTCGACGCGCATCTGGATCGGCTGGGTGGCGGCGATGACTGCCGTTGGCACCTGATTCTCCAACTTTTCCTGCATGTCCTTGGTCAATGCTGGGTAGGAAAGCGGCTGCGGCCATTGATCATGGGGTTTCAAGTCCACCAGGATTTCCATGTAGTTGACGTCCGCGGTCTCGCCTTTTTCTGCGCGGCCGATCATGGCAACGACCGAATTCACCTGGGGGAACCGCTTGAGCGTGGTTTCGATCCCTTCGGAAATATGGATCGATTCTTCCAACGAGGTGGAGGGAATCGTCGTCACCCGGAACATGATGCCGCCCTCCTGCAAGGTCGGCATGAACTCCTTGCCCAGGACGGGAAACAGCGCCAGCGTGCCTATCAGCAGCGCCAGCGCGCCGCCGATCACCTTGCGCTTGTTCTCCAGCGCCCAATCCAGGAGCGGCAGATAGAGTGCCTTCGCCCAGCGCACCAGAAAGGTGTCCTTTTCCTGCTTGGGCTTGAGGATCAGCGAACTGAGCACGGGCACTAGAGTGAGCGTCAGCAGCAGCGAGCCGATCATGGCGAAGGTGATGGTGAGCGCCATGGGCTTGAACAGCTTTCCTTCCAGCCCGGTCAGGGAAAACAGCGGCAGGAACACCACGATGATGATGAGGATCGCGAAGGCGGTCGGATTGATCACCTCGCGCGCCGCCTCCAGGATCACGTGGGTCTGGTTGACCGTTTGCCCCACCTTGTGGCTGAGCAGGCGGAAGCCGTTCTCCACCATCACCACGGCGCCGTCCACCATCATGCCGATGCCTACGGCCAGACCGGCGAGCGACATCAGATTGGCCGACAGCCCCCATTGCTGCATCAGGATGAAGCCGATCAGCATGGCGAGCGGCAGGGCGAGGATCACCACGATCGCGGAGCGCATTTCGCCCAGGAACAGGAACAAAATGATGGCCACCAGGATGGAACCCTCGACGAGGGCGCTTTCGGCGGTCTTGACCGCCTTCTCGACCAAGTCGGTGCGGTCGTATACCGGCTTGATCGTGGCGCCTTCTGGCAGCGCCTGCTGCACGGTCTTCAACTTATCCTTGACGCCATCCACCACGTTCTTGGCGTTCTCGCCGATACGCTGCAGTGCCATGCCCAGCACCACTTCCTCGCCGTTCTTGGTCACCGCACCGCTACGCAAGGCCGGCCCTTCCTTGATCTCAGCCACGTCGCGCACATAGACGGGCGTGCCTTCGCGCTCGGTGACGACAATGCCGCCAATGTCCTGCGTATTGGCGACCAGGCCCAGCCCGCGCACCAGATATTGTTCCCGGCCCAGATTGATGTATTGCCCGCCCACCTGGCGGTTATTCGCGGCCAACGCTTCCATCACTTCCTTGAAGGTCAGCCCGTACTTGATCAGGCGCCGCGGGTCGATCAGGACCTGGTACTGTTTCTCGTTGCCGCCCCAGGACATGACGTCGTCCACGCCGGGCGCGGTGCGCAGCACGAGCCGCACGCTCCAGTCGTGCAGGGTGCGCAGATCCATGCCGGAGAGCTTCTTGTCGGCTGATTCGACGGTGTACCAGAACACCTGCCCCAGGCCTGACGTATTCGGCCCGAGCACGGGCTCGCCGTAGCCTTCCGGGATGCGGCCCTTGGCCTCCTGCAGCTTTTCGCTGACCAGCCGGCGCGCGAAATAGATGTCCACATCGTCCTTGAAATACACGCTGACGTAGGACAGCCCGAACAGGGAAACGGAGCGGATTTCCTCTACGCCGGCCAAGCCCGCCATGACGCCTTCCACCGGGAAGGTGAGCAGCTTCTCGACATCCTCGGCCGCAAGTCCCGGCGCTTCCGTGTAGATGTTCACCTGCACCGGGGTCACGTCGGGGAAGGCATCCACCGGCACCTCCTTCCAGGCTTTCACGCCCAGCATCAGCACCAGGACGAAGGCGACCAGCACCAGAACCTTGTAACGCAGGGAAAGATCAACGATTTTGTTTAGCATGTGATTCCCCCGTTAGTCGCTTTCGCCAATCTGCGACTTCAGTGCCCGCGCCTTGAGCGCATAGGCGCCGCTGACGACGATCAACTCGCCGGGCTTGAGTCCGGACTTGATCACGACGCCGGCGTACAGCCTTTCTCCAAGTTCCACGCTGCGCGGCTCGAATCCGTCGGCATTCCGCATGAACACGGACGGAATGCCCTGCATCAGTACTACCGCATCGGGCGGAACAACAATGGTCTCGATGGCACCGGACGTCGCAATGGCGGCATTGGCGAACATCTCCGGCTTCAGTCGCCCATCCGGATTGCGTACTTCGACACGCGCCTTCACGGTACGCGTTTCCTTGTCCACCGTACTGCTGATGTAGGTAAGGCGCCCCTTGAAGGATTCGTTGGGATAGGCGGACACCGTCACAACGGCTTCTGTCCCAGGCGCAACCTTGCCCAGGTCCTTTTCAAACAGATCGGCCTCGATCCAGACCACCGACAGGTCGGCGACGGTAAACAGCGACTTGTCTGGCTGCGCCAACTCGCCGAGCACCGCCTCCTTTTCGATGATGGTGCCGGAGAACGGGGCCGTCAGTGCGAAACTGGACACGGCCGAACTGCTTTCCGCCGGCGCGACACCGAGCATGCGCAACTTGTCCCGCGCGGCCCGCAGAGCAGTTTTGGCTTTCTCGTTTTCCGCCCGTGCGTTCAGATAGTCTTTTTGCGTGACGATCTGCTCGCTGTAAAGATTATCGATACGCGCAAAATTGGCCTGCGCCAAGCGCGCTTCACTTTCAGCCTGAAGGTAGGCGGAATGCGCCTCGCCCAGTTCGATGCTGTCGATCTGGGCAAGCGTCTGCCCCTGCTTCACCTGCTGGCCGAGGTTCGCGGTCACCCGGATAATGCGCCCGGCCACGCGCGGCGCGACATGGGCCAGCCTGTCGCGGTTGGGCTGAATTGTCGCCGTCACGGCAATATGGTCATGTACTTCCTGCTCGGCGACCTCCTCGACTTTGATGCCGGCTGCTTCGATCTCGGCGTCGGTCAGCTTCAGCGCCTCGCCTTCGGCGGGTTTGGCTTCGCCTTCCGGTTGCTCCGGCGTTGTTTGCTCGCTTTTTTTCGTCGTTTGCTCTTGCGTGCTGCCGGCAGATTGCGGCGGCTCAGCCTTGCCGCATCCTGCAATGGTCAATGCCATCAGGGTAATCCATGCCAGCGGCAGGAATCTGTTCGAAATGCTCATTGTTGTTGCTCCGTCGTTTGTTGGGGCTGGGATTCAAGCAGCGAATCGGATGTGGCGGCCGTCCAACCGGCGGCCTGTTCCAGATCGACGCGCGTTTGCGCCAGTTCGATCAAGGCGTCGAGCCCGTCGCGGCGACCGTCTATCGACTGGCGGCTAACGACCAGCAAATCGATCAGGCCGATCTCGCCGGCATTGAAGGCCTTGGTCGCCAAGCGCTGGTTTTCTTCCAGGCTGGGTAAAATGGTTTCGTTGAGGCGCTGAACGCGCTCGCGCAGGCTTTCCAGCTTGCGCCAGGCTGCGATGACCTGGGCTTTGGCTTCCCGGTCGGCCGCGGTTTTTTCGATTTCGGTCTGGGTCAGGTCCGCCATGGCGCGGCCGATGCCCGTTGCATTGCGCCGGAAGAGCGGCAGCGGAATCGAGACGCTCAGTCCGGTCAGGTTCTCGCGGGTGCCCGCTGGGCCTTCCTGCCCTGCACTCAAGCCCAGCGTAACGTCGGGATAGACTGACGCCCGTTCCAGTGCCAGCCGGGTTTGTGCCGCCTGGCTGCGGTGTTCCAGTGCCTGGAGTTGAGCCCGACTGGCGGTGCTGCTCAGCAGATCGTCCAGCGAATAAGCGGCATGCTGCCGCTGCAGGTCGCCCGCGACCTCCGGTAATTGATCGGGCGGCAATTGCAACAGGGTGGCCAGATCGGCACGGGCATCGATCAATTGCTCCTTGAAGGCAACAATCTGGTTGTTGGCACGGCCGACCTCGACCGAAGCCAGGTTGCCTTCGAGTTTGGTGTCCTCCCCGACGCGCACCCGCTTCTGCACGGCTGCCGATGCTTCCTGGATCAGACGGATAGTGTCCGTTTCGATCCCGATGCGCGACTGCAGGCCGAGTACGCGGACAAAGCGCTTCTCGACTTCCGCATGCAGTTGACGGCGCGTTTCTTCATAAGTGGCCTTCGCTGCGGCGAGTTCCTGCTGCGTGGCGGCACGGCGATAGCCTTGTTGCCCGGCCAGCTCGAAGGTTTGCGCAATGCCGATATTCCATTCCCGGGCATTCTGCGATGACGGAATCTGCCGTCGCACCAGATCGCCTGAAAGTTGGGGGTTGTTCCATAGGACTGCCCGGGCGTCCGTTGCCGCCCCTTCAAAGGCGGCAATATTGGCCTGGGCCGCACGCAGCGATGGATTGGCCTGTTCGGCCAGTTGCCAAGCCTGCTCCAGGGTCAGTGGTGCGGCCATGGCAGGCAGTACGCAAAACGACAGGAGTACGCCGACAAGATGGCGCATGAATGCCGACGTGCCTCGCACGCCGGCGATATCAGTGGGGTCAAACAATTTGAAGCTCCTTCTCAAACGCGCAGGGCTAAGCCTGCGCGATAACGCAACCGAAAAAAGGTCAGGTCAGAGAAGGATGGCGGGGTGGGTGGTAGATGCTTTCCGGGGTGAACGAGACTGCGGCTTCGTCCATATTGGGGATCGGTGTCGTAGAGTTGAGTATTCGGGCGGTCGAGAAATGATCCGAGATCTGCCCAAGCAGGTGGCTCAAGGCATGGCAGCAATGATGCCCGGCAAGACCGCAATCATGCGATCCAGATTGCGCCGGAGCAGTTTTCTGAAAGACAAAGGAAGAATTCTCGGATTGCTCGTGAGCCGCCTCAACGCCAAGACTGAACGCCCAGCACTGTACGTTTGCCGTAAAGACAAGAATCAGCAGCAAGGCAATGCGGCGGACAAAACGACTCATGGCGTCGAGTTTACCCAAGAAAGTACGGGCAGGCAATTTTCGTGAAATGCCCATAAGTTGCATGAACATTCAGGCCCCACCGAACACGATTGCTCGCCAGACAATTTGGTGAGTAGTTCAGTCATGGTTATTTGAGCGATATAGCTCGAAATTAGGTGATCAATTTAATGAAACTGGGCGATCTGATGGCACATGGTAGAGAAGAAGAGATGAACATTGATGGAGTATTACTAGCAGATGTCCGACCACTTACTCTACAAGAAGCTACCACCACTGATTGGGAGAAGAAATGTAGTGTTGATTATGCTGAGCGTGCACTTCATGATGTGAAATCGCTAGCGATTCAGATATCTACAGCAATGGGACGTCAGATATACGGGAATAACCCATTTGGAGCACCTTCTCATGGCAGGTATTCTGCCCAAGACTTGGGCAATGAGGCGGGAGTTTAAAGGTCCGAACTACACGGGAAACTGAAAGCAGAATCCAAATGTATATAGGCTTGCTGCCACTTATGATCAAAACGAGTGGCTAGAAGGCAAAGCCAACTAACTCTCCTATCAAAGCAGTGTGGCATCCATGCAATGTTTCAGCAACCTCGTGGAGTCTTGAAACTAGCTCTATTGATGACTCATTGTCATGAACGAAGACACGCTGCACTTCATCAAGTGCGCTCACCACAACCATAGTTTTCAGTGGCTTTTTCTTCAACCCTGCATGCGCAATAACTTCTTCCATCGTTGTCTGTTTTGCAGAAGACTTTTCTTTGTCTCGATCACCAGCTTTTGTAACAGGATATCTAAAATAAGTGCTAGATGAATCTATTTCATGAACGTTTTCAATAAGAGAGTCAAAGCCTTCAGGAAAACTCCAATCTGTCCTTGTATTTTCTGCCAAATATTCCTGATTATCTGATAGCAGGAACTTTAGGTAGTTGTAGAGAGGGCTGATTCTGTGCTCGTTGTACATTGGTTTCCACAAACCTTCGACCAGTACATATGGTTCTCCGTGATATGGATTCTTCCCATAGGGAACTCGTAGGTGTCTGTGAAAAATGATAATCGATGCTTTCAGGTACAACTCAATTGCATGACGATAAAGGTAACTAATAGGTAGATGCCCGTGAAACGGAGAGATGCCACCTTCGGCGGTGCGCAGAATGTCTGCCGCTTCTCGAAACGAGTCGGCAACTGCACCAAATCCATTATCTAAATGTTTATCAAGAGGGGTAAACAGGCTAAACATTTCACGGAGTTCCAGCAGTTTTTATAAGACCGATCGAATAAGGGGGGCGGATATCCACTCTTTGTTGGAAAGTATGTAGTCAATCATTACTGATGTCTGCCAGAAAGAGCGCTACGTTTGAATTCACCGGCCTTGCGCGGTTTTATGCGCAAGGTGCGATGGAATAAGAGCTTATACCTCAATCGATTTTTACATAGAGATTTGAGTTTACTTCCGGCAATATGGGCTCCGAAGTGCCTGTTGAAACACCTATCAGATAAATGATTCTTGGCCCACCGTGACGCAGAGCATTGTTCTTCACGGCTTGAACTTTAGCCGGATCAAGTTCTAAGTCGAAGCCCCTAAAGTAGCGGCCGACAAGTTGATACGATAAAGGCACGCCAAACTTATGTAGTTCGGTTGAGAACTTACCTTGCTGTACTGCTATTCCAGCAGGAAGGCATACACAGTGGGTGAACGGTTGAATAATTCCATAGCGCCGACGGTAATAGTGGTCTTCGAATTGAACAGACCAATTGTCCATGCATGACGATACATTGTCGTAGTCGTAGAGCATGAGACGAGCGGACGGTACGTTTGAAATAATTCGTTTGAGTTGACTAGATTTGGTAGCGGAAAAGGTATTTTTTCCAATGTCACGCTTCTTTGCTTCTAGTAATCCAACTCCTTCCAGCGTTTCGCCTGCCCAGGTTGTTAGGCGGACGATTACGCCAATATCACCATAGGTTACTTCTTCAGGAAGCCGCAGTTTTCGAACGTCCCAAAGAATCTTGAATGGTCGATCAAGGCCCTCAAGCGACACCGCTCTGTGACGGGCGAAAAGATTTTCTGTGAGCGTAAAAGATATGTGATTTTCATCCCAAGAATATGGGTAGCATGTCCGTATCGAATCTCTAATTGAAATTTCTAGTTCGTGAAAGAACTCAGCGTAATCCATTGGGTGATTTCCTTTGAGATCTAACGTCTGACATAAGGGTAGCGCTTTAACGCGTCCCGCTTGATGGATTGGGTGCGCATTTTCACGGTAGCCCTACAATTGAAAGTGCATTCATGAGTGTGGCATTGGCATGAGTGAAGTTGCTCAACTGCCCCTGAATTCCATATGCCCACTTTGCGCCGTGAAAAAGGTTGTTGCGAAGCCGATAGACAACAATAAGAAGCGCGGCAACGCAATCTGCTGGGTTGGTGTTTTCGCCCTTTAGTACAGCGTAAATTAAGTCTCGGCAATCATTTGGCCGAAGATTTAGGCCGTGCAAGTAGTCGGTTTCCACACCGTTTGCGTAATACCGTTGTTGAAAGTACTGAAGGCTTTCAGAAAACGGTTCGGTAGCGAGACGGTCTTGCGCTAACCACTTATGAGTAAGTGCGAGAATTGCGTGGGAAGAACCGCGTGTTGAGAGGGCGCGAGCCTCGAAGAAGCTCCACAGCAGTGCAAAGTGGGTAATAGCATCGCGCTCTTGCTGCGATAACACATCGAAGCCAGGAGCATTTTGCTCGAGCCACAGTATTGGATTCATGTCGCCCAACGTTTGAAATCACCGGCGCTGACGGCTTTATCGCGCAGCGACGGGTGGATTGAAGGGTTGGGCGTCATATTGTTTCTACAGGTCGGCGACAATAGACTCAACACCTGCGACCATTGCAGCTGCATCTTGTGCTGTATATTGAGTCCAATCTCCATGGGCGGCCTTGTTTCCAATCTCGGCCCATGCTGTGATTTGTTTCTGTTTGGCCATGTTGTATGCGCCCGCCTTGGATAGCTCGGCGTTCATGCGATCAAGCTTGCCTTCAGTTACGTCAAACTTGCTTGCCAAGTCCTTGAGCGCTGACTCAAGGGAAACTCTGGCTAGGATGCAAGCTGGGTCTTTATATCCCGAGGCCAGCAACTCTTTAGCTTGAGAAAGCGCGTCTGAAAGTACCTCCGCCTTTGCGAGAGTGCGAATGTGAAACAGGTAACCGCCTTCATAATCTTCACGGGCTGCACGAAAGATGCCGTAGCTGTCTGAAAAGTGGGACTCCCACCCCTCAAACTTTGAGTAGTGCTCCGAGAAATTCTTGTAGTGAACGCTGGACTCCCCAAACGTACGATGGAGAAGATTTAGGACATTTGTCGCCCATTCCTTATAGCGGTCAGATGGAACCTTGTAGTACGGCTTACCTTCGGTTGATACGAATTCAACAGCTTTTGCTGCAAGCACAGCCTCGGCCTTTGTATTGAGTTCGCCAAAACGTCGAAGGACTATTGGATCAAGAGGCATAAGGTGATTCCGAAAAGTAGTTCATGACGCCCAACAGTTATTGCACGGACCGGTTCGTCCGCATAACGATAAGGAAAGGATTGTGGATAGCATCTGACTTTTCCTTTTATTTCTTGAGGTTAGCTGAAGCTCTGTCCGCATAATAATAATTAGTAAATCCGGACGCAATCGTATCAAGCTCAACCCTATTCAACTTGATAGGGCTAGGGTAATTACGGTTCTTTTTACTCCCTTTTTTGTTCCATTTGGAACATTTCTGCTCTCTACCGGCTGCAACCAATTAAGAAAGGATGGAGATGCTGGTTGAGGTAGTCCTGAACCTGACCCAAAATTATTTACTCCTGAAGCCAAGCAGCCATATTGCAGCTAGTTGTTCTGGAGTTCTGCTTCCGACCCAAAGCGGACGATCAACGTTTGAATTAAGGGGCTGGCGTTAGCCAGTCCCGCTTGAATGATGGGTAAGAGTTTAATTGCATGATGGTATGAAGTATTTACCTTTATTAGTTATTGTTTTTGCCCTTTCTAAAAGAGCCGAGTTTTGAGTTTCTAGTGATTTTTCTAACCTAGCACCATTCCTTAAAGAGTCTTGAAGGTGCAGAAGCCCTAGCGACTGCTCCATGCGCACATATTCAAGAGCCTCTTTGTTACATCCTTCAATTAGCAGTTGCTCCAAACTATCATAAGACTTAATTCTGTGAAGTTCGTTAAATGCCTCCATGTCTTACCATGCTGAAATAAAGGCAGTTCGTGTATTTTTTGTTGCGAAATAACCCGTAACTAGGAACGTGGCAAATACGGCTAACACAACAATCAGAGCAAGCTTGATTTGTTTCTTCACGGTGAACTCTAACGTTTGAGATAAGGAGCGCAGCGCTCCAGCGCAGCGCCCGACTTGATGGATGGGTTAGAGGTCATTGGTCGCATTCTGGATTAAACACGACAAAGTGAGGTGCGCCAGTGAAATATCGGTCTTTATCGGATAGATGTTCATGCTCCCATGATTTCCCACAAGTCTCTATCCTGCTTGCACAGTTTTCGAGGAACTGGGCAATACGACGCAATTCTTCAGGGGTGGCGATGAGAGTGATTTCCGCCAACTCGGCCGGAACAATTTCTTCGATATCAAGACCTTCGTCAGCGTAGCCGTGGATTTTCACAGTGACCTCTAACGTTTGACATAAGGAGCGCGCTTTAGTGCGTCCCGCTTGATGGATGGGTGAGCCACAAAATCTCTCATGAAGGGAAACCTTGGGCAAGAGACTTTTTGCGCCAATAAATTGACAACTCAGGGTTGGCAACTAAATTTGGGCCACCCGCTGCATAGAGACTGCTTAAATTATTTGAGGCCAAGCTATAACCTTGATGAGCAGCTAACTCATACCAATGCACTGCAGACGAACCGTCCATGCATACGCCAATGCCTAAGTGATACATGCTTGCAAGATAACATTGGGCCTCAGCATTACCATTTTCAGCTAACGGTACGATAAGGCTAAGTACCTTCGAATAGTCGCCTGTAGCCTCTGCTTTTGCCTCAGCTTTCTGAAACTCAACGCTTTTTAACAGACTCATGCTTCGAAGGGGCTAACGTTTGACATAAGGGGCGCGCTTTAGCGCGCCCCACTTAATGGAGAGGTTAGGATTCATTTTCCCATCCTTTCATATACTCGGGTTCAAGGTCAGGGTGAATGCGATAAAGAGGGCCTAATAAATCAATTTGGATGGTACCCAATACGCTGGCAATGGCTTTTTTGAGTTGTTCGAACTCAGCAGGTGGCGATAGCTCTTTGGCTATATCAAGCACGTGTCCAATGTCTTTAATATAGGCCTCTCCGGATTTGCTTATCGCAGAAGCTAATTCTTTCGAGACAACCATTTTTGAAGTCCTAACAGGTATTACCCGGACCTGTGCGTCCGTATAACAATAATGGAGTGGTTGTGGATAACATATGCCTTTTATTTTTATTTCATGAAGTTAGCTGAAGCTCTGTCCGCATAATAATAATTAGCAAATCCGGACGCAACCGTTCAACGGCAGACCCTATTTACCTTGATAGTATTTAATGAGATGTACGTCTGCTTCTGGCCGATAGCGGAAAATTGAAAGAGTCCAGGTGGTATGAATCCAACCGTCTTCTAGCCCAGACTTGTTCCAAATGGAACATCCCCAATTCGATAAGCTACAGACAGTTCTATCACTATTCCAGAGTAGCTTGAGGTAGTCCTGAGCCTAGCCGAGATTATTTGCTCCTGAAGCCAAGCAGCCATATTGCAGCCATTTGAATCCATCTAATCTCTAGCATCAGCCAGATCATTATCGGTATCCATTGGTCCCACATTGGTTATCGCTCCTTTTGTTCTTATTCTTGTTCACGATCCAGCATCGTCCCTAGCTGCGATAGCAACCAGTATCAACCAGCATCATGAATCACAGTAGTAACAGGTAGCACGTTGATCACTGGAACCCATGAGGTAGCTGGATTACCAGCAACAGCCATTCATCATCAAGCAACTACTGGACACTATCAGTATCAGCAACTCATCTTCGGCTTCGCCGAAGCAGGCGCTTTGCGCCTGGGCATCTGTTGGTGATTGATGATTCTTAAGTGCTCTTTATAGGGATGATTAGAGGATGTAACTTGCCTTTACCAGGCAAGCTACATAAATGGGCATAGGTATATGACCTTCGGAAGTACTTCACTTGGTAGCTGCAAAAGCAGCGGGGGCGGTTGGCCGATCTCCCACTTGTTACCAGACTTATCCAACGGCAGGCACCCCGAATCCAGTGAAGCGAATTGGAGGCCTCGGAAGTTATCGTTGCAATAGAGCTTCCATCGTGAACCTTTAGGGTCCTTTTCGAAACTTTCTCTTCGTCCGGCGCGGTATTGCCATTTCTGCGTTTGCCAATGGTTACCGGGATGGTCCTTACCGCCTATCGCCTGAAGATCTAGCTTCTCATAGATTATTTAGGCGTCCTCGATGACGATTTCCCAGAATTTCGCAAAATATTTGTCGCCATGGGACGCCTACTTGACTACGCTCAGCCGATTATTTTCTCGCCCTTCTCAAGAACTTATAATTGATTCGACTTCCAGACGTTTCAGTACGGCGCGCATATCGGGATAACTTTCACGAATGATCGTTCTCAGGACCTCATCTTCCATTTGCACACCTTCAGCCGTGAGGATATCTTTCGCACGTACATGCATTCTTTCCATTACCTCAGTATTGGCATGAGTGTGCGTAAAATCGATCGGTTGCAGCCGAGAATGCAACGCTTTACTCAGCTTGCTGATGTCATTCACGGTGAACACGAACAGGTTGTGGCCGGATATGGGATGGCGTGTATTTCGAGATGCTGCATCCAGCTTGGGACAGCTACGCAGAGGATGGGTTGAAAGACAATTTCCGCAGCTGTGTGCTTAAGGTCAGCAGTCCCGGCGGCAGCTTGCTGATTCCCGGTGATATCGAAGCCGATGCCGAGGCGAGCCTGTTGACAGATCGGTCGTTGGACTTGCACGCCGACGTGCTCGTCGCGCCGCATCATGGCAGCAAGACTTCTTCGACTGAGGCATTTATTAATGCCGTGCGCCCTTCCATTACGGTCTTTACCGTCGGCTATCGCAACCGTTTCGGACATCCAAAGCCGGAAGTGGTGGAGCGCTATCTCAATAGGGGCATACGAACTTATCGTTCTGATCAGGATGGCATGGTGATGGTGGACTTCCGGCTGCAAGGTGTTTCGGCCGATTCCTGGAGGCAATCCCGGCCTCGCTATTGGCTTGCCGAAAGCCCTGATGCGCGTTAAAGTAGCGCGAATTTTTAACGACAAATCCAGAATCTATGTGGACTCTTATCCAAGCCGCCGGCTGGCCCATCTGGCCCCTGATCATATGCTCGGTGATTTCGATTGCCATCATTTTCGAACGCTTCGTGGCATTGCGCGAAAGTGTAGTTGCGCCCAAGACCTTGCTGCCTGAAATCCAGGCTACGCTCAAGCAGGGCGGCATCAGCAAGGAAGCCTGCGCCCGGCTCGAAGCGCATTCCCCGCTCGGTGAAATCTTCTCCAGCGCACTCTGCAACGCCAATACTTCTCGCGAAGTAATGAAAGAGGCAATCGAGGAAACCGGCCGAGCCGTCACGCACAAGCTGGAACGCTACCTCACGACGCTCGGCACGATCGCTACGGTGAGTCCGTTGCTTGGCTTGCTGGGTACCGTAATCGGCATGGTGGAGTTGTTCGGCGCCTTTACTGCGACGGGGCATGATGTTGCCATGTTCGCCCGCGGTATTTCTGTTGCGCTCTACAACACTGCGATGGGTATCGTGGTAGCCGTTCCCAGCATGATTTTCTACCGCCATTTCCGCGCCAAGGTGGATAGCCTCATCGTCGAGATGGAGCAGGAAGCCATCAAGCTGGTGGAAATCCTTCACGGCGAGCGGTAGAGCCTATTCCTACGATAAACGAAAGATGCGTTTGAACACAAAAGGGATGGATGCAAGGCGCAACGCGCAGCGAATGGTTGTTCCATTCGCGAGTGTTGCAACGCCGCAGATGCCCTTTTGTGTTCAAACCCCTTCTTTTGGTTTTTGTTATTACGGGGCCGGCCATGCATTGCGCGCATGGCGTTGTTACTCGCCGCTTGTTTGGATGACCAAACCGCGCGCCTCTTGCCTAGCCCTGCGCGCAATGCATGGCGGGCGCACATTCGTTTATCGTAGGAATAGGCTCTAACATGAATTTCCGTCGCGGCAGAGGGCATGAGGACCTGGAAATCAACCTGGTCCCGCTGATCGACGTGTTGCTGGTGATCATCATCTTCCTGGTGGTGAGCGCCACCTTCTCGCGGATCAACGAACTGCAGATCAACTTGCCGACGGCCGATGCCAACCAGCAGCAGGAAAAGCCGCTGGTGATCAACGTTGGCATCGATGCCAACGGCAAGACTTCGGTCAACAATGCCGACGTGCCGGAGCGCACGGTAGAGAACCTCACCCTGGCCCTGCGCAAGGCGGCTGGCAACGGCAAGGAGCCCACGGTCATCATCAGCGCCGATGCACAAACCACACATCAATCCGTCATCAACGTCATGGAAGCCGCCCGTCAGGCTGGCTTGACTCACGTCACCTTTGCTACGCAAAGCGCCGGATCTTAATGCAAATGCCGCCCCTCTGATGGGTGGCAGCATTTTGTTGTCTTTTTATCATGTCCGCACCCAATCAATCTGACGCCAAGTCCATGTATTTCCGCTTGCTGGGCTACGCCTGGCGGCATTGGCCGGTATTCCTCCTCAGCGTTTTTTCACTGGCTATATTTTCGGCCACCAACACGGGATTCCTGGCTTCTATCAAGACGGTGACGGATCAGGGCTTCGTCAAGCAGGACCCGGCAAAACTCAGCATGCTGCCGTGGATGCTGTTCGGATTGCTGACGCTGCGCGCGTTGGCCGGCTTCATTTCCAGCTTTAGCATGCGATGGGTGGCGCGGCGCGTGGTGGAGCGCATTCGTCTCGACGCGTTTGCCAAGCTGATGACCTTGCCTGTCAGCTTCTTCGATGCGCATTCTGCCGGGGTCGTGACCTCCAAGCTGACATACGACACCGAGCAGATGACCAAGGTGTCGACCAACGTCGCCATTTCCCTGGTGCGTGACAGCCTGACCATCATCGGCATGATCGGCTACATGCTTTACCTGGACTGGCGCTTGACGCTGGTGTTCGCTTTCATGGCACCGCTGATTGCGTTGTACCTGCGGCGCATGACGCCGGTGCTGCGTACTGCCGGCAAGACTGTGCAGGAGAGCGTCGGCAGCATGACGCGGATTTCCGAGGAAGCCGTGAGCGGGAGCCGGGTCGTCAAGATTTTCGGCGGCGGCGATTATGAGTATCGTCGATTTGCGGAAGCCGTCGGCCTTAATCGGCGCATGCAGATTCGTCTCGGCCGGATATCCGGCATCAACAGCATGGTGGTCGAGGTCATCGCGGCCTTGGCACTGTCGCTGATCGTGTTTTATGCCGTAGGTAAATTCAGTGCGGGCGGGTTTGCAGCGTTTATCGGCGCGGTGCTGATGCTGATCGCTCCGGTCAAGAGTCTGACCAATCTCAACGAAGACCTGCAAGTCGGCCTGGCTGCCGCGCAAAGCGTGTTTTCGCTCATCGACACCACGCCCGAAGAGGATGCCGGCAAGCAAACCTTTGATCGCGTTCGCGGCGAGATCGAGTTGCGGCATGTCACCTTGCGCTATGAAACGGCCAAGCGCGATGCCCTGCACGACGTGAACCTGATTGTAAAACCGGGTGAGAAGATCGCGTTGGTGGGGCGCTCTGGTGGCGGCAAGACTTCTTTGGTCAATTTGCTTCCGCGTTTTTACGAACTGCAAGAGGGGGAGATTCTACTCGATGGCGTTAACGTCAAGGATTTGAGCCTCGCTAGCCTGCGCTCCCAGTTCGCCTTGGTGAGCCAGGATGTCACTCTCTTCAACGATACCGTGTTCAATAACATTGCCTACGGCACGTTGCGCGGCGTCAGTGAGTCGGAAGTCATTGCCGCTGCGGAAGCGGCTTACGCGTGGGACTTTATCCAGCAATTGCCGAACGGCTTGCAGAGCGAAATCGGCGACCGCGGCGTGCGTCTTTCCGGCGGCCAGCGTCAGCGCCTCGCCATTGCCCGCGCCATTCTCAAGAACGCACCTATCTTGCTGCTTGATGAGGCAACCTCGGCGTTGGATACCGAGTCGGAAAAACATGTGCAAGCGGCGCTGGATCGCCTGATGCAAGGCCGTACCACACTCATCATCGCCCACCGCTTGTCCACCATCGAGAATGCCGACCGCATCCTGGTGATGGAAAAAGGCCAGATCATCGAGATGGGCAGCCACGACGAACTGCTGGCCAAGGACGGCCACTATGCCGCACTCTACAGGCGCCAGTTCCATTAAATTTTCCGATTGGCTGCAAGGACAGTGGCAGCGTTTCACGCCTTGGCAGTTGCTTTTGCTGCCTTTTGCCGGGCTGTTCTTCGTGCTGACGACAATCAGGCGCGGGTTGTATAAGGTGGGAGTGCTGCCGAGCGTGACCTTGCCTGTACCGGTCGTGGTTGTCGGCAATATAACGGTGGGCGGCACTGGCAAGACGCCTTTGGTGCTGTGGCTCGCAGCATTCCTATCATCCCACGGATATCGCCCCGGCATCATCAGTCGCGGCTACGGCAGCAAGAATGCGGCCCCTCAAGCAGTGCTGCCTGACAGCGATCCTACGTTAGTCGGCGACGAGCCAGTGCTGCTTGCACAAAGATCGGGTTGTCCAGTTTGGGTGAGCGCTAATCGAGCCGAAGCTGGACGGGCTTTGCTGGCGCAGTTTCCGCAATGCGATGTTATTTTGAGCGATGACGGTCTTCAGCATTATGGGTTACGTCGTGCGATGGAAATCGTCGTCGTCGACGGTGCGAGACGATTCGGTAACAAGCTGTTGCTTCCTGCTGGGCCTTTGCGTGAGTCTCGTGCCCGGCTGACAAAGGTCGATGCGGTGGTCATCAATGGTGAATCGACCACCGCTGGCGAATATGCCATGAGATTATCTGGCGATCGGTTCCGCAATTTGTGTGACGATCGAATTGCGACTCCGCACGATTTCGCTGGCAAGAAAATCCATGCGCTTGCTGGTATCGGCAATCCATCGCGATTCTTTTCGCATCTAAGGGAACTGGGACTGACGTTTGCCGAGCATCCGTTTCCTGACCATTATGCGTTTACGCCGCGAGATGTGCGGTTTGAGGATGCAGATGTGGTGCTGATGACCGAAAAGGACGCGGTAAAATGCCAGGCTTTCGCTCCGGCTGAATCGTGGGCGTTGGTGGTAGATGCCCTGCTGGATGATGCATTGGGCCGCAAGGTGCTGGAAAAATTGAGGAAATAACGATGGATGCCAAACTGCTTGAAATTCTGGTTTGCCCGCTATGCAAAGGGCCGCTTGTCTATAAAAAGGATGAACAAGCGCTGATCTGCAAGCCGTGTCGCTTGAGCTACCCGATCCGCGACGGTATTCCAGTGATGCTTGAAGACGAAGCCCGCCAATTGCCGCCGGATGAAGAGGTCTAGATGGCCGCTTTCCATGTTGTCATTCCGGCCCGATACGCTTCCATGCGGCTTCCCGGGAAACCTTTGTTGGACATCGCTGGTGAGCCCATGGTGGCACATGTTGCCAAGCGGGCGCAGGCGAGCGGGGCGGCATCGGTGATTGTTGCCACGGATCACGTGGGCATAGCAGAAGCGATGGCCGTGCGCGGCATCGAGGCAGTGATGACCAGGGCAGATCATGTCTCCGGGACCGACCGGATCGCTGAAGTGGTGGCAATCAAGGGTTGGAGTCCGGTTGAGAATGTGGTGAACGTGCAAGGCGACGAGCCATTGATCGACCCGGTGCTGATCCGCGAGGTGGCGGAAAACCTGGAGTCTCATCCTGATGCCTCCATCGCTACAGCTTGCCATCCTCTAATTGAAGCTGAGGAAATGTTTAATCCCAATATCGTCAAAGTCGTGATGGATCGGTTGGGGCATGCCTTGTATTTCAGCCGTGCGCCGATCCCTTGGCCACGCGATGCGTTTGCGGATAGCCGGAATGCGATCCCTGCGGGACTGCCAGTTTTCCGGCATTTAGGCATCTATGCTTATCGCGTCGAATTCTTGCATGCCTATGCTGGGTTGCAAACAGCACCTATCGAGCAATTCGAGTCGTTGGAGCAATTGCGTGCGCTATGGCATGGATACAAGATTAGTGTCGTCGTTACTGCCAATGCCCCAGCTGCTGGTGTCGATACCCCCGCCGACCTGGAGCGCGTGCGCGCCATTATGGCTCCGGCCTAATATTCCAAGTATTCTAATTCTGGCTGTATTTCAGTAAGCTGGCTGACTATCCGAAATCAGGGAGTCTGCCATGAGCCATCCAAAAAATGCCTTCTACGCCCAGTCCGGTGGCGTCACTGCGGTCATCAACGCCTCGGCTTGCGGCGTGATCGAAACGGCGCGCAAGCACTCGGACAAAATCGGCAAGGTTTACGCCGGGCGCAACGGTATTGTGGGCGCCTTGACCGAAGATTTGATCGATACCAGCCTTGAATCGGATGCTGCGATTGCCGCATTACGCCATACGCCGGCTGGCGCCTTCGGGTCTTGCCGTTACAAACTCAAGGGCCTGGAAGAAAGTCGCGCCGAGTATGAGCGATTGATCGAGGTCTTCAAGGCGCACGATATCGGCTATTTCTTCTACAACGGTGGCGGCGACTCAGCCGATACCTGCCTCAAGATTTCTCAACTAGCCGACAAAATGGGCTATCCCATCCAAGCGATTCACGTGCCCAAAACGGTGGACAACGACCTTCCGATTACCGATTGCTGCCCCGGATTTGGTTCTGCAGCCAAGTACATTGCCGTCTCCGTTCGCGAAGCCAGTTTCGATGTCAGTTCCATGGCTAAAACCTCGACCAAGATTTTCGTTATGGAAGTAATGGGGCGGCATGCCGGATGGATTGCCGCGGCGGGAGGGTTGGCTTCGAGCGAAGACTGCGATCTCCCTATCGTGATTCTGTTTCCAGAAGTGGTGTTCAACCGCGAGAAGTTTCTCGACAAGGTCAACGAAAAGGTCAAGCGGTACGGCTACTGCTCGGTAGTCGTCTCTGAAGGCGTGAAAACACCCGATGGTGAATTCCTCGCCGATTCCGGTATGAAGGATGTGTTCGGCCATACACAGTTAGGCGGTGTGGCGCCGGTTGTGGCTACGATGATCAAGGATGCTCTGGGTTATCGTTTCCACTGGGCGGTGGCGGATTATTTGCAGCGCGCCGCACGCCACATCGCCTCCAAAACCGACGTCGAGCAAGCGTACGCACTGGGCGAAGCCGCAGTCGAACTGGCGATACAGGGTGAGAATGCAGTGATGCCTGCCATTATTCGAAAGTCGGATGTGCCGTATCAATGGGAGATGGGTAAGGTCAAGCTAAACGATGTTGCCAATATCGAGAAGAAGATGCCGTTAAGCTTTATCAGCGAAGACGGCTTCGGCATTACCGAGGCGTGTAGAAAATATTTGCAGCCGCTTATTGCAGGCGAGGACTATCCTCCCTATAATGGCGGGCTTCCGAGTTACATTCGGTTGAGAAACGAAGCGGTCTCCAAGAAGTTGGCTGCAGAGTTCAAGGTTGGATAAATTTTGAGTTTGTCTTGACCGACCGTAAATGATC
>NZ_BDOQ01000020.1 GCF_003112435.1 Novimethylophilus kurashikiensis
CCAGGAACCTTGAATACCACGCATTTGATTTCAGCAGGCAATGCGGGACGGGAGGTGAACCACTCGGCATCGGCCCAGGATTGCAGCAGTTTCTTGGCCGCAGCATTGCCGGCCTTGGCTTTTTCTTCCACGTCGTGGAAAGCGTCGAACATCAGGATCGTGCTCGACAGCGCCTGAGCGGCTTGATCGGCTAACTCCGTATCAAGCAGCGCGACCAACGCAGGGACGTTATAGCCGCCCAGCATGGTGCCGAGCAGATGTACCGCACGCTCCGGCGAGACCAGCGGGGAATGCGAGTTGCTATTAGCGATATCGGCCAAAAAAGCCGCCTTGACGTACGCAGCTTGGTCCACGCCTGCCGGAATCCGATTTTCCAACAGGTCGATCAGCAGGGCTTCCTGCCCGACCGGCGGGGTTTTGAGCAAGTCCACCAGCTCGGCGGTTTGCTCTGCATTGAGCGGCAACGGCGGCAAGCCAAGCGCAGTGCGTTCGGCAACGTGGTCACGATAGGCGTTCAGCATATTTTCTACGTCAAAAATTTAAGTGATAAAAGTTGAATTATACAGGCACGCGTTCGCTTAAATTCAAGCAAAAGCAATGCCGGGAGTGCTAGCGCAGGCGACCTAGCCTGCATTCGGAAGTTCTCGATAGCATGAAAATGCAGGCGAGGCCGCCTACGTTACATTTCAAGTCAATAAAAGGAGCGGCTGAACGGAGACCCGCAGCTCGTGTTGGCCTTGGTCTCCATTTCAGTGAGCAGCGTCTGCTCGTAGCCCTTACCGTGTTTTGCTTCCAGATAAGCACGGATTTCGCTCACGCTGACCTGGCCGTCGTGGTCGGTGTCGATCAAGCGCAAGCGCTCGTCGACACTCAACTCCTGTGGTTGCACGGCATCGGCAGCCGTTCCCAATGCGGGCCACAAGCAGATCAGCAGGAGCAATCTCACTTTCATCAGCTGTAGACCTTGCGCGCGGCGGCAACCGCCACGCCCTTGTTAATGGATGCACCGAGACGCGACAACACGTCTTCCAACGCACCGAGACAGACCAGCACATTCCGCATATTGCTGGCATGGCCCATGAGACCGATACGCCAGATCTTGCCGGCCATCGCGCCCAAGCCCGCACCTATTTCCAGGCCATAGTCTTCGAGCAGCAAGCGACGTACGGCGGCATCGTCCACGCCTTCGGGAACGTAAATAGAGTTAAGCTGCGGCAGGCGATCCTGTTCCTTCACGACAAAAGATAACCCCATGGCCTCGATGCCGGCCTTAAGCGCCATATGGTTCTGGCGATGGCGCGCCCAGGCGTTTTCCAATCCCTCTTCCTGCAAAATGACGAGCGATTCATGCAGGCCGTAAAGCGCGTTGATCGGCGCAGTATGATGGTAGGCACGCTTGGCGCCAGTGCCCCAGTAACCCATCACCAGGTTGAGGTCCATGAACCAGCTCTGCACCTTGGTCTTGCGATTCTTGATGATCTCAAGCGCTTGCGCACTGAAACTTACGGGCGACAAGCCGGGCGTGCAGGACAGGCACTTTTGCGAGCCGGAATAAATCGCGTCGATGCCCCACTCGTCCACCTTGAGCGGGGAACCGCCGAGCGAGGTCACGGTATCGACCAGCGATAGCGCACCGTAACGATGTGCCAATGCCGAAATCGCTTGCGCGTCGGATTGTGCCCCTGTGGAGGTTTCAGCGTGCACGAAAGCCACGGCCTTCACGCCAGGATTTGCCTTGAGCGCGTCTTCGACCTTATTGGCGTCGACCGCGGCACCCCAATCGTCCATCACCATGATAGGCGTGGCACCACAGCGCTCGACGTTCTCTTTCATGCGTCCGCCGAATACGCCGTTCTGGCACACGATTACCTTGTCGCCAGGTTCCACCAGATTGACGAAACAGGTTTCCATACCCGCCGAGCCGGGGCCGGATACCGGCATGGTCAGTTCGTTCTTGGTCTGGAAAGCGTATTGCAGCAAGCCCTTGAGCTCGTCCATCATGGATACGAACACCGGATCGAGGTGGCCGATAGTCGGGCGTGCCATGGCGGCAAGAACGCGCGGGCTTACGTCGGATGGCCCGGGCCCCATGAGAATACGCTGCGGCGGGTTGAAAGATGCAGTCATTGCTATCTCCTAATTGATTAATTTTAAATTAATTTTGGTGTGAATTGCAGCTAAGGTTCAAGCAACTCTATCCAGTGTTTCACAGGCAGTTCCGCCTTCGTCGCCAAATGCATCTGGCAACCCACATTCGCCGAGACGATCATCTGCGGCTGGCCGCTCATCACGGCTTCCAGCTTCTGGTCGAGCAGGCGTTGCGACAGTTCGGGCTGCAACAGCGAATAAGCCCCTGCCGACCCGCAACATTGGCCGCCGTTGGGAACATGCGTCATCACGTAACCGCAATGGCTCAGGATGCCTTCCACCACGCCGCCCAGCCCGCTACCGTGCTGCAATGTGCATGGACATTGGAAGGCGACGCGCAGTCCGTTGCCGATCTCTGCCAGTGCTTCCAAGTTCTCGGCAGCGACGACTTCGGACAAATCCCTGGTCATCGCACTGATACGTCGGGCCTTATCCGCATAGTCATGATCATCATGCAGCAGTTTGTCGTATTCCTTAACCATAAGCCCGCAGCCGCTCGCCGTCATGACAATGGCTTCAGCCCCCGCTTCGATGTGCGGCCACCAGGCATCGATATTGCGGCGCGCATGGGCTCGGGCTTGCTCGTTGGCCGCCAGATGCAGGCTGATTGCGCCGCAGCAGCCGGCTTCCTCGATCTCCACCATGGAAATACCGAGGCGATCCAACACCCGCGCAGCGGCGGCATTGGTCTGAGGGGTGGCCGTGGGTTGCACACAGCCTGACAAGGCGAGCATGCGGCGCGGATGGATGGAATGGCGGTATTCAACCGCGGGCAGTGTGGCCGGCAGCCGCTGGCGCAAGCGTTCCGGCAGCGCCCATTTGAACGCACGCCCCAATTTCGCGGCCGCTGCGAAACCCGTGCGGCTGCTTACGACATTCAGCAGGAATAGCCGCGCCAGCCGCTCGCGCCATGAGCGCGGCACTCGCGCCTCTACCATTTCCCGCCCGATTTCCAGCAAGCTGCGGTACTGCACACCTGAAGGGCAAGCCGGTTCGCAAGCGCCGCAGGTCAGGCAGCGGTCGAGATGCGTTTGAGTGCGTGCGGTGACCGTTTCGCCCTCCAGCATCTGCTTCATCAG
This sequence comes from Novimethylophilus kurashikiensis, assembly GCF_003112435.1. Classification (GTDB taxonomy): domain Bacteria; phylum Pseudomonadota; class Gammaproteobacteria; order Burkholderiales; family Methylophilaceae; genus Novimethylophilus; species Novimethylophilus kurashikiensis. The sequence goes on from NZ_BDOQ01000020.1 coordinate 3,228, forward strand.
GTAAATACGGCCGCGCGGACCGTCGAGTTCGTTGCCGGTCAGCTGGTAGGTAGGACATGCGGAAGCACAGAAACCGCAATGCACGCAGGCACGCAGTATCTCCTGGGCTTTTTGAGCCTGCGGGTTGCTGTGTAACGTTTCGGCGAGAACGGTTTGCATCAGAGTTCCGGGTAAAGCCTGCCGGGATTGAGAATATTGGCTGGATCGAAAGCCTGCTTGAGCTGTCGATGCAGCGCGAGCAACGCAGGAGGCAGCGGATGGAACACGTCCTCACCGGCTTGGTCGCCTATTAGCGTGGCATGACCGCCGGCATCGGCAACAGTCTGCCTGACAACGTCGATCTCTTGTTCCGTTTTCAGCCAGCGCTGCGCCCCGCCCCACTCGATCAACCACTCGCCGTCCAGCGGCAGCATGGGCGCGGCGGCAGGCAGCGAAAGCCGCCAAAAAGGGCGCTCGTTGAACATCGGCAATTGCCAGTCGCGCAGGTGCTGCCAGAACAGTTCGTCGCCCGCCAGCACTTCGCCGCCGAGCCGGCGTTTGGCGGTTTCAACCGCTTCCGGGCTGCCCGAGAGCCGCAGATAAAGCCGTCCGTCGAGGTGGCAGCTAGCATCCACCGGCCACGGCTTGCCAGCCAGTTCGCGCATGCGCCGCAACGCCTGGTCGACGGGATACTCGCGAACAAGGGTGAGGCTGGCTGCGGGTTTAGGAAGTACTTTCAGACTCACATCGAGCAGCACGCCCAGCGTGCCGTAAGCACCTGTCATTAGTCGTGAGACATCGTAACCCGCCACATTCTTCATGACCTGGCCGCCGAACTTGAGAATTTCGCCCTTGCCGTTGACCACGCGACAGCCCAGCACGAAATCGCGAACAGCCCCGGCATAAGCCCGGCGCGGGCCGGAAAGTCCGCTGGCGATCGCCCCGCCCAATGTGGATTCCGCAGAAAACCTCGGCGGCTCGAAGGCGAGCATCTGGCCGGCGGCGTCTAGCGCGGCCTCGATCTCGGCCAGCGGCGTCCCAGCTCGGGCGGTGATGACCAGTTCCCGAGGTTCATAGTCGATGATGCCGGCATGTTCGGCGATTGATAAGGTTTCGCTCTCGACCGCACGACCGAGAAAGTGCCGGCTATTAGTCCCCTGCACTGCAAGCGGCGTCTTGGCCGCAGCCGCGGCGCGCACCTTTTCCGCGAGGACATCTGCAATATCGGCCATCAGAAACGCTCCAGCTCGGGATGCGCCAATTGGCCTTGATGGACGTGCATCGCGCCCAGTTCGGCACAGCGATGTAATTCAGGAACGGCTTTGCCGGGGTTGAGCAGGCCTTCAGGATCAAAAGCCGCCTTGATCGCGTGGAATTGGGCCAGCTCCAGCGGCGCGAACTGCACACACATCTGGTCGAGCTTTTCGACCCCCACGCCGTGCTCGCCGGTAATAGTGCCGCCTACCTTGACGCAAAGCTCCAGTATCCGGCCGCCCAGTTGCTCCGCGCGATGCAATTCACCGGGTTTTCCGGCATCGTAAAGAATCAGTGGGTGTAGGTTGCCGTCGCCGGCATGGAAAACGTTAGCCACTGGCAGGTTGAATTCCTTAGATAACTCGCTGATCTGGTGCAGCACCTGCGGTAGCGCCTTACGGGGAATCGTCCCGTCCATGCAGTAATAATCAGGCGATAAGCGGCCGATGGCGGGGAACGCCGATTTGCGGCCCTTCCACAATTTCTGGCGATCCGATTCCTCCACCGCGAGACGCACTTCGGTCGCGTCGCTTTGCATCAGCACTCCGCGAACTCGCGCCACCTGGGAAGCCACCTCGTCCAGTCCGCCGTCGATCTCGCAGAGCAAAATCGCAGCGGCATCGGTGGGATAACCGGCATGCGCGAAATCCTCCGCCGCACGAATCGCCGGGTTGTCCATCATCTCCAGCCCCGCCGGCACGATGCCCGCAGCGATGATGTCACCCACCGCCTGCCCGGCTTTCTCCACACTGTCGAATGCCACCAGCAGCACGCGCACCGCTTCGGGCAAGGGCAGCAGCTTGACGGTGACTTCCACCACGATGCCCAGCATGCCTTCGGAACCGTGTATCAGCGCGAGCAAATCGTAGCCGGGGCTGTCGAGGGCATCCGAGCCTATGGTCAGCAGCTCACCCTCGGCGGTTATCACTTCCAGCTTCAATACGTTGTGCACCGTGAGCCCATATTTCAGGCAATGCACTCCGCCGGAATTCTCGGCCACGTTGCCGCCGATGCTGCATGCGACTTGTGAAGATGGATCGGGTGCATAAAACAGCCCATAAGGCACGACGGCCTGGGAAATCGCCAGGTTGCGCACACCGGGCTGGACGCGGGCAGTACAGGCTTGAACATCGATATCGAGAATGCGATTGAATTTTGCGAGACTGAGCAGCACGCCGCCCGAATGCGGCAACGCTCCGGCCGAAAGTCCCGTACCCGCGCCACGAGCAACCACAGGCACTTGGAACTGATGACAGATGCGCATCACCTGCTGCACCTGCGCCACCGTTTCCGGCATCGCCACCAGCAGCGGCAGTTGCTTGAAAGCCGATAACCCATCGCATTCATAAGGCCGCAAGGCTTCCTCATCGGCCAGGATGGCTTCATCAGGAAGGAAGGCCTGCAATGCGCGGATCAGGTCGTGGCGGCTTGGGTTCACAACGGTTAAAGAGGCAATGAAAAGAGGGAAATACTATACCAGATCAGTCGGGTATTCACCTCTTTGCACACTAAGGAATTGCGCCCATGCCGAAATTCGCAGGAATATCTAGCCTTGGTTTTTGATCCTGGCCATGACATTCGCCACGATGCGATCGCAGCGCCAACCGCCGAACTCGTAAAGATCGTGCTGTACCGCCGCAATCTCTCGCGTCAGCGATTTACGCAGCAGGCCACGGGCCCGGAATTGGCGGCTTCGCACCGTCGCCTCGGGAATGCCTAGTAAATGGGCCGTCTCCTCCACGCTCATTTCCTCGACGCTGCGCAGCACGAATACTGTACGGAAATCCTCTGGGAGCTGATCGAGCTTGTGTTCGAGCAGGCTGCGGATTTGGGTACGCGCCAATGACTGTTCGGGAGTATCGGAATCAGAAATTGCCATGGCATCGATCTCCATGTCTGCTGGCAGCGCATCTATAGGCATTAGCCGCTCGCGTCTGGCTTGGCGACGCAGCCTCGCCAGGCATTCATTGATGAGGAGCCGCGCCAGCCAGGTGGAGATCGTTGCCTCTCCACGATACTGACTCATCGCGTCATAGGCGGAAATGTAGGCTTCCTGCAGCGCATCCTCAGCCTCTGCATCGTTGCGCAGCATGGAGCGTGCGAGGCGATAAAGGCGACGGTTGTGGCGACGCATCAACAATTCGAATGCATCTTGATCGCCGGCAGCGATAAGGTGGACAAGCGCCAAGTCCTCGTTTGATGGCGGCTGAGGCTGCGTTGAGACGTTTTGCATGAGCGTTTCCCTTTTTCAACGCACGATCAAGGTCCCATGCATGCCGGGATGCAGCTTGCAACGATAGGGATAGTTTCCCGATTTGCGAAAGACCATGCTCCACGAAGCTTCCGGCGCAATCTGCTGCGAATCGAAAGTTTCATGAGTCACGGTATGCGGCACCAAGTCCTGATTCTTCCAAACGATGCGATCGCCGGATTGCACTGTCAAGCGTTCCGGCACATATCGCATCCCTTCGATCGCTACCGTTTGGATCGCAGCCTCCGCCTCAACCATCCCGCACAGCATGGCAAAAATGAGCGATGCCAGTAAGCAACTTTTCATTGCGCCTGCCCCATGCTGGATTGCAAATGCTGGGCATGCTCCAGATGCGCTATGAAGCTGGGCCGCACCTTGACCAACAACGCTTTCAGCTCGGCATTCTGCGCGTTAGGAATCAACGTTTTGTCGAGCGCATCGATGACAGCCTGATGGTAGGCTACCTCGTGATCGACATAAGCACGATCGAAAGCCCCACCCTGAAGCTTTTTGATATTGGCCATGTTTTCATCGCCGCCCTTCTTGAGGCTATCACTGGTCGCATTGTTCTCGGGCGTGACCTTGAGCTTGTGTACAAGATCGCCGGCCGACTTGTTGACCGCGGTATGGTCGGTCACCATAAGCTTGGCAAACTGCTTGACTTCGGCCGACTGCGCTTTGCTTTCGGCCAATTTACCGGCGTCGATATCCACCTGGTTGGCAGTCACGACAATGGCCGCAATCTGCTGATCGGTAGGTCCCGCAGCCGCATGGACGGACGAAGCCGCGGCCGAGATGAGGATGGCGAAAATAGAAGGTATATGAGAAGTTTTCATGCTGGTCTCCTTTTGGTGAAATCGAAACAGGCTGCTGGCTTATGAAAGTCCGGCCCTGTCATGGAGATAGATGTCACGTCTCGTTTCTGCGTTTCCGATTTTTTGACGATGACATTTGTTCAAGATTTGCTGCCTAAAAGCACTTTAGCGACAGCTAGTTGGGAAGAACGCCGATGTAGCGTAAAATTACGGGTTCGCTCAATCACGTCTTCTGCATTATGGAACTCACTGCGCTTAACGCCTTATCCCCGCTCGACGGCCGCTATCAATCCAAGCTCGACGCTTTGCGTCCCTGCTTCAGCGAATACGCGCTGATTCATCACCGCGCGCTGGTCGAAGTGGAATGGCTGAAAGCGTTGGCCAGCGATCCGGCGATTGCTGAGATTGCCGCCTTCAGTGAATCGACTATCGCAGAACTCGACAAGGCGATTGCCGGCTTTGCCGAATGGGAAGCCTCCGAGGTGAAGGTGATCGAATCGAGCACTAACCACGACGTCAAGGCGCTGGAATACTGGCTCAAGCACAAGTTCGAAGGCAACCCAGAGATCCGCAAGGCGAGCGAGTTCATTCACTTCGCCTGCACTTCCGAAGACATCAACAACCTGTCGCATGCACTGATGCTGAAAAACGCACGCGACAACGTACTACTGCCGATGCTGGACAAGGTGATCGCTCGCTTGACCGAACAGGCACACGACCTGGCCGATGCCGCCATGCTGGCGCACACCCACGGTCAGCCTGCTTCACCCACCACGCTGGGCAAGGAATTGGCCAATGTGGTCTATCGCCTGCGCCGCCAGCGCAAGCAATTGGCCGAGACGGAAATCCTCGGCAAGATCAACGGCGCCGTGGGCAATTTCAACGCTCACCTGTCTGCTTATCCCGATTTCGACTGGGAAGCCTTCGCGCAGAAGTTCGTCACCGGTTTGGGCCTGACCTACAACCCCTACACTATCCAGATCGAGCCGCACGACTACATGGCTGAGCTGTACGATGCCATCGCACGCATCAATACCATCCTCATCGACCTGGACCGCGACGTCTGGGGCTATATCTCGATGGGCTACTTCAAGCAGAAAGTCAAGGAAGGCGAAGTCGGTTCCTCGACCATGCCGCACAAGGTCAATCCGATCGACTTTGAGAACTCCGAAGGCAACCTGGGCATGGCGAACGCCCTCTTGCGCCATCTGGCCGAGAAGCTCCCGATCTCCCGCTGGCAGCGCGACCTTACCGATTCCACAGTACTGCGCAACATGGGCGTGGCCTTCGGCTATGCCTTGCTGGGCTACGACTCCTGCCTCAAGGGCCTGGGCAAGCTGGAAGCCAATCGCGGCCGGTTGGCAGAAGACCTGGACAACTCCTGGGAAGTGCTCGCCGAGCCCATTCAGACCGTCATGCGCCGCTACGGCGTGGAAAACCCCTACGAGCAACTCAAGGCGCTCACCCGTGGCAAGGGCGGCATCACCAAGGAAAGCCTGCACGAATTCATCCGCAGTCTGCTGATCCCGCAGGATGCCAAGGATCGTCTGCTGGCGATGACGCCTGCCAGCTACATCGGCAAGGCGACCGAACTGGCAAAGCGCATTTAATGTAGCGCAGGCGGCCTCGCCTGCATTCGACCACATTCGCAGGCGAAGCTGCCTGCGCCACGAAAACCGGGAATATGGCCGACATCCTCGTCCTCTACTACTCGCAAAACGGCGCCGTGCGCGAAATGGCTCACCTCATCGCGCGCGGCATCGAGATGGTGGAAGGCGCGACGGCTCGGCTGCGCACGGTGCCCAAGGTTTCCACGGTTTGCGAAAGCGTCGAGCCGGATGTTCCCATGAGCGGCGCGCCGTATGTCGAGTTGAAAGACTTGGAAGAATGCGCCGGCATGGCACTGGGCAGCCCTACGCGCTTCGGCAACATGGCGGCATCGCTCAAGTATTTCCTCGATGGCACGACCGAGCTATGGCTCAAGGGCGCGTTGATCGGCAAGCCTGCAGCCGTATTCACCTCTACGGCCTCTATGCACGGCGGGCAGGAAACCACGCTGGTCTCGATGATGATGCCGCTGCTGCACCACGGCATGCTGATCGTCGGCCTGCCTTATTCCGAGCCGGAACTGGCGAGCACGACCTCGGGCGGCACGCCTTACGGCGCCAGCCACACTTCCGGTGCCATGGGCGAACACCCCATCACCGAGGCCGAACGCAAACTGTGCATCGCGTTGGGCAAACGTCTTGCCCAGACTGCGCTCAAACTCAATACCGGAGCCTCCGCATGACCATTACCGCGGCAGAAGAAGCCCGCAAGTTCCTGCGCAGCACTCGTAGCGCAGTGCTATCCACCCATTCGGCGCGTTTCCCAGGATATCCATTCGGGTCGATCGCCCCTTTCGTGCTGGACCACGACGGCAATCCGCTAATCCTGATTTCGACCATCGCGGAGCACACCAAGAACATCCAGACTGACTCGAAAGTTTCGCTGATCGCTTTCGATTCCAGTGTCTCCGACATGCAAGCCGCCGGCCGCTTGACGCTGTTAGGCACGGCAACGCCGACATCCAAAGAAGACGCGGCTGTTCGCGGCCGCTACCTGCGCTACTTTCCGCAGGCCGAGCAGTATTTCGACATGCACGACTTCCTATTCCATCGCATCGAAGTCGTCCAGGCGCGTTATATCGGCGGCTTCGGCAAGATTCACTGGATCGCCGGTGCCGATATCAAGCCGCAACCCAACCAATTGGCTGAGCAGGAGGCAGGCATTCTCGACCACATGAATGCCGACCATACGGACAGCCTCAAGGCTTATTGCCAGCATTGGCATCAGGTTCAGCCGCAAAACGCTGCCATGCTGGGCATCGATGCCGACGGATTCGACGTGCGTGCCGACGACAAAATCCTGCGCTTCGGCTTCGAGTCGCCTGTGACCGATGCCCAATCCGCGCGCATGGCCTTGGTTGCCATGAGCAAGCAATGCCGCCAGGATGCCGTGGGAGCGCCGCCCTCGGCGCGATAGTTCCTATTTATTAAAGCATCGCGCCGGGGCGGCGCTCCCACAGAACACATCCATGATCAAGAACCTGCAACTCGGCGCATCCTTCTGCCTCATCGCGCTCATCGCGCTGTGCCTCGCCTGGGAAGGCTGGCTCGCGCCGCTCCGTCCTGGCGGCTCGCTGCTGATCCTCAAAGCCGTGCCATTGCTGCTGCCGCTCAAGGGCATCCTGCGCGGCAACCGCTATACCTATCAATGGGCGTGCATGTTCATCCTGCTGTATTTCACCGAAGGCGCGGTGCGGGCTTGGGCGGACGGCGGAGTGGCGGCTCGCCTGGCCGGCATCGAGGTTGTGCTGTCGATCGCCTTTTTCGCACTGACGGTCGCCTACGCACGGCAAACTGCGCCGAGTCGCCAAGGTACACCGCACTAGCGGAATTCCATCCAGCCCACTCCTGCGCTGGGGCTTGCCTGGGTTATAATCGGGCTCACTATGCGCATATTGCTTTCCAACGACGACGGCTACTTCGCCCCCGGTTTGACTACTTTGGCAGAGGCCCTCGCTCCATTGGCCGAAATCACCGTCGTCGCACCAGAACGCAACCGCAGCGGCGCCAGCAACTCCCTGACGCTGGATCGCCCGCTGACCGTGCGGCAAGCGCACAACGGTTTCTACTTTGTCAACGGCACGCCAACGGATTGCGTGCACCTCGCCGTGACCGGCCTCATCGATTTCATGCCGGACATGGTGATCTCCGGCATCAACGACGGCGCCAACATGGGCGATGACACCATTTACTCCGGTACAGTCGCGGCCGCCATGGAAGGTTTCCTGCTGGGCGTTCCCTCGATCGCCGTTTCCATGACGCAGCACTCCGCCAAGTATTTCCAAACAGCTGCCCAAGTCATCGTGGACATGGTGAAGCACTATCAGCGCAAGCCTTTGCCGCAGCCTGTGCTGCTCAACGTGAACGTTCCCGATATTCCGCACGACCAGCTCAAGGGGGTGCACGTGACGCGCCTCGGCAAGCGCCATAAGGCAGAACCCGTCATCAAGGCCAACACCCCGCGGGGCGAAACAGTGTATTGGGTAGGTGCGGCCGGTGCAGCGCAAGACGACGGCGAAGGCACCGATTTCCATGCGGTGCGCCACGAGTTCGTCTCGGTCACGCCGTTGCAAATCGACCTGACCCGCTACCAGCAGCTCGACATGCTCAAGGGATGGCTGCCATGAGCGTACATGCAGGCATCGGCATGACTTCGCAACGCACGCGCGAACGCATGATCGGCCGCCTGCGTGAACAAGGCATCACGGACGAAGTCGTGCTCGCCGCCATGCTGGCCGTGCCGCGCCATATCTTCGTCGAAGAGGCGCTGGCCTCGCGCGCCTACGAAGACGTCTCGCTGCCAATCGGCCTCAACCAGACCATTTCGCAACCCTACATTGTGGCGCGTATGACCGAACTGCTGCGCGACAACAAGCCGCTCGGCCGCGTGCTCGAGATCGGCACCGGGTGCGGCTACCAGACCAGCGTGCTGTCGCGCGTCGCTAACGAAGTGTTTTCCATCGAACGCATCGCTCCGCTGCTGACCAAGGCCAAGTCGCATTTTCGCGAATTGCGCCTGCGCAATGTCAAGGTGAAGCACGGCGACGGCCACCAAGGATTGCCCGAAGTCGCGCCCTTCGACGGCATCATCGTCACGGCGGGCGCGACGCACATCCCCGAAGAACTGCTGCGCCAATTGGCCGTAGGCGGACGCCTGGTGATCCCGGTCGGCTCCGGCGGCGCGCAAATGCTGACACTGGTCGAGCGCCTGCCCGAAAGTTATCGCAAGACTGAATTGGAAGCCGTGAAATTCGTCCCTCTATTAAGCGGAGCCGTATGAGAATCGGTCTTTGGCTCATTGTTCTGCTGCTCGCAGCCTGTTCCGAAACCCCAACCCACAAAGCGCCCGTCATCGAGCGCTTGCCCCAAAGCACCAAAAAAACTGCGCCTGCGCCCGCAACCTCGGCAAAACCTGCCACGCCAGCCAAGGCCCCTGTCGCTGGCGAAAAAGATTGGCGGCCTGATACTTATACGGTGAAGAAGGGCGATACGCTTTACAGCATCGGCCTGGAATTCGGCTATGACTACAAGGATCTGGCCCAGCTCAACCACATCGTTCCGCCGTACAAGATTTATGTCGGCCAAACGCTGAAGATCAAGGGTAACGGAGCACCGGCACCCACCGCAGCAGCAGCCTCGCAAACCGATGCCGAAAGCGGTGCTGTCATCACGCCGATGAAGAGCGACGATGCCGTAACGGCCAAGCCACTGGATCAATCCGCCACTACGTCGCCCGCTCCCATCAAAGGCAAAGCGCTCAACGAGCCCCCCCTGATGACCGAACCCAAGGCCATCAAGGAACCCTACTCATTGCAGGCGATGCAAGTGCCGCCGCCAAAGGCGGCGACAGAAGCAAAGACTGACGATACCGCCAAGGCAACAGCTACAGTTGCTCCAAAAGTGGATAGCGCTAAGAGCGACGCCGCCAAATCCAACAGCGCCAAGCCCAAGCAAGAGAGCGCAAAAAACGAACCTGATAAGACTGAAACCGCCAAGACAGAATCCGGAAAGACCGAAACATCTTCCGAAAAACCCAGTCAAATGGCTGGGGATGACGACAGCGTGGACTGGGCCTGGCCGGCGCAAGGCAAGGTACTGGGTGGATTCGGCGAAGCCGGCGGCACCAAGGGCATCGATATCGCAGGCACTTCAGGCCAACCGGTGTATGCCGCGGCGGCGGGCAAGGTGGTCTATAGCGGCTCCGGTCTACGGGGTTACGGCAAGCTGGTCATCATCAAGCACAACAAGACTTATCTCTCGGCCTATGCCCACAACAACCAGATTTTGGTGAAGGAAGGCCAGGAAGTAACCAAGGGCCAGAAAATCGCGGAAATGGGCAATACCGACGCAGACCAGGTGAAACTGCATTTTGAAATACGCAAACTAGGAAAACCGGTAGACCCGACCAAGTACCTGTCTGAAAAACCATAGGCCAATCCGATCGCGAGGTTGAACCATGTTCAAATACCAAAACCAAAAAACCAAGAAACCTGATTCAATCGTCACTACGCTGCTGGCAGTGCTGCAAGCCGCGCTGGTACTCATCGGCATCATCGGCATATCGGTCAAGTTTTTCGACGAACAAAACGGCCTGCTCAGGCAGTGGTTCGACTACGCCATCAGCGCCAAACTTTCCAACCTCGTCGTAATCGGTATCCTGATCGTGGCCGGGGTCTATCTCTTCAATTGGTGGGTCAAGGGGAGCGACCAGAAGCACAGCGCCGTCGGCAATATCTTGATGTACGGCATGATGGCGGTCGGAGCCTACGTCCTGTTCAATTTTCTATCGAACTAGTCGCCCTGCATCCTGAACCAGACCTGGTCTGACCGGGGCCCAGCGCAAGGCCAGGCCCGGCAAAAGGAAGGGATTTACTTCTTGGCTGCGGCCAGCTTTTCCTGGTCGGCATAGTACTGGCGAACGGTGCTCATGTCGTAATCGCGGGCCCACTGGATCAGGGCATCCAGCGCTGGTGCACCGAGTTCGCCGACTTGAGCGTGAATACCGGCCTGCTCGCGGATCACCAGGATGCCCGGAATCTGTTCCACGTTGAAGTATTCGCCGATTTCGTTATCGACTTCGGTATTGACCATGCCGAACACGATATCGGGATTGGCAGCGGCAGCAGCTTCAAAAATCGGCGTGAAGGAAACGCACGGCGTACACCAGGGAGCCCAGAAATCGACGATGACGAAATCGTTGTTTTCGATGGTTTCCTTGAAGTTGGCTTTGGTGAGTTCTACGACGGCCATGACGATCCTTTCAAAAATGGAGCCAGCATTCTATCAGAACCTGTTGTCCCGGTCGGCAATGCGATATTTGGAATGGTACGCGCTAAAATAGCCCAATAAAATCAATCAAGAGGAAATCATGCTGCAAACGAAAAAATGGATGCTGGGCCTTGTTGCCGTCGCTACGGTGCTCGCTGCGCTGTTCGCGCTTTACACCTGGGCCATGCTGAGCTGGTCGTACTCATCGGGGGAACGTGCGGGTTATGTACAAAAGTTTTCGCACAAGGGCTGGGTGTGCAAGACCTGGGAGGGGGAACTGGCAATGGTCAACATGCCGGGCACACTAAGCGAGAAATTCTTCTTTACCGTACGCGACGAAGCCGTCGCCCAACGGATCAATCAATCGCTGGGCAAGCGGGTTTCGCTCACCTACGAACAGCATGTAGGCCTGCCTTCCACTTGTCTGGGAGATACCGAGTATTTCGTCACCGACATCCGGGTCGTCGAGTAATGCCTCTAACGCCCTTCTGTAATGCAGGCGGCCTCGCCTGCATTACGAGCAATTCAATTAGTTTAGATACTTGAGTTGATGCAGGCGGGGCGCCTGCGCTACATAAATCACTTCGCCTCGACTGCCGGGCATTTACTCACAAAATTCTCTTCCAAGGCGTCCAGAAATGCCCGCGTACGCGCCGGCATCAGTCGCCTTCCCGGAAACACGGCCCACGCCGTCACGCTGGGTAGCGTCCAGTCTTCCATGATCTTCACCAATTCTCCGCGACGCACGTGCGATGCGGCAAAGTGATCGACCAACACAGTAATCCCCTGGCCGGCAACAGCCAGGTGCATCAACAATCCTGGTGCATTTGCGGTAGCACGCGCAGGCGGAGCGCCCTCCCACTGCATCTCGCCCTTGGTTAAGCGCCAGGGCCGCGGCTCGCCGAAACGGCTCATCAGATGTAAGGCATCGTGATCCATTAAAGCCTCAGGCTCAGTAGGCGTGCCGCGATGCTTGAGGTAATCCGGGGATGCATAGAGCCCCACGCTGAGCGTCGCGATACGGCGCGCTGCCAGCGATGCATCGTCCGGCAAATCGCCCATGCGAATCGCCAGGTCGAAATTCTCGCCGATCAGGTCCACACGCCGCGGCGAGACATCGACATCAAGGGTAATCGCCGGATATCGAGCGACGAATGCTCCCAGCATATCGCCCAGCACTTCAGTCGCGAAATCCCCCGGCATCGAAATCCGCAAGCGACCGCTCGGCTCGGCCTGTCGATGCTGCATGAGCGCCTGGGCTGCTTCCACTTCGGTGGTCACTTGCTGCGCATGCGCCAGCAGCGCTTGGCCGAAGTCGGTCACGGTAAGTTTTCGGGTCGTGCGCAGTAGCAATCGTTCTCCCAGTTGGGCTTCCAGCATGGAAAGCCGTCGCGAAAGCGTCGATTTTGGAACATTCAGCCGCTCGGCAGCACGGGTAAAGCTGCCTTCCTCGACGACACGGGCAAATAACAGCAGATCGTTGGGGTCCAGGCTCATCCTAATTTTCCAAAAATGGAACAATGTTATCCATCATACCCACTCAATCTATTAATTTGGAATAGATAAAGTACACCCCATCGCAACCACTGATGAGGAGTGACACCATGAACATCCTGCAAATCAATTCCAGCGCACGCTCGCAAGGCTCTTATTCCACCCGTCTTGCAGGCGTTGTTGCAGAGCGCTTGGTAGACCAGCATCCACAAGCCAAGATCACCTTGCGCGACCTCGGCCGCAACCCGCACCCCATGCTGGACGAGCAAACCCTGGGCGCCTTGTTTACTCCCGCCGAGCAGCGGACGCCGGAACAAGCCGCACGCGTGGCGCTCGACGATGCGCTCATTAGCGAGGTGCAAGCAGCCGATGTGCTTGTGATCGGGGTGCCCATGTACAACTTCAGCATTCCTACGTTGCTCAAGAACTGGATAGACGCGATTGCTCGTGTGGGAGTGACCTTTCGTTACACGGAAAACGGCCCCGAAGGTTTGCTCAAGGGCAAGAAAGCGTATGTGGTTCAAGCCAGCGGCGGTGTCCATAGCCATACACCGACGGATACCATCACGCCTTATCTGAAAACCGTGCTGGCATTCCTGGGCATCGTCGATGTCGAATTCGTGTACGCTGAAGGCCTGTCGATGGGGCCGGATGCGGAACAGAACGGACTGGACGCAGCTTACCAACAGATAGAACAAGCGATTAGCGCTTGAAGGAGGTCATCATGACGACAACTATCACCCCGGAAATCGTTACCCGGCCTCGGGTCGTCGAACATGAAGTCATCGGCCAGGCCACTTCGGACGGTGCCGGCGTCAAGCTGACGCGCGTACTGACCCAGCACCTGCAACGCCGTCTCGACCCGTTCCTCATGCTCGATGCATTCGGCACGGACAACCCGGACGATTACATTGCCGGCTTTCCCGATCACCCTCATCGCGGTTTCGAAACCGTGACCTACATGATCGCCGGTAAGATGCGCCATCGCGACAGCGCCGGGCACGAAGGCTTGCTGGAAAACGGCGGCGTGCAATGGATGACCGCAGGCCGCGGAGTGATCCACTCCGAATTGCCGGAACAGGAAGAAGGCCGCATGGAAGGCTTCCAGCTCTGGCTCAACCTGGCTGCCAAGGACAAGATGAACCAGCCGTGGTACCGCGATTTTCAAAGTGCGGATATCCCGGAATTCGTAACGCCGGAAGGCGTAACGGTACGCGTCATCGCCGGTCGTAGCCATGGCGTCGCCGGTGCCGTGGAGCGCGCGGTGACCGAACCCGAGTATCTCGACCTGCATCTGCCGGCCGGGACAAGCTTTGGCCAAGCCTTGCCGCCGGAATTCAACGCCTTCGTCTACGTCTATCGCGGCGAGGTCGAGATCGGCGAGCGGACGATCCCGCAGCAGCGTATGGCGATCCTGCGCAATGCGCCGGACAGCGACGGCGTAGCTCTATCTGCGACGTCGGCCCCAGCCAGGGCCTTGTTGATTGCAGGGCGTCCGCTGGACGAGCCGATCGCGCAGTACGGGCCGTTCGTGATGAATACCCAGGAGGAGATTTTCCAGACCTTGAACGATTTCCGCGAAGGGCGTTTTGCCTCAGCAGAATAAGCAGCACCTATAAAAGCAACACTTATAAGCAGCAATAAACGACTAACGACAACGTCAAAAGGAGCAAAACATGCAAACTATCGAACGCTACGGCCCGCTGGTCGGCCGCATCCTCATCGCCCTCATTTTCGTCTGGTCCGGCTTCGGCAAGATCGTCGGCTTCGAAGCCACGGTAGGCTATATCGCCAGCAAGGGTCTGCCACTGCCGCAATTGGGCACCATCGCGGCCATCCTGGTCGAACTGGGCGGCGGCCTCATGCTGATCTTCGGCTTCAAGGCGCGTTGTGCTGCAGCAGCGATGTTCGTCTTCACCGCCATGGCCGCACTGATCTTCCACGACTTCTGGGCCGTACCGCCTGAGCAGGCGTTGAACCAGATGATCCACTTCATGAAGAACGTCTCCATGATGGGTGGATTGCTGTTCGTAGTGGTGTACGGTAGCGGACCGCTGAGCCTGGAAAACACGAAACGCTAGTCCCCGATTCCACTCGCCGGGCGGCAAACTTTGCCGCCCGCGCCTTTTACCCGCCTCGCCAAGATCAATATCAACATTACAATTCAATAGGTTACAAACAAAACCACAGCCGGAACAGTATTTGCATAGGGTCATCTCCGACCACGACTTTAAAAGCTGCTCGATCAAGCAGCGTGAGGAGACAAACCCATGCCTCTAGAACCTCGCAATATCGCCGGCAGCGAGTATGCCTTCGCGATTCCCAACCATCGCGCGGGACGCGAACAACAGCCGCGTCCATTATCGACCGGCCAGCATCGCTGGAACGCCGCTACGCTGAGCAACATCGACCACCCCTCGCACTGGTCGGTGCCATGGGCCGACCTCATGATGGTGATGATGGTGATGTTCGCCGTGATGTACGCCACCCAATTGCCGCCGCCCAAAGCTTCTCCGGTGTCGATCCATGATTCGGCCCCGCTCACCGCACAACTGCCGCCACCCAAGGCATTTCAGCCCAAGGCCGATGCGACAGCCCCCGCCGGCTTGTCTACGGATGAAATTTTCAAGCTCAGCGAAAAACTCGTGCGCGACGCCAACCTGGGCAACATCGACGTAGCGCTTACGGACGACAAGGCGATCAAGGTCAGTGTGCACGGTAACTTGTTCTTCGATCCGGGCATGGCAGAGCTCAAGCCCGATGCCGTCGCTTTCCTCGACCAACTGGCTGGCATCATCGCCGGCAATCACTTCAAGGTCGAAATCTCCGGCCATACGGACGACGTGCCCATCAGCAACCCAGCCTATCCCACCAACTGGGAGCTTTCTTCGGCGCGTGCTGCCAAGGTGGCGCGTTATCTGATCGAAACCGGCCATCTCGAACCCGGCCGCTTCACCGTCATCGGCCACGCCGCCTACCAACCGACCCTGCCCAACACCACGACCGAGAACAAGGCCAAGAACCGCCGCGTGGAAATCGTGATCAAGCGCGAAGAATACCGCCCATGAAAAAGCACACCCATTCGCTTTGGGGCATCGTGGTTTGCGTGCTGCTGCTGGCGGCTGTATTCATCATGAGCGACGGCCGCAACCTCATGCTCAACCTCGAAGGCCTGGTGGTGGTCGTGGCTGGCACCATCGGCGCGACCTTCATCAGCTATCCCAAGAACGCCATCCAGGCTGCGGTCAAGGTCGCGATCAACAGCTACAAATCGCGTATTCCATCAGGGGAAGAGATTGTCGATTCGCTGCTCGACCTCTCCATCAAATCCCGCATCGACGGCCTTTTAGCGCTGGAAGAAGAAGGCGAGCGCAGCAGCGTGCTGTTCCTGGAGCGTGCGCTTTCCATGCTGGTCGACGGTTTCAGCCAGGAAGACATGCGCGACGCGCTTTATACCGAGATCAACTTCTTTCAGCAGCGCCGCAACCAGCACGAACGCGTGTTCCGCCACATGGCCCTGCTGGCGCCGGCCTTCGGCGTCGCAGGCGGCGTCATCGGGCTGATCGGCATGCTGGGCGGCATCAAGGATAGCGCGGTCATCCTGCACACCATTCCAGTGGCGCTCACCTCGACTTTGTACGGCGTGCTGATGGCATACTTCCTGTGCATTCCCGTCGCCGAGAACATCCACGCCAAGACCGAGGAAGAATTACTCATCCTCAAGCTCATCACCGACGGCGTAACGCTGATCGGCCAGGAATACAACACGTTGCGGTTGCAAACGCGCTTGCAATCGTTCGTCACGCCGCAGCTACGTACCTTGCAGCACAAGAGCCTCAAGGAAATCCGCAGCCGCTACGCCCAGATGAAATCGGACAGCCTCAACCGCTAGCGCTTCCAATCCAGCCGTTCGTCAGCCTAATAAGATACATAAGCGCTTATGTGCGTTACCGCGCTTTTCGCGCATTAGTACTACTGTAACTTGGGTGTTTTCGAAGATGCCGCCCATGCCCTCAGATCCCTTCAACGAAAAGGAACGGCTGAAAACATTGCAGGCGTATCGCATCATGGATACGTCGCCGGATCCCAACCTCGATCGCATCACCCAGCTTGCCGCCACCATCTGCCGTACGCCCATGGCCTTGATTTCGCTGGTGGACGATCGTCGGCAATGGTTCAAATCCAGCGTCGGCGTAGAGGTGAAAGAGACGCCGCGTTGCGATGCGTTTTGCCTTCAAGTCATTCAGAATTGCGATTTCTATTTGATCGAAGACGCGACGGCCTCGGAAATGTTCGCCAACAACCCGCTCGTCACCGGCGGCTTCGGCTTGCGCTTTTATGCGGGTGCCCCGCTAGTCGGTGAACACGGCTACATCCTAGGCACGCTGTGCGTACTCGATACCGTGCCGCGGACGCTGGAACCGCATCAGATCAAGGCTTTGCAATTGCTCGCAGATGAGGTCATGGTGCACCTGGAACTGCACCGAAGACGCCTCCAACTCAAAGAAAAAACCCAACAACAGCAACAATCGGCCAGCGCATTGGAAATGCTCAACCGCGCCATCGCCATGCGCAATGCTTGCAGCGATGCCCTTATCCGGGCAAAAAACGAGCATGACTTGCTCTCGAGTATTTGCGATGTTGCGGTCAAGATCGGCGGCTATGCCATGGCCTGGGTGGGCTATGCGCAGTACGACGCCGAAAGGCGGGTGAAGCCCGCGGCGTTCTCCGGGCGTCCTGAAGACATCGACTTTCTGGAAGAACGATTGATCAGCTGGTCGCCTTTTTCGCCGCTCGGCAACGGCCCCGCGGGCTACACTATCCGCGAATGCAAGCCGATTCATATCAAGAATCTCGCCGAATCCGAACTCTTTCGGCCATGGGTCAAGTCGGCCGTCAAGCGCGGCTTTGTCGACCTCATCACCATTCCACTGCGTCACGAAAGCGAATGCCTGGGCATTTTCGCGCTGTATCGGCGCGAACCTCGCGATGTCTCGGACGACGAACTGGCGTTGTTACAAAAACTGGCCGACGACATGGTGTACGGCATCATGGCGCGTCGTACCGAGGCGGAACGGGAACGCATCTACGGCGCCGTGCTGCGCATTGCGGAGTCCGTCCCCACCAGCGACCTGGACCAATACCTGCAACAGTTGCTCGTGAACATGGTCTCCGCAGTCAATGCTGCCGGCGGGTTTTCTGCGCGGATGAACGAGGATTGCAGCCATCTCGACGTAATCAGGATCACTCCCGGTGGGCCGCCCAACCGCAAGACGCTCGCCGTGCCGGAACCATTGCAGCAACAGGTGTGCAAGGTCGATGGCGATGCGCCTGAAGTCTTGCCTGCACTCATCCAGCGCTTTATCCGATCGGAGTTGGCGCTGGATAAAAACGAAGTCAAGATCGAGGTGGAACTTGCCGGCGAGGAATACTTGTTTATGGGCGCCTACTTCACTGCCCCCCATAACAACAATGCGTTCATCGACACCACCATCAAAATTTTCGCCTCCAAGTGCGTAGCCGAACTCAAGCGTCATCGCTCCGAACGACAAATCCATGAACAGGCTGCACTATTGGACAAAGCCCGCGATGCCATCATCGTGGTCGACCTGGAGCGGCGCATCCAGTTCTGGAACGACGGCGCCACATACTTATACGGCTGGAGCAAGGAAGAAGCTGTCGGACAACCTGTGGCCATGCTGCTCAACGAAACGGATACTGAAATCCTGGCCCATGCCCGGCAAACACTGATCCAAACCGGCGAATGGTCGGGCGAGATCGAACGTCGCCATAAAAGAGGCAAGCTGCTCATGGTGGAATCGCACTGCACGCTGGTCCGGGACGAGCAAGGGAAGCCCGTTTCTGTCATGGCCATCGAAAACGATATCACCGAACGCAAGCGTGCCGAGCGCCAGATACACCGGCTTGCGTTTTACGACACGCTGACCAGCCTGCCCAACCGGCAATTGCTGATGGCGCGGCTGCAACAGGTGCTGTCCATCGAACTGCGCCACCATAACCGCGGCGCGCTGTTTTTTCTCGATCTCGACAATTTCAAGATATTGAACGACACCCTAGGCCACGACATGGGCGACATGCTGCTGCAAAAGGTCGCCTCGCGCTTGAGCGCATGCGTGCGCGAGAGCGACACAGTCGCACGATTCGGCGGCGACGAATTCGTCATCCTGCTGGTCGATCTCAGCGCGGAGGCAACCGAAGCCGTCAACCAGGCACGAACCATTGCCGAAATGGTGTTGGATAAGCTCAACCAACCCTACTTTTTCGGCGGCAAGGAACACCACAGCACGCCCAGTATCGGCATCACGCTGTTCGACGACAGCGGCGCCTCGGTCGAAGACCTGCTGAAGCAGGCTGACCTCGCCATGTACCAGGCCAAGGCCAAGGGCCGCAACCGCATCTGTTTTTTCGACCCGCAGATGCAATCGACCGTCTCCTACCATGCCAAGATCGAGTCGGATATTCGCATCGGCCTGCGCCAACAGCAGTTCGTCTTCCACTACCAGCCGCAGCTGTCCGACGAGCGCCGCGTCATCGGTGCTGAAGCCCTCGCCCGCTGGCAACACCCAAAACACGGCCTGATCCCGCCCAAGGATTTCATCCCCTATGCCGAATCCTCCGGGCTCATACTGTCGCTCTCCGACCAGCTCATCGATACGGCTTGCCGGCAAGTGTCCATCTGGTCAGAGAATCCAGCGACAGCCCACATCGTGCTGGCCCTGAACGTCAGCAGCAAGCAGCTCCGTCAACCGGATTTCGTCCAGGTCATGAAGCAGGCCATCCAACGCCACGGCACCGATCCCACCAAACTCAAACTGGAAATCACCGAATCGCTGCTGGTGGAGAACATCGACGACACCATCGGCAAGATGAAGGAGCTCAAGGCGCTGGGCGTCAGTTTTTCGCTGGACGATTTCGGTACCGGCTACTCTTCGTTGTCCTACCTCAAGCGCCTGCCGCTCGACCAGATCAAGATCGATCAATCGTTCATCAAGGACGCGGCGATCAACGAAAAGGATGCCGCCATCGCACGCACCATCGTTGCGCTAGGCGAAAACCTGGGGCTGGATGTGATCGCAGAGGGCGTGGAAACCGTTGCCCAGCAAGAATTCTTGCAAGATAGCAATTGCCGGCTGTACCAGGGATATCTGTTCAGCCACGCCATCCCGGCAGACGAATTCGAACGCTTCGTAACGCAAATGCTTCACTAAGTATCCCTATCCCAAACTCATTTCCAATCCCAGCCCCGACCCCGGCTGTGTTCGGCAGCAAACACTCTCCCTGGCGCATTCGTGGTATCAAAGCCTATCCAAGTCTTTGGACTTAGCCGGACGATGAAGCGCTTTGAAAATACAGACTTGCTTCAGCGCATGCTCGACGTCGTCCCGGCGGGCATCTCCATCATCGATGCCAAGGGAAACATGATTTTCGCCAATGACGTTTTCGAACGCATCTGGGGCGGGGTAAAGCTGGTCGGCATCGAGCAATATCATGTTTACAAAGGCTGGTGGCGCGACACAGGAGAATTGATCAAACCCCACGAATGGGCAGCGGCACGGGCCATCAAGCAGGGTTTGACCTCCTACGATGAAGAAATCGAGATTGAATGTTTTGACGGCACCCGCAAGGTTATCCTCAACTCTGCCGCTCCAATCCACGACGACTCAGGCGCGATTTTTGGCGCGGTAGTGGTCAATAGCGACATCAGCGATCGTGTGGCATTCGAGGATCACCTCCGCACCCTTTCCGAACAAGATCCCCTTACCCAAGCCTATACAAGACGCAAGTTGTTCGATCTGCTTAAACACGAAGTGCACCGCGCGGATCGCTATCACCACCCGCTATCGTCAATTTTGCTGGACCTGGACCACTTCAAAACCATCAACGACTCGTTCGGCCACAGCGTGGGCGACGAAGTACTGATCGCAGTGAGCCGGACTATCCGCGAGAACATCCGCGACACGGATATCTTCGGCCGCTTGGGCGGAGAGGAATTTTTGCTGGTATTGCCGGAATCAGACACGCAGGAAGCCATCAGCCTCGCCGACAAAATTCGCCACAACCTAGCCGAGCTTTCCATCGGCCCTGTATCGCAAATCACCTGCAGCATGGGCGTTTGCAAGCATATCGACGGTGAGCGGCCGAACGAACTGGTACACCGTGCGGACAAGGCCATGTACCAAGCCAAAATCAACGGGCGCAACCGCATCGAGCTGGACAGCTACTCACTCTAACCCAGCATTTCCTCTAATGTGCGCTGGGTGACATTAAGCTGCCGTTCCCCTTGCCACAATGACAGTATCTGAAAACACACCGGGGGAATCACATGGAATACGCCGAATTCGTCAGGATCTCGTCCGAGCACGATACAACCTCGCTCCTCAACAAGAAACGCCTGGCGGAAACCTACGGAGCCGAAGCCTCATTCGTGGAAGACAACATCCGCCTGGATTTCTTCGGCCAGCAACTCGCCCAGGAATACGACTACGTCAGCGCCGAACTTATGCGCCGCGTCTTCCTCGCCGCCAAGATAGTATTTTCTCGCCATCCCGGCGCGGCGTTCCTCTACGACGCCGCCAACGTCTACGACATGATCAGCACGCCTTACGCGGTCGAATGCAAAACGCCGGAACAATGGCTGCGAATGTACGTCAAGACGTTCCAGGACAAGCAGTGGAATCGGCAGCCTGAACCAGGCTGGGCAATGACCGTATCTGGCAGCGCATTCTGAGAAGCACATCCGACGCAATAGCGACAATCCGTAACGGGTTGATAGCTTTTCCGCCCGCTTTTACACTCCCTACCCTATCTCGCAACCAGCGTGAACGGCTATTGAGCCGCAATCCATAAAACAATTGGAATCCATCGCCAGCGGGCCGCTAGTCGGCATTGCCGCACGCGCCGTAGTCGTGCTCGACCGCGACGATACGGTAAAACACGTGGAATTGGTCAGCGCAATCGAGAACGAACCGGATTACGAAAAAGCGCTGGCTGGATTGAAGTAGTCGCTTGAAATAGTAGTTGTAGTAGGGAAAGTCAAAGGCAGGGTGACCGAGTGGCCAGGTCACGGTGTGCAAAACCGTGCAGGTTGGTTCGATTCCAGCACCTGCCTCCAAACTTCTATCTCAATAGACATCATCACTACCGCAGTCCAGTCGGTAGTTGAGATGGATTCAGGCTAATGCCGGCGGCTCAACTGATGATGATAAGCCTCGCAAGCCTCGTTCATCATCTCCACAAACATCTCGCGCAACTCCGCATCATCCTCAGCAGACTCCGCCAGCTTAGGCGCTACTTGCTCCAAATTCAGCGGAACGCCCACATAGCCGGGCTTGGCATCCACAGTAAGCGGCTGAAACTGCACCACCAGCCCAGAAGGATGCTGGGCAATGGCCTGCTCCAAATCGACTTGCCAGGAAGAAAGCTCGGGTTCGAATAGTGTGTTCATGCCTGAGATATAAGGGTGGGCCACGTTTTTTCAAGCGGTAAGCCCTCATCACCCTTCATCAAACATCACTCCTCGCCACTACAGCCGCCCCATCCCCTGTGCACCCGCCGAGCAGCACAGCCAAGCCGGGGCAGTCGGCGAGGACTGTTTGAGGGCTGCAAGCCCGAGTTCCAAAACCCCTGGATTCCGGATCAAGCCCGTAATGAGCCCCCTCACCCCGTCCCTCTCCCGCAAGGGGTGAGGGAGCCAAAGCACCAAGCCTTATTCCAACTTATCCCGAATTCCTCAGGATAACCCTGTGGACAACCCACAAAAAAGCCCGGCCATCAATAAGATGCCGGGCTGTTCATTTTTTAATGCGCTACTTCAAAACAGCGAACTCAGGCGATAGGCTTATCCCAAGTCCCGTTAAAACAAATCTCGCCTAATGCTTTACGCTTGCGCGGGGCGTTCTCGCGTTCCGCGACTTCCGGGCTGAAGCTAGCCGGGTCGGCCGCATAACCCACGGAAATCATCGCCATCAAGGTGAATTGTTCCGGCACATTGAAATCGGCCCGCGCCTTGGCGGCATCGAACCCGCCCATCTGGTGCGCCATCAATCCCAGAGCCTCGGCTTGCAGGCAAATGTTCTCCGCGGCAGCACCGGTGTCGTATTGAGCAAAGCGGTTAGGCTGGCCGTTGTGGTTGAACAAGGTATCCGCGATGGCAAGGATAAGAACCGGGGAGTCTTGCACCCAGCCTTGATTACCCGGAACCAGGCAGTCGAATCCGCGTTGCCAACTCGCCGCATCGGTGGTTTTATCCCAAACGATGAAGCGCCACGGTTGATCGCCGAAGCAGGACGGCGCCCAGCGCGCAGCTTCCAGCAGGCTGATGATCTGCTCACGGCTTACCGGTCTGGCAGCGTCATAAGCACGTCCGCTCCAGCGGTTGGCGATGACGTCATTGATGGATACTTGGGTCGTTGCAGGTTTTTTCATGCGTTTTCTTTCGTTGTTGTAGGTGGATCTAATCAGTCAAGCGCTCGAGGTCTTCCGGCGTGTCGATGTCCAGCAAGATACCGCGGTCGGTAATTTCGATATGTTGGGTCTGCATCTGGTCGCGCTGCAAAATCCGACGCCCGCCCTCGTCCCCGCTCAAAGCGGTCAGTTCGTCGTAATAGTGCCGGGAAAACCCAATCGGATGCCCACGCCTAGCGTTGAAGTACGGCGCGGCAAGCGCTGCACCGGCGGCTATTGCGGCATCGACCGCAGCAATTGCCGAGACCGGCACGCAAGGCATGTCGGCAAGACCTATCACCCAGCCGTTGGCACTGGCATTGGCAGCAACGCCGGCCCCCAGGCTCGCGCCCATCCCATCGTCGGCGCGTTCGCAGATGACAAACCCCAGGCGCTCCGGTCCATACTCCGCCTCCAGCAAGGCGCGCAGGGCAGCGCCTTGCCGACGCAGCACGATCGTCACGCGTTCGAACACTTCCAGCCATGGCCTGACCGCATGCACGATCAGCGGCGCTTCTCGGCCATCCAGCGAGAGGACGGTCGCGAGTTTTTCGCCGTCAAAGCGGCGGGCAGCGCCTGCAGCAAGGATGACGGCGGCGGGCATGACGTTCAGGCCAAGGTCGTTTTGTCGAACGGCATGCTGCGCAGACGCTTGCCGGTCAGGGCAAACACAGCATTGGCCACAGCAGGCGCAACCGGCGGTGTGCCGGGTTCGCCAATGCCGGTGGGCGCCGCTTCGCTCGGGACGATATGCACCTCGACCGTCGGCATCTCCGTGTACCGCAACGGTGGGTAGTTGTGGAAGTTGGACTGCTGCACGCGCCCCTTGTCCAGCGTGATTTCACCGTGCAACGCTGCCGACAAGCCGTACACCACCGCGCTTTCCAGCTGCTGGCGCACGCCGTCCGGGTTGACCACCCGGCCGCAATCGACAGCACACACCACGCGATGCACCCGCACCTTGCCGTCGTCGATGGAGACTTCCGCAACCTCGGCCACATAGCTTTCAAACGACTTGTGCACAGCAACGCCATAGGCACGCCCTGCAGGCAAGGGCTTGCCCCAACCGGCTTTTTCCGCAGCCAGGCGCAGTACGCCCTGATGACGCGGCGAACCTTCGAGCAAGTCAAGGCGGTAAGCCACCGGGTCTTGGCCGGCGAGATGCGCCATCTCGTCCATCATGGTCTCGACCACGAAAGCGGTATGCGAGTGGCCCACCGAGCGCCACCACAGCACGGGCACCTCATGACGCGGGCTGTGCAGGTCGACCTGCAGGTTGGGAATGGTGTACGGCAGGTCGGCAGCACCTTCGACGGATGTAGCATCGATACCGTCCTTGACCATGAAGCCCTCGAACGGCGTGCCGGTCGTGATGGACTGGCCGACGATGGTATGACGCCAAGCCACCGGTTTGCCGTCGGCACCGATGCCGGCCTCAATGCTGTCTACCCACATCGGGCGGTAGAAGCCCCCGTGGATGTCGTCTTCGCGCGTCCACATCACCTTGACCGGCTGCTTCAAGTGCTTGGCCACATGCATGGCTTCACCCACGAAGTCGGACACCGGATTGGCACGCCGACCGAAGCCGCCGCCCAGGAAAGTGGTATGAATTTGCACCTGCTCGGACTTGAGGCCGACGATCTTGGCCGCAGCCTCGCGGTCCACCGTCTGGAACTGCGTACCGGTCCAGATTTCGCAGCTGTCCTTGCGCAAATCCACCACGCAGTTGAGCGGCTCCATCGGTGCATGGGCGAGGTAAGGCACGGCGTAACTCGCACTGACGGTTTTGCCTGCCTCCTTGAGCGCCGACACCGCATCGCCGTGCTTATTGGCGACCTTGCCCGGCTGTTTTGCCAGGTCGGTGTATTCCGTCATGAGGCCAGCGGTGGACAACTGCCCGCCCGGGCCTTCGTCCCACTCCACTTCCAGCAAGTCGCGCGCCGTCTTGGCCGGCCAGAAACCGGTGGCAGCAACGGCAACGCCGGTCGGCACCTGGAACACCGCCTTCACGCCCGGCACCTTGCGCGCCTCATCGGCGTTGAAGCGTTTGACCTTGCCGCCGAACACAGGGCCGCGCGCAACGACCACGGTCAGCATGTTGGGCAAATACACATCCAGGCCGAACTGCGCCTTGCCGTTGACCTTTTCAGGGCTGTCGAGGCGTTTGGTACTCTTGCCGATCAGCTTGAAATCCTTGGGGTCCTTGAGCGGCACCACGGTCGGCGGCACCAGTTGGTTGGCTGCATCGGCCAGCTCGCCGTAGCTGAGTTTCTTGCCGCTCTTGTGCGTCACCACGCCGTTCTCGGCATGGCATTCGTCCACCGGCACCTGCCATTGGCGGGCTGCGGCTTGCACCAACATGATCCGCGCCGTGGCGCCGATGCGGCGCATCTGTTCCCAACTCGACGCCACGCTGGTACTGCCGCCGGTCAACTGGATGGGAAACACGGTGTGGTTATAGACGGGAGCCACTGGCGCGGATTCCACCTTGACCTTGCTCCAGTCGGCTTCGAGCTCTTCGTTAATAAGCATGGCGAGCGAGGTGTACACGCCCTGCCCCATTTCCGACTTGTTGATGAGCAGCGTCACCGTGTTATTCGGCGCGATTCGGATAAAGGCGTTGGGCGGATACTGAATCTGCTGTGCCGGCGCTTCTGCGGCGATAGCGCGGCCGCGCACGCCGGGTAGATAAAAGCCGATCACCAACCCGGCCGCACTAACGCCCGCAGCCTTGAGGAAACCGCGACGGGAAACGTTGATCTCGCTCATGCCGCACCGCCTTTCTTCAAGTCTTCAGCGGCTTGCTTGATGGCACTGTGAATACGGCCGTAGGTACCGCAACGGCAGATATTGCCGTTCATGGCCGTGGCGATCTGGTCGTCGCTAGGTTGCGGGTTTTGCTTGATCAACGCGGCGGCCGACATGATCTGGCCGGACTGGCAGTAGCCGCATTGCGGCACGTCCGCGTCCAGCCAGGCGGCTTGCAGCGCTTTGCCAGCCTGGGTTTCGCCGATGGCTTCGATGGTGGTGACTTGCTTGCCGGCAGCAGCGGAAAGCGGTGTCACACAGGAGCGAATCGCCTCGCCGTCGAGATGGATGGTACATGCGCCGCATTGCGCCATGCCGCAGCCGAACTTGGTGCCGGTCAGTTGCAGGTGGTCACGCAGCACCCACAGCAACGGAGTATTGGGATCGGCATCCACCTTGGTCGATTTGCCGTTGATGGTGAGAGAAATCATGGGTTCTCCGTTATTGATTAGAAGGTTTGTTTAGGTGTAACGCAGGCTGCTTCGCCTGCATTTAATTCAGTATCCCTGGCAGCGGATCGTGCCAGTCGCGCCCGTTCCTGAACTAGATGCGCCAGGATGGCGACGGCGATCTCGGGCGGCGTACGGCTGCCGATATCGAGTCCCACCGGGCCGTGCAGCCGTGCGATTTCCTGTGCACTCAGGTCGAACAGCGCCAGCCGTTCGCGACGCTTTTCGTTATTGCGTTGCGAACCCAACGCACCGACATAAAATGCCGGAGATTTTAGCGCTTCCAGCAGCGCCATGTCGTCCAGCTTGGGATCATGGGTAAGCGCTACCACGGCAGTTCGGACATCGACTTGCAGTTCCAGCACCACGTCGTCCGGCATACCTTTCACGATGCGGGTATCCGCGACATCCCACACCGAGGTGTATTCCTCGCGCGGGTCGCAGACGATCACTTCGTAATCCAATGCCAGGGCCATGCGCGCCAGATACGAGGAAGTCTGGCTGGCGCCGATGATGAGCAGACGCCAGCGCGGGCCGTGGACGGTCGTGAGCATTTCGCCATCGAAGACCAGGGCGGCGTCCGGGCCTGCCGGCATTAAATCGACAGATAGATTGGCCAGGTTCAATTGCCGGGCGGTGATCTGGTGACGCTCGACACGATGTAGCACGTCGCCCACCCAATACGCGTCCTGCACCGGCTCGACAACTAACTGCAAGGTCCCGCCGCATGGCAGGCCGAAACGCATGGCTTCCTCCTGCGTGACGCCGTAGGTCACGCCCTCGGCGCGATGCTCAGGCAAGCGGCCTTCGCGCGCCTTGCCGATGAGGTCGTCCTCGATGCAGCCGCCTGAGACCGAACCAACGGCAACCCCATCCTCGCGCAAGGCCAGCATTGCACCGGGGGGACGAGGGCTGGAGCCGAAAGTGCGTACCACCGTCGCCAGCCAGACGCGATGCCCTCCCGCACGCCAATCGCGTACGGCTTTCAGGACGGAAAGATCGACGCTATCCATTACGCCCCTAGCGCTGGATAGTCGGTGTAGCCATGACTATCGCCGCCGTAGAAGGTGTTCTGATCGGCTGTGTTGAGCGGCGCATCCTGGGCGAAGCGTTCCACAAGATCGGGGTTGGCAATGTAGGGCACGCCGAACGCAACGCAGTCGGCACGACCTTCGGCAATGGCCTGGTTGGCGCTCGATTTGGTGTAACTGCTGTTCGCCATATATAGGCCTTTGTAGGCGCGGCGCAATTCCTGATAATTGAACGCAGGCATTTCCTCGCCGCCGCCGATGCCGCCTTCCATCACGTGCAGGTAAGCCAGCCCGAAGGGGTTGAGCACTTCCGCCACGTGGTTGAACAGCGCTTGCGGATGGGAATCGCGCATGTCGTTGAAAGGGTTGATCGGCGAGATGCGCACGCCGACGCGGTCAGCGCCCCACACCTTGCACACGACGTTGACCACTTCGAGCAGCAAGCGCGAACGGTTGGGGATGGAGCCGCCGTACTGGTCGTCGCGGCGGTTGCTGCCGTCGCGCAGGAACTGGTCCAGCAGATAGCCGTTGGCAGAATGCACTTCCACGCCGTCGAAACCGGCTTCCATCGCGTTTTGCGCAGCCTTGCGGTAGTCCTCGATCACCCCCCCGATTTCTTCCAGCGTCAGCGCATGCGGCGTGACGAAGGGCTGCATGCCTTCCAGGGTGAAGGCCATGCCCTCGGGCTTGATGGCCGAAGGCGCCACCGGCAGGACATTGCCCGGCAGCAGCGAGGGATGCGAAATACGGCCCACGTGCCACAATTGCAGCACAATGCGCCCGCCCTTGGCGTGTACGGCGTCGGTCACCAGTTTCCAGCCGGCGACCTGTTCCGCGCTATGGATGCCCGGCGTCATAGGATAGCCCTGCGCCGTGGGCGAAATCTGCGTCGCCTCACTCACAATGAGCCCGGCCGAGGCACGCTGGGCGTAGTACTCGGCGTTGAGGGCGTGCGGCACGTTGCCGGCACCGGCGCGGTTGCGGGTCAGCGGGGCCATTACGATGCGATTGGGCATCTCGATGCGGCCCAGCCGCAGGGGAGAAAACAAATCCGTCATTGCGTACTCCTGTTAAAAATCCTATGGTGAAAGTCCTGTCGTTGAGGCAAACAAGCGGTGCTTGCTTGAAACGATACGAGGAGGCCGGGCTCGCGCCCGCCTCCTCAACTTTTGTTAAATCCTTGGCAGATCTTGATTACCAGGGCTTGAAATCCGGGTTGTTCTTCACGCCTTCGATAAACAGCGCAATCTCGATGTCGTTGCCGATCGGCCCGTTGGGCTGCGCCGCCCAGCCGAAGCCGAAATCCGACGCCTTGATGGTGGTATGCCCCTCGAAGCCCGCACGCTGACCGCCCCAGGGGTCCGGTCCAAAGCCCAGCACCTTGAACGGGAAGCTGATCTGCTTGGTCACGCCGTGCAGCGTCAGGTTGCCGGTGATCACGCCGGCGTCCTTGCCCGAAGCTTCCACCTTGGTGCTCTCGAAGCGCATGTCGGAGAAATGCGGTGCATCGAGATATTCCGGTTTCTCGCGGATGTGCTCGTCGCGCTTAGCGTTGCTGGTGTTGACCGACAACACGTTGATACGCGCTTCAACGCTGGATTTGGAGAGGTCGTTGCGGTCGATGACGATCTTGCCCTTGACGTCCGGGAAGGTGCCGGCGGTGCGCGAAACGACGTGGCGGATGGTGAAGTTGGCGAAGCTGTGGCTGTTGTCGATGCCGTAGATCTCGGCATCGGCCAGTGCGGCACCGGCCCACAGCATCAGGACGAGCGATGCGATTTTTTTCATGGTGTTTCCCCTATTGTTCTTAATAAGTCTTGGTGATGAATGTGGCAGGTCGATTACTTACCGCGCTGGAAACGCGCTGCGGTCTCGGCCACGCGGCGGCCCAAGTGCTCGGCGGTCTTAAGGTCGCTGGCAATCGGCCCGGCTTCCGGCCCTTGATCGGCGTTGGATTGCGCCATGGCGCCCAGGAAACTGCCCAGGCGGTTCAAGTCGTCCACCGAGCCCTTGCTGTTGTTGTTGCCGGGCATCAAGCCCGTGCCTACCCAGATCATGCTATGCTGGGCGGCGAAGATCGCCAGTTGGGTCAGCGTGCTCAGCTTGTCGCCGCTTTGGCTCGCAGAATTGGTGAAGCCGGCGGCGATCTTGTCTTTCCATTCCTGGGAAAACCAAAGCTTGGAACTCGCATCCATGAACATCTTGAACTGGGCGGAGGCGCTGCCCATGTAGGTCGGAGCGCCGAAAATAATGCCGTCGGCATCGTTCAGCGTTTGCCAGTCGGCATCGGCGATCTTGCCCTCGGCATTCACGGCGATCAGCGTGGCTGTCGTATCCGCTGCACTTTGCGCACCGCGCAGCACGGCCTTGGCTTGTTCCGCGGTATGGCCGTAGCCGCTATGGTAGATCACTGCAATCTTGGTCATGACGTGTTCCTCTTGTTGTTAATGCCGATTAAGTTAGGTTCAAAAAGAAAGATTTAAAGGTAGGTCAGGCCAAATCGAACAGCAGCACTTCCGCAGCTTTTCCGCCGGCCAGGCGAATCTCCGGTTCGCCCTCGATGGTCGCGCCGTCGCCGGCTTCCAGGCGCTGGCCGTTGAGTTCCACCGAACCGTGCGCCACCTGCAGATATCCGGCACGACCGGGGCCGAAGGCATGGCTTGCCTCGTCGAATTCATCGAACAGCCCCGCATACAGCAATGCATCCTGATGCACCGTCACCGAACCCTCGCGCCCATCCGGCGAGGCTACGACGCGCAACTTGCCTTGCTTTTCTTCCGGGACGAACAGGGTTTGTTCGTACGATGGCTCGAGCCCGCGCCGGGCGGGCAAAATCCATATCTGGAGGAAATGCACCGGCTCGCTCGCGGAGTGATTGAATTCGCTATGCCGGATGCCCGTGCCGGCCGACATACGCTGTACTTCGCCGTACCGCATGACGCTGCCGTTGCCCAAACTATCCTTATGCTCCAGCGCGCCACTCAGGACATAAGTGACGATTTCCATATCCTGGTGGCCGTGCGTGCCGAACCCCTTGCCGGACGCCACGGTATCGTCATTGATCACGCGCAGGCTGCGAAAACCCATATAGGCAGGGTCGTGATAATCGGCAAATGAAAACGTATGCCATGAATCGAGCCATCCATGCTCGGCGTGACCGCGTTCGCGTGCTTTTCGAATCCGGATCATTTAGCGCACCATATTCAAAAATTTGTTGCTATATTAGACGTGCACTTAGCGCAATTAAAGCGAATAATTCAGAGCATCTTATTCAAATTTTTTAAACATGAAAATCAGCCTCGACGCCCTGCTCATTCTCGACGCCATCGACCGGCGCGGCAGCTTTGCCGGTGCGGCTGAAGAACTGTTTCGCGTGCCGTCCTCGGTCACCTATAGCGTGCAAAAGCTGGAACAGGATTTGGGCGTGTCATTGTTTGACCGTTCCGGGCATCGCGCCGTTCTCACCGAAGCCGGCGAAGAACTCCTGCGCGAAGGCCGACACCTGCTGACAGCGGCAGGCGAGCTGGAGGCGCGAGTAAAGCGCGTCGCATCGGGCTATGAAGCCGAGTTGCGTATTGCGGTAAGTGATTTGGTAGATATGGAACGGCTCTATCCCATCATCGAGGCGTTCTACGCACAAAACTGCGGCACGCGGTTGTACTTGCTCAAGGAAGTCTATGGCGGCACCTGGGACGCGCTGGCGACCGGTCGTGCCGATATCGCCATTGGCGCGCCCAGCGACGGCCCAACGGGTGGTGGTTATTCGACCCATTTGCTGGGCATGCTGGAATTTGTCTATGCCGTAGCACCGCATCACCCGCTCGCCGATCTACCGGAGCCGCTCAGTCCGTGCGATATCGCCGGTTACCGGGCAGTCGCAGCTGCCGACAGCTCGCGCAACCTGCCGCCGCGCACCTCCGGCATCTTGACCGGACAGGACGTGTTCACCGTGCCCGACATGCAAGCCAAAGTGCTGGCCCAAATTCACGGCCTGGGCAGCGGCTACCTGGTCAAAAACGTCGCCATGCATTATGCGGCACAGGGCAGGCTCGTCATCAAGCAAGTCGCCGAACCCAAGCAGGACGTGCAGTTTTTCCTGGCTTGGCGCAGCCGCCAGCGCGGCCGTTCGCTGCAATGGTTTATCGAAGAACTCAAGCAGCGCAGCATCGGGGATTTGAGCTGGTGACGACCGCGACGCATTCCTCACCGCGCAGCGTTGCTTCGCCCCAAGGCGCTTGTAAAATAGCCGAATCCCATCCTTATCCGGACATCATGAACCAGGACCATTTTCCAGAAGAACTCAACGTCATCAACCGCTTCGCCATTCAGGCCATGCTGTGGCTCAACGGTATTGCACACCTCATTATCGGGCTGGCGCTGGCCGTCTCGGTGCTGATGTTCACCTGGGTATTTTTCCAGGATGTGCACGAGGCCGCCACCGCACACAATCTGGTGCATGGCTTCCTGCACGCGCTTGGTACCTTGATGCTGCTGTGGACGATTTCCGCGCTGATTACCGCCGAAATCCGCTACCTGCGCGGCAGTAAGCTCGAGATCGATACTTTCGTGGAGGTTGCCATGGTGGTGATGGTGCGCAAGCTCATCGTGTTGCCGGTACAGGATTCTTCCCCCAGCTGGGAGGAAGTCATGATGTGGGTAGGGGGTGCGCTGCTGCTGGGGCTGATGTTCCTGGTGGTGCGCTGGTCGCAGTGCTTCGACATTAACGGACGCGGTACCCCACGCCGCGATCAGGCCTGATCGTGCCAACGGCGCTGCCTCCGCTTTTTCTCACCGCGCAAATTCGCGCATCCGAGCGTCGCCATAGCAGTGCCGGCCTCATGGAAAAGGCAGGACTTGCGGCCGCGGATCTCGCTCGCAAGCTCATCGGCACCGGCAAGTGTGTGCTGGTCCTGGCCGGGCCGGGCAACAATGGCGGCGATGGTTTGGTCGCGGCGCGGTGGCTTAAGGAGCGGGGATTTTCAGTAGCCGTCGTTTTCAGCGGGAGTGCCACCAACCTGCCGCCTGACGCAAAGGCCGCCCACGACCAATGGGCAGCAGCAGGCGGGACGACACTGACAGAACTGCCGCAAGGTGATTTCGACCTCGTCATCGATGCATTATTCGGCATCGGTCTTGCTCGCGCTCCTGAAGGCATTTATCCCAAACTGATCGAATACATCAACGCCCAACCGGCGCCGGTGTTGGCGCTGGACATTCCTACCGGCCTGGATGCCGACACGGGGCGGGTAAATGGCCTTGCCGTCGAAGCCGACCATACCCTTACCTTCATCGGACTCAAGCCGGGGCTGTTTACCCTGGAAGGGCCGGACCATGCAGGCGAAGTGCATCTCGCCGACCTGGGCGTGCCGGCTGGGGAAGAGGTTGCTGGCTTTTTGATGGACAAGCCGCCGTGCCTGCCGCCCCGTCGTCGCAAAAACTCGCACAAGGGCAGCTACGGCGATGTCGCCGTGATCGGCGGCGCGGAAACCATGGTAGGCGCGGCCTTTATGGCAGCGCGCGCTGCCTTGCTCATGGGATCGGGCCGCGTGTTCGTCGGCTTGCTGGCCCAGCACGCGCCGACCGTCGACTTGCGCCAACCCGAACTGATGGTGCGTCAAGCGGCCAGTGTGGTCGCGCTCGAGCACCTGGACGTGCTGATCGTCGGACCCGGCCTCGGTCGATCCCCTGCCGCCCACGACTTATTGGCGCAAGCCTTGCAGCATTCCGCCGCCCTGGTACTGGACGCCGACGCGCTCAACCTGATCGCCGCCACGCCCGAGCTTCAAGCACTGCTGCGGCAGCGCCGTCCCGGCTCGACCGTCATCACGCCGCATCCGGGAGAAGCGGCTACGCTATTACACACCGATACCGCCGCCGTGCAAGCCGATCGCGTCGCCGCAGCCTGCCGACTCGCCTCAAGCTTCAATGCCGTGACCGTGCTCAAGGGCTGCGGCAGCCTTGTCGCAACGCCAGACGGGCGCTGGTTCCTCAACACCAGCGGCAATCCGGGCATGGCAGCAGCGGGCATGGGCGATGTATTGGCCGGCATCATCGGCGGGCTGATCGCACAGAGGCTGGACGCCGAATCTGCCACGCTAGTCGGCGTGCATCTGCACGGTGCGGCGGGCGATGCGCTGGTCGCAGACGGCATCGGCCCGGTCGGGCTGACGGCCTCCGAAGTGGCGCAGGAAGCGCGCAACCTGCTCAATCTATGGATGAAAACGAATGGATGACCACTTGATGGAATCCGCCCCGACCATGCATCAAACCCTGCAAAACATCATCGCCGCGTGTAACCGCGTCATCCTCGGCAAGGAGCCGCAGATCCGGCTGGCGCTGGCCTGCATCCTTGCACGCGGGCATTTGCTCATCGAGGATTTGCCGGGCATGGGCAAGACAACGTTGGCGCATACCCTGGCGCAGGTGCTGGGGCTGGAATTCCGCCGCGTGCAATTTACGAGTGATTTATTGCCGGCCGATATCCTCGGCGTCTCGGTGTACGACCGCAACGCGGCGGCGTTCAAGTTCCACCCCGGCCCGGTGTTCACCCACGTGCTGCTGGCCGACGAGGTCAACCGCGCCACGCCCAAGACGCAAAGCGCACTGCTGGAGGTGATGGAAGAACGCCAGATGACCATGGAAGGGGAAACGCGCAAGCTGCCGGAACCGTTCTTCGTCATCGCCACGCAAAATCCGACGACCCACATCGGCACCTTTCCGCTGCCGGAATCGCAGCTCGACCGCTTTCTCATGCGCATCCGGCTGGGTTATCCCGACGCCCGTTCCGAGCGGCATTTGCTGGCGGCCCAGGGCGGCCGGGCCATTCTGCCCACCGCAGCGGCCGTGACCGACGCAGCGGGATTGATTCGCCTGCAAGCCGCCGTTACAGAAATCCGCGTGGCCGATGCCCTGCTCGACTACCTGCAAGCCTTGCTGGAAGCCAGCCGCCGCGACCCGCGCCTCGAAATGGGCTTGAGTCCCCGTGCCGGCCTCGCCCTCAAGCAAGCCGCCCAAGCCTGGGCGCTGATGCAAGGCCGCGATTTCGCCATTCCCGAAGACGTTCAAGCCGTGCTGCCCAGCGTGGCCGGCCATCGTCTCATCAATGCCGAGGGCGGTCCTGCAGACGCTTCAGTCTTGTTGAATTCGGTGGCGATTCCCTAAGGGCGAGCCCGTTTCCCTCCATCGTTAAGGATAACCTTCCATGAAACCCTGGCTGACCTATGCCTTTACGGCCATGCTATTCGCGGGGGTGACCACCGTGATCGCCAAGCATGGGCTCAACGGCATTACTGGCGAGATGGGCGTGGTGCTGCGCTCGCTCTACGTGGCGCTGTTCGTCGGCACGTTTGCGGTATTTTTCGTCCCCATGGGCGAGTGGCAAACCGTGCAACGTGAAAACCTGTTCTGGCTGGCGATTTCGAGCTTCACCACGGCCGTCTCGTGGATCTACTTCTACAAGGCGTTGAAGGAGGGCGACATCGCCACCGTCACCCTCATCGACAAGGGCAGCACCGTGGTCGCCATCGTGCTGGCCTGGCTGATCTTCAAGGAGGCCATCACCTTGCGCATCGCCCTGGGTGCGGGCCTCATCATCGCCGGGTTGTTGGTGATCTCCCGACGCTGATGGCGAGTCTGTTCCGCAACTGGCGCAGCCTGCTGCGCACCGCGCGCCAACGCCAGGACCGGGCCACGCTGGATCGGCGCCATGTCTATATCCTGCCCACCCGTTCCGGCCTCTTGTTCGGGCTCATCCTGCTAGGCATGCTGCTGGGCGCGATGAACTACACCCTGAGCCTGGGGTTCGTGCTGGTGTTCTGGCTGGGCGGGCTTTCCGTGGTAGCCATGCTGCACACCTGGCGCAACCTCGCGCATTTGGTAGTGACGCCGGGCCGCGTCAAGCCGGTATTTGCGGGAGAAACGGCCGAGTTCCATTTCGTCCTCAAGGAGCATCATCACCGCACGCGGCACGCCATCGGTCTGCAACGCGGCGAAGATCCTCCTGCACTGGACGATGTACCTGCCGACGGCGAGATAGATATTTGCCTACCGGTGCCCGCCTCCCGGCGCGGTTGGCTCAAGCCCGGCCGCATCAGCGTGTTCACGCAGTTTCCGCTTGGGCTGTTCCACGCCTGGG
This sequence comes from Novimethylophilus kurashikiensis, assembly GCF_003112435.1. Classification (GTDB taxonomy): domain Bacteria; phylum Pseudomonadota; class Gammaproteobacteria; order Burkholderiales; family Methylophilaceae; genus Novimethylophilus; species Novimethylophilus kurashikiensis. The sequence continues at coordinate 38,782 of NZ_BDOQ01000020.1, forward strand.
GCTATGTCGAGCTGGATATGGCATGCCTGGTCTACCCGCACCCGGCCCCGCCGGGATCGCTATTGCCGCCGACGTCGCTCGAAGCCAAATCGCGCGGCAGCCATATCGCCGGGGGCGAGGAAGATTTTTCCGGTTTGCGCGGCTACAAGCTGGGCGACTCCATGCGCCGCATCGACTGGAAAGCCTCTGCGCGCGAACAAGGCCTGTACACCAAGGAGTTTCAAGGCGAAGGCCAGCAGGTCCTGTGGCTGAGCTGGGACATGACCGCCGGACGCGATACCGAAGGACGTGTCTCCTTGCTGGCACGCTGGGTGCTGGATGCGCATGACGCCGGGCTGGCCTGGGGATTGCAACTGCCCGCTGTCACCTTGCCGCCGCAAAGCGGCGACGGTCACCTGCACGAATGTTTGAAAGCGCTGGCGTTGCTGGGGAGCTCCGATGTCTTCTAGAGCAGCCCAACTTGTAGCGCAGGCGGCCTCGCCTGCATCGCAGAGCTTCAATCAATTCTGCAGAGCTGCAGGCGAGGCCGCCTGCGCTACAGTTTGGAGGCTTGCGGCATGACGGAGCAAAAGCTCATGCTGCATCTGCGCTGGCTGCTGCGCGCCCTGGCATTGGTGCTGGCGCCCTTCATGTTCCAGCTCACCCCTTGGGTGCCCCTCATGGCCTTGCTGCTCGGCATTTGGCGTTACTGGCTCGCCTACCGTCAGCAGCCCTTGCCCGGCATGAAAATCCTGGCGCCGCTAACCATCGTCGGCGCCTTAGGCATCCTTGCCAGCCACGGCGGCATTTTCGGGCGCGACGCCGGCGTGGCACTGCTGGTCCTAATGGCGGCGCTCAAGACCATGGAAACCCGCACCCGACGGGATATTACGCTGGCCGTGTTCCTCGGCTATTTTCTCTGCGTATGCGTGTTCCTGTTCACGCAATCCATCCTGGTGGCGGGCTATATCGTCGTACCGCTCGTCATGCTCACCGCTACCCTGGTCAGCCTGAGCCAGCCGGGTGGCGGGTTATCTGGAGGAGCCAAGCTCAAACTGGCCGGCCTGATGCTGATGCAGGCGGTGCCGGTGATGTTGGTGCTGTTCGTGCTGTTCCCCCGCGTGCCCGGCCCGTTGTGGGGATTGCCGGAGGACATGGCACGCGGCCAGACGGGGCTTTCGGAAGATATGTCGCCGGGCAGCATCAGCGAATTGTCGAAGTCCGACGCGGTAGCTTTCCGCGCCGTGTTCAAGGGACAAGTGCCGGAATCGTCCAAGCTGTACTGGCGCGGGCCAGTGTTCTGGCACTACGACGGCCGCACCTGGCGCGCAGGCCAGCCGCCAAAACCGGCGGGCGAAACCCACCTCCAGCCGCTCACCGCACCGATGGAATACACGGTGACGCTGGAGCCGCACAATAAATCCTGGCTGTTTTTCCTGGATCTCCCGACGCACTGGCAAACCGCCGGGCAACTCACGGCGGATTACCAGGTTTTATCCCGTGAGCCGGTGCGACAACGACTGCGCTATGACGCGGCCTCGACCCTGCATTATCTGGAACGCAGCCAGCTGGATGCGACGACACGCCATCGCGCCTTGCAACTGCCCACCGTCGGCAACCCGAAAACGCGCCAGCTCGCCGCGCAATGGAAAGCGGAATCGCCGACGCCGCAGGCCATTATTCAACGTGCACTCCAGATGTACCGCGACGGCTTCACCTACACGCTCAACCCGCCGCAATTGGGCGCAAGCCCCATCGACGGTTTTTTGTTCGATACCAAGCGCGGTTTTTGCGAACACTTTGCCGGCAGCTTCGTCTTTCTCATGCGTGCCGCCGGCATCCCGGCTCGCGTCGTCACCGGCTACCAGGGCGGGCAGAGCAACCCCATGAGCGATTACCTCATCGTACGGCAATCCGACGCCCACGCCTGGGCCGAAGTCTGGCTGCAGGACGAAGGCTGGATTCGCATCGATCCCACCGCGGCTGTGGCGCCTCAACGGGTCGAACGCGGCATCGCCGCCGCCATTCCCGCCACCGAGCCACTCCCCGCCCTCGCTCGCCCGGAACTCACCTGGATTAAGCGTTTCAACCTGGGATGGGACGCCGTCAACAACGGCTGGAACCAGTGGGTGCTGGGCTACAACGACCAGCGCCAGGCCGCGTTTCTGTCCAAACTCGCCGGAACCAAGGTGGATTGGGGCGACATGGCGCGCTGGCTGGTGATCCTGCTGAGCCTGGTTGTCGCAGCCATCGCCGGACTCATGCTGCGGAACATGCCCCGGCAAACCGATCCGGTACAGCGGCAATGGCTGCGCTTCGTCGAAAAGCTCGCACGCGTCGGCATCGTGCCGAAACCGGCCGAAGGCCCCAAGGATTTCGCCGCGCGCGCCGCCTTGCAATTGCCGGGCAAACAAGCCGCAATCGAGCACATCACCCGACTGTACCTGCAATCGCGCTATGGCGGCAGGAAGGGATTGGCGGACCTGCACCGCCGCGTGCGGGAGTTCCAGCCGCGATGAAATGGTATTGGGGAATTGCGGGCAGCTTTCTGCTCGTGCTGGTCGGCCTGATGCTCGGCAAGAAACTTACATCGACCGTCCTGGCGATTTACCTCGCGGCCAGCCTGTTCGCCTACCTCGTTTACGCCTACGACAAATCCGCCGCGAGACGGCAACAGTGGCGCATCCCGGAACGCAACCTGCACCTGATTGCCCTAATAGGCGGCTGGCCCGGCGCCTTGCTGGCGCAGCAGCGCTTGCGGCACAAATCGAAAAAAGGGGAATTCCTGCTGGTGTTCTGGGCGACCGTCGCCCTCAATTGCGGACTGTTGTGGTGGTGGGTGCGATAAAATCCGCTTTTTATCCATCGCGAAACATCTTGGACGCCGACACCCAACAACAGCAAGACGAACACTACATCCGCCTCGCCCTTGAGCTCGCCCGCCAAGCCGAACAAGCCGGGGAAGTGCCGGTAGGCGCCATTGTCGTCAAGGATGGCGAAATCGTCGGCAAAGGCTACAACGCACCGATCTCAGGCCACGACCCCACCGCCCACGCCGAGATCCAGGCCATGCGCGACGCCGCGCAAAAACTGGGCAATTACCGCCTCGTCGGCTGCACCCTCTATGTCACCCTGGAACCTTGCGCGATGTGCAGCGGGGCCATCCAGCACGCCCGGATCGCCCGGCTGGTTTTCGGCGCTTCAGATCCCAAGACCGGCTGCTGCGGCAGTGTGATTAATTTAATGGACGAAGCGCGGCTTAACCATCACTGCGAGGCGACGGGCGGCGTGCTGACTGAGGAATGCGGGAAGGTGTTGTCAGCGTTTTTTGCCGGGCGGCGCAAAAAATAGACAGTTGGGATAGCCTAGAGAATCACTGTAAACGTTAGGCTGAACAACGGACAGTAGCGCTGCTCCATCGCACCGCCCGTTGCGATTAAATTACGTAGATACTGCTCGCCGAGAGGTTTGCGGCGCCTACCAATGTCGCAAATTGCACCGCATCAGCCGCGCCATTACCATCCTCGTCGTAGTAGAGCGCTCCCGTCAGAGTATTGAACAAGATATGCTGGTCAGCTGTGGTTGCAACAGGCATGCCGGCGCTGGCCAAAAATTGATTTGCACCGAGGGTATGGTCCAGGTTGATGCTGGAAATAGCGCTGAATATCGAGGAATCAAGCTGCATGTGATCCACGCCCACGGCGAAATCAGTGATGTT
>NZ_BDOQ01000021.1 GCF_003112435.1 Novimethylophilus kurashikiensis
AGGTTGGCCCCCAGCGTGAAGCTGACGCTGGATTTGACGAGGTCGATCCCGCCGCCCTGGGCGTAGGTGTAGGCCTCCGTCACGGTGTCTCCGGCGTTATCGACGATGTAGACGTCGTTGCCAAGACCGCCGTTCATGCTGTCGGCACCTAGGCCGCCGTCCAGAAGGTTGGCGGCGGCGTTGCCGATGAGGGTGTTGTCGAGTTCGTTACCGGTGCCGTTAAGGGCGGCGCCTATGAGGGTGAGGTTCTCGACGTTAGTCCCCTGGATGGCCAAATTGAAGCTGATGCTGGAGAGGATCTTGTCCGTGCCTTCGGCCGCGTTCTCGGTGACTACGTCGAGGACGTTGTCTACGTAGTAGGTGTCGTCGCCTACTCCGCCTGCCATGCTGTCCGCACCGGTGCCGCCGTTCAGGGTGTCGTTGCCTAACCCTCCCGACAATGTGTCCACACCACTACCGCCGTTGAGAACATTGGCTACATCATTGCCGATGATCTTATCGTTTCCGCTACCGCCAATGGCATTCTCAATAATTGCACCATCTGCAATCCAAACGTTGCCTACCGAATAAAGATTGTGACCGTTTGAGTCCTGCACATAGACGGCATTCCCCATTCTGCTCCCGCCATTGACGCCGGACCGGAGATCGATGGTTCCACCCGTGGTGGAGGTATATTGAATAGTGTCGTTACCGCCAGCATCCCAAATGGTTTGATGATAATTACCCGTGCCGCCAAAGGAATAAAGATTATCGCCAGCATGAAACTGCGTATTCACCCCGTATAGGGATTGAATGGCAGCGATATCCAGAATCATCGGTGTCGTAGGCTCATACGAGAAATAGGTCGATGAGTTTCCGGGCTGTGCCGAATAACTCATGACTGTGAATGAGCGGGAGTCAAGTGATGGATCGATGGTTTGGCTGTTAAGTGTCGAAGCCTCGAAAGGATGCTTGAGCCCTAATGCGTGGCCGATCTCATGGATAGCAGTTTGATATTCGTATGAGCCAAGGGTCCAAGGATAGATATAGGAAGTCGTGTAGCGCCCGAACCATACGTCTCCGGCATATGCCGCATTATCAGGGGTGTAGGCCCAGGCCTGAGCGCTAGGAGTATCCGTATAGGCGAATCTCAAATCGCCTACATTCGTAGCACTTTCTGTCACCTGAGTGAAATGCAGGTTGGCGACATTAGCCCAAGACGTCAAGGCTTGCCTGACATAGGATTGATCAGAGCTAGTAAGGGGCTGATATACGCTTGACCAAGGCTCGCCCGAGCCAAGTACCGATCCGTAACCGGTAAATGGATCCGTCGACCATACCGAGGAATAGGTAGGAAAACTGAACGTTAAATTACCTAACGCCCAGTTCATGCCCTCAATCAACGAGTTTGCTGCAGTATCTCCAGTATTGAGATTGCTAAGAACCGCCGTGCTCGATCCGGTAGGCGTAGGCATGATGAATTCTTGTTATTCCTGTTATCTAATCATGGCTATATTGACACTACAACTCACTCGTTTCAATCAGGAAAAACTTTGCTTTGATCCTTGTATGAGAGCTCAGCATTATCACAACATCCCCCCATTCACCGAAATCACCTGCCCGCTGATGTAAGCAGCTTCTTCGGAACACAAATAAGCCACCAAACTCGCCACTTCTTCCGGCTTGCCGGCGCGTTTCATGGGCACCATGTTGGCGATGGCTTCCTGGTTGAAAGTATTCTCGGTCATACTCGTTTCGATGATGCCGGGGGCGACGGCGTTGACGGTGATGCCTCGGCTGGCGACTTCTTGCGAGAGCGATTTGGTTGCGGCGTTGAGTGCGCCCTTGGCAGCGGAGTAATTGGTCTGACCGCGGTTGCCGGCAATGCCGGAGATGGAAGAGATGTTGACGATACGGCCCCAGCGGCTGCGGATCATGGGCATCATCAAGGGCTGGGTGACATTGAAAAAGCCGTTGAGCGAGACATCGATGACGCGATGCCATTGCTCCGGCCGCATGCCGGGGAAGACCGCGTCGTCGTGGATCCCGGCGTTGTTCACGACAATCTGGATCGGCTCGTTTTCGATCAGCGGTTGCAGCGCGGCGTTGACGGCCGCGGCATCGGTGACGTCGAAGGCAATCGCCTCGGCGCTGCCGCCTTCTGCCCGAATTTCCTCCACCAGCCGCTGCGCGGCTTCCAGGCCCCGATTGGCATGCACGTAGACATGGCAGCCGTTTGCCGCGAGACGATGGCAAATCGCCGCGCCGATACCGCCGCTGCCGCCGGTAACCAAAGCTCTTTTCATGATTTATTGCGCTCCGGGGATCAGGCCTTCGGCATTGGTCACCACCGCGGCGCGACCGGCCAGCAGCAGGCGTCCGCCGGCACTGATGTTGAATTGATAGAGGATATTGTTTTCGTTGCGCATGACGCATTCGGCCTCGACGTCGAGGTCATCGGCAATATCGTCCAGCCGGTCAGCGTGCATTTCCACGCCGCGCACGCTGACCAGGAACCCGGCCTTGGACTGGGGTTGGTCGCTGGAAGCTTGCACCGCGCCGTGCACCGCCATCGCTTGCGCGGCATATTCGATACCGCAAGCGATGCCAAGACGACCATGCGCTCGCAGCGGATTGGCCGCATCGCGATGACTCGCGGCACGGCAGCGGATGCGCTCGGCATCCCATGCTTCCACCGTCTCCAACAAACACATGCTGCCTTGGTGCGGAATGCGGCTCGCAATCCAGGCGCGGTCTAGCATGGCGTCACCTCCGCCGCGATGTGCGTCCCGTCGAGATAATCCAACACCACACGCCCGGATTGCCCCAGGGCGACTTGCCGCAGCAGCGGCAGCCCGCGTGCCGAAGCGATGTTCAAGCGGAGTTGTTCGAGCACCGCATCAGTAAAACGATCTGCAGCCTCATGGGTCAGCCCGATGTCGATTCGGGCGACAGATTGCGGCCTGGGTTGCGGCGACAATACCAGCGCGATGCCCAGCAGGCCGTCCTTGGGCCGGATATCCTTGATCAATTCCGGCCCTTCGGTGTCGATGGCCATCAGCAGGCAGCGCGTGCCGTCTACCGCCACTTGCGTCATTGCTTCCAGCAGTCCAGCGCCGAAACTGGCGTCGAAACCGCACAGCACCGAAGCCGGCGCCATGGCACGGGTAGCGATGCTCCAGTAGCCGGACGCCGCGTTATGTACCGAATTGTGGAAGCGCGTAGGCGAGATCAACTTGTCGTCAGTGGCCAGCTGATCGCAAATCGCATGGCAGTTTTCCGCATCTCCGTGGGACGAGGTGAATACGCTGGGCAAGGTCGATGCATCCGCTTGCGCCATCGCCACGGCTTCAGACGAAACTGCCAGGGTCAGCTTGACGATGTTGCCGCAGCGGCGGCGTTCGGCGGGGGGCAGCAACTGCGGGGCCGGCACGACGGCAGGCTGCAGCTCATAAGGCATGCGGCCTGCGAGCACTTCGCGGGCGATAGTCCAATCGGGCAACCCCCGGCCGATCAGGCCGATGCCTTCGATGTAGGCGGTTAAAGCCTTGCTCATCATGCAGCCCTCCCGAACACCAAACTGCAATTGGTGCCGCCGAAGCCGAAGGAATTGCTGAGCACGTACCGTACCGGCACTTTGCGGTTGTCCAGCAGGTAATCCAGCGAAATGGCCGGATCCAGCGTTTGCGTATTGGCGCCGGCTGGCATCAAGCCATGTTGCAACGCAAGGGCGCTGACGACGGCTTCTATCGCCCCCGCGGCGCCTAGGGTATGGCCCGTCAGCCCCTTGGTCGAGCTGCATGGCGTATGGCTGCCGAAAAGGTCCAGCACGGCCTTACCCTCTGCTGCGTCATTACTCGGCGTGGCGGTCCCGTGCAGGTTGATGTAATCGATGTCCTGCGGTCGCAGCCCGGCACTGCCGAGCGCCTGCTCCATCGCCATGCGCGCGCCCAACCCCTCGGGATGGGGCGAGGACATATGGTAGGCATCGCTGGATTCGCCGATTCCCGCCAGCAGCACGGCATCCTTCGGCAATTCACCTTGCGGCCACTCCAGGAGCGCGAAGGCCCCCGCCTCGCCGATGCTGATCCCGTCGCGCCGCGCGTCGAACGGACGGCAGGCTTGCGGCGAGCACAGTCCCAGCGAATTGAAACCGTACAGCGTGGTGAGGCACAAGCTGTCCACGCCGCCTACCACAGCCGCGTCAATCAATCCGGCTTCCATCATGCGGCGAGCCGAGGCGAACACCTTGGCGCTGGACGAACAGGCGGAGGAAATGGCCACGGCCGGGCCTTGAATCCCGAAGAAGTGGCGCGTGAAATCGGCGACAGAGAAGGTGTTTTGCGTGCGGTCGTAATCAAAGTCGTGCGGGAGTTCGCCGCTTGATGAATCCCTGCGGCGGTAGGCCAACTCGGTCTGCAAGATGCCGGAAGTACTGGTTCCGACGAACACGCCCACCCGCTCCGTCCCGTATTTCGCCACCGCAGTGCGCACAGCATCGGCAAATCCGTCCTGCTCCAGCGCCAGCTGGGCGAGACGGTTGTTGCGGCAGTCATAGACCTTGAGGGCCGGTGCCAATTGGACTTCTTCCAAGCCCGACACCTCGCCGATATAGGTCGGCAAATCCACGATGTCGAAATCGCAAGGTTTAAGTCCCGACTTGCGTTCCCGCAACGCTTGCAAGGTAGCTTCAAGACCACGGCCGAGGCAGCTCGTTGCGGTGAAATGGGAAAGATGTAGCGGCTTCAAGAGAGATAGGTTCGATTCAAAATTTGATTATAGCTGGCGTTCTATTGGACTGTAGCGCAGGCGGCCTCGCTTGCATCAAAGGCCAGTTGATTCGGTTAATGCAGGCGCGGCCGCCTGCGCTACGGGCCTGGCATCTCGCAACCGGATGAAATGAAGTCCTCGTCGACCAGCCTCATCGATGATGCGTGGCAGCACGTCGAGAATAACCGGCCGACCTTGCGCCGTTCTCGCAGCATGGCCGTCGTGCAGCAGCAGGATGGCACCCGGCCGCAGCTTCGCGAGCAGTCGTGTCGTCACCTTTCCGGCATCGCCCGTTTGCGTGTCGAAGCCGCGCACCGTCCAGCTTGCAAGCTGCAACCCCAGCTTCACCAACACCGGCGCCAGGAAAGGATTGCGCAAACCGGCCGGCGCCCGGAAAAACTGCGGGGGCTGCCCGGTAATATCGGTCAAGGTTTGCTGCGCCGCCCGGATTTCGCGCATGACCCCGGCCGGTCCCAGCAGCGAAAAATGGTGGCGATGATACTGGCTGTGGTTTTCCACCGCGTGGCCGCGCCGCACAATGTCGCGGCAGAGCTCCGCATGCCGTTCAGCGAGCACCCCTATGCAGAAAAAAGTCGCTTTGACCCCGTATCGATCCAGCACGTCCAGCACTTGCGGCGTGACTTCAGGGTCAGGGCCGTCGTCGATAGTCAGGGCGATTTGATTGCGCGGCGCGGCGTCCTCGGGAAGTTCCACCCAATTGGCGCCCAGCCACCGGCTCCGCGGCCATAGGCCGACGGCGGTGATGAGCAGGTGATTGGCGATGACAATGCCCAAGGCCCACGGCCAAATACTCGGTCGAATCAGCACCGCGACCAGGGCAAGCAGGTGCAAGGCCAGCGAGGCCTGCACAAAGCGTGTCGGACGCCAGGCGTATTCCGAACTACCGTGCATCGTCCCGTCTCGCAAACACCGCCGAAAACACCAGCGCCAGTACCACGCCCGGCGCCACCGTCATACCCATGGCGCGCAGGACGGGCACGGTGGAAAACGCGAGCAGGCCGAAACCCAGCACGGTCGCCGCATTGGCAAAGACCAGCGAGGCCAGCGTGCGCGGCGTCACTGTTCCATTGAAGAACAAGGCGTAATTGGAACCGATGGCGACGATGAGCAGCATGCCGATCAAATGCAAAATAATGAGCTGTTGCCCCGCCAAGGCCAAGCCTGCGGTCACCACCAGCACGGCTGCGCCGAGCGGCAGGATCACCGCTGCCACCTGCCGCGGCGAACGCAGCGCGGCGAACAGCAAGGCCACGATGGCTCCGACACCAGCGAGCGACAGGCCGATGGCTTCCGACAAATAGCCCGAATACAGCTTGTCCGATTCATGCTTCAGGTCGATAAAAAATACGTCGTGCGGCAGCACGCGCTTCACCTTGGCTGCATCGATCTCGCCGTGTTCAGGCGCGCTCAGTGGCAGCAGCGCCGCCCAATTAGCGCCCCGCCGAACCAGCATGCCATCGACCGCCATCGCCATGGCCGTGCCTTCCAAATCGGAACGCTGCAAGAGCAAGCGCGTCCGGGCGGCTTCGACATCTTCCAGGAACGGTTCGAACAGTGCCGCCTTGACCGGCAGGCCTTGTACCGCGGCCCCCAGGCGCTGCTTCAGGATTTCCGGTTCGGGCAAGCTGTCTTGCCGCGCTTGTTGTGCGGCCTCGCTGGGCAGGTAGCGGCTGGGGCTCTCGAACGCCGCCAGCACGCCCTGCTCCACCAGCGGCTGCAAGGTCAGTGCAACTTGCTCGGAGGCCTGCAAGGCCCCCTGCCAACTCTCTGACGACACCGCCACCATGTAGCGCACATCCGGCGCACCCATGCCGGAACGCAGGCGTTTATCCAGCGCCTGGTCGGTGGCAGAGACCGGGCTTAGTGCAGCAAGCTCGCGGTTCCAGAGATGATCGCGGTGCAGGAACAAGACAGCCACAGCGACGACCAGCAATCCTGCCGCCAGCCAACGCAGACGCGGGGCCATCGCGGCAAATTTCGCGAGATGCATCCCGGCCGAGGACACATCCCGCACCTTGAAACCGGATGGCAGCAAATGCGGCAGCACGAAGCGCGTCATCGCAGCAGCCGCGAGCAATCCGGCAATCGAATACAACCCAAGTTGCGCCAACCCAGGGAATCCCGACATCAGCAGCGCGGCAAAACCGAATACCGAGGTGAACACCCCCAGCCGCATGGTCGGCCATACCCGCGCCATCCAATCGCGCCGGTCGGCTTCGCCCTGCTCGGCTTGCATGAAGAGATAAATCGAATAATCGACCGCCTCGCCGATCAAGGCCGTCCCGAAACCCAGCGTCACGCCGTGCACCACGCCGAAGCCGAGACCGACCGCGGCGATGCCTGCGACGATGCCGGTGGCCACGGGCAGGAAGCCCAGCACCAGCGCGGCGATGTAACGATACGCCGCCCACAGCAGCAAGGCGATCAGCACCGAACTCACGATGAAGATCACCCGCACCTGGTGCTTGATGCTATCGCGCGACAGCACCGAGAACACGCCGGGGCCGGTCATGCGCAGTTGCGCGGCCGAGGTCGCGGCCACTTCGTTGAAGGTGTCACGCACGATCTGCATGGCGGCCTGCTGGCCGTCGGTATCGGAACCGGCGGCATGCGTTTGCAGCAGCAGCAAAGCCGTCTGGCCGTCCTGGGAAGCCCAGGCGCCGTCGACGATTTGCGGCTTGCCGGCACTGTTCATCTGGTCGAGCAGTTGCATCATTTCGCCCGTCGGATCGTGCGGCAGCAGCGATTTCATGAGCAATCCGGCCGGAGAAGCCAGTTGCTCGATGCTGTCGGCGATGGCTTGGTGCAAGCCTTCCGCAGTAAAGCGTTGCGGCGTGACCGAAGGGCTCAGCAGGTAGCGGTTGCCGAACAGATATTCGCGGTCGCGTGCCGCGGTAATGTCCTCGCCGTTGTTGACGGTTGCAAAGGCCTCGTTTCCGCGCAGGCGATAGGCCATTTCCTTGGAGATACGGGCGCGGGTCGCGGGGTCGGCGCCTTCGATGCCCACCAGGATCAGGCGCGACGCCAGACCGTCGCGCAGCTGGTCGATGAGAAACTGCTGCTCGGACGTGGGCGAACGCGGCAAAAAGGCCGAAAGATCGGCGGTGTAATGCCCGCGCACGATAACCACGGCACAGGCCAGCAGCACCGCCAGCCAGACGGCGATAGCGAATCTTGCGGATTGGAGGAAGCGGCTCACGGCGGGGATAGCTGGGTGATCGTCATGAGCGAACTGTCACCGTCTGCCTGCTTGATCTCGATGCTGCGGAGCTCATTGCCGATGCCGGCGATACGGATTTTTTCCACGATCTTTTTCATTTTTGCATCGATGGGCGTCAAGAGCAGCGTCCAAGCTTGCTGGTCGCCGCTAAGGTTCAATTGATAAGTACGCTCCAGTGCCGATTTATCGCCCGCCAACGTACCGCGGATGCTGTCGATGAAGGCTGCCACTTCCGGGTAGTTTTGCAACGGCAGCACGTGCTTGCGGCCTTTCTGCTCCACCGTCAGCGTGCCGCGGTCCAGCACCATGCTCTCGGGACGCGGCTTGAGCGTGCGCTTTTCCAGACGATCCGGCGCGGTGTAAAACAATTCACCGGAGGATTCGACCGGCTTCTCCAGCATTGCGATGGACTTTTTCTCGACGAAACTGGCATGGCCCACCTTGGTCTGAGCCAGGGTTCGCATGAGCTGGTCGAGGCTCCATTCGTCAGCATGAGCCGAAGCCGAGACGCCCATCAACAGGCAAGCCAAAAATTGAAGAATGTTCATCTGCGCTCTTATCCGAAATTCTTATCCGAATTTTTGTCCGTATGCTTATCCAGAGAGGCCGGCACCGACTGCCAGTAATCGAAAAAGTTGAACCAATTGTAAGGCGCGAAACGGCAGTAATAGTTCAGCAGTTCGGTATAGCGCCGGACCGCATCCTGCACTGCGGCGTCGCGTCCGCCGCGTGGAATATCAGTGAAATCGGCTAACGGCTGGAAATGCACCTGATAGCGGTTGCCGCCCATGTAGAGCCCGGTCATGAACAACACCGGACGCCGTAACAGCGCCGCCATGCGGAACGGCCCCACCGGCATCGCCGCCGGGCCATCAAGCAGTTCGACCATAGTCATGGGTTCGTCGCCCAGCGTACGGTCGGACAACATGCCCACGAGCATGCCCAGGTCGAGTTTTTCCTGCACCTTGAGCATCGAATCGATGCGGCCCAGGGGAATGATGTCCATCGCCGCCTCGGGGTTGATGGCGGCCAGCATGGCGTTGACCTTTTGCGCATTGTCTTGATGCATCACCATCGCCACGCGCAGCCCCGGCACCTGGCGGCCGATGGCGCGGATCACCTCGAAACTGCCGAGATGCGCCCCCATGAGGAACACGCCGTTGCCCTGGTCGATGAGTGGACGGATATGTGGGATGCCATGGATTTCGATGTCGAACCTGTCGTACTGCTTAGCGACGAGGTAAATACGGTCGTGGATGGTGGCGGCAAAGCAGAAGAAATGCCGGTACAGGTCGAGAAAACGGGCCGGTCGACCCAGGGCGCGCGGCAGGTAAGACTGGGAGGCACGCCGCGCGGCCGGCGCGAACAGCACGAAATACAACGCGATGAGATGCAGCACGATACGTCCCGCCTGGCGTCCGAGCCGCAGGGAAATCCAGCTCATGATGCGCATCATCGTCATATTGCTGCGTTCCGGGGTGCGTGCCCACGTCGCACTCTTCTTGGCGTTTTCTGTTGTCATTGGGTTGGCGTCAGGCTACCGGTAGCGATGCGGCGTTCGCCGTCGACGATGTCGAACTGCACGCTACCGCTTTCCTGGATGTCGAATTCGATGATGACAGTCGTCTCGGGCCCGAGCGGACTCAAGAATTTGGCAGAAGCGATTTTCCAAGCCTTTGGAACGCTTCCCAGATCTTGCATGATGGCGTAGATAGCCTCATCCAGCAGCACGACGCCGGGCACGATAGGTAAGCCAGGAAAGTGTCCCGCGAAGGCGGGATGATCGGCAGGAATATGCAAGGTCGCCTGGCGTTTCATGCCGTTTCCGATCGGGTAAGACTATGGATAAGCTGTTTCAACGCTTCGCGCGGCAACTTACCGGTGCTGTTGCGCGGCAATTCGTCCACGAACAGCAAGGGGCGCGGCAGGAATACGGGATCGATGCACTGGCGCAAGGCATCCAGGACGTCGTGCGCCGACAAACCGGGGGCGACCACACAGGCCGCCAGCCGGGTGACTTGCTCGTGCGAGGCGTCGTCCGGCATGAAAAACGCCCCGTCCAGCACGCCTGGGATGGCCGTCAGATGATGGTTGAGGCTGGCGAGCGAATTGCGCTTACCGGCGATATTGACCAGATCCTGCAAGCGGCCGTGCAGCAAAAAGCGCGCGTCCGGCAGCAGCTCGATCTTGTCGTTGAGCGACACCGGCTGTTCGATATGGCCGCCCTCGGCCCAAAAGCGTTCGTCGCGCTCGACCAAGCGCACTTCGGGGAACAACTGCCAGGATTCACCTGCAGTCGTGCGGCGGATAGCGATCTGCCCGGTTTCGGTACTGCCGTAGATTTCTAACAATGGTACACCGAACGCCGATTCCACCTGCCCGGCGAGTTGTAGCGACAGCGGCGATGTAGCCGAGAGCACGCGCTCCACCGACGGCAGATTCAATCCGGCTTCGAGCAGCAAACGCAGATGCAAAGGCGTGGAAACCAGCATGCGCGGCACCGGGTTGTTTTCCAGAGCGGAGACGATGTCAGCGGGATAAAACGGTTGTATGCCGCACAGCACATTGCCGCTTTGTAAGGGCAGCAGCACGGTAGATTCGAAGCCGTACATGTGCTGAGGTGGAACGGTGCCGATCACGGCGCATCCTGAATTCTGCTTGAGTCCGATGCACTCGGCTTGCGCGCGCACGTTAAGCACCAATTTGCCCCAGGTCTTAGGATGCGGCACCGGAGCACCGGTCGAGCCGGAGGTAAAGACGATGGCGACTTGCCGGTCGTCTTCGATAGTCGGAATTCGTGTCGCCCCAATAGTTTTGCCATTCAACACCGGGAAAAGCACGCGCGGTAAATCGATATCGCAATCGGGGTTGTCGTGCAGGCAGAACACGTCGGGCGCAAAGGCCTTAAGGCGCTGCACCATTTCCAGAGTATGCGTGGGCGGCAGCAGGCTGACCTTGTCCGCCGTGATTGCAGCTGCCAAACCGACGGCGAAACGATACCGATCGCGACATACGTTAAGCACGTGGTCGCCGCTCGGTAGCATAGCGGCCACTTGCGCCACATCGGCGAGGAAACGGCTGACAGAGATGCTCTCCCCGTCGAACCAGGCCAGGGGCTGTTCGAGCGCAGTATGGGAAACCAGTGGGGATGAACTCATCGCAGCAGCATTAATGTGACTTGAGGTAGGCGCGCAGACCGTCGAATACACCGCCGGTGGCGGCTTGCGGTAGTACGATGCGACGCACGAGGAATTCGCCCACAAACATTAGGCCGATCAGCGGCAATACGAGAAAATTGGCGTAGAACGACCATACCGGCAGCGGCGCAAGGAAAAACAATACGGTCGACGCCAGCGCCAACAAGGCGAAATACAGCGTCCAGGCGAGAGTCACCCGCCACGCGTAACGTTCATGATCTGCGGCCAGCCCCCCCCCATGCAACATCTCGGCAAACCCTACACAAAGGGGTTTCTGACCGGGCAACAAACTGCGTCCGAAGCCCGTTGCCAGCACCAGTACGAGGCCGACATCTTGCAGGTAGAACAACAGCCCGGCATGACTGGCGATCAACCACCACCATTGCCCTACCAGCCACGTGCTTCCACCCATGAGCGCAACTCCGGCCCACCGCGTGACGGCATTTACCGCCAAGGCGAAGCCGAAACCGAACACGGGCAGGAGCGCTAGCGCTGCGCCTAGTAGGCTGGGACGACCGGTGACATTAACGTGGTGAACCAGCAGAGCGTATCCCGCGATCAGCGTCGCAACGCCAATCCACCGGAAACGCTGGAAATGAGGGAACATCAGGCGGCTTTGTGCGCGGCGACGTAATCCGAAAGGCTGCGCAGGGAACCGAAAATGCGGTGATTATCCTCGCTGTCGGCCTTGAGTTGCAGCCCGTAGTGCTTGGAAACCACGAGGGCGATTTCGAGGATATCGATGGAATCCAACCCCAGCCCCTTACCGTACAACGGCTGATCGGGATCGATCTCGTCGGCGGAAACCTCTAGGTTCAGCGCCTTGACCATCAATTGGGCGATTTCGCGTTGCAACGCGTCGAGGTTTTGAATGTTACCTTGTGTCATAGCTCTTGTTCTGTGGACTGAAAATCGGAAGCATCCTGTGGAAAGCCTGAAACCAGACCCTGCTCTTCAACGGGAACAACCGTTATTTTAACTCAACCGACAAACACCTTGAGTAAGGGATTCATTGCAATCGTGAGTGAAGTTGCCCGGGTGCCAGCTTCTCCATGAACTGCTCTACGGCTTCTGTGTAATCACCTTGCAGGCCGAGATCCTGGTTGATTGCCTTGTGGGACAGCGGTTGCGCAAGAAGTTCCGCACGGACACCGATAGTGCTTGCGCGCTCGACGTATCGACGGGAAGCATCGCAGGGATGATCGCTGCGAATCGAGGAGCACACCAGCAGCAACGGGCGGGATTTCGACGACAACTGCTGCATGGGCGAAGCCGCTTTCCAGTAGTCTTCATCATTCCCGAATGCCGGATCGTAAAGCCGATAGTGGCGTCCTTTCATGACGTCAACCACATCGATGGCCGCGCTATCCAGCGATACCGTGCCCAACCATGGCTTAGCACCCTGGGCATAGGCTAAATCGGGCGAGGCCGTTAGCAACGCAACCAAGTGCGCCCCGGCGGAATGCCCCATGAGGATCACTTTATGCGGATCGCCGCCCCATTGCTTCGCTCGGGATTGCACTTCAGCCAGCGCACGCGCCACATCTTCGCCCTGTTTCAAGGGATCGGCTTGAGGCAGAAGCCGGTAGTTTGCCGATACGAAAATAAACCCTTGTGGCAGCCAATGCCGGACCTTGTTCTCGACGACGGTCGCCATCGCCTTGTCCCCACGCCGCCAGCCGCCGCCGTGGATCATCAGGATGACAGGCGCGTCGATGGCCTGCGATGGGAGATAGACATCCATGCGCTGCAACGGATCGCCGCCGTAAGATAAATCTTTCAATACCTTCGAGCCGGAAGGCAAGGCAACCGTTGCCGAGGATGCTTCCTCAGCGAAAGGATCGCGATCAAACAGCTGATTCGCCAGCCGATCGCGTAAGGTACCGGCCTGGGCTTGGGCTCCTGACAGCAATGTCAGGAGCAAGATCAGGATTGGGGTGAGCGTGGCTGGCGAGCGGAATAGTCGCATGCAATGCAAGCGCAAATTGCCTACGCCGTGGCCAGCCCTTTATCGTCGAACAATCCTTCGAATAATACCGTGCTGAGGTAGCGCTCGCCCGAGTCGGGCAGGATGACGACGATGGTCTTGCCGGCGTTCTCAGGGCGCTTGGCCTGGCGAACGGCAGCCGCCACAGCGGCCCCGCAGGAAATCCCCGCGAGAATACCCTCCTCGCGTGCGAGGCGACGTGCATATTCCACGGCATCTTCGTTGCTGACCTGTTCGACCTCGTCGATCAGCGACAGGTCGACGTTGTCCGGCACAAAACCGGCACCGATGCCTTGAATCTTGTGCGGCGCAGGCTTGAGTTCCTGTCCTGCCAGTTTTTGCGACAGGATGGGGCTCGCGGAAGGCTCGACGGCCACGGTCTTGATGGCCTTGCCTTGAGTGTTCTTGATAAACCGCGAAACACCGGTAATGGTGCCGCCGGTACCTACCCCCGAGACAAAAATATCGACCGCACCGGCCGTGTCCTCCCAGATTTCCGGACCGGTCGTGGTTTCGTGGATGGCAGGGTTGGCCGGGTTCTTGAACTGTTGCAACAGCACGTAGCGGTTGGGATCGGAGGCCGCGATTTCTTCAGCCTTTTCAATCGCCCCCTTCATGCCCTTGGCACCTTCGGTCAACACCAACTTGGCGCCATAAACGGCCAGCAGCTTGCGGCGCTCGATACTCATGGTTTCCGGCATAGTCAGGGTAATGGGGATACCGCGGGCCGCAGCGACGAAAGCCAGCGCAATGCCGGTATTGCCGCTGGTCGGCTCGACGATCTCCTTACCCGGGCCGAGCAAGCCGCGTTTTTCAGCATCCCAGATCATGGCAGCACCGATACGGCATTTGACGGAATAAGCCGGGTTGCGTCCTTCTATCTTGGCCAGCACGGTCGCACCGGCGCCATCTGTAACACGATTGAGCCGGACCAAAGGTGTACGGCCGATGGAAAGTGAATTGTCGTTATAGATCGCCATACATGCTCCCGCAGAGAGAAAGTCGGTTATAGGTTAAGCGGCTGCGCTTAGGAAGCGCGGACCACTCTTGGTCGTATTCGCAAAATGGAATTATTTTGCACTTATTTCAATCATCCGGCCAATCTGGCGGTATTAGGCTTCACTACTAGCGGCGCACCAACCTTCATCGGTTTCCATACACGTTCCCAGCCGCGACAACCGGAAAACTGATGCAGTATAAGAACCTACAAAGGCTGGGTAAAAGACCTATTTCGAATATCGCTATAACCACCGGGCATGAAACGCTAACTCAAGGAGCCTTTTGCCGGAAAAGCAGCTGGCAAGTAAAAACGGCGAGCATGCTCGCCGTCATTAAAACATCTGCCCTGCTTAGTTTATTTGGCTTTCGCCGGCATCTTGCAGCCGCTGTAATTGATGTTCGGCCCATCCTTGAGGCTGGCCTCGGCCCCATTAACCTCTAACACCGCAACACCGTTGGTATAGCGTGTGCCAGTCGCCCCCTTGGTCAGGGCCACTTCACGATCGGGATAGATCACCCAGGCGGTACTGCCGTTATCGGCATACCGGACAAAAAAACGCTTGTTGCCGTCGCATTGATATTCGGTGGCATTGGGAGGACCGGAACGCCCTGCCGGCTGGTCGCTACCGAAAGGCCAGAGATCAACATTGCTGACGCTGGCACAGCCGTTCAGTAACGCCATTGCCCCAATCAGCGCAGCCCACGTCGGGCGCAAAAAACTCGTGCTCATTTAATCCATGCTCCTAGGGTTGAACGGCGCAATATTACCGCAGCTCTCACCGTTAAGCAGGCATTGAAAAGGGATAAGGACGCTAGAGGGATTTCTCGAGAAAAGCTTGCAGCTCGGACAACGACATAATCTCATCAAGCTTGCTGTTGTGACTGATCAGTTCCAGCCTGTTGCCGCGCAGATACGATTCGAGCTTGAGCATCACCAGCAAGCGGACACCGCTGACGTCGATATCGTCTACCTTGGTGAGATCGATCACGAAGGCATGATCGGCGGACAGCGGCGAAAACAAAGCGCGGCGCAACTGCTCCGCACAGTCTTCGGTCATTTTGCCTTCGATGTCGATCAGGCACTGCCTTTCGGTACATTCCATCCTGATGTTCATGATGTTCCCTGTTCCAATGAGCGAGGGGCTCAGCAAACAGGGAGTATCGCGAATAACTACCCTCGGAACCATAAGACGGGACCGAGCATATTGTAGGATTCATCCTACAAAGCGGTCATCAGCGACTGACTCAATCGCAAAGACCGTGAGAAATGGCGTAACGAATCAATTTGGCGTTAGAGTCGATGTCCATTTTCTTCATGATCCGGGTCTTGTGGGTGCTGACCGTCTTGTTGCTGATACTCAAGACCTCAGCGATTTCGATGATCGATTTACCGTTGGCAAGCATGCGCAATACTTGCTGCTCACGACGGCTCAGTCGTTCGTGTGGCGGTGCATCGCCCTTGCCATCGCCATCGAGAAAAATCAGTTGCTCTGCCAATTGGCCCGAAATATAGCGGCGACCATTTGCCACGGCCCGTACCGCAGTAACCAGTTCCGTAGGTTCGCAATCCTTGCACAAGTAGCCCGATGCCCCGGCCTTGATCATGTTCATGGCCATTTGCGGTTCGTTGTGCATGCTTAGCACCAGGGTCGGCAAAGCTGGGTAAAGGTTGCGAAGTTTGGGCACCAAGTCGATACCGCCAAGCGTCGGCATGGAAACATCGAGAATCAAGGCATCCACCTTGATCTTGCGGAGAGATTCCAGGACTTGCGGGCCGTCGCCGGCTTCGGCCACGACCTCCATATCTCCCGAATGGGAAAACAACTGTTTGAGACCGTCGCGCAGGATGGCGTGGTCATCGGCGATCATGAGTCGAAGCATGATGTTCCTTTATTATTGATTCTTGTATTTATTAATTCTTATATTCCCAGGGAATCTCAACGTGCACCCGAGCCCCCTGCCCTGTAGCACTGTCGATCTGGAGGCGCCCTTTCAACATTTCGACGCGTTCCTTGATTCCCAGAATTCCGAACGTCTTTTTACGTGCAGATTGTACAGGGTCGAAGCCGCGTCCGTTATCCTGCACCTCGAGCACGATGTATTTCGGCGCTTCCTGAAGCGTCAGGCTCACCTGCGTGGCGCCCGCATGCTTGACCACGTTGTTCAACGACTCTTGCGCAATGCGGAACAGCGCGACCGAGAGCCCATCGTCTACCTTGCAAATTCCCGGCGGCACATTCACCCGGCAAGGCACACCGTAGGTATTGGAGAACCCTTGCCCCAGCCATTGCAAAGCCGAGCAAATATCCAGGTCGAGAATGCCTGGCCGCAAGTTGGTCACAAATCGGCGCACCATTTCAACCGCGTTATCGATGATCTTGAGCATGGCATCGGTACGTTCGCGCAAGAGCTTCCTGTCATCGCCGATGTATTCCGGCTGCAACAGGCGCGTGCGCATACGCAAGGTGCTCAACAACTGCCCCAACTCGTCGTGCAACTCCCGCGCCAAATGCTTGCGTTCTTCTTCGCGTGCCGCTTCGATGTGGGTCGCCAGATCGCGCAACTGCGCTCGGGATTCCTCCAGATAGCGCTCGGCTTGCTTTAGGGGAGAAATATTGCGGCCGACGGCGAGTACGCTCATCACCTTGCCGTTACGGTCGAATTCGGCTACGACCCGCATCTGGTAATAGTTTACGTTGCCGTCATCCTCGATCAATTCAGCCAGGGTGTCGGCATTGATGCCGGTCGTAATGACGCGCTCCAACACGGCCTGATATTCCGCCGCGTTCCTTAACGTCGTAGCGAATCCCACGGGAGACTGCCCGATCAATTGCGAGGATTTGAGCTTGATGATCCGCTCGAAGGCCGGATTAACATACAGTCGCCTACAAGCGGTGCTGTAGCGGATGATGATGTCGGAAGCGTTTTCCGCTAGGGTGCGATATTGCTCCTCGCGGGAGCGGAGGATGGTCTCGGTATTCAAACGCTCGCCGATTTCGCGCCGCAACTGATAGTTCTTGCGACTGAGCTCGAAGGTACGCAACCGAGCCTGCTCTTCCATGCTGTAGAGCTGCGCGCGCATCTCGTCGAGTTGACGCTGCTGCTGCCTCAGCCGCAGGCGCCGCTCAAGATGAATATTGAATCGGGGCTCGATTTCCGTCACCTGTTCGGGCAAGCTCAGGCAATCGGCGCAGCCGCATTCCAGCAGTTTCTTCTTTGACTCTGCAGTGCAAGAAGCCGCCAGCAAGATGACCGGAATATTTGGCGCAATATCGTTGAGCGTGCGGCAAAACGTGGTGGCATCATCCACTGCCGCATCGAGCAGGATCAGGTCCGGACAGTGATTCAAAACGCTATCCACGAGCCCATCGCCACCCTGCCATACGCAGGTGCGGAAATGCACGGCGGGCAAATGACTAATCACGTCTGCGCTGACCGCAAGCGACCCGGCCAGCATCACTAACGGATCGCTTTGTGCGTCCTGATGCGCGTCCTGCAATGCAGTGCGGGAAGGGAGTCCCTCAGCCGGGATGGCGGGGTTTTTCATCGGTCCAACCTATTCTTGCTTTTTTACTTTTATTTTTGGTAGGGGGATATGATACATCGTTAAATCCCCGGCGATGTCCAGCTAGGAGTATCCGTCATGAAAATCGGCGTCCCCAAGGAAATCAAAGTCCGTGAATACCGGGTAGGTTTGGTCCCCGCCAACGTGCATGAAATCGTCAAGCGCGGTCATGCGGTTTGGGTAGAAAAGAATGCCGGCGCCGGCATCGGGGCAAGCGACGATGCATACCGCGCCGCGGGCGCAACGATCGTCGAGGATGCCGAAGCGATTTATGCCGCTGCCGACCTCATCGTCAAGGTCAAGGAACCCCAACGCAACGAGCGCCGCATGCTTAAGCTCGGGCAAATCCTGTTCACCTACCTGCACCTCGCCCCCGATCCGGATCAAACGCGCGATCTTGTCACTTCGGGCGCCACCTGTATCGGTTATGAGACCGTCACCTCGCCCCATGGCGGCTTGCCACTGCTGGCCCCCATGTCCGAAGTGGCTGGGCGACTCGCAGTACAAGCCGGGGCCTATTTCCTGGAAGAAGCCCACGGCGGACGTGGCATCTTGCTGGGCGGCGTTCCCGGTGTAGCGCCTGCCAAAGTCGTTATCCTGGGTGGCGGCGTAGTCGGAGCGCAAGCAGCGGATGTTGCCCTCGGCATGGGGGCAGACGTCTGCGTTCTCGACCGCAACCTCGACGTATTACGACGCTTGCAGCAGCAATTCGGCCATTCGCTGAAGACCGTCTTTTCCACCCACAACACCATCACGCAGCATTGCTGCGAGGCCGACCTCGTCATCGGCAGCATCCTCGTTCCAGGCGCCGAAGCCCCCAAGCTCATCAGCAGGGAAACAGTAAAACAAATGCAACCCGGCAGCGTCATCGTCGACGTCGCCATTGACCAAGGCGGCTGCTGCGAAACTTCCCGCCCCACCACCCACGACGCACCGACTTACATCGTGGACGGCGTCATCCACTACTGCGTCGCCAACATGCCCGGCTCAGTCCCCCGCACCTCCACCTACGCCCTTAACAACGCCACGCTACCCTATGTACTAGCTTTGGCGGACAAGGGCTTGCACGCCCTAAGGGACGATCCATTCCTAAGGGAAGGTTTGAATGTGTATCGAGGAAAGGTCACAAACCGAGCCGTTGCAGAAGCCTTGGGGTATGGGTTTGAGGATGCGCTAACGGCGTTGGATGCCATTGAGTAAAAAGCTGGGTTCGATCCCGAAATAGCGAACAGCCAAAGCTCTCGGCCTCTAATTTTAAGAGATCCTCGCTGTCGCAAGTGAAAGGCCCCCATTCCCCCTCGACGTCCCGCCGAGCAGCACAGCCAAGTCGGGAGCAGTCGGCGAGGACTGTCTGAGGGCTGCAAGCCCGAGTTCCGCAGCCGCCCGGCTTGGCGCGCAGCGCAGGGAAGCCCGAAGGACCGGGGCGTGGGGATGTCTTTTCCTTTGGTTACTTTCGTTTGGACAAGCAAACGAAAGTAACTCGGCTGTCGGCCGAGACCGACGGTTTTAATACCATTTCAAATTCATCAACAATGAAACTAGCTTTGATGCAAGCGAGGCCCCCTGCGCTACATACCTAGCTCCTGAGGTGACGGAGCCAGGTAAGGCAAAAAGAACCGTATTGCCTCCCCATCCCGACATCGACTATAGTGCCGACCATGATCGAAATTAAACAAACCAGCGAAAAACAGTACGAAGTCTACGACCAAACCGGCACGCTCCGTGGCTTGATTGTGGAAAGCGTGGGCTTCTGGGTCGTGCAGTTGGGCTACAACACGGCCAAGGCTTGTGAAAGCTACGAACGTGCCGTGTTCCTGGCCAAGGAACACTGCGAGTGTCAGGAATGACGCAGTCGCGCATTCCTCGTCAGCGGTAACTCATCCGCTAATCTAAAATTCTTAACTTGGAATTCTGATTCCAAGTTCTTCAAAGCATCAAAACCGTCGGCCTTAACCGCGCCCTCTGCCTGCCCCAAGTTCGTCATAAGTAACTCCTGGCAATGGAATTTCCCGTCAGCATTGCCGTCATAGCCTAGCAAGCATGCTATAGTGCGCACCGCTTTGATTTCATAGAATTAAACAGGTGTTCCCCCATGACTGACAGTCGCCGCCATCTCGAACTGCTCGCTCCTGCCCGCAATGCCGATATCGGCATCGAAGCGGTGAATCACGGTGCGGATGCGGTGTATATCGGCGGGCCGTCATTCGGGGCGCGAGCCGGGGCAGGAAACGAGATCGGCGATATCGCTCGCTTGGTGGAACATGCTCACAAGTTCAACGCCAAAATCTTTGTCACGCTCAACACCATCCTGCACGACAACGAGCTGGATGCCGCACACGCCCTGGTGTGGCAGATTTACGAAGCCGGTGCCGATGCGCTCATCGTGCAGGACATGGGGCTGCTTGAGATGGACCTGCCGCCAATTCAACTGCATGCCAGCACCCAGACGGACATTCGGACGGTAGAAAAGGCAGCGTTCCTCGACCAGGTCGGTTTTTCGCAGATCGTATTGGCGCGTGAACTGGACTTGCCGACGATCAAGAAAATCGCCGGTGCGACCACCTGCAATCTGGAGTTCTTCATCCACGGCGCGCTGTGCGTGGCCTTTAGCGGCCAGTGTTTCATCAGCCACGCCCATACCGGCCGCAGCGCCAACCGCGGCGAATGCTCGCAGGCTTGCCGCCTGCCCTACACGCTGGAGGATTCGCAAGGACGCATCCTCGCCAACGACAAGCATCTGTTGTCGGTCAAAGACAACGACCAGAGCGCCAACCTGCGCGCCTTGATCGACGCCGGCATCAGCTCGTTCAAGATCGAGGGGCGTTACAAGGACGCAGCCTACGTCAAGAACGCCACGGCGCATTATCGCCAGCTCCTGGATGAAATTCTGGAAGACTTGCCCGGCTACGGCCGCAGTTCCAGCGGCAAAAGCACCTACACCTTCACGCCCCAGCCGGAAAAAACTTTCAATCGCAGCGCGACGGATTACTTCGTCAATGGCCGTCAGGCCGGTATCGGCGCGTTCGATACACCCAAGTTCGCGGGCGAGGAAATCGGCCGCGTCACCAAGGTGGGCAAGGATTTCATCGAGGTCGAAACCGCCGTGGAGCTGCATAACGGCGACGGCATCAGCTTTTTCGACAGCCACAAGGAACTGGTCGGCCTGCGCATCAACACCGTCGAGAACAATCGCATCCGCCCGGACGAAATGCCGGCCGACGTACGGCGGGGCATGACCGTCTACCGCAATCGCGACCACGCTTTCCTGCGCTTGCTGGAAAAACCCTCAGCCGAGCGCAAGATCGGTGTGTCCGTGCGTTTTTTCGAGACTCCGCAGGGCTATACGCTCATGCTCACCGATGAGGATGGTTATGTGGGGATGGCGGAACTCGTTCAGGATAAGCAGCCCGCGCAGAATGCAGAACGCGCTGAATCAGGCTTGCGCGAAGGTCTCGCCAAGCTGGGCAACACAGATTTCGTCGCCGAAGAAGTTACCCTGGACTGGACTCAACCCTGGTTCATCCCCGCGTCTGGCATCAATGCGCTACGCCGCGAAGCGGTAAAGAGCTTGCAGACCGCACGCCAGTCGGCCTATCAGCGCCCGCAGCGTCGCGAGCCGGTCGAACCACCGGTGGCCTATCCGGAAGAAACCCTGGATTACCTCGCCAATGTTTACAACCAGAAGGCGCGCGACTTCTACGCCAAGCACGGCGTGAAAGCCATCGCCGCCGCATACGAGGCCAACGAGGAACAGGGCGAAGTCTCGCTCATGATCACCAAGCACTGCCTGCGCTACAGCTTCGCCATGTGCCCAAAGGAAGCCAAGGGCGTGATCGGTGTACAAGGGACGATTACCGCTGAGCCGATGACGCTGGTCAACGGCAAAGAGCGGCTGACCTTGCGCTTCGATTGCAAGAAGTGCGAAATGCACGTGATGGGAAAAATCCGTAAATCAGTACTGCAAATGCCGCAACCGCAGCCGATGCAGTTCTTTTCCAAGCGGCCTAGCGCATAGCCGTCAGCCGCTACTGATCCATCGTTCCCTGATCCCGCTTTTATCGAGTTGCAGCGCAATCGGCGTGCAACTGGTATAACAGAAGCGGGTCATATCGCTTTTGCCGAGTCGCATCATGCTCCACTGGTTCGAAAATATTCTCTCGCCTTTTCCCGACACGCCGATCTCTCCGCCGCCGCGTCGTTTCTTCGCCTTCGTTTGGGCGTGCACCGAAGGGCTGCGCGTTTACCTGTTCGCGATGACGCTGCTCACCATGGTGATTGGGGCGTTCGAGGCATTGCTGTTCGCGATGATGGGCAAGATCGTGGATCGTCTGTCGCAGGTGTCGCCATCGCTGTTGTGGTCACAGGAGCACACGCACCTGATCCTGCTCGCCGTTATTTTGATGCTGAGTACCGGCCTGGTGAGCTTGCATACCTTTATCAAGCACCAGACGCTGGCGGGCAACTTCCCTATGCGGCTGCGCTGGAACTTCCATCGGCTGATGCTGAGCCAGAGCATGGATTTTTTCCAGGACGAATTCGCAGGTCGCGTCTCCGCCAAGGTCATGCAAACAGCGCTGGCAGTACGTGAGATGTGGTTCATCCTGGCAGACATCATGGTCTACGTGACCATTTATTTTGCGACCCTGGTTGGCGTAGTGGGCAGTTTCCACCCTTGGATGATGCTGCCGTTCATGGGCTGGCTCGCGTGTTATAGCGTCTCGTTGGTGTACTTCATTCCGCGGCTGAGCGAAGTCTCTCAATCCCAGGCCGACGCCCGGGCGATGATGACAGGCCGCATCACCGACGCCTACGCCAACATCGCTACTGTCAAATTGTTTTCCCACGCCGGGCGCGAAGCTGGCTATGCTAAATCGGCGATGCAGGATTTCGTCGGCGTGGTGCACAAGCAAATGCGCTACGTAAGCGCCGTGGAAATCCTCAATCATTTCCTCAACATGACCTTGATCGTCCTGAGCGGCGGCGCGGCGCTCTGGCTATGGGCGCATGGCGAAGTGGGCGCCGGTGGGGTGGCGGCGGTCACGGCGATGGCCTTGCGGCTCAACGGGATTTCGCACTGGGTCATGTGGGAGATGACATCCCTCTTCGAACAGGTCGGTACGGTGCAGGACGGTATCAACACCCTCTCGCTCGCCCATACCGTTCAAGATAAACCGGACGCCCAGCCTTTGACGGTCACGCGCGGCGAAATCCGCTTCGAACAAGTCGGATTCGCCTATACCGGCGCGCAGCGCGTGCTCGACCATTTTTCGCTGACCATCCGCCCCGGCGAGAAAATCGGCCTGGTCGGCCGTTCCGGCGCGGGCAAGTCCACCATCGTCAACCTGCTGCTGCGGTTCTACGACTTGCAGGAAGGCCGCATTCTCATCGACGGCCAGGACATCGTCCTTGTGAAACAAGATAGCCTACGCGCCAATATCGGCATGGTGACGCAGGATACTTCCCTGCTGCATCGCTCGGTGCGCGAAAACATTCTC
Organism: Novimethylophilus kurashikiensis; assembly: GCF_003112435.1. Taxonomy (GTDB): domain Bacteria; phylum Pseudomonadota; class Gammaproteobacteria; order Burkholderiales; family Methylophilaceae; genus Novimethylophilus; species Novimethylophilus kurashikiensis. The sequence continues at coordinate 23,234 of NZ_BDOQ01000021.1, forward strand.
TACGGCAAGCCCGACGCGACGGACGAGGAAATGCGCTCTGCCGCGCTACGCGCCGAAGCCCACGGCTTCGTCGAAACCCTGCGCGACCCACTGGGAAATACCGGCTACGAGGCCCATGTGGGCGAACGCGGCGTCAAACTTTCCGGCGGCCAACGCCAGCGCATCGCCATCGCCCGCGTCATGCTGAAGGACGCGCCGATCCTGCTGTTGGACGAAGCCACCAGCGCGCTCGATTCTGAGGTGGAAGCCGCCATCCAGGGCAGCTTGTACCAGCTCATGGAAGGCAAGACCGTGGTGGCGATCGCGCATCGGCTTTCCACCATCGCCGCCATGGACAGGCTCATCGTGCTGGATAAGGGACGCATCGTCGAAGAAGGCGACCATGCCACGCTGCTGCGCAAAGGCGGCCTCTATGCCCGGCTGTGGGCGCACCAGAGCGGCGGTTTCCTGGGAGAAGACCTGGACGAACAGGAGGTGGAAGAAATTTCGTCCTGACATCAGGCAACCAGGCGCTTGTCTTCCGCCAGCCTTGCCAGCGCGGCTGATAAATTCCCGCCGTTGCCTCGCACGTACACCACCCGCACGCCTTGCCTTTCCGCCGTGCGTTTCACCTTGCCGGCTACCGAATGATTGACCCAGTCGGTCATCATGACGACCACACCGGTGTCGCGAGGAATGGCCTGCCTCGCGTCGCCGGGCTTGCGACCGCCCCAATGGGTAATCTGGTCAATGCCGAAACTATGCAAAGTCTGCTTGATGGCGGTGACGTAATCGCCGCCGACAATGAGTGCTGCGGTCATGTCGATATTCCCTTCACGGCTACCTTTTCATTTCTCAACCCGCCCATGCGGACTCAGAAATGAAAAGGGGCCAATCGGCCCCTTCCCTGCTTACTTCGCGTAAATCTGGTCGAACACGCCGCCATCGGCAAAGTGCGTCTTCTGGGCTTTTTGCCAGCCGCCGAACACGTCGTCGATGGTGATCAGGTTAACCTTGGGAAACTGCTTCTCGTACTTCTTGGCCACAGATTCGAGACGTGGACGGTAGAAGTTCTTGGCAGCGATTTCCTGGCCTTCCTCGCTGTAGAGATAGTTCACGTAGGCTTCCGCCACTGCACGAGTCTTGCGCTTGTCGACCACCTTGTCGACGATGGAAACGGGCGGCTCTGCCAGGATGGAAAGCGAAGGCACCACGATCTCGAACTTGCCCGGATCTTCCTTTAGCGCCAGGAACGCTTCATTTTCCCAAGCCAGCAACACGTCGCCGATACCGCGCTCGACGAAGGTCGTGGTCGCACCGCGAGCGCCGGAATCCAGCACCGGCACGTTCTTGTACAACTGGCTCACGAACGCCTTGGCCTTGGCTTCATCGTTGCCGTTCTTCTTCAGCGCATAGCCCCAGGCCGCCAGGTAATTCCAGCGCGCACCGCCAGAAGTCTTGGGGTTAGGCGTGATGACCGAAACACCAGGCTTCACCACATCATCCCAATCCTTGATGTGCTTGGGATTGCCCTTGCGCACCAGGAACACGATGGTCGAGGTATACGGCGAGCTGTTGTTAGCCAAGCGCTTCTGCCAGTTGGCCGGAATCAGCTTGGCCTTTTCCGACAGGGCGTCGATGTCATAAGCCAGCGCGAGCGTCACCACGTCGGCATCCAGCCCGTCGATGACGGAACGCGCCTGCTTGCCGGAGCCGCCGTGCGAAGCCTTCACTGTGACGTTATCGCCTGTCTTGGCTTTCCAGTACTTGGCGAAAGCCGCGTTGTAATCCTGGTACAGCTCACGCGTCGGGTCGTATGAGACGTTGAGCAGGCTGATATCGGCGGCACGGGCTGCCACTGGGGCTGCAAAAACCAGTGCAATCAATGCTGCGCCCAACAGGGAGTTAAAGGGTTTCATGCAAAATTCTCCTTGTGTATTTCCAGCTTAAAACGCGACTTGCAAGCGGGTAGACAAAACCTTTTCCGTCGGCCGGTCGAGGTAAGCAGACCCTGCCTTATCCGTCCAGCCACCATCGAAAGAGGTTTCCTCATAATCCAGCGCCAGCTTGATGTTCTTGTTCAGGTACCAGTTAACGCCGCCCGCCCAAGCCGATGCTTTACGCACAGCTGCTCTCGGGTCGGCGTACGAACGCCCTTGCGTGGTAGAAGCGCTGCCAGTACCGAACGGATCGAATGCCTTATCGTCCACGTTGACTTCGCTGTAGCGCGCCACCAGTTCCCACGCACCGAGCCCCGTGCCCTTCTCAAGGTCGAAAGGACGCTTAGGCAAAGGGTTGGTATAGCCCGCGACTTCGCCCGTTAGCAACCAGGAAGCGACTATCTGCCAAGCATCGTTGTCCAGGGTATCGTGACGATGGATGTTTCCGCTGAGATTGCGGCTCACGTCCTGACTCACGCGCACGTACTCGCCCAGCAAGCCGAACGGACCATTGTAGTAATAGAACTGGGGCGACCAGCGGAGGCGCTCGCCATCGCCATAGGTACCGTCGGCAGCGCCTGCGGAAGCAGTACGGTACTTGAAGAACGTCAGTTGACCCAATGCGCTCTTGAAGCTGGGCAACAGGCTCTCGGTCGAGGTTTGCGCCGCCGTGGACGAAGCCCCCGTACCCGATCCGCGCTGGTCGCCATAAGTCGCGGCGATACCAAAGCCCAACCCTTGCAGGAAGCCCGGTTCGTTCTTGAACGGGGTAGTGAATACACGGGCCACGAAATCCTTGTCCGTGTTGTTATCGGTATCGCTGTTGGAGAAGCTATCGCTGCTGCCGCCGTCGATCACGCCGTTGAAATATCCCAGCGCATATTCGACGGTATCGTTCGCCACTTTGCCGTGTACCTGAACGCCGATATCGCGGTTGGGTACCAGATCGTTGGGTAGCGCGCGCTCGATGAACTTGCCGTCCGATTCGCCTTGGAGCCGCTCGATGCCGAACGGCGTCTTCTGCTTACCTGCTTTAAGCTGGAACCAAGGGACGAACTTGGCGTCGACATAAGCATCTTGCACTACTGTTTTGCCGCCGGCGAAATCGGACAACAGAAGAAAGTCGTACTTACCCCAAAGCGCGCCCTGCAATGCAGGACGGAACTGCTTAAGTAAAAAGGTATTGGGCGCTTGTTGGGCGGTAGCATCGGAGTTACCGCTGGCAAATCCGTCGCCCCCCGGATAGTAACGCCCGTCGGTTTGAACCTGACCGCGCAGGCGCAGCTCGAAATTGCCGTCGACGGACTTGATGCCGAAACCCTGGTCGCTGGCGGAAACAATCGGCGTTTGATTCTTCTTGGCCGCAGCTTCTTCTTCCGCGATTTCGCTCTTGCGGTCCAGCACGCTGATCTTTTGATCCAGCTCTTGCACCAGCGCCCGCAACTTCTCCAGTTCATCGCTGTCATTCGCTAAGGCAGGCGATGTCGCCGCCAAGGCTCCCCCGCCTACGATCAGCGATGCGATGATTTTTTGTTTGAATGCCATGTTGCTTCCCCCACCGTTCGCATTGATGTTTAAAAGTACGGAACGAACTATAGGAATTGGCCAAAATAATGTAAAAGAATTATTTTAAATAAACTTATTATTTTTAAATATATACAAACCGGGCTTGAACCCGCATGGCGGGTTAAAATGAAACCTGTTTTTAACGCAGCAGTGTTTAAGGTCGTTCCGATGAAACCCGACAATCTCCCCGAAGCTTCCAGTCCCGAACCCGGCACCTTGTTCACCGTAGCGAACAGTGCGCTGCTCACGCCGTATGGACTGGATTATTCCGCCCTGCAATCCGTACTCGGCGGCATCATGTCGCACAAGGTGAATTACGCCGATCTGTACTTTCAATACAGCCGCGCCGAAAGCTGGGGATTGGAAGAAGGCCAGGTCAAGTCGGGCAGCTTCAACATCGACCAAGGCGTAGGCGTGCGCGCCGTATCCGGCGAAAAAACGGCCTTTGCCTATTCCGACGACATCAGCCTGCCTGCGTTGACCCAAGCGGCCGAAGCCACTCGCGCTATTGCAGCACGCGGGGGCGACGCCTCTGCGGGCTCTATCGTCCAACGCAGCGGCAGCACCCAGCTTTACCTGCCCAACGACCCCATCGCCAGTTTGAGCGACGACCAGAAAGTAAAGCTGCTGGAGCGGCTCGAATCTTATGCTCGCGCCTTGGATACCCGCGTCACGCAAGTCACGGCTTCGCTCGCGGCCGAATATGAAGTGGTGTTGATCGCCCGTCACGACGGCATGATGGCGGCGGATATTCGCCCCTTGGTACGTGTTTCCGTGCAGGTCATCGCCGAGCAGAACGGTCGCCGCGAGCAAGGCGGCTCGGGCGGCGGCGGGCGCTTCGACTACAGCTATTTCACCGACGAAGTGCTACAAGACTACGCCAGGAAAGCCGTGCACCAAGCCGTCACCAATCTCGACGCACGACCTGCGCCGGCGGGCAACATGACCGTCGTACTCGGCTCCGGCTGGCCCGGCATTCTGTTGCATGAAGCTATCGGCCACGGGCTGGAAGGCGACTTCAACCGCAAGGGTAGTTCCGCCTTCTCCGGTCGCATCGGCGAAAGGGTTGCTTCCGAAGGGGTAACCGTGATCGACAACGGTACTATTGCCAATCGACGCGGCTCACTCAACATCGACGATGAAGGCACGCCGACGCAATCGACCATGCTGATCGAAAACGGCATCCTAAAGGGTTATTTGCAAGACTCGCTCAACGCCCGTCTCATGGGCATGGGCCTCACCGGCAACGCCCGCCGCGAATCCTATGCCCACATTCCCATGCCGCGCATGACCAATACCTGCATGCTGAACGGCGACAAGGATCCGGAAGAAATCATCAAATCGGTGAAGCGCGGCCTTTATGCCGTCAACTTCGGCGGCGGCCAGGTCGATATCACCAGCGGCAAATTCGTGTTCTCCGCCGCAGAAGCCTGGATGATCGAAGACGGCAAGCTGGCCTACCCCGTCAAAGGCGCCACTCTCATCGGCAACGGCCCGGACGTGCTAACCCGCGTCTCCATGATCGGCAACGACATGTCGCTGGATTCCGGCGTCGGCACCTGCGGCAAGGAAGGCCAAAGCGTGCCGGTCGGCGTGGGACAGCCGACGGTACGCATTGACGGCTTGACCGTGGGCGGCACCGGAACTTGATGACAGTTTGATTAATCGTGTGGTGCGGCGGGGTTATTCCATTGATAAAGGATTGATCTTTAATTAATATCAGCCATAGCGACTTCTCAACATCAGAAAGGAAGCAACCATGGCTGAAGCCAAGACCAAGACGACCGCCCAAAAGGCGGCCCCCAAGTCTACCGCCGCTCCCAAAAAGAGCCCCGCAACCAAACCCGCTGCAGCACCAAAAACCGCCACCAAGGCCGCAACCGCCAAGAAACCCGCTGCCGAAAAACCTGCAGCCGCAGCCAAAAAAGCGACCACCACCCGCACCAAGAAATCCGCCCCCGCCAAGCTAAAACCCGGTCCCGAAGAACTCTACCGCATGATCCAAACCGCGGCGTATTTCATCGCCGAGCGAAATGGGTTTGCTGGGGATTCAAAGGAATACTGGGCGCAGGCAGAGGCTCAGATTTTGAGTTTGGTTGGATAAGTAAGAACGACCGCTGCCGGCTTTAAAACGATTTCATAAGTCGGCAGCAACGTAGCACAACTTGCCATATGCTTTTTCTTTGCCCGTTGCTGGGACAGGTGTATTCAACTTCAGCCTCATGGATAAGCTGAAACTTAGGCTTATGTATCAGGAGGCATTGCAGCGTCTCAAAGATGCCGAAACACTGTCACAAGTAATTCCCCTTGGCGAACGCACTGATTCAGCTTACATACTCCAACTTCTCGGCCTAGAACTTTTACTTAAGATCGTTTTTGAGACCGCACTTAGCAAACCTGGTGTAGGGCACAAGTATGAGAAGCTGTTTGGCGAGTTACCACAGAGCCTACAAACAAGGTTGCTCGCTTCGGCCAACAAGCGAGTTCAGCATTCTGAGTTAGCAATAAATCATGAGAGAGTTCTGGAAGAATGGGGGAAAAACTTTGTTGATTTGCGCTACCCATGGGAGCGATATGCAACGCTTTCCGAAGAACAGTATTCATCCCTCGGTGAAGAGTGGGTCTCCAAAGGGGCTCCATTAGAAGAGGCAACGTTTCGGTATCATCCAGAAGAGCTGTTTAGCTTTATTGAGGCGTTGCGCATTGTTGCGGCCGAGGTGGCCAATCTCTAATTCAACGGGACGTCTGGCGGCACCTGTTAATTCGCTTTGCGCTTGCCACCAGCTCCCCCTTCTGCCGCGCTGAGCAGCACAGCCAAGACGGGGGCTTTCGGCGAGGACTGTTTGAGGGCATAGCCCGAGTTCCGCAGCCGCCCGGCTTGGCGAGCAGCGCAAGGGAGTCCGAAGGATCGCGGCAGGGGGCGCCTTTTCCTTTGGTTACTTTCGTTTGGGCGAGCAAACGAAAGTAACTAGCTGTCGGGCTACCCCCGACATATAAAAACAAAAGCCGGTTTCCCGGCTTTTAACATCACAACTTTCTGGATTACAAGTTATCCCGCACCGCCAGAAATGACGGTCTCAAACGCGGAGGAGTCCGCTTAGTCCAACAGCACCTCCAAACACAACTCCCGAATCATCCCCTCCTCATCCGCCGGCACAATCACCACCGGCTTGCCGCCCGCCTTTTCAATCCGCTGCGCATGCCCAAGATTCGCCCCCTCATCCAGCACAAACCCCATAAACCCCAATTCCCCACAAATCGCGCTCCGCACCGCAGCCGCATGTTCGCCAATCCCGCCGGTGAATACCAAAGCATCCAACCCACCCACCATCGCCGCATAACTGCCAATGGCCGCCCGTACCTGGCGGCAGAAATAATCAACCGCAAACGCCGCTTGCCCGGTCGTACTTTCCAGCAAATCCTGCATCTCGAAGCTCTCGCCTTCGGATAGCGCCAGCAATCCCATCTGGTGGTAGACCATGTCGAACATCTGTTCCGGCGTGTATTTCAGCGCCAGTTCCAGCATCACGCCTGGATCGAGGTCGCCGCTGCGGGTGCCCATGACGATACCGCCGGCCGGAGTGCAGCCCATGGTGGTATCGATGGATTGCAGGTTGTCCATCAGGCACAAGCTCGCGCCGCTGCCCAAGTGGGCGACGACGATTTTGCCACGCGCTGCATCACTCAATATCCGAGGAAGCTGTCGTGCCACGTGCGAGTAATTGAGACCGTGGAAACCGTAGCGCCGCATGCCGAGCGACGACGGAATCGGCAAGCGCTTCGCCCAATCCGGCATGGTGGCGTGAAAAGCGGTGTCGAAGCAGGCGATTTGCGGCACGGGGAAGCGTTCGCGGCACAAATCCACGCCCAGCAGGTTGCCGGGCATATGCAGGGGTGCCAGGTGCACCAGGTCTTCCAAGCGAGCACGCTCCGCCGCGTCGATCACTCGCGCTGGTTCCGCGGCATCGCCGCCATGCACGAAGCGATGCCCGACCAGCGCGGGCATTTCCCCGCCCAGGTCGTGCATGAGCCGGTCGAAGCCCACGGCGGGTTCGTGCACGTGGCCGTAGCGGAAGTTGCGGCGCTCGCCGTCGGCCGTAAAAAAGCTGGCCTTGAGCGAGGATGAGCCGCTGTTGATGGTGAGGATTGGACGCATGGTTACCGATCTATCTGGGCATGAATGACGAGGAGGTTCGAGTCCTCTTCGCAGCACCCAGCCTCAATACGGCCACGTCCAATGATCCACCTCGGGCAAATCCACCCCATGTTCGTAGGCGTAATTGCGGCAATCAATCTGCATGTTGCGCATTTTTTCTTTCACGTGCGCCCCGGCCACTTGCAGTCTGGGGATGCGGTCGATGGCGTCGATGACCAAACTGAAACGATCGATCTCGTTCTGGATCGCAAGCTCCAACGGAGTGTTGATGCTGCCTTTTTCCTTGTAGCCGCGCACGTGCCAGTTGCCGTGGTTGTGGCGGCGATAGGCCAGGCGGTGGATCAATTGCGGATAACCGTGGAAGTTGAACACGACCGGCTTGTCCAGCGTAAACAGGCTGTCGAAATCCTTGTCGGATAACCCATGCGGATGCTCGGACTGCGGCGTGAGCTTGTAGAGGTCGACCACGTTGACGTAGCGCACCTTGATATCCGGGAAATGCTCGCGCAGCAGCACCACGGCGGCCAGCGCCTCCTTGGTAGGAATATCGCCTGCGCTCGCCATCACGATATCCGGCTCGTAACCCGCGTCGTTGCTGGCCCAATCCCAGATGCCGATGCCCTTGGTGCAATGCTTGATAGCGGACTCCATGTCCAGGTATTGCAGGTGCTTCTGCTTGTCGCTCACGATCACGTTGATGTAATCGGTGCTCTTCAGGCAATGCGCCCCCACCGAGAGCAGGCAGTTCACATCGGGCGGGAGATAGATGCGTGTCACGTCCGGGCTCTTGTTCACGACGAGGTCGAGGAAGCCCGGATCCTGGTGGGTAAAGCCATTGTGGTCCTGCCGCCATACAGTCGAGGTAATCAGCAGATTGAGCGACGAAATCGGCGCGCGCCACGAGACGGCCTTGGACATCGCCAGCCACTTGGCGTGTTGGTTGAACATGGAATCGATGACATGAACGAAGGCTTCATAGGTCGAGAAGAAGCCGTGGCGGCCGGTCAAGAGGTAGCCTTCCAGCCAGCCCTCCAGCGTGTGCTCGGACAGCATTTCCATCACGCGGCCGTCAGGCGAAAGCTCGCCGCCATCCGCGTCTTCGGGCAGATAGTCAGCCATCCACACTTTTTTGCTGACGGCATAGACGTCATCCAGCTTGTTGGAGGAATTCTCGTCCGGGCCGAATACGCGGAAATTGGTCATGTTCTCGCGCATCACGTCGCGCAGCAGCTTGCCCAGCGGCCGGGTGTTCTCGGCGCTTACGGTGCCCGGCTTGTCGATTGCAGCGCCATACTCACGAAAATCCGGCATGCACAAGGCACGTCGCAACATGCCCCCATTGGCGTGCAAGTTGGCGCTCATGCGGCGCTGGCCCTTGGGTGCAAGCTGTTTCAGTTCTGGGAGTAATTTGCCGGTGGCGTCGAACAACTCCTCCGGCTTGTAGCTGCGCAGCCAGGATTCAAGCTGGGCCAAATGCTGCGGATTTTCCTGCACGCTGCCGAGCGGCACCTGGTGGGCGCGCCAAAAGCCCTCCACCTTGTGGCCGTCCACTTTGTGCGGGCCGGTCCAGCCCTTGGGCGAACGCAGCACGATCATCGGCCAGCGTGGCCGCACCGGCTTGCCGCTGCTGCGGGCTTCCTGCTGCAAGCGGCGGATTTCCTGCACGCAGGTTTCCATGGTTGCGGCCATCTTCTGGTGCATTTCCAGCGGGTCGGAACCCTCGACAAAATACGGCTGCCAGCCGTAGCCCTTGAACAACGCCTCTAGCTCCTCATGCGAAATGCGCGAGAGGATGGTCGGATTGTTAATCTTGTAACCGTTGAGGTGCAGCACGGGCAGCACTGCGCCGTCGCGGATGGGGTTGAGGAATTTGTTGGAATGCCAGGAAGTCGCCAGTGCGCCCGTTTCCGATTCGCCGTCGCCTACCATCACCGTGACGATCAAATCCGGATTGTCATAGGCCGCGCCGAATGCGTGCGACACGCTGTAGCCCAGTTCGCCGCCCTCGTGAATCGAGCCCGGCGTTTCAGGCGTGCAGTGGCTGCCGATGCCGCCGGGGAAGGAAAACTCCTTGAAGAAATGGCCCATGCCCTCTTCATCTTCGCCCTTGTTGGGATAGATCTCGCTGTAAGTGCCTTCAAGGTACACCGGCGCCAGCACGCCCGGCGCGCCATGGCCGGGGCCGGCGAGGAAAATCGCGTCGAGGTCGTATTTATTGATGAGCCGGTTCATGTGAATGTAGGTGAAGCTCAAACCCGGACTGGCACCCCAGTGGCCGAGCAAGCGTTTTTTCACATGCTCGGGCTTGAGCGGCTCTTTCAACAATGGATTCGCCCGCAGGTAGATCATGCCGGCTGCCAGGTAATTGCAGGCACGCCAATACGCATGCATGGATTGCAACTCTTGCTGGGTGAGCGCTTGGTCAACGGAGCTCATCGCGTATTCCTTTCCTCAAGTGGTGGCTGCACAACAGGCCATCCGGTAAAAACTCGACAATAGAGGACATTATCCTCCAGTTATGTGACGGTTGCTCGATGGCAGCGCACATATGGATCAAGCCTGCGATACGTTGCTTCACGTCAGAGTCGATAACGATTGATAGGTAATTGGGGCAGGAGCGACGCTTGTGGTCGTCGCCCTCAGGATAGCCGAATGATTGCACTATCCGATCAGAATCATTTCCCGATATCCTGGCTGAGGCGACTATGATGAGCATCGTCAGCGCCGCTGGCCCAGAGATCGTTGTCCTGTTTGGATTGCTGGGATTCGCGCAATGCAGAGTGAATTTGGTGCAGGCCCCAGATTTCGACAGTGGCTTCCGGAGGAAAACCCAAACGGCCAGCACGTTTGCTCAGCATGAGTTCGTCGAAATAACGCTCGCCATCGACGGTATTCCAGAGTTCCAACAGTTTTTGGAACACATGAGGGTATTGGGTTTCGAGGATGGTTGGGTATTTACCCGGCTGGTTGCCCAGCAGTTCCAGCATGCGTGTATTCATGGCGATCTCCCCAGAATGTAAGCCTTTTCCTACACTATAGCCCCAAAAAAAGAAGGCTGCCAATCAGGCAGCCTTCTATGTGGGAACTACTTGGCGCAGCTTACTTCAACAAAGCCAACAAACCGTTCAAGCGGCGAACAAAACTTGCCGGGTCTTCCAGCTGTCCGCCTTCCGCGAGCAGGGCTTGTTCGAACAGCAGGTTTACCCAATCAGCGAAACGCCCTTCGTCGGATTCATCTTTTAGACGCGACACCAATGCATGCTGAGGGTTGATCTCGAGGATGGGCTTGGTGTTGGGCGACTTCTGACCGGCAGCCTTGAGCAGGCGCTCCAGGTTGGCGCTCATGTCGTTTTCACCGGTGACAAGGCAAGCTGGGGAATCGGTGAGTCGATGGGTCACACGGACTTCGCGTACTTTCTCGTCGCCCAAAGTCGTCTTGATCTTGTCGACCAGATCCTTGAATGCGTCCTCGGCTTTCTTCTGCTCTTCCTTCTCGGCTTCGTCTTCCAGTTTGCCCAAGTCCAAATCACCCTTGGCCACGGATTGCAGCTTCTTGCCGTCGAACTCGGTCAGGCTAGACATCAACCATTCGTCCACACGATCGGACAGCAGCAGCACTTCAATACCCTTCTTACGGAAGATTTCGAGGTGCGGGCTGTGCTTGGCCGCGGCAAAGCTGTCGGCGGTGACGTAGTAAATCTTGTCCTGGCCTTCCTTCATGCGGCCAATGTAGTCCTTGAGCGAGACCACTTCCTCGTCGGTATCGGCATGGGTGGAAGCGAAACGCAGCAAGCCGGCAATCTTCTCCTTGTTGCCGAAATCCTCGCCCGGGCCTTCCTTGAGCACGCGGCCGAACTCCTTCCAGAAGGTCTGGTACTTCTCGGCGTCGTTCTCGGCCATGTCTTCCAGCAGCCCCAGCACCTTCTTCACCGAACCGGCCTTGATGCCGTCGATTTCACGGCTGGCCTGGAGGATTTCGCGCGAGACATTCAAGGGCAGATCAGCGGAGTCGATCACCCCGCGCACGAAGCGCAGGTATTGCGGCATGAGCTGTTCGGCGTCGTCCATGATGAACACGCGCTTCACATACAGCTTGATGCCGTGACGACGGTCGCGGTCATAGAGATCAAAAGGCGCACGGCCCGGCACGTAGAGCAGCGAGATATATTCCTGCTTGCCTTCGACGCGGTTGTGCGACCATGCCAGAGGCTTTTCGAAATCGTGCGCGACGTGCTTGTAGAACTCCTCGTACTGCTCGTCGGTGACTTCGCTCTTGGGGCGTGCCCACAGCGCGGAGGCCTGGTTGACAGTCTCGTCCTCGTCGGTGGGGACTTCCTCGCCGTCCTTCCACTCGGATTTTTTCATCACGATAGGCAGCGTGATGTGGTCGGAATACTTGCGGATGATGGACTTGATCTTCCAGTCGCTGAGAAACTCGTCCTCGCCTTCGCGCAGATGCAGCACGATCTCGGTTCCGCGCGCGGTTTTCTCGACGGTTTCCAGCGTGTAATCGCCCTCGCCTGCGGATTCCCAACGCACGCCGTGTTCGGCGGTCAGACCGGCGCGGCGAGTGGTTAGCGTCACCTTGTCGGCGATGATGAAGGCGGAATAGAAGCCGACCCCGAACTGGCCGATCAGCGTCGCGTCCTTCTTCTGGTCGCCGGAGAGTTGGGCGAAGAATTCGCGCGTGCCGGACTTGGCGATAGTGCCGATGTTATCGACGACTTCCTGGCGATTCATACCGATGCCGTTGTCGCTGATGGTCAACGTGCGAGCGGCCTTGTCGTAGCTGACGCGGATCTTGAGCTCGCTATCGCTTTCAAACAGCGCGGCATCGGCCAGCGCCTCGAAGCGCAGCTTGTCGGCAGCGTCGCTGGCATTGGAGATCAGCTCGCGTAGGACGATTTCCTTGTTGGAGTACAAGGAATGGATCATCAAATGCAGCAGCTGTTTGACTTCGGCCTGGAAGCCCAGGGTTTCTTTATTTACGGTTTCTGTGGTCATGGGTTCCCCTTGTTGAACATGGTGGATGGCCCATAAATAGGGGCGGCGCGCTCGAATTCAAGAGCAGGCCGAAGGCGAATGGTGGATTTAGCTTGCGTCAGCTTTCCAGGACGACGAAGGCAACCGCCAGGGCTTTTTCGTCGCTGATGGAAATATGCTGGAAATGGATGCCGCGCTGGTCGAGGTAGTCCTGCAATTCAGGCGCGAAGTCGAACAACGGCTTGCCGAGATCGTCATGCGTGACACCGATGTTCTGGAAGGTGGCCGGGGCGCGAATGCCGGTGCCCAGCGCCTTGGAGAAAGCCTCCTTGGCGGCGAAGCGTTTGGCCAGGAAGCGGGCTTTGGTGTTGCTGTGCTGGTAGGCCATCCACTCGGGGATGGTCAGGATGCGGTTGGCAAAGGCATCGCCGAACTTGTCCAGCGAATCCTGGATACGTGCGACTTCGACGATGTCTGTGCCTATGCCGTAAATCATGCGGTTTTGATCGACTGCCGAGCTGGAAGTTGCAGGTTGCCCATGTCGCTCACGGCCACCATCAGCGTCTTCATTTCGCGCACCGCGTTGTCCCAGCCGACGAACAAGGCATGGGCGACGATGGCGTGGCCGATGTTGAGCTCCTCGACGCCGGGAATAGAGGCGATCTGCTGCACGTTGTGATAGTGCAAGCCGTGGCCGGCATTGACCGACAAGCCCAGCGATGTGCCGTGCACGACTGCGTTCTTGATGCGGGCCAGTTCCAGTTCGCGCTCATGCTCGGTTTCGGCATCGGCAAAGGCGCCGGTGTGGATTTCCACCACGGGCGCACCGGCGGCCTTGGAAGCGTCCAGTTGTTTTTCGTCCGGGTCGATGAACAGGGAAACGCGAATGCCGGCGTCGCCCAGGCGCTGGCAGGCATCCTTCACCTTGTCGAAATATTTCACGATATCGAGACCGCCTTCGGTGGTCAGTTCCTCGCGGCGCTCCGGCACCAGGCAGACGTCCTGCGGCTTGACCTGCAAGGCGATGCCGATCATTTCCTCGGTCACGGCCATTTCCAGGTTCATGCGGGTTTGCAGCAGGCCGCGCAGGGTGTGGACGTCCACGTCCTGGATGTGGCGGCGGTCTTCGCGCAGATGCAGGGTGATGGCGTCGGCCCCGGCCTGCTCTGCGCGGAGCGCGGCCTGGACCACGCTGGGATAACGGGTGCCGCGGGCCTGGCGGATGGTTGCGACGTGGTCGATGTTGACGCCTAAACGAATCATAGTTGCTGTAAATCGATTAAAAGTTGTCGGGTATGTAGCGGTTTATCGCCCAGATAGTGGCTGACGAGGGCGCGCATGAGTTGTTTGCTTTGCAGTTGGGTCTGCGGATCGGAGTAATCGTCGAGCCCCATGTCCAGCAGGGTTTTACCTAGCAATTGTACACCGGATTCCCCTGCTTCCAGCCGTACCGGGCCACGCTCGAGGACGAAGCAATACCATTGTTCCGGCTCGATCGGCGTTGCACTTTCTGCCTCGTGGTCCAGCGGCAGTGCATAGCCCAGTTCTTGCAACAGGCGCGTTTCGAAGCGCCGCAACACGATACTTTGTTCTTCGTCCCGAGCAAGGGCGCGCAGAGCTTCTTCGTAGTGTTCGAATAGCGCTTCATGGGCGTCTTCGCGCGGCAATAGGCGCAGCATCAGCTCATTGAGGTAAAACCCGCAGATCAGCGCCTGGCCGTGCAGCACATGCAGGCCGCCTCGCCATTCGACCCCATGCAGGTTTTTTAATTCCGCCTTGCCGGACCAGGTTGCGATGAGAGGCTGGAACGATTGCAGCATGCCACGCATCGCCGCCCGTGGACGCCGTGCGCCCTTGGCTAGCGCGGAAATGCGGCCGAATTCGCGGGTGAACAGTTCCACCACCAGGCTGGTTTCACGGAAAGGATAAGTATGCAGGACGTAGACTGGCTTGTTGTCCTGGCGGATGACGGCCACGCGTAACTGCCTTTAGTAGCGAGCCACGTTTGGAGAGAGAAACCCTCGCGCCTCGTCTCTCTTCCATAGTGCAGCGCAAAGAGGCGCATATCGCCCCTTCCACATCACTTTTCCATTTTCACCTATTGACCTGGACATCAGAATCCCAGGCTCTTCAAAGCGTGTTCGTCGTCGGCCCAGCCGCTGCGGACCTTGACCCAGGTTTCGAGGTAAACCTTGCCGTCGAACAGCTTTTCCATGTCCTGTCGGGCTTCGGTGGAGATGCGCTTGAGCTTTTCGCCGCCCTTGCCGATCAGGATGGGCTTCTGGTTTTCCTTGTCGACGATGATGGCAGCAAAGATGCGGCGCAGGGCGCCGACTTCCTCGAACTTCTCAATTTCGACGGCAATGGCATACGGCACTTCTTCACCCAACAGGCGGAACACCTTTTCGCGCAGGATTTCGGCGGCGAGAAAGCGCTCATTGCGATCGGTCAGCTCGTCTTCGCCATAGATCGCGGGCTGCTCGGGCAAATGCTTGCGGGTAGCGCTTAGAAGCTCATCCAATGCCAGAAGGCGCTTGGCACTGACCGGTACGACTTCGGTGAATTCGAATTCCTTGGCGATTTCCTGGATAAACGGCAGCAGCTTGGACTTGTCGTCGAGCTTGTCGGCCTTGTTGATGACCAGTACCACCGGACGATTCTTGGGCAACAGCGCCAGCACCTTGCGGTCAGCATCGCCGAATTGCGTGGCTTCCACCACGAATAGCACGACATCCACCTCGGCCAGCACTTGCTGCACGGTTTTATTGAGGGTGCGGTTGAGCGCGTTGATATGACGCGTCTGAAAACCCGGCGTATCGACGAACAGGTATTGCGTGTCGTCGGTGGTGTGAATGCCCAGCATACGGTAGCGCGTGGTCTGAGCCTTGCGCGAGGTAATGCTGAGCTTGACGCCGAGAATATGGTTGAGCAGCGTGGACTTGCCGACGTTGGGGCGACCGACGATGGCGATGGTGCCGCAGCGAAAATCTTGTTCAGGCATGGGTTGCAGTCTTGTAAGCGGCTTCGGCCGCGAGTTGTTCGGCGGCACGGCGGCTGCCGCCCTCGCCATGAGTACGAATGCCGAGCGCAGGAATACTGCACTCGACGCGGAAAGTTTGACAATGCGCCTCGCCCTCGGTTGCCAGCACCGTATATTGCGGCAGCGCGAGCTTGCGGCCTTGCAGGAACTCTTGCAGCAAGGTCTTGGGATCTTTGCCCAAGGTGCTGGGGTCCAGACCAGTCATGCGATTCTGGTAAAGCCGTGTCACCACAGCCTCGGCTGCGCTAAAACCGGCATCCAAGAAAATCGCGCCAATAATGGCTTCCAGGGCATCAGCAAGGACAGACGGGCGCCGCCAGCCGCCGCTCTTGAGTTCGCCCTCGCCCAGCAGCAAACAACTGCCGACATCAAGCTTGGTCGCAATCTCGCTCAAGGTCGCTTCCTTGACCAGATGCGAACGCATGCGGCTCAAGTCACCTTCGGGTATGTTGGGAAAATTGCGATACAACAGCTGCGCAACGATGCAATTAAGCACGCTGTCGCCAAGGAATTCCAGGCGTTCGTTGTTGCTGCTACTGTGACTACGGTGGGTAAGTGCCTGCCGCAACAAGGCGGCCTGCTGGAAGGTATGGCCGAGACGGGCGGCCAGGTGCGGCAGCCCGTTCATGCCGGAAGCGAGAGTACTACGGTCACGCCTAATGCGCCTTCAGGGACTTGTCGTCGGTGGAGAGCTTGAAATCGACCAAAGCGCTAACATTGCCCATGATGGGCTCGACGGCCGAATACTCGACGCTGACTACGGTATGGCCGCCGTCCTGGCTAATCACGAGATCCTTGGCCTGCACGCTTTTGAAATCGTCGATAGCTTGTTGGCGATCGAACGCATCCTTGATTTCCTTCGGCGTGATGTTTTCGTTCGATTCGATTTGGCTCTTGAGGGAAGCGAAAGCTCGCTTGAGCTCGAAATATTCGCTATAAGCCGGCCAAATTTTCATGGCGACGATTGCGATGAACACAATACCGGCCACGGTCAATACCGTGCCGATGAACGTCATGCCGCGTTGTTTTTGCATGCTGGCTCCCCTTAATTAATGTGTGTGCCAATTCTGCCGAATTTATCGAAATTCCACCAGATGAGGAACGCGCGGCCGACGATGTTCTGATCCGGCACGAACCCCCAGAAACGGCTGTCGTTGCTGTTGTCGCGATTATCGCCCATCACGAAATAATGTCCTTGCGGCACCACAACTTCGCCGTCCACAGCGGGGTTGTGATCGTCCAGGAGAATGTCGTGCTTGTGGTCGCCCAGTTGCTCGATCACGCGGCGCACGCTCATCTGGTTGAGGCCTGGGGCCACGTAGTCGTAATAACCGTTTTCCTGCTGCTCCACGGCCTTGCCGTTGACGAAAATCTGCTTGTTCCGATACTCGACATGATCCCCCGGCACGCCCACTACGCGCTTGATGTAATCGAGCGAGGGGTCCTTGGGGAAACGGAACACAACGACTTCGCCACGTTGCGGATGATTGACCTCGATGAAGGTGTTGTTGGCCACAGGAACACGCAAACCGTAGGTGAATTTATTGACCAGGATAAAATCGCCTACGAGCAGCGTCGGCATCATGGAACCGGAAGGAATCTTGAACGGTTCGACCAGGAAAGATCGGATCAGGAACACTGCCAGGATGACCGGGAAGAAACTCTTGGAGTATTCCACCAGGATGGGCTCCTTGGCGCCACTGGCGCGGCTCTTGCGGAGCACCAGGGAATCGATCAACCACACCAGGCCGGTCAGCGCCAGGGCAACCAGCATGAACAGGGCGAAATTCATTATTTGTCCTCAACTCTCAAAATGGCCAGGAAGGCTTCCTGCGGGATTTCCACGTTGCCGACCTGCTTCATGCGCTTCTTACCCTCTTTCTGCTTCTCGAGAAGCTTTTTCTTTCGGGTAATGTCGCCGCCGTAGCATTTTGCCAACACATTCTTACGCATCGCTTTCACCGTCTCGCGGGCGATGATGTTGGCGCCGATAGAGGCCTGGATCGCCACGTCGAACATCTGGCGCGGGATCAATTCGCGCATCTTGGAGGCCAGTTCGCGACCTCGGTGAATGCTATTGGCGCGGTGCACGATCAACGACAGCGCATCGACACGCTCACCGCTCACCATGATATCGAGCTTGACCAGATCGGATGGACGGAACTCCAGAAACTCGTAATCCAGCGAAGCGTAGCCGCGCGAGGTCGATTTAAGCTTGTCGAAGAAATCCATCACCACTTCGTTGAGCGGCATTTCATAGGTCAGCATCACCTGCCGGCCCATGTACTGCATGTTCCGCTGCACGCCGCGCTTGTTGTTGCACAAGGTCATGACCGGGCCGACATATTCCTGCGGCATGAGGATGGTCGTGGTGATGATGGGCTCGCGAATCTCTTCGATACGCGAGGGTTCTGGCAGCTTGGAGGGATTCTCGACCTGAATCACGTCGCCGGCCTTGGTCAGGACTTCATAAACCACGGTCGGCGCCGTGGTGATCAAGTCCATATCGTATTCGCGCTCCAGGCGTTCCTGCACGATTTCCATGTGCAACAAACCGAGGAAGCCGCAGCGGAAGCCGAAACCCAGCGCCTGAGAGACTTCCGGCTCGAATTGCAATGAAGCATCGTTCAAACGCAGCTTTTCCAGCGCGTCGCGCAAGGCCTCGTACTGGTTGGACTCCACCGGATACAGGCCGGCGAACACCTGCGGCTTGATTTCCTTGAAACCGGGCAGCGGCGCTTCGGCCGGTGCTGTAGCGAGCGTAATGGTATCGCCCACTTTGGCGCTGGCGAGTTCCTTGATGCCGGCAATGACGAAGCCCACTTCACCGGCAGAGAGATTTTCACGTTGGCGCGACTTGGGCGTGAACACCCCGACCTGCTCGCACAAATATTGTGCCCCTGTCGCCATAAAGCGAATTTTATCCTTGGGCTTGAGCTTTCCGTCCACCACCCGCACCAGCATGATGACGCCGACGTAGTTATCGAACCAGGAATCGATGATGAGCGCCTTGAGCGGGGCACTTTCATCGCCCGTCGGAGGTGGAATCTTGGCGACGACGGCTTCGAGCACGTCCTCCACGCCCACGCCGGTCTTGGCCGAACAGCGCACGGCATCAGTCGCCTCAACCCCGATGATGTCTTCGATTTCCTGGATGACGCGCTCCGGGTCGGCAGAAGGCAAATCGATCTTGTTGAGCACCGACACCACTTCCACGCCCTGCTCGATCGCCGTGTAGCAGTTGGCCACGCTCTGTGCTTCCACGCCCTGGGAGGCGTCTACCACCAGCAACGCGCCTTCACAAGCCGCCAGGGAACGGCTGACTTCGTAGGAGAAGTCGACGTGCCCTGGGGTGTCGATCAGGTTGAGGTTGTAGATCTGACCGTCGCGCGCCTTGTAATTGAGTGCCGCGGTCTGAGCCTTAATGGTGATGCCGCGCTCGCGCTCCAGGTCCATGGAATCAAGCACTTGCGCTTCCATTTCACGGTCGGATAAGCCGCCACAGAGCTGAATGATGCGGTCGGCCAGGGTCGACTTGCCATGGTCGATGTGGGCAATAATGGAAAAATTGCGGATATTCTTCATGTAAGCCAACAAGAAGGGCGCCGAGGCGCCCTTATCGTGTATGTAGTTGCAAGGTAACGGATTGTTCGGGTGGGATTTTACCCCAATCAGCCCTAACCCGCTAAGCAAATCAAGAGATGTAATTGAACAAGGACAACCCTTGCACCTTGATGAAGGATTTTTGAGCAGCTTCCAGCGCCGTCTGCTTCATGGTCATGTCGCTGATGGCCTTGGTGTAATCGAGATCCTGCAAATTGCTTCGCGTCGTCTGGTATTGCAGCACCAAATCGTCGTTGACGGAGCTCTGGGTGTCGACTTCTTTCATTGAAGCCCCTACAGATGCTCGAATTTTCAGGATATTCTCTTCCGCCGAAGCGATATTGGACAATGCCGTATTGTTGTTGTTCGTGATTGCGGCATTGCTGTAATGAGATGTGGTTAACGAGGTGATCAGATCATTCAGTGTCGTAAAAATATCCTGATTCGTGCTCGCTTTCACCGTAAACGTATCGCCAGTGGCTGGATCTCCGCTAATACTCAGTTCCGCACCGAAGTCGAAGGGCGTCGGGTTGGTATCCGGGGGGGAGACAGTCTTAAGGCTGATGGTGCTACCGCTGGTATAAGTTCTGGGGTACGGCCCAGCCCCGGACGCCGCTCCAGTCAGTAACGAATTGCCACTGACGTTGTCGACGATGTCGTAAGTCGTTACAGAAGGGACCTGCGTGGTGTCAACATTAAACTTGATGGTGAAATCCTGGCTGTTGGCAGGATTGTTCCATGCCGCAGGGTTCAATACGACGCCCGGACTGATGACGCCGGTGCCAGTATTAGTAGCAACACTGCCGGCCATTGCTTGAGCAGTAACGAAAGTACCGTTGCCGTTGAGTATCTGCTGGAACACTTGCGCGCCCGATGAACTTACGGGTACTTGGCGAGAGGCGCTGATCTGGATTTGGCGCTGCCCCTGGTCACCGTTGTAGGCCACCGAACCGGGTGTCGTTTCAGAAAACGCCTGGGTGTTGCCTTTGAAACCCGAGAAGATGTATTGCCCGTTGCCGTCCGTGGTATTGGCAAAGCCCAGGAGTTGGTTGTAATCACTTTGCAGTTCGGAAGCCAGGCTCTTACGATCAGCAGAGCTCAAACCCGGATTGCCCGCATTGACCGCGAGCACTCGGACGTTCTGCAACAAGGTGTTGACACTGTCCAAGATGGAATCCTGCAAACCAAGCGAGTCCGTCGCAGATTGGCCATTCCGCGTAAATTGTTCCGTTGTCGATTGCGATTGAGAAACGTCGAGAACGCGCGAGGCTGCAATGGGATCATCCGATGGCGTCAGGACCCGGCGGCCGGTCGACATCTGCTGCTGAATCTTAAGTAAGTCGGCCGTCTGGGACTGCACCCCGCGCGTGCCGATGTCATAAATCATGTTAGTGCTGATACGCATGATTAACGTCCAATCGCCAGAATCGAATCAAACAACGTCGAGGCAATTTGCAACATTTTGCCCGATGCCTGGTAGGCCTGCTGGTAACGCAGCAGGTTGGCAGCCTCTTCATCGAGATTAACGCCCGACAAGCCTTGCTGCGCATTTTTGGTTTGGTCCAGCAAGGCTGCTTGCGCCTTGCTGGTAACCTGAAGCTCTGCGGATTTATTACCCACCTGGCTCACGATTTGGCTGTAGGCACCTTGGTACGATGCCGAGCCGCCGATCAATGTATTCTTGGTTTGCAGCTGTGCCAGCGCCAGCATGTTGCGGTTATCGGAAACTCCGTTAACGTTGGGGCCGATCGTGAATTTGTCTCCGGACGACGGCGTGCCGGTAATGGAAACCGTCCAGCCGTTGTAGCTGATGTTGCCGCCCGCGGTAAAACTGACACCAGAAGCCAGCGTCCCGAGATTGGCATCCACCACATCGAAAGTCGTAGGTGGATTATTGAACGTGATCGTGACCGGATTCTTCAGGTTGAGATCGGTCGTCGGATGGCTGGGGTCCGGCGTGGTCGGCACGGCATCGACGGATCCTCCACTGACAACCCCGGTGCCTTTGTTGGAAGTGCCTGCGCCGGTCACGATAGGCGCTGCTGCGGCAATGGTATCGATACCGATGGTATTACTTAGGGCGATATCGCGAGCCGCGTATCGAGTGGGCTGCACGGTAAAGACATCGCCTGCATTGGGTGGCGCAACTTCGGTCAATGTGATCCCGGGAATAAAGGTCGACAGAGAACCAGCCGACACCCCTGTCGTCGTGACATGCGTCGTGAGATTAGTGACGGAATAATTGGCCCCGTCATAAAGAATCCGGAAATCGTCCACCCCTAATGCGGACACATTGGACAGGGCCGCGGTGATAGAACCGGTGCCGGTATTGTTGGTGCTTGGCAGGACACTAGGCCCAGGCACGGCAAAAAAGTCTTGCCCCAAATTGCCCGAGAGATCTTGTCCGAGTTGATGCTGCGCGTTGAAAGTCTCGGCCACCCCCATGGCAACGCGGCCAAGTTCGTTCTGGGCTGGGATGAGGGATTTATCACGAAAATCGAGCAAGCCGCTCAAGTTACCGCCGCTCAGGCTGCCGGTACCTAGCAACGTTGTCTTGCTGCCGTATTGGTAGGCAACTTCGACGCGCTGCTGGTCCTCCGGCGAGCGCACGGTGGTAAGTTGATAAACCGTGTTTCCCACGATCAACGGTTGACCGTTGCCGATGAACACATTGAGGCTTCCGTCGCTCTGCTTGATCACAGTGGCACCCACCTGAGCGTTCAACTGGGAGATCAGGTTATCGCGCTGGTCCAGCAAGTCGTTGGGCGGCTGGTTCGTGCTGCTGCCTTGAATAGTGATCTGGTCGTTCAGCTTTGCAATCTGTTGCGCGTAGGAATTAATCAGCGAAACACTGTCTGTAATTTGCGTATTGACGCCGCCCTGCAAGTCGGTAAGTCGAGCCGAAATAGCCTGGAACCGCGAGATCAGAGCACTTGCGCCGCTCAACATGGATTGACGCGATGCGACGGATTGCGGATTGGAACTCACATCCCCCACGGCACTGAAAAAATCCTGCAATGCGGGGGAAAGACCGGAATTAGGGTCGGCCAGCATGTTATCGATCTGGCTGATCTGACCGTAATAGGTATCCATATAAGAGCTTTGCGTCTGGACGCGCTGCAATTGCGTATCGAGAAACTGGCTGTAAACGCGCTTGACGGTCTCGACATTGGTGCCCTGGCCGATAAAGCCCGACCCGCTGGGCGTTGCCAGATTGGTACCCTGTACGATGGTCTGACGATGATAGCCTTCGGTATCGGCATTGGTAATGTTGTGCCCAGCCGTAGCCAGTCCGATCTGGGCGGCATTCAGTCCGGTAACGCCTACGCTAAACAAACTCATGATTCAGTCTTCCGTTGCATGTGTTGTTATCGGCTCATGCTGCGCAAACTTAACCCCACTTTGCAGGTCAAGCAGCATCTGCGGAGGCCAATTGATTGCGGAACGCCGGGCTGCTGATCACGCGCATCAGCTTGTTGCCGTAGTCCGGATCGGTGGCATAGCCGCCCTGCTGCAAACCGCGCGCAAATCCAGCGGCATCCTGGTTCAAGGCACCGGCGTAACGCGGGCTACCGGAGATCAGCTTGGCGTAATCGGCAAAGCTCTCTTTATATGAACCATAGGCACGGAATTTTTCGGTGGATTGCACCGGTTTACCGTTGACGTACTCCGTGACTTGTTTTTCCACCGTGGGGCCGTGCCAATTGCTGCCGGCCTTGAGGTTGAACAGGTTGTGGCTATTACTGCCGTCCGCAGATTTCAATTCGTGCTTGCCCCAGCCGCTTTCGAGTGCGGCTTGGCCCAGCAAGAGATGCGGGGCAACGCCTAGCGATTTGGCAGCATCTACGGCGTGAGGCCACAATTTGTCGAGGAATCCGCCGGAGGTACCATTCACGTCAGGTGCTGAAGTTTCCGCAGCCTTTTCAACGACACCAGCCGCAGTAACTGCAGGCGTTTGCGCGGCAGGCTGTTGCTTGGACAACGCAATCAAGTTCATCTGCTGCTCGATCTGTGCAGTCAGTGCATCGCCCAGTCCCATGCCGCGGCTTTGCGAGATGGACTGAGCGACCTGCTGGTCGAACATGTCGGTGAATGTCTTGGTTTCCTGGCTATCGAAAGGACCGTCCTGGGAGACGGTCTCGCGCATGCTGCGCAGCATCATTTGCAGGAAATATGCTTCGAACTGCTTGGCGGCGGCCTTGATACCTTCCTTGGTATCCGTCCCATTCGTCAGCTTGTGCAGGCTTCCGAGCGACTGGGGGTCGATCGCAAGCTGGTTGGAAAACGGGATGGACGTCATGGCTTAGATGATTTCCAGGTTGGCCTTGAGTGCGCCGGCGGCCTTCATGGCCTGGAGAATGGCGAGCAAGTCCTGAGGCGTAGCGCCGACAGCGTTGAGCGCCTTCACAACTTCGCCCAGCGTAGCGCCGGAGCGCAGCATCACCAGCTCGCCCTTCTTTTCCTTGATTTCCACTTGGGCCTGGTCGGTTGCGACAGTCTGGCCTT
Organism: Novimethylophilus kurashikiensis; assembly: GCF_003112435.1. Taxonomy (GTDB): domain Bacteria; phylum Pseudomonadota; class Gammaproteobacteria; order Burkholderiales; family Methylophilaceae; genus Novimethylophilus; species Novimethylophilus kurashikiensis. Next base: position 47,007 of record NZ_BDOQ01000021.1, read on the forward strand.
GCGACAGAGCATTCGGCTGGCTGACCAAGGGCTCGCTGCTGATAATCACGGACAAGCTGCCATGCGCGACAGCCACCGTATCAAGCGATACTTCCTTGTTCATCACGATGGAGCCGGTGCGGGCATTAAGAATCACGCGGGCGATGTCTTCGCCGGGCGATACGGACAGATTCTCGACGCGAGACAGGAAAGCCACGCGCTGATTGTTGTCCAGCGGGGCAGCCACGCGAATTTGGCGGCCATCCACGGCAACTGCGGTACCTGGACCGAAATTACGGTTGATGGCATCGACCATGCGAGCAGCCGTGGTGAAATCGGAGGCATTGAGTTCGTAGTTGACGTATTCGCCCTGCCCCAGTGCTGTCGGTACCGCACGTTCCACCGTAGCACCGCCCGGTACACGCCCGACCGCAAGCTGGTTAACCTGCACGCTGGAACCACCAGCTGCAGCACCGGCCCCGGCCACCACCAGATTGCCCTGCGCCATCGCGTACACCTGTCCGTCAGCGCCTTTCAAGGGCGTCATCAGCAGGGTGCCACCACGCAAGCTCTTGGCGTTACCGATGGATGAAACGGTCACATCGATCGGCTGCCCACCCTTGGCGAACGGCGGTAGCGTCGCAGTCACCATGACGGCAGCCACATTCTTGAGCTGCAGGCTGGTACCCGTGGGAATATTGATGCCCATCTGGCCCAGCATGCTAATAATGCTGCTGACGGTGAACGGCGTTTGTGTCGTCTGGTCGCCCGTTCCGTCGAGTCCCACCACGATCCCGTAGCCCGCCAGTTGGTTGCTACGCACGCCCTGAAGGGTGGCGATCTCCTTGATGCGCTCGGCCTGTGCCGGCATCACGGCCGTCAGGCTGAGCAAGGCGATAACGATGCGTGCGACGATTTTCATGATCCGATTCCTAGAACGGCAGCAAGGCCACGAAGAAGCGCGATAACAGACTCATGACTTGCGCAGTATCCATGCTTTGCTTGCCTTTGTCCTCGATGCGGGCGTCGGCAATCTGGGTCGAGCTCACCACATTGCCGGAAGTGATGTTCATTGGGTTTACAACGCCGGAAAGGCGGATGAATTCGGTATTGTTGTTGACCGAAATCTGCTTCTCGCCGCTCACCACCAGATTACCGTTGGGCAGAACTTCGATAACAGTAACAGTGATGCTGCCGGTAAAGCTGTTGCTGTTCGAATTGTTGTCCTTGTTATCGCTCTTGAGCGATGAACTGGCAGTAAAAGCAGAATTGAAGTTGGTGCCGGTGCCGAAATTGTTGTTTCCGCCAGGAATCGGCACGTTAATGCCGGGTTTGGGCGTATACCCGAGAATCGTTGGGGTTCCGATATTCACATTGGCGGAGCCCGTACGGGTAAAATTATCCGCATTACTGGTACTGCCTGCCGTTTTTTCAATCAAGGTGACCGTAATCGTATCCCCGACGAAACGAGCACGTCTGTCCTCGAACAATGGCCGGCTATTGGCAGCGTGATAAATTGCCCCGTCCGCAGGCAGCGCCGCAGGCTGGGGATTGGGGCGCATGGTCATGGGCTGCTGGACGGATGTGGACGGATCGGTATTGCACCCCGTCAGCATCACCACGGCAGCCAGAATCGAACATTTAACCAAGCTTTGCATCATAAACTCCTTACCTCTGCACCAGTTACTCCGCACCAATTACATCTGTACCAGGCGCTGCAGCATTTGATCCGAAGCGGTAATCGCCTTGGAATTGATTTCATACGCGCGTTGCGCAGTAATCATGTTGACCAGTTCTTCCGTCACATTGACGTTGGAGGTTTCCACGAAACCCTGGTTGAGCGAACCTAAGCCATTGGAACCGGGGTTGGAAGTATTGGGCGTACCCGAAGCCACCGTTTCCAGGTACAAATTGTCGCCCACGCTTTGCAAGCCGGCCGGATTGATGAAATTGCTCAACTGGATCGGTCCCTGGGTCGAGGTCACGTTCCCGGTCTGCACAATGGTCACGGTGCCGTCCTTGGCGACGGTCACGGAAATAGCATCGTTCGGGATCGTAATCTGCGGTTGCAGGATATCGCCGTTGGCGGTCACCACGGTACCTTCGCTGTTGACCTGAAAAGAACCGTCGCGTGTATAAGCCAGCGTACCGTCAGAAAGCTGGACCTGGAAAAAACCGTTGCCGCTGACGGCGAGATCGAGCGAATTGCCGGTCTGTTGCAGGTTACCCTGGATATGGATGCGCTCGGTCGCTACCGGGCGAGCACCGGTACCCAACTGCAGACCGGACGGAATCTGGTTTTGCTGGGAAGCCTGGGCACCAGGCTGGCGCAAGGTTTGGTAGATCAGGTCCTCGAACACCGGACGCGAGCGTTTGAAACCATTGGTCGCTACGTTGGCCAAGTTATGGGAGATGACGTCAATATTGGTTTGCTGGGACTCCATCCCGGTTTTGGCAATCCAAAGCGATCTAAGCATGGTTGGCTATCCTCGTTCGTTAAGACGTCAGGCTCATGACCTGCGACGCGCGGTTGGCGTTCTCGTCGGCCGTCTGCATCAATTTGATCTGCATATCGAAAAAGCGCGATTGGTCGATGATGCCGATCAAGGCATCGACCGCGCTCACGTTACTCGACTCCAGCACGCCGGCTGCAAGGTTTACACCGGCATCCGCCTGAGCGGCCTGGCCGTTGCTTTGGCGGAACAAGCCGTCATCGCCCCGTACCATATTGGCATCGGGAGGACTGACCAGCTTGATGCGACCGATGGTCACGGCAGCGTTGTACTGGTTATTGGTAATGACGGAAATCGTGCCGTCCTTGCCGATGTTGATTTCAGAATCGGCAGGCACCGTGATCGGGCCGTCCTGGCCTACAACAGTCTGGCCATTGCTGGTGATCAGGAGACCGCTGGAGGTCATCTGCAAACTGCCGTTGCGGGTATAAGCCTCTTTGCCCTTGGCGTCCTGCACTGCGATCCAACCGCTGCCTTGAATCGCCACGTCCAGCGGACGGCCCGTGGTACGCAGCACGCCGCTCGACAAATTGGCCGTAGGGGTGGAATCGACAACGAAAGTGCGCGTGGCCTCGCCCGGACCGAACACCGGTAAGGCACGGAAAGCACCGTTCTGCGCCTTGTACCCGTTGGTGGATACGTTCGCCAGGTTGTGCGAAGTCACTGCCTGTTGATACAGGCTGTGCTTGGCACCGTTCATGGCGATGTAGAGCAGTCGATCCATTACCGTTCGGCCCTATCCCGGTTAACGCAGGTTCACCAGCGTTTGCATGACCTGATCCTGCGTCTTGATGGTCTGCGCGTTGGCCTGGTAGTTGCGCTGGGCGGTGATCATATTGACCAGTTCACCAGTCAAGTCGACGTTGGAATCTTCGACTGCCGACGATTGCAGCGCGCCGAAGGAGCCTGAAGAACCTGGTGTACCGATCAACGGGATACCAGAGGTCGAAGTTTCCGCCCACTGGTTGTCGCCCAACGGCTGCAAGCCTTGCGGGTTGCGGAACGAGGTCAACACGACTTGCCCCAGGTTCTTGGATTGGCCGTTGGTGTATCGGCCCTGGATGATGCCGTCCTTGCTGATGGAAAAGCCGCTTAGCTGCCCCATTCCGTAGCCATCCTGCGTCAAGGAGTTGACGCTGAAACTGCCGCCGAACTGCGTGGTACCGGTGAAATCGACCGGGAAAGTAAGATCCGCAGCCCCGGTTTGCAAAACGGTTGCATCGGGAATAGTGGCTTGAGTAGCCGGCATCGCCGCAGTCAACACGCCCGCCGTATCGAACGTCAACGTCGTCAGCGGTGCGGTACCGCCCGCGGAAAGGTCTGTCGTCACACCGGCCGGATTGGTCAGCGTGGTATTGACTTGCCAGGTATTGGAAGCGGTTTTTACGAAATACATCGAATACGTGTGTGCCGATCCCAGAGTGTCGTAAACAGTCAACGAGGTCGACTTGGTGTAAGTCGTCGGGTCCGTGTAATCAAAGGTCGAGGTATTGATCGGCGCACTGGAATCGAGGTTAAGCAAAGCCTGGATCCCCTTGGCTCCGCTAGTCGCCCCGCCGGTCACCTGCGGTGAAATGCTGGCAGTATTAACTTGAAGGTTGGTGAGCGCACCCGTGTTGATCAATCCGGAGGGCGTCACTGCATAACCCGTCAGGTTTTGTCCCGTGCTGGTGACAATGAATCCGTTTTTATCGAGCTCGAACTGGCCGTTACGCGTGTAGGTCACGGCGCCACCGTTGCTGACCCGATAAAAGCCGCCGCCGTTGATGGCAACATCGAGCGGATTGTTGGTCGTGGTCACGTTACCTTGGGTAAATTGCTGCACCACCGTGGCCAACTTCGCGCCCAAGCCCACAGGAGAAGCGCCGGCACCAACGAGAGACGCCGCAAACACGTCGGCAAATTGCGCCTCGCCCGACTTAAAGCCCACCGTACTCGAGTTGGCAACGTTGTGCCCGATGACGTCCAAATCCTTGGATGCCACATTCAAACCGCTCAATGCCTGCTGGAAACCCATGCTGTTTCTCCTTGGTTACATCACTTGACGCACGTCGCTCAGGTTAACTTCACCCAAGCCGGTCACATTCAACGTCGACCCCGTGCTGCTCATCAGCACGCTGTTGACAGGACCGACAGCCAACGCTGTCGAGCTTACGGCCTGGCCGTCCAGCGTAGCCTTGACCTTGAAAGAGTAGTTGCCGGTAGCCGCCTGCGCGCCATCGGTCTTCTTGCCGTCCCAGGTGAATGCGAACGTACCCGAATCCTTTTTACCAAGCTCCATGGTGCGGACGACATTATTTTTGTCGTCCATGATGCTGACAGTCACCTTATCGGCCGCAGTATCAAGATCGGCACCTGCCACTGCGCCCGCCGTGGTCAAGGTGAGGAAGCTGCCGGGCGCCAACACGGTATGCCCGATGAGGCTAGCCGATTGGAAAGACTGGGCTTCGCTGTAGGCCGACAAGGTTGCGTTGAGTTTTTCGATCCCGGTCACGGTGCTCAACTGCGCCATTTGCGAGGTCACCTGAGCGTTATCCAGGGGATTAAGCGGATCCTGGTTCTTCATTTGCGTCACCAGCAACTTGAGGAAGCGATCCTCCTGCTCCTGCGCAGCGCTTTTGGTCGTGCTGGTCGTGGCGCTCGACGAGGTACCCGTGGTTCCCGTTACGGCAGCTGTCATGATTTATTTACCTCCTAAAAACCTTATTGACCCAGCGTCAAGGTGCGCTGAATCATGGATTTGGCCGTATTCATCATTTCGACATCCGCCTGGTAGGAGCGGGAAGCCGAAATCATGTTGGTCATCTCTTCCACCACGTTCACATTGGGCATGGTGACGTAACCATCGCCGTTGGCGTACGGATTCTTGGGGTCGTAGACCATCTTCATGGGAGACGGGTCGTCGACGACCTTGGCGACTGCTACCGAAGCCACCCCTTTGGGAGCAGCACTGTTAAGCGGACGAGCTTCAAACACCACCTGCTTGGCACGATACGGTTGGCCGTTGGAGCTGGTCACGCTATCGGCGTTGGCCATGTTACTGGCCACCACGTTGAGTCGCATGGACTGCGCCGTCATTGCAGACCCCGCGATATCGAATACCCGGAAGAGAGCCATTAGTTATTTCCTCGCAGCGCTTCCTGCATATCCTTGAACTGACCGTTCACGAATTGCAGCGTCGCCATGTAATTCAATGCATTCTCGGAGAATTGGGCCTGCTCGATGTTGCTATCCACCGTGTTGCCGTCGATGCTGGGCTGCACAGAGGTGCGATACATGGGCTTAACATCCCCCATCGCCGTATTGTTGCCGTCGAGATGCATGGGCGAAGTCTTAGTGAGATCCACGCTCATGCCGCGGCCGGCCTGGGCCTGTTGCAGCGTCTTGGCAAAATCGATATCCACAGCCTTGTAGTTGGGAGTATCGGCATTAGCGATGTTGGAAGCCAACAACTGCTGGCGATAGGTACGCAGATTCAGGGCTTTTTCCTGAAAAGAGAGCGTCTTGTCCAATGCCGTCATGATTGCCATGTCACTACTATTCCCGATTACGGATAGGCAGTCACAAGCAGATACTGTGCCATCCATCAAGAATGGCGTCAGATCTAGGTTTTGAGGGGAGAAAAGAAAAGAATCGGCAAGAAAAACGGCAAGCCCTTGCCGGAGAGCGGCAAACGCTTACGCAGCCGCTCCGATCACGCGATTGCGGCCAGCATGCTTGGCCTCGTACAACGCCAGGTCGGCACGTTTGATGACATCTTCCGGCTGTTCCTGGCCCTGCCGCTCGGCGACCCCGGCGCTGAAAGTGATCAACACTTTCTGGTTATTGTGCAGGAAGAAATTCTTGGTCAGCTCGCGCTGCACCCGAGACATGATGGCAATGGCGCCGTCCTGGTCGGTTTGCGGCAGGATGATGACGAACTCCTCGCCGCCGTACCGGGCGAGCACATCTGTGGGACGCAGCGTGCTTTTGACTACCTTGGCGAGATGAATCAACGCCACGTCGCCGGCGTCATGCCCTAGGGAGTCGTTAAGCTTCTTGAAGTGATCCACGTCAAGCAAAGCGATACTGATGGGCTGACTGGCGCGCTCTGCTCGGCTGAATTCGCGCATGAACGCCTCTTCCATACCGCGTCGATTGAGCGTACCGGTGAGGAAGTCCTGATGCGCCACCTCACTCAGTTGCATCAACTCGGTGGTAAGTTGCTCGATACGTTGTTCGGCATCGCGTACTTCTTTTTGCGAAGCCTGCAAGTGATCCCGGGCTCGTAACGCGTCGAGCTGCATAGCCCGGGTATCCTGCATGATGCTGTCGAGGATAACGTTAAGCTCCGCAATATCTTCCGTCTTGCTGAGACGCTGCTGATAACCGCCGATCTTGTCGTGAAACTCTCCGGTGTTCTCGGTCATTTCAGCTAGGCGCTCGACGAAGCTCGCCGCCATTTGCTTCAATGTCTCGCGCGCCTCGATCAGCCCGTGCTTCAGCTTGCCCTGCTTGAAGATCAGCTCCTTCAAGCTGCTTTCGGCGTCGTAGAGCACTTCGATGTCGAGCGGCTTTTCGATGATCTCGCGCAACATTTGCGTCTGACCGCGCAGCCATTGGTCGTCCACCACTAGCTCGCTCATATTGTCGACCAGCAGGCGCATCACCTGCAGCAATTCCTCGTGCAGACGGAATTGGGCATCGCTGTTCATTTCCAGCTTGTACCAGAACGCCTTGAAGTCCTCGGCCAGCTTGGTAACCTGCTTATCAGTCGCGGCGGCCTTGGCTTGTTCTAATAATTGTTGGGCATTGCGGGCGAGTTCGGGCAGATATTTAAGCTGCGAAAGCAGGCCGAATTCGAGTGTCTTAACCAGCAAGTCCCGCCATTGTCCAGCAAGCGAAGACGAGGGTAACGGAGCGCCGGTTGTTGTCGGCTGCGCTGCGGCAGCGGCCACGGGTTCACTCTCTTCAACCAGCGGCTCTGCTGCTTTTCCGCCGCTTTTCCAGGAGGCAACCAGGGCTAGAATTTTTTCCTCCAGCACATTGACGTCAGCGCCAAAATTAGTCAGCAGACGCTCCAGCCCGTCCTTCTTCTTGCTGATGCTCATGCCAGGGCGGCTAATTTCCAATTCCCGAATCAGGTCGCGCAGCAACTCACCCCAATGGCCGGGCTCCCCATCCTTGCCGCTCGGTAACAATTGCCGCAGCAGGGCCTCAATATCGGCGAGATTGGACGCACTTGAAGCTTGCTGCAACTGGGTCGAAAGCTTGGCGAATTTGGGACGGCCTCGGCCGGCTTCCTTCAGCAGCCGAATCAAGACCTGAACCGGATCCTCTGACTTGATGCCGCTAATTTCTTCATACGCGCGACGGAAATTGTCAGGGGTGGGAGGTACCTTGCTGAGAGCGAGATTCTTGAGAGTCTGGCGGGCAATTTCTATTGGAGTTTGTGTATTTGCCATTGTGATACGCTGCGAGGGAGCCTGGTTCGGGTTAGAATCAATTTCCGCCGATGCTTGACGACGGAAAGCCTTATATGCGGAATGACTTAAAGATTGTCATGAAACAATGACCTCGTGCAAGCCCTTTATTGCGCTGGCCTTCAGCTTACTCTTCACCACAGCCGCGGCAGGCGAATTGCAATCTCATGACGCCATTGTCGCCGCCGTCGAACGTTTCGTATTACAGAGCGCAACAGGCGCCGGCAACACCGTCAACGTCTCTGTAACGCCGCTGGACTCGCGGCTTCGTCTCGGCAAATGCGACAACCTGGAAACCTGGCTGCCTAGCGGCAATAAGCTTTGGGGTCGGGCCAGCATCGGCGTGCGTTGCCGTGCGCCATCCAGTTGGTCGATCTATGTCCCGGTCACGGTCCGCGTTTCGGGAAACGCTCTGGTCGCCGCCCACCCCATCGCTCGCGGGCAAGCCATTGCCCAGGACGATCTCGAATTGCAAATGCGCGATTTGACGCAGTATCCCAACGGCGCGTTCAGCAATCCCGATCAGATCATCGGCCGTACTGCTACGCTCAACATCCAGGCCGGCGAAGTGCTAAGGCCCGAGCAACTCAAGGCAGCACTCATTATCCGTCAAGGGCAACAGGTGACGCTCGTGGCGCAGGGCGCCGGTTTCAAGGTCAGTTCGGAAGGTACGGCGATGGGAAACGCCGCGACCGGGCAAGTCGTTGCCGTCAAAACCCGGTCGGGGCAGATCATCAAGGGCATCGCCAAGAGCGATGGTGTCGTGGAAGTGTATTTCTGATACTTATTTTGCCGGCAGCCACACCAGTTCGCCGGCCTTCATATCCGGCACCAGGATGTATTTGCCGTCTTGCGACAAGGCGATATCGGCAGAAGCCTTGAAGCCGTCCTTGACCAGCTTGAGCTCACCGTCCGACTTGAGCATGAACACCCGGCCGTTTTTCCAGTCGCTCACCCAGATGCGGTTTTCACGGTCACGCACTACCCCATCGCCACCACCGAAGCCCTCGGCCACTTCCACCATCTTGCCGGTCTTGATGGTGATCCGGTAAAGCACGCCGGAGAAGAAATCGACCATCAGCAAGTTGCCTTCACCGTCCGGAAGCAATCCGTTTGGCGCCAGCACCCGCTTGTCTTCCGAGTCCACCACGGTGCTCACCTTGCCGGACGGCGTTACCTTGAATACCGCGCCGCCCTTGCCTTTGAGGTCACCGCTGTCCGAGACATACAAATTCCCGGCTTTATCGAATGTCAGGTCATTGAGGAACTGTGGTTTAACCGGAAAAGCTTCTGCTGCTGCAAAAACTTTCCACTTGCCGTTAGGCTCAACGCTCAGGATGCGCATCTTGTCGGCCACATATAGCTTACCCTTGTTGTAGGCCAAACCCTTGGGATCGTCCATCCCGGTTGCAAACGGCTTGGCTTTGCCGTTTTCGATGACGCTGATCTGGCCATCGCCGTCCTTGCCGAACTCGCCGATTTCCGAGACGTAGATCTTGCCGCCTACGGCCAAGGCCGATTCGGGCGTTTTCAGTCCGGTAACGGTTTCCGGTGCTGCCATCGCGGTTGTGGCAGCGGCAAGGCCGAATGCAGTCAGGATGGATCGAGTAAGGTGTTGAAGTTTGTACATGCGTTTTTTTCCTTTCATCAATTATTTCGTGGGGAGCACACTCGCCATTTCACAAGGCATTTTAGTTTCTGACTCAGGCAAGCCTTTTTGCGCCAGGCTCATCACCGTCGCATCTGCCTGAATATGCTTGACCAGATCGTTCATCGCCTGGCGATACACCTGATGCACCTTGGCGGCCGGCACCACATCGAGGAAACCCAGCGTCTGTGCCTCTCCCTTGTAGATGCCTAGCGGCTTGCCGCTGCCGGAAAACACCGTGGCCTTCACGTCGGCAAAATAAGTCGTCATATGCGGGTTGTAGAAGAGATGCGGCTTGAGCTCGACGACCACATCCGCCGTACCGCGGGCATGGCAGAGATCGGTTTCCGCAAAGGCCGGCTTGAATGCCTCCAGCGCGGGCTGCTCCAGCGCCTGGCCTTGGTTAACCCAGTAGCTGTAGTAGAAATGCCAGAGCTTTACCTCGTGGTCGTAATACTGCGGCGCGATATAGACTGCGACACGTCCTGCCGGATCGGCTTGGGCGACGCCTGAACCGAGCGATGCTGCCAACAGGCCGGCAGCCAAGCCCCAATGGCGGAATTTCATGGTTGAACTCCAGAGTACGTAATACGGTAAATCATACCAGCGCGGTCATCCGATAAATAAACTGCGCCGTCCGGCCCGACGGTGAGATCGACAGGTCTCCCCCAGGCCCCCTTATCTCCCAACCACCCAGTCGCAAAGTCGGCGACGCTAACCGGTTTGCCATCCTTGAAGTGCACGCGAACCACCTTGTAGCCGCTCGGCTGCTTGCGATTCCATGAGCCGTGCAGGGCGACCAAGGCATCGTTCTTGTAGTCCTCTGCCACATTGGCCTTGCCGAGAAAAGTCATGCCGAGCGGCGCTGCATGAGCAGGGAATGTGATCGCCGGTGGCGTCATTTTTTCGCAAAAACCGGTCGGACCTGGGAAGTTAGGGTCGGAAAAACGATTTCCCCAACAATACGGCCAGCCGTACTGACCGCCCCCTTCGATCAAGTTGAAATGCTCCGGCGGCAAATCGTCCATAGGCACCCCGCCCTTCTTGTCCGAGCGCATGTCGCTGCCGTTGTTGGTGGCAAACATGGCCTGCGTCCTGGGTTGCCAGTCGAAGCCCTCGGAATTGCGCAAGCCGGTGGCCCAGATGGGCGAGGTTGCATGCATACCTACCGTGGGAAGATATCCAGCAGGTTTTCCGTCGATGGTGTATCTAGCAATGGTTGCCCGCAACGGATTGTCTTCAACGCAAACATTGCAGCTCGAACCGATATTCAAATACAGGAGCCCATCCGGCCCCAGCTTGAGGGTTTTCATGGTGTGGCCACCGCTGGGCAGGCCGGTGATCAAAGGCGTGATTTTCGTAGCCGGCCATTGCCCATCCTTGCGTTCAAGGCGGATCACTTCATCCTGGTCGGCGACCAGCAATTGTCCATTAAGGAAGGCCAGGCCTTGAGGCATATTGAGACCATCTGCCACCAGTACTGTTTCGTCGGCTTTGCCATCATGGTTGGCATCCGGCAGCATGACCACCCGCTTATCGCCGCCCAGCGACACATAAAGATTGCCATCAGGCCCAAAGGCCATAAAGCGGGGTCCACGGAAATAATCGGCTCCGGCGCCGGGGAGCTTGGCGAATACGTTGAGCTTGAATCCCGGAGGAAGAATCAAGGCTTTGGCAGGGTCATCGGGAAGCGGTGTCACTTCCTGCAAACCGGCATCCGCTGGCAGGATTGCGAGCGCCATCAGCAAGGCCGCTACAGCCAAGTAGCGCCGACTAAGATAAGACATCGCTCCAGATATTCTTGGCCCACCACTGCGCATAGTTGCCCTCCATCTCGCTCGGCTTGTCGGAAACACCGCCGCCCTCGGCCGGCAGCATGACTTGTTTGACCGCATCATAGCGATAAACGTTGGCGACATGCATGGCGAGTTTGTCCGTGACGTAGCTATAACAGGTATTGGCGAACACCGGCTGCGGATCAGTCGCTTGGCCCGACAGCAATGCAGCAATGGCACTGGCGCAGACTTTCGCCTGGGAAGTGGCGATATGCGCCGATTTCGGCAACGCCGCGGATACGGAATCACCAAGGATGTGCACGTTAGGCACGCGCTTCGATTCATACGTGAGGAAATCCACCTCGCACCAACGTTCATTGACGTTAGCTGCGCCGATCGACTTGGCGATGCCCCCTGCAGATTGCGGCGGAATGACGTTGAGTACGTCCGCTTTCACGGCCTCAAACTCGGTCTTGGCAATGCGCCTCTGCACATCCACCTCGGTCACTGCACTGTTGGGGCGATATTCGATCATGCCCGGGTAAAGATCGGCCCAAGCCTTGGTGAACAAACCTTTCTTGGAGACAATTTCCGGATTGGCGTCCAGCACCAGCACCTTGGACTTAGGCTTGTGCTGCTTGAGGTAATACGCCACTTGGGAAGCACGCTCGTACGGCCCCGGCGGGCAGCGGTAAGGCGCCAAGGGAATGCTGATCGCGAATACGCCGCCGTCAGGCATGGCTTCGAGCTGCTTGCGTAAATTGACGGTCTGCGGCCCGGCTTTCCAGGCATGGGGAATACGCTCCTGCGCCTCTGGCAAAGCGAGCATGGGCAATTTATCCCAGAGGAAATCTACGCCAGGGGCAAGCACGAGACGGTCATAGGTGAGTTCGTCGCCGCTTTCCACCATGATTTTGCGCCGCTCGGGGTCGATACCCGTGACCATTTCGTGCAGTCGTTTGATGCCGTAAGCGTCGAGGCCGGAGTAGTTGAATGTCAGCTCGCCGATACGCTTGCTGCCGCCCAACACCAGGTTGCTCATGGGGCAGGAAACAAAGGTGGTGTTCTTCTCCACCAGGATGATTTCAAGCGCACTGCCGCCCCACAACCGGAGGTATTTTGCCGTCGTGGCACCCGCGTATCCGCCACCAACGATGACGACTCGGCCCTGTGCTTCGCCAGCCTTGGCAAGTTCGGGGAATAAGCCGAGGGCACTGCCCGCGGCCAAAAGCTTGAGGAAATCGCGCCGCTGCATCACATCAAGTCTCCCAATGGCATGGGTGTGGCCGGCGTCTTGCGCGGCTGGGCGGCAAAGTACTTAGCCAAAAGATCGGTTTCTTCCGGCGTTAGCCCTTTGGCATGATGCTGCATAACCGTCGCTCCCCGCGAGCCGTCGCGAAAAGCTTGCATCTGGGCAATGAAATAATTGGGATCGAGACCGGCCAGCACCGGCGTTCCGCCGACACTGTTGCCGTCGTGACCATGACAGGCGGCGCATGAGGCCGCCAGAATACGAATGTGGCTGCTAACGTTACCGTCGGCAGCCACAGCGAAATTGGCAACACCGAAAAGTGCTGCGACCCCCAGGAAAATGTTCTTCATTATTCTGCGCCGTGTTCCTAAAGTTGCAGCACTCCTTGGTGTAAAGACTTCAGATTAGAAGCACTTCTCTTCCTTGCAGCCGTCGTCCTTGGCGCCGTTTTGCATCAAGAGTTCGGCCATTGCAGTATTGCCTTCGTCACGTACCACGCGCACGACGGAAACGTTGCCACGCAGCTTGATGTTGGGGTCGGCACCCTTGGAAAGCAGATATTTGACGATGTCGGTGTGGCCATCAACGGCAGCCAGAGACAGCGCGGTCATCTTGGTGATCGGATGTTTGTAGTTAAGCTCCGCACCGCGCTCCACCAGCATCTTCACGATTGGCAATTGATTCTTGTTGGAAGCTACCTGAAGCCAGGACCAGGCGAAGACCTTCTCGTTGATATCCACGCCTTCATCCAGCACCTTGGCCACTGTCTTGGCATCGCCCTGTTCGATGGCTTCGGACAAAGCCACTTGCTGGTCGTCGGTCATTGCGTACGAAGCATACGGCAGCGCCAGCACTGCTGCCAAAATCCATGCCTTAAGAAATTTCAATTGCGCTCTCCTAACTTTCTAATTTAATTAACCCACATATTTTCGTGCATTACGGAAAATCCGCATCCACGGCCCATCCTCAGTCCAACCGTCCGGTCGCCATGAATGCTGCACCGCGCGGAAAACCCGCTCCGGGTGCGGCATTGCAATAGTGAACCGTCCGTCCGCCGTGGTCAAACCGGTCACGCCCAGCGGCGACCCGTTCGGGTTGAACGGATAGGTTTCGGTCGGCTTGCCGGTGTTGTCCACGTATCGCATGGCAACGAGTTGTTGCTGCAACGCCGATTCGACCGCGGACTGGTCAGAAAATTCCGCAAAACCCTCACCGTGCGCGACGGCAATCGGCATGCGGCTTCCGGCCATGCCCTGGAAGAAGATGGACGGCGACGGCAGCACTTCGACCATGGCGAAGCGTGCCTCGAACTGTTCCGATTTATTTCGGACAAAATGCGGCCAATGCTCGGCGCCCGGAATGATGCTGTGCAGGTTGCTCATCATCTGGCAGCCGTTACACACGCCCAAGGCAAACGAATCGCCACGCTGGAAGAACGCTGAAAACTCGTCGCGGGCACGGCCGTTGAACAGGATGGATTTGGCCCAGCCTTCGCCCGCACCCAGCACATCGCCGTAGGAGAAGCCGCCGCAGGCCACCAGCCCGGCAAAGTCCTTGAGGCTGACACGGCCAGAGATCACATCGCTCATGTGCACGTCGTGGGCTTCGAAACCGGCGCGGTCGAAGGCCGCTGCCATTTCTACTTGGCCATTGACGCCCTGCTCGCGCAGGACTGCCATCTTGGGACGCTTGCCTGTAGCGATGTAAGGTGCCGCCACGTCTTCATTAATATCGAAGGTCAGCGCGGCATGCATGCCGGGGTCGGCGGCATCGAGAATACGGTCGTATTCCTGCTGGGCACAAGCCGGGTTGTCGCGCAGGCTTTGCATGCGCCAGGTGGTTTCCGACCACCAGCGTTGCAGCGTCACGCGGCGCTCGCCGTAGATTTCCTTGCCGCCCAAGCTGAAGCGAACATGGTCATCGTCGGCAATTCCGCCGATGTCGTGCGTCATGCCTTTGAGACCGGCCTGCTCGAACGCTTGCACGACGGCAGCTGCATCGGTCGCCCGCACTTGCAGCACAGCGCCGAGTTCTTCGTTGAAAAGCGCTGCCGCAGCATTATTGCCGGCGAAACCATCGAGCACGACATTCACGCCACGATGGCCGGCGAACGCCATTTCTGCCAGCGTCGTAAACAGTCCGCCGTCGGAACGGTCGTGGTAGGCCAAAATCTTGCCGTCGCGGTTAAGCTGCTGGACCGCGCTGAAGAAACCCTTGAGTGCATCGGCGCTATCGACATCGGGCGCTGCATTGCCGGTATGCGCGTAAACCTGCGCCAGAGCCGAGCCACCCAAGCGATTTTTCCCGGCGCCCAGATCGACCAGGATCAAGCGCGTCTCGCCCTTGTCGCTACGCAGTTGCGGGGTCAATGTATTGCGGCCATCGGCCACGGGTGCGAATGCGGTCACCACCAGCGAAATCGGTGCCGTCACGGCCTTCTTCTCGCCGTTTTCGTCCCACACTGTCTTCATCGACATTGAATCCTTGCCGACGGGAATGCTGATGCCCAGTTGCGGGCACAACTCCATGCCGACGGCACGTACCGTGTCATACAAGGCGGCGTCTTCACCGGGATGCCCTGCCGGGGCCATCCAGTTGGCCGAGAGCTTCAATTCACTCAATTCGCCGATGTCGGCCGCAGCAATATTGGTGATGGATTCGCCGATCGCCATGCGACCGGAGGCCGGGCCGTCGATGAGTGCCAGCGGCGCTTTTTCGCCGATGGCAAAAGCTTCGCCGCGATAAGTTTGGTAGCTGGTCAGCGTCACCGCCACATCGGCCACGGGAATCTGCCACGGGCCGACCATCTGGTCGCGCGCCACCATGCCGGTCACGGTGCGGTCGCCGATGGTGATGAGGAAAGTCTTGTCGGCCACGCCCGGCAATTGCAGCACACGCTTGGCCGCATCGGCCAGGTCGATATTGGAGGCGTCGAAGGCAGGCAGTTGCTTGGCAACGTGAGCCACGTTGCGCGTCATCTTGGGCGGCTTGCCGAGCAGCACGGAAAGATCCATGTCTACCGGGTTGTTGCCGAAATGTGCGTCTTCCACTGTCAAATGGCGCTCTTCGGTCGCTTCACCAACGATGGCAAATGGGCAGCGCTCACGCTCGCAGATCGCCTTGAAGCGCTCGATGTTTTCTTTGGCCACCGCCAGCACGTAGCGCTCTTGCGCTTCGTTGCACCACAGTTCCTTGGGCGACATGCCCGGCGCTTCGTTATGCACGTCGCGCAGCTTGAACCGGGCACCGCGTTCGGCGTCGTTCACCAGTTCTGGGAAAGCGTTGGAAAGACCACCCGCGCCGACGTCATGGATCGCCAGGATGGGATTCGCCTCGCCAAGTTGCCAGCAGCGGTCGATGACTTCCTGCGCTCGACGTTCCAGCTCCGGGTTGCCGCGCTGCACGGAATCAAAGTCCAGATTCTCGGCATTGGCACCGGTATCCATGCTGGATGCTGCGCCGCCGCCCAGACCGATCAGCATGGCCGGGCCGCCCAGTTGCACCAGGTAAGCGCCAGCGGGAATCGGATGCTTCTTGGAATGCTGCGCGGAGATGTTGCCGATCCCGCCCGCCAGCATGACGGGCTTGTGATAGCCGCGCATTTCACCGGCAGATTCGACTTCCAGCGTGCGGAAGTAACCGGCGATGTTGGGACGGCCGAATTCGTTATTGTAGGCGGCGCCGCCCAGCGGGCCGTCGATCATGATCTGCAGCGCAGAAGCGATGCGGCCCGGCTTGCCGTAATCGCCTTCCCACGGTTGTTTGAAGCCGGGAATGGCAAGGTTGGAGACGGAGAAACCCGTCAAGCCCGCCTTGGGCTTGGAGCCGGAACCGGTCGCACCTTCGTCGCGAATTTCGCCGCCGGCGCCGGTCGCAGCGCCGGGGAAGGGCGAAATGGCGGTCGGGTGGTTATGCGTTTCCACCTTCATGAGGAAATGCATTTCTTCCTCGGTATAGGAGTACTTGCCGTCGCGCGGATAGAAGCGCTGCGTCACGTCGCCCTGCACGATGGAAGCATTATCGGAGTAAGCCACCACGGTCTTGCCCGGATTGAGCTTGTGCGTGTTGCGGATCATGCCGAACAGCGATTGCGCCTGCTCTACACCATCGATGATCCAATCGGCATTGAAAATCTTATGGCGGCAGTGCTCGGAGTTGGCCTGTGCAAACATCATGAGCTCAACATCGGTGGGGTTGCGACCGATGCGGATGAAGTTTTCCACCAGGTAATCGATTTCGTCGGGAGACAACGCCAACCCCATGTCGGCATTGGCCGCTACCAGCGCATTCTTGCCGCCGCCCAGGATATCCACGGTGGAGAGCGGCGCAGGCGCTGCGGTCTGGAACAGACGTGCTGCGTCATCCAGCGAAGGAAACACGGCTTCAGTCATGCGGTCGTGAATCAAGGGCAGCAATGCGCGCTTTTCCACGTCCGTAAGCGGCTGGCCGTCCGCTGCCTGCACGTAGAACGCCACGCCGCGCTCCAACCGGCTGACGGCTTCAAGGCCGCAATGGTTGGCGATATCGGTAGCGCGCGACGACCAGGGCGAAATCGTGCCGGGTCGCGGAATGACCACGAACAGCTCTCCTGCCGGCGCTTCGCCCGCCATCTTGGGGCCATAGGTCAGAATCTGGTGCAGCACGTCGCTTTCCGGCTGAGTGAGATCGCGCGACGTTTGGGCGAAATGCCAGAACTCTGCGTAGACGTGGCTGATACGGGGGGCGGCGCTTTTTAGCGCAGCGATGATTTTGTCGAGGCGAAAGGGAGAGAGAGCGGCGCTGCCACGAATTCGAAGCATGGGGAAAATTCAGTGTGTGTAAAAACCGGAATTTTATCAGAAAGCCGCCTCGCTAGCTTCCCGCCTCCAGCATAACTGTATGACTTCCAAAGACGTTCGCCCGCATTGATCGATGGCTCATCGAACCAATTTGTCCAGGGAATAAACAAGCTTTTCAAACAGTGTATTTATTTGACGACAGTGCCTTTCCTTTAAAAACAATAAGTTGAGCTACAGGACACATGATAAGTCGCTCACGGGCAACATTCGCCACCCCGCAATAAATATATAAGCACTTGAATTTAAATAGAAATTAAAGTTGGCAAGAGTATTGCTGTGTTAGTAACTCAACAGACTAGGTGTTCAACGAGTGATGTTGGGCAGGAGATTTCCTAGAACAAATCGAAACCACTGATCAGGAGTCATGACGATGCAAAACTTAGCTCGCGCTTACCAACCTCAATCTACCACGCAACCCTGGCGCCCGAGACCGGCGTTCATACATTCGCCGAAACAGAATTACCTGCTGTCCTGCCTGCCGGAAGCATTGCAGGATCGCATTTATCCGGAACTCGAACTGGTGGAGTTGCGCCACGGACAAGTACTGCAAGAGCCGGGGGATAAATGGCGTTACGCTTATTTCCCCACCACTTCCATCCTGTCCAAAATCTACCTGCTCGAATCGGGATCGACCGCCGAGATCGCCGTCGTGGGCAACGAAGGCATGGTGAGCATTTGCCTGTTCATGGGCGGCGAATCCATGCCCAACCAGACCGTGGTCAAGAGTGCCGGCCACGCTTATCGCCTCAAGGGCAAGCTGCTCAAGGATGAGTTCTACGGATCCAGCGACATGCAAAGCCTGTTCCTACGTTACACCCAGGCGCTGCTCACGCAAATGGCGCAAACCGCAGTCTGCAACCGGCATCATTCTGTGGAACAGCAGCTGTGCCGTTGGCTGCTGCTCAATCTGGACCGATTGTCGTCCAACGAGATGATCATGACTCAGGAGTTCATCGCCAACATGCTGGGCGTACGTCGCGAAGGCATTACCGAAGCTGCGGGTCATCTGCAATCGGCAGGGTTGATCCAGTATTGCCGGGGCCGCATCCGCGTGATCGATCGTTTGGGCCTGGAAGCTCGCGCTTGCGAGTGCTACGACGTCGTCAAGCGCGAGTTCGACCGCCTGTTGCCGGCGGCCATTTAAAGCAATGAAAAGTTACTGGCCGAGTGCGCCGAAGACCTTTTTAATCAGACTGGTTCCCGCAGAAACGGGATCCTTTCGGATAGCCTTCTCCTCCTCGGCCATCATCAGGTAGAGCCCATCTAAAGCCTTCTGGGTAACGTACTGCTCCAGGTTGGCCTGGTCATCCTTGATCAGGCCGAGCTTGGCGCCGCTCTTGGCGAACTTGTTGTATTGCTTAGCCAAAGAAACATCTTCGGTCGCCTTGGTGACGATAGGCAGGAATTTTTCCGTCAATTGTGCAGAAGTCGTTTTCTTGAAATATTGGGTAGCGGCATCGTCACCACCGGTCAGAATCCCCTTTGCGTCTTGCAAGGACATCTTTTTCACAGAGTCGATCAACAGCGTCTTGGCCTCGGGCACAGCGGCTTCGGCGGCGCGGTTCATGCGCAGCACCAATTCATCCGCCTGTTTGCCCATGCCGAACATGCGCATGGCCTTCTCGGCTTTTTGCAACGATTCCGGCAAGGGAATCTTCACCTTGGGATTACCGAAAAACCCATCGGTCACGCCCAGTTTGCCCACGGCTGCCGAAGCGCCCTGAATCAGGGCATCCTTCAAGCCGCCCGCCGCCTCTTGATTGCTGAGATCGGATACGTTGAGCGCCCATGCAGAAATGCTGAGTGAAAGTGCAGTCAAACCTAGAAGTAAACGACGCATGGTGGTGATCCTTGAGTATTGTTGGATAAGGAATGCTGTATGGCGGCATCATAGCGCCGCCCGCAATAAATCCCAACCAGTTCAGACGCGCACGGCACATATGCGCTGAATGACTGCGGGCTGCGGACGATTGACCACACCTTGTTCGAAAGCGACCACCTGAAGGCGGCCTGAAAAAGCATCAAGCAGTTCGTCGCGCTTCAACAGAAAATCGGGATTGCTGGGGCGGCCGAAACGCTCGTTACCTTCCATAAAGGTTTCATAGATCAGCACGCCTTGGGGACGGAGCACTTCGGGTAATAGCGGCAACAGGGGGCGGTGCAGGTATCGGCTAACGATAACGCCATCGAACAACTGACCCGCATAAGGCCAAGGCTCGGATTCGAGGTCAGCCGTAGTGGTACGGATGCCATGGATGCCGCTTAAGCGAGCCAAGGCCGTCGCATTCCGATCAGCCGCCTCGACGCGATAGCCGAGCCGAGCCAGCAAGAGGGCGTGCCGCCCTGCCCCGCATGCCACATCCAGCACCCGACCGCCCTCGACGATTCTTGGAACGAAGCGGCGTATCCAGAGAGAAGGTTCTTCTTCGTTTAGATCCTGGTTCGTATTTTCATGCATCAAGCGAGTGTTCCGGTCTTCGCCGGCTGTGTATCGTTGGCGGCTGGTGCCGATTCTGGCGCATCGCCTTCTGTCTTTTTAATGAAATAGTAACTGATGCGCTTACGCGGCTTCAGGTACTCGTAAACATCAGCGGGAAGCTCGATGGGGCTGAGACAACGCTTGATGGTGAGTCCAGGTTCCTCGCTCAGATCGACGATCACAGGCGTTTCGCGCGATACCTTGGGCTCGTGGATCAACACGTAGGGCAGCAAGGGCTTGGCCGGATTCACGGTCATGACGATACCATAGGTGCCGTTGGACAACTGCACGATGCTACCCGGTGGATAAACCCCAAGGGATTTGATGAGCAGGCGCAGGATCGTGCCGTCGTAGCGCTGGGACGTGGACACGTACATATACGACAACGCCTCGTAAGGAATCATCGCATCTGCCGGATTGGGCGGATTGCACAGGTTTTCGTAGTCGTTGACGATGACCAGCAGGCGCGCCAGCGGATCGATCTGGGATTCCTTAAGGTGCTTGGGTCGGCCTGAGCCGTCCACGTATTCGTGGTGCTGCAAAATGATCTTGCCGATGCGCTCGGAAAATCCGGCTTGCTGAGCCGCCCGTGCGCCGAGCTCGCAATGCATATCGATGAATGACTTGTTGGTCGGTCCTTCGGCCTTGCCGATATCGTGGAACAGCGCCGCCAGGCCCAGCTCACGCACATCTTCCACTGACATGTCCATGGTTTTCGCCAGCATCAGCGCGAGCACAGTGACATTAAGCGCATGGACGTAGTTTTCGTTCTGCGATTGCTGGCTCCCGATAGCGTGCAGCACGACTTCGCTCTCGGTAATCACCGAATTCAACATCCGATCGACCAGCAACTCAGCATCCTTACGCGTACTGGCCGGATGCGCCATCAGGTTGTGCGTCATGTTACGCACCTTATGGGCATCGCTTGCAAAGTCACGCTCGCAATTCTGCACCAGTTGGTTGAGCGCGAGCATCCGGCGAGAACGCGCTTCAGGATCGACCTGCTTGACCGGTTGCGGAGCAGCGGACTTGGGAACCGGCATCGTGCGCTCGAGCAAGGGCTCGGTGTCGCTACGCAAGGGGTCGTAGCGAATCTGCTTCAAATGCAGCGCACGAATCTTGCGGATCTGGTCTTCGTTCTTGATCTTGAAATTGCTGAAGGTGAATGGATGGTCCATCCACCCCAAATCGAGATGAACATAGAGCCCGACGCAAAGTTGGTCGGGATGAATGTACTGGGACTGGTCTTTCATGGCTGCCCTTCCAAAACGTTATCCGCTTTCTCTCCGAAGCGGAAGGTTCGGCAACGCAAGTCCCCCGGCAGGAGCGGGCTCCGTGAATGGCGGCGTCTAGCCATTGGAACACTGGCATGCGTGAAAATTCCATGCGTGCATTCCATGCACAACTCGGATTGACGGTGCTCGTGTTCGAGCTGGCCGGCGGTCCCGCTATCGTAGAAAAACTTCCTTAGACCGGAGACTTTGCGTCCCCATCTTTCGATGGGTTTGCCCTTATGATTCTTGGCCGGCCGCGAGCAAGGCGCGCAACCGGATTTATTCAACATTATTATCGACATAGCATCCCCAAAATACATTGCTTCCGTGACGAACGGCTGAATACGCCGACAAACGGCTTGCCCGCTCATTCCCATTCCGATGCTTACAGCCTGCGCCGACTCAGGTAGAATTACGCCTCTTTTCCGCCTGGGTGACGGAATTGGTAGACGTAGCGGACTTAAAATCCGCCGGCGAGAGCTGTACGGGTTCGAGTCCCGTCCCAGGCACCACCACCCTCATCTTCCGATGCCACAAGCTCGAAACTCTTTGAGCCGACACACCGCATCGAATACATCACAAAGCCCCGGACATTGCCGAGGCCGTTTCATCGACACCCCGCCTTATTGCGTAGGCACCAGCTCCCACCAGTGCAGGAACATCGGCTCCCCACTGCTGTTGATACTGCGCAAGTAAGTCGCCATGTTGGCGATTTCCGTGCCGTTCACTAAAGTGCCATAGGCCGGCATCCCCTCGCCCTTGCCGTAGGTCACCGCCTCATAGATTTCCTCGCCCTCCCCAGCAATCGCCGGCCCCATGCCACCTCCGGCACGCATGCCGTGACAGCCGTAACAGTTGTACTTGAGCCAGGCACGACGGCCTTCACCGGCAGCATCCAGCGCCAAGGCATTTTGGAAAGCTCCCGCCAACCCCGCCACCAGCAGCCCCAACATTGTCGCCAGCTTTAATTGATGTCTTAGTTGTTTCATGGTTTGCACTCCTGTATGCGTTCGATTCCGGCTCACATCAGCTTGAAGATATGCACAGCGCCGCTTTCATATCCCTTGTTGGCATCGTTCTCGCCCGGGCATGGGCCGCCAACGAAACCGCCAGGCAGCCAGCCGATCCCGGTGTAGACCGCCACGCGCTGCTTGCCGTCGTCCCCCATATATGTGATGGGGTTACCCATCACACCGCATTCCAGATCCTTGGTCCATAAAGGCGCCCCGGTGGTCGCGTCCACCACGTGGAACTTGCGGTCCAGCGTACCGTAGAACACCACATTGCCCGCCGTCGCCAGCGTTCCGCTGAACAAGGGCACGGTTTCCGGGACCGTCCAGGCGATACTGCCGTCCGGCTTCCAGGCGATCAGCTCGCCGAAGGGCCGCATGGTACCCGCTGCCGGATCAAGCCAATCCGGAGAGAATTGGGTATCGGCCCCCATGTACGGCGTACCGGCGATGTAGTTGGCCTTGATGGGATGGAGATTGCTGCAGAAATTGATGCCAGGCACGTAGAACATCCCCGTCTGAGGCGAATATGAAGCAGGCGCGAACTCCTTGCCGCCGAGCGGCGAAGGACAGATGTTGTTGGTCGTCACGCCTTCATGCGCGGCCATTTCCGGGATCACGTCCGGAGCGCCCTGCGCGACGTTGAATCCCGAAGCCCAGGTGATATGCACGAACGGTGTCGCTTGCACCACTTGGCCCGTCCACGCATCCAGCATGTAGGCGAACCCGTTCTTGTTGAAATGCACCAGCGCCTTGTTCTTGCCTGAGGGAACTGGCGTCGTGACGACGATGCTCTCGTTCATCGCATCGTAATCCCAGCCGTCGTGCGGAGTGAGCTGATTAGCCCACTTGGCGACGCCGGTATCGGGATTGCGGGCGAAAATCGAGGCACTCCACTTGTTGGGACCCGGCCGCATGTCCGGATTCCATACGCCAGGGTTAGCCGTGCCGTAGAACACCAGCTTCAGGTCAGGATCGTAGGTGAACCAGGCCCACGTGGTCGATCCGCCCTGCTTCCATGCCGTGCCCGGCCAAGTACTGCTACCGAGGTCAGGACCTTTGTCCTTTGCGTAGAAATTGTTGGCGGCGTTGATCTTCACCTCGGCATCAGGCCCCGTGTTATAGGCCTTCCATACTGGCTTGCCGGTAGTGAGATCGAGCGCTTGAACCCAGCCACGCACCCCCATCTCCCCCCCCGCATTGCCGACGATGACCTTGCTGCCTGCGATGATGGGCGCGCCAGTGAGCGTTTCGCCGGTTTTGAGGCTGCCGATGCGGGTTTG
This sequence comes from Novimethylophilus kurashikiensis, assembly GCF_003112435.1. Lineage (GTDB taxonomy): Bacteria > Pseudomonadota > Gammaproteobacteria > Burkholderiales > Methylophilaceae > Novimethylophilus > Novimethylophilus kurashikiensis. The sequence goes on from NZ_BDOQ01000021.1 coordinate 70,520, forward strand.
CCATACCAGAGTACCGGTGCTGGCATTGACCGCTATCACGACGCCATCCAATCGGCTATACACCACCTTGCCTGCCGCATACGAAGCTCCGCGGTTCACCACGTCGCAACAGGCCTGTCCTTGGGCATATTCAGAGGAATTAGGGGTATAAGTCCACAGCGTTTTCCCTGTCATGTCCAAAGCCATAAGCCGATTGGGCCAGGGTGTAACGACGAACATCCGCATCTTGCCTCCGACGTTGACCACCAATGGCTGACCTTCGTGACCGCCTTTGGTCTCAGTCTTGATCACTCGCTCCTCTACCAAATGGTTAGCATTGGAAGAAGTGATTTGGGCAAGATTACTGTACCGGGTACCTTGCAAGGTACCCAACGGAGTAGTCCACTCGTTGCCAGTTGCGGCCCCAAGAGGTGCAGCTTCTACAACGGGATAAAATGTGATGGAAAAAAGTGCCAGAAACAGCCCGGTAACCAGCGGCTGTTTATCTGCCCTAGAGATTCTATACAGCGCCCTGGATATCCAGTGCTGCAATGTTTGTATCAGACAATTCATATTGCCTCTCCCTTGATTAATCCTGGTGGAATCCCGACTAATTGTTGATTGGCTATTGCCGAGACGAGCCGCACAGGCTCAGCAGTTCCATTGCATGATGCATGCCAAATTTATTAGTCATTTAATTTCAAATGGTTACGGAATTAATAACTTTTAAAATATGGATAAATGTCGTCGTTTGAAGACAGGTTTTTTACCTATATCAGCAACTCATTGATTAGAAAGGACTGATGCTGTCTTTATAGAGAGACAACTCTCCTACAAAAATTGCAGGGGTGTTATGTGAGACATCCAACCGTGACAAGTGATTTTTATTCGTATATTGCGATTTCCTGCCAACGAATGAAAAAGGAGATAGCAATGCGAAAATTATCATTAATCGCATCTATGATATTGTTATGCATTGGTAATTACGCGTTTGCAGACAACAATACGCGTGATACGACCAACAGTTACAGCCCGGCCAACCAGGAGAGCGAAAAGATGCATCAGAAGCCTGATGCACAGGATGAGCATAACAGCTCCGCCAATACGACCTCCCACAGCCAGGACCGTAGCGGCAAGAAACATTTGTGGAGCCGCAAGAAAGATGAAACAAGCACTACCAGCGGCTCATCCTCGACGGAAACCAACCACTAAACCTTATTAAATTAGGATCGGCTATTGTCCGTTATTTAAATATGGCCGGAAGCCGATTCCTGACGGTACACCTAAATTTTTGCCAGGATCGTCACTCCTACCGGCTCAGCAGCCATCACCCCACTTTGGACAGGTCGTTAAGACACGCGATGCTCGATACACATTCGGCCCGGTTACCTAGCAGAACAGCTAGTTTCCCTGCCTTTTCACATCCCCTAGCATACGCACATTTGTCTTTGCGCCTGGGCCATGATTCCTGTCAAATGTCGCTCTAAACTAGAGGCGCACTGTCCCGTCCTGAACTGTCACGTCACGCTTAGTTACGTGCGAATGCTGACATATCGGACCGCGTCGATCTCGGATAAACAATGCTCTGCAATGTGCGAATGCCAAAAGGAAAGCGGTGACATCGCCCTCATTGAGCGATGTCTGCTAAATACGGTTGAATAGATACAGAAAGTGGCCGACCTAAGTCGACAATAAGAGACAGGAATTCAACCCGTAGCGCTGATAGCCCTCTTCTCCCATCAAGACATCGAGCGCAAGCGAAGCCACGTCATCTGCCACCAATTCCAATCCTGGCGATTTTTCTGCATGGCCGAGCTTGGTATAGGTATGGCAGGCATCGCAGGCCTCGGCCTGTATTGCGCCATTCTCGCCTTCAATGGAAAAATAACCGATCTTCGCACTGTCGCCGCATGCCACGCAATGAATGCGTTCCATATGCCACTGCGTTGCGCAGAGGGAGCACGCCAGGTAACGCAGCCCCTGGGATGCACCGCCGCTACGAACGATACCGCCTACCGGCATCGAACCGCATACCGGGCACGAATCCAGCGCAGCCTGCCCTCGTAAGGGCAAGGCTTGCACTTGCGCCAGTTGCTGCACCAGGACACTCCAATAAACCTGGAGCCCAGCCCCGACGATAGGCATGAGCGCGACGTTATCTTCTATGAATTCGCTGCTGAAATAGGCTCGAGCCAATCCAACCAACGTTGTATCGGATGCGTCTGCTAGCGGCTGAAATTGCGCTTGCAAGGCCGTAGGCGAGGCCGGCAGCACTTGCTCCACTACTGCACGCAAACTCCCTAGCCATGCATTGCTGTCGAATCCGATGGCATCAACCGAAAGCGGAGGCCGTCCATCCTGCAGCGTTGGCAACCAGGGGCGAGCCATTTGCGAGACAGCGGCATGCTGCCCCTTGGCAACGGTGGCCATGAAGCGCAAATAATCCTCGACAGCATGCCCTGGTGCCAGTTGCTCAAAACGCAGGGCACGGTCAAGAAAGAGCGTATTTGCATCGGCCACGTGCAGGAACGGGATTTCAAGCCCGCCCGGCACAAAGTTGATCGGCTGTTCCATAGACATCAGCGATCCAGCCACATTAGTGATCCTGGCCTTGCTCGATGCGCTTGTACCAACCGGGATGATGCTTCTTCACCCAGCCGCGAGTGACCGTACCGCGCACCATGGCACGCATGGTGCCCTTGACCCAGATCGCAGCGTAGATGTGCACGATGATGCCGGTGCCCATAACGAATGCACAGAAGGCGTGCAACAGCACGGCGAATCGGTCGAGATTCCGCGGGAAGAACGGCGTGAACCACGGTTGCCAGATCACGATGCCGGTGAGCAACAACAGGGGGATTGTCGTCACCATGGTCCAGAACAACAACTTCTGGCCCGCGTTGTAACGATCCACTTCCGGCAGCTTGTGCTCGTGGTTCTGCACCACGTCCTGCATCTGCTTCAGCCACTGGATATCGTTCTTACTCAAAATGTTGTGATGCCAGAAACGCAATGCCAGGCTGCTGAACGAGACGAACATCACCACGCCGATGTAGGGGTGGAGGATGCGCGTCCAGGTACCGCCGCCGAACAGGTTGGTCAGCCAGAACAGCGCCGGATGGAACAGCGCGAAGCCGGACAGCATCAACAGGATGAACGTAATGGCCGTCATCCAGTGGTTGAGCCGCTCGACCGCGTTGTAACGCTGGATGTACTTGTCGGAATGGGCGCTCATGCCTTTTCCTCCTCTTCGTCTTCCTCGACCTCATTCGGACCGATGCCGATGTAGTGGAAGAACCCGCCCAGGATCGCCCCGGCCATCGCCATCAAGGCCAGCGGCTTGGTGATGCCCTTCCAGATCGATACCATCGGGTTGATCTGCGGATCCTTGGCGAGACCGTTATACAACTCCGGCTTGTCGGCGTGATGCAGCACGTACATCACATGAGTGCCGCCCACACCTTGCGGGTCGTACAATCCGGCGTTCTCGAAGCCGCGTTCCTTCAGTTCCGCAATACGCTCGGCGGCGTGGTCCTTCATGTCATCCTTGCTGCCGAACACCAGCGCCTGCGTCGGGCAAGCCTTGATGCAGGCGGGCTCCAGGCCGACGGAAACGCGGTCCGAGCACAGGGTACACTTGTAGACCTTGTTGTCCTTCTCGGACAAGCGCGGGATGTTGAACGGGCAGCCCTTGATGCAATAGCCGCAGCCGATGCAGTTTTCCTCGGCGAAATCCACGATGCCGTTCTTGTACTGGATGATCGCGCCGGGCGACGGGCAAGCCTTCAAGCAGCCGGGATCGGCGCAGTGCATGCAGCCGTCTTTGCGGATCAGCCATTCCAGGTTGCCGTTTTCCTCGATCTCGGCAAAGCGCATCAGCGTCCAGCTGTTGGCCGTCAAGTCGTGCGGATTCTGGTAGGTGCCGACGTTAACGCCGATTTCCTCGCGCACGTCGTTCCATTCCTGGCACGCCGATTGGCAAGCCTTGCAGCCGATGCACTTGGTCACGTCGATCAGCTTGGCGACCTCGATGGGTTCGCGCTGCTGCGGCGAAGGCGTGGTCGTGGCGGAGCGACGCCAGATATCAAGCGATTGCAACGCCATGATTAAACTTCCTCCTTACGTTTGCGGCCGAACAGCCAGCCGCGACGGCCGAGATCGACGTCGCCGGCATCCGCCGTCTTCATGGTCGCAGATGCCGTTGCTTCGGGCACTGCCGGCACCTTGCCGTCCGTGTCCTTCTCGATGTTGACCAGGAAAGACTTGAACTCGGGCGTTTGCGTATTGGCGTCGCCCACGAACGGCGTCAGGGTGTTCGCCAGGAAGCCCTGCCTTGCCGCACCGGTAAAGCCCCAGTGAATCGGCACGCCGATCTGGTGCACGCGCTTGCCGGCCACGTCCAGCGCCTTGATACGCTTGGTCACCACGGCCACGGCCTTGATGTAACCGCGCTTGGATCGCACGATCACACGGTCGCCGTTAGCGATGCCCTTCTCTTGCGCCAGCGCCTCGCCCACTTCGACGAACTGCTCCGGCTGCAACGAAGCGTTGATCTTCGAGTGCTTGGTCCAGAAGTGGAAATGCTCGGTCAGGCGATAAGTCGTGCCCACATACGGGAACTCCGCATTGGTGCCGAAATGCTCGCGATCCTTGTCGAACACGCGTGCCGCCGGGTTGCTGACCACCTTGGGATGCAAGGGGTTGGTGCCGAGCGGATTTTCGAAAGGCTCGTAGTGCTCGGGGAACGGGCCTTCCGCCATCTTGTCCAGCGCGAACAAACGTCCCACGCCTTCGTTGGTCATGATGAACGGGTTCATGGCGTCGCCCGGCGGGATATCCGCCTTGAAGTCGGGCACGTCGTAACCGCCCCACTTGGTGCCGTCCCAGCCGATGAGCTTGCGCTTGGCGTCCCAAGGCTTGCCGCTCGGATCGCACGATGCACGGTTGTACAGGATGCGGCGGTTGGCCGGCCAAGCCCAGGCCCAGTTCGGCGCAATGCCCAGACCGGACGGATCGGCCGTATCCCGGCGTGCCATCTGGTTGCCGGCTTCGGTCCAGCTGCCGCAGAAAATCCAGGTACCGCAGGACGTGGTGCCGTCGTCGGCCAACTGGGCGAAGCTGGAAAGCTGCTGCCCGGCCTTGATAAGCACTTTGGTCTTGTCGTTGGGGTCCATGATGTCCGCCAGCGCCTTGCCGTTGTACTCTTTGGCGAGTTCTTCAGGCGTAGCCTCTTCGGCATCGTGATACGGCCAGTGCAGATTGAGGATGGGGTCGGGGAATGCGCCGCCTTCCTTCTTGTACATCTCGCGCAGCTTGAGGAACAGGTCGGACATGATGGCCACGTCGGTACGGCATTCGCCCGGCGCATCGGCGCCCTTCCAGTGCCATTGCAGCCAGCGCGAGCTGTTGACCAGCGAGCCTTCTTCCTCGGCGAACAGCGTCGTCGGCAGGCGGAAAACTTCGGTCTGGATCTTGGAGGCATCGACGTCGTTGGATTCGCCGTGGTTCTTCCAGAACTCGGACGTCTCGGTCGCCAGCGGGTCCATCACCACCAGGTATTTCAGCTTGGAAAGCGACTCCGACAGCTTGTTCTTGTTGGGGAACGAAGCGAGCGGGTTGAAGCCCTGGCAGAAATAGCCGTTGATCTTGCCTTCGTGCATCAAATCGAATACGCGCAGGCCGTCGTAGACCTTGTCCAGCTTGGGCATCCAGTCGTAGGCAAAATCGTTGTCCTTGGTCGCCGCGGGGCCGTACCAGGCCTTCATCAGACTGACGAAGAACTTCGGATAATTGGCGAAATAATTCATCTGGCCCGGGCGCAGCAACTTGGGCGTGCGCTTGTCCAGATAGGTCGCACGATCCAAGTCCTCGTCCTTGGGCATGGTCATGTAGCCCGGCAGCAAGTCCGACATCAGGCCGAGGTCGCTCAAGCCCTGGATGTTGGAGTGCCCGCGTAGCGCGTTGACGCCGCCGCCCGGCATACCGATATTGCCCAGCAGCAATTGCAGCATCGCCAAGGCGCGAATGTTCTGCGCGCCGATGGAGTGCTGGGTCCAGCCTAGGGCGTAGAGGCTCGTCAAGGTACGATCGGGCGCCGACGTCGCAGCCAGCATCTCGCAGATCTCGAGAAACTGCTTTTGCGGCGTGCCGGTGATGCTGCTCACCATTTCGGGCGTATAACGCTCGACGTGGTGCTTGAGCAGGTTGATCACGCAACGCGGGTTTTGCAAGGTCTCATCGACCTTGGCCATGCCCTTGTCGTCGAGCTCGTAGGCCCAGCTCGTCTTGTCGTACTTGTGTTCCTTCTCGTTGTAGCCGCTAAACAGGCCGTCCTCGAACTTGAAGTCCTCGCGCACGATGAAAGAGGCATTGGTATATGCCTTCACGTATTCGTGCTGGACCTGGCCTTTTTCGAGGATGTAGCGGATCACGCCGTTCAGGAAGGCGATGTCCGTGCCGGAGCGGATCGGGGCGTAATAGTCGGCCACCGACGCCGTGCGGGTAAAGCGCGGGTCGACGACAATGAGCTTGGCCTTGTTATGCGCCTTGGCTTCGACCACCCACTTGAAGCCCACCGGATGCGCCTCGGCGGCATTGCCGCCCATCACCAGAATGACATTCGCATTCTTGATGTCCATCCAGGTATTGGTCATGGCACCGCGACCGAATGATGGGGCAAGACTTGCCACCGTCGGTGCGTGTCAGACGCGTGCCTGGTTGTCGAGTGCGACGACTCCTAAACTGCGCAGAACCTTATGGGTGAGATACCCGGCTTCGTTGGAAGCTGCGGAAGCCGCCAGGAAGCCGACCGTATTCCAGCGGTTAACCGTCTGGCCCTTGTCATTCTTGGCGATGAAATGCTGGTCGCGGTCTTCCTTCATGAGCTTGGCGATCCGCTCGACCGCCCACTCCCAGGAAACGCGCTTCCACTCGTTGCTGCCCGGCGCGCGGTATTCCGGGAAGGTCACCCGCGTCTTGCTGTGCACGAATTCCAGCAGGCCCGCGCCCTTGGGGCAGAGGCTGCCGCGGCTCACCGGATGGTCCGGGTCGCCCTCGATGTGGATGATCTCGGACTTGGCGTTTTTCGCCTTGTCTCCGATGCTGTACATGATGATGCCGCAAGCCACGGAACAATACGGGCAGGTATTGCGGGTCTCGGTGGTGCGGGCAAGCTTGAACTGCCGCACTTCCGCCAGCGCCTGCGCGGGCATCAAGCCCATCGCAGCGATGCTGGAAGACCCCAGGGCTGCGGCGCTCAGTTTGAAGAACTGGCGCCTGGAGATTTGCATGGTATTTGACAAGAACCAATAGAAGAAAATCGGATGGCATTCATTATAGCGAAATAGACCCTTCAACAGAATCGGAAAATCCTGACGAAATCCTGATTTCATGCGCCATGACGAGGATTTAGATGAGATAATTTTGTCTTTTGTTCCGTCACTTTCCGGAGTCCCCAATTGCCCAGTTCCATCGCCCCTGCCCAAGCGCCTTATCTCGCCAAACTTTCCGCTGTCATCAATACGGTCGTCGCCCCTGCGGCAGACGAGATCGACCGACAGGCGCGCTTTCCCAAGGAAGCCATGAAAGTCTTGGGCGAGGCTGGCTTGCTCGGCCTGATTTCTGCCAAGGAAGTCGGCGGCATGGGCGAAGGTCACCGCGCAGCGACCGCCGTGGTGGAGCAGCTGGCCCGCGTGTGCATGTCCACCGCCATGGTTACCTGCATGCACTATTGCGCCACGGCCGTGATCGAGGCACATGGCCGCCGCGAATTGCGCGAAGCCATTGCCGCCGGCAAGCACGTTTCCACCCTGGCTTTTTCCGAAACCGGCTCGCGCAGCCATTTCTGGGCGCCGGTAGGTAATGCCGCTCGCCAGGACGGCAAAGTCGTGCTGAACGGCGCCAAGAGTTGGGTGACCTCCGCGGGCGAGGCGGATTCCTACGTCTGGTCCAGCCAACCGCTGGAAGCCATGGGTGCAAGCACGCTGTGGTTGGTCGATAGCCATCTGCCGGGCTTGCAAGTCGCCGGTGCCTTCGATGGGTTGGGCTTGCGCGGCAACGCTTCCTCCCCCATCACGGCCAAGGATGTCGTCATCGCAGAAGAGGATCGTCTGGGCGCCGATGGCGCGGGCTTCGACCTCATGATGGGCGTCATCGTGCCCTACTTCAACCTCATGACAGCCGCCGTGGGCCTCGGCAATATGCAATCGGCCGTGGACAAGGCTGTACGCCACGTCAGCGGCACGCGCTACGCCCATCTGGATCAATCCGTCGCCGACTTCCCCACCGTCCGCGCCTACCTCGCCCGCATGCGCGTCAAGGCCGATATGGTGCAAGCGCTGCTGCTGGACGGACTCAACGCGCTCGAACAAGGCCGCGAAGACACACTGCTGCGCCTGCTGGAAGTCAAAGCCGCCGCCGGCGAAACCGCCACCGAAGTCACCGATCTCGCCATGCGCGTCTGCGGCGGCGCGGCGTTCCGCAAGGAAGGCGGTGTGGAGCGCAATTTCCGCGACGCCCGCGCGGGCACAGTGATGGCTCCGACCACGGACGTGCTCTACGACTTTATCGGCAAAGCCATCTGCGGCATGCCCGTATTCTGATTTCGGTACGCAGCACTACCGATCACGGCGTTGCGTCGCCTTGCCGTACTCAATGTACTGTCTGCGGCGACGCGCCTGGTGCTCGGTAGCAAGTACATTGCAATAATTTTGGAGATTAGTGGATGAACAAACCCCTCATCATGGGCGCCGTAGCTTATGCACCCAAGGTCGTCACCATCTGGGAAGGCTTCAAGCAGTTTTTCGAGGACAACGGCCTGCCGTTCGACTTCGTGCTTTATTCCAACTACGAGCGCCAGGTCGAGGCGCTGTTCGACGGCAGCCTCGATATCGCCTGGAATTCGCCGCTGGCATGGCTGCGCGCGGAACGCATGGGGCGGGCGCTGGGCAAGCCAGTCACCTCCATCGCCATGCGCGATAGCGACCGCGACCTCACCTCGCTCATCGTCGTGCGTGCCGACGCCAAGATCGAGCAAGTCGCTGACCTGCGCGGCAAGACCGTCGCCGTGGGCGCCGTCGATTCGCCGCAAGCCACCTTGCTGCCGCTCTATCACCTATACCAGCAAGGCCTCAAGGCTGGTACCGATTTCACCGTGCAGCGCCACGATCTACTGGGCGGCAAGCATGGCGACCACATCGGCGGCGAGCGCGACGCTGCGCGCGCCCTGCTCGCCGGCCAGGCCGATGCCGCCTGCATGATCGCCGGCAATCATTTGCTGTTCACCAGCGAAGGCACGTTGCCAGCCGGATCCACTCGCATCCTGACGCAAACGCCGCTGTTCGATCACTGCAATTTCACCGTCGCCGCCGATGCTCCGGCGAAGCTCGTCGCCCGCATGCGCGAGCTGCTGCTCGGTATGTCGTGGGACGACCCGGCGCTGCGTCCGCTGCTGGAACTGGAAGGCCTGAAACAATGGATGCCGGAGCGGACCGAAGGTTACCGCGACCTAGATGCCGCGGTAGATGTATTCGGCTTTTACGACAAGGAAGGCCGCATTACCTGTGCCGACTATCGCTATTGATCAACTCGACGCCGGCAGCGCCCTGCTGCTGAAGCGCGCCCTGCGCCAGCTCCAGCCCGGCGAATCGGTCGCTGTCGTCGGTGCCGCACCGGAGTTGCGCGTGCATCTCGCCGAATGGTGCCGGGCACGCGGGCATACCTGGCTTGCCGGCGAAGTCGGCGCACAAGAAATCGGCCGTATCCTGCCCGGGCAACAGGAGCATCGCCGCTGGCAAAACGCCCTCCCGACCGGCGCACTCGAATCCAGTGCTGTGGCCGAGCATGCCGAGGTGCGGTGGGGGCTGGCCGCACGCGGCGCCAGCGTGGAATCGTCCACCCCGGCGTTTCACTTCCCCCTGTCGGACAAGGCCCTGGTCTGGGCCGACGAAGCGCCCAAGCTCTACGCCCAGGCGGTCGCCGCGCAATGGAACCCGGACGAGGCCATCGACTGGAACACGCCGTTCGAACTGCCGGAGGACATCGAAGCCGCCGTGGCGCAGGTGATGACCTACCTGATCGAAAACGAAAACGCCGCCCTGCTCGTTCCGGCACGCTTCCTGGCGCAGATGCACCCGCATTTCCGCGAAGTCATGCAGTTGCTCGCCATCCAGGTCGCGGACGAAGCCCGCCATATCGAAGTCTTCACCCGCCGCATCGGCCTCAAGGGCCGCCAACCGGCGCTTTCCACCGCGGGCGGTCAGGCCTCGCTCAAGACGCTGCTGGACACGCCGGATTTCGCCATCGCGCTGTTCCTGCTCTCGGTGCTGGGCGAAGGCACGTTCGTCAACCTGCTCAACTTTCTCAGCGCCCATGCGCCGGACCCGGTCACCCGCCAGATGTGCCGCCTCGCCGCACAGGACGAAGCTCGCCACGTCGCCTTCGGCATGGCGCATTTGCAGTATCAGCTGGCGCGCGATCCGGCCTTGCGCGATCGACTCGCCAACGCCATCGAACAACGCTTCGAAGCCCTGGCCACCACCGACGGTTTGAACGAGGAAGTGCTGGATGCCTTGCTACTGCTGGCAGCCGGTTCGTGGGACGAAGCCGCCATCCGGCAAGGCCAGCAAAAAGTACAGGAACTGCAACAGGACATGGCCGCAGGACGGCGCCTGCGGCTGTTGAAACTGGGATTCCCGGAAGCGCAGGCCGCGCGTCTCGCGGCGCTGCACACCCGGAACTTTATGTAGCAGCGATTTCGCGGCTGTTCAGGCTGAACTTGAATTCGGCCGGGTCGCGGCCATCCAGGCAGGTTTCACCGAACTCGGCATAGGGATACATCAGGTGAGGCAAGGGTTTGCTTGCCCTGGGCGCCAGTTCGAAATCCCGCGCGTGGTTGAAGCCCACCCAGTTCATCTCCCAATAGCCGAACAGGCGCTGGCGCAGTTCGACGATCTTGGGATCATTAAGCGGCAGCTTGGCTTCCAGCACCGCCTTGCGCACGTCGGCCGCATCCACCGGCACCCACCCGTGGCGCGGCGAGAAATATTCGGCGCGGCAGTGCTGCGCCTTGGAAACATCGCCCGCCTTGCCCAGGCACTTCAATTGATCGGATTCCGCCACGCGAACGCCATACATCTCCCGCGCCGGAACACCCGCCGCCCGGCACAGGCCGACGAACAGCGAATTGATGTCCGCGCACTTGCCGCCCAAGTTGCCGGTTTCCAGCATGGCCTTGATGTTGCCCGTGCCGCAGCCTTTCACCGCCGGATCGCGGAAGGTGTTGTCCACCACCCAGTCGTAGATGGCACGAGCCTTGTCGTCCGGCGATTCCTTGCCTTGCACGATCTTCGCCGCCGTCTCGGCCACCACTCCGTCCACCGGCATGTGCTCGGTGGGTTGCAGGTAAAAGGCGGCTTCGTTCGTATCGCGCAACGTCCGGTTTGGCGCTGCCATGCTGCGGTTCTGCACCGCGACACGGGTCACTACCGTCGCCTTGCGCGCAGCTTCATGGCTGTTCCATTCAGCCGCAAAAACAGGGGCCTGATAGCCGGGATCGCGATGCACGGCAGCATGAGCGCCGTCCGCCTGCCAACTGGTAGAGAGCACGCGCTGGTAATCCCCCGGCATTGTCCGGCAAGGGCAGCCACAGCTTGCCGGGGCCCGGTTGTGCCGACAGGTCGACCTCGTACGTCAGTTCGAAGGTGCGCCAGCCGGCCTCCGGTTTTCCAGTAGCCGCGAATAATCGCGGTGTCGCACCAAGCATAGGCACGGCGGCGGCGAGGCGCATGAATTCGCGTCTTTTCATTGATTGCGAAACTCCAAACTTAATTAGGGTGTGTTCACACTAAACCTTGCGGCGATCTTCACCTTGCAGGCGAGGCCGCCTGCGCTACACTTCGACCGCCTGCGGGAAACGGCTATTTGACTGAAACGCGCGGATCGCCAGAAGCCAGTCCGCCGATGACGGCGGCTTGTTCGAACCCGTCCGCGCGGAAAGCCGCGAGTACGTCTTCCACTGCATCGTCCGCGCAGCTCACCAGCAAGCCGCCGCTGGTTTGCGGATCGCACAGCAGCTTGCGCTGCCATTCGGCGATGGCCGGGTCGAGATCGACTTCCTGGCCGTAGCTGTTCCAATTGCGGGCGGCAGCGCCGGTCGCGTAGCCTTCTTCGGCAAGCTTTAGCGCGGTATCGATGACAGGGACGCGTGCGAATTCGATCTCCGCGTGCAGCTTGGAACCACGGCAGATTTCCAGCAGATGCCCGAGCAGCGCAAAGCCGGTCACGTCGGTCAATGCATGCACCCCATCCATCTCGGCCAGGCGAGTACCGGTCTTGTTGAGCTGCGTCGTCACGTCCACCATCTGCCGGTAGCCCTGTTCGTCCAACTGCCCTTTCTTGAGCGCCGCGCTCAGCACACCCACGCCAAGCGGCTTGCCGAGGATCAGCACGTCGCCGGCTTGTGCGCGGTCGTTGCGCTTGACCTTGTCCGGATGCACCAGCCCCAGCGCCACCAGGCCGTAGATCGGCTCGGGCGAATCGATGGAATGGCCGCCCGCGATGGGAATACCCGCCGCCTGGCACACAGAAGCACCGCCCGCCATGATCTGCTGGATGGTTTCCACCGGCAGCTTGTCGATGGGCATGCCGACTACAGCCAGCGCCAGAATCGGCTGGCCGCCCATGGCGTAGACGTCGGAAATCGCATTGGTCGCTGCGATCCGGCCGAAATCGAAGGGATCGTCGACTATGGGCATGAAAAAATCCGTCGTCGCGATGATGGCCTGGTGGTCGTTGAGCTTATACACAGCCGCGTCATCGCTGGAATCAAGCCCTACCAGCAATTGCGGAAACGCCGCCGCCTGCGGCAGCTTGGCCAGCAGTTGCGACAGCACGCCGGGGGCGATCTTGCAGCCGCAGCCGCCGCCGTGGGAATACTGGGTGAGGCGTATCGGTTCAGTCATGAGTCTGTGTTTCCTTCATCGAATCTTGTACGAGCGCCAGGCATTGCTGAGCCGCTTGGCGAATGTTGGTATTGTCCAGCCCGGCCAAGCTCAATCGTTGGGCCTTTTGCAGCCCCGAAAAATTGCCATCGGACGAGCGCTTGTAGGCCGGGTCGTAATGCCGCACCAGCAGTTGCTCGACCAGGGCCGGCCATTCGCCGTTCGCAGCCAGCGTGTTCCATTCGGTGATGGTCTGGCGCCCCTGCAACTCTGTGAGTTTGGCGAGCTGCTCCGCCAGCGACGCAGGATCGCCGAGGAAATGTTCGTAGTCTTCCAGCAGGAAGGCGACGCGTGCGGAGAGCGGCGCTTCGATGGCGATGCAAGGCGCGGCACGCATCTGATCCAACAGCAGCCCAGGCACACGCAACAGGCCGATGCGGCGGCTTTCCGCTTCGACGAATACCGGGCGCTGCGGGTCGAAGCGGCGCAACGCTTCCCAGATGCGGCTCTCGAACAGTTTTTGCGCGGGCTGGGGCTGGTCGGGAAGATTGCCCAGCAGCGAGCCCCGATGCAGCGCCAGTTGTTCCAGGTCAAGCACCTGCGCGCCTTCTGCGGCGAGCGCTTGCAGCAATCGGCTCTTGCCCGAGCCGGTGGGGCCGGAAATCACGCACCAGAGGAATTGCGGCGGCAAGGTATCCAGCGCTTGCAGCACATACCCGCGATAGGCCTTGTAGCCCCCATGCATCCGGGTCGTCCGCCAGCCGATCTCGGACAGGATATGCGCCAACGCCCCGCTCCGCATGCCGCCGCGCCAGCAATACACCAGCGGCTTCCAGGTACGCGGCTTGTCGGCCAGCGCCGTTTCCAGGTGCTGCGCGATATTGCGGGCGATCAGGGCGGCGCCGAGGCGCTGCGCCTCGAACGGCGACTGGGTGTACAGCGTGCCGACGCGAACGCGCTCCTCGTTGCTCAACACAGGCAGGTTGATAGCGCCGGGCAGATGGTCGTCGGCGAACTCGGCGGGCGTGCGCACGTCCAGCAAGTCGTCGTACTCGCCGGTCAGGACCTCGTCGATCGTCGCTGTCTTGAAAGTGGCCATAAAGAGGTGGCGGAAGAGAATGGGAGTCGAACCCACCTGAGACTGCCTGGCAGCCTCAACCGAATTTGAAGTCCGGCCGTCCCACCGGGGAACGTGTCTCTTCCAAAAGCGCGCAATTCTATCAGTTAAAAGCCTATCAACTCGTTACGGATGCGGTGGGCGTCGTTGACGCGCCGCGTGTACCCCACCCGGTCGAAAAATTCCAGGATGTGGATCGCCAGCTTGCGGCCCGTGTCGATGCGAGTGCGGAACTCGGCCGCATAGACCTCGGCCTTGGGATGGGCATCGGCCGTTTGCCGGACGATTTGCCCCAACGCAGTCACTGCCTCCGGCAAGTAGTAATGGTCGTGGGCCACCAGATACACCATGCCTTTGCGAGCGAGGCGGCGCATCAGGTTGCGGACGGTGACTTCGGGAACGCCCAGGGCGTTGCCGATATCGCGTACCCGCGGCGGCTGGAAAGGCGCAGGTTCCAGCAACGGCTTTACGTCCTGCCACAGCTTTTCGTCCTCGGCATTGAGCCGGATTTGATGATCGGGCAGGTGCAGCCAGGAGCCGTCCTTGGCAAACCGACCTTGCGACAGCAAGTCCGCAATCAGATCGGCAAACGCTGCGCGAGTCACTTGCGGCGCAGTGCGCATGCGGAGCTGTTCGGTATTGAGGCCCAGTGAATCCTCAGACTCGGCATGGGCGCGAGCCATGGCATCGAAGGCCGCATCGCCCAGGCGCTGCCAGTGGGCCGGGGAAAACGCCGTGACCGGCGCGCGGCTCGATGCCAGCACGCACGGCACTTGGCCGGTCAAGGCATCGTGCTGATCCGGCGGCAAGTTGGCGTTGACGGCGAATTCGTCGAGGTTGAGGCCGTTGACCGAGAGTTCGAGCAGCCGGGCGAAGCGCTGTTGCTCGTCCAGCAGGCTCCAGGCTTCCAGCACGGCCAGGCGTTGCGGCGAGCGGCGATGGCGCAGCGGCGCGTGGATATCCAGGACGCGGCCACCGGCCAAAGTCTTGGCGGCGGATGCGTCACGCAAAATAAAACGGTCGAAGTGCGCGGCGCAGATCGGGCGATCCGGCACCAATTGCGCGAGCATGGTTTGCCCCGGTTGCAGCACCTCGCCCTCCAGCAAGGCCACTCGGCCGGTGACGTGCGTGGCGGCGAGATGGATATGCACAGCGCTCCAATGCTTGAGCGGTGGCGCATCATCCAATAAGCGCAGCTCCACATCGATGCGGTTGCTGGGTGCGGCAAGAAACGGCGACAGCACCCAGGCGCCGCGCTCGATCTGCTGTTTTTCCACACCGGCGAGGTTGAGCGCGCACCGCTGGCCCGTCGCGCCTTGCTGCGCCGGCTGGTTCTGGGCGTGGATGCCACGCACCCTTACGTCGATATCGCCGGGCCAGACCCGCAGCGATTGATCGGTATGCACGCGGCCCGAAAACACGGTTCCGGTCACCACCGTGCCGATGCCCTTGAGTGTGAAGGAGCGGTCCACCGCCAGGCGAAAACCGCCCTTCGACGGCCTACTGCCCAACGTCTCGGCCTGCGTTTGCAGATATTCCCACAACTCAGCGATGCCTAGGCCGCTGAGCGAATCCACAGGGAAAATCAGGCTGCCGGCCAAGCCGGTTTGGGCTAACTGTGCGTTGATTTGTGCTTCGACTTCCCTTGCACGCTCTGGCGTGACGAGACCTGTTTTGGTCAAGGCCACCGCGCCGCGGTCGAGCCCCAGCAAATCGATGATCTGCAAATGCTCCAACGTTTGCGGCATGAGTCCGTCGTCGGCCGCCACGACGAGCAGCACGAAATCGATACCGGTCGCCCCAGCCAACATGTTGTGCACCAGCTTTTCGTGCCCAGGCACATCGATGAAACCCAGCACCTCGCCGTTGGGCAGCGGCGTGTAGGCGAAGCCCAGGTCCAGCGTGATGCCGCGCTCTTTTTCTTCCTTGAGGCGGTCGGCGTCGGTCCCCGTCAATGCTTTGACGAGGGAGGTCTTACCGTGGTCGATGTGGCCCGCCGTGCCGATGATCATAAATTGGCTCCTCGGGCGAATCGCGGCGTCGCGTGCTCGTTCGCGCCTCGTCTATCCAATGGATATGCCTCGTTGCTCACTGCGCGGCTCCTTGCGCTTCATCCCGCTCGCTCAATTTAAGGTGGCCTAGCTGCGAGAGAAAGCCCATCTCATCCTCCAGGCAGCGCAAATCCAGTACCAGCGCGCCATCCTCGATACGGCCGATAACGGGCTTAGGCAAGGCGCGCAGTGCGGCGGCAAGCTTGTTGAGCGCCGTACCGGCGCCCCTTCCCTGAATCGTCGGCGTCATCGCAAAACAGGCGCTGGGCAGCACGTCCACCGGCAAGGAACCGCTGCCGATCTGGCTGTGGCAGGGCCGGATTTCCACCAGCGCCTTGCCCTCGAAGGCTTGCTGCATCGGCCCCAACAAACGCTGCGCCACGGCTTGGATGTCTTCAAAAGGCCGCGTCAGCAGCCGCAGCGTGGGCAGTTCGCGCGTCAGCAAATCCGGCGAACGGTAAAGTCTAAGTGTGGCTTCCAGCGCGGCCATAGTCATCTTGTCCACGCGCAAAGCACGCTTCAGCGGATTGCGCTTGAGCTTGGCGACGAGGTCCTTTCGACCCACCACAATACCGGCCTGCGGCCCGCCCAGGAGTTTGTCGCCGCTGAAGGTCACGAGGTCGGCGCCTGCGGCAATGGCCTGGCGCACTGTCATTTCCCTGGGCAATCCATACTCGGTGAAATCCACCAGCGTGCCGCTGCCCAAGTCCACCACGAACGGCAAGCCGTGCTCGTGCGCCAAGGTGCCTACTTCGGCCTCGCTCACGCTCTTGGTGAAACCCTGGATCGCGTAGTTGCTGGGGTGGACTTTCATCAGCAGCGCGGTGCGCGGCGTAATGCCTTCGCGGTAGTCCTTGAGGTGGGTGCGGTTGGTGGTGCCCACTTCGACCAGCTTGGCCCCGGCGCGCGCCATGATGTCGGGAATGCGGAAAGCGCCGCCGATCTCGATCAATTCGCCGCGTGAGACGATGACCTGCTTGCGCATCGCCAGGGTATTCAGCAGCAGGAACACCGCTGCCGCGTTGTTGTTCACAACCGTCGCGGCTTCGGCGCCCGTGAGTTCGCAAATCAAATCGTCGATATGATCGTCGCGGTCGCCACGGGCGGCGCTGTCGAGGTCGTATTCGAGATTGCTGGCCGATTGCATGACGGCATTGACGGCACGGGCAGCTGATTCGGACAGTAACGCCCGGCCGAGGTTGGTGTGCAGCACCGTACCGGTGAGGTTGAATACGGATTTCTGCGAGGGCTGCTGGCGCTGTTGCAGGCGGTGGGCACACTCAGCAGCGATGCCCTCCGCGCTCCATGCATGGCCGGCATCGGCTTTGAGCAAGGCTCGCAACGCATCGAGGCTCTCACGCAGGGCTTGCGTGGTGGCGATGCGGCCATGGGTTTCAAGCAATACGCCGACTTCTGGACGGCCTAGCAAGAGATCGACGGAGGGTAAAGCGGATAGGACGTTTTGCATGGTCTCACCTGGCACGCAGGATGAATAATTGTTATGGCCTCAAAAAGCTTTCAGGGCCTGTAGGATGCGCGTAATATTAGCATCTTTCGCACTTTAGCCGTTGCAATACGCCAGGAAACGTTGTGAGCACCGCCGTACGCATCGATAACAATAACAAGCCCACCGATACGCTTGCCCGCTAGCCCATCCCCGAGAATAGAAATGATCAAAGTCTGGAGTCTTTTCGTCCGCCTGAGCCACTGGCTGCTGGTCGTGGCTTTTTTCACGGCGTTTTACCTGCGCGACTCGGAGTGGTATCGAGAAATCCATGCGTATGCCGGCTATGCAGCGGGCATCATCATCGTGCTGCGGATCATCTGGGGCTTCGTGGGATCGGGCTATGAGCGCTTTTCGGCGTTTCCGTTCGATATTCCTGCCGCGCTCCGTTTCGTCGCTACCTTCTTTAACGAGCATCCCAAGCGCTATATCGGCCACAACCCGGCCGGCAGCCTGGTGATCTACGCCATGCTGACCATCGGCTTGCTGACCGTCATTACGGGCATCCTGGTGTTCAACGACGGCTACCTGCCGTTCGACTCATCCGTGCTCGAATACATGCACGAATTCCCGGCCTGGGCCTGGGCCATTCTGGTCGCCATGCATATTTCCGGCGTGCTGCTGGAAAGCTGGCTGCATCGCGAAAACCTCGTGAAGGCCATGATCACGGGCGAGAAAAAGGCCGACTAATCCGGCCTTTTTTAGCGCTAGCCTTCCATCAGGCTAGACTTTGATCGCGGCGCTCCGGCGGTTCGCCTCGAGCAGCCGGTCGAAATCGTCGACCGCAAGCGGCTTGGAATAAAAATATCCCTGCCCGTAATCGCACCCGGCTTCTGCCAGCAGGTCATGCTGGAGCTGGGTTTCCACCCCTTCCGCAATCACCTTCATGCCAAGCTTGTGCGACATCACGATGATGGCTTCGCATAGTGCTAGATCGCTTGCGCCGGGCTTGAGTCCGCGAGTGAAGGACTGATCGATCTTGACGAAGTTGATGTCGAACTTATTGATGTAGGCGAGCGAAGAATAACCGGTACCGAAATCGTCGATGGCGATTTGCACGCCTGCATTACGCAGTTGTTCCAGCCGTGTAGTCACGCGGTTCTGGGCATCCAGCAGCACACCCTCGGTGATTTCGACAACGATAGCGTCCCCTGGCAACCCCAGCGCCCGCAAATGATCGATCCAGTCCACATGGTTGGTGCGGTTGGTTTTGAGCTGGATGGGCGATTTGTTGATGCTGATCTGGAAATCCGGCAGCAGCTGCCTCCAGCGCTGCACCTGGTCGGTCGCCTTGATAAATACCCGGTCGCCGATATCCACGATCAGTCCCTTGTCCTCCGCAATGCCGATGAACTCGACAGGCGATACCATGCCGCGCGTAGGATGATGCCACCGGATCAGCCCCTCGGCCTTGTGGATACGGCCGCTCGCCATATCGACAATGGGCTGGTAAAACAACTCGAATTGATCCTCCTCGATCGCTGTATGCAGGTCGGCCGCAATCCGCATGCGCTCGACCGAAGCCTGCTGCATCGATGAGGTAAAGAAATGGAAGCAGTTGCGCCCAAGTTCCTTGGCCGCATACATGGCCTGGTCGGCGTTTTTCAGCAGCATTTCCGCGTCCGTCGCATCCTCGGGATATACGGTAATACCGATGCTGGCGCTGATGTAGATCAACTCATCCCCCAGTTCGAACGGCAGCGACAGGTGATCCAGCACTTGCTGGGCGACGTGTTCTACGCTGCCGAGATTACTCTGGTGGGTCAGGATGATGGTGAATTCGTCGCCGCCCAACCGGGCTACCGTGTCGGAGGCCCGCACGCATTGCAAGAGACGCTTGGCCGCTTGCTTCAACAGCAAGTCTCCCATGTCGTGGCCCAGGGTATCGTTGATTTCCTTGAATCGGTCCAGGTCCAGGAACATCAGCGTCAAAGCTTGTTCAGAGCGGTTGGCCTTCTCAAGATCCTGCTGCAGCCGGTCCTGGAACAACACTCGGTTAGGCAGTCCGGTGACCTTGTCGTAGTGGGCCAACCGGAAAATCTCGGCCTCGTTGCTCTTACGCTCGCTGATGTCGGTATGGGTGCCGATCATGCGCGTGGGTTTGCCATTGACGTCACGTTGCACCACCATGCCGCGGCTCAAGGTCCATTTCCAATCGCCGTTCTTGCAGCGCAACCTGAATTCCGAAACAAAGAGCTCGCTGCGGCCTTCCAGGTAGTCCTGCATTTCCGCAATCGCTCGTTGTACGTCCTTGGGGTGCATCAGTCGGCGCCCTTCGGTCGCAGTCACTCCCACCTCATCCGGACTGTAACCATAAATGGTGTGCCATTGTCCGGAACGGAAGACTTCGTCCGTTTCCAGATTCCAGTCCCAGACGCCTTCTCCCGCGCCTTCCAGTGCGAACTTCCAACGTTCCTCGCTGATAGCGAGCGATTGTTCGAGCCGACTTTGCTGCGCCAGTGTTTGTCGCACCAGCAGATATAGCAACGAGGCCGTCACCACCATGAAGGCAAGGCCTTTGTAGAGGCTGAAATGCCCGAGCTCCTGCACATCGGACACCATGGCAGTCAGCAGCGTATCGCTGAATACGATCCACAAAATGCCGAGTACGAGATAGGCAAGGACGATTCGACCGGTTAGGACGTCGATCTTGGGTATGCGCTTTAACGCCATATTCAGAAGCACAAGGAATGCAGGAGTAAAAACGGCCGGGTAGTTTGTAGTAAAAGATTCATTTAAAAAACATCTTCATAAAATGGGGGGCAATGCGTTTGAACGCTACGCATCTTTCACGATGCCAGAAACTTAGCCAACGACTCTGTCTCCAGAACCTCCTTATCCTTGAAGCTACCAACCAAGGCATTGCCCCCCATTTCCTTGGCGTCTTCCCTCGCCTGGGTAGCCACTTTAAGAAGGCAATGCACATTGGCGCCATCATCCGGATATACGCTAACACCGATACTGGCGGTCAGTTTAAAGATTGCACCGTCCAATTCGTAAGGCTCGGCAAGTTTCTCGAGGAGCGACTGGGCGAGTTGTTCACGGCTTGCGGCATCCTTGAGCTCTCCCAGGATCAGGCCGTAGCCGTCTTCTCCCAGGCGAGCGACGGTATCGGTAGCTCCCACTGCCGCCACGAGGCGCTCTCCTACAGCCTTGAGCAGTTGGTCACCCACGGCAAGTCCATGCATTTCGTTAACATGGTGAAACTGGTCGATGTCTACCAATATCAGGGTGAGTGGCCGCTCAAGTTGCCTGGCCTGTTTGAGCGACCATTGCAGACGGTCCAGAAACATGAAGCGGTTAGGCAAGCCGGTGATATGGTCGAAATTGGCATGCCGCCATTTCAACTCCTGCGCCTTCTTGCCGGACGTAACATCGGACACGCGGATGAGGCGGCGATGCGCAGATCGATCGCTGTTGTAGAGCGAAGTCACGCTGACCCAGGCAGGGAAAATCGTTCCGCCGCGATGCGGCAACCACATTTCGCCTTGCCATTTTCCGGTGACCGAGACGGTATGCCACAGCGACTTATAGAAAGCTGCACTGTGGCTGCCCGTGTTGAACATGTGCTGTTTGCGCCGCACGATTTCGTCGGCAGTATAGCCCGTCAACCGGTTGAAACCCGTATTGATGGCAATGAGCGTTCCGTCGGGCGAAGCAACGGCCACTGCATCGCCGCCGTCGTCGATGACCAGAGA
The DNA here is from genome assembly GCF_003112435.1 of Novimethylophilus kurashikiensis. GTDB lineage: Bacteria > Pseudomonadota > Gammaproteobacteria > Burkholderiales > Methylophilaceae > Novimethylophilus > Novimethylophilus kurashikiensis. The sequence goes on from NZ_BDOQ01000021.1 coordinate 91,807, forward strand.
GGCCAGGCGGAGATTTTCCATTTCCGCGGTATAGCGCACCAAGTCGTCCTCGGCCTGGTCGCGCTCCTGGACATAAGGTCGGATCACCCATTGGCAAATCCAGTACGAACTCACCAGGGTCAGCAAAGCCGCATCGGCAAGTGCAGCGAGTCGAGCATTGCTGATGTCGATGGCGGCAAGCCCCGCCATAATGAGCCCTTCGACGACGAAAATCACGAACCCGATCTTGAGTACGATCGGTAATCTGCTCCCCTGCTGCATGATGCCCTCCTAACGGAAAAGCCTGCGTATTATTTGCTGCTTATCAACGATCCTCCCGCACCGCCCGCGCCTCGGTGATAAAAGTCAAAGTCCGATGCCCCTGGATGTCGGCGTGCAGGGCTTCCACCACGGGCGGATTGGTCGGCTGTTCGGCTTGCCACTGAATAACGAAATTCGCACCGGAGCCACCTGCGTACTCGCTCTTTTCCACGAACAGCTCCAGCGTACCCATCGGTTTGATGATGCGCGGCGTAGGAATATATTCCTTGAGCAATTGGCCGTCGGTCGCGTAATAGCGGGCGGATACCACTTGGATCGGCATCTTGAGGCTGGTGTTGCGGATGCTCACCAGCGCTGACACCTGGCTTTTCAACGGATAGCGGCCGTCTACCACGCGGTCGCCGTGCCAGATGTGGGAGTAAATGGGCAGATACAGCGTCTGTCCACCGGAAATCGGTGGTGTATCGTCTGCCGCCACCGGCAAGGCCAGGTTTAACAGCAGTGCGAATAACGTGAAATTTTTCATTCTTATCCCTGACAACAACACAAATCGGCCGCGCCTGACGCATGACTCAGCCATGACATATTACAACGTGTTGCGGATAAATGTAGGGAAAGGACTACTTCATCAGGATCATTCCTCCGGTCTTGAGGAAAGCACTATCACGGGCATGCCGTCGCATGCCCGTGATGGTTTAACCCAGCATTTTCTTGAGTTCTGGCACGCACGAACCGCATTGCGTGCCGCATTTGAGGCGGGATTGCAGTTGGGAGAGATCGGCACCCTCGGTAATCAAGGCCTTGATCTCGTTTTCCGACACGTCCATGCAACTGCACACGATGCGCCCACGGCCCTGCTTGCCGCTCGGTGGCGCGTTGACCGGGGCCAGCGCCCACAATCGCACGTCCTCGGGAAAACCGTCCTGCGTCATGACTTCCTTCAGCCAATCGGCTGCCAGCGTCTCGCCCACCAGGCGCACGCCGGTCACCTTGCCGTTTTCCACCACCACGCGTTTGGAAATCCCGCGCTTGGGGTCGCGGTAGGTCAGGCACGGCACGTCTTCGGTGAGTTCGAGCAAGGCATCGAGTTCGTCGATCAGTGCTTGCGACGCAGCTGTCGCACCGGCGGCACGCAGCACCACCATGCCGTCATCGCGGCCGTAGAGCCCGCAATTGGCATATTCGAAGCGCGCCAGCATCGGCTGCAAGGCTTCCATCAACTTGAGCGTGTCGCGTCCGCGCCGCATGACGATCAGCCGCCACGGCAGTTCGGCTTTCTCCACCTTGATGGCGGCATGCTTGAGTTCGGGCTGTTTGGAAACCGGGTCGAAATTGCTCAAGGTCAGCGCATTCACGCCCGCCCCATTCATGAACTGGCCACCCCAGTGCATGGGGATATAAGCCTGGGCCGGCATGACTTCATCCGACTCCTTCACACGGAGCATCAGGTTGCCGCGGCGGCTGCTGACTTTGACGAGATCGCCGTTCTGCAACTGGCGCCGCGCCATATCGTCGGCGTTCATCGCCAGCATTGGTTCCTCGACATGATTAAAGAGCTGAGGCACGGTGCCGGTGCGGCTCATGCCGTGCCATTGGTCGCGCATGCGGCCTGTGGTCAAGTGGAATGGAAAGCGCGCATCGGTTTTCTCCGCCACGGCACGATACTTGGCGCTGACGAACTTCGCCTTTCCGCCGGGTTGCGGGAATACGCCGTCGGCATACAACCGTGCCTGGCCTTGCATGGCGCCTTCAGGCAGCGGCCATTGCTGCGGCCCTTGGCTATCCAGCATGGCGTAGCTCAAGCCTGTAATGTCGAGATCGCGGCCGCGTGTGGTCTCGCGGTGCTCATTGAAAATGGCTTCCGGCGCCTCGTATGGAAACAGCTGCAAGGCCTCGTAGCCTTTTTCCAGCATGAAGCCCAAGCGCCGGGCGAAATCGACCATGATCTGCCAATCCGGGCGCGTTTCGCCCGGCGCGGCCACGGCGGGTACCACGTGGGTAATGCGCCGTTCGGAATTAGTGACGGTGCCTTCCTTTTCGCCCCAGGTCGTCGCCGGCAGCAGCACGTCAGCGTAACGGGCGGTGTCGATATTGCGATAAGCGTCCTGCACCACGAGGAAAGGCACGTTGGCTAGCGCTTCATGCACACTGCCGAGGTCCGGCATGGATTGCGCCGGGTTGGTACAGGCGATCCAGAGCGCCTTGATCTCGCCGTTCTTCACGGCATCGAACATTTCCACCGCACTCTTGCCCGGCTTGTCCGGCACCTGCTCGACACCCCAGAACGTTGCGATTTCTGCGCGATGTTGCGGATCGGCCAGGTTGCGGTGCGCCGACAGCAAGTTCGCCATGCCGCCCACTTCTCGGCCGCCCATGGCATTAGGCTGGCCGGTGAGCGAAAACGGCCCTGCACCGGGCTTGCCGATTTGGCCGGTGGCAAGGTGCAAGTTGATGAGCGCGGCGTTCTTGTCGGTGCCGCTACTCGATTGGTTCAAGCCCTGGCAATACATGGACAAGGTCGGCCCGGTGCCGAACCAGCGCGCTGCGGTGACGATATCCGCTTCGGGCACGCCGCAGATGTCGGCAACCAGCTTGGGCGTGTATTCGCGGACGGTCTCCTTGAGCGCGTCGAAACCTTCGGTATGGGCGCGGACGTAATCCATGTCCACCAGCCCTTCCCACAGCATGACATGCAGCATGCCGTTAAACAGCGCTACGTCGGTGCCGGGCTGGATGGGGAGGAACAGGTCGGCGCTCTGCGCGGTATCGGTACGGCGCGGATCGACCACGATGAGCTTGAGGTCGGGATTGTTCTTGCGAGCGTCCTCGATACGGCGGAACACAATGGGGTGCGCATACGCCGTGTTGGAACCGGCAATGAATAGGCACTGGGCGTGATCGATGTCTTCGTAGCAAGCAGGCGGAGCATCTGCGCCCAAGGTGGCCTTATAACCCGCTACCGCAGAAGACATGCAAAGACGCGAATTGGTGTCGATGTTGTTGGTGCCGATCAAGCCCTTGGCGAGCTTGTTGAAGACGTAATAATCTTCAGTCAGCAGCTGGCCCGAGATGTAGAAGCCTACGCTGTCAGGCCCGTGCTCGCGGATGGTCTGGGCAAAATGCTGCACGGCGTGGTCGAGTGCGTCGTCCCAGCTGACGCGCTGCCTTGGCTCGTGTTTCTCCAGCCGCATCTCCGGGTAGAGCGCCCGCAGGTCGTGCCGCGCCGTGAGGTGCAGCGTGGAGCCCTTGGTGCACAAGCGGCCGAAGTTGGCCGGGTGGTCGGGGTCGCCGCGCACGCCGACGATGCGGTCGCCCTCCGACTCGATAATGACCCCGCAGCCGACACCGCAATAGCAGCAGGTGGATTTGGTTTCTTGCATCGCTTTTGCGTTTCTTATACGTCCAGGAACACTTCGCCGTTTTCCAGCTTGACAGCGACGCACGGCGCATGGCCCTCGTCCGGCGCTATCGCGTTGCCGTCGGCGAGCTGAATGTTCCAGCCGTGCAACGGGCAGGTGACCTTGTGGCCGTGGACGATGCCTTGCGATAGCGGACCGTTCTTGTGCGGGCACTTGTCGTGCAGCGCAAACACCTGGTCGTCCTCAGTGCGGAACACGGCAATGTCCGCTTGGCCATTGCGCTTGACGACGCGCGAGCCCAGGCGGGGAATGTCTTCCAGGTTGGCGATCTTGGTCCAGTTACTCATGCTTGCTCCGATAGTTCCAATCAAAACTTCAAATCAAATAAAACGCGGAAAGCATTCCGCTCCCTCAAATGTTCTCAAACGTCTAGTGCGTCCTTAATTTTGTGCTTTTTTGTCATCGTTCACGACACAAACAACAGATACAGCAAAAACGCATTCATCAGCAGCGACAGCACCAGCACCCAGTGCCAACCGCGCATGCGCCCCGCCAGCGGCGTACGCGGCGGCGGCAGGATGGGACGGCGCTCGCCGACTTCCAGCGCCAGCAGCATTTCCTCGGCGGTCTCGAAGCGCGTCTTGGGGTCTGCTGCGACAGCCTTCAATACGATGTTTTCCAGCCATTGCGGGATATCCGGCCGATAGCGCGTGGGGGCCACTGGCGTGCCGAACCGCGGGTGCTGGAAAGGTTCGATCTCGCCATGCGGATAACGCCGCGTCAGCAAGTGATACAGCGTCACCCCGGCGCTGTAGAGGTCGCTTTGCGGCGTGGCGGCCTCGCCTTCGAATAATTCAGGCGCCATATAGCTCGGCGTGCCCGGCGTTCCTGGACGCAGATTGCCCACGGCCGGGCTCATCGCTACACCCAGGTCGAGAATTCGCAACTTGCCGTCGTCGCCCAGATGCAGGTTGGCGGGCTTGATATCGCGGTGCACGATGTTGAGCCGGTGCAGCGCGCCCAGCCCTTTCGCCAGCCGGATGCCGATTCCCGCCACATCCACGGCGGAAAAATGCTGGCCGCTATCGAGCTTTTGCTGCAAGTTGTCGCCCGCGTGCCAGCTCATCACGTAGTACAGCGCACTGCGGCGCTCGGTCGAAACCGGCAGAATCTGCGGGAAGTAATGCGCCACGACCCTTTTGCCCAGCCACTCTTCGTTCAACAGGCCGTTGCAGCTTTCCACGTCGTCCGCCATGAGCGGTTGCAGCGTTTTCAGCACGCACAGCTGACCGTTGGTGAGGTTCTTCACCTTGTAGAGCAACGTGGCGCGCGATTCGTGCAGGATTTCCTCCACTTCGAAGCAATCCAGTTGCTCGCCCGTCTTGAGCCGCGGCGGCACGCGCAGACGCTTGGCTTCGGCCACCAGATCGGAAAGATTTTCCTCACCCGTTTGTTCGACGCGGACCACCAGCGCCGAGGCATTATCCTGCCCGCCCTGTGCCAGCGCCTTGGCGACAAGATCGTCTGCTGCCATCTGCGGGCTTTGGTAAAGACTCAGGATGGCGTGGATATCTTTCTGCGGCAAGCGATCCCAGACCCCGTCCGTCATGAGCGCGAACACGTCGCCCGGCTCCAGCTCGCCCTCGGCGTAATCCACCAGCAGTTGCTGATCGAGGCCGACGGCGCGCTTCAGCACGTGCCTCATGTCGGGACGGTCCCACACGTGGTCGGTCGTCAGCAGTTGCAGCTCGCCGTTCCGCAAACGATAAACCCGGCTGTCGCCGACATGGGCCAACGTGAAATGCCGCCCGCGCAGCACGATCATGGACAGCGTCGTCGCCATGCCGGCCATGTCGCGATGGCTGGCGGCCTGCGACAAGATCCAGCGGTTGATGGCCGAGAGCACCTTGTCCAGCGCAGCCTTGGTTTCCCAGGTTTCGGGGGTAGCGTAGTAGTCGGAGAGCACGCCGCGCACGGTCATTTCCGCCGCTTCGCGCCCCCCGGCATTACCGCTCACGCCATCGGCCACGGCCAGTAGCGCCCCCTTGGTCGCCAACTGCTCGTCCTGCGGAGTTGCAGCGCCGCAATAATCCTCGTTGCGTTCGCGCGGACCTGCGTCGCTGGCCTGGCCGATAGTGAGCTGCAATGGCATTTACGAATTAAACCTTACTAACTTGAACCTTGCTGACTTAATTCGTGCTTATTAAACCTTGGCCGTGGTCGCCGTGACCGAGCCCCACGTGGTACGCCAACGGGTCTTCACACTGGAAAGCCCGATCATGGCGAGTACCGCAAGTGCCGAGAAAATCATCAGGCCGGTTTCGTAGCTGCCGGTCACCTGCTTGGAATAACCCAGGCTGCTGGCGAGGTAGAAACCGCCCACGCCGCCCGCCATGCCGACCAGGCCGGTCATGACACCGATTTCCTTGCGGAAGCGCTGCGGCACCAGTTGGAACACTGCGCCGTTACCCATGCCCAAGGACAGCATCGCTGCGACCACGACGGCGAGGCCGAGGAAAGGCTGTGAAATACCGAAGCTCAGGATGAACAGGAAAGTCGCTGCCAGTGCGTACATCAACAGCAGCGTGCGAATACCGCCGACGCGGTCGGCCACGTTGCCGCCAAGCGGGCGCACCAGGGAACCAGCAAACACACAGGCCGCGGTGAAATAGCCGGCGACGATGGGCGTCAAGCCGTACTGGTCGTGGAAGTAGATGGTGAGCGAGGATGCCATGCCGACGAAACCGCCGAAGGTCACGCTGTAGAAGAACATGAACCACCAGGCGTCCTTGTCCTTGAGTACGTTAAGGTACTGGTGCAGAGACTTGCTGGGCGGTGTTTCCGGGCTGTCCTTGGCGAGCAGCAAGTAGACCACGAAGGCGAAAGCCAGTGGGATCAGCGCGAGGCCGAACACGTTGTTCCAGCCGTAAGCGGCGGCCAGGCCCGGGGCGAACAATGCGGCCAACGCAGTACCGGAGTTACCGGCCCCGGCAATCCCCAGCGCCGTGCCCTGATGCTCGGGCGGATACCAGCGCGAAGCCAGCGGCAAGGCCACGGCAAAGGCCGCACCGGCCACGCCCAGCGCAATGCCCAGCAGCAAGGTTTGCTGGTAGGTATGGATGCCGTTGATCCAGGCGAACAGCAGTGCGGCCAGCACGACCACTTGGCCGATAATGCCCGCCTTCTTGGGCTTGAGGTGATCTACCAGCACGCCCATGACGATGCGCAGCAAGGCGCCGGATAAGACCGGCGTAGCGACCATCAGGCCTTTTTGCGCAGGCGTGAGGTGCAAGTCGGCGGAAATCTGCACGGCCAGGGGGCCGAGCAGCACCCAGACCATGAAGCTCAGGTCGAAATAGAGAAAGGCGGAAAACAAGGTAGGTTTGTGCCCGGCGTTCCAGAAGCTGCTTTTCATTGTAATGTCTCCTCGTGCGCCGCCCTTGGACCTGCACCGGCAGGTCCAATCGCAGCAACACGCAACGGGGTTTTAGAGGGTGATCGGTTCGAATTCGCGGCGCGCTTGAGCTTCCTCGACGCGCTTCTTCCAAGGGTCCGGTGTACCTTGCAGCGAGTACAGCAGGCGCTCGTACAGGGCGCGGCGGCCTTCGGCATCTTCGAGGATGTGCTTCTTCACATACTCCATGCCGACGCGCTCGATCCAGTGCACGGTACGGTCCAGATAGCGGGCCTGCTCGCGGTAGAGCTGGATGAAAGCGCCGGAGTATTCCAGCACTTCTTCATGCGTCGTGACCTTGCACAGGAACTGCGCCACCTCGGTCTTGATGCCGCCGTTACCGCCGACGTAAAGCTCCCAACCGGAGTCCACGCCGATGATGCCCACGTCCTTGATGCCGGATTCGGCACAGTTGCGCGGGCAGCCGGAGACGGCCAATTTCACCTTGTGCGGTGCCCACATGTGGTCGAAGGCGCGTTCCAGTTCGATACCCATGCGGGTGGAATCCTGCGTGCCGAAACGGCAGAACTCGGAACCGACGCAGGTTTTCACCGTACGGATAGATTTGCCGTAGGCGTAGCCGGAAGGCATGTCGAGATCGGCCCATACCTTGGGCAGGTCGTCCTTCTTGACACCGAGCAGGTCGATACGCTGACCACCGGTGACCTTGACCATCGGGATTTCATACTTGTCGGCCACGTCCGCGATCTTGCGCAACTGATCCGGCGTCGTCACGCCGCCGTACATACGCGGTACGACGGAATAAGTGCCGTCCTTCTGGATGTTGGCGTGGGCGCGCTCATTGATGAAACGCGATTGCGGGTCGTCCTGCGCCTCGTGCGGCCAGGTGGAAACCAGGTAGTAGTTGAGCGCCGGGCGACAGCTGGAGCAGCCGTTGGGCGTGCGCCAATCCATGAAGTTCATGGCTTCAGGGATATTGAGCAGCTTCTGGTCGCGGATGATCTGGCGCACTTCCTCGTGGGTCTTGTCGGTACAGCCGCACATCGGCTTGTTGGTCGACTGCGGGGAGTACCCGCCGCCGAGGGTGGACGCCAGAATCTGCTCGACCAGGCCGGTACAGGAGCCACAGGAAGCCGACGCCTTAGTGGTCTTGCGCACGTCTTCCAGCGTGAACAGGCCTTTTTCCTTGATGGCCTTGACCACGGTGCCCTTGCACACGCCGTTGCAGCCGCACACTTCCATGTCGTCGGTCATGGCCGCAGCCTTGTTCTGGCCGGCGTGACCGAGGTTGCCCAAGCTGGCCTCCTGGCCGAACATCAGGTGATCGCGGATTTCCGCGATGCTCTTGCCGTCGCGCAGCATCTGGAAATACCAGCTGCCGTCGACGGTATCGCCATAAAGCACGCTGCCGACGATTTTGTCGTCTTTAATCACCAGCTTCTTGTAGACGCCGCCGACCGCATCGTGCAAAACGATTTCTTCGGTATCTTCACCGCCGGTGAAGTTGCCTGCAGAGAACAGGTCGATGCCCGTGACCTTGAGCTTGGTCGAGGTCACGGAGCCGGTGTAGCGGCCGATACCGAAGTTGGCGAGGTGCGTGGCGCACACCTTGCCCATTTCAAACAGGGGAGCCACCAGGCCGTACGTGGTGTTGCGGTGCGCAACACACTCGCCCACGGCGTAAATACGCGGGTCGTAGGTCTGCATGGTGTCGTTGACCACGATGCCGCGGTTGCAATAAATGCCCGCAGCCTTGGCCAACTCGATGTTGGGACGGATACCGACGGCCATGACCACGAGGTCGGCCGGGACTTCCTGCCCATCCTTGAAGCGCACGGCCTTGACGCGGCCGTTTTCGCCGATGAGCTGCTCGGTGTGCTTTTCCAGCAGGAACTTGAGGCCTTTTTCTTCCAGCGAATTTTGCAGCATCTTGCCGGCCACTTCATCGAGCTGGCGTTCCATCAGCCATTTATGGATGTGCACAATGGTGACGTCCATGCCGCGGATCGCCAGACCGTTGGCGGCTTCCAGACCCAGCAGGCCGCCACCGATGACGATGGCGTGCTTGTATTGCTTGGAAGCGTCGATCATGGTGTCGACGTCCTTGATATCGCGGAAGCCGATCACGCCTTCCAGATCGTTGCCCGGTACCGGCAGGATAAAAGGATCGGAACCGGTCGCAAGCAGCAGGCGATCGTATTCAGCAGTGGTGCCGTCCTCGGCGATGACCAGGCGCTTTACGCGGTCGATCTGGGTGACCTTCTTGCCGGTATGCAGGGTAATGCCATGCTCGGCGTACCACTCACGGCTGTTAAGAATAATATCATTGATGGTTTGTTCGCCTGCCAATACCGGCGACAACAGAATACGGTTGTAGTTGGGGTGCGGCTCCGCGCCGAACACCGTAATGTCGTACATCTCCGGACTGATTTTCAGCAACTCTTCCAGGGTACGTACCCCGGCCATCCCGTTGCCGACCATCACTAGCTTCATCTTGCTCATTACCTGGCTCCTCGAATTCATCTAATCACTCAACTGCCTGCCCCGCTGCGCACCATATACGCACATTTTTTATAAGGATTTCGCGGAAGCTTGGTTGCCCTCTTCAAAGCAGCATCTATGCCACATCTTTTAAAAACAATTTAATCAGTCAGTTATAGAAAAACATTTGAACATCTGGCGTCATGCGGCGCCCTATTGCAGTGCCGTGCACCACGCCGACTTGGGCGAGGTGCACGGTTTGGTGCATCAAATCGCACGTTAGAACGTGTACATCAGCG
>NZ_BDOQ01000022.1 GCF_003112435.1 Novimethylophilus kurashikiensis
AACTTGCCTTTTGCCATGATCTACCCCTCACTAATCGATGCAACAAACAATAAAAATGGTGCCCATGGCGGGAATCGGACCCGCGACCTCTCCCTTACCAAGGGAGTGCTCTACCACTGAGCCACATGGGCGCTTATTCGGCAGCCTAAACCACCAAGCAACAAATCTTTTGGAGCGGGTGAAGGGAATCGAACCCTCGTCATAAGCTTGGAAGGCTTCTGCTCTACCATTGAGCTACACCCGCAAACCGCAACCGAAATCCAGTTACGAACGCCCTCACTGGCTCCAACATTCATTTTGCCGCGATTGGTGGAGGGGGAAGGATTCGAACCTTCGAAGGCAGAGCCGTCAGATTTACAGTCTGATCCCTTTGACCGCTCGGGAACCCCTCCAGAAGCGACAACAGCCCGCTATTATGTCGAGCATTTATGCCCCTGTCAAACACTATTTGTATTCTGCCGCACACCCAGGCTAATCACTAATAACTACAAGAAATCTGGACACAACACCACACTCAGGAACCTGGTGATGTGGCATGCTCAAGCGCCGTCAGCCAAAGCAATGCATACCCCCTACGGTCGCCGCACATCTCGGCAGACGGGCGCAAGCCTCCGCAAAAAGCCGGCCGCTCAGGCCGGCCGAACACGGCGCATTTATGATCATCGGTGAGCTGAATACAGGGAACACCCGCCGGTTTTCCAGCCGGCATCCCAGGCAGGGGTGAAGCAATAGACGGGGCGATGCAGCAGGCACCGCACCCCTCACGACATTCCACGGTTACGCCTTTTGGTAAACCTCAGCGCCCTTCTTGACGAATTCCACGGCTTTTTCCTGCATGCCCTTATTCAAGGCCTCTTGTTCTGAAATACCCTGGCTGGCAGCGTAATCGCGCACATCCTGGGTAATCTTCATGGAGCAGAAATGCGGGCCACACATGGAGCAGAAGTGCGCCTGCTTGGCCCCCTCCTGCGGCAGCGTCTCGTCGTGGAACTCCTTGGCCTTCTCAGGATCGAGGCCGAGATTGAATTGATCTTCCCAACGGAACTCGAAGCGCGCCTTGGAGAGCGCATTGTCGCGAATCTGCGCACCCGGATGCCCCTTGCCGAGATCGGCAGCATGCGCTGCGATCTTGTAGGTGATGATGCCTTCGCGCACATCTTCCTTATCCGGCAGACCCAAATGCTCCTTAGGCGTCACATAGCACAGCATGGCGCAGCCGTACCAGCCAATCATGGCGGCACCGATGCCCGAGGTAATGTGGTCGTAGCCCGGCGCAATATCGGTGGTCAGCGGCCCCAATGTATAGAACGGTGCTTCGTCGCAGTGCTTCAACTGCATGTCCATGTTTTCCTTGATCATGTGCATGGGCACATGGCCTGGGCCTTCGATCATGGTTTGCACGTCATGCTTCCAAGCAATCTTGGTCAATTCGCCCAAGGTGATCAGTTCGGCAAATTGCGCCTCGTCGTTGGCATCGTAGATGGAACCCGGACGCAAGCCATCGCCTAGACTGAAGCTCACGTCGTAAGCCTTCATGATCTCGCAGATGTCTTCGAAGTGCTCGTAAAGGAAAGACTCCTTATGGTGTGCGAGACACCACTTCGCCATGATGGAGCCGCCGCGGGAAACGATGCCGGTCATGCGCTTGGCCGTCATCGGGATGTATGGCAAACGAACACCTGCGTGGATGGTGAAGTAATCCACCCCCTGCTCGGCCTGCTCGATCAAGGTATCGCGGAAAATTTCCCAGGTCAGCTCTTCAGCCTTGCCGTCAACCTTTTCCAAGGCTTGATAGATCGGCACAGTGCCGATGGGTACGGGCGAATTACGGATGATCCATTCGCGTGTTTCGTGAATGTTCTTGCCGGTCGACAAGTCCATCACCGTATCGCCGCCCCAGCGGATCGACCACACCATCTTCTCCACTTCCTCGGCAATGCCGGAAGTAATCGCGGAGTTACCGATATTGGCATTGATCTTCACCAGGAAGTTGCGACCGATGATCATCGGCTCCAATTCGGTATGGTTGATGTTGGCGGGAATAATGGCACGGCCGCGAGCCACTTCGTCGCGCACGAATTCAGGGGTAATGACTGCGGGAATTGCAGCACCGAAGTTCTGGCCCGGATGCTGCTTGAGGAGAAGCTCGCTCAACCCTTCGCGGCGTTGATTTTCGCGGATGGCAATGTATTCCATTTCCGGCGTGATGATGCCCTGGCGTGCATAGTGCATCTGGGTCACATTTTGACCAGCCTTTGCGCGGCGCGGTGAGCGCATCAGGTTAAAACGCAGCTCAGCCAATTCAGGATCGGTCTTCCGCTGATGGCCATAGGTAGAGGTGGGGCCGGACAGCCTTTCCGTATCGTTGCGCTCTTCGATCCACTTGGCGCGCAGCTCGGGCAAGCCGCTGCGGATATCGATCTCAGCTGCCGGGTCGGTATATGGACCGGAGGTATCGTAGATCACGACCGGCGGGTTCTTTTCAGCGCCGAAAGCGGAAGGCGTATCGGACAGGCTCACTTCGCGGAAAGGCACGCGGATATCAGGACGACTGCCGGTCACGTAGACCTTGCGGGATTTCGGGAATGTCTTGACTGCCTCCGGATCAAGCTCAGCGGTGGCATTGAGGAATTTGGGATTGGCGTTCATCAGGTGCTCCAGGAAGAACGTAAGGAGCAGTGGGACACTGCTTCACTTTGTTCTGTTGATTTAAAGTGAAGCAGCTTCGCTGCTTCCCTACGGCGGCATGACCCGCATCAGGTTCGAAGGGTATCTCTCACTGCCGTCGCGGCAGACCCCCAGCAATGCCTGCCAAAGTACTTTAAATATGGAATAATTGCAAGATCGACTCGCTTTAAGGGAATAGGTAGCGGCATGAATCTAGAACAAGCCCGTTTCAACATGATCGAGCAGCAAATCAGGACCTGGGAAGTCCTCGACCCCGTCGTGCTGGACCTGCTCCATCAGGTTCCCCGCGAGGATTTCGTACCCGATCATTACAAAGGCCTGGCCTTCGCAGACCTGGAAATCCCGCTCGGCCACGGGCAATCCATGCTCTCTCCCAAGCTGGAAGCGCGCATGGTGCAAGCCTTGGCACTCAAGCCCAGCGACTCCGTGTTGGAAATCGGCACCGGCAGCGGCTACATGACGGCTTTGCTGGCAAAGCTGTCTAGTCATGTAGATAGCATCGAGATCGTCCAGGAGTTCAGCCACCGCGCTGCGCAAAGGCTCAGCACCCACGGCATTTCCAATATCACGCTGGAAGTCGGCGACGGCGCTCGCAGCTGGGATGCCAAGACTTACGATGTCATCGTGCTGACCGGTTCGGTACCGCTGTTCCCCGAGGATTTTCTCCGTCAGCTCAAACCGGGCGGACGACTGCTGGCTGTCGTCGGCGAGGGTCCGGCCATGGAGGCCATGCTGGCAACTTGCCAGGCACCGGGTGCTTATCAACGCACAACCTTGTTCGAGACCAGCGTCCCGGCATTGAAAAACGCGCCGCAACCTACCCGCTTTGCTTTCTAAAACCTGAGCAGAACCAAAAGAACAGCCTGTGACCGATTTACCATACAAGATCAAAAAAACGTCCCGTTTAGTCGTCTTTTGCATCGCCTCGTTCGCCGTCAATAACACGTTTGCAAGCCCTGAAACGCAATCGCTGCTCGATCTTTTTCAATTAGCGAAGGCCAACGATGCAACCTGGGCATCGGCACAATCGAGCAATACGGCGGCCCAGGAAAAGGCTGTTCAGGGCAAAGCCCTACTGCTGCCGTCCGTCACATTGGGAGGCTCTGCGACTCAAACGTTCAGCGATGCGGAATACCCAGGACAGCATGCCTTGATCAACAATGCCCGGAGCACTTCCGGCATTAGCGAGACAGAGAACTACCACACCTACAGCTACAAGCTGAGCATTTCCCAGCCGCTATATCGCAAGCAAAATTCCGTCAACTACGAGCAATCCAAAATTCAGGTAGCGCAGGCGGACGACCAGCTGGGCTTCGCACTGCAGGATCTCATCCTGCGCCTGGCGCAAGCTTATTTCGACATGCTCCTGGCGCAAGACACGATCGACCTCAATGAGGCGCAAAAAGCGGCCATTTCAAACCAGCTTGAGCAGGCCAAGGTCAGTTTCGAGGTAGGCACGGCCACCATTACCGACGTCAACGATGCCCAGGCACGGTACGACCTCGTGGTGGCGCAAGGCATCTCCGCTCGTAACGACCTGGAGGTCAAGAAACAAGCCACGCAGCGCATTATCGGCCAATTGCCTACGCGCATTGCCATCCTCAATACAAAGCCTCAGTTCAAGCCGCTTGATCCGGCGAGCATGGATCAGTGGGTTGAAATCGGCGAGCGCGAAAACCTCAAACTGAAGATCCAGCAGCGCGCTTTGGAGATCGCCAACCAGGAAGTGGAAAAAACCCACGCCGGACACTATCCCACGCTCGACCTGGTCGCCAATTACAACGGGCAAGACAACAGCGGCTCCATCAACGGGCCACAATACCGCAATAGCATTTCAACCGCAGACATTGGCCTGCAAGTGCAAGTCCCGCTCTATCAGGGGGGCGCCATCACTTCCCGCGAACGCGAGGCGGTGGCAAACCAGCAGAAAGCGCGAGACGATCTCGAAGCCGCGCGTCGCCAGGTTGATTACGACGTCCGGCAGGCCTTCCTAGATTTCACCAGCCGACTGTCTCAGGTATCCGCCTATGAGCAGGCGCTGAACTCCAGTCAAACCTCGCTCGAATCGACCCAACTGGGCTACGAAGTCGGCGTCCGCACCAGCGTAGACGTGCTTAACGCCCAGCAGCAACTATTCACCTCCAAGCGCGACCTGTTGCAAGCGCGCTACAACGTGCTGCTATCAAAGCTCAAGCTGAAATCGGCCTCCGGGCTGCTGACTGAGGCCGACCTTGGCGAAATCGATCAAATGCTGAGCAGGCCATGACGTCGTTAGCCCTGGCGCAAGTCGACGCCAGCCAATTGATAGTCATCGACGTACAGGAGCGCCTTGCTGCCGCCATGACCCAAGATGCCCTGAAGCAAGTCGTCCGCAACTGCAACATCCTGCTCCAAGCAGCACAACTCATCTCCGTACCGACCGTTGTGACCGAACAATACCCCAAGGGGTTGGGTCATACTGTGCCGGAGCTGAACTCATTGATCCCGGCGAGCGGCGCTGTGGAAAAACGTTGTTTTTCCTGCTGCGAAAACATGGAGTT
Source organism: Novimethylophilus kurashikiensis (assembly GCF_003112435.1). Classification (GTDB taxonomy): domain Bacteria; phylum Pseudomonadota; class Gammaproteobacteria; order Burkholderiales; family Methylophilaceae; genus Novimethylophilus; species Novimethylophilus kurashikiensis. The sequence continues at coordinate 5,229 of NZ_BDOQ01000022.1, forward strand.
TCAAGCGCGACTCGCCGCGGATCGGCCGCAGGTCATCCTGGCCGGGATGGAAGCGCACATTTGCGTGCTGCAAACGGCGTTGCAATTGAAAGCGCAAGGCAAGACGGTATTCGTGGTGGAAGATGCTGTGCTATCGCGCAATTCCGCCCATCAAACCAATGCCATGCAGCGATTGGCACAGGCGGGAGTCATCGTCAGCAATACGGAATCCGTCGTGTTCGAGTGGCTTAAGATCGCCGAGGGCGAGGCGTTCAAGACGATTAGCCGGCTGGTTCGATAAACTTCTCGATCAAGACCAAGGTGCGCTTGGCCGCGCCGCGATTGGCAGCAGCAAACTTCAATCCTGCGTCCCCCATCTCGCGCCGCGCGCGCGAATCTTCGGCAAGCCGCCGGATTTCCCCCGCAAGCCCGGAAACATCCCAGACCCTGACAGCAGCGCCCTGCATCACGGCTTGCGAGGCGGCTTCCTCAAAATTGAACGTATACGGTCCGACGATCACAGGCTTGCCCTGGGCACAGGCCTCGATCAGGTTCTGCCCGCCGAGCGGCAGCAAACTACCGCCGATAAACGCAACATCGCAAGCCGCGTAATAAGCCGCCATTTCGCCCATGCTGTCGCCCAGCAGGACGTCCACATCCCCCACCGGCACGTTTTGCGAACGTCGCTGATAACTTACGCCTTGTGCTTCCAACAATCCGGCCACTTCGTCGAAGCGTTGCGGATGACGCGGTACCAGCACCAGCAGCAATCCGGGAATAGCTGCGCGCCTGAACGCCTCCAGCACCAGCGGCTCCTCTCCTTCGCGCGTGCTCGCCGCAAGAAATACCAACCGCCCACCGCATAGATGGCCGATATGTTCCCGCTCACCAGCGGGCGCCGCTACGTCGAACTTCAAGTTCCCGGTGACCATCACCTCAGGCGCGCCTAAGTCGCATAGCCGTTGCGCATCCGCCTCGGTTTGGGCGGCGATAGCTGCAAGATCGGTCAGCCCCTCTTCCACCAGCCATCCCAGCTTGGCATACCCCTTGGCAGATTTGGCCGAAAGTCGCGCGTTCACCAGCAGGAGCGGCATCTTGCGTGCGCGGCAGGCGGCGATCAGGTTGAACCACAGCTCGGTTTCCATGATGAGGCCGAGTTGCGGCTTGAAGTGATTGAGAAATCCACGCACCGCAAACGGCAGATCGTAAGGCAAGTAAGCTTGCCTCACGGTGTCGCCGAACAGCTGCTGACCGGCGGCACGGCCGGTCGGAGTACCGTGCGTCAAGACCACTAGATGTTGTGGGTAGCGCTCCTTCAGCAACTTCACGAGCGGCGCGGCGGCATGGGTTTCGCCCACAGAGACCGCATGCAGCCAAATTACCGGTCTTGCAGGCTGCACATCGTAGCGCCCGAAACGTTCGCCGATGTGGTCTAAATACTCCGGCTGACGACGTCCACGCCACAGCAGGCGCAATGGCACCAGCGGCAGCAACATCCAGAGCAAAGCGGTGTAAAGAAGTCGTCCCATAGGTTCGGCATTCTCTCATACACGACCATCGCCCGTGCGCGCCGTTCGACGGTTGTTTAAGTGCCGGGCCCTAGCAGATTTTTCACATCATTCATAGCTTGACTGGCACAACCTAAAGGGTTTAATGTTTCATCTCATCACAATATCTTGTGGTTTAGATTGTTGTATCAAACCACACCTCAACAATACAAGCAGGGAAGGAAGATAGGCATGCTGAAGGCTGTGAAACTCGATCAGGAATTGGAAAAAGAGGTTCCCATGCAACCCGTCTCGCTTGATATCTGGGATAAAAAATACCGCCTGAAATCCAAGCAGGGCGAAATAATAGACAAGGATATCGACGACACGTATCAGCGCGTTGCCCGCGCCTTGGCGGAAGTGGAAACCACCGAGGAAAAACGCACGCACTGGTACGACAAATTCCTGTGGGCCTTGCGTCGCGGTGCCATCCCTGCCGGCCGCATTACCTCGAACGCCGGCGCACTGGAACACAAGCCGGCCACCAGCACGATCAATTGCACGGTCAGCGGCATCATTGAAGACTCGATGGACGGCATCCTGGAGAAAGTCCACGAAGCCGGCCTCACCCTGAAAGCCGGTTGCGGTATCGGCTACGAATTCTCTACCCTGCGTCCGAAAGGCGCCTTCGTTGCCGGTGCTGGCGCGTACACCAGCGGCCCGCTGTCCTTCATGGATATCTACGACAAGATGTGCTTCACCGTCTCGTCCGCCGGCGGTCGCCGCGGCGCACAGATGGCAACGTTCGACATTTCCCACCCTGACGTAGCCGATTTCATCAAGGCCAAGCGCGAAGCGGGCCGCCTGCGCCAATTCAACCTGTCAACGCTGATCACCGCCGAATTCATGGAAGCGGTGAAAGCCGACGCCGAGTGGAAGCTCGCTTTCCCGGTCACCAAGAAAGAAGCAGAAGCCGACGGACTCAATCTGGACGACGCCACGCAAGTGGTCTGGCGCGAGTGGCCGGTCAAGGGCAAATACCTGACGCGCGACACCGACGGTAAGACCGCCTGCCGCGTCTACAAGACCATCAAGGCACGCCGCCTGTGGGACGTCATCATGTCGTCCACGTACGACTTCGCCGAGCCGGGCTTCATCCTGATCGACAAGGTCAACGAGATGAACAATAACTGGTTCTGCGAAAACATCCGTGCGACCAATCCCTGCGGCGAACAACCGCTACCCCCGTATGGTGCTTGCCTGTTGGGTTCGGTCAATCTCACCACCTTCGTACGCGATCCGTTCACCGAGAACGCCCGCTTCGACTGGGACGAGTACAAGCAAGTCGTCGCCATCTTCACCCGCATGCTGGACAACGTGGTGGAAGTAAACGGCCTGCCGCTCGAGCAGCAACGCCAGGAAATCATGCGCAAGCGTCGCCACGGCATGGGCTATTTGGGCCTGGGCTCCACGCTGACCATGCTCAAGATGCCTTACGGCTCGCCGGACTCGCTGACCTTCACGGAAGAAGTCACCCGTGTGATGGCCGAAACCGGCTGGGAAGTGGGCGTGGAACTCGCCGATGAAAAAGGCCCGGCGCCCATCATGGATGAGGAGTTCGAAGTCACCGCCGACATGCTGGCCAAGCGTCCTGAAATGAAGAAAGACGGCATCAAGCTGGGTGATAAGGTGAAGGGCAAGGTACTGCTCGGACTCTATAGCCGCTACATGCAACAGTTTCCCAAGAGGCTGGGCAAGACCATTTCCGAGAAGGGCGTGCGTTTCACGCACCACAGCTCCATCGCCCCGACCGGCACGATTTCCTTGTCTTTGGGCAACAACGCTTCCAACGGCATCGAGCCATCGTTCGCACATCACTACAGCCGCAACGTGATCCGCGAAGGCAAGAAATCCAAGGAAAAGGTCGACGTCTACTCCTACGAGTTGCTGGCCTATCGCGAGCTGATCAACGCCAACGCCATGCCGTTCTCGGACAAGGAAGAGGAAAAGCTGCCGGAGTACTTCGTCGATTCATCCACCATTGCCGCCAAGGCACACGTCGATATCCAGGCCGCCGCGCAGAAGTGGATCGACAGCTCGATCTCCAAGACCATCAACGTACCGACCGACTATCCGTACGAAGATTTCAAGGACATCTACTTCTACGCCTACGAAAAGGGCTTGAAGGGCTGCACCACCTTCCGCTTCAACCCGGAGGCCTTCCAGGGCGTGTTGGTCACCGAGAAGGACCTGGAAAACACCACCTACAAGTTCACGCTGGAAGACGGCACGGTGGTCGAAGCCAAGGGCAACGAGGAAATTGAGTACGACGGCGAGATCCATACCGCAGCAAACTTGTACGATGCGCTGAAGGAAGGCTACTACGGCAAGTTCTAAGCCTTAGCCTTAATACCGAACGCAAAAAGGGCCTGCAATTGCAGGCCCTTTTTGTTGTTATGTGCTGCTTTTATTGGCTTAGTGTTCGCACAGCAAATCGGCACTTTCCTCGCCGCTAGCCGCCATTTTTTCCAGGGAGGCCAACACGGCCAGGCTGGCCGTTTCCATCTCGGCCACCTCCTGGATGGCCAGATTCATGTTGCCGCTGTTCGCGGCACGGACAGCAGATTGCGCAGCATTGTGCACGCGAACATGCGGCGGTTCGACGTCCTGGTAGCCGGGCAGCTTATCGAAACAGGCCTTGCCCTCGCCCTCGTAATACCACTTGCCCAGCCGGCATTCCCGGTGACTGGAAAAAGCCCCTTCATGCTCATCCGAAAGCCCCAGCAAGGCGCGGTAAACCCGGAACTTGAAAATCAGGTGGTCCACCTTGGCCAATTCGCAGAACCCGCGAAGCGCCGAGGCTGCGCTGGTGTACTCCATGTTGCTGGAGATATCCAGCAACTGGCGCATGGCGCCGGCCGCAGCTTCGCCATCCTTGCTGTATACCGCGGAATGTTCGGCCAATTCGTCCATGCGGTCGCGGCTCATGCTGCTGGCTTGAGAAATCTGATCCACCAGCGTGGTAATTTCAGATGTCGCCGTGGCGGTACGTTCCGCCAGCTTGCGAACTTCATCGGCCACCACGGCAAATCCGCGCCCGGCCTCCCCAGCGCGCGCCGCCTCGATCGCGGCATTAAGCGCCAGCAAATTGGTCTGGTCGGCAATCTCCTTGATCATTTGCACAATCGCGCTGATTTCCTGCGCCCGGCTGGCCAACTGCCCCACTTGCTGCGCAGCACCCTGTGAAGACGAAGCCAACGTGGAAAGATTGGCGGCAATGCGGTCAATGGATTCGCGGCTGTTTTCGGTGACATCTTGCGCTTCGACCGCCCGCTCCTTTTCAGCGCGCATCGCTTCGGCAAGAGTGCCGAGAGAAGATTGCGTTTCGCCCAGCGAAACGGCGAAGGTGGAGAAATTGGAAATCAGCGCCTTGAGTTCGTCCTGGCGACGCTGGCAGTCTGTTGCGCGAGCTTCGGCAATTTCCAGCTGCTGCTGGGCTTGAGCCAACGCCGTGTCGCGTGTCTGCAATTCGGACCGCAGCCTCGCGATCTCTAACTGATCTTGCACGGACTGCTTCTTGTTGAAAAAAAACATACTACGGACCTCCCCGATCTTTAGTTATTAAGCCGGCTCCTTGTTTTAGTTGCAGGGCATTCTTTTATTATTCATTGCGTCGGTGGAACCGAGCTTCGAGTGTACTCCAAATCCTAGGAAGTATCCTAGAGCTTATATAATCAAAGGCTTGCTTTGCCGCCATTGCACACCGTCGAGTGTGACGTCCATACCGCCAACATGGAGACCGAGCATATCCAGCAACGGGTCGAGCAAGGTCTTGCCGATCTGGCCCAGCAAGGGGCTCACCACGGAATTGACCATACTGTTGACCAACCCGCCGACACCGATGCCGAGCACCGTAACAGTCAAGGCATTGGACTGCGACAAGGCGTTCTCAAGGCTACCTCCAACCGGGCTGCTGACTGTCTGTGTTTGCGGCAGGTTATCGGTCACTGGATGCGGCACGTCGTAAACCAGGGTTTGTGCGGAAGCCTGGATCGGCAGGTTGAGGCCGAGATTAGCGATGGGGATGCCAAGCAGTGTCGTAATTTGCGCCGTACCCGTGCCGTTGGACCCGGTAAGTGCGAGGCTTGCTATCCCAGGTGTCGCGGCGATCTGCACTTCCGTATTGCCGCCGCTATCGGTAATGCTCTCGAGACCGGCACTTCCCTGTGCAACTTCCAACTTCAACGCCAGATCGATCGCCGCCAGCGCAAGATTGACCTTCACCCCGGCTTGCGCCCGGATTTGCGCCGTATGCAGCGTGGTGCACATGACGCCATTGTTGCCGGCCGGGCCGATCGCCAACTGCGGCGGTTCGATGACGGTCACTAGTGCGTTAACGCTGGTTATGGGCGGGACAGAGACGGCCAGCGGCAAGGTCAGGGCATGCTGGCCGTTCGCCACCATAGCGGCCGTCATGATCAGCGACAAGGCGTTGACGTTAACGTTACCTGCCGCCTGCTTGTCGGGCGAGGTCACGGCCAGCACATCGCCCACGTTCAAGCTCAAATTGCTCACGGTTGCGCTGGCTAGCTGCTGCATAGCTGCAACGGCTTGCGCATTTGCAGTGCCGGAATTGCTCATGGCCGTCGCCGTCAATTGCGCGAAGTCGGCGAGCGACATGTTGCTTGCGAGCAGTTCATCCACCGTACCCACCTGGTTCTGCGCCTTGAGCAAGCCCAGCAACGTCACATCGCTGGCGGCGATGCCTTGATACGAAACCAAATCCAGGTTGAGCGAGCTGCCGAGGAGGTTGCCCATCAGCCCATTAAGCAGACTTGCATCGTCATTCGTCGTCAAGCGTGCCAAAAAGCTCCCGGCACTAAACGCTGCGATGGGTGGATTGGCGCTCGCCACGGCTTCGGCATGCAAGGTGATTTTGCTAGTAAACATGCCCCCGGCCACCAAGCTAGCCGGAACCGTCTGGGTGGCATAGACATGCACGGCTTCCTGGCCCGCTCCCGCGCTGAATTGCCGGATGCCGCCGACCGTCGCGACATTTCCTAGTTCGACCTTGTTGGGGCTCGCGCCCAGGTTGCCCTTGTACCCGTTGTTCACTGCCGCCTGCTGCGCGGCAGCGAGCACATCGGCCAGCGTAAAACCGCAGCCCATATGCTTGGCCGCCTGGATCGCCGCGATATCGGCCACCAGCTGTAATTGCCGCCGCTGCATCCACAGCCGGCCGGAATCCACTGCAAGCGCCGTGAACACCACCGCCAGCATCAGCGTCATCGCGCCCCAGATGCCGATGGCGCCCCGCTGCCGACGAGGGTTACTTGTTGCTCCCCTGGGCATGCTCGTAGCTGGCGGGGATAGGATGGGTAAAGCTCTTGATGTAGCGCTCGTGGATCTTGCTCATGGCTTCGCCCGATAGCGTCTGCCGCTGCTGGGAAGCCGCCTGGCCGGAGCGCTGCAATTCCAGCCATTGCCGGGTGGCCGGGGGTTCCTGCTGGGGTTGCGCCGGGGGCGGCGGTTCTTCGGCATAGGCCGGTATCGCCAGTACCGACAAGATCAACGCGATCCAGCTTGCACTTGGTCTCATTTGGAGTCCTCCGGTTTGGGCAGCGTTTCGGCATCCTCGACGACGACCGCCTTGATGGCGTCTCCGTCGACAGCCGCGTTTGCTGCCGGCTGCTGCGCCAGGAGACGCAAGCGTTCCAGCGTGGCCTCGGTCATACCGAAGCGTTGTGCCATGGCCTGCGCCTTGTCGACATCGCCCAGGCGGCTCAAGAGCATCACCAGGTTGTTGGCGGCGAGCCGGTTTTCCGGTGCAAGCTCGATGGCGGTGAGAAACTCGTGCAATGCAGCTTGCGTGTCGCCCAGCGTCATGAGGGCATAGCCGTAATCGTTGCGGATGGCGGCATCGATGGGCAGGGCCAGACTCGCCGCCTTGAGGTCATCCGCGGCTTCCCGCGTCTTGCCCGCCTTGCTAGCACTCAAGCCCAGGCCCTGATAGGCGTAGCCCGCGACGCAGGTTTTCAAGAGCCGCCGATACAGGGTTTCAGCCTCGTCCGGCCGTCCGGTCTGACGCAGTCCGTCGGCGCGCAACAGGTCGGCTTGGGGTGCCTGGATTTTGGCGGCATCCAGATACGCGATGGCGGCATGCGGCTTACCCGTCGTCAGCATCTGGCGGATCAGCCCGAGCCTGGTGGAGTCAGCCGCCGGCAAGGCCTTGCAGCCGCCTTCCTTTTCCGCCTGCCAGAAATCGCCGGATGCCTGCTTCGGGGCCTTATCCTCGATGGAGGGCACTGCTGCAACGGCCGAACCAGCCATGAACAGACTTAGCACGATAGAACTCGATAGTTTCGCCCTCATCCCTGCGCTCCCTTCAATGCACTCGCTAATCCGATGAACCCCGGCCCGGCGATGAAAATCATGAGCGCCGGGAATAGGAACACCACCATCACCACCGTCATCTTGGCCGATAGTTTGCTCACGTATTCCCGCAGCTCCGAAATCTGGCGCTGCTCCACCAGCTTGGTGTATTCCACCAGCGCATCGCGGACGTTGCCGCCGTAGCGCGTAACCTGCTTCAGCATCGCCACCGTATCGCTCAGTTCCGGCACCTCAAGCGGCGCCGCCATATCGCTCAGTGCATCGGCCCGGTCCTGCCCGGCCTTGATACGGGCCAGGGCCACGCCAAGCTCGGCCGCCATGTTGGGGATCAGGCTTCGCGCCTGTTGGTCGATCACCTGCAAGGTGTGCTCCAGGGACAATCCTGCATCGAACAGCATGCGCAGCAGATGCAGCAAGGTCACCACTTCTCCGCGGATCGCGCGACGTCGCTGCGCCGCCCGCCAGCGCAGCACTCGCCGCATGCCGACGAACACCAAGGCGAAGCCGAACAACATATAGGAAAGCACCTCGGTGCCCTCCTTGCCCGCCATGCCGGCATACATCCCAGCCAATAGTCCGGAGGCCAGCGGTCCCACCCAGGCAGCGGCCAGCATATAGAGCCGCGTACTCTGGTTACCCCATCCCGCTTGCACCAGCAGCCGCTGCATTTCCTCGAGTTCGCCGCTGGAAAACCGCTCCAGCCGGTTCAGCCAGCGTGCCTTGCCATCTTCCCGTTCGAGCCAGACGTGGCTCTTGAGATGCATGCCCTGGTCTTTCAGCGCCTCTGCAAAACGCCGGCTGACGCGCGGCGGGGTACGATCCTGCCGCGTTCCCAGCAACAGCAAGGCCGCGGCCGCAGCCAGCATGGTCATGGCAATCCACCACCCGGCCAGCATGGTCAGACGCTCCTCAACATGCGCCACAAAATCAGCACACCAGCGATCTGGAAACCCAGCGCCAATTCCAGCGTGAGCTGCCCGGAGGGCTCTTTCAGCATGAGATCGAGATAACCGGGGTTGGCCACGATCATGTAGCCCGCCATGCCAATGGGCGTCAGCCCCAATACCCAGGCGGAAATCCGCGTCTCGCCGGTCATCGCCGCAAGCTCCCGCTGCGCCATTTCGCGCTGGCGCACCATCTGCATTACGCTTTGCAGCATCTCCTTGGGGCTGCTGCCGTAGGTACTGCTGATGCGCATGGCCAGGGCGATCAGGTTGAGCTCCTTCAGGCCGTGCAGCGCGGCGGCTTCGCTCAGGGTTTCCGGCATATCGGCTCCGAGATCGGTGGCGCGCACCACGCGCTCCAGCACATGGCTGAGCGGCGCCGCAGCTTCTTCGGCAGCCAGGCGGATGGCGCTTTCCACGCTGCGGCCCGTCCCCAGCGCCCGCAGCACCTGGTCGATGAAAACCGGCACCTGGGTGCGGATCATGGCCAAGCGCCGCTGCAAGCGGGTGTACGGCACCAGGAATCCGATCACGAACACCGCGGAACCGAACAACACCACCGCCCCCACCCAACGCATCCACCACCAGCCCATCAAGGCAAACGTCACAAACAGCGCTGGAATAGCGAGGAAGTGCCAGTCCTTCAGCTCGAACCCGGCATAAATCGATGCCCTTGCCCGTAACTTGTGCCAAGTCGTGAAACGCTTGCCCGGCGGCAGGCCGGTAATAGTGGCGCCGCGCGGCAGGGCCTGGTTGAAGTGATGATCGACCTTCTCGCGCAGGCGCGCCTTATTGCCTGAGGCATACAGCCAATAAGCCAACCCCAGCAGCAAGAGTGCGCTGCTCAGCAACAGCCAGGCAAGTGCGCCTGTCATCGCACGCCTTTCCTAAGAGGCTTAAATATGGGCATCCTCACCAGCGTCCTCCGAACGCCTCACGCAGCTTGGGGTTGGTGGGATTGGTATTGACGGCATGGAACTGCCCACGCGCGACGTCATAAGCGAACAATTCGTTGAGCACGAACTGGTGGTCGCGTACACCGGATACCTCGGCGATCGAGATGACCTTGCGCTGGCCGTTGGGCTGGCGGGCGATTTGCACCACCATTTCCACCGCGGCGGCGATCATCTGTCGCAAGGTGTTTTCGCTGCCCTTGAAGCCGGCCAATCCCGCCAGCATCTCCAGCCGCAGCATGGCATCGCCCGGACTGTTCGCGTGCACCGTGCTCATGCAGCCGTCATGGCCGGTATTCATGGCCTGCAAAACATCCATGACTTCTTCGCCGCGCACCTCGCCCAGGATGATGCGGTCGGGCCGCATGCGCAGGGCATTCCGGACCAAGTCGCGGGCATCCACTTCACCGATGCCGTCGATATTGGCCGGGCGGGTTTCGAGCTGAACGACGTGTTCGTGGTCGAGCTGGAGTTCTGCGGCATCCTCGATGGTGACGATGCGTTCCCCCGGAGGAATGGATCGGCTCAATACGTTGAGCAAGGTGGTCTTGCCTGCGCCAGTCCCGCCGCTCACCAGAATATTGCAGCGTTTTTCTACCGCCGAAGTGAGGAAGTTCAGCATGGCCGCATCGAAGGTATCAAAACGTACCAGATCGACCGCCTGCAATGGATCCTTGCGGAATTTGCGGATGGAAATGCACGGCCCTTTCAACGCCAGCGGCGGAATGATGGCGTTGACGCGGCTGCCGTCTGGCAGGCGGGCATCCACCATGGGGCTGGCCTCGTCGATGCGCCTTCCCAAATGAGAAAGAATGCGTCGGATCACGCGCAGCACATGGTCGTCGTCGATAAAGCGCAGTGAGGTTTTCTCCAGCCGCCCATCGCGCTCGACGTAGATCTGGCGGGCGCCGTTGACCAGGATGTCGTTGACCCGTTCGTCCTTGATCAAGGTCTCCAGCGGGCCGAAACCCGCCAGTTCGTTCACCATGTCCTCGCTCAGGTTCTCGAGATCGTAGCCGCTGACCGGCAGCCGCTTTTCGGCGATGTAGTGCGTGACCTTGTCGCGCACGTAGTTTTCGATCTCCTGGTGCGGCATGTCGAACAGGGCGATGCGGTCCCGTTCGATCTCGCCGATGAGGTGACGATGCAGCTGAAATTTGAGTTCCTGGTAGTCCTCCGCCTGCTTGAGGCCGAAATCGTAGCCGTAGAGTTTGAGATCCATGCTTGCCCCTTACGCCTCTTGCCGCAAGAACAACCAGCGCTTCAACAGGCTCAGGGTGCGCTTACCCGAACCCGCGGCATGCCCTAGGATGTGCTCGGCCAATTTGCGCACACTCACGGCATAAGGATCCCCCGGCGACAGTTCGAACATGCTTTCGCCCGAGTTCATGGTGGCGAGCCGTGCCATGCCGGATGAGGCGAGCGTGCCCATCAACCGCAACCCGAACGACTGCGCGATGCTATCGGCGTCTGGCGGCATGCGTGGCAGATAGCGGTCTACCACCAGCCCGGCACGGTCGAGGTTGATTTTTCTTCGCGCAGAAAGGTCAGGAGTTGCAGGTTCTGGCGGCAGCTCGGCACGCTCTGCTCGATCAACATGAGGATATTGTCGGCGTTGCCGACCAACAGCGTAAGAAACTCCGAGCGTGCCACGCCGCCAAGGTTGACCACGATATGGGCGAAGTGCTGGCGCAACTTGCGCAGCAGGATGTAAACGTCGGCCGAGGTGAACTGGGCGCCGGTCCACGGCTCCTCCGGCATCGACAATACCGCCAACCCGCTCTTGTGCTTGCCGAACCCGGTATCGATCAAGGTGGCGTCGATGCGATGCAGGCTGCGCACGGCATCGATGAAATTGTAGGAAGCAGTCAGCCCCAGGTAGAGCATGGTATCGCCGTGCGGCACGCCGAGGTCGAGCAGCAGCGTCGGCCCGGATTCCTGCAAGGCCAGCGCGAGATGCAGAGCCAATGTCGGGGCATCGGCACCCGGCCGCGCACTGACGATGGCCGTCATGCGACCGCCGGCTTCTGTACTGCCGTTGAGGGCGCCAGCATCCTTGGGCACCAGACGGCGCAACGTGGCAACGACTTCGCTGGGACGCGTGCCGATCTTGATAAAGTCTCTCGCACCGACTCGCATGGCCGCCAGCAAGAGCTCCTGTTCCACTGCTTCGGCAACCACCAGCACCGGCAGCATCGGCTTGGCGGCGATCAATCCCTCGATCAGCATGGCCTCCTGCCGGTAATCTGCCAACGTCATCTGCACGAAGATGCCCGCGGCGCCGATAGCATCGGCGAGTTGCACTACACGCTCGATAGACGGCGCATCGACCGGGATCAGTTCGCCGTGGTCGTCCAGCGCCTGGGTCAGCCAAGTCTTGCACTCGGGCTGTTGCGAAACCAGGATGTAGCTGTTGCGCTCGCTCATGACTGGCTCCTCACTGCGACATGCCCGTAGGCGGCTGGCCAGGCACCGCCGCCTTCTGGAAGAACAGCTCGCTAAAGCTGGGCTGGTAATCGCGCAGTTCGTCGCCCGGCAGCGCCGGGGTTTGCGCATCGCGCGCCAATGGCCGCACCAGATGCGGTGTCACGACCATGAGCAGTTCCTTGTCCTCGCGATCGAAGCGGGTGGAACGGAAGAATGCGCCGATGACCGGCAAATCGCCCAGCCAAGGAAATTTATCCACATTGTTGAGCGTGCTGCGGCTCACCAGGCCGCTGATGACGAAGCTCTCGCCGTCGCCCAGCGCCACGCTGGTATCAGTGCGCCGCACCCGCAGCCCCGGTACCGATACCCCCCCGGTTTGTACGGCGTTGGCGAAATCCAGTTCGCTGACTTCCGGCGAAACCTTGAGGTAGATACGGTTGGCATCCAATACGGTCGGGGTCAGCATCAACCGGATGCCGTATTCCTTGTACTGGATGGTAATGGAGCTGTCGCTGCCGCCTCCGCTGCGGAGCGGTACCGGATATTCCCCGCCGGCCAGGAACGTGGCGCTTTGCCCCGAGATGGCGGTGAGGCTAGGTTCGGCCAGGGTGTAGGCGAAGCCGTTGGCTTCAAGCACGCTGATGGTGCCGAGCAACCCGGATCCGGCATTACCCAGCACAAGATTGAAGGCATTGCTGATCGGCAGGAACCCCGAGCCACTGGTCAAATTGAAGCCGCTGCCGCCGGTTTCAACACCGCTAAGCGTGCCTGGCGCACCGACTGCGAATGTCTTGTTGCCCTTGTTGCGGCCGAAGAACAATCCGGCGCGCATCATGTTCTGCCGGCTCACCTCGACCACCTTGATGTCGATTTGCACCTGGCTATCGAAGGACGACACGCTGGCGTCCAGCGGCAATGCTTTCTCCGGGTTCATGGCCTGCTCGGCCAGTGCATGCGACTCCAGCGAACTCACCCAACCGGTCAATGCCAAGCCCTTGCCCGCCGATACCGCTTGCAAGGGCTGCACGTGAGCGGCATCCAGACGCTGCTGTGCGCTCTCCGGGGCAGCACCTACGTTGAGCTGGATGACTTGGCTAGGCTGAGCCTGATCGTTCTCCCAGATAGAAATCTGCGTGCTGCCAGGCTGCTTGGCGGTGATGAGCACGCGATGCGCCGTCATGACGGAGACCGCCGCCACGGCGGGGTCGCCCACGGCGACGCGCTTTACGACTTGCGAATAGCTGTAGGCCTGCTGTTTACCAGCTTCCAGCGACAATGAGGCCTCGTCCGCATACGCATTTGTTGACGCCAACACCAGTCCGAGTGCCAATCCTCTTATCGCGGCCTTGATTCCCCGCATATGGTCCCCTTTTTCTTCATTGAGCCGGCTAATCGCCTACTTGCACCGTTTGGGTTTGCTCGCCGTTATGCACCACCACCGTGTAGCGTTTTTCCTTGATGACTGGATGCTGCGGATGATTCGGCTTCCGAGTCAGGCCGATGGCCTGGACGGCTTGAGAAGGCGGTAACGGCTCAGCCCCGTGCGATAACTCGCCCAGCGGGGTGAAATGGACATTCTCGAGGTTGGATGCGGGCAGCAGTGGCGGCTCGGCGCCGCGCAAGGCGAGGCGGACTTGCCCGGCGTTGTCGGCGAGCATGAGGCGGGCGACATCTTTTTCGGGTACGGCCAGGATGGCAGAACGGCCATCCTTATCCGGCTTGGCGTCTTTTTTCTTGGTGCCGTCGTTGGAGGCGTCGTTCGATGATGCAGGTGCAGCATTCGCGCCGCCCAAGTTTTCTCCGTACGCCACGACGCGGGCATCGCGAAGAATCACCTGGGCCGAACTGGTGTTGCCGGTTTCGCGATCGGCACGCAAATACAACAGCACATCGACGTGATCCCCCGGATTGAGAAACCCGCCCACGCCGACCACCTCCGTCACTTTGACGGCGACGGCGCGCTCTCCCGGGCGCAACGCTTGGGCAGCCAAGCTGAGCGTTGGGAAATGCGACTTGAGTATGGGGTCGCCCTGCTTGATCGCAGTTTGCACCATTTTCCCTGTCACGGTTTCCACATGGTCGAAGCCCTGGGGATCGATGCGCGGTGTTTGCCCTATGGCAACATCGTCAGTCGCAAGCACCTTGCCGGCAGGAATATCGTGCAGCGCCACCACTTGCTGGAACGTGACCGGCACGGCTTTCTGCTGTACAGGAAGCGCCGCCTTGGTGCTCATGCGATACCCGCTCCAGCCCATCAGCACGGCACCGACGGCGAGCAGCACGGCAAGGATGCGCAATACGGTACTGTTCATGTCTGCTCCCTTGGTGTCGCCACTGATATCGACATCATCGTCAAAGCTCCAGCATGGCTGCCCCGCTCAAGTTGGCAGGCAGCTTGGGGATAGTGCCGATCACCGGCAACGTGAGCATGGGCAGCATGGGGTCGCTGGTGTAGTTGCTATAGATCACCTTGACGATGAGCTGGTTGTTGACGAGCGAGACCTGTACGTTGCCGTTGTTGGTGCCCAGCGCATGCGTTGCTGCCTTGCTGGGCAACCACCATAGCGACGTACCTACGGTGCTGCGGACGCGGGGAATGACACCGTTGTTCGTATAAGCATCGGTGCTGGAATAAGCCAAAGGGTCGACCGCGATGGCAGCACGCGCCCCCTCTTCCGCCGCGTGCTGAAAACCTTCTTGCAGCATCATGGCAACACCGTAGCTGACCAGGGCATAGAACATGGTGAAAAACAGCAGGAAGAGCAAACCGAATTCGATAGCAGCAGCACCGCGTTGCCGGTGGAAGCGTGTCATGATGTAGCCTCCATGGCGACCAGCAGTCCCACTGCGAGCATGGCCCCGAACGGAATGAATCGTTTGGCGGGTAACATCTCGCCGCCATACCGCTTCCACCACTGCAATGCCAGCACATAGAAGCCAGCCAACAACCCGGCAACAACAAAACTGGCGAGCGAAACCTGCCAGCCGCCGATGAGTCCGATGGCGATCATGGCCTTGACGTCGCCTGCACCCAACTGCCTTAAACAATACCCAGGTACGGTGAGCACGAGCGCCAGCAGGACACCCAGGATCGCCGAAAGCCAGGGGGCTCCGAGCACGGTATTGCCCGTGACGAGGCAATACCCCAGCGCCAGTGCTGCTGCACCGGCGCTTAGCCAATTGGGGATGCGCCGCGTCGCCAGATCACCGACGAGCACGGTCAACCCCCAAGCGGCTACAAGCCCTTGGGCGATACGCATGACAACCCCAGTACGGGTTAGCTGGTTAGTGCGGTTTGAATATCGCCGAAGATAGCTTTTACAGCATTTCGGATCGGTGTGATAAAGGTCACCAAGGCCACGGCGACCATAGCCGCGACGAGTGCGTATTCGATGGCGCTTGCCCCCTCTTCATCGCGCCAGAATTGTTTAAGACTTGTAGTCAAAGCTTGCATGGCATAACCCCTATAATCTATTGTTGTATAAGGTAATATCCAAGTTCCAGGCCAGCCGGAACACTGCGAATACCCGACCAATATACTCAATTAACAATTTAGCAACAAGTTATTTTTGTAGGGATTGCCCTACAGATTTTGAGAGGGGAATATCGAGTATTTCAGGCCACCATTTTCCATTCGACGCGGTTTCGTCCGGACTCCTTGGCCAGATATAGCGCAGCATCGGCAGTTTCTACAAACGCCTGCATGCTCATCCCCACTTTCGGCATGATGGTGGCGCCCCCTACGGAGATCGTCACCCACCGATGCGTCGACTGTTCGTGCTTGATATCCATGGCCCGCACCGCCTTGCACATGTTTTCCCCCATCTGCCGCGCATCGGCCATTGGCGCATGGAACAGCACTGCTGCGAATTCCTCGCCACCATAGCGCGCCACAGTATCCCCGGCACGCTTGACGCATCCCGCCAGTGCCGTGGCCACCTTGCGTAAACAATCGTCGCCGGCAGTGTGCCCATAGGTATCGTTGAATTTCTTGAAATAATCGACGTCGAGGATCATGAGCGACAGCGGCACGCCGAGCTGTAGCGCATGCTGCCAAGCCGCATCGAGCGCCTCGTCGAAGCGTCGGCGATTACCCAGCCCCGTCAACCGATCTTCCCAGGACACCTGCTCGAAAGAGACCTGCTTGAGCAGGATACGCACGAGCACTGCCCGCACGTTACGCGCAGTCAGCCCCAGCATGAGCGTCGAAGCGATCAAGACCACGGCCGTCAGCCCCTGGGCGGAGGGCGCAAGAAAGGGCAACACGAGCACCACCGGCAGAAACACCCCAGCAGCGAAGGCATAGAACAGCGGCATAAAAATCACGAGCCGTGGCAAGGCGGTATTGACGGCGATGACCATGACGACAAGCACCGCTGCCTGAGCGCTCAGCGCCATATGCGGCAGCATCAAGGCGGCACCGCCCCAGCCAATCCCGGCGACAGCGGCGGCAGCGACGTGAAGCGGGATGCCAGCAAGCGGTGTGGCTGTTCGTGCATGGACTGGACGGCCGATCCACCAATGCCAGAACGAAGCCGTTGCCAACCATCCATACCAGGCGGCGCCGAATACGAACTTAGTTCCCCATCCGATCAGCATGGCCTGCAGCAGCCCGCCCAGCAAGGTCGTATAAAGGCCGCTGTTACGATCGCGGTAGACATGCTGCAATTGTTCGCTTGCCAGGGCATGCGGATCGAACTTCAACCCAGGAGTCGCAAGCACGGGTTTTTCAGCGGTCATCGGGGTTCCATTATTGTTGGTAGTGATTCGCCAGTTATCAGAATAGCCCGAAAATCGTTCACGTTGGTCAAGGTCGGCCCGGTAACCACCGAATCGCCAAGCCGCTGGAAAAAACTGTGCGCATCGTTATCCCGCAACATGGCTTGCGCATCCAGGCTTGCATTCGCTGCCCGTTGCAAGGAATCCGGCCCGATCACAGCCCCAGCGATGTCGTCTGTACCATCCACGCCGTCCGTATCCCCGGCCAAGGCAAATATTCCTGGGCGACCATGCAGTTCGCATAACAGGGAAAGCAAAAATTCGACGTTGCGACCGCCTCGGCCACTACCGCGTACCGTCACCGTGGTTTCGCCGCCAGAGATCAGCACGCATTGCGGAGCAACCGATCCCTTGCCTTCTGCTACATAAATGGCCTGCCGAGCCATTTCGCGCCCCAATACCGTGGCATCGCCTTCCAACCGGTCGCTGATTATCAAGGGCGTAAAGCCATGGGCACGGGCAAGTCCTGCCGCCGCTTCAAGCGCCGCTTGCGGTCGAGCAATGATGTGACAATGCACTCGCGCGAGCCTGGGATCGTCGGGTTTGATGGATTCCGCAGCCCCGGCGTGCAACATTTGTTCAATGTGAGGTGGTGTTGCGATGTGATACCGACGCAGGATCTCAATTGCGTCGCCGCAAGTAGTGGGGTCGCCGACCATGGGGCCGGACGCGATGTCGAGAGGATCGTCGCCGGGCACATCTGAAATCAACAGGCACTCCACTCGGGCTGGAGCGCAAGCTGCAGCCAACCTTCCGCCCTTGATGGCAGAAAGATGACGCCTGACGCAATTGATGTCGCTGATCGCAGTCCCGCTCAACAGCAACTGTCGGGTGATGGCCTGTTTTTGCTGGAGCGAAATACGTGGCAACGGCATGGGCAGCAGGGCTGATCCGCCGCCTGAAAAAAGGCCGATGACCAGATCGTCGGAAGTGAGGCCCTCAACCTTATTCAGCATGCGCCTGGCAGCCTCAAGACCGGCCTCATCCGGCAAGGGATGGCCGGCTTCGATTATCTCGATACGCCGACACGGAACAGCATAGCCATAGCGTGTAACAACAAGGCCCCCAATGGCGCCCGACCAATGCTGCTCTACCGCCTGGGCCATTGCTGCCGAGGCTTTCCCCGCCCCCACCACGATGGTTCGGCCTTTTACCGGCTGCGGCAGAAATGCCGGTAGACAACGTTGCGGCTGCGCCGAGGCAATGGCGGCATCGAACATCTTCCGCAATAGGGCTTGGGGCGGTATCGCTGGCTTCATTTATGGGCTCCGGCTATCCCTTGCTGCCGTGAATTCCGTATAAAATACCGGACATTCGAATCTCGCATGGAACCATGAATGTCTTCCTCTACCAATACCGCCCGTAAAGCTCAGATTCTTTCGGAAGCGCTGCCGTATATCAAACGCTTTTTCGACAAGACCATTGTCATCAAATACGGCGGTAATGCCATGACCGATCCGCAGCTTAAGGATAGTTTCGCGCGCGACGTGGTCCTGCTCAAGCTGGTCGGCATGAATCCGGTGATCGTGCACGGCGGCGGCCCGCAAATTAACGAATGGCTGGATCGCCTGGGCAAGAAGGGTGAATTCATCCAGGGCATGCGCGTCACCGACGAAGAAACCATGGATGTGGTCGAAATGGTGTTGGGCGGCCAGGTCAACAAGGAAATCGTGAATTTGATCAATCGCCACGGTGGCAAGGCGGTGGGCCTGACCGGGCAAGACGGCAACTTCATCCGCGCGCAGAAGCTCATGATGGAGAACAAGGAAGCGCCGGGCGAGTTCATCGATATCGGCCAGGTCGGCGATATTACCTACATCAACCCGAGCATCATCGAATTCCTCGATTCCGGCGACTTTATTCCCGTGATCGCGCCGATCGGCGTGGGCCCCGATGGCGAGACCTACAACATCAACGCGGACGTGGTGGCCGGCAAACTGGCTGAAATCCTGAATGCCGAAAAGTTGATCCTCCTGACCAATACGCCCGGCGTGCTGGATAAAAAGGGCAATCTGCTCACTGGCCTTTCTGCCAAGGAAATCGACGCATTGTTCGAGGACGGTACGCTCTCGGGCGGCATGTTGCCCAAGATCAGCTCGGCGCTCGATGCGTCTCGCAGCGGCGTGAAGTCGGTACATATCATCGACGGCCGCGTCGAACACGCCCTGCTGCTGGAAGTGCTGACCGACGAAGGCGTCGGGACCATGATTCGTGCCAAATAGGCGCAAGCACCCAGGCAAACGCTGCTGGGTGTTCGACCTCGACGACACATTGCACAATGCAAGCGCCCATATATTCCCTCATCTTAACCGGTCGATGACGGAGTACCTGATGGAACATCTGGCGATGGAGCAAACAGAGGCCGATGACTTGCGCCGCCACTATTGGCATATCTACGGCGCCACCCTGAAGGGATTGATGAGGCATCATGGGACGAATCCACATCATTTTCTTCACCATACGCATCAGTTTCCGGATTTGCAGAACATGATCATCCGCGCACGCGGACTGCGATCCATACTACGTCAGTTGAAAGGGCGCAAGGTGATCTTTACCAATGCGCCAGTCATTTATGCCGAAGCGGTATTGAAGCTATTGCGGATTCGAGATTTGTTCGATGGCGTATTTAGTATCGAGTCGTCCCGCTTCAACCCCAAACCCTCGCTGATCGGGTTTATGCGGATGCTTCGCTACTTTAGGTTGCGGGCCGATGATTGCGTGATGGTCGAGGACACCTTGTCCGCATTGCAAACCGCCAAGCGGCTGGGCATGAAAACCGTCCACATACATCCGCGAGCGAAACAACCGCCTTATGTGGACGCCTGTATCCGCTCCGTGTTAGCTTTACCCAGAATTGCAGTAGCACTTTAAGGAATAACATGACCACCAAACCTGGCGAACGAAAACAACAAATCCTTGAAACCCTGGCAAAAATGCTGGAGTCGCCCAAGCGCGAGAAAATCACTACTGCTGCCCTGGCTGCACGCCTAGAAGTTTCCGAAGCTGCGCTGTATCGCCATTTTGCCGGCAAGGCGCAAATGTTCGAGGGATTGATCGAGTTCATCGAACAATCTCTGTTCGGACTCATCAACAAGATCACTACCGAGGAGCAGGAAGGCCTGAAGCAAGTGCGCCGCATCCTTACGGTGATGCTGCTGTTTGCAGAAAAGAATCCTGGGATGACGCGCGTTCTGATCGGCGACGCACTGGTCAACGAAAACGAACGGCTACAATTGCGCATCAACCAGATGTTCGATCGTATCGAATCCACGCTGAAACAATCGCTGCGTTTTGCCGAAACCCAAACCGGCCGCAAGCTCGACCCAGAATCGCAGGCCAATATGCTGTTATGCTTCGTTATTGGCCGCTGGCACCAGTTCGCTAAGAGCGGCTTCAAGCGCAAGCCCATGGAGTTTGTACAGCAACAGCTCACGCTGCTTTATGGTCTGGAGGGTGCTTAACCCTTTTCGTTCCAGCGCCTTTTCATGATCTTCCAACTGCCCTTGGGTGCATTTGGAATTAACACGTTAAAGCCCCTGGTTTACTTGACACTCATCTCCCTCCTCCTTTACAGTGGAAAGGATTAGCGTCCCAGTGCGGTTCCGCCGCAAATCTTAAATAAACCCGGAGGCATCATGGCACAACCTTTGATTCAGGTCGCATTGGATTCTTTGGATTACCAGCAAACCGTTGCACTGGCACGTCAGGCAGCCCCTTACGTGGACATCATCGA
Source organism: Novimethylophilus kurashikiensis (assembly GCF_003112435.1). Classification (GTDB taxonomy): domain Bacteria; phylum Pseudomonadota; class Gammaproteobacteria; order Burkholderiales; family Methylophilaceae; genus Novimethylophilus; species Novimethylophilus kurashikiensis. The sequence goes on from NZ_BDOQ01000022.1 coordinate 25,924, forward strand.
AATTGGTACGCCATGCCTCAAGGTCAATGGCATGGACCTGGTCGAAGAAATTCGTGCCAACCATCCTGACAAGCTGATCTTCGTCGACCTCAAGACCATGGATGCCGGCTACTATGAAGCCGAGCCGTTCTACAAGGCTGGCGCTGACATTTGCACCGTACTTGGTACTGCCGACCTGGGTACTATCAAGGGTGTGGTGGATGTGGCCAATGCCTATGGCAAGCAGGCACAAGTCGACCTGATCAACGTCAAGGACAAGGCAAAACGTGCTGCCGAGGCCGCCAAGATCGGGGCGCACATCATCGGGATTCATACCGGCATCGACCAGCAATTGGCTGGCCAGACGCCGTTCGCTGACCTTGCAGCCATGGTGGCGCTGGGTCTGAATGTAAAGATTTCTGTTGCTGGCGGCATCAAGCAGTCTACGGTCCAACAAGTCGTGAAGGCCGGCCCCAGCATCGTCGTAGTTGGTGGAGCTATTACCGGCTCTCCTGCAGCTGAAGTAGCCGCTCGCGAGATCCGCGATTTGGTCGCTTCCGCCTAAGTGCTTGAAATAAACTTCAAGTTTTATTATAAGTACTTAATATTGTTTCTGTAACACAACCATAAATCTTCAACTTAATCGGAGGACTACCATGTCTAAACCCTTAGTTCAAATGGCACTTGATTCCCTGGATTTCGACGCAACCGTTGCACTGGCAGAAAAGGTTGCTCCGCACGTCGACATTCTCGAAATCGGCACCCCCTGCATCAAGCACAACGGCATCGCTCTGCTGAAGACCCTGCGCGCTAAGTTCCCGAACAACAAGATCCTGGTCGACCTGAAGACCATGGACGCTGGTTACTACGAAGCTGAGCCTTTCTTCAAGGCGGGCGCTGACATCACCACCGTTCTGGGCACCGCAGACATCGGCACCATCAAGGGTGTTATCGATGTTGCTAACGCTTACGGCAAGGAAGCTCAAGTCGACCTGATCAACGTTCTCGACAAGGGCACCCGCACCAAGGAAGTGGCCGCTCTGGGCGCTCACATCATCGGCGTTCACACCGGTCTGGACCAACAAGCTGCTGGCCAAACCCCGTTCGTCGACCTGGGTCTGGTTGCTTCCCTCGGCCTGCCGGTCAAGGTCTCCGTTGCTGGCGGCATCAAGCCCGCAACCGTTCAGCAAGTCGTGAAGGCTGGCGCTACCATCGTTGTTGCTGGCGCTGCAATCTACGGTGCTGCTGATCCGGCTGCTGCTGCTGCTGAAATCACCGCTCTGGCACGCGCTGCTTAAGCGTTTAGCCTAGGCTAAAATCCACCATCTCGGGTTGAATGATCCGATTTGGTGGATTAATTTTTTGTGCGGCAGGATTACATCACTGCCTGAATCATCACAATTGTTTTATGAGGTGAATGACCATGCATCAGGAACTCATCCTTAACAAGATTTCCAGCGTTCTTCAAGCAACCGATGACAGCCTGGTCGACAAGATCGTTTCTTCCGTCGACAAGGCCAAGCGCATTTTCATTACCGGTGCTGGCCGTTCCGGCCTGGTTTCCCGTTTCTTCGCAATGCGCTTGATGCACAGCGGCTATACCGTTTACATGGTCGGTGAAATCGTCACCCCCAGCATCCAAGCAGGCGATTTGTTCATCGTGATCTCCGGCTCTGGCGGAACCGAAACCTTGCTGCCGTTGGTACGCAAGGCCAAGTCCATGGGTGCACAGATCGCTGTGATTTCCATGAAGAGCCAGTCCCCAATGGCCGAAATGGCCGACTTGGTCTGCCCGATCGGCAGCGGCAACGAAAACAGCTTCGGCATCGTCAAGGGCATGCCCATGGGTACTGTCTTCGAACTGTCCACCCTGGTCTTCCTGGAAGCCATCGTTTCCAAGATCGTCCATGACAAGGGCCTGACCGAAGAAGGCATGCGCGCTCTGCACGCCAACCTGGAATAACTCCGGTTTTCGGGCAATAAAAAACCACGCTTCGGCGTGGTTTTTTATCTGTCTAATAAGACTTTGTTAAATCTTTTATTTGTTATTCTGACAACAAGCGTTTCGGTTTTACTCTTCCATCGCCTAGGTTTTCAACTACCCCCAGGAATTTTCTTGCCGGCCCATACGCTCGGAATAAGGGTGCGGAGCTAAGGCCTGTCTTCCATACACTCTGCCCCTGGCCCAAGTAAAAAGCACTATCTGTGTCCAACTCGATCTCGGGCATGTCTGCAAGCAAGGCATCTACAGGTAACAATCGTGCATCTCGATCTTCTTGCTGTGAGTCCTGTTCCAGCGCTTCAAGGGTGCACGCATCTTCCAACCTGAATCCCCCAGTCTCCAAACGCCGCAATAGGGTTAGATGACCACCGCATCCGAGCTTTGCACCGATGTCCTCACCAAGGACACGAATATAGGTTCCCTTACTACAAGCCACCTTGATTTCGAGTTCATTCTCTCTGAAGTCGATGAGCTCCAACCTATAAATCATGACTTGTCTGGGCTTACGCTCGATTTCTACGCCAGCCCGGGCATATTCATACAACGGTTTGCCTTGATGCTTAAGGGCTGAATGCATGGGCGGAACTTGTGTGATCTCGCCAACAAAGCTTGCAAGAACGATCTTAACCTCGGCCAAGGTTACGCTTACGGGGCACTGGCTTACGATCTCGCCTTCGATGTCCCCTGTCGTCGTGACCGTGCCCAACTTGATAATGGCGCGATAAACCTTATCAGCATCCAGCAAGGTGTGCGAAAACTTGGTTGCCTCTCCAAAACAGATCGGCAGCAAGCCAGTGGCGAATGGATCGAGATTACCTGTATGCCCGGCTTTCGCTGCCTGGTAGATATTTTTAGCGCGCTGAAGGGCTTGATTGGACGAAAAGCCGGCTGGCTTGTCGAGCAGGAGCACCCCGCTTAACGGCCGCTTGATACGTTTGAATTGCACAGCAGGGTCAGGACTTGTCGGAGGAGTCGGAATTGGCTTGATCGATCAACTGCGACATGCGCATGCCACGATCAAGGGATTCATCATAGACGAAATGCAGTTGCGGCACCGTGCGCATCAGCATGCGATGAGATAACTGGCTGCGCAAGAAGCCAGCAGCTTTGGTTAATGCTGCGGCGGCTGATTGCGCATCGGCCGATTGAGTGACGAAATAGATCTTGGCATGCGACAAGTCACCTGACACGTCGACTTCTGTCAGTGTGACTTTGGCAGCGCGCGGATCCTTGACTTCAAACTGAAGCAGGTCGGCCAGCTCCCTTCGGAGCTGTTCCGCCACGCGCTGATTACGCGAAAACTCTTTTGCCATGTTCTGCCTTTACAGCGAGGTACGCGCGACCTCAACCATTTCGTAGACTTCCAACTGATCGCCTTCGTTGATCTCGTTGAAGTTCTTGATTGACAGACCACATTCGAAGCCGGCTTTGACTTCCTTGACGTCATCCTTGAATCGCTTGAGCGAGTCCAGTTCGCCGTCGTGGATGACCACATTGTTGCGCAGCACCCGAACGCTTGCGCCGCGCTTGACCATACCGTCGAGCACATAACAACCGGCAATCGCACCGACCTTGGAAATACGGAACACTTGGCGGATTTCTACCAGGCCGATGACGCTTTCCTTGTGCTCTGGCGACAACATACCGGTCAGTGCAGCACGAACCTCATCCACGGCTTCATAGATGATGTTGTAGTAGCGCACGTCAACACCCGAGGTTTCGGCCAGCTTGCGAGCATTAGCGTCAGCCCGAACGTTGAAGCCAATCACGACAGCCTTGGACGCAGTCGCCAGGTTGACGTCGGATTCGGTAATGGCACCGACGCCGGTATGGAGGATGTTGACCTTGACCTCGTCGGTGGAAAGCTTCTGCAACGAAGTCGACAAGGCCTCGTAAGAACCTTGTACGTCAGACTTGATAATGAGCGCCAGGGTCTTAACTTCCCCCTCCGTCATCTGTTCCAACATATTTTCGAGCTTGGCTGCCTGCTGGCGTGCCAGCTTCACATCGCGGAACTTGCCTTGACGGAACAGCGCAATCTCGCGCGCCTTGCGTTCGTCGTTCAGCACAATGGCTTCTTCACCGGCATTCGGCACATCGGAGAGGCCGAGAATTTCAACTGGGATGGAAGGACCTGCGTCCTTCACTTCCTTGCCGTTTTCGTCCAGCATGGCGCGTACACGGCCATAGACGCTACCGACAAGCAATGTATCGCCGCGGTTCAATGTGCCAGACTGCACCAACACGGTTGCAACAGGACCACGCCCCTTGTCGAGACGGCCTTCGATAACCAGCCCCTTGGCCGGAGCATCCTTGGGTGCCTGAAGTTCCATCACTTCTGCTTGCAACAATACGGCTTCCAGCAAGCTGTCTACGCCTTGACCGGTTTTGGCCGAGACTTCGACGAACATCGTATCACCGCCCCAATCTTCAGGGACGACTTCTTGTGCGACCAATTCCTGGCGCACACGCTCTGGGTTTGCTGAAGGCTTATCAACCTTGGTCACAGCGACCACCAAGGGCACTTTGGCTGCCTTGGCATGGTGAACGGCTTCGATTGTTTGCGGCATCACGCCGTCGTCCGCAGCGACCACCAAGATCACCACATCGGTTGCCTTTGCGCCGCGTGCACGCATCGCGGTAAACGCTTCGTGGCCCGGGGTATCGAGGAAAGTCAGCATGCCGCGCGGCGTTTCAACGTGATAAGCACCGATATGCTGGGTAATGCCGCCGGCTTCACCGCTCGCCACACGCGTACGGCGGATATAGTCGAGCAGCGAGGTCTTACCGTGGTCGACGTGGCCCATCACGGTCACAACTGGTGGGCGAGCCACCAAGACAGCCTCAGCGTGGGCGTTGTCTTCCAGGAATGCCTCAGGGTCGTTAGCCTCTGCCGCCTTGGCGATGTGACCCATCTCTTCCACCACGATCATCGCGGTTTCCTGGTCGAGCACCTGGTTGATGGTCACCATCATGCCCATCTTCATCAATGTCTTGATGACTTCAGCGGCTTTAACGGCCATCTTGTGCGCGAGGTCTGCCACTGAAATGGTTTCAGGGACCAGTACTTCATGCACGATAGGTTCGGTAGGCGCAGAGAACGCGTGTTGCGATTCTGCTTCCTTGTGTTTGTTACCCTTGTTCTTGCCCGGTGCACGCCAGCCTTGGGCAATACCAACGTCACCTCGGGTCTTGGGACCGCCACGTTTTTTGGATTCGCTGCCCCAATCGCCTGACGGGCCTGTGCCCTTCTTGGCTTTATCCTGGGTGGGCGCCTTGGCCTTGTCAGCAGGAGTCGCGGTCTTGGCTGCAGGCTTATGCAGAGTGCCTTCCGACAATTTCTTCTTGGCCGCAGCTTCCTCAGCCAATCGCTTGGCTTCGGCTTCCTGTTTCTTTTGCTGGAGTTCAAGCTTACGGCGCTTGTCTTCCGCTTGCAGTGCTATCAACTCTGCATGACGACGTGCTTCGTCATCGCGTTTTGCAATTTGTGCTGCGTCAAGGACAGAAACCTTGGCTGGACGAGCTTCTTCTACCTTCGGCGCAGTCGCCTCTATGACTTCCTCTGTAGCAGCAGGCTCTTCAACGGCAACTTCTTCTACAGGCTCTGGTTCCGGCTCGGGAATTGGCTCTGGCTCGTATTCGGGCTCAGGGCTCACTTCTTCAGGAGCGGTCACGATATTCTCAACAATAGGCTCTTCAGGAGCGACTGACGGTGCTTGAACTTCTGCAACAGGAGCCGGTTCAGCCTCGGCCGGGGCAGCGACTTCTTGCGTCTCGTTAAGTTCAGAAGCCTCGCGCCGGACCAGCACACGCTTTTTCTTCACTTCAACCTGAATCGTTCGGCCACGTCCTGCGCCGCTCGATTGCTTGATTTCAGAAACTTGCTTGCGCATGAGCGTGATTTTGTTCTTCGACTGCTGCGCACCATGCTCTTTGCGCAGATGCTCCAGCAACGCAGATTTATCCTGCTCCGAAAGTTCGTCTCCGGGCGATGCCTTATGGACGCCGGCCGCCTTGAGCTGCTCCAGCAGCAACTCCGCCGGCAAGCCGAGTTCTGAGGCAAATTGCGTTACGCTTGTCTGTGCCATTCTGTATTCCCGTTCCCGCCTATCAGTACCTTATCAAGCAAACCAGGGCGCACGTGCGGCCATGATCAACTGCTTGGCGCGCTCTTCATCCAGATCCGTCATTTCCATCAACTCATCGACAGCGAGGTCTGCCAGATCTTCGACGGTAGTAATTTCCTTTTCGGCCAAGACACGAACAAGCTCTTCATCCATCCCGTTGAGCGTCATCAGGTCTGCTGAAACTTCACCTACTTTTTCTTCCCTGGCAATAGCTTCGGTGAGTAAAGCGTTTCTCGCGCGGCTACGCAGTTCGTTAATGGTGTCTTCGTCGAATGCCTCGATATCCTGCATTTCGCTGAGCGGCACATAGGCGATTTCTTCAAGGGTGCTGAACCCCTCCTGAATCAGGATGTCAGCAACTTCCTCATCCACGTCTAGGCGTTCCATGAAAAGCTGGCGTGCCTTTGTGTACTCTTCTTCACCCTTTTGCTCAGCCTCTTCCTCGGTCATGAGATTCAACTCCCAACCGGTCAATTGAGACGCGAGCCTTACGTTTTGACCACCGCGGCCGATCGCAAGTGCGAGTTGATCTTCAGCCACAACAACGTCCATGCTGTGCGCATCTTCATCGATGCTGATTCGGCTTACTTCGGCCGGAGCCATGGCATTGATGACAAACTGAGCAGGATCCATCGACCACAAGACGATATCCACACGTTCGCCAGCCAATTCGGCAGTGACTGCCTGAACACGAGAACCTCGCATGCCGACGCAAGTGCCTACTGGGTCCAGGCGCTGATCGTTCGACTTGACAGCAATTTTGGCGCGAGAGCCAGGATCACGAGCTGCCGCCTTGATTTCCAGGAGACCTTCTTCGATTTCCGGGACTTCCAGCTCGAACAACTTGATAATGAATTCAGGGCAGATACGGGAGAGAACCAACTGCGGGCCTCGCACGTTACGCTCGATACGGCTCAAATACGCACGAACGCGGTCACCGCTACGAAGGTTCTCCTTCGGGATCATCTGTTCGCGTGGCAACAATGCTTCAATGCGGCCCACTTCGATGATCGCATTACCCTTTTCCATGCGTTTGATAACGCCGCTCACCAGATGCTCTGAACGTGCGAGGAACTCGCTCAGAATCTGCTCACGCTCTGCCTCACGGACCTTTTGTAAGATCACTTGCTTGGCGGCTTGGGCACCAATACGTCCGAAACCGATGGACTCCAGCGGATCTTCTACGACATCCCCAACGTTCAGGCCTTCTGCACGTTCATCAGTCGGCGGAATTTGGGCTGCTGCATTTTCGAGAGTATCTTCCTCGACTACGGTCCAACGACGGAAAGACTGATAATCGCCCGTTGCACGATCGATCTGAACACGCACATCAGCATCTTCGTGGTAGTTTTTCTTCGTGGCAGAGGCCAAGGCCAATTCCAATGCCGTGAAAATGACGTCCTTGCTGACGTTCTTCTCATGCGCAAGCGCATCCACCATCAATAAAATTTCGCGACTCATAATTCTCTCCGCTTATAACTCCGGGTCCAGCCTTGCTTTATCAATGTTAGCCATGGCCAACCGATAGGTATTCCCATCGCGCTCAACCAGCACATCATCACTGTCCAGCCCCTGCAGAACTCCGATAAAATTCTTTCGCCCCTCAATGGGAACTCGCAACTTGACCTTGATGCGGGTACCTTTAAACCGCTCAAAGTCCGCTGCTTTCTTAAGCACGCGGTCCATTCCAGGTGAGGAGACTTCCAGACGATCGTAATCAACGTCATTCTCGACAGCCAAAAAGTGCGAAACCTGATTGCTGACTAGAACACAGTCGTCCAGCGTAATACCTTCTGGCTTGTCGATAAATAAGCGCAAAAGCTTGCCCCGGTTCGACATTTCGAAGTCGACGAGTTCATAGCCAAGTTGCGAAATTACCCGCTCAAGAAGTGCCTGAAGTTCCATAACCTTTTACAGAAATAAAAAATGGGCTCGAAGCCCATCTAATATTTAATTATAACATATTCAATGCGTTGGAGTTCAACAATCAGCGCCCCAATGGGATTGGGAATTGTGATACCTATAAACGCGAAAGGCCCTC
>NZ_BDOQ01000023.1 GCF_003112435.1 Novimethylophilus kurashikiensis
CGCAGAGGCATCCACGCTCAACGCTGTCGTTCCCGTCGCTACCGCCGCAGCAGCAACGCCCGTGCCGATCACGACACGCTCAATCCCGGTGTCTCCGGCATACAGCGTCAATGTGTCGTGCGCCGTCGTGCTCGTGAAGCGCACTTCGTCTCCGACATCACTTCCTGTATCCGCGATTTCCGCCTGCGTATGCTCTGTGCCGGCCGACATGACATAGATGTCATTCCCGGCGCCTCCATCCAGCGCGTCATTCCCGGCACCGCCGTTCAAGACGTCATTGCCAGCGCCTCCTGACAATGTGTCATTCCCCCCTAACCCGGCGAGTATGTCGTTTGCCGATGTCCCATTGATTACATCGTTACCACCTGCAATGGAGATCGTAAAAACAACAGAAACGCTGGCTGAATGCGTGTCCGTTGCAATAACTCTCACGCTCAGAATACCCTCTGCGGTAGCGGGAGGAGTCCCCGTGAAGGTGTGTGTTGTTGCATTGAATGTTAGCCATGAAGGCAATGCTGTTCCGGTCGACAATTTCGCGGAATATGTCAAAGCATTGCCATCGGCATCAGTAAAGGTATTCGATGGAACCGTAAAACTGAATGCACTGCTGGTTGAAGTGGTTTGATCTGCGATGAGATTGGCGACTGTTGGGGCATGATTACCTAACGTCCTTAGATCAACACTTGTTGCGCCAGAGTCGAAAGTCAAAAACTCAACGTTCGTCAAATGAATATGATAAGTTGCACTCGCCCCGGAGACCGAATCCACCGAAACGCTGCCATCCACATTCGAAGTAATCGTAAAGCTCGATCTCGACAACCGATCGAAACTGAGCGTATCGGTCCCAGCCCCGCCATCCAGAGTCAGCACCTGACCATACCGTTGTACGGTCCAATAATCATTGCCTGAAGTTCCGACATAAGCCATGTGTGTTCTCCTTTATCGTGATATCGACCGGAAGCCGGCGAGGTATTGTTTGAGGTGCGCGAGGAAAGCATCGGCCTCGAGATAGCCGACAACGCGACCGTGCCTGATTTCCTGACCTGCGGGATTGAAAAGAATAATTCCTGGTGGACCGAACAGGCTGAATTGCTTCATCAGGGCGCGATCTTCATCGCTATTGGCCGTAACGTCTGCCTGGAGCAGGACGAGCTTGCCCAATTGCTCGGCCACTTTCGCATTGCTGAAGGTCAAGTGCTCCATTTCTTTGCAGGCCACGCACCAGTCGGCGTAAAAGTCTAGCAACACGGGGGCATTGGTGGTCTTGAGTGTGTTTTCCAGCTCAGCCAGGTTGTGGATGCGTGAGAACCTCACCTCGGGTTGCTGCTTGGCTTGAACATTGCTGGAAATGTACATATGACCCAACGGCTGTACGGCATCGCGCCCACCGCTCGCGGCCCCTACGAATTCCAGGACGCCGACCAGCAGGAATACCAGCCCCAGCGCCCTGACAAATCGGCCTCCGGCACTGACTCGGTCTGTCATGGGATCGAATACACGCAGGAAGACGGCGCATAACACTGCGAATGCGCCCCAAGAAAAAAGCAACGCCCAGCCCGGCAGGACTGGCGTTAGCATCCAGACGGCAACGCCGATCAGCATGAGGCCGAATCCATGCTTGACCTCGTTCATCCAGGCACCCGCCCGCGGCAGCAAACTGCCCGCGGAAATTCCTGTCAGCAGCAACGGAACACTCATCCCCAATGCCATGGAAAAGAGCGCAAAGCCGCCGATCAGCACGTCATGTGTCTGACTGATATAAACCAGAGCCCCCGCCAGCGGAGCGGCAACGCAAGGCCCTACGATCAGCGCCGAAATGGCACCCATGATGAAGACGCTGGTAAAGCGCCCGCCCTTAAACCGATCGCTGGTCATGCTAAGCCGCGACTGCAATGCGTTAGGAAGTTGCAGTTGGTAGACGTCGAACATGGACAGTGCCAAGCCGATGAGCAGCGCTGCAAAGGTGATCAGTACCCAAGGTTTTTGCAATGCGCCGGCAAGACCTTCGCCGGCCATTCCTGCAGCGACGCCCATCCCGGTATACACGAGGGCCATGCCCAAGCTATAGCTCAGTGCCAGCAAAAAACCGCGTCGGCGCGTTACGTTGCCTTCACCGACGATGATCGAAGACAGGATGGGCACCATGGGAAGCACGCATGGGGTTAGCGAGAGCAACAGGCCAAAGCCTAAAAACATCATCCCGATCCGTCCCAGTTGGCGGCTCTGCAGGGCCTGTTGTGCGAGCGTTCCCTCGTCTCGAGGGGTATCCGTATTAGCGGTGCTTTCAGGCTTGGTGGCGGTGATGGATGAGCTGTTCTGCGCGGTACCCTCTTGCAGTGCGCCCGGATGAGCTGCATCCACGACAAAACGCTTAGTGATGGGTGGATAGCACAAACCTGCTTCCGCACACCCTTGATACTTGATCTTGAGCGTGAATGCCCCTGTCATTGCCTTGACAGGCAGGCCTACCGCCAATTGATCATGGTAGGTTTCGACTTCCTGGCCGAGATTCGGATCGACAGCACGCTCACCATCAGGCAATACTGCCGAGCCGATTTTGGAGGCATCCTCCTCCGCTTCAAAACTCAAGCGTTCACGATAAAGCTTGTAGCCAGGTGCGATCGTCCAATCCAGTGCAACTTTGTGGGTATCTGAAAGCTCTGCCTTCAACTTAAATGCTTGGGACGGATCAAGAAACTCATCCGCAGCCGCAGAAGCCACAAACAACCACATCAGCAATATTCCGCTCAAAGTGGAAAGCCAGTGCATGGGAGTTTGATTCTTCATATTTTTCCCGTATTCGTAATCGTTAAAACGTCTTTTGATAATTCTCGCCACCATGGTCGATCGCTAGGTAATCCATGCCAGTGCTTTCCAGGAACTCGATCCCAGCCTGCTCTTTCAACATGGCGATCGTGGTACAGCTTCCTGCAACGATGGCCACGGGCGCCAAGACACTGATCGACCGCCAATAGCCAACCGGGAAGCCGCGTTTAGGGTCGAGAATGTGGCAATAACGCTTGCCGTCCAGCTCGAAAAAGCGCTCGTAATCCCCACTTGTTGCCAGTGCTCCGCTTTCTACAGGAATGGTGGCAACCACTCGGCCGGGAACGCGTGGATCCTGAATGCCGATTTGCCAAGGCTGCCCGTCGGGCTTGGGCCCGATAATCCGCATATCCCCGGCAAGATTGACATAGCCATGCTGCACACCCTCGCCCATCAAGACTTCGGCTGCCCGGTCAGCGGCATACTCCTTGCCGAAACCGCCGAAATCCACCTCCATGCCGACATCAGGCAGCCGCAAGGCCTCCCCGTCACGCTCGACGCGATGCCAGCCAATCAGGGAAAGTGCTTCATTCAATACCGTCTCGGAAGGCAGGGCCGGCTGCTTGAAATTCCAGGCCCGACGCAATACGCCTGAGGTCATATCAAAGAGACCGCCGCTCGCTTCATAAAGCGAATCGGCATAAGACAAGAGCGAGAGGGTTTCCTCGTCGACTTGGATCCAATCACCGCCTGCCGCACGATTGATTTGGGCAGTTACGCCATCCTGGGTATAGCGCGAATATTTATGCTCGATACGCTTGACCTCATCGATGGCAAACTGAGCCAGGCGACGGGCTTCAGCCTCATTCACGGCGGCAAGCATCACCTCGCAACTGCTGCCCATAGCATCGAAGGTCAGGCGAAAAGTGGTCAACTCGGGCGAGGTCATCAGAAATACCGAGTGATCCCGAACTGGAAGGTACGGGCATCAAAGGGAGCGAGCCCTGGGTCACCAGTGCCTGACCAAGCCCAGTCGCTACGCTGCTTGTACTTCTCGAATTTCACATCGAGCAGCCAATCAGGACTCAGTTGCTTGGCCACCTTGAGCCCCACCGTAACTGCGCCAAATGCTGACAAGCGCTGGTCTTCGGAAAATTCGGTGGCATTGACCGAGGGGAATGTAGGCCAGGATGGATTTGCCGGATCGACAGGCAAATAGAACCGCGCTGCCGTTTGGGTATAAAAACGGACCCCCGGCGTGAGCGTCCAGCCGTAAGGCAAGGGCTGCACGTATTCGCCGGAGATCGTATGGGCCCGGATATCCCAGGTGTCCCAGTAATAGCGGTAGCTCAAATGGCTAGTCCCATCTGTGAACGCAAAGTGATGGTTCCAGCGCGCAAGGATGGTCCGGTGATTGCGCTCGCGGGGGCGCTCGTCTGCCAGTTTATAGGGGTCGGAAAAATAACCGCGACCGTGAGAAAAGCCGTAGTTGAGCTGCGCGATATCCTGCTTAGTCAGCACCTGCGTGACACCGACCATGACATCGGTAACGTTTTTCTTCTCGTGAACGCCGCCGTAGCTGGGCGTAATGGTGTCGTCGCTCGTGCCGACACCTAGGTTGAACGTGGTGTTTTTGTCTTCGGTCGAAATCGTGCCTTGGGCAGACAGACCGCGAGAAATATAGTCCGACTCCTGCGAATGACTGGCACCTAGCGTCAGTGAGCCACGCGGAAAATAGCGAGTTACGCTAAGATCGACCGCCTTGCGGTGATCCTTCATCTTGGTGAGCTGCTCGGTGTGGAACGCCGGTGAGGCGCCGGAGACCACGTCGGAGGTAAACGTCCCGGAAACTGACCAGACGCCGGCTACGGGTGCCATCACCATGATGGACGGCGCATGAACTCCAATGCGATCTTGGCCGGATTGGCTATCCTGATAGTCCAGATACTTCAGGCTTATCATGCCTCGCTCGGGAGCTAAGTCCGCGTGAGCGTTTTTTGCGGCCATCAAAGCAGTCGCTGCGGTTAAAAGCGCCAAGCCGATCGCAGGCCCAGCGGTTGCGGAATGCGGACGAGCAGCGCTCACTACTTGTTTTGTTTTCATTGTGGCTTTTTTCTTGGAATTTCTGCTTAATTGCAGCCGCACCCGCCGCCGCCTACCCCGGCGCCTCCCGAGGCCGCTTCCTTGCTGCTGTAGACATGCTCTGTAAACCGGACATCCAAGGCATCGCCTTCAAAAGTCATTTCAGGCCGAGCTAATGTTCCCTTTTCCCAAGGTTTGACATTGGCACATCCGGTCAAGGACATGTACCCGGCCACGACCACGATTGTGCGCACCAGCGTTAGAGTGAAACTCATTTGGCCCCCTCGACTGCGGCCCGGATATTTTTCTCGAGCTCGGCGCGATCTGCGTCGTTGAATCCGCTATGCTCCAGAATCACCTTGCCGTCGCGGCCGATCAGGAAACTGCTGGGCATGCCCTTGACCCCGTACAGTGCTGGGGTGGCGGCCTTGCCGTCGAAGGCAATCGCGAATTGTGCCGGCATTTCTTTTAGGAACTTGGCCGCATCGCCATTGTTTTCATCCAGATTGACCCCAATCACTTGAAGTCCCTGTGACGCATATTTGTTCTGGATTGCGTTCATCCAGGGGAAGGACTTTCGGCATGGCCCACACCATGATGCCCAAAAGTCCAGATACACCACCTTGCCTTTGTATTGGGAGAGATTGACCTGCCCACCATTGGGACTGGTCAAGGAGAATGCGGGCGCCTCGCGCCCTGTGAGGCTTTCTGCCGCGCATGTAATGCTGAGGGTTAAGAGTAATGGGGTGATGATTCTTTTCATTGTTTCGTCCCTTATGGATTTGTTATGCAGCGAAAGATATCATTTTTCGAAATTACCCACTATTAAGCAATGGATATGCCAAACGACTGCACCCTCTCATAACCATCTGTATTGAAGAGGAATAGCGAAAAATTTAAATTTTCTTTAACTTGGGAAAATGCCTGCAAAAAATGTATTCATACAATAATTTCATACATTTTATGCAGGGATTGATGGTGCACTTCAGGCGATGAGGAAAACGCCAAGGACGATAAGAAAAAGCCCGGCTACCTTGGTGAGATTCAAGGACTCGTTCAAGAAGACCGCTGAAGCGATGGTGACAGTGACATAGGAAAAAGATGTCGCCGGATGCGCCTTGCTCAATTCCACCCGCGCGATAATGGCAAGCCAGGTCAAGAATGCCAGGATCAGAAAGACGAGAGCCAACCAAATCAAGGGTTCGGTTGCAATGGTTTTCAGGTAGGCCGCCATCGGGGACCAAGCGTACACCGGTAATTCTCCATGCGCGGCCAACCCCAACTTCAACAATAATTGCGCACCGGTATCCCACACGAGGATCATTACAAACAAGCCGATGATCCCGGCATCCATTGGTTTCCGCGTCCAACTGCGTACAGTGGCTACCGTTCTCGTGATCAAAGAACCACCTTGGGCCCAAACCCCAGACGCCAGAGAATCAGCGTGCCGAATATCCGCAGTGAATCGGTGATGGGACGGAACTTGGAAGAACGGTTGTCATCCAGATAAACCGTGGGGATGGTGACGGAGGCAATACTGCGGCGGCGTGACAATGCCAGCAACAAAATCTGGAACTCCGTTTCGTATCGACACCCTTCGATAGTCGCAGCGATTTCCGCTGCAAAACGTTGGCTAAATCCACGCATGCCAGATTGGGTGTCCACTGGCGCAGCAGGATAAATCCAGCGCAGCATGCCGCTAGCCAAGGTATTTCCCAGCTTGCTTCTGCCCGGCATCCGGCTGATGTCGCGTTCGCCCACCACCATATCAATTTCTGGCTTCATGCACTCGAGTAATGACTGGATGTGCGCGGGAGGATGCTGGCCATCCGCATCCAACGTGATCAGCGCTTGAAAATCATAGCGCTCCAATGCTAATCGGAACCCCGCCATGAGTCCCACGCCCTTGCCCCGATTTTCTGGAAAACTAATCGGAACGATTTTGTGCGAGAGCGTTTTGCACAAACGAGTGATAATTTCGCCGGTTCTATCCGAAGAGCCATCATCGATAACGATGACACGATCAGCATATTGCGTTGCAGCAATAATGACAGGCTCGCAATAATCCTCGACGTTGAAACAAGGAATAATCGCCACCGATCCGACCTTTTTTCGAACAGGCTGTGGCTGCAACTCATATGGACACCACCCGTCAGCATCGAAAAAGCCTATTCCTCGGGCTAGCTTGAAATAAGCTTGCTGTGCGTCCGGCAAGTACTCCCGGGAAATTGTTAGCTGACAATCATCCCCCACCATAAACGCCTGCACAGCACGAATCGCACGATTGTTAATACAGTCGATCAATTCCATGGCATCACTCAGGTGTGCTAAGTCAATTTTGAACCGAGCTGTGCCTGTGACGATATACAGTTGCGGGGCGCCTAAAAGCCTCGAGAAGCGGGAAAGCCTGTAATAAATCTTGATATCGTGTTCGTCATGCGTAACCTTGATGAGACTGGATCGTTCGTCAGAGGACGCCTTCAGGTCGAGGTACAGTTCACGTGGTTGAGCATGCTTCAGGAAACGCCAGCTGCCGAGCTTCATCTGGCTCTCGTGCGAGAGGATAGCGACGCGTTTCAGCAATAATTGCACAGGTGAAAGTTGCATGGACTCGGCTACGGTGGAGCCTTGAGCCTCTCCATGGACTAGATACGCTAAGACCTGTGGACGCTCCAATGCCGACGGCCAGCGCTGCAACAAAATATCTATCGCAACGCCAGTCGCATTATGGTCCGGGTGCAAGTCCCGCATTGAGGGAACAATCAGCAGCGATGGATCCCATTCAAGCACTTCTCGCTCAAGGGCTTCCATGCCATGAGCCCCCACCCCGTTCGTGAGCAGCAAATCTGTCAGTCCTTGATCAGGAAAGCCTAAGAAAACAGCTTCTTCGGCTTTCACTCCAAGCACACTCAAGGCTGACAGTGCCTCCTCGCGACGACGACGCCCCCAGCGCATGCGGTCGTTTCTTGCAATGGTCCAGCGCTTCTCAATATAGCGCTGGGGCCACGGATTATTGTCGCCGTCGGTGATGAACACGATGCGCACGTTGGCCCCGGCTGCGATTGCTTGCTGAATTAACCCACCGGCAGCAATAGATTCATCATCGGGATGAACCGCGAGGATCATTACGCGAGCACTGCGATTGAATGCCAGGGCCAAGCTCATACCCGGCCCTTTCCAGGGAACGGAGAAAACCCTCGTTCAATAGCTGACGCCCATACGACAGCCCATTGGCTTGAACTACCAAGAGCGGGTTTAAATGTATGACGACCGGGTGAAAGCGTGCGTCCCCCGGTATAAGGGCTGCCATCTAACTCTGTAGCTTGGTCGCCTCGATCTGAAACCAATGCATATACGGTGGGAACGCCGACTTCGAATGCAAAGGATCCATCGGCATTCATAGCTTTGTCATCAATGAGCCTCCCGGCCACCCGTAAAGCCCCAACGGATACAAAATTATCGTTCAGGAAAGCGCGTCCTCGCGGAGGAAAAAAACCACTATCTGCGGCCGCCACGGCGGTTCCTGTGCGAATGACATCTTCCGGAATAGTGTCCTGAATCAGTCCCAATGAAATACGTTTGCGTGTAACCCCCTCGAGGACATAATAAAAAGGTCTAGGACGAAATACAGTCTCGCCCTTGAGGTCAATTATGCGGTCGCCCGAGTGGGTCAATTGCAGGGTTTCAGAAACCAGTTGCGTTGGCGCAGATGTCTTCATCAACTGCCATGGTTTATCCTTCGCGATTAAGATACTGGCTTCAACCAGAACCAAGACAACAAGAACACCTTGTTTGAAATTTCCTGCATGACTCCTCGAAGTCTGTTGCATCGCATCTATCCAACACCCTGTCGCAATTACGACAAAAAGTGGGATTAGAGGCAGAAAGTCTTGCCGTGTGACGAGCGGCCAAAAGCCATAAAGACCCAGGATGGAAAATCCGAAAGTAAGAAAAATAACGGTGCGGCGAAAGCGCATTCCAACATCCCGGCTGCTACGATTAACAACCCAGGTACCTATTAGAACTAACGGAATTAAGCCAACCAGCACCTTGAACACTCTGGCGAAGTGCTTCCAATGCCCCAACCCCGGCACAATATTGTGCTGAATGACGCCATAATACATTGGGCCAAATGAGCCTTTGGCAACAAAAAACAGCACAAACGCAACAGGCACAACCAGCAACCCCACAAGCAGCCAGATGGCATATCGCCATTTGTGAATAGCAGTTTCTCTAATCTTGTCTGTTGCCAACCCAAGAGAGACGATGACCGCCAATAGCAAAGACAACAGCAATAGGCTTGTCTTCATCGATACAGCAATAGTCGCTCCCAGCAGCAAACCAACCAACAAAAAATGTGACCGCCTCAATGGCTTTTGCACCAACACGGTCATGGCAAACAGCCAAGGCACAATCCACAAATCGTCAGTGCGGAACTCTAAAGAAGTCAGAAAAAATAATGGAAATAATGCAGTAATGAGCGTAGCCCATAAAGCAGACTCTTTAGTGAACAGCGCCTTACCCATCTGATATACGGCCAACAACGAAAGCAGGTATAGCGGGATCACGCTCAACCGCATCAACTGAAGGATATCCGCGCGCTCGCCCAAAGCAGCATAAACCGGCGTGAACAGCATGTGAAACAACGGTGTGTGGTTATCGAATACGTCGCGATATTGGAGCAGACCATTGGCCCAACCCCAGATCACGTGAAGGTGCTGGGGTTCATCGCTATCGATGCGCCAAGTGTAAACAGAGAAGACACGAAGGGTGATAAGCAGCAAGGCAGCAAAGCCCCACCACGCCCAGGAGGAATAGCTTTTTCTTGTCATTATTAATGGCGGTATTGTTATTGTGGCCGCCATCTTAACTACGCTGCTTTGCTTTGTCCAAATCCTGCTGGATTTCCGCACGACGCCCCTGGTCGGCATCCTCACGGCCTGGACGCGGAGGAGCGTTCAGCGCTTTTTCGAGATATTCGCGTGCCTTGGCGACCTCCCCTTGTTCCAGCAGAAAATCACCCAAGAAATAATTGCCGTCGATCCCATCAGGGTTGGTCTTCACCGCTTTGGTCAAATACTCGCGGGCCTTTTTCTTGTCCCCGAATCCGATGGGCCAGCCGGGGACTTTGTAGTACAAGCTGCCGAGCGAGGTATAGATGGAACCTTCGAGTGCATCCGGCTGGATTTTTTCGGCGGAGATCAGCAAATCTCTCGCAGCCTTGACTTGGCTCAGTGCTGTCAAAGAGCCTGCATATTTGGCAGAACTGCTAAGGATGATGGCCTCCCACACCATGGGTTCGACGCGCCCTGGATTGGCCGCAGAAACTTGATGTGCTTTTGCCACCAAGTCTTTGAAAACGGCTTCCTTCTGCTTGTCCGGCACCTGGTAATAGGCTTTGGCCCAGCCGTGCTGCAGATCGGCGACGGCTTCCATGACGTTGTCGGCAATCGCCAAGCTGTTCATTCCCAACAAGCTGGCGATAGCAATTAATTTGTAAGCAATTTTCATGATGTGCTCCTGCGTTTAGTCGTTGGCTACAGCAAAGTTACGGGTCTGGCGGTTCTGCTTGCGTAGGGCGAAATCGACCAGGCGCGGCAGAATGGCGTTGATGCGGACGAAAAGGGATTCGGGCCATCCGAGGTAACAGTCATTTCGGTCTTGCGCGATAGCACGCAAAATGAGGCTGGCGACGACCTTGGGATCGTCGGCATTCATGCCTACCGCTTCGGCCATGCGGTTGACCGCGCTGTTATTGATTGGGGTGCGAGTGAAGCGTGGCGCGACGTAAGTCACCCCGATGCCGGTCCCCTCCAATTCGCGGCGCAGGGATTCGGAAAACCCGCGCATGGCAAACTTACTGGCGGAATAGGACGTGAAATAAGCGAATCCAATCGAGCCGAAAATCGATCCGACATTCACGATTCGGCCACTTCCCCGCTGCTGCATCTGTGGCAGCAGCATGCGGGTGAGGTGCATCGGGGCCAGGACATTGACGCGCCAGAGCAACTCCAGCATGTCTGGTCGTTCTTGCTCGAAGTTGGTAAAACTGGAAACACCCGCACAGTTGATCAATACGTCAACGCCGCCCAGAACGGTCTGGGCTTGCTGAACCAAGGTTTGCAATGCACGCTGGTCAGTCAGGTCGCAAGCGTGAACGCGGGCTCGCCCGCCTTGTCGTTGAATTCGACCCTGTATCAAGGCCAACGCCTCGTTGTCGCGGTCCACCAGCAATAACTCGCCCCCGCGATCCGCCAAGGCTAATGCGAGCTCCTGCCCGATACCGCCCGCCGCTCCGGTCAATACAATGCGTGCACCGGTCATCCTCATTGCACGGTCTCCAGTGAACGGAAGATATCGCCGTACAAGCGAAACACCGTCTTGGCGCAATGCGTCAAACAAGCCTTGTCTTCTCCTGAATCCAAGCGATTGACGAGATTGCGGAAGAAATCGACGTGCTCGAGATCGAGCGCCCCGTGGCTGTTGAGATAGGTAAATGCGCTGACGGGAAGGTCGAGTGAACGTTGCAATGCCTCTGCCGCATGGATGGCGAGCTGGATACTGGTGCCTTCCAGCACATGCACCATACCGAAGAATCCAACCGGATTACCGCGTGCAATAGTGTCATAGGCGTAGGCCACCATGAGTTCGGTTTCGAAAACAGGTATGCCATGTCTCACCGAATCAGCATCTCCGCCGCATGCGGCAATGTCGTTGAGTATCCATTCCTGATGGCCGATCTCTTCTTCGATGTAATGCGCGATGGCTTCGCGCAGCCATTCCTTGTCGGCGCCGAGCTTAGAGCCGCAAGCCATGAGCAAAGGCACGGTGTGCTTGACGTGGTGGTAGGCCTGCGTCAGGAACGCGATGTATTGCGTTCGGGTGACTTCCCCTTTTAATGCCGATTGAATAATCGGCAGGGATTGCAAACGGTTCTGCTCGGCTTCTGTCGCCTGTAGCAGTTCCTCATAAAACGGCATGGATTTTCTCCTCGAGGGATGTGTCATAAATCGCATCGATGCGGGTGCGATACACTTCGAAAATGGCGTCGCGACGCAAACGTCCGTTGGGTGTCAACAGCCCGTTGACGCTTGAAAATGGCGACTTGGCTGCGATCCAGTTTCCGATCCGGGCGTAATCGGGTAATTGAAAGTTAGCCTGTTCGACGGCTCGCTGAAGCGTGGCCTGAGAAGTGTCTGGTTTGGCAACCACAACTGCGGTATTCCAAGGCTGCCCTTCTCCGAATACAGCTACCTGCAAGATGGCGTTGTTTTGCAAAAGTATGGATTCCACCCACTCCGGCGAAACATTGCGGCCGAACGAGGTGATGAACATGTTTTTTTTGCGGCCCGTGATATAGAGAAAGCCGTCGGCATCGAGGTAGCCGATATCCCCTGTAGGCCAAGTTTCATTGGGCCCCGGGTGTCCGATGTAGCCTAGGAAATGCGGCCCTGAGACCAGCACTTCACCATCCTCGGCAATACACAGTTCTAGGTGAGGCAAGGGACGACCAGCCGAACCGGAGCGGCGGCATGATGGCGTATTGAGAGACACCACTGAGGCACACTCGGAAAGGCCGTAACCTTCGAATACTGGGATCCCCAATTGTTCGGCTTGCGCCAATACTCGTTGAGGCACTGATGCGCCACCAACCGCGACAAAGCGCAAATGCCTGGGAATGACGTTCCCTTGGGCCACCACCGCAACCAAGGCTTGTAACATCTGCGGCGCCATGATGGCAGTTGTCGCCTGAAAATCGCTGAGCGACTTGACCATGCGCATCGGGTCCAGCCCTGATGCGCCGCTCAAGCCGACCGTCTTCAGCGATGGCACGCAGCAGCACGCACCGGCAAGTAGCGGCACATAAACACCGGCTAGGTTCTCCAGCAAGGTCGATAACGGCGTGAGACAAAGATGGCGGTCGGCGGCCGACGCAGAAGTTGCCTCGAGTAAGGACTGCACAACCGTTTCGATATGCTCGCCGCTCAGGCAGACACCCTTAGGGTCACCTGTAGTGCCGGAGGTATAAGTCACTTTGGCGGTATTTACGGGCAGCTCCACGGCATCGACCTCAAGGCGAATCAAGGTCAAGCCCTGCCATGCCGTGACCGCTTGATAGGCAATGCCGGTCTGCTCCAATAGCAAGACGAGATCATCGACACGATCGGTAAGGACGCCGTTGACACCACTATTGCGAATCGCATGCACGATCTGGGTTGGCGAAAAAAAGTGCGGCAACGGGACGCATGGAATTTGTGCGTGCCGTGCCGCGAGATCGCTCACTACCCAGGGGGTTCCGTTATCTGCCAGCAAGGCCAGCGTAGTAATTCCAGAAGATTGCAGAACCTCCGCGCCAGTCGTGATGGCCGCATTGAGTTCGGCATAGGTTATGACACGTGCGTCGTCGGCCAAGGCCGGGCCCAGCGGCACATTTCGCGCGTGGGCTGCAATCGCTTGCAACAAAAGACTCACGCGTGGGCCTCCACCGAGGCCAATCCACCGCGCAACAATTCCGAAAGATCGCCACGAGAAATCAGGGCCTGATATCCATGCGCAATATCGCCCGCCATGACCTTGGGCCCATGGTCGTAATAGCTGCCCCACGCCGCTCGCTGGGACTCTGGCAGATGTGCCAGAGTCGCGTCGCCCAGTTCGACAGGGCGCAGCCCCAAGCGATGAAATCCATTGCGCAAGCCGGCTGTGCCGGTAAAGGTCACCCAGCGGTAGCCTTCCTGCTGCAACAACGCCGTCACGGCGACAATGAGCCAGCGTGCTGCCCCCGGATACAAGGCAGAAAGGTGACCAACTTCGATGATTTCCTCGCGCGCTACTGGCTGACTTAGGCGGGATTGCAGAACCGACTCGATGGGTTGGCTAAGGTAGTTTTCAAGAAAGAGAGATGATGTTTCTGCTGAGCGAAGGCCAAATGCAGCAATCAGGTCGCCGCGCTTGGAACGCAGGCTGAGCAAGCGAGGCATGAATTGGCGGATCTGCGCCCCGTGCATTTCGGCAAACCGTGCCCCGATGAATTCCTCTACCTCTGCGCGGTGTCGCCCGAAGTATTCTTCGACATGAAATAAGCGCGCCAGATGTGCCTGAAAATCTGCCAACGACTGCGGCGATAATGACGGCAGCAGCGCTGGCGAGGTAGAAGCGGTTTGCATGTAGACTCCCTTTTTGCGTGAAATCGCTGAAGGGAATATGGCAAGGTGTGTGCCAAGTGAATAAAATCTATTTTATTATTATTAAATTCAATAGATTAGATAAATTTCAGAGTGATTTTATTAATCCGCTAGTAACGTGCAATTCCTGCACAGAATGGAAAAACCCGCAACTCCTTCCTACATTTTTTGCAGACTAAGAAAATTAGTCAGCGCAATCCGCTGGCACCTCTTGTAGCAGCTGACCGTTGGCACCGATGATCATGACGATGTTAGCCCGGCCGGCAGCACGGCAATAGGAAACGTATCCAATCGCGCCTGGGGTATCGCTGACAAAACGTAGCATTCCCTCTTCCGAAGCCAGTACATGCGGTGGCGAAATGCCATGAAAGTACATATCGCTCCAGTACTTTTCCATCTCATCGGGCGTTGCACCCAGGATGGCGAGAGAGAATGACTGACGTAGCGGGTTAGCTGGGGGAAGATTGACCGGCTGGATTTTCATGCCGTCCGACCAGAACACTTTCTTGCGTTTGAAGATGAGGGCAAGATCGTCTTTTTTGAGATTCTTGCCATGGCCTGGAGTTGTTATCACGGCAATGGCGCCCTCCCCGGCCGCTACCGCAATATGCCACCCCATCAGCAGCACCGCTGCCCAGACTGTAAGAGATCGGCAGCGCATCAGAACAGAATCGCGAAAGAAGTAAAGACGCCCTCGGGCTCTTTGACTGTGTTACGGGAGGCGTGGATGTATTCCGCCTTGAAGACCATGGCTGGAGACAGCTTGAAGGCAAGTCCCAGCAGTCCGATATTCATCGCAGGGGCAGGCCCGGCGGGGTTATACCATTCATACCGACCGATGACATAAAGACGATCTGTCAGCGGGGCTACGCCTTGTACGAACAAACCGCTTTCGTCGGAAGCACTCCCCTCATCGGAAATGCGATAGGCAAGCTCGGCGCTGACCTCGTAACGCTCGTGGGTCCAGAAATAGTCCATCCCCAGCAGGTTTTTGCGTTCTTCGTTGGAGCCATGCTGGCTAAAATTGGCGTAAGAAACCCCGATTTCCGCATTGGATGAGACCGGTACCGTGACATGCATGCCCAAGGCTTCCTCGAAAGGATCAAGCTTGGGGTCGGGCCGCCAATCTTCGCCTAGGGCGGTATAAACGGAGTAATCGATTTCACGATCCCCCACCGGCAACGTACCGTAGGCCATCACTCCCGTAGCATTGGTAGGGAAAGCACGTTCAGTCACTAGCGGACGAGTCGTGGTCCATACGAGCGGCTCGGCATGAATGACGTTCCAGCGGCCGATAGGTGTCAGGAACTTACCTGCTCGGAAATTGAGGCATTCGGAATAAAGGTAATCGGCGTAGGCGCGTTCCAACGCGAGATAGCCGTGTCGCGTCGTCGGGTTTTTGCCGTCTTCATAGACCAGGGCATCTTCCAGGTCCAATTCGGAAAAAAATCGAAACTTGCCCTCGCCCTCCCACCAGACGAACAGGCTGACATCGCTGGCATTGATCTTGAAAGGCTCGTGCCGGTCTTTTTCGGCTTCCAGGCTGGCATAACCGCCCAGCCGAATGGGTGTTCCGGGAATCTTCCATCCACGCCCGAGTTGGTAATCATCACTTGCCGGCTCATCCGCCAATACCTGGCCGGAGCTTGCCAAGAGCGCGACACATAGCAGGATTCTGGCGCGAAGATTCATGAATAGCCGCAGGTGAAAAAGTTTTATTGTGCCATTTTCGGCAGTTTTCTTATACTTGCGCATCGCCTCGCTCTGGATCATTCGGCTGTGACTATACGCAAAACCTTACTGATTGCCTTTCTTGCCGTCAGCCTGATCCCCGCAATACTGCTTTCGATGCTGGCATTTTCCACCGCCGGGGAAGCCATGCGCCAGGAAATCGGCCGCAGTCTGCTGGTACAGTCGGCTACCGTCTCGGAAGACATCGACAAGATGCTGTTCGAACGCTTGCAAAACGCACAGACATGGCGCCGCCTGGAAGTAATGCAAGACATTCAGGTCCACGATGTGGACAAGCGGCTCTCGCAATTTTTGGTCGATCTCAAGACCGGCTATCGCGACGTGTATCACGAACTTTCCTGTATCGATACCAATGGCCATATCGTGGCCAGCAGCGATACCTCCCTGATCGGCAAAATTGCGGCTCCGGCCGATACCCTGCTGCAAATCGAGCCTAGGATTGCCATCGAAGCACTCGAGCTCAAGGGCGACCAAGCAACTTTCACCATCCGTGCCGGCATCGACTCCCAATTCAAGGAAGGACCGGCAGGCGAGTTGCTGCTACGTTTCAACTGGGGGCAGATTTATCGCATTCTCGACCAAGCCGCGCAAAACGGTCGCATGGTGGTCTTGATCGACCGGCAGAACCGCATCGTGGCGGCATCATCCAAGTTGCGCGAGCAAGGCATGCTCCTGGCCTCCTTGCCGCAAGGCTGGTTGCCTACTGGAAAAAAGAACGGCAAGGCCATTCTCGACGGCGCACCGCTCCATTTGTCCGAAGTCACCGTAGGCTTCGACCGCTCCCACGGATTCCAGCACTTTCCCGGCTTCGGCTGGACTACGCTGGTGATACAACCCAGCCACCAAGCCTTTTTGCCGATACAGAAGATGGCGACGATGTTTTTGATCTTGCTGGTATTGGTCAGCAGTTTCGCGATCGCCTTGTCGATGCTGGTTGCAGGCCGCATCGCCCGTCCTATCGCCGATTTGACGGCCTTTACGCGCCGGTTCATGCAGGATAAGAAACTACCTCCTTCACCCAGCGGGATAGGTGGCGAAGTTGGAGAGCTGACTACGGCTTTCGTTCAAACAGTGAACGATCTGGATCAGTCTCGCCAGAACCTGGTTCGCGCCTCCAAGCTGGCCGTTCTCGGTGAAATGGCAGCAGTGATGGCACATGAGGTAAGGACGCCACTTGGTATCTTGCGTTCTTCGGCGCAAATGCTGGCGCGCGAATCGCTAAGCCCGGAAGCTCGTGAGCTGACCGGATTTATCGAGAGCGAAACGGAACGATTGAATAGTCTCGTCTCCACCCTGCTGGATACCGCTCGCCCACGGCCACCGAATTTCCAGCCCACAGTTATATCCGAACTGATCAGGCACAGCATCGGCTTGCTTGCTGGACAAGCCGAGAAGAAAAACATCATCCTGGAAACACACTGCGAGGCAGAAAACATCCTGGTCAATGCCGATGCCGAACAACTCACCCAGGTATTGCTCAACCTGATCCTCAATGCGCTGCAAATTCTCCCTGTTAATGGCAGGGTGTCAGTGAGCTGTAAGCCTCTGGATGGCAAACTTAGCATCGAGATCGCCGACAACGGCCCTGGTATTCCTGTCGAAGATCAGCCGCGGGTATTCGACCCCTTCTTTACCCGGCGGGAAGGCGGCGTGGGTTTGGGCCTGGCCGTTGTGCAGCAAATTATCAGCTCGCACGACGGGGAGATTACTGCGGGCACCAGCACATTAGGTGGCGCACTCTTTACTATCACATTACCGATCGAGGGCAAGGTATGACCGGTCAACGCGTCCTGGTGGTGGACGACGAAGCAAAAATGCAGCGCGTGTTGGAAATCATGCTGAAACGCATGGGGCACGAGGTCGTCTGCGCTTCCAACGGGCAGGATGCGTTGAACTCGCAATTGGCTGAGCCTGCCGACCTCATCATCAGCGATTTGCGCATGCCAGGGATGACGGGCATTGATCTCCTACGCAACCTGCGCGATCAAGGCCAGGATGTGCCGGTAATCATCATGACCGCCTACGGCACCATTGAGAGCGCCGTAGAAGCCATGAAATTAGGCGCGTGTGACTACATCGTCCGACCGTTCGACGTGGATGCACTCGAGATCGCCGTAGACCGCATCCTAAACCTTGGCCGCATGCAGAGGCAAAATGCATTTCTCCGCCACGAAGTCGACAAAGGTTGGGGCGAGTTTGTGGGCAGCAGCGAGGCCATGCAACGGGTGTACGAATACATTCGTCAAGTCGCCCCTACCAAAACCACCGTACTCATTACCGGCGAAACCGGCACCGGAAAAGAGCTAGCTGCCCGTGCCATTCATCGGGCCTCGCCCAGGGCCAGTGCCCTTTTTGTACCTATAAACTGCGCTGCGATTCCAGCCGACATCCTAGAAAGCGAGTTGTTCGGCTATGAAAAAGGCGCATTCACCGGTGCCACCAAGGACCGCATCGGCAAATTCGAAATGGCCGAGGGTGGTACGCTTTTCCTGGACGAATTGACTGAAATGCCAATGGCATTGCAGGCCAAACTGTTGCGTGTTTTGCAAGAAAACGTTCTGGAGCGACTGGGCAGCAACCGCAGCATACCCATCGATATCCGGGTGATCGCCGCGACGAATCGCAATCCGCGTCAGGCCGTTGCTGATGGAAAACTGCGCGAGGATTTGTATTACCGCATCAATGTGTTCAACGTCGAACTGCCGTCACTGCGAGAACGCAAGGAGGATATTCCCTCGCTGGCGGCCAATTTTCTAGCTAAATGTGATGGTCATGGCATCACCGAGCAAGCCTTGCAAGCACTACAACACTATGACTGGCCCGGCAACGTGCGTGAATTGCAGAACGTTATCGAACGTGCAGCTGTATTGAGCCGAGGCAAGCCTGTGGGAGTAGAACAGCTGCCCCGCGAGATGACTGAGACTGCTCCTGCAGAGCCTTCGCCCGCAACAGAAATTTTTGCTTCGCTTGAACTCAATTCAGCAGTCGAGAAACTCGAGGATGCAATGATCCGGGAAGCTTTGAAACGAACGGGAGACAACAAATCCAAAGCAGCACGTTTGCTCGATATCAGCGAACGTTCATTGTGGTACAAGCTTAAGAAACTGAATATCGATTGATGTTGCAATTTAGACATTTCAGCACCCAATAGTAAGCATTTCCCTACCCGTAAATTCCTCCCTCCCTGATAGTCAGACGCCCTCTGGTCTGATATTTTTCTTGCGCCGATGCTACCGTCCTGTCGACGCAACAAATTGAAAATAATGACAAACACACTCTTTACCGCCAACTGCGAGCCAGCAGTATGGCTGTGGAGCAAAAAATATTGCGGGAGGATGTTACTCGTCGCCTTGCTAGCGTTTCCCCAAGCTGTATTCGCTTCCACTAAAACCCCCATCTTTTTTCGCACTTTCCAACCTCATCAAACTTGGGTTGATCAATCCAGCAAACTCCGTCTATTGAGCGAAAACGATGCTCCGACGGCTTATACAAAAACACTGGAATGGATAGCCGGCATCCCAGCTTTTGCATCTGCCGAGGATCAGGCGCGCGCCCTTAACGTCCTTTCGCGCGTCGAACACAATCTTTCGTTAACAGAACAAGGCTATGTCCATGCGAATACTGCCTTAGAAATAGCCATCGCAGCACATGATCGTGCAGGCCGTGCCGAAGCACAACTCAATATCGCCAACTTCGCTTTGTATCAGGGCAATATAGATTTGCTGATTACGGCTACGATGCAAAGTGCGAGCTTATTCGAAGAGGGGGACAGCCCAGATCTGTTAGGAGAGGCCCGTTTAGGCGCAACTGTTATGTATCGCCGTCTCGGGCAATTGGATGAATCAATCACGTTCGCCTTGCGATCATTCGAAAAAGCAAAAAACAATGGCAATCCCCAATTGCTGGCATATGCGCATCGAGGATTGGGTATTTCTTACCAGCAAAGTAAGAATAATTACGAGTCAGAGCGGCATTTTCGCGAGATGCTTAAATATTCGGAAATTGCGCATTCGAAACTACTTAAGGCGTTGGCGCTGATGGGCATCAGTGACGCAGAAGATGCGTCGGGACATTTGAAAAACAGCGAGGTATTACTCCGTTCGGCACTAAAAACATGCAGAGAAGCAGCCATCCCGTATTGTGAGGGAGTTTTGCTTAATCACTTGGCCGAGAACCTGCGCGAACAGGGCAAGATTCGCGAAAGCTTTCCATTGCTGGCTGAAGCAGAAAGTAATTATCGAGAACATCGAAATAAAATAGGGTTGTGGTGGACGATCAAATACAGGGGCGACAATTACCAGTTTTTACACGAACACGAAAAAGCATTGGCAGCAGCCGAGGAAGCCTCAACCATCGCCGATGAAATCGATTTTCCTTTATACAAGACGGAAAGTGCAAAACAACTTGCGTCCGTTTACGCGTCTCGACAGGATTTCAAGCAAGCCTACCGTTACGCAAGCACAGCCATTGATATAGCAAATCGGGAAGCCGGCGCCACAATAAGTAGCAGAACGGCAGAGCTGGCTAAAAAATATGCATCAGAAACCAAGCAACGACAGATCGAAGAACTCAAGCGAGCAGCCCAACTTCAGCGATCGGAAACACGACAGCATCAATTATGGTTAGTACTGTTGAGCAGTGCAGTTATCCTGCTAGCCGTAACTTATTTTCTGCTGCGCCTGCGCCGCACACAAAAAGAAATTACCCGACTCAATGCCACGCTCGAGAAGCGCGTGGAGCAACGCACGGCTGATCTCAGGCAACGGGAACAGGAATACCGCACCCTCGCTGAAAACTCACCCAATTTCATCGCACGCTATAGTCTCGAAGGGCACCACACCTTTACTAATCCTGCTTATGCCCAATTGTTTGGCATAACCGAAACCATCACAGATACTCCCTTGATACCTGTTCTTCTAGCCTGCATCGAATGTGTACGCGACACGGGCATTCCTACAGAAACCGAGATTTTGCTGGAAACGGCGCAAACCTCGCCCAGATGGATCAACATTTCCATGACTGCGGAACGCGGCGTCAACAACGAAATCGTCAGCATTTTGGGTATTGGCTATGAGGTAACCGATCGCAAGCTACGAGAAACTCAGGATGAAATACGTTTCAGCATCTATGAACATTTGGCATTTGGTGGCGACTTGACGGAAATTCTGGCTCAGGTCACTGAATATGCACAGACTTCCAGCGGATCCATCAAAAGCACCATCATTATTCCGCACTCCCGTTTGGATGGAGATGAGCAGAATCCTCAGGAATCAGGAATGCACAGTGAACCGATATTGACTCCAGAAGGCCAGGTATTGGGACATGTCGTTTCGCAATCCGATCTGCCGTTGTCTGATGACGATTTAACGCGCCTGAAGCAGGCAAGCCATCTCGCTGCTATCGCAATCGAGCGGCAGCACACCAACGACCGGCTCCGCCATCAGGCCAGCTACGATGCCTTGACTGGGCTCCCCAACCGGCGGTTGCTGCACGACCGATTGCATGAGGAAATCGCCAAGGCAAGCCGTACCAAACAACCGTTGGGATTGCTGTTCGTGGACCTTGACCGCTTCAAGGAGGTCAATGACTCGCTCGGGCATCATATCGGGGATCAGCTGTTGATTGAAGCCGCAAAACGTATCCGGCTGCATATCCGTGAATCCGATACTGTGGCCAGACTAGGCGGCGACGAGTTCGTCATCGTTGTGCCTGACGTGAATAAAATGGATCATCTGACGCGCATGGCACAAACGGTACTCCAAAGTCTGCAGCCTGCGTTCAATATCGAACACCAAGTCGCTTATATCTCTGCCAGCATCGGTATTGCCAGCTACCCCCTGGATGCAGAAAACGCCGAATCACTCCTCAGCTGCGCGGACCAAGCCATGTATGCCGCCAAGGAGCGTGGGCGCAACGGCTTCAGTTTTTTCACCAGTACCATGCAAGAAGAAATGCAGCAGCGCCTGCACCTCGCCACCGATCTGCGCGAAGCCCTTGCCGCAGGACAACTCATTCCCTACTTCCAGCCCATTATCGACACGTTCAGCGGGCAGGTCGTCAAAGCCGAAGCATTGTTGCGGTGGAAACACCCGGAACACGGTATGGTGCCGCCCGACTTATTCATCCCTATTGCCGAAGAGATGGGCCTCATTCACGAAATCGGTGACTGGATTTTCCTGGAAACCGCAAAATTGGCTGGCCAGTGGGCAGATATTCGCAGTCAAAACAGTGCCAGACCAATTCACGGCCAAATCAGCGTAAATATCTCTCCGCGTCAGTTCATGCGCGGCAATCTATGTGACCAGTGGATGCCAAGATTGCAGTCACTTGGCGTGCCTCCCCATTATCTTGTGATCGAGATTACGGAAGGTTTGCTGCTCAGCGAGCAAAGCGACGTGGTTGGGGAATTGGCCAGATTCCGCGAGGCTGGAATGCAAGTGGCATTGGACGATTTCGGCACAGGATATTCAGCCATGGCTTATCTCAAGCGTTTCAGCATCGATTACCTCAAGATCGATCGCTCTTTCGTGAACGAGCTGGAAACCGATACCAACGACCGCGCGATCGTCGAGGCCATCGTCGCGATGGGGCACAAACTGGGAGTCAAGATGATCGCGGAGGGGGTAGAAACGCAACGTCAACGCGATATCCTACAGGAAATCGGCTGCGAGTATCTCCAGGGGTATTTCTATGCACGCCCAATGCCCGCAAAGGAATTTCTGGATTATGTATCAGCGATGAATTCGGAGCACACGAACTAGAAACTCTCGGCGGTCTTAATAGCCGAGCCCCCTCACTCGAGAGCCCAGCGGGCTTTGCACCAAATAGTCCGAAGACTTTTAGCGAACCAGGCTGAGTGTTCCTATTCGTTGATCGAAAAGACGCTCGATGAGATCGACCGGCGAAGCAATCATATCCTGAGCACCCCACTCTTCCGGCTTGTCATCCTCTGACAAATAGCCGTAATTTGCGACCCAGGCCTCCATCCCTGCCGCTTTGGCAGCGATGATGTCACGTTCGGCGTCACCGACATAAAGACACTCCAGAGGCGTCACATTGGCTTGGCGACTGGCAAGAAGCAAGGTGTCAGGATAAGGCTTAGGGCGCTCGCAGTCGTCTGCACTGACGATGCTTGCAGCCCGGCTGCTCAAGCCCAAAGCCTCCATCAATGGCTGAGTAAATCGCCTCGGTTTATTGGTGACCACGCCCCACAACACGTTTTGCGACTCGAACGTCTCCAGCACGGCCGCCATCCCATCGAACAAGCGAGGGTACTGACAGAATACCTCATCGTACAGCACCAGATATTCCTCACGCATAGATTCAAAAGCGGAATCTGATGGCAACAATCCAAACCCGACCCCAAGCAAACCGCGCGTTCCGTGCGAAGCAAACGGGCGGATCACGTCGTCGGCCAAAGGAGGCAACCCGTGCCGCTGCCGCTGCATGTTAAGGGCGCGGCCAAGGTCTGGCGCAGTATCAGCTAGCGTACCGTCGAGGTCGAACAGAACAGCTTTGAATCTCAAGATTTCACCGTGTGAACGAGGTAATTGATGGAGACATCCTTGTCCAACCAATAGCGTTTGGTAACCGGGTTGTAGCTCATGCCCATCAAATCGGCGACATCCAACTCGGCATTCCGGCAGAAGGCGGACAACTCGGATGGCTTAATGAATTTTGAATACTCGTGTGTCCCTTTGGGCAGCAGGTTCAGTACATATTCCGCCCCAATTACCGCAAACAAGTAGGACTTTGGGTTGCGATTGATGGTTGAGAAAAAGACATGTCCACCCGGCTTTACCAAGCGGCTGCATGCAGCAACAATGGCTGCAGGATCAGGCACATGCTCCAGCATTTCCATGCACGTCACCACATCGAAACCGGCCGGGGCTTCCTCGGCCATCGCTTCAGCCGAGATAAGCCGATAATCGACTGCCACGCCGCTTTCCAGCTTGTGCAACTTGGCTACCTTTAGGGCTTTCTCCCCGAGATCGATGCCGGTCACTTGTGCGCCGCGTGAGGCCATGGACTCTGAAAGAATGCCGCCTCCGCAGCCCACATCCAATACTTTTTTACCGCTCAGGCCGACCTTGCGATCGATGTAGTCCAAGCGCAAAGGATTAATTTCATGCAGGGGCTTGAACTCGCTCTGTGGGTCCCACCACCGATGCGCCAATGCGGAAAATTTTTCCAGTTCGAGGCGATCTACATTGACTTCGCTTGCAGTCGTTTCTGCCATAGTTTTGCTTTCTCCAATACTTCGCGGCGATCCAAGGTAGTCAGTTGACCTTCCGACAACAGGCAACGCCCTTCCACCCACACATGCGTGACTTCGCTGCGCCCGGCAGCATAAACCAAATGGGAAACCACATCAAAGCACGGCTGGGTCTCCACATCGGAAAGATCGACAGCAATCAGGTCGGCAGCCTTGCCGATTTCGAGAGAGCCAATAACGCCATCCAGACCTAATGCCTGTGCCGCATTCAATGTAGCCATTTCCAGCGCCCGCCAAGCTTGGAGCACTTCGGCGTTGCCGCTAGCTCCCTTGGCAAGCAAAGCTGCCATTCGCATTTCACCGAACATATCGAGCCGGTTATTGCTGGCTGCCCCGTCCGTTCCCAACCCGACATTAACGGCGTGAGTCAGAAGGTCAGCCACGGGTGCAATGCCGCTCGCAAGCTTGAGGTTAGACGTTGGGCAATGCGCTATATGACAGCCATGCTCGGCCAGCAGTTCGATTTCTGTCTGAGTCAGATGCACACCGTGCGCTGCGATCAAACCGGGGCCAAGCAACCCCAGGTTGGCGAGGCGTTGCAAAGGACGTATCCCGTATTGAGCAACGCTCTCGGTGATTTCAGCCTGCGTCTCGTGCAAATGCACGTGAATCCCAAGGTCCAACTGTCCGGAAAAGGTGAGTAATTTTTCGAAAGTGCGATCGCCAACGGTATATGGCGCATGCGGGGCAAAGATGGTCGAAAGTGTCGAAATGCCACTTAACGCATCGCGAGCAGCGAGGCCTTTGTTTATATAGTCGTCAGCATCTGCGGCATACCCGGTAGGGAAATCGATGACCACGAGGCCAAGGCTGGCACGCATACCAGCTTGCTTTACTGCAGACGCGGTCGCCATGGGATAAAAATACATGTCCGCAAAACATGTTGTGCCTCCGCGGATCATCTCGGCACATGCCAGCAAGGTGCCATCGTTGACGAATGCTTCCGACACGAAGGCATGCTCGGCCGGCCAAATATGTTCCTTGAGCCAAGGCATGAGGGCAATGTCGTCGGCCAGCCCACGCATCAGCGACATGGCAGCATGCGTGTGCAAATTGATCAATCCCGGCATCACGGCCTGACTCGGTAAATGGTGGCTCTGACGCGGTAGATATCGTTGCCGTACATCGGCCAGCGGGAGGATATCGAGGATATGACCGGCATCAATGATCAGGGCATGCTCCTGCAAAACGAGGCCGCGGGGAACGACAGGAACGATCCATTGGGGTGCGATCAGGAGATCGACTGGCTGGGGTGTATTCATTTCATGACTTTATACATAAAAAAAGCCCCGACAAGTCGGGGCTTTTTGTTGGCGACAGTAAATTACTGAGCCGTTTGGCGTTGAGCCTCAATTTCCACCACGACGCGGCGATTAGGCTGCAGGCACTGAATCAGCTTCTTGCCGCGAACGCCCTTGCAATCGACGACAGGAGAGGATTCGCCCTTGCCTACTGCGTGCAGGCGGTTGGCATCGATACCCTGGCTCACCAGATATTTCTTGACCGAATTAGCACGACGCTCGGAAAGCTTTTGGTTGTACTTTTCGTCGCCGATGAAGTCGGTATGGCCGGTGATGAGCACCAGTTCGACTTCAGGATGAGCCTTCATCTTCTCGACCACTTCGGTG
The DNA here is from genome assembly GCF_003112435.1 of Novimethylophilus kurashikiensis. GTDB lineage: Bacteria > Pseudomonadota > Gammaproteobacteria > Burkholderiales > Methylophilaceae > Novimethylophilus > Novimethylophilus kurashikiensis. The sequence goes on from NZ_BDOQ01000023.1 coordinate 25,686, forward strand.
TCGAGAATCTTCTTGCCTTCGGTCGTCAGCGCATCCTTGTCGAAACCGAACAGCACTTCGGCTTGCAAGGTCATCTTGGTGAATGCGGGTTCATTCGGACCTTGATCAGGCTGGGGCGGCTCTTCAGAAGTCAGAGGCGGAACAGCTTCTTCTTCCTGAGGAGCAATCTCTTCCATCGCCGGAGCCGGTGTGGGTTCGGGTTCAGCCGCAGCGACCTTCTTAGGTGCGCCGAAGTTGAAGATTACGCCAACGTTGAGATAAGTATTGCCAATGGTTTCGGTACCGTTCCACAAAACCGTGTTATCGGCCTTAGCACGACTCCAGACGTGACGGATGTCAGCCTGTAAACCGATGTTATCGGTGAATAAATACTGGAAACCAGCACCGACGTTAGCCATCCAGGAAGTCTTGGAATCGCCGACATTAACACCACCGATCTTGTAGTCGATGTTGTTGTGCGCAGCGCCAACACCGGCCAGTACGAACGGGCGGAACTTGTCGCGGCTGAACATATACAAGGCATCCAAGCCGAGCAACGTTTGCTTGTAATCGCCACTGGCAGCCTGGCCACCAATGTGGTTGTCAGCATCAGCCTTGGAATGAGTCAAACCAAGCTGCACATCCCAGTGTTCGCTAATGGCCTTGCCAAGGCGGATACCGTAGGCGACATCGTTGTCGGCCTTCAAATCGCTATCGGTGTGCATGTAGCCCAAAGTGGGCATGATGTACATGGGGCCTTCGAATGCGTCATCTGCGAAAGCACCGTTCGCAGCAACGCCGAGCATACCTGCAAGAGCTACACTAATCAGCTTGGTTTTCATGTGTTGTTCCCTGTTGTTGCAATCAAGCTGAACTATACGCCCGCGATGCATTGCAATGCAATGTTTCTGCTGGCTCGTTATGTTCGGTATGTTGCATTTGCGCAACAGCTTGGGAAATGGCTGAAACCCGCGCCGGATCAAGCGTCGATTCACGATGGTCATTTCCGCACAAAGCGCCGCGAAAACCCAAATAATCAGGTCCTATAGATAGCAAGGGTAGTATATCGGCCGCCCTCAATGAGCCAGCCAAACCGGTCAATAAGCCGACACGTTTGGCATCGACCACAAAAGAACGCAGCGCAGCCTCATCCATCCAGGAACGAAGCCCCCCTTGAAACTTGTCCGCGGTGTCGATCATTGCGCCATAGAATCCGGCCTCAGCCAGGTATGGTAGTAAAGTTGGATCGAATTGCTGGTCCGCAAACAGAACCGCCACAATGCTGATACCTTCCTGGGCCAGGGGCATTAGTGCTTCGATACAAGCTTGGCGACCCCCTTCACCGAAGAATCCGACTTTGACAAAATCGACGCCAAGCGAGGCCGTTCGCATGACGGCGTCCTGCAATATGGCCGGCACCATGGGCAAATCGCCGACTGTTGCGCTTACCGGTTTGCGGCCGTCGACAAATTCCACAACCTCAAGGATTCTCTCTGCAGGAAGTGCACCCAAGGCGCCTTCAGCGGGATTTTTGAGATCGATGATGTCGGCGCCTGCCTCAAGTACCAGAGTAGCTTCGGCAGCGGACGTTACACTCGCCAGCATCCCCGTCATGCCTGGTTCTCCCCGGTTTGTTCGGCCTTGAAGTTCTGAATACGCTCCATCAACCAGCCCCAAGCCTGCAATTCGCGCTCTCCTGCGGTTTTATCGATAGCGATTTCCAAATATTTCAGTTCCGCGTCTATTTTTTCCATTGGCAGCATATGCAATCGACTTACCAACACTGCCGCCTCGATTACGGCCGCCTGGGCACGATTGAAACCGCGGAACGGCGCATGATTTTCCTCGTGCACGACCTTGAACCACAGGGATGGCCGTGTGGCATCGTCAATGATCTCGTCAAGTTCGAGTTCGCGATGAGCCAACGCACATTCAAGTACCCAACCCGACGTTCTGCTGGCAGGCTTTACTGCCCATTCCCGCCGCCCTGTCAGGCTTCCTGCAAAGATGCGCACGTCGTCCGTCAAATTGATAACCGCGCTGCGTGCCTGGAGGAGATTGTCCAGACTGGTGGAGGGACGAAAAGGCGCAATCAGCACACGACCAGCCTCTTCCCGAATACCGAATGGCGCCACATGTGCGCTGCCATCAGCATTCACACTGGTGATGATGGTTTCGTAGATCATGATTTCTTGGACTTCTTCTTCTCCAGCGCGGCTTCCCGATGTTCAGTACGGCCTCTCGGGTCAGGCGCGGCTGTATTGCACCCCCATTGCAACTCTTCGTCCTGTGAATAGCGCTTTTTAAGTTGCCAGGCAATCTGGGCTCGCGCCAGTTCGACACCAAGATAAAACGCGTGCGATCCGTCTTCATCAACGTCCAGCATGGGATACAGCCTGAAAGGATCGGTATCGCAATGCAAGCCGTTGCGGTTGTAGATGTGCACGCCTTGCTCGGAGATTTGGATACGAAAGTTGGGGTCCTTGACTTGCGCGGCCAGTCCCTGAATTTCGTCCGGAGTGTAGGTGAATGGCCGACGATCGTGCAGGCCGAGAAGGCCGTTGCTGTAATCGCGCGGCAACCGCTTGTCCTCGTGTGCCGCCAGCATCATGCGCCGGGCTACATCGGCCTCGGCCACGGCATTGATTGCATGGGGGCTTACCGAGGTGGCGAGCACCGCATTGACGTTGAGCTCGGCAATCATGCCGAACAGCATGGCGTTGATGCCTGTGGTGTCGGCATCGGTCAACTCGGTCAGGTTGCCCACACCCATCATGATGTCAATATCGGGATAACGCTTGCGCAAACGGTGGTAACGCACGATAGATTCCGTTAACCCGAACGGAATGGGGTCCAGTATTGGATCGGCTAGAAACGGCCTGCCCTTTTTCTGCATCTGCTCGATGGCACGGTACAAGGAAGGCAGGCTGCCTGGCTTGGCAGGAATCAATACCGGCGTGGAAGCCACTTCGTCGGCGATCCAGAGCGTCTTCTCAGTCAGGCTGAGCAGGTAGTCTGCCCCGCCCCGTCCCGCCCGGAGCAAGTCTTCGGTATTCAAAGAATCGACGCTGACCTGCATGCCCTGCTCGTGCAGGGCTGCAATGGCATCTTCCATGTGGGGGAAAGGCGTGTTGGGGAGACAGCCAAGGTCGATCACATCCGCCCCCTGCCTGCGATAGTGCGCTGCGCGGGCGACGATTTGCGGAACGGTCAGGTCGGTCGCCTCGACGATTTCGGCAAATATCCTGGTGGAATACCGCGAAAGATCGGGCTTTTTGCCGCCCCGGCCGAAATATTGCGGCAAGTCCTTGAGGTCTTCGGGCCCACGTTCTACCGGAACGCCGTACTTGGCTTCCAGCGGCGCAAGATCGCCACGGCACAGGCCGGGAATAACAATCTTGTCCGCACCCCGGGCATCGGGCAGGCGTCGAGCGATGAATTCCGGCGTCATCAGTGCAGCAACGCTGATACCCAATTGTGCGATCTGGAACTCGAACTCGGCCGGCTGCAATCCGGCCAGGACTTTATGCAGGCTGTTTTCGGCGAGTTTGCCGGTCAGGAAGAGGATGTTTCGCGGCATCGCGCAAGAATGGCTGTTTCCAGCTCCTGCATATCAGCGGCGACCGTCGTGGCTTCGAAGGTCTTGAGTTTTTCCATGTTTTCGAGATCGATGCGGCGCGGCCACACCTTGACCACATGGTCGCGGGGCGCATCCGACTCGAGTTCGGGCGCAGTATCGCAGGCGAATACGATACTGGGAATGCGGCACTTACCGGCCTGGGCGAAAATATTGGTCACCAGGTTATCGGAAATACCGCACACCATTTTCGCCACCGTATTCGAACTGGTCGGTGCGATGACCACGGTGTGATAAACGCCTTGGTAGAAAAACTCCACAGGCACCGAACTCGCCGTCTTGTCGAGGTAAACGCGGCCGACGTTATGGGTATAACCGTACTGTTGCAAAATCTCTGCAGCTGCTTTGCTCAGGAACAAATCGACATCTTCCAGCTTATGGATGATGTCGATGCACTCGCGCAAATAATGGCCGGAGCCAGTCAAGGCCCAAGCCAGGCGCTTCTTTTCAGGCTGACTCAAATCAGGCTCCGAAGGGGTGACGCAGGACGATGGTTTCGTCGCGCTCAGGACCGGTCGAGACGATATCGACAGGAACGCCGCAGAGCTCTTCCAGGCGTTTCAAATAAGCACGCGCATTAGCGGGCAGATCGTCCCAGCGCTTAACGCCGAAGGTGGTTTCCTGCCAGCCAGGCATCACTTCGTAAATCGGCTCGCAGCGGGCTACGTCTTCAGCACCGACTGGCAGCAAGTCTATGACCTTGCCGTCCAGCTTGTAGCCGGTGCAAATTTCCAGTTCCTGCAAACCATCGAGAACGTCCAGCTTGGTAATACACAAGCCAGTCAAACCGTTGATACGGGCAGAACGACGCAATGCTGCAGCGTCGAACCAACCGCAACGGCGCTTGCGGCGTGTCACCGTACCGATTTCGCGTCCCTTGTCGGACATTTGATGGCCGGGGGTTGCATCGGTTTCGATGTCGAGCTCGCTCGGGAAAGGACCGCCGCCGACGCGTGTGCAATAGGCCTTGGTGATACCGAGCACGTAGTGCAGCATGCTGGGACCGACGCCGGAGCCTGCGGATGCTTGGCCGGCCACACAATTGGACGAAGTCACATAGGGATAAGTCCCATGATCCACGTCGAGTAGCGTACCTTGCGCACCTTCAAACAACAGGTTGTGACCCGCTTGATGTGCATCGTAAAGTGCGGCAGAAACGTCGTGAACCAGCGGACGCAGGCTTTCGGCGTGCTTCATAGCCGCGTCGAGCTGAGCCTGAAAATCGATCGCCTCGGCATTCAGATGGCGAGTCAGCACGAAATTGTGATAGTCGAGCACTTCGGCCAGTTTGTCGGCGAAACGCTCGGGGTAGAACAAGTCGTAGACACGAAGCGCGCGGCGGGCAACTTTATCCTCGTAGGTCGGGCCGATCCCCTTGCCTGTCGTACCAATTTTTTTGCCTTGGCTACGAGCGGCCTCACGTGCCTTATCCAGGCTGACGTGATAACCCAGGATAAGCGGGCAGCCCGGGCTGATCATGAGGCGGCTGCGCACTTCCACGCCAACAGATTCAAGGCCGCTAATTTCTTCCAGTAAATGCCCCGCATCCAGCACCACGCCGTTACCGATGTAGCATCGCACGCCTTCGCGCACGATGCCTGACGGCACCAGGTTGAGCTTGTACTCGCGTTGCGCGGCACCTTGTCCGATGACCAGCGTATGGCCTGCGTTGTGCCCACCCTGGAAGCGGATCACGCCTTGTGCGTGATCGGTCAGCCAATCGACGATTTTACCTTTACCTTCATCGCCCCATTGGGTGCCGATGACGACTACGTTCTTACCCATGATCAACCTTACATTATGCGGCGGGGAGAATTTCCCAGCCCTTGTCATTTTTTACTAATACGCGATCGCAATCGAGCTCGGCGCGATGCTGCTCATGCCCCGGCAACTCCACTACGACAATTTCCCCTTGTGCGCGCAGAGACTTGATTTTACTGCGCAGTTCGACGTCCTCCGTTAGCGGCGCCAAAATTCCCTTGTTGCCGCTTGCAGGCGGTAAAGCGTTGACGAGCGCCCGCATGTCCATGCTGAACCCCGTCGCAGGTCGGGAGCGTCCGAACACCTGCCCAACCTCGTCGTAACGTCCCCCTTGAGCCAATGCGGAGGAATAACCCTCGGCATAGGCGGCAAAGACCATGCCGCTGTGGTAGTGGTATCCCCGCAGCTCGGCCAAATCGAAGCTGACTTCAACATCCGGCGCCAAAAACTGCTGTGCAACTTGCTTGAGCTCGCCCAATGCATTTTGAATCTGGGGAATCGAAGGCAGCTGCTCTGCCGCGGTATCTAATACCCGTGCATCGCCATACAAAGTGGGCAGCGCCATCAAGGCCGCTCGAATGCTAGCTTGCAGGGACTTGGTGAGTTCGCTGAGCGTGCTGGCATCCTTGGCTTGCAAGGCTTGAAAAAGCTCGGATTCAAGTTGCGGCGCGATGCTCGCACTTTCCACCAAGGCACGGAAAATCGCTACGTGGCTGAAATCGAGGTGCGGTTTGGCAATACCAGCAGCCTGCAAGGCGTGGACTAGCAGTTGCTGAACCTCCAAATCGCTTTCAATGCCGGCGTGGCCGAAGAGCTCAGCACCGATCTGCAAGGGCTCGCGAGTTTGTGCCGTACCGCTCGGCTGGGCTCGCAGGACGCTTCCGGCATAGCACAGACGCGTTACGCCTTGCTGGTTCAGCAAATGCGCATCGATACGTGCCGCTTGCGGCGTGATATCGGATCGAACACCCATGAGACGACCGGAAATCTGATCGACCACTTTGAACGTCAACAGGTCCAGATCGTGCCCTACTCCCGTGGTGAGCGACTCGACGTATTCCAGCATGGGCGGGATGACGTAGCGATAACCGTGGGTGTGGAAAAGGTCGAGCAGCTGGCGACGCAGCAACTCCATGCGACGTGCCTCCGCCGGGAGGACGTCTTCGATATATTCAGGTAACAGCCAGTGACGCATATAACTAGATTAATTGCTCGCCATTAGGATTATGAGCAGGCCGCCCAACATGGATGCGAGGCCGATGAACCGCAGTTGGCCATCCTTGAATTCGATCATGCGGCGGAAAGTCTGACGCCAAGCAGCTGGAGCGAGCAGTGGCAGGACGCCTTCCAAGACCAGCATGAGGCCGAAAGCCATCAATAAATTCTCGCTCAAGACCGATTCCTTACTTACCGCGGCCGCTGCCAGGACTCTTCAAATATTTGAAGAAATCGGAACTGGGGTCCAGTACTAGCACATCGGATTTGCTGCGGAAGCTGTTACGGTAGGCTTCCAGGCTGCGATAGAAAGCATAGAACTCGGGATTCTTGCTATAGGCCGAAGCGTAGATTTCTGAAGCCTTGGCATCTCCTTCACCCTTGATTCGCTGGGCTTCGCGGAAAGCTTCCGCCAGGATCACTTCACGCTGCTTGTCTGCATCGGCACGAATCTTTTCAGCAGCTCCGGCACCTTGCGAACGCAGGTCATTAGCCACACGCTTACGCTCGGCTTCCATGCGTTGGTAGACGGAATCGCTCACTTCCGGCGGCAGGTCGACGCGCTTCAAACGCACATCCAACACCTGGATGCCCATTTGGCGCGCCTCGTGGTCTGCCTTGTCGCGCAAGATGTCCATGATCTTGGCGCGCTCGCCGGAAATAACGTCGTGAATCGTACGTTTGCCGAATTCAGCACGCAGACCGTCGTTCACCATCTGAGAAAGACGCGCTTCAGCCTGCTTCTCGTCGCCGCGCACCGAGACGTAATATTTGGCCGGATCGACGATACGCCATTTGACGAACGAATCGACCAGGACGTTTTTCTTCTCGCTGGTAATAAAGCGATCCGGCTCCACCCAGTCCAGCGTCACGATGCGCTTGTCGTAATAGCGAACGTTATCCAGGAGCGGCACCTTGAAGTGCAATCCCGGCGACTGCTCGACGGAAATAATCTGGCCGAGACGGAATACGATGGCGAATTCACGCTGATCGACACTGAATGCAGAGAGGCTGAGCACAACCAGCGCGGCAATCAGTCCGGTAAAAAATAATCCGAGGTTTTTCATGGACGGGACTCCCGGTCACGACCGCGGAAAGCATCGCGCGAACGCGCTTCCGCATCGGGATTCACAGAGGGAACTGGGGCTGTTGTGGCCGGCGCTGGCGCTGCTGCGGCACTGCCGGGCGCGTTCATCAGTTTATCCAACGGCAGATACAGCATACTGCCGTTGCCCTTTTGATCCACCATCACCTTGCTGCTGTTGCTGAGGATCTGTTCTTGAGCCTCCAGGTAGAGTCGCTCACGCGTCACCTGCGGGGCCTTTTCGTACTGTTCCAGTACTTGCGAGAAGCGGCTTGCGTTACCCTGAGCTTCGTTGATCACGCGCTGCTTGTAGCCTGCTGCTTCTTCCAGCAAACGAGCGGCATTGCCACGGGCTTTGGGAATGACATCGTTGGCATAGGCCTGGCCTTCGTTTTTCTGGCGCTCCAGATCCTGGCCAGCCTTGACGGCATCATCGAAGGCCGCTTGCACCTGTTCAGGCGGTTGGGCGTTCTGCATGGTGACGCTCACGATATTGATGCCGGAGTGATAGCGGTCGAGGATGTCCTGCATAAGCTTTTTGGCTTGCGCCGCAACTTCTGAGCGCCCTTCGTACAACACGAAGTCCATACGACTCTTGCCGACGATTTCACGGATCGCAGTCTCAGCGGTACCGCGCACGGCTTCTTCCGTATCGCGGTTATTGAACAGGAAATCTTCAGGATTCTTGAGATTGAATTGAACCGCGAATTGGAGATCGATGATGTTTTCGTCATCGGTCAGCATGAGCGATTCGCGTAATTCGCGGCTGCGACCCGGGCCCAATTCGGCATGACCGCGGTAACCGACTTCAATCGTTCGCACTTGTTCAAGATTCACGACATCGACCGATTCGATGGGGTAAGGCATATGCCAACGCGGTCCCGGCATGGTGGTTTCGACATGCTTGCCGAAACGAAGCACAACACCGCGCTTGCCTTGGTCTACGATGTAAAAACCGGTACCCAGCCAGATGACGGCAATTAAAGCGCCAATCAAGCCGATGCCGAATGGGTTCTGAGATGGCGTTGATGCCTGGGGGGCGCCATTCTTGCCGCCCTTGCCGAATAGACTGTTGAGACGGCGCGTGAGGTCACGCATGATCTCATCCAGATCGGGCGGACCGTCATTTTTCTTGCCGCCCCATCCCGGGTCGTTCGATGCCATAGTTGCTCCGAAAATTAAACCGCAGCCAGAGTGGACTGCATTTGTTCTGTATGGGGCTGATGACGTTCGCTGAGGACTTGTCGAATCAGTTCGATACCGGCGCCAGTCTTGGCCGAAACCCAAACTTTGCAAATTTTACCATATTCGTCGCGTTCGAAACCCGGCTCCACGCTTGCTTCGTCGATCTTGTTCATGACTAATAGCTGCGGCACATCCTGTGCGCCGATTTCACGCAAGACCTTATTGACCTCGTCGATCTGCTCGTCCCGCGACGGACTGGCCATATCCACGACGTGCAGCAACAGATCAGCCTGTGCTGCTTCTTCGAGCGTAGCACCGAACGCCTCGACCAATGTGTGCGGTAGATTACGGATGAACCCAACCGTATCAGATACCACCACTGGGCCGCATTCAGGGATGAATAATTTCCTGGAAGTAGTATCCAGCGTGGCAAACAACTGGTTAGCAGCATAGACGCCAGATTGCGTCAGACGATTGAAGAGTGTCGATTTACCGGCATTGGTGTAACCCACCAGGGATACTGAGAGCACACCCGAACGCTTGCGAGCCCGGCGTTGCATACCGCGCTGCTGCGCCAGCTTGGCGAGTTTCTCCTTCAACATCTTGACGCGCTGACGAATCATGCGGCGGTCGAGCTCGAGCTGGGTTTCACCCGGGCCACCGCGCACGCCGATACCGCCCTTTTGGCGTTCCAAGTGGGTCCAGCCGCGAATCAGCCGTGTTGAAAGGTGTTCCATTTGCGCAAGCTCGACTTGCAGCTTGCCTTCGTGACTTTTTGCCCGCTGGGCAAAAATATCGAGAATAAGTCCTGTACGGTCAACCACCCGGCATTCCAGCGTCTTTTCAAGATTGCGCTGTTGAGCCGGGGATAGCTCATGGTTGAAAATTGCGACTTGCGCCTGACCATCGCGCAAGGCTGCGGCAACTTCTTCGGCTTTACCGCTACCGACAAAAAGCGCTGCGTCCGGTTTTGCACGCTTGCCTTCTACGACACCGCGCACTTCCAGTCCGGCACTGGCGACCAGGTGATGCAACTCCGCCAAACTATCTTCGTAACCTGCCTCGCCGAAGTCGAGGCTCACCAAGACAGCGGCATTGCCGCCACCATGACGTTCAAACATTAGTCCTCTGCAGCCTCCACGCCATGGGGAATGCTAACTGCACGCCCAGGCACAATGGTAGAGATTGCATGCTTGTAAACCATTTGAGTAACGGTGTTCTTCAGCAACACTACGTATTGGTCGAACGAGTCGACTTGTCCCTGCAATTTGATACCGTTGACCAGATAAATGGAAACCGGCACATGCTCCTTACGAAGCGTATTCAAAAACGGGTCTTGGAGCGTTTGGCCCTTGATAGTCATGTGATTCTCCCTCTTTTATGGGGTTATGATTACAGAAAAAGATTACAAACTTTACGCGAAATTTCCCCATTCCGCTACATAAAGCAAAGCGCTTCATGATACCGTTATTGGGATTCTTTTGGCTATGACAAGACCTATGGACTTAAGTTTTTACGGCGCTGCGGGGGAAGTCACCGGCTCCTGTTTCCTGGTTCGTACGGAAAAAACGCAATTTCTCGTCGATTGCGGCATGTTTCAAGGAGGCCACGAAGCGGACCTCAAGAACCGCCAGTTTCCTGCATTCGACATTACCGCCATCGATTTCGTCATTCTCACCCATGCTCACATCGACCATTCCGGGATGTTGCCCCAGCTGGTATCGCTGGGCTTCAACGGGCCTATCTATTGCACGCCTGCAACAGCAGACTTGATCGCTGTCATGCTACGAGATAGTGCTCATATTCAGGAAAAAGAAGCCGAATGGGAGGAAATCCGCCGCCAGGAAAATCACCGCGCATCGCGTATGCCACCCGCCGAACCCTTGTATACACTGCAAGACGTCGAGGATTGCCTGAAACTTGTGACCAGGCAAGACTACGACACCGAAGCCAGCCCACACGCTGATGTTACCTTCACGTTCCGCGATGCCGGCCACATTCTCGGCTCGGCCATTGTTGAGCTATGGCTTGACGATCTTGGGGAGCGCAAAAAAATCGTATTTTCCGGCGATCTCGGACAACCCGACCGCCCCATTCTTCGCAACCCCACCCCAATCGCCAATGCCGATATCTTGCTGATCGAATCGACCTATGGCAATCGGTTGCACAAACAGCTGGATCAGACTATGGACGAATTCGTTCACGTCCTCAACGATACCTTGCACCACAAACACGGCAATGTGGTGATACCCGCGTTTACGGTGGGTCGCACCCAGGAAATCATTTACCTGCTCGTCGATTTGACGCGACAGGGACGATTACCGCCTGGGCTAAACGTCTACGTCGACTCTCCGCTTGCACTCTCTGCTACGGAAATTACCATGCGTCACGCCAACTTATTCAACGAGGAAGCCCAGAAACTCGTGGCATGGGGCGAGGAGCATCCAAACAGCATGCCCAACATCCGCTTCGTTCAAGACGTGACGGAATCCATGGCGATCAACGAAATTACCTCAGGCGCCATCATCATTTCGGCCAGCGGCATGTGCGACGCGGGGCGCATCAAGCATCATCTGCGCTGGAACCTGAGTCGCCCGGAATGCAGCATCGTGATTACCGGCTTCCAGGCGCAAGGAACACTGGGCCGACGGCTGGTCGACGGTGCCCGCCTCGTCAAGCTTTTTGGAAGGGAAACACCAGTGCGCGCCGGGATTTATACGATTGGGGGATTGTCAGCGCATGCGGACCAGGCCGCGCTACTAGCATGGCTCAAGCATTTCAAGAAAGCTCCACAGCAGACGCTGGTTGTGCACGGGGAATCGGCAACAGCGGAAATTTTCGCCAATCGGGTCCAGGACGAACTGGGATGGAACGTCCGGGTCCCCGAATTGCACGAAAGAATCGAGATTTAGCTTAAATAGCCTTTGATGCGGCGTAACGTCTCATCGCGCCCCAGCAGAGCAAGCACTGCATCCACGCTCGGCGTCTGCGCAATGCCAGCCACCATTACGCGCAACGGCATGGCGATTTTAGGGAACTTGAGACCATTGGCCGTGACGGCTTCCTGAATGGCATCATGCAAGGCCTCTTGCGTCCAAGGCAACCCAGCCAGCTTTTCAGCCAGCCCTTGCAATGCCGGGATAACGTCTGCGCTCAGATGCTTTTCCAGCAGTTCCGGGGTCGCGTGGATTTGCTGGTAGAAGTACTCAACGGCATCCGTGAGTTCGTTCAATGTGGAAGCACGCTCCTTGTAAAGCCCCACTACTCCTTCCAAATCCGGACCGCCATTAGTGCCGATACTGCGCAAGCCTAAGCGCTTAGACACTTCGGAGGCCAAGCGCGCGTTATCAGCCAGTTTCAGGTAATGCGCATTCAGCCAGTTCAGCTTTTCGGTATTGAATTGTGCGGCGGAAGGCGTGATATGGTCGAGGTCGAACCATGAGCAGAACTGCTCCATATCGAAAATCTCGGCATCGCCATGCGACCACCCCAAGCGCGCCAGGTAATTCAGCACCGCCTCAGGCAAGTAGCCGTCTTCGTCGTACTGCATCACGCTAACTGCGCCGTGGCGCTTGGACAACTTCTGGCCGTCGTCGCCCAAAATCATCGACAGATGCGCATACTTGGGCACCTCGGCACCGAGTGCCTTCAAAATGTTGATTTGGCGCGGCGTATTGTTCACATGGTCGTCACCGCGGATCACATGGGTGATTTTCATATCCCAATCGTCGACGACTACGCAGAAGTTGTAGGTCGGGGTGCCGTCGGCACGTGCAATGATGAGGTCATCCAGTTCCTCATTGGCAATCGCAATACGGCCCTTTACCTGATCGTCCCAAGCGACGACACCATCCTTCGGATTCCTGAAACGGATCACGGGTGACACACCCTCCGGCACAGCCGGTAAACTCTTGTCAGGCTCCGGACGCCAAGTTCCGTCATAGCGCGGCTTTTGCCCTGCAGCCATCTGACGTTCGCGCATGGCCTCAACCTCTTCCTTGCTGCAATAGCAGTAGTAGGCCGTTCCAGCGGCTAGCATGCCTTGAATCACTGCCTTATAGCGTTCCATACGCCGCATTTGATAGAACGGACCCTCGTCGTAGCCAAGACCCAGCCACTCCATGCCATCCAGAATGGCCTGGACGGCTTCTGGCGTAGAGCGCTCAAGGTCGGTATCTTCTATGCGCAAGATAAAACTGCCGGCGTGTCGGCGGGCATAAGCCCAGGAAAACAGGGCAGTACGTGCACCGCCGATATGCAGGAATCCGGTGGGACTGGGGGCAAAACGAGTTCGAACCATATCTGAAACTTCCATCAAAAACTTAAGCGGATTTTAACCGGTTCAACCGGTTAGCCGCTCGATTTCATAAAGAAAAAGGCGGCCGCAGCCGCCTTTTCCGTCCAACCGAATGATTACTGCTGCGGGTTGCGTGCCGCCATCAAGTCCTGGTTGACCTTGATGCTGGCATGTCCGCGCAACGACTTCATGAAAGTCGTGAGATATTCCGAAGCCAGCGCTGCTTCGTATTCAGTCGCAGCCGTCTTCTTCGCGTCAGCATCCAGTTGCTTAGAGCCATCTTCAACAGCCGTCAGGCGAATCAGCACATAACCGCCGTCCTTGCCTGCTGCGCCAACATAGGCGGGCAGCTTGGAAGCATCCATGCGAAACGCTTGCTTCATCACGCTATCTGTCAGACCTTGCGGATTTTGACGATCGATCTTGACTGGCGTCGTCCAGCTAATGTCGCCTCCGTTGCCGCCCTTCTTGAGTTCAGCCAGCGACTTTTCGCCTTGCTGGGTTGCCAATTTGGCCGCCTGCTGATGCTTCAGCTTGTCTTCGATACCAGCCTGAACTTCTTCGAAGGATTTAACGCTGGCAGGACGAGCGTCGGTGACACGCGCTGCCACCAGAGTGTTGGGCGATACTTCAACGGCCTCGGTATTCCGCTTATCCTTGCGCACCTCATCCGAGAAAATCTCGTTAGCCAGCTTGTCGCTCTTGAAGAACTTGGCAGCATCGTCGCGCGAAAGCCAGTCGCTCTTCTGGACCTGCACACCGTAATCTTTGGCTGCACCATCTAGAGTGTTTGACTGTTCGTACACTTCATTGCTGAAGTTGTCCGCGGTCTCGGAGAATTTCGCCAGAGCCTTCTGATACATCAGCTCAGCACGAATCTGGCCTTTGACCTGGTCGAACGATTGAGCAGCGCCCTTGACCTCATTCAGCTTGATGATGTGATAACCGAATTCAGTTTCGATCGGACCGCTAATGCTGCCAGGAGACATTCCGAACAAGGCATCTTCGAAAGGCTTCACCATCAGGCCGCGTTTAACGAAGCCCAAATCGCCGCCGTTTACTGCCGAGCCTGGATCCTGGGAGTACTTCTTGGCCAGTTCCGCGAATTTTTCCGGTGATTTTTTAACCTCGGTAAGAATCTCATCGATCTTCTTTTTGGCCTCAGCCTTGGCAGCGGCGTCCTTCTTGCCACCGAAGGTGACCAGGATATGGCTGGCACGACGCTCTTCATCGCCTTGGAACTTGGCGGCATTCTCTTCGTAGAACTTCTTGGCCTCTTCGTCACCTACGCGCATAGAGGTAATCATGGCGTTGGCCGAAAACACGACGAAGTCGAGCTTAACCTGCTCTGGCACGCGGAATTCTTCCGGATGCTTGTCGTAATAAGCCTTAACCTCGACCGGATCGATCTTCACCTGACTGAGGAAATCATCAGGACGATAGGAATAGACGCTGACTTCACGCAACTGATGCTGAACGAGTAGAGCGCTTTCAGCTTCGGTTTTCGGAATGAAAGCCAAGCGTGAAATGCTATTTCGCACTTGCTGCGTTAACAAATCGCTGCGCATCAGCGCCTCGAAACGACTAGGCGTCAAACCGTTCTGAGCCAGCACCTTGTCGTACTGGTCTTGAGAGAATTTGCCGTCTTTCTGGAATTCAGGCAGCGTCACAATCATCTTGGAAAGTTGCTCATCAGAAACGGTGTAACCGCCCTTGCGCACTTCCTCGGAAAGCAGCTTGTTGTTAATCAGCTTGTCGAGGATGCTGTTACGCACCTCGGGATTGTCCATGAGATTGGGATCAGGCTTTTCCATGCTATCGCGGAAATCCTGCATCGCCTTGGTGAATTGCTGAACCGTGATGGTATCGCCGTTAACCTTGGCCACCGAGACATTGGAACCGGCTTGGCGAAGATAAGAGTCGACGCCCCACAACGCAAATGGGACAGTGATCATTGCCAGGATGAGCTTGGCAATCCAGCTTTGCGAACGCTCGCGTATTGCTTCCAACATAATGATAAAGCCTCAGAGACTTGGGGAAGAACAACAAAACCGCGATTATGCCACAGCCTTGTTCAGCCTCGCGAGCGTTCTGCAGAAACAAAAAAGGCGAGCCGTTTAAGCTCGCCTTTTCTGATTTGGCGGAGTGGACGGGACTCGAACCCGCGACCCCCGGCGTGACAGGCCGGTATTCTAACCAACTGAACTACCACTCCAAAAACTTGCACTCCAAAACTGTTTGTTGCTTTTGAATGATTGAAGGTTTTTGGTGGGTGCTGAGGGGATCGAACCCCCGACATTCGCCTTGTAAGGGCGACGCTCTACCAGCTGAGCTAAGCACCCAATCAATCAACAACAGCCCGCTAGTTTACAGCATCTTTGAGTGCTTTGCCAGCCCTAAATTTGGGGGAATTTGCAGCATTGATCTTGATGGTGGCGCCGGTACGGGGATTACGACCATTACGCGCAGCGCGCTTACCAACATAAAAGGTACCAAAACCGATGAGAGTTACCAATTCGCCCTTCTTCAAAGCTTTGCCGATTGCAGCAGTTGCAGCGTCTAATGCACGTCCCGCAGAAGCCTTGGAAATATCAGCCCCCTTGGCGATTTGATCGATGAGTTCAGACTTGTTCACGTGTAATCCCCTTTCCACATTGTTTAAGTGAATGGCAAACACAAACACACCTGCCAACGGCTTTATATCAAGCCGCAAAAGCCCGTGTCAAGGCTTTTGCGGCTGAGTTTCAAGGGGAAAAAACTACACTTTTTTCAGATTGTTAATGCTTGACTACACCGGCCGACTCGCTTTGCGTTTCAGCGGGGGTCAGTGCAGGCACGGCGGGGGTATCGGCCAACTCTTCCGGCACGCGTTCGAGCGCGATCTGCAAGACATCGTCGATCCACTTAACCGGATGAATATCAAGATGATTTTTGACGTTATCCGGAATATCCACCAAGTCTTTCACGTTCTGCTGCGGGATTAGTACCGTCTTGATCCCGCCGCGATGCGCCGCCAACAACTTTTCTTTCAGACCGCCGATCGGCAACACTTCGCCACGCAAAGTAATTTCGCCCGTCATGGCAACATCGGCCCGTACCGGAATATTGGCAAGTGCCGACACCAACGCCGTGCAGATACCGATACCTGCCGAGGGACCATCCTTAGGCGTTGCACCCTCGGGCAAGTGGATATGAATATCGTTCTTCTCATAGAAGTCGGGGACGATACCAAGGCGCTTGGCACGGCTACGCACGACCGACAGGGCGGCTTGGATCGATTCCTGCATTACCTCGCCCAACTTGCCCGTGGTAATGGTCTTGCCCTTGCCCGGTATTGCAACCGTTTCGATGGTGAGTAATTCGCCGCCAACCTCGGTCCACGCAAGGCCGGTCACCTGACCAACCTGGTTTTCCTTGTTGGCAATACCGAAGTCGTAACGGCGCACACCAAGGTATTTATCCAGATTGCGGGGGCTAACCGTAATCTTGCGACCGACCGCTTTCTTGCCCTTGGCAGTCAACAACTCCTTCACCACCTTGCGGCAGATCTTGGAAATTTCGCGTTCCAGGCTACGTACACCGGCTTCGCGAGTGTAGTAACGTACGGCGTCACGGATCGTCGCCTCGGAAATGGAAATCTCCGATTCCTTCAAGCCATGCGTCTTCAACTGCTTGGGCAGCAGATAATTCATGGCGATATTGACCTTCTCGTCTTCGGTATAGCCGGCAAGACGAATGATCTCCATACGATCCAGCAGGGGCGCAGGGATGTTCAAGGAGTTGGCGGTCGCCACGAACATTACATCGGACAGATCGTAATCCACCTCGACGTAGTGATCGGAGAACGTGTGGTTCTGCTCCGGGTCCAGCACCTCCAACAAGGCGGAGGAAGGATCGCCGCGGAAATCCATGCCCATCTTGTCCACTTCGTCCAGCAGGAACAACGGGTTCTTCACACCGACCTTGCTCATGCTTTGCAACACTTTGCCTGGCATAGAGCCGATGTAGGTGCGGCGATGGCCGCGAATTTCAGACTCGTCTCGTACGCCGCCCAGCGCCATGCGGACGAATTTACGGTTCACCGCCTTGGCAATGCTTTGCCCCAGGGATGTCTTACCCACGCCCGGAGGGCCTACCAGGCAAAGGATAGGCGCTTTCAACTTGTCGACGCGCTGCTGCACAGCGAGATATTCGATGATGCGTTCCTTGACCTTTTCCAGACCGAAATGGTCGGAGTCCAGGACTTTTTCGGCCGCCCCAAGATCCTTGCTGATCTTGGTCTTTTTCTTCCACGGCAGACCAGTCAATGTTTCGATGTAATTACGCACCACTGTCGCTTCCGCAGACATCGGCGACATCATGCGCAGCTTCTTCAGTTCACCCTCGGCCTTGGCACGCGCATCCTTGCTCATGCCGGCTTCCTTGATCTTGCGCTCGAGCTCGTCCATCTCGGCATTTTCGTCCTGCTCGCCGAGCTCCTTCTGGATCGCTTTTACCTGCTCGTTGAGGTAGTACTCGCGCTGGCTCTTCTCCATCTGGCGCTTCACGCGGCCACGGATCCGCTTTTCAACCTGGAGGATATCCAACTCGGCTTCCAGCAAGCCCAAGAGGTGCTCGAGCCGCTTGGCAACGTCGAACATCTCGAGAATGCGCTGTTTCTCCTCGAGCTTGAGCGAGAGATGCGCCGTGATCGTATCGGCCAGACGACCGGGATCGTCGATACTGGAAAGCGAGGTCAGGATTTCCGGCGGGATCTTCTTGTTGATCTTGACGAACTGATCGAATTGCGCAAATACCGCACGCATCAAAGCCTGCACTTCACTGTCTGCCTCGGAAGCGGTTTCCACCGGGGAAATGCGCGCAGCAAAACTGTCTTCGCGTTCGACGAATTCCAGCACGCGCGCACGGCTCACGCCTTCCACCAACACCTTCACGGTGCCGTCCGGCAGCTTGAGCATTTGCAGAATCGTCGCCAGCGTACCGATTTCATATAGATCGGCTGGACCCGGATCTTCCTGGTTTGCCGACTTTTGTGCTACCAGCAGAATCTGCTTCCCATTTTCGACAGCCAGTTCCAAGGCACGAACCGATTTGGCGCGACCAACAAACAAGGGAATGACCAGATGCGGGTACACCACGACGTCGCGCAGCGGCAACAGCGGGAGGAAATCGGCTTCCGTAATGGGTTTGGGGCTGGACTCTTCGTTAGACATGCGTGCTTCCTTCAGTCATAAATAAGCGGCGACCATCACAGGACATGAACTGTCGCACACCTAACATGTGGGGGCTGCGACGGGCAAATCAAGCCCGTCGCGCCTTGTTGTGATTATTTTCCGGATTCGACGCGTTTGGGAGCGTCCGAGTAAATCAGAATCGGCGGATTGTCGCCGTTGATTACGCCTTCGTCTACGACCACCTTGCTGACATTCTTCATGGTCGGCAGATCGAACATGACATCCAGCAGCGAGTGTTCCATGATGGAACGCAAACCGCGTGCGCCAGTCTTGCGCTCCAAGGCCTTCTTGGAAATCGTGTGCAATGCCGAATCGCGGAATTCCAGTTCAACGCCTTCCATGCTGAACAACTTCTGGAATTGGCGGGTCAAGGCATTCTTGGGCTCTACCATGATTTCCATCAAGGCAGCCTCGTCCAAGGATTCCAGCGTAGCCACAGCAGGCAGACGACCCACGAATTCCGGGATCAAGCCGAACTTGATTAAATCTTCAGGTTCAACATCGCGCAGCACTTCGCCAACAGCCTTCTGGTCATCCTTGCTCTTAACTTCAGCGCCGAAACCGATGCCACCCTTTTCAGAGCGGCGTCGAATTACCTTTTCCAGGCCATCGAATGCGCCACCGCAAATGAACAGGATATTGGTGGTATCGAGCTGCACGAAATCCTGGTTGGGATGCTTGCGACCGCCCTGCGGAGGCACGGAAGCAACCGTACCTTCGATCAGCTTGAGCAAGGCCTGCTGCACACCCTCGCCCGATACGTCGCGGGTGATCGAGGGATTATCGGACTTTCGTGAAATCTTATCGATTTCGTCGATGTAGACGATGCCGCGCTGCGCCTTCTCGACGTCGTAATCGCATTTTTGCAGCAGCTTCTGCATGATGTTTTCGACGTCTTCACCCACGTAACCGGCTTCGGTCAACGTCGTTGCATCGGCAATGACGAAAGGCACGTCGAGCAAGCGAGCCAAGGTCTGGGCCAGCAAGGTCTTGCCGGAACCGGTCGGTCCGATGAGCAGGATATTGCTCTTGGAAATCTCGACGTCGTCCTTGCCCTTGCCTGTCTGTTCCAGACGCTTGTAGTGGTTGTACACCGCCACAGCGAGAATCTTCTTGGCGCGCACCTGGCCGATCACATACTGATCTAGGATGTCGCAGATTTCCTTGGGCGTGGGCAAGCTGTCGCGACGTGCCTTGACGCCATCTTCCTGAACTTCCTCGCGGATGATGTCGTTGCACAGATCGACGCATTCGTCGCAAATGAATACCGATGGGCCGGCGATGAGCTTACGCACCTCATGCTGGCTCTTGCCGCAGAAGGAACAATAAAGCAGCTTTTCGCCGTCGGATTTGCTTGTCATGAAGTTTCCTTAATACGAACCACTAAACACACCTGCAAAAACATCTTATACAGCATCGGCACGCGTGCCAATCACTTTGTCCACGATACCGTACTGCATGGCCTGCTCGGCGCTCATGAAATTATCGCGATCGGTATCGCGCTCGATGGCCTCGACCGGCTGACCGGTATGATGCGCCAGGATTTCGTTGAGACGACCGCGCAAGTACAAGATTTCCTTGGCGTGAATCTCAATGTCGGACGCCTGCCCCTGGAAGCCGCCCAACGGCTGGTGAATCATCACACGCGAATTGGGCAGGCAGAAACGTTTGCCCTTCGCACCTGCCGTCAGCAGCAGGGAACCCATGCTGGCAGCTTGGCCGATGCACAGCGTGCTCACGTCCGGCTTGATGAATTGCATGGTGTCGTAAATTGCCATGCCGGCCGTCACGGAACCGCCGGGCGAGTTGATGTAGAAGAAAATATCCTTGTCGGGATTTTCCGCTTCCAAGAACAGCAACTGCGCCACGACCAAGTTGGCCGTCATATCGTTCACCGGTCCAACCAGGAACACCACGCGCTCCTTGAGGAGGCGCGAGTAGATATCGTAAGAGCGTTCGCCGCGACCGCTCTGTTCGATAACCATCGGGATATAGCCCAAACCTTGGGGCTCCCAATGGTTTTGCATCTCGAATTTACTTTCAATGCTCATCAAGCTTGCTCCTTGGCAGCCATCAAATCGTCGAATGCAACTTCCTTGTCGGTGACCTTGGCGCGTTCCAGCACCCAATTCACCACGTTTTCTTCCGTGGCCATCGCAGCCGGCTCGTTCAGGCGCTGCGGGTCGCCGTAGTACCAGTTCACCACTTCTTCCGGTTGCTCGAAGCTCTTGGCCCATGTATCGATCATGGCGCGAATCTGTTCCGGCTTGGCTTGCAGCTCGTTCGCACGCACCACTTCCACCATGATGAGTCGCAGTTTGACGTTGCGTTGCGCCTGTTCTTCGAACATGGCCGGTTCAAGGTTGATCTGACCGGCATCCAGACCACGACGCTGCAAGGTTTGCTGAGCGGTTTCCATCAAGCGACCGACTTCGATCGTCACCAAAGATTTTGGCAACTCAACATCAATTGCGTTCACCAGACCACCCAGCACTTGGCTCTTCACTGCAGCGCTGATGCGCTTGTCGACTTCTTGATCCAGGCTGTCCTTGATCTCGGCGCGCATCTTGGCGATGTCGCCATCTTCCACACCCAGTCCCTTGGCGAAATCGGCATCGATCTCGGGCAACTTGGGCGCAGACACCGAGGCCACCTTCACTTCGTACTTGGCCGTTTTTCCGGCCAGGTTGGCATTGTGATAATCCGCAGGGAAATTGAGTTCGAAAGAACGGCTTTCACCGGCCTTGGCACCGACGATGTTCTTGTCGAAGTCCGGCAGGCGGCCTTCTTCGCCCAGCACCAACGGAATGGTCTGGCCCTTGGTATCTTCGATTTGTTCGCCGTCGATCTGGGAGCTGAACTCGATGCTCACGCGATCGCCCATTTCGGCACCGCGCTCAACGGTTTCGAACACCGCGCGTTGCTTGCGCAAGACTTCAAGCGTCTTGTCGATTTCAGCGTCGCTCACTGCGAGCTTGGGACGTTCGATAGAGACGCCGGACAGATCGCCGATCGCCACTTCCGGGAACACTTCGAACGTTGCCACATATTCGTAATTCTCGGCATTGTCCGCCATCGGCTTGGGCTCGATGCTGGGGTAACCGGCAATGCGCAGACCTTCTTTGTGGACGGCATCGCTGAAGGTTTCTTCCACCTTGCTGGAAAGCACTTCCTGGCGCACTTGCGGACCGTATTGCTGTTCCACCATCTTGAACGGCACCTTGCCGGGGCGAAAACCGGCCATCTTGACCGTCTTGGCCAGGCTGTTAAGGCGCTTGCCGATCTCTTCCTCGATCGGCTGCATTGGCATCGCCACCGTCAAACGGCGCTCAAGGTTGCTGATATTTTCAACGGTTGCTTGCATGTTCTTTCCTTAAATCGAAAAAGCGACAATCACTGCCGCCGGCTGATGAAACTCATGATTCTAGCACGAAGGATCATCTGCTATTCCGTCTTGTTGCGCATGAAGTCGGCAACGCCCCACAATGCCTCGGAGAACTTGAGTATCGCCTTTTCTTCCAGTCCCACGTCGTGCATAGCGCGGATCATGCAATACATCCATTGATCGCGTTCATCCTCGCCGATGGGGAAAGGCAAATGTCGCGCACGCAGCATGGGATGACCATAGCGTTCGATATAAAGTTGCGGTCCGCCCGTCCAGCCGGTCAGGTACATGAACAGCTTTTCACGCGCCGATGTCAGGTCTTCCTGATGCATCGCGCGAATCCCGGCGGCCTTGGGGTCGGTATCCATCACATCGTAAAAACGCTCGACCAACGCCCTGATCGTGTCGGTTCCACCTATTACTTCAAAGAATGTCGTTTTTACTTCACTCTTCTCTTCGGTTGCAGCGCTCAAGACATTAACCCTTTACCGGTCTGACAAAATTCGCGGCCTGCTTGGCTCGCTCCCTGGCGACATTAACATCCTCGCCCCCCGCCAAGGCAACGCCCATGCGGCGTCGCTCGAAGGATTCCGGTTTTCCGAACAGGCGAACATCGCTTTCCGGCACCGACAACGCTTGCTCCAGCCCCTCGAACGCGATGCCTTGACCGTCCACACCTCCATAAATGACGGCACTGGCACCCGGATTTTTTAGAGCGACGTCTACCGGCAGCCCCAAAATGGCTCGTGCGTGCAGTTCGAACTCGGACAACCGCTGGCTCGCCATCGTCACCATTCCGGTATCATGCGGCCGTGGGCTGACTTCTGAGAACCAGACCTGATCGCCCTTGACGAACAACTCCACACCGAACAAGCCCAAGCCGCCCAAGCTGTCCGTCACCGCCTTGGCAATCTCGCGGCTGCGCTGCAAGGCCAGGGGCGACATAGGCTGGGGCTGCCAGCTTTCCACATAGTCGCCCTTGACCTGCACATGCCCGATGGGTTCGCAGAAATGGGTTTCCACAGTACCCGCAGCATTCTTGGCGCGCACAGTCAGCAACGTGATCTCATAATCGAAATCGATCTGCCCTTCCACAATCACCTTGCCCTTGTTCACCCGTCCGCCTGCCGCGGCGTAGTCCCAGGCTGCGGATACTTCGTCCGCCTTGGTTACGCGGGATTGCCCCTTACCCGAAGACGACATCACCGGTTTGACGAAGCATGGATAGCCGATACCACCATCGATAGCCGTCTGCATTTGTTCCAGGCTTTCGGCAAACGCATAAGGCGAAGTCGGCAACCCGAGTTCTTCCGCCGCAAGACGACGGATACCTTCGCGGTTCATAGTGAGCTGCACTGCCTTAACTGTTGGGATGACAGTCGCCAAGCCTGCGGATTCGATCTCGGCCAGGGTATCAGTGTTGAGTGCCTCGATTTCCGGGACGATCAGGTGTGGCCGCTCCTGTTCTACCAGCGCTTTCAAGGCTGCGCCGTCCGCCATATTGATGACGTGAGAACGATGCGCCACCTGGTGGCCGGGGGCGTTTGGATAGCGGTCGACTGCGATCACTTCGACGCCCAGGCGTTGCAGGGCGATGATGACTTCCTTGCCCAACTCGCCGCTGCCGAGCAGCATGACACGAGTGGCCGAGGGGCTGAGAGGGGTGCCGATTTTCAAGGGAAACTCCAGCGGAAATTGCAAATTTGAATGGTGCTGAATAGTAACCCGCTGGGGGGGGTGCCGTCACTAGCGGCGGGGATTTTGTACTGACCGCCCAATAAAAAAGCCCGGCACAAGGCCGGGCCGGAATTGCCGGGATTAAAGCGCTAATCGTTATCGATTCTGGCGCCGGCTGAGCCTTTGGGACGACCGAATTCATAGGTGACACCTACCCAACCTGCACGCGGTGCGGCTGGTGAACGGAATTGCTCATCCTGTCCATTGAAAATATTTGTGCCCAACACCCCGAAGGTTTCATAGTCGCGGTCGAACACGTTATTGATTTTGGCGAATACCTTCCAGCTGTCATTGATCGCATAGTGCGTATCGAGGTTGACCACAGTGTAGCCAGGCACCTTCCCGTTGATATCCTTGTTGTTCTCGTCTCCACGCGCGTATTGGCCTGCGGCCATCACAACATTGCTCCCCACACTCCAGTTCGACGTAACTTCATAGCCGACACGCAGCTTGAGTGTTTGCCTTGGAATGCCGGGAATCTTGTCGCCCTTGGTCACAGGAATCTTACCCGCCCCGTCAGCTGTACTATTACTGGGCGAACCAACTACGAAATCGGACTGGTAAGTTGCATCCACAAAGCCGTAGTTGGCCGCAAAACTGAAGCGCTCGACCTTGCCGTTCAAGCCTAGCTCTACACCCTGCCGTTTGGTATCACCCACGTTCTTGAAGAACCCCGTAGACGTCGCATTGCTGGCGATGAACTGGATGTCGTTGTTGTTCACAGTGCGATAAATGCTGGCGTTCCAGCCCAAGCCCGGTATCAGTTTTCCACGCACCCCGCCTTCCCAGGTTTTGGAGACAATCATGTCGAGATGCGGGTCTGCCGCGAAAGCATTCGGCAGTGCGCAAGGACGAGACTCATCGGCGCAGGACAACTCAACTGGCGTCGGTGCGCGCATCCCCTCATTGTAGCTGCCGTAGAACCCGAGCGACTGGCTTGGGTTGTAATTCAAGCCAATAGCGGGATTAAAACGGCTGTAACGATGATTGCCGCTCAAGTCAGACGTTTTTGGCGTCAAATTATCGTCAAAACTCTCGCCGGACAAATGAATTTTTGCAAGGTTGTATCTGCCGGACAAGGTTGCATGCAATTGATCGGTGATGGAGAACGTATCCGTAGCATACACACCGTAATAATCGTTACGAGCATTGAGACGAACCCAGGCAATTTCGTCTACGCCAGGGTCATTGACTGTCTTATTGCCAATGACGCTGGCTTGCGCTGTATCACTGGTGAAATCGGTTCTGCCGGCATCCAAGCTTGCACCGACGGTAAACTGATTCTTATGCCCAACCAAATCCTTGAGCAACGTCATCTGCAAGGCTCCGCCGAAACCGTCTTGGTCGGTAGAGGTAGAAATATTGGCGGAATCTCCTGGGGCTAACGTTTCCGCATTGCTGTTAAACCCGGTAATCCGGTTATGTCGGTAATACACATTCCCCGCCACCAATATATCGTCCGTGAAAAAGTGGCTGCCTTTCAAATTGACCATCGCCAAATTGTTACCGATGGAATCGGGATAGGTATAGGCTTGATGACGGTTATTGAGCATTGAGCGGGGTAATGCTTGCGTCCCTTCCATATCGGTATCGGCGAACATGACGGACAGGTCCAGGTCGCTTTTCTCATCCTGCCAGCCCACCTTGCCAAACAATTGATTCACTTCGCTCTTGGAGTGATCGCGCCAGCCGTCTTCCTTGAAGGTATTGCCAGAGATGAAATAATCGATGCTCTTGTCTGCGTTGGCGCCCCCGGTTTCGACTTCGAGTGCACGACGCCCCCACGAACCGCCGTAAGCTGTCACCGATGTGCCCGGGAATTCTGAGCCGCTCTTAGTATTGACCGACAATGCGCCACCGAGCGTGTTCAGGCCGAATACAGGATTAGAGCCTGGAACAAGGTTGATACTCGCGATAGCGTTTGGCGGTAGCAAATCCCAGTTCACCACATCGCCAAATGGCTCGTTCACACGAACGCCGTCCATGAACACTGAAAGTCCCTGCGGCGTCCCGAGCAACGGCGATGCGGTAAACCCGCGGAAAGCGACATCAGGTTGGTAAGGGTTGGCAACACTGTTACTCGTGCTCACCGACCCCAGGTTGTTATCGAGAAACTCCGAAACATCCAGGTTGCGCTGTTCTGCGATGGACTTCGCAGATGCGGTTTGCACATTGGCCGGCACTTCATTGATGGGCGTACCGATACTGGGCAAGGGCGTGGTACTCACCACATCCACAGCACCCGTTTCCAGCACTTCGGCCTGGTTGGCGGCGTGGACGTTTTGAATCATACAAATGGCGCCGGCGACGGCGAGAACCAGCGTTTTGACACGAACCTGATGCATGTTTTCCTCGATAAGCTGCAAAAGTGTTAACAAAATTTTACGCAACTCTAACAAATGGTCCGAGCCGGCACATTAGGAAAAATTCCCGACCTGCACAGGGTTATTTCACTTCCCTCCCCGCTGCCGCTATAGTTCACCTGCCCATGCCATTCATGAAAGCCTTACCGTGAGTCTCAAGCTCCGCCTCAACCTCATCATTACCGGCCTGTTGATGCTGATCGTCCTGGCCGGAACGATCCTGACGCTGATCAATGCCCGTCAGAACGTTCGCGCCGAAGTTGCATCGGCTGAAAGGCTTGCGCTCTACCTGTTCGATACCGCCTTGTTCAACAACAGCGCGCTAGTATTGCGCAACGACGAAGGACGTCCCTTCCAACTGCAACGGCTGGACCACATGCGGCATTTGCATATCGAATTTCGCGATCTCCAAGGCCACGTGCTGGACAGCAATCAGCCCCGCTCGCCGCGCCGGGTACACAGCGAAGCGCCGGATTGGTTCGAAGCGCTGCTCAACCGCATCACCCCACCCTGGGAATCGCAAATACGCCATGTCGAATATCGGGGACAACTCATCGGCCAACTGGTCATTACGCCCGACCCCACCTACGAATACGCCGAAATCTGGAAGCAGATCACCGACTCCACCACGCTAGCGATCATATTCTTCGTCTCGGTCAACCTGATGATTGCCTGGGCAGTGGGCCAGGCGCTCAAGCCCACCGAGAATATCCTGCAAGCGCTCAACGAGCTGGAGCGCGGCAATCTGAAAGCCCGCCTGCCCGGTTTCGACCTGCCGGAACTTGCGCGAATCGGCGAGAAATTCAACCGCATGGTGGAAACGCTGGAACTCAGCATTTCGCGCAACCATCGACTGACCCAGCAACTCATCACCTTGCAGGAAGAAGAACGCAAGAGCCTGGCACGCGACCTGCACGACGAGTTCGGCCAATGCCTGACCGCGATTCACACCGATGCCACCGTGGTGCTGCGCCAGGCCGAAACCAAATATCCGGAAATCAAGGACAGCGCCGCAGCCATCAGCGAGCTGTCGCGCCACCTGATGGATCTCGTGAAGGGTCTGCTGCAGCGCCTGCGTCCCGGTATCCTTGACGAATTGGGATTGGAAGCAGCACTGCATGATCTCGCAGACACTTGGCAATCACGCAACGAGGACGCTGAGATTCAATTCAGCAGCCACGGAATTCCACCAGTCATTGCCGAGACGACGGAGATCACGGCCTATCGACTGGTGCAGGAATGCCTCACCAATGTCACCCGCCATGCCCAGGCTAAAAATGTCACGGTGACCATCGAGCGGGAAATTCGCAATGAATCGATCGACCTACGTATCAGTGTGCGCGACGACGGCAAAGGCTTCGACCCGAACCGTACGGACGGAATGGGATTGCCGGGCATGCGGGAACGTGTAGAGGGATTGGGCGGCGGGCTGATTGTTGATAGTAGCCTGGGCCAAGGCACGGAAATTCGGGCCTGGATTCCTGTGAGGGATGAAGCATGAGCACGATCCGCTTTAGAATCTTGCTCGTCGACGACCACGCCGTGGTGCGTTCCGGCATTCGGCGCCTGCTGGAGCAGCACACCGGGTTCGAAGTCACCGCCGAGGCCGACAGCGGCGAACGCGGATACCAATTATTCGGTGAAACGCTGCCCGATGCTGCTGTCATGGACCTCACCATGCCCGGCATGGGCGGCATGGAAGCCATACGCCGCATCATTGCCCGCCATCCCGCTGCGAAGCTGCTCGTGCTCTCGATGCATGAAAACGCCGCGTTCGCCAACCAGGCGCTCAAGGCCGGTGCCAAAGGCTACCTGGCGAAAAGCAGCCTGGCGGAAGAACTGGTCGATGCGCTGCAAGCCATTGTACGTGGCAAGACCTACCTCAGCCCCGAGATCGCTCGCAAAATCGCCATGCAAACCCTGCAGGACAAAGGCGATCCGATACAACAGCTATCCGCCCGCGAGTTTGAGATTTTCCGCCTGCTGGCCGAGGGCAAGGAAACTGAAGATATAGCACTGGCGCTCAAACTTAGCGGCAAAACCGTCGCCAACTACCAAACTACCATCAAGCAAAAACTCGGCATCAACAGTCCAGTCGAGATGGTGCGGCTGGCTATCCGCCATGGCGTGATCGAAAGTTAGTCCGGACGGGAAAGAATCCCGGCCAACGGAAGGAAGTTTTCCCTCGGTTTTCGTGGGTTCAAAAGCTA
The DNA here is from genome assembly GCF_003112435.1 of Novimethylophilus kurashikiensis. GTDB lineage: Bacteria > Pseudomonadota > Gammaproteobacteria > Burkholderiales > Methylophilaceae > Novimethylophilus > Novimethylophilus kurashikiensis. The sequence goes on from NZ_BDOQ01000023.1 coordinate 53,773, forward strand.
AGATAAAGACGTGCAGCAAAGCAATATCTCAGTTTGTTTACACCTCCATAGCAACTCACCCGGCGGGCTTGCCCGCCGTTTTTTCAGACACTATTCAGCAACTGCCGCGGCGGCAGGTTCATGGTGTTGCGCAGCCCAAGCCAAGCAGCAAATGGAATCACCGCCAAAGCCCCACCTACACTCCACGCTAGCAGCGCCGGGTTGAAGGTATAAGGCAGATGTAGCGCATACCGACTGATGCCCCAGGCCAGCACGCTGGCGCCTAATGCGGCAACCAATCCAGCCAAGGCAGCAATTAGCGCGAACTCGGCCAGCATGGCAGCCACCATTTGTCGCCGCTTAGCGCCGAGCACGCGCAGCAAGGTGTATTCCAGTGCTCGAGCGTCCTGGGTAGCGGCCAGTGCGGCATAAAGCACCAGTATCCCGGCCAGCAGGGAAAACCCGAACACGAACTGCACGGCATAAGCCATGCGGTCCATCATGCTACGAATTTGCGCGATGATGGCAGCGACGTCGATAACCGTGACGTTGTTAAAGCTCTGCACCAAGCGGTTCAACACATCCTCGTGCTGCGGCGGCAGGTAAAAGCTGGTGATGTAGCTGGCAGGAAAATCATTGAGAACGCCAGGCGGCGTGACGGCGAAGAAGTTGGCTCGCATGGAATCCCACTCCACCTTGCGCAGGCTGGTGATGGTGAGCACGATGGTCTGCCCGGCCACGTCATAGGTGAGCCGATCTCCTAGGTGCAGTCCCAGGGTATCGGCAATCCCCTGCTCCAGCGACAGTTGCGGCCGACCGGATTCCTGCGGCGTCCACCATCGCCCGGCGACGATGCGATTGTCTTCCTGCATTTGAGTCGCCCACGACAAGTTGAACTCACGCTCCGCCAAACGCCGCGCCCGTTCGTCGTACTTGGAAACATCCAGAGGCTTGCCGTTGACCTCGATCAACCGCCCTCGCACCATGGGCTGGAAAGTAGGCGGCGGCAGTTGTTCGCGTTGGAAAAACGCCTGCAAATCGATCAATTGATCAGGTTGAATATTGATGGCGAAGCGGTTAGGCGCTTCGGGAGGCAAGGTCGATTGCCAGCTCCGCAGCAGATCACCGCGCACTAAAGTCAGCAAGAGCAAGGCCATCAGCCCCAGACTGAACCCGGCGATAGTGGCGATACTAGCGGCGGGATGCCGCGCCAGATTGACGGCGCCGAAACGCCACGAGCCAGCTTGTTGCCTGCTCCAGCGTCGCAATCCACGCATCGCAAACCAGGCCACCAATGACGCCAGCGCCATGAAACCGGCAAAACCGGCCAAGGCAATCAGCCCCAATTTAAGCTCCTGCGCCGTCCAGACCATCAAACCGGCGATAATCGCTACAGCCGGAACGAAGGCTAATCCGCGCGCCATGGATGGGGACGGCAAATCGCTGCGCAAAACACGCAACGCCGGGACATCTCGCAACCTGGCCAGCAGAGGCCACACTACGCCGAGTAATACCGACAACCCCGTTAACAATCCATGAAGCACAGGCAGCCACGACGGAGATGGTAGGCGCTCCAACACCATGCCGGCGAGCAGACGGCTCAAGGCCTCTTGCGCGAAAAACCCTAAGGCAGTGCCCGCTAGGCTGCCCAACAAGCCGATCAACACCAGTTGCAGCAGATGCACGTCCAGGATGAAACGCTGGCTGGCGCCGAGGCATCGCATCACAGCACAGGCATCGAGATTGCGCGCCATGAAACGCATGCCGGCCAAGGCCATGGCCACCGAGGCGAGCACAACGCTCGCCATGGCCGACAAACCGAGGAATTGCCGCGCCTTGGTCAACACGTTGCGGATTTCGGGTCGCGCATCGCTCACCTGCTCTACCCGCTCTCCCCGCTTCAACTCCGAGTTAAGCCAAAGGCGATAATCCTCGACGGCCTTGGCATCGCCAGCAACGAGCAATCTGTAAGTAACTCGGCTGCCGTATTGAATCAGGCCTGTACTCGCCATATCACCGTGCGCCATCATGAGCCGTGGCGCAATGCTGAAAAGATCACCGCCGCGGTCTGGCTCGAAATGCAGCGCTGCGGCCAGCTTGAACGTGCGTTCGCCCAACACGATATCGTCGCCGACATGCACACCGAGCAAGGTCAACAGGCGTGGCTCCATCCAAACCGTACCGGATGCAGGAACGGCGTTGGTAGGCTGCGGAGCGGCGTTTTCGGCAGCGGCAATCCGCAAGCGACCGCGCAAGGGATAGCCCGGGTCGACGGCCTTGATCTCGGCTAGATGGCTGGTCGTCCCATGCGTCGCCATGCTGGGGAAATGCAGTGTCTGGGCCTGCGATAAACCGCGTCGCTGCGCTTCTCGAATGTAATCCTCTGGAATGGGATGGTCCGATACCAGGGCAAGGTCGGCAGCAAGCAGCAAATTGCTCTGCCTTGCCAACCCGGACTGTACGCGATCGGTAAAGAATCCGACGGCGGTCACGGCAGCGACGGCGATGACCACGGCGAAAGCCAGGATGCGCAATTCCCCCGCACGCCAGTTGCGCTTGAATAAGCGCCAGGCAAATTGAAGCTTGTTCATGCCAGCCGCCCGCCTTCCAGCTTGAGCGTACGACTGCAACGGGCCGCTAGCACCGGGTCGTGCGTCACCAATACCAAGGTCGTTCCAGCCTCACGGTTAAGCTCGAACAACAGATCGATAATGCGTTCGCCGGTGGCGCTGTCGAGGTTACCTGTGGGTTCGTCGGCCAAGAGCAATTTCGGCCCCGGCGCAAAGGCCCGTGCAATGGCGACGCGCTGCTGCTCCCCGCCAGATAGTCGACTGGGCGTGTGGCTCAAGCGATGCTGCAACCCTACTCGACTCAAAGCCGCCAAGGCTAGTTGTTCAGGATTGTCTCGCTCGGCAAGCTCCAGCGGCAGCAATACGTTTTCCAGCGCAGTAAACGCCGGCAGCAACTGGAAAGACTGGAACACAAAGCCGATTTCCTTGCCACGCAAGGCCGCCCGGCCATCTTCGTCAAGACTATCCAATGCCACTCCATTGATTAGTACCTGCCCCTCGCTAGCCGCATCAAGCCCCGCCAACAGCCCCAGCAAGGTTGATTTTCCCGAGCCGGAAGCGCCCACGATGGCGACGGTTTCGCCTGTCTTCACGACGAGATCGAGGACGTGGAGTATCGTCAGCGTTCCTTCGCTGCTGTTAACATGCTTGGCAAGTTGACGGGCTTCAATGACGGGAGTCGGCATGAGATTGAGATGGTGGTTGGCAATGGGGTTGATGTTACTGCCTCTGACGGCGATGGCAAAACAGACGATATTGGTATTCGGCGACAGCCTGTCCGCCGCCTATGGCATCCCGCGCGAGGCGGGCTGGGTATCGCTCCTTGAAAAAAAGCTGGCTCAGGAAAAGCCGGATTACGAAGTCGTCAATGCAAGCATTAGCGGCGAAACAACAAGCGGCGGGGTACGTCGCATAGACGCGTTGCTGATAAAACATAAGCCAGCTATCGTCATCCTGGAACTGGGCGCCAACGATGGACTGCGTGGATTGCCGCTCTCTGAAACCGAAACCAACCTCTCCAGCATCATCACTGCCAACAAGAAAGCCGGCGCACGCACATTGCTTATCGGTATGAGACTGCCGCCGAACTACGGAATTCAATACACGAAAGATTTCGCCAACATCTATGTGGGCTTGGCAAAAAAAACGAAGGCAGGACTAGTGTCCTTTTTATTACAAGACGTAGCGGGTAAACCCGAACTTACTCAGCCAGATGGACTGCACCCAGTGGCGCAAGCCCAGGGGAAATTGCTGGAAAATGTCTGGGTCGAGTTAAAACCAATGTTGCATTAAGGCTCTTGCAGGGATTCATCCATAGCCTTGCGTAAGGGCCACATGAGATAAGAAATCACCGAGCGCTTTCCAACCACAATCTCTGCAGTCAAGGTCATCCCTGGCAGTAACCGAATCCCGTCCCGTTTGCCTTTGAACTTGGTCTCTTTCAGAGTCACTCGACTCATGTAGAAAGCATCCGTCCCTTGTTTATTGGCGTCCCTGCGAAACGCATCTTCGCTGATCGTTCTAACCTTGGCATCTAGCGTGCCGTATTCCTGAAATGGATAAGCGTCGAATTTCAGCCGGGTTTCGTCGCCAACCTTGACATACCCTACATCGGCGGATTCGATCTGGACTTCTGCTTCCAGTTCAGAGCCCAACGGCACCAACGTGAAGAGTGGCTCGGCCTCTTTGACTACGGAGCCTTGGGAAAGCTTCGCAATATCCAGTACCACAGCATCGGACGGTGCAACCAGGACGACCATGCTGTGGCGCTTATCAGCCTTTTGCAATTGCTCGTTGACGGAATCTCGGTCCCGGGAAGTCGACAGCAATTCTTCCATCGTTTTCTGCCGCCATCCTTTTTCGAAGGCAGCCCTCTCGGCCTGGGCGCTCGCTAGCTGACGCCGCAGTTCCTGTTCACGATTTTGTGCGAGTTGCATGTCGCGCTCCACCTCAAGGCGCTTATCCTGAGCTTCTAACAGGCGCGCCCTTGAGCTGAACTGCTGTGCAACGAGCTTGGACTGCATGGCTTCCATCTCTTTCAATGGCCCAAGCCGCGCGGTCAATGATTGCTGGTCGTGGCGATTGGTCTCAAGCTCCGCCTGCAACCTTGCTATATCCTCGCTCATTTTCCGCAACTGGGCTTGGTAATTGGCCTGTCGCTCGGCAGCCAGTTGAGCCTGCAACTTGCTGTCGGCATCATTTCCCTTGGTGGCGACACCCCCCCCTTTTAATTCGGCACCAAGCCGACTCGTTTGTGTATCGAGGCTTTTAAGCCGGCTGCGCAATTGAGCTTCATCGGCTTGTGCGAACGTGGGGTCCAGAGTTGCGAGTCGTGTTCCTTTCTTCACCACCTGGCCGATACGAACATCGATACTCTGGATGATTGACGTTTCCAAGGGCTGCACCACGATATTAGGCAACGGTGTCACCAAGCGCCCCTTGGCGGTGATGACTTGATCGATCTGCGAAACAGTTGCCCAAATAATGAAGACAATCAGCAACAACAGCATGACATGCAGCGTCAGCCTTGCCATGGGCGGCAAGGGACGCCGCTCGATTTCGTCCGCATCGGGAAGAAACTCGATGGCTGTGTCCTCTGAACCGGAGCTGGATTTAAAGAACGACTTCATAGATGGCTTGTTTGTTGATTCCACAAATGCTGATAAGTCTCGCAACGGCCGAGCAATTCTTCATGGCGGCCCTTATCGACCAACTGCCCTTGTTGCATCACGAGGATCGCATGCGCATTAACGAGTGTGGAAAGACGGTGCGAAATCATGATGACAGTGCGACCTACGGCAATTTTCGAAAGATTATTGATAAAAATTGCTTCGCTTTCCGGGTCTAGGGCACTTGCCGCCTCATCAAGAATCAAAATACGCGGCTTGGTCAACAACGACCGCGCAATTGATAACCGCTGCTTTTGTCCACCGCTCAGGTTGGAGGCATTCTCCTCAAGCACGGTGTCGTATCCTTGTGGCAAACGCTCGATGAATTCATCCGCGCCTGCCGCTTCGGCTGCTGCGACAATTTCCTGGAAAGTTGCATCGGGCCTTGCTACAGAAAGATTCTCGCGCACCGTACCACGGAATAGGAAGTTCTCCTGCAATACAACACCCACTTGGCGACGCAAATGCGCCAGATCAATTTCTCGGGCATCCGTACCGTCGAACCGAATGATGCCTTCCTGAATGTTGTAGAGACCCTGGATTAATTTAGTCAGCGTTGATTTACCGGAACCACTACGACCGACAATGCCGATGACGGTGCCCTCGGAGATGGAAAAACTGGCACGATTCAGGGCCGCATTACTAGCGCCCGGGTAGCGGAAAGTGACGTCTTCAAATGTGATATTCCCACGCAGTTGCGGTCGCAAACCGCTTCCTCCCGCCCTGCCCTCTGGCGGCCTATTCATGACATCGCCTAACAACTTTACCGACATGGCAACTTCCTGATACTCGTTCACCAAGCCGACGATCTGAACCAGCGGCTGCATGACACGGCCGGAAATCATCTGGAAAGCGATCAATACACCCACGGTAAGGGTCTGGTCAAACACTGCCTGTGCGCCAACGACGATGATAACCACGGGCAGTAGTTTTTCCAGGAAGCTGGTAAAGGCTGCGGCCGTGATCCCTAGCTTTCCAACACGGAAATGGGCTGAAATCGATTCGGCAGACCGCTGGTCCCAGATACGTCGCTGCTTGGGCTCGATAGCCAATGCCTTGACGGTTCGCATGCCATGGATGGTTTCCACCAACAACGCCTGCCGACGGCCTTCCGCGGTATTCAGCTGATTGATACGTTTTTGATAGGTAGGAACGAGTGCCGCGACCACGACAGCCATGATCAAGGAAAACAGCAACGTGATCAGCGCCAGCTGGAATGAATAGAAAAACAGCAAAGGCAAGAAGATCAGCAAGGCTGTAGCATCAAGCGCTGTAAAGAACAATCGACCGGTAAGAAACTGGCGTATGCGCTCCAATTGCAATACGTTGCGCACGATCACCCCGGCAGAGGTAGTTTCAAAATAATCAATGGGTAGTGATAGCAAATGTCCGAATGTACGCCTGGTTAGGCGCATATCAATCTTGTTGGTTGCAGAAAGCACGAGCAGCTGACGCAAATAACCGAATATGGCTTCGAAGATCATGGCCATCGTGATGCCGACTGCCAATACCCATAAGGTGGAAGCACTCTGGTGTACGAGCACCTTGTCGATCACCAGTTGGAAGAAAATCGGCGAGGCCAGTGCCAATACGTGTAGTGCCAAGGCGGCAAATGCAATATCCCTGAAAGCAACTTTCTGCTTGAGGATTTCAGGGATGAACCAGCGCAAGCTGAACGGTTGGTTAGGGTCGGTAATGGCATGGCTACGCTTGAGAAATACCAGTTCGCCGGTCCAGCGTTCGCAAAATTGACTGCGCTCCAGCACAACGACTTCGCCCAAGTTACCTAAAGGATCAAGCACTGCTACCTTGCCTTCGCCCTCAGTGCGAGTTCCCACAATGATGACGCTATTGCCTTCGCGCATGCGTGCAATTACCGGAAAGACACCCTTCAAGGGAATGAGACGTTCCCAAGAGATCTTATCGACCTTGGCCTTCAAGCCGACATCATGGGCGATGCGCAGCAGCAATGCCTCACCGGGTTCCTCATCGGCCAACGCATATTCGTGAATCAATCGTTCGGGATGAACCTGCAAACCGTGATGCTGCGCAATAGCAGTCAGGCACTGTAAGGTGGTATGTGGAAACTTGGCTTGCATGCGTTAAGAATTCTAGTTTTTAAGCAGTGATTGCTTCTTGCAATAGGGAACGCCAAAACTCCGGCTCGTATTTCCACCAGGCGTGCCCTCCCATGGGCAATTTCCCGCCGTTGACTGCCAGATAATAGGAGGGTTTAAGTTCCATTGAAAACTTGGATGCCGTAATTTCGTTAGGAATGACGAAATCACCGGACAAAGCGCCCATGACGGCGAAGAACAGATCCTCGCTCGAACCTGTGCGGTCGAAAATCTCGATGATGTCTTTGTATTCTTCCAGCAAGGACAGGCATTTACGCACTCGGCGGAGGCTCAGGCCACCGTTTCCGACATAAGTTCTGACCAATTTGCCTCTATTGCCCTCGAATCGTCCCGCGTTGACAAAAAGCTCATAACCATCCGGCCAAGGTGCGCCCACATAATCGAAGGGGCTTGCGCACCAGAAGTCCAATTCGTCGCGCAAGATGATGGCATCGGTTTGCAGGATCAGAAGGAATTCGAAATCGAGATACCGTTCGTAAAACGCGCGCCCCAGCAGAAGCCGATTGTAATTTTCAATAGAATCAAAACAATGAGACTCGAAGAACTCGAACGGTACGCCAGAATAACGCTTTTGGTAAAAGGAAACGTCAAGACCGGCGGGCGCAATGAATCTCAGAGACCTTTCCTGCAAAACTGATAGCGAACGATCGAGAGAAAATAGTTCCAGATCGGAAAGCTCCGCTTTGTAGAGAGGAACCAATACTACAACCTGCTCCTTTTTCTCCAATTGGTTTTCGTGACCGAATTCCATGTTTATTCCAGCACAGTTGTAGCTTCGTTCATGAGCACATGTGATACGCGCTCTATGTCGGCTTCAGTCATATCGGGGAAAATGGGCAAGCACAGTATTTCGTTGGCTGCCATGGTGGCTGCGGGGAGATTAGCCATTGCAGCCGAAGGCAGGCCACGATACATCGACATATCGCTGATGAGCGGGAAGAAATAGCGCCTTGAGAAAACGCCTTGTTTTTTCAATTCGTTGTAGAGCTCGTCCCGACTCAATCGATAGCCTGGTTTTACCCTGATTGGGAAATAAGAGTAGTTCCACTCGACATTCTTGGGAACGTCCAGGCATTCAATACCGGGCAAACCAGTGAAGCGTACACGATAAGACATGTCGATATCACGCCTCTTTCGTATCGCCTCATCCACATGATTCAGTTGTAGCAATCCGATAGCCGCATGCAACTCGTCCATTTTCCCGTTGATGCCTGGGGCCACAACTGTTACTTCATCGGCAAAACCGAAATTCTTTAGAAAATCGATGCGACGCTTTGTCTTGGCATCGGGGCTGACAATCGCGCCCCCCTCGAACGTATTAAATACTTTGGTTGCGTGGAACGACAGCACGGAAAGATCGCCATGGCGCAGAATGCTCTCACCATTGCGTTTAACCCCAAAAGCATGCGCAGCATCATAGATCACCTTAAGGCCATGGACATCGGCGATTTTCTGAATTCGATCGACATCGCAAGGGTTTCCATAACAGTGGACCGGCATAATTGCCGTAGTCTGAGGCGTAATTGCAGCTTCAATGCGCTCCGGATCAAGATTAAACGTATCCGGATCGATATCAACAAAGACCGGCTGCAGGCCATTCCACAACAAAGAATGAGCGGTTGCGACAAAAGAATATGGCGTTGTTATGACTTCGCCGCTGACGCGCAGTGCCTGCAAAGCAGTAATCAACGCAACGGTACAATTAGTAAATAGGGAGACGTGCTCAACCCCCAAATACTCTGCCAGACGTGTTTCAAACTCCTGATGCAACGGGCCGCCATTGGTCAGTATCTTATTGTTCCATATCATTTCAAGATACGGTTGCAAGTCCTCCAACGGTGGAAGGGATGGCTGGGTAACGTACAAGGGCTTGTTATTCATCATTTGCCTATATCGGCAGGTTTGCGCTTTAGTAAAGGAATTGCTGCCAATTGACGGTCGGACTCAAATAACCTTCCATACAATGAGTGGCCAATCCAGGAATTGGGGTCAAAAGCACGCGACCGCGCTCCCCGATGAGTTTGCTGAAAAAATAGAAATCGGGAATGCCCAGGGCCAGCACATCGTAATCCTGATTGAGAACGGCTTTTTCGAACATAAATGACCCGCAACTGCTGGGGGCAGTACGCCAATGATGTGTCTTGGTGTGCACTATTTTAGATTGCAACTCGGCGTACATCGCATACATATATTTGTCGCGATGGTCGTACAAGGAAACGTAATCGAATTTCAATCCAGAATCATATAGTTCGAATATCTTGCTAACCCAACCTGGCTGATGCAGGTAGTCGTTTTCAAGGAAATATATCAAATCATGAGGAGGCAATGCGGCTTGATGTGCCATTGCCAGCGTGATCAGACCTGAGTTTCGGTCGGAACCGCCGCGGATGAATTGCACGCCGATACCTAGCGACTCATTCGCGTAATACCGACTTACAAAGTCATCCATAAAATCATCGACTTGACCATCATAAACGACGGTAAGGCGTACTCTAGAGCCCATGGGATCAGACTGTATTGTCGTCAGCAGATTACGAAAGCAAGCCTCATGCGTGAACCACTCGGGACGGCTTTTAGACGGATCGCGGCTGGTTTTATCCGCCTTGATATGCACGTGGCGGTAATAAATATTCAGAAATCGTTCCATGCTTTATACGATGCAGTCTTGGCAGCAATGCGACATCAATTAGGTATGAAGAACATGACCGTTTCCGACCAACCTTCCGTGTAATGCCGCAAGTAGACTTTGTAGTCCCGCCGCAATCCAGTCACAAAATCGAATACACGCCAAAAGTCCGAAGGATGGTGATAAACAGAAATGGCAAGTTTGGGGCGATCTTCCAGGATATGACGCTGTGCCCCCGCCAAAGCCTTCGTCTCCCAGCCTTCCAGATCCATTTTGATAAACGTCACCTTATCCGCAATGTGATCATCCAAAGTTGTTACAGCGATCTTGCAGGAACCCAATTCATCCACGGAACTGGCGGAACCTGCATCAGGGTCGAAAGCCAGCGTTCCCTTGGTATCGGAAATACCCAGTTCTATGAAATCAATGTCATGAGAATCCTTGAGTCTGAGTTTAGCTTTCTCGATATTTTTACTTGAAGGTTCGAAAAGATAGACTTTTGTATATTCCGGGCAACGGCGGATGAATTCTTCCGTAGTGTCTCCATCAAACCCGCCACAATCGACGAACACCTCGCCGGCCCCAAGATTAAGGAAGCTTTCGAAATATTGATCTTTAAAGCGAACTCGATACGACGACATGAACCGATAATCGCCCGTCAGTCGGTATTGCAAAAGATGGTTCAGCACGTCCACAGATTCAGCATCCGCTAGAGACTGACTCATGGCTTCCCACTGAGTGGGATGTAACTGGATGTCCTCGCGGGTTTCCGCGACAAAACGAGGCAACTCTATCAATTCCGAGGCAACCCGACATAAATCCGCATAAGCAATTGCCCGGCCCAATTCAGCTCCACGCTTTGCAGCAGAGACAGGACTGATGGAAAAGGAGCAATTAACGATCAAGGCATTTTGAGGAATCTCTGCCCCCTTGAGGACTGGCTTTCCCTGCCAGAACATTCCCGGCAGGCAAAAATCGTCGACAAACCCATCGATCTCGATAGCTTTGGATAAGGCGGCAGAGCAATCATTGCGGCCAAGAACGAAACGTCGCCCAACACTCTCAGGAGAAAGGAATTCGTTTGCTAATTGCTGAGATCCGGGCTCAGTTTGATGGAAGGCGTCAAGTACTTCTTTCGGATTAATCATCGCCGCTCTAGCCGCCCAGTTTTTTATTGATCATTGAAACCAGGCCGCCAATGGTCCTGAACTCCGGCGATTCGATATCCGTCTCAGAAATCTCGATTTCGTACTTCGCTTCTATCTCAACCACGAATTTGATAATGGCGATCGAATCGACATAACCGGAATCAATATAATTCAAGGAGGGAAGATCAATATTCTTGGGTAATTTGGCTTTTTTCTCGATCAAGCCAACGACGAATTGCGTAATGGAATCTGTCATTATTCTTCTGCCATGGATAATCAAGATTTGCTACGTACCGGTTGCCACGATTTACTCTCTGCGGAGGTTGCCATGGCTTCCAGCAAATACAGCCCTTCCAATGCTGTTTCTGCATCGAAAACGTTTTGCGAATGCCATATACCACTTTTCTTGTATTGTCGTATGCAATCTGCCATATCTTGATAAAGATTGGCAAAAGCCTCTACGAAGCCCGCTGGATGCCCAGCCTTAAAACGATTGTAGCGTTTGAGATTCGCAACTTCTACCGGCGAGGCGCGGTCGATAATTTCCCGTCGCCCGTCTGAATAAGATACCAGGACTTCCTCCGGATTAGCCTGATACCACTCAACGGACGCCTTAGATCCATAGATTCGAAGCCGTAATCCGTTTCTATGACCAAGGGCAGATTTGCTAAACCAAAGCTGCCCTTGAACTCCGCCCGTATAACGGCATAGACAATTCACATTATCGACAACTTCGGAGAACCATCCGTAGCTATTCTGATCGGTGACCACCTCAATCGGTGCCTGCTCCGTTAGATATTGAACCAGATGGTGGAGATGAACAGCCAGATCCAGGTAAATCGTGGGAATTTTTCCATCGTGCAAACGCCACTCCTGCGGCATAGGCTTATTGCCGCTGGCATCGACACGAACGAACCCCTCTTGAGGCATTTCCACCTGAAAATGCAGAATATTGCCGAGCTTTCCACTCTGGATGATTTGTCTCAATTCTCGAACCATCGGATAACCGGAGTAGTTATAGGTAACCGCCACAAATCCTTTATTTCGGTTACGAACGTCAATGATGGTCTCTACTTCCCCACTACTTACAGCAAGCGCTTTTTCGCAGATAACGGGAATGCCCGCTTCCAGGCAGGCAGTAACGATTTCGAAGTGTAGTGGCGTCGGCGTCAGCACTACAATGGCATCGATGCGCTTACGTTCTGCCCTTAGCAAATCTTGCCAGCTGTCATAAACTCTCTCGGGTTCAATACCGTAAGCTTGCCCCGTTTCCTTGTTAAGATGGGCTTCAGTAGCGAAGCAACCCGCCTCTACTGTCCATTGGTTGTCCATAGTACTGGATACATAATGTGCATAGCCAACCGCCGAACTCAGCGCACCTCCGATGAATCCCAGGGATAACGGTTTTGCTTCAGACAAGTGGGGCATGGGTCGATCCTGTCTTATCTTGGATTTTGCCGAATTGGTCGACTAGTGCATACTTCATGAGTTTTCCCATCCCGTTTCGCGGAAGTTTATCCAAAATAAAGAACTTCCGCGGCTGCTGAAAATCAGCAAGTAAATCAGCACAATAGTGACGAATTTTCCGTTGATCGAAACTTTCCGGATCACGCGGCACTAGGGCTACCGCCACAACCTCTCCCAGACGCTCATCCGGTACGGCGAACGCCGCACATTCCAATACTGACGGATGCTTCGCAATAACACCCTCAATGTCAGATGGATAAACATTGATGCCACCTGTGATGATGATCTCTTTTTTTCTTCCGAGGAAATAGAGGAACCCATCCTCATCCAACTTACCCATATCCCCCGTTCGGAAGTATTCTCCCCACATTGCAGATTGCGTTAAATCCGGACGCTGGAAATACCCACCGAAGGCCATCGGCGTCTTACATACAATCTCCCCTACTTCCCCAGGTGCAGCCAACTCATCGCTCTCCAGAAGTACCTGGACATCGACACCGGGGGCGGCACAACCCACAGATTTAAGCTTTGTCTGGGCGCTTACCCCATCGAGATTCGTTGCGATAGCAATTTCAGAAGCACCGTAACACTCATGAAAATCACATTTGAATTTTTCAAGCAGCTTTTGCTTGACCTGGGTATCCAGCAATGCAGAGGAAGAAACAACACATCGCAAACTTTGGATTTTTTGGCCAGCCTCATCGGTCAATTGTTCGACGATCTGCCCCAACTGAGAAGAAACTGCAATGGTAAAAGTCACTTGTTGTTCGGCTACGCAATGTAACCACTCCGAAGGAGAGAACCGCTTCATTAGAATGGAGGTGCCGCCGGTAAGCATGGGAATCAACACCAAGCGTTCGGCCAAAGAGTGATAAAGCGGTGTCGCCGCTAATGTTTTATCCGATCCAGTAATTGTATAAAGCTCGACAGCTGCCGCAGCTCTATTGAATTTAGTTCGTTGCGTGAGAATAATCGGCTTAGGATCTCCGGTAGATCCTGAGGTCATCGTTAAGATAAGCGCATCATCATGCTGTCCTGCAAATAATGGCTTCGGATCATCTCCCGCATCCTGTAGTAGATCAGTCAATGACCGAACCCCATCAACATGCCCATCCAAGGATATCCATAACCCATCAGCAACATTGCGTATAGGTAAATCAGATTCCAGCAAAGGTTGAAGAGCAATGTGATTTGCAACTACATGGCGGACATTGGAAGCTTGGAACGCATTAAGAACGGCAGTCGCGGGTAATGAGGTATTGAGTGGAACCAACACTACACCCAGATCCGCTGCGGCCAAAATAAGCGCGACGAATTCAATACAATTCGGCAGCAAAACACCAATATGCTCGCCCCGCTTGACGCCATTGCGAGACATGGCATTCGCCCACTGGTAAACCAAGATTGCGAGTTGTCCATAATCCATCTCACTCCCCTCGCACCAAATGGCCTGCTTGAGAGGAGATGTTTTAGCGTGATCGAAAAAAGTCTGTGAGATTAAAGACAACTTGGCACCTCAAGCTGCGCAACTGCCGATTGATTAGTCAAAAATTCGGCTGAACTTAAGGAAAGATTTGCTGCTAAGGCGGAATAATTGTCCAGGCTCAGATAAATAAACTTCATGATTATTAGTATTTTTGGTAATTACGGTATTGGCTGCAATGAAATTTTGCGCCCCCATTCGGATACCGTGACCAGCAGACGAATTTACACCGAAGAAGCTACCACTTCCGATATGACATCCCCCTGCTATAGATACACCCGAATTGATCCAACAGTTCGGCTCAACGACGCAATCATGGCCAATATTGACATTGCTTGAAATAAACACCCCACGTCCGATATTACAGCCGGGGTGAATGGAAACATGATCCAGAATAATACAATTATCTGCAATATGAACATCATCGTGCATAATTACGGATTCATGTATGTATCGCGCAAAGGAATACCCCTTCTCTGCAGCCTCTTCATACTTCTTCTCCCGCAACTCATTCATTTCTCTGAACCCCACAGCAACAATCACTTTATAAATTGACGGAGGGAATTGATCTTGAACCTTGCTAAATGGGATTAACGGCAAATTGCAAAAGCTATTTATATCATCCGGAATACAATGGTCATCTACTGTAAATCCGCAAATTTGCATGCTGTGCTTGGCATATGAAAACAATACCCGAGCCATCGCACCATTCCCATAAATCACGATTTTTTGCATTGTCGGTGCTTCTCGCTGTAAATTGGTATTACAGTTGATCTTGAATATCGCCTAATTGGGCACGTCTCCACATTGCAATATAGATCGACTCGAGATTTCTACAAAACCCCTCTGTATTGAACAGTGGATATGTATTCTTATGTTCGCGTAACTTTTCTTTGAGCTCAATAATGCGTGCAGGTGTTTGTGCCAATTGGACCACAAGGGATTCATATTCCTGGAGTGAATGAGTAATAAGCTCGGGCATGCCAATTGCATGCAGTAGGCTTCCCGCGACTCTTGCCGGGAAGGCGTTTCCCATATACGTAACAACAGGCAAACCCGCCATGAGCGCATCAGCTGCCGTCGTGTGAGCATTGTAAGGATGCGTATCCAGGAAAAGATCCGCCTGGCGATATCTTGCCAAATGATCTTCAATAAGTGGAACACGACTGGCGAAAATCAGGCGAGAGGCGTCGACTCCTCGAGTCTCAGCTTCACGTCTAAGATTCTGCTGGGAGACTTCGCTACGAGACATCAACCAAAGAACGCTATTCGGCACTCGATTAAGTATACGCATCCAAACATCGAATAAGGGAGGCGATATCTTGTAATCATGGCTGAAAGAGCAGAAAACGATACCTTTCTCTGGCAATCCACATTCTGTACGAGTCGGCGTTCTATCTGAGACTTTGACTCCAGCAT
Organism: Novimethylophilus kurashikiensis; assembly: GCF_003112435.1. GTDB lineage: Bacteria > Pseudomonadota > Gammaproteobacteria > Burkholderiales > Methylophilaceae > Novimethylophilus > Novimethylophilus kurashikiensis. The sequence continues at coordinate 69,272 of NZ_BDOQ01000023.1, forward strand.
CCGTCGGCAAATAAGTATCTGGTAGATAAGCAACGTTCTCGTTGTAAAACTGTTGATGCTCTTCTGGAATTACATAGCGGTCGGCAATGATGTAATCCATATAATCGGTTCCCATTGTTCCTGGATAACCAAGATAGTTCACTTGTACAGGGGCAGGTTTCAGCGCGAAGATTTGAGCGCGTGAATCGGACGTGTACCCTGCCAAATCAACGGCGATATCAATTTCCATGTCTCGCATTAAGCGGGCTATTTGCGTTGGCCCCATTTCTCGAGCATCGATGAAATGATCGAAGGTCTTCAGCATGCGGGTACGCAACCTACTACCGTCATCTACGCCCAGAGAAATCGCAATTGTCTCAAAGCGAGATTTATCGTGTTGCTCAATTACTCCTGCCATCAAATGACAAACGGGATGTTCTCTCAAGTCCGGAGAAACATAAGCTAATTTAATTTTTTGATGGCGATAGCACTCACCATTCCATAATAAAGTAGCTGATTTCGGGCAATAGTGCTGTGCAAAAATCTGAGCTGCCGATTGATGATCGACAGCGTTATCAGACACGGCCATGAATGCAAGCGATTTGCAGGTCCGTTTGCCATTGCGAACGCCTTGGACAATCTGTTCGCTGATTCCACCAAAATCTTTCCAATCGCACAAATGAAGCCGCTCGTAGCACAGTAGACCCGGCCCATATTCAAAATCCGGCTTGAGTCTGAGTAAATGCTCAAACATGGCAATAGCTTTATCGCTTTGCTTGAACTCAGTCAGGATAATCGCGCAATTAGCTAAAGCTGGAATGTAATTGGGTTCAATATGAAGCACTTGATTGAAGCGCTCGAGTGCATCCTTGTGCCTCAGCATATCGCGCAATAGAACGCCGCTATTGATCAGTACTTCAATGTAATCGGGTTTTATCTCTAGGGCATCATCGTAACTCTTTAACGCATCTTCATTACGACCCAGTCCTTGTAAAGCGGCGCCTCGAACAAAACGTAAAGGAGCAAATCGAGGGGCCGCTTGGATACCAATATCTGCTAAATGAAGGGCTTTATCATGATCTCCACGATTGATCACGATAACGCTAAGAGAATATAAAGCCGCAGCATTATTCGGGTCTGTAGAAAGAATCTGGTTGAATAAGCACTCCGCTTTTTCGATCTCTCCCCGGTTCTGCATTTCTATTGCTTGAACCAATGTGCTTTCTGAATTCATTCTCACCCTGAAGCGTTCTAGCGCCAATTGGCGCAGATGCAATTGAATCACATAAAAAAGGCGGCAAGATCAATAACTGATCTTGCCGCCTTGTACTGACTATTAGGATTAGTTACCGCCGCCCGTAGCCAAAGGAGTCGTAGTTTGAGTATTGGTCAATCCATCCGTAATACTAGATGTGTTAACCGCGACTGCCGTAGACGTCGTAGAACTCAATATGCTGCCATTGGCATCATATTGGCTCAGCGTGGTGGTCAAGCTGCTTACGCTTGTAGCGATCGCCGTATCAGTAGAAGTTGTCTGATTGTCAGTCAATGTCGTTGCGCTAGACACTGAAGTATCAGCAGTAGCTTCACTAAATGCAGTAATCGCTTGCGTCAGACTACTGACCTGACTACTCAAGTCCACAGTTGATGTGGCACTGGACTGGTTATTAAGGAACCAGACGTCAGCCATCTCGTGAGTCGTACCATCAATGGTTTCGTAGCTCGACACCATACCTATCCAGTTGCCGTTATCTATCACAGACGTTGAGCTTGCGCTCAAGTTGAGCTTGCTGATTCCCAAGTCACCCAAGGACACCAGTTCACCCGCCTCATTAACGCCGTCTGAGTTAGCATCAATCCAGACCTTCAACTCGTCATAGCTAGAGTCTGCCGCACTGATAACGCCATCACCATTAGTATCTAGTTCAGTCAGCGCCACGTAACCATTTGCAGCTTTCTGACCATCGGAAAGCAACGTCGATGTACCGAATAGCTCACCGCCATCGTTAATCACACCATCGTGGTTCCTATCGAGAACAAGCAATCCATCCTCAGAGGAAATCCAACCGGTCTGGGCCTTCTGGCCAATAGCATTCAAGTCGAACTGGACACCAGCCGAGATGCCTAGCGTCTTGAGGCCATCGCCGTTCAGATCCAGGGCAATCGGACTACTCAAGGATTGTAGAAGCGGCATCTGGACTGTCGTAAACGCGCCGATCTGAGTGGTCGTTAGAGCCATGATTTGCGTTGTAGTAATTGCTGCGACCTGGCTTGTTGTCAAGCCGCTTGCAATTTGGTCCGTAGTCAGAGATGCGACCTGACTCGTAGTCAACGCAATGATGTCGGCAGTGCTCAGAGCACCGATTTGTGACGTAGTTAGTGCTTCAAACTGAGCGGTCTTCAAGGACACAATTTGTGCCGTCGTCAAGGCGGCCACTTCGCTCGTGGTGAGGCCGTTC
>NZ_BDOQ01000024.1 GCF_003112435.1 Novimethylophilus kurashikiensis
GTAGCAGCGTTGCCGAACCAGCCGCGGCCCAGGCCCAGGTCTTCGAAGCTGGACAGATAGGCGTAGCCGACGACGGATTCCGTGGGCGAAATACTGTATTTGACGTTGGCGATGTTGAGGCTGCCGTCGTCGCGCAGCACCGTGGTGATCTGCCGCACGCGGTTGAAGTGCGCGAGGAAGATCTGGGTATCGGGCAAGGATTTGTTGAGCAGCGATTCGCCGTCGAACACCTGCATCACCTGGCGGAAGCCAATATCGCCGACAAAGCGCACGTTATCCAGATTGACTTGTTGACGGCCGATACGCAGACGCGTGTTCTTGATGCCGGTCCAGTCCAAATACAATTGGTTCACGCCGGTGTAGTCGGGGTCGACGATCTTGGCGTACTTCACCTTGTCGGGCTGGTTGGAGACGCCGTTAATCAGCGTACCGTTAGTGCTGTCGTTGTAGTCGTCCTGGAACTTGCTGACATCGATCAACTGCGCGGCGAAGCTGAAGTTGTGGAACGGCGCGGTCTGCCAACCGATCAGGCTGCGCAGTGTGGTGCCTTTGCCATCTTGTAGATCATTATTGGCCGCTGAAGTATTAGCGGGTCCCAAGCCGTCCTGCGAAACATCCTCGTAGCGCAGGCGGAAGCTGGTCATGGGCTTGCCGGTCTTGATAGCGTCCAGCAAGGTGTATTCGCTAGGTGCAGGCGGCGTAGGCGCCGCATCCTCGGCCAAGACCGGCAGCGCATTGACCATCAAGGCCGCAGCCAGCGCGATATGGGTTTGCTTCATTTGTGTATTTCCCCTTTTGATGTTGAATTAATGTGGATGGTTATGCAGCGAGCTTGTGGGCGTGGCGCTCGTACAGGAACTTGAGCACTTCGCTTCTTAGCTTGTTGTAGTGAGCGTCCTCGGCGAGTGCGAGGCGGTTGCGCGGACGCGGCAGATCGACTTCCAGGATTTCGCCGACAGTGGCGGCAGGCCCGTTGGTCATCATCACGATGCGGTCGGAGAGCAGCACGGCTTCGTCGACGTCGTGCGTCACCATGACCACGGTGCTCTGCGTGGCGGCGACGATCTTCATGAGCTCGTCCTGCAGGTTGGCGCGAGTCAAGGCGTCGAGCGCACCGAACGGCTCGTCCATGAGCAGTACCTTGGGTTCCATGGCGAGTGCACGAGCAATGCCGACGCGCTGCTTCATACCGCCGGAAATCTCGCCCGGATACTTGAGCTCGGCATGGGTGAGGCCGACCAGCGCCAGCGCAGCCTTGGTGCGTTCGACTAGTTTGGCTTTGCCTTCCTGGCTGCCGAATACGCGCTCCACGGCGAGGTAGACGTTGTCGTAGCAGGTGAGCCAGGGCAGCAGCGAGTGGTTCTGGAACACCACGGCACGCTCGGGGCCTGGGCCGGCGATTTCGCGGCCGGCGCACAGCATCACGCCGCTGGTGGGCAGCAACAGGCCGGCGATGAGGTTGAGCACCGTAGACTTGCCGCAACCGGAGTGACCGATGACGGAGACGAATTCGCCGCGGTTGATGGTGAGGTTGACGTTTTCCAGGGCGACGAAGCGGCCGCGCTTGGTGTCGAACACCTGGTTCACGTTTTCGATCTGAACGTACTTTTCAGTTCTTTCCAATGTCGTTTCCATGATGGGGTTCCTTATTCAGTGCGGAAGCGGCTGGCGAGCGCCAACAGGGCTTGTTCCAGCGCCAGGCCGATGATGCCGACCACGAAGATCGCGATGATGATGTGCTCGACGTTGAGGTTGTTCCATTCGTCCCAGACCCAGAATCCCAGGCCCACGCCCCCGGTCAGCATTTCCGCGGCGACGATCACCAGCCACGCCACACCGATGGAGAGGCGCACGCCGGTCAGCACGTGCGGCAGTACAGCCGGGAACAAGATGCGTGTGAAGACTTTCCATTCGGACAGGTTCAGCACGCGGGCGACGTTCATGTAGTCCTGCGGAACCCGCTGCACGCCGGTCGCGGTGTTGAGCACCATGGGCCAGATGCTGGAGATGAAGATCACCCAGATGGCGGCCGGATTCGCCGCCTTGAACACCAGCAAGCCGATGGGCAACCAAGCTAGGGGCGAAACCGGGCGCAGGATACCGATGATGGGCGCCGCCATATCGCCCAGGATGCGGAAGCGTCCCAACGCGAAACCGAGCGGAATGCCGATCAGTGCCGCCATGCCGAACCCGATGCCGACGCGCGACAGCGAGTTGAGGATGTTCCAGCCGATGCCCTGGTCGTTAGGCCCGTTGCGGTAGAACGGGTCGGAAAATACGACCTTGGCGGACTCCCAGGTTTTCGCCGGCCCCGGCAGGTTGCCGGAAACCTTGGCGATGATCGCCCACAAGCCGATGAACAGCACGATGCCAAGCAGCATCGGCAAGCCATGACGCAATCCGCTGACCACCCATTCCGGCGCCTTGGCACGCTGGTAGCCGGTAGGTACTGCTTCCACTGGCTGGGAAGCAACAGGCGCGGCTGGCTTGGCCTCGACAGGAGGCGCAACGGCCTCGGTCTGTTTCAATGCAACGACGTTACTCATGATGGACTCCCGAGGTTAAGCCTTGATCTTGAAACCGGCGGCGTAGGCTTTCGGATCCTTGCCGTCCCACACGGTGCCGTCGATGAACTTGGAACTGCGCATGGCATCCTTGGGCACGGCAATCTTGAGTTGGCCGGCGGCTTCGGTGTAGAGGTCGATCTGGTTGACCTTTTTCGCCACGGCGAGATAGTCGGGATCGGTCTTCAACATGCCCCAGCGCTTGTGCTGGGTGAGGAACCACATGCCGTCCGAGAGGTAAGGAAACGTGACCTTGCCGTCCTCGAAGAACTTCATGTAGTTGGGGTCCTGCCATTTTTTGCCGTTACCGTTGTCGTAGCTGCCCACGAAGCGGCCGGCGATGACTTCTTCCGGTGCGTTGACATAGGACTTGCTGCTGATGAGCTTGGCGACCGAAGCGCGATTGGCGGTGGCGTCGATATAGCGGCAGGCATCGAGTACGGCCATGATCATGGCGCGGGCAGTGTTGGGATGCTTTTGCACGAACTCGGCCGTGGTACCAAGCACTTTCTCGGGGTGACCGGCCCAAATGTCCTGGCTGGTGGCGACCGTGTAGCCGATCTTGTCGAAGATGGCACGGGCGTTCCACGGCTCGCCAACACAGAAACCGTCCATGTTGCCGACACGCATGTTGGCAACCATTTGCGGCGGCGGCACCACGATGGTCTTGACGTCCTTCATCGGGTTGATGCCGTAGGTCGCCAGCCAGTAATACAGCCACATGGCGTGGGTGCCGGTGGGGAAGGTCTGGGCGAAGGTGTAGTCGCGGTTTTCGTTATCGATGAGACGCTTCAGGCTATTGCCGTCGGTCACGCCCTTCTCGCGCACCTGGTTGGATAACGTGATGCCCTGGCCGTTGTGGTTGAGCGTCATCAGCACGGCCATGTCTTTTTGCGGGCCGCCGATGCCTTGCTGCACGCCGTATACCAGACCGTACAGCACGTGTGCCGCATCCAATTCGCCGTTGACGACCTTGTCGCGCACGCCGGCCCAGGAGGCCTCTTTCGAAGGCACGATCTTAATGCCGTACTTCTTGTCGAAGCCCATTTCGGCGGCGACCACAATCGGCGCACAGTCGGTCAACGGAATGAAGCCAATCTTCACTTCGGTTTTTTCCGGCGTGTCCTTGCCTGCTGCCCAGGCCGACGTGCGCACTTCTTCCGGCACCAGCCCCATCATGGCGGAGGCACCCATGGCAGCCACGCTCATGCGGATGAAATTGCGGCGTTGCGGATTATGCGGACCCGATTCTGCGGCGGTTTCTGCTTTAACGCTCATTACATTTCCTTTCGAGGATGTTTAAAAACAATGTTTAAAAATCTGTGCCGGAAAACAAAAAGGCGCCCATTCCGCGCGATCCGAAAATCGCTGGGAATGGACGCCTTTGTCCGGTAGGGCCATCGTTGCCCTGCTTGTTCCTGGTACTGCCTGCCGCACCCACCGTTGGGCGCAGCAGTTGAATTCTGTTGTCCTGCCTTAGCCGAGCAGCTGGGCCGCCTCGACCACTTGCCTCGCCACTTCGCCGAGACGTTCGTTACGGTCCATCGCCATCTTGCGCAGGGCCTGGTAGGCCTCGTCTTCGGTGACGCTACGGCGCTGCATCAAGATGCCTTTCGCCTTCTCGATCACCTTGCGCTCGGCCAGTTTGTTGTTGGCCACATCGAGCTGCAACCGCAACCCGCGATATTCGTCGAACCGCGCCAAGGCCGCATCCATGATGGGCTTCAGCCGTTCGTTGCTGATGCCGCCCACCACATAGGCACTGACACCCGCCCGCGTCGCCGACCGGATTTTCTCGGTATCGCCGTCATGCGTGAACATGACAATGGCGCGCGGATCGTCCCTACTTGCCACCGCGATGTGCTCCAGGGTGTCGCGGCTGGGTGAATCGATGTCGATGATGATGACATCGGGGTTCAGCCTAGCGACCTCTTTATTAAGATCGGCCATATCCGAGATATAAGCGATCACCTGGTAACCCGCTTCACTCAACACCTGCGTGAGAGGAACCGTACGCTCCTGGTTCTCATCCACAAGCATGACTTTGATGTTGTGTTTGATCTTGTAATGGTGTTCGGTAGTCACGCCCAACAAAAAGCAACACCTATGCCACATCTTATAAGTCATTATTAAAAAACGTAAAACGTGCACATAGGGGACACTTTTCAAAGGCCGGATGGGGAAAAGGGAAACTGCGGCGCATCATCGTGGTGCAACGAATCACCAGAGTGGCGCAGGCAAAAAAAAAGCGGCAGGGTGAACTGCCGCGGAGTTTTAACATGGAGGTGAGCAAACCATGTCTGCTCAGTCTTAATAACGGCACTTTCGCCAAATCATTGAGTTTTGTATTGAATGCCCCCAATAACTGTAATTTGTTTCATGGTTAATATTTGATTACCATGCAGCACTAATAAATTTTTTGTCGGCGTTAGCCGCTTAATCCAAGAATAGAACCCATGATTGCCCAGGCCGATATCAGCTATAACCTTAGAAGCAATTCCCCGCTCAAGGATATCGCCAGTAGCAACGTCATCCACCTGGCGCCGGATGCCAAGCTGAGCGATGCGGCGGCCGTCATGACGCAGCGCCGCATTTCCTCCATCGTGGTGATGAACGATGATGCCATTCCTCTCGGCATCGTCACCGAAACCAATGTGATTGCTGCAATGCAATCGGGCCTTTCTCCCGAAGCGACGTTGCGCGAGATCATGACTGCGCCGGTGGTTACCGTGCCGGCAGGAATGTCTTGCCTGGACGGATATCAGGTCTGCCTGCGCGACGGCGTACGTCACATGATCGTGGTCGATGACCAGAACAAACTGGTCGGTCTGGTGAGCGAAACCGATTTTCGTCTGCAGTTCAATCTTGCAGCCCTCACCGGCCGCCGCCAGGTGGCAACCGTGATGAGTCGCGCGGTATTCAGTGTTTCGCCCGAAAGCCGGCTTGCCAATGCAATGGCCCAGATGCAGGCACACCACGATACCTGCGTGGTGGTGGTCGACAATCAACGACCGATCGGTATCGTCACCGAGCGCGACATTGTCCGTCTATTCGCCCACGGCACAGATCACACCGATATCGCAGTACGCGATGTCATGAGTTCGCCGGTGCTGACGGTTTCGCTGGATGCCAATATAAATCAAGCTGCGGAAACCATGCTGGGTGCCAAGGTGCGGCACCTGATCGTGGTGGATAACGACGGGTTGATGGTGGGGATGATTGCCGAGCACGACCTCACCAATACGATGGCCGGCAGCCTGCTGGATTTGAAGCAATTGGCCGAGGGCGCGTTCCTGCACACATTGGTCAACGCATTGCCGGATCTGGTTTGGCTTAAAGACGTGGGCGGGGTATACCTCGCCTGCAATCCGCGTTTCGAAAGCATGTTCGGCGCACGTGAAGAAGAAATCGTCGGCAAGACCGATTACGATTTCGTGCCGCAATCCGTCGCCGAGGCATTCCTGGCTGACGACCGTCGGGCCATGAAAGTGAATGAGCCGACTTATATAGAGGAGTGGGTGACATTCGCAGACGGACACTGCGAATTGCTGGAAACTATCAAGACGCCGATGCGTGACAGTCATGGCCAACTGATCGGCGTGCTGGGCATTGCGCGCGACATCACCGAACGGAAACGGGTCGAGGCGGAAATCCGAATTGCCGCCACTGCATTCGAATCGCAGGAAGGCATGATCGTGACCGATGCCGAGGGAAAAATCCTGCGGGTCAATAAAGCTTTTACCGCGACTACGGGGTATGCGCCGGAAGAAGTCGTCGGCATGAATCCATCGCTGTTAAGTTCCGGGCGGCATGACCGCGCGTTCTACGCCGCGATGTGGGACAGCATTCGCCAACACGGTTCATGGGCCGGAGAAATCTGGAACCGCCGCAAGAACGGCGAAATTTATCCTGAGCGACTTACGATCACGGCCGTCAAGGACGACCAGGGGCATCTTGCCAATTACGTTGCGGCATTCAGCGATATCACCAACAGCAAGGCTGCAGCCGAGGAAATCGAGCGGCTGGCTTTCTACGACCCGCTGACCCACCTGCCTAATCGCCGGCTGCTGATCGACCGTTTGCAGCAAGCGTTGGCCTCCAGCACGCGTAACGGTAGTCACGGCGCCCTATTGTTCCTCGACCTTGACCATTTCAAGACGCTCAATGACACCCTGGGACACGACATCGGCGACAAGCTGTTGCAGCAAGTGGCAGAACGCCTCAACACTTGCGTGCGCGAAGGCGACACCGTGGCTCGGCTGGGCGGCGACGAATTCGTGGTGATGCTGGAAGACATGAGTCCACAGGCACTTGAGGCGGCAGCCCAGGCAGAATTGATCGGCGCGAAGATATTGAACCGGCTCAATCGCGCGTATCGGCTTGGCACACACACTTACCACAGCACCCCTAGCATCGGGATTACGTTGTTTAGCGATCACATCCATAGCGTCGACGAGCTGTTGAAACAGGCCGACATCGCCATGTACCAGGCCAAGAAAGCCGGGCGCAACACCTTGAGCTTTTTCGATCCCGAGATGCAGGAGACCATCAATCTCCGTGCGGCACTGGAAAACGAACTGCGTGAAGCCATTGCGCATCATCAGTTCGAGCTGTATTACCAGATCCAGATGCATAGCTCGGGCCGCGTGTTGGGAGCAGAAGCGCTGGTACGCTGGCTGCATCCCCAACGCGGTGTGGTGCAGCCGCAGGAATTCATCCCGCTCGCTGAAGAATCCGGACTGATTTTGTCGCTCGGTCAGTGGGTGCTGGAGGCAGCCTGTATCGAACTCGGCAATTGGCGCCAGAATCCGTTGTTGAGCGCGCTGACCTTGTCAGTCAATGTCAGCGCCCGCCAATTCCACCAGGCCAATTTCGTACGTCAGGTTAAAGAGTGCGTGCGTCGATACGGCGTCAATCCAGCCCGGCTCAAGCTGGAACTGACGGAAAGCATGCTGCTCGACAATACCGATGGCATCATTGCCTCGATGAAGGAATTGAAGGCGCTAGGGATTCAATTCTCCCTGGACGATTTCGGCACTGGCTATTCGTCATTGCAATACCTGAAACGACTACCGTTGGATCAACTCAAGATCGATCAGAACTTCGTGCGTGACATTGTGAAGGACGGCAACGACGAGGCCATCGTGCGGACCATCATCGCGATGGCGCAAAGCATGGAACTGGATTTCATTGCGGAGGGTGTTGAGACTGAGGAACAGAAGCAGGTGTTGCTGAGCTACGGCTGCACGCATTACCAAGGTTATCTGTTCAGCAAGCCGGTGCCCTTGAAAGCGTTCCAGCAGTTGGTGCGTGAAGCCGTCGAAAAGTGAATTCTTTGATATAAAGTCACCTGGATAAACCCGGTGGCTTGATTCGATGGCAGGAGCAGAAAAACAAAAAGGGAAAGCACGATGCTTTCCCTTTTTTAATTTGGAGCGGGAAACGAGTCTCGAACTCGCGACCTCAACCTTGGCAAGGTTGCGCTCTACCAACTGAGCTATTCCCGCGTATTTCTTGTCACCACATATCTGGAGGCGCGTGCCGGAGTCGAACCGGCCTCTACGGATTTGCAATCCGGTGCATAACCGATTTGCTAACGCGCCGTAAAGTGACCTGCTTCAGTAAAACTTTGCAGGCCGCTGCAAACCTAGTCACTTTCGAAATTAAAACGGGGAAAGAGAACTTTCCCCGTCTTTGAAAACCTGGAGCGGGAAACGAGTCTCGAACTCGCGACCTCAACCTTGGCAAGGTTGCGCTCTACCAACTGAGCTATTCCCGCATCGAAAGAGCCGCCATTTTAAGGCTTTTTGGATTCGTGTCAACAATTTCGGCCGCCGCCGCCGCAATTAATTCCGTTGACAACCCCGCGCCTTTCTTGGTATCCGGGGCGATTCGTCTTTAGGGGATGATTGAGATAGACGCCTATTTTTCCCGCATCATCGGCCACGCCGCACGCAGGTAATATGCCATTGAAATCAGCGTCAACAATGCCGCTGCGTACATGAGCAAACTGCCGATCAGCGCCACATTCACCCCCGCCAGTGGATCGAAATACAGCAGGAACAAAATGGCTGCCATCTGCAATGCAGTCTTCACCTTGCCGATGTTCGCCACTGCGACGCTGGAACGCGAACCGATGCCCGCCATCCACTCGCGCAAGGCGGAAATGGCAATTTCGCGTCCGATGATAATGAGCGCAATCACCGCCCCGACTCGGTTGAATTCCACCAGCACGATCAGTGCCGCCGCAACCATCAACTTATCGGCCACCGGATCGAGAAAAGCGCCGAACGCCGAGGTCTGCTGGAGGCGACGCGCCAGGTAGCCATCCAGCCAATCGGTAATCGAGGCCAACGCAAACACCGCCGTGGCGAACACGTTGCGGTCGTGCGCCGACAATATGGGGTCGGGCAGATAAAACAGCCCGACGAACACCGGGATCATCAGGATACGCAGCAGGGTCAGCGAATTGGGAATATTCCAGCGCATGATCAAAAGTGGGAGCTAATGCAGCTCTTCGTAAATTTTCTGTGCGAGAGTTTCACTGATCCCTTCCACTTGCGCAAGCTCATCGATGCTGGCATTGCGCACACCGGCCAACCCGCCGAAGCGCACCAGGAGTTTTTGCCGCCGCTTGGCGCCCACGCCGTCGATATCTTCCAGCGAAGAATGCGTGCGCGCCTTGGCGCGGCGTCCGCGGTGGCCAGTGATGGCGAAACGGTGGGCTTCGTCACGAATCTGCTGCAACAAATGCAAGCCGGGATTATCCGCCGGCACGCGCAGCGGCTCTTCGCGATCGGGGAAGAACAACTGCTCCAGGCCGGGCTTGCGCTCCTCGCCCTTGGCGATGCCCAGCAAAATCACGCCGGGCAGGCCGACCTCCATCATCACCTGCTCGGCGATGCCCAGTTGCCCCTTGCCGCCGTCGATGAAAATCACGTCCGGCACCTTGCCCTCGCCTGCCGCGATCTTCTTGTAGCGGCGCGTCAAGGCGTCACGCATGGCGGCGTAATCGTCGCCCGGCGTAATGCCTTCGATGTTGTAGCGGCGATATTCGGAGTTCTGCATGGCACCCTTGTCGAACACCACGCAGCTTGCAACCGTCGCCTCGCCCATGGTGTGGCTGATATCGAAACACTCGATGCGCTGGGTGCTCTCGGGCAGTTCCAACGCCTCGCGCAGGGCTTCCAGACGCGTTTCTTGCGTGGCTTTCTGGGCCAAATGCTGACGCAGGGCGATTTCGGCGTTTGTCTGCGCCATTTTCAGCCAAACCCGGCGATCGCCGCCGGCATAGGCACTGATCTGCACCTTGCGGCGTGTTTGTTCGGTGAGCAACGCCTCCAGCACTTCACTGTCTTCCAATGCGACACCGGTGATGATGAGCGGCGGCACGGGACGGTCGAGGTAATGCTGTTCGAGAAAGGCCATGAGCGCAGAGGCTTCGTCACAGCCCTCGGCGTTTTTCGGGAAAAAGCTGCGGTCGCCCAGGTGACGCCCGCCGCGGATCATTACGAGATTGACGCACACCGCGCCGTGCTCGATCACGCAGGCCACCACGTCGGCGTCACCGCTGCGGAAATCGGTCACGAACTGGCGCTGCTGCACCTGTCGCAGGCTCTGAATACGGTCGCGATAGACTGCGGCAAGCTCGTATTCCTGCTGCTCGGCGGCCTCCATCATTTTCTCGGATAAATCGTCCAGCACCTGCTGTTCCTTGCCTTCCAGGAACATGGCGGCATGCGATACGTCGCGCTTGTAATCGTCTTCCGAGATGAAATCGACGCAGGGCGCCGTGCAGCGGTCGATCTGGTGCTGGAGGCAAGGACGCGAACGGTTGGAAAACACGGTGTTCTCGCAAGTCCGCAGCTTGAACACCTTTTGCAGCAGCTGGATGCTCTCGCGCACCGCCAAAGCGCTGGGAAACGGCCCGTAATACTGATGCGGCTTCTGCTGCGATCCGCGATGGAAAGCCAGCCGCGGAAAACGGTCGCCCGAAAGCATGATGTAGGGGTAGGACTTGTCGTCGCGAAACACCACGTTGTACCGCGGCATCAAGCTCTTGATCAGGTTGTTCTCAAGCAGCAGCGCTTCGGCCTCGGAGCCGGTGACGGTCGTCTCGATGCGGGCGATCTGCGACACCATCATGCGAGTGCGCGGACTAGGGATATTCTTCTGAAAATACGATGAAACGCGCTTCTTGAGGTTGAGCGCCTTGCCGACGTAGATCACCTCGTCGGCCGAATTGATCATGCGATAAACGCCGGGAAGATCGGGGATGCTTTTAAGTACGGTTTTGGCGTCGAACATATACTAAAGATTAAGGCGGAGAGCACTTCCACAAGACCCGAAAGCCCTCCCCGCGTTCCTACTCGGGCTTAACCCAGCAGCTTGCCGGCGATGGCCCAGTCTTCCATTTCCACCTCATCGAAGGTGATATAAGTATAGGAAGGTGGCTTGTGTGCGTGGCGCTGCATGGTTTCGGTGATTTCCTGCGCAATCTTTTCCTTCTGCTCGCGGGTCAGGTTGCCGGCGAGACGGACGTTGATATAAGGCATCGTCAATCCTCCAGTTCGTTGCGGATATGCCTGAACACGTCATGGAACATGTCCTCGGTCAGGCGCCTCGTCTGGGTATTGTAGCGGCTGCAATGGTAGCTGTCATAAAGCACGCGCCCATTGGGGAGCACGTGCCGCACCCCATGGCCGAACACATAATCCTTGGGTTTGAGCTTGAATGCGCGCAGCACCGCAGCATGTGCCACGTTACCCAAAGCTAGCACTACCGAACCTTGCGGCAACCCCGCCAACTCGGATGCCAAGTAGCCATTGCAGGTCACCACTTCTGAAGTTTCAGGCTTGTTGGCTGGCGGCAAACATTTGACGGCATTGGTGATGCGGGCGTCGATCAGGTTAAGTTCAGGGTTCGCCCAACCCGAAGCATCCAAAGGCTCGCCGGAAGTCGAGAATCCGAACTGCTGCAAGGTCGAATACAGCAAAACGCCCGCATAGTCACCGGTAAACGGGCGACCGGTGCGGTTTGCACCGTTCAATCCCGGCGCCAGTCCCACAATGAGCAGCCGCGGCTGGGCTGCACCAAAAGGAGGCACGGGGCGACAGAAGTAACCGGGGTTTTCAATTTTGACTTCATCGAGGAAAGTCGAAAGTCGGGGGCAGAGGCGGCAGTCGGGGTTGAAAGCGGTCATGCTTGTGATCGGTATCCAGCTAAAACGGCGATTGTAAGCGCTGCATCAGGAAAAACGCCATTCGGAAAAACAAAAAGGCAGCCAATCGGCTGCCTTTTTCGCAATGCAGGCGCTCGGCCTGCGCTACGTTTTTTGTTACTTCACGCGGTTCTTGTATTCGCCGGTGCGGGTATCGATTTCGATCTTGTCGCCGGTGGAAACGAACAGCGGAACCGGCAGTTCGAAGCCGGTGGAGATCTTCGCGGGCTTCATGACCTTGCCGGAGGTATCTCCCTTGACGGCGGGTTCGGTGTAGGTCACTTCACGAACGACAGAGTTCGGCAGATCGACGGAGATCGCCTTCTCGTTGTAGAACACGACTTCGCAAGCCATGCCGTCTTCGAGGTAGTTGATCGCATCGCCCATGTTCTCGGCTTCAACTTCGTACTGGTTGTACTCGGCGTCCATGAACACATACATCGGGTCGGCGAAGTAGGAATAGGTGCACTCCTTCTTGTCGAGTACGACGACTTCGAACTTGTCGTCAGCCTTGTAGACGTTTTCGCTCGGCGCTTCGGTGAGCAAGTTCTTGAACTTCATCTTCACCACGGCAGAGTTACGGCCGGACTTGTTGTATTCGGTCTTTTGCACGACGAGCGGGTCGTTGCCCACCATGACGACGTTGCCTACGCGGAGTTCCTGTGCGGTTTTCATAACTTTCGCTTCCTAAAGATGGCAACGGGACGGTCGCCAAACATCCAAAAGGCGCGGATTATACCTTGTTTTTACAGAAAAATACCAGTTTCTGCACAAGGTCGTCCTGAGCCTCGAGCGTATCGCGCCAGCGACGAGCGTGCTGCTCGAAATCCGCCCGTTTATTCCAACATTCAGACCAGGTCTGGGATACATCCGTTCCTCGATTCCACCCGTGCCAGAAGTCTCCCAGACCTGCCGCTGCATCCGCAGGCAATCCCTGGCAATACAAATCGAGAAAGGCGTTTAGCTTGGGCCAATGGGCATTGTCCTGCTGCGGATAAATGTGCCAGGCAAACGGTTTTCCTGCCCATTGGGCGCGAACAAAGGAATCCTCACCGCGTACGAAATTGAAATCGCATGCCCATAGCAGTTGGTCGTATTCGTCCTGTGCCAGGAAGGGCATCACGCGCACGGTGAGGTTGCCACGTCTCATTACAGGCACGGCAGCGCCGAACCATGCGTAGACATCGGCCGCGATGCGTCCTTCCGGCAGCAAGCAAGTCACCGGCTGCGGGCCGCTCGCCCAAGTCTTAAGCAGGCTGGGAACGGCCTGGTTTTCATAGCCGAACAAGGAAATGCGCACTTCGTCGGGCTGCGGTTGCAGAATACCGTGGCGTTGCCAGAAATCCAACGCATCGAAGCCCTGCCCCAGGTTTTTCTCTCGCAACAGGCCGCCGGTTTCTGGGGTAAATCCGGGAAAGTAGAAATACTTGGTCAACGGCAAGGAAGGATGCCGCGAGGTGCCGGCATGGAATCCCGCAACCCAACTTTCTGCACTCAGGTATTCGAGATTGATCCAGAGTGGCTTCACCGGCAATTCAGCCATTGCCGCCACGTAGTTTTCAGGCAGCTCACAGGCAAAAGCCTCAATAACCACAGCCGACGGCACAACCTCAGGGAATACATCTCGCCATTGTCGTACTTCCACCCCAGACAACAGCTGCACATCGAGTTCCGGCAAGGCTTCAGGGCACAGGCGTTGCAGACTGGAGAGATCGTCAACCCATAGCCGAACAAAAATGTCGTGCTCAGCCACCAGCTGTCGCGCCAATCGCCAACACACGCCGATATCGCCGTAGTTATCCACGACAGCGCAAAAAATATCCCAGTCTTTAAGTGCAGAAGTCATGCCTGATGTCAGTTGTTGCGGTTAAGCTTTCTCAACTCGATTACGCCCGTATCTTTTCGCCAGGTACAAAGCCTCATCCGCGCGTTTGGTTAACTGGGCAAAATCGTCTCCTTGCCGCAGCAGTGAAAAACCGATACTTACCGTGATTTTTATCTCGTACCCCTCTGCCTGAATCGTCTGCCCCGCAACAATTTCACGCAGCCGTTCGGCGAGTTCGCTGGCAGTGGCCTCGTTAGCCTCCGGTGCCACTACAATAAATTCTTCCCCACCGTAGCGAGCCGACTTATCGCTGGTTCTCAAAGACTCTTGCAGCACGCGTCCGACTCGCGCCAACACGACATCCCCGACCTGATGGCCGTACTGGTCATTGACCAACTTGAACATATCCACATCGAGCATCAGGATCGCCAACGGTCTTCCGTAGCGCAGGCATCGATCGACATCTTGCGTCGCCAACTCGAAAATTGCCCGACGGTTGAGCAACCCCGTCAGGGCATCGGTCTGGGCCATCAATGTCAGTTGCTGGTTAAGCTGGGCCAACTCCCGGGTGCGGTCGGCCACTCGCTGCTCGAGTTGATACTTATGCTGTTCGATTTCTGCCATCAATACCGCAAAACCCAGGCTCATGATGCTCATGATGAAAATGAACTCCTGGGCATGCAGAATCCCGACGATCAGCCGGGCGTCGCCGAACAAGGGCACGCCGGCCGTGACCAATATCGCCAGCGTCAAGGATGTCAGTGCGACGGAAACCGTGGCAAAACCAAGCTTCAACCGATGCGCCGCATACAGCATGGGGGGCAACAGTATCGCAGGGGTCAGCAAGACATCTTTATAGATGACGATCAGGCTGACATAGATTGCCAAGACTGCGATCAAGGCTAGATATCCCGCCAGATAATCACGGCGGACGACCAACGAACGGACTTTTCCATGGTGAAAAATACTTAGCAGCAGCGGGGTGGTGACGAGTAGCCCCAGGGCATCGCCGAACCACCACACTCTTGCGATCGAGAGATAGCTTTCTTCAGCCCCATGAAAGTACTTGATTACCACCGCGCCTAGCAGACCCCCAATGAAAGCGCCGATCAACGGCCCGGCCACCAGAAAACGCACTTGAGATTCCAGGCGTTCCAGTCGCAACACGCCCAAGCATCGCAATAGGCCGTAGGTAATGAACACCTCGGTAATATTCACCCCGCTAATGATGGCTGCCTCATACCAGCGAAAAACCGGGATATCGGCCGCAACCTCGGCAAAAACCGTGAGCAACAGCATCCAGGCATGTCGCCCTCGATTGAGCAACAAGGCCACCAGCAGGAAGGCATTGGGCAACCAGATGACGGCAACGCCATCGGGAGAAGTCGTGAACGCCATGCTGAACCTGGCCGCAAGATAATATGCGATGACCAGGCTCAAAGCCCGAAGCCCTAGGCGAAGGAAACCGTTAAGCCGGTTATTCACGCCGGAATCGATTGCAACTGTTTTATCTTTGTCCACGGCCCCCCCGAGGAAAAGCAGCAACCTTGATTTATTAGTTCGGCAAATCTAGCAATCCAGCTTCATTTCCGGATGCTCTTTCAGCCACTGCTCCGTCTCAGGCTGCAAAGTGACGTGATTGATGCCATAGCGCTCCTCCAACATAAGCCGGAGGGCTGGCAGCACTCGCATCCAGCCTTGCAGGTCATGCACCACGATATGCGCCGACAATGCGATCCGCCCCGACGAGAGCATCCAGATGTGGACGTGATGTGTTGTTAATACGCCCTCGACGTTGTCCATGGCTTGCTGGACCTCATGCAGGTCGATATTGAAGGGCACCCCCTCCATCAACACATGCACAGCCTCGCGCAGCAAAGTAAACGTTGAGCCGACAATAAGGAGCGAGATGACCAGGGAAAGAATCGGGTCGATGGGCGTCCAGCCGGTGAAATAGATGACCGCGCCAGCCACAATCGCGGCAATCGAGCCCAGCATGTCGCCCATGACATGCAGCAAAGCCGCGCGTGAATTAATGCTGTGTTCGCCCTTGTGCAGATGCCAGGCAGCAGCCATGTTGACCAGGAGGCCGATGAAGGCGATTACCATCACCTCCTTGCCCGCGACCGGTTGCGGCTCGGAAAACCGGTGTACGGCCTCGATGACGATACCGCCGACCACTGCCAGCATGAACAACCCGTTTGCCAGCGCGACGATGACTTCGATCCGCGCCAGGCCGTAGCTATGCCGTTTGGTGGCGGGCAACAGCGCGATGCGTGCGGCAAGCCAGGCCAACCCCAGTGCCGCGGCGTCGGACAGCATGTGTCCGGCATCGCCCAGCAAGGCCAACGAGCCTGTCATCCAGCCGCCCACTGCCTCGACCACGGCAAATCCCAGCGTCAGCGCAATCGGCCACGCCAGGCTTAGCTGACCGCCATGATGATGATCGTGGTGCTCGTGAGGATGAGAATGCGCGTGGGAATGATGGTGGTCGGACATTCTGAAAAACAGACTTCTCTTATGTAATGCCGAATCTTACCCCGGATGACACCACCCGCGCATCCGGGGTATTTAAGGATGCCGTTACTGCGGCTTGGTGTCGTGCATCTGGTCGTGCATGCCCTGCCGTTTTTCCATGCGCTCGTGCATGCGTTCATGCATCGCTTCGCGCGCCTTGCGCATTTCGTCCTTGTCGATGAAACCGTCGCCGTTGGCATCGATCTTCTTGAACATGGCTTCCACGCGTTTCTCGTGGGCCGCCTTGAACTCTTCCAGGCTGACCTTGCCGTCGTGGTTGGTGTCGGCCTGCTCCAGCATGCGGCCATGACCCATGGGCGGCTCAGGGTCGGCCGCGTTAACGTTCATGGAAATCACTGCCAAAAGCGACGCAGCACAAAAACCGATCAACTTGTTCATTGCAATCTCCTTGGGAAAATATGCGAAATGCACGGACCAATAACGCATCCGCCCCATCGGCGTTGACCACTTGCCTCGCCTTTGAAATTACACCGCGCAGTTCAACGCTCCCTGCACTGTTGAACTCGCCCTGCTCTATAATCCAGCCAACAATCACAAGGAGATTCTCATGCATACCCGCTCCGCCCTACTCTCGGCCCTCCTCGCCGCGATGCTTGCCTCGCCGCTGCTGGCGCAAGCCGACGAGGAATACGTCATCATCCGCGCCATCAGCAATGCCGGCGTCGGCAAGATGATCGGCACGGTCAAGCTCACCGATTCAGAAAAAGGCTTGCTCATCGACCCGGACCTCGGGGAATTGACGCCTGGCCTGCATGGTTTTCACGTGCATGAGAAACCGAGCTGCGAAACGGCCGACAAGGATGGCGTGATGACGGCAGGACACGCAGCGGGCGGCCATTACGATCCGAACAAATCGGGTAAACACACCGGCCCGGAAGGCTCCGGCCATGCCGGCGACCTGCCCGCGCTGGAAGTGAACGACAACGGCGAGGCAGTGAAGCAATTACTCGCCCCGCATCTCAAGCTGACGGATATCAAGGGCCATGCCCTCATGATCCACGCCGGCGGCGACAACTACAGCGATGATCCCAAACCATTGGGCGGCGGCGGTCCACGCGTGGCTTGCGGGGTGGTCGAATGAAAATGATCCGCATCTTAAGCCTAGTCGGCCTCGTATTGCTGCTGGCCGCATGCAACCGTCTCACCGTAGAAAACTACGGCAAGATCAAGAACGGCATGAGCTACGACGAAGTGAAAGCCATCATCGGCGCGCCGACCAAATGCAGCGAAGCGCTCGGCATTCGCATCTGCACCTGGGGCGACGATAAACGATTCATCAACGTCAATTTCGTCGCGGACAAGGTCGTGCTGACCGCAGCGGACAACCTCAACTAAACGAGCCCTCGGGACGTCGGGATTCAGCGGACGACGTCCCCACTTTTAAAAAGTTCCACTTGTGCGCGACAGCGTACAGAACGAGCCAATCTCAGCGATTACCCTGCTTTTGCCAGGAAGACCCTAGGCGCCTTTAAAACTCCAAGACGCTTTCGCCGTCATCCTGCAGCCACATCAACCTTTTGCAGGAGAGGATCCATGAATACCAAGCTTCTAACCGTGGCAGGCTCCATTGCGCTCGCCTTTGCAGCCAGCAACGCCAACGCCACATTGCAATACCTCGGCCCCGTCGATATGACAGGTACGGGCCTGGGTGCCGTCAACACCTTGCTGACCATAACATCGCCCGCCAACACCACCACCGAGACCGGGTCGGTAAGCTGGAACGGCAGCATGGATGTCACCAGCGGCAATACCCAGGCCATCAACCAGACGCTGGCGCTCAGCACCTTCGGCAGCTCCGCCTCCGACCTGCGCATCGTGTTCAACCCGGTCGAACCGGGCAACGACACCAATGGCATTACCTTGCAGAACCTGGTGGCCACCATCTACAGCCCCACCGGCACCGCCCTGTGGAATTCCGGCGCCTTTACGCCGATCAGCTTCTCCAGCACCGACGTCGGCACCGGCAAGGCAGGCTTCCTGTTCGGCCTGGACTCCACCCAGGCAGCCCAGGCACAATCGTTCTGGGATGGTTCCAACCGCGTCGGCTTGCTGGCTACCGCCATCGACGCCACTGGCGGCCATGAAACCTTCTTCGGCATGACCGCCGCCGTACCCGAGCCTTCCACCTACGCCATGATGCTGGCCGGTCTGGTACTGCTCGGCTTCATGGGCAAGCGCCGGCTGGACTCCAACGAATCCATGGGCTCGTTCAATTTCGCTTAGCGTCAGGCTGCGAACAATTGCTCGGATATTGGATGACGACGGGGAGAAATCCCCGTCGTCTTTTTATGCAGGACGCAGGACGATCAGACGATCTTGCAAGGAATAAAAGCATCCTCGTCGTATTCGTAGACCGCACATAGCCGGTGGTATCCGTCCGCGATCACCACTCTGCCGTTGACTCGATCTCGCACCAGCAGCAAGGGCGAGAGCGATTTGCCTCCCACGATTTTCTTGCGGTCCTTCTCTACATGAGAGTTGCTCACACCCAGCAATGACAGTCCAGAGGCCCGGAAAATATCCTTCGCTTTGAAAGCCGAGATAGGTGCCGAGTGCAACAACTGCACGAAAGATGCGGCCTCGTTACTGTCGTAGATCAACCCCAGATAAGACTCCGCTGCCGGATAATCGTGATCTTCCGGTGCCGCCAGCCATTTAATGTCATCCTTGTCGCTCGCCATTGTTTTTCCTCTTGTTATTGACGCTTGAACTCACTGTGCTTGCAAATACTGGGCAATCGCCTGGATATCCGCGTCTGATAGCCCCTTGACCACCTCATGCATGGCCGTGGCCGCCGGCCGATCGTTGCCGTAGAACACCTTGAGTTGGCGCTTCAGATACGTCTCATGCTGGCCCGCCAACCTAGGTATCTCCCCATGCCCTTCGCCTCTCTCGCCGTGACATGACATGCAGGGCGGAACGCCCTTATCGGCCATGCCTTGCGTGAATATTCTGGCACCGAGCTGGCTCTCGGCGGTATTGGTCACGGTGCCGTGCAATGGGGGTTGCTGCTCGTAAAAGCTCGCCAAGTGTTGGATGTCCTCATCCGTCAGCCGCGAACTGACGCCCCACATGAAACGCTTAGCGTTTTGATCGGCGCGGGATTTATCGCGGAATCCCTTAAGCTGGTTGATAAGATAAGGCGCTGGCTGGCCGGCTAGCTGGGGGAAGAGTTCCGAACTGGTCGTGCCGCCCGGTCCATGGCAGATGGAGCACAACTGGCGGTCGAGTTTGGCGCCTTCTTCTGCAGCCAAGACCGGCATGGCAACGATGAGGCCCAGCAAAAACAGGATACGGGTGATCATGGCATTCTCCAGTCTTAGAAGGCGAACCACGTATTAAGAAACAGCGTATTGTTATCGCTCGCTTTTCGGGACGGACTGGCGGGATCGTAGCCGTTGTTGCCCCCGTTGATCTTGGTGTAGCCCGTGTACTGGAGCGCAAAGCGCACGTTGGTCCAGGGGTTGTAGTCGGCCTCGAGGATATATCCGCGAGTATCCGGCTTGGCGCTGGCCCCGTTATACAAGCCCAAATCGGCGCGGCCGAGGGTTTGGAAATAAGCCAAGGTCGCACCGTACTTCCGGTCGTACAGATAACTCAATTTAGCCCTGAAAGTATTTAGCGTGTCGCTACTATTACACGGTGTACCGCTTCCCGCAGCGGCGCAACTCGGGTCGAAGGCACCGGCAGCGTATTCCTGTTTTTCGTGAATATAGGTGGCTTGTGCGGTGATGATGTGCGGATCGGAAATGTATTGGTATTGAGCATCGAGCGCCGTATCCGTAAATCGATTGGTAGGGCCGGAAGTCACGGTAGGATCGGGATACATATCGACCCGCATGCCATAGGTGCCCACCATCAACGAATGTGCGCCCCAATCCTGGTTCCAGGCCAGACGCCAGTAAGGATTGTCGCGGCCCGCCAAGGTGGGTCCGGTAGACTTGTACCATGCGCCCTTGCTGAGCGGACGCCAGAAACCGTCGGCCGTACCGTAGAAAGACAATTCGCCATAGAGATGACGATCCCACCAGAAATAACCACCCAGCCCTTCTACCGTCTGCGCCAATCCGCCGTCGATTTGCGTACCAGCGCTAGGAAGCGGACTGCCGCCCGGTCCGCCAACATCGGGCAGCTTGGACCCATTGAAGGGGAATCCCCATGCTGGGGTACTGTTCCATACGTCCTGCACTGTCGGGTTGTTGTTGAGGACCAAGCCCACGACCGTATCCCGGCCGAACAGGTCATACGTGCCGACGAGCCGGAGATCTGTATTGTCGACATGACTGTGGTGCGCGATAGTGGTGCCATCGTTACGCAGGTGATCCAGGTTTTCGTACGTCCACTGGATGAATCCGCCGGCATTGTCGGAAATCTTGCCCGCCAGGAACAGACTCGCGCCGTCGAACTGCGGGTCGTTCTGCCGCATCATGTATTTGTTTCCGTCGGAAGTCTGCTTGTCGATGTGCGTCATGGAAAACTGCATCATCGCCGCCAGCGGCAACATCTGGCGTTCGCCCAGCGTGTAGCCGTTCAGCTTGAAGTTACGGCCGAAAGGCGTGAGCTCGGGAAAACTGGTATGACAAGCGGCGCAATCTTCGCCGGTCTGCCTGGCAAAACTCGGCACCGCCTGCGCCGGAAGTGCGGCCACCAACGAGAGCAACGATGCTAACAAAATCAGGCTGCGATTTATTTTTGACTGGATCATGGTTCTCCCCCAAGCCTAATAACTGCTCACCTTTCATCCGTCCTCAACTGCATGCCGGACGAAAGACCCTGCCTCGCCTGATTTATGCTGCTGCTGTTTTTAACCCCTTTTAGCCGATGGCCTTATCCGAATTTAGAAAACGAAACTGACGCGAAACTGACAATACTCCCCGATAAGCAATATTTAAAAGAAAATTATTATTTTCTGATAAAAATTCCATCTATAAATTTGACGGAAGTGAATTCAAATTCTGTTTGGATTACACCCTGATCGATATCTCGTAGTTTTGCGTAACCTGGAAACACCAACGGGTACACGTACTGGACGATGTCCAGACTTTCGCCAGCGGGAATAGAATTAGCGGCATGGATCGATACGGTACCGATTTCCTTCCCAGCATCGTCCTGCAGCTTCACCTTTCCTTCGACTTCAACAAGTTCACGATCGCTAAGATTGGTTAGCGTGAACTTGATACCGATACGTTTGACCAAACTGCCCAAACCTGTAGTCGGAATTTCCTTGCCGTTAAAGTTGCCGCTGATCGTTTCGGCCAACATCAACTTGGTTGACTGTGTTTGGACAGGCTGAGCTTGAGTTGACTGTATCGGGCCTTGGAGAACGGAATTACCTGCCGCCGAGGATGGAGGGACAGAAGGGCGCTTCATCTCAGGCGTAAGCGTTGCACCCCGTGCCTGCTTATCCTTGATTTCCTGCACCGTCTTGTCGAGCGCAAGCAATCGATAGGCCGAAGACGGGTGGGTCGAGGAATAATTTGCCTTGATGCTACCCGGATGAGCTGCAGCCAGACGACGCCAGAATTTTGGCGCACTATCAAGGTCCTGCCCGGCAGCAGCCATGATGTACATGCCCACGTAATCCGCCTCAGCCTCGAACTCTTGCGAATACGCACCAGCCGCTAGATTGCCGAAAGCACCTTGCGTATTGGCTCCCGCGCCTGCGAACAGGATATCCACCAAGGTCCCCAGGATATAGTTGGTGGTCTTGGCCTTCATGTGTTCCATGGTGTCGTGTGCCATCTCGTGCGACACCACCAGTGCCAGTTCGGTATCGCTCTGGGCAAAGCGCATCATGCCGCGTGTGATGAACACGTTCTTGCCATCAGCGAAGGCGTTCAATTCGTCGCTCTCGTTCAATACCACGGGAATACCGCATTCTTTCCTAGGTACCAGTGCCAGCGTTTGCTCCATGCCCTTACGGTCAATCTTGAAGTTGAGCAACTTACCGTCCTTGAGCAGTGCGTCGGTTTTCTCAGCTACCGTCTTAGCCGCTTTATCGCCATGCGGAATGATCCAGTCATTAATGGCGATGATTTCGTCCTCTACCTGGAACCCTGCTTCCTCTGCGGCGGAGCCTGGATAAACGGCCAGCACCCTAGGTCGTAGTCCGACATGCACCTGGGCCTTGGCGGCCTCACGGAATTGCTCGGGCAACATATCCTGGTTCAAGGCATAGAAGCCCACGCCGTTGCTCACCAGGTTACCGCACAACGATGCTGCTTTAAGCTTGAGGTTGGCAGCGATTTTTTGCAGGCGCAGGTCGTCACTCAGCAATCCTTCAAACGCTAAAGCGTTCTGCAACCGCATTTCTTCCTGATTGGCTCGATCATCCACTTGCACCTGCCGCGTCTGAGGTGCCGCACAAGCCGTCACCACCACACCCACCACCACGCATCGTCCTAGCACCAGTATTTCCATTGCAACCGCAGCCCCCTTGGCAATCCAGTATAGCCACGGCATTTTCAATGCCAATCAGGACAAACCCTTATTGATTAACGTCGAGCTTTAATGCTGCGTAAATACGGATTGATACCAAGAGTCGCTGCGGAATGGTCTTTGTCAAGAAGAGCAATTGACACGTAATATTGAAATACGATAGCTAATTGCGTATCGATCAAGGAGTGGCGAGCGTAGGCAGGTCGCCTGCGCTACCGGTCAAGGTTCGCGGAACGCTCGACGCAGGGTATCAGTGATCGGCTGCAACAAATACTCCAGCGCGGTGCGTTCCTGAGTGATGACATAAACTTCGGCCGGCATGCCTGGGTACAAACCCACATTGTTGCCGGCCTCCTTCAGCGAAGCAGCATCGACCTGAACGTGCATCTTGTAGTACGGCACATGTGTGGTTTCGTCGACCAGGCTGTCCGCTGAGATATACACCACCTTGCCCTTCACCAACGGCGTGATGCGCTGCTTGAAAGCGGACAAGCGCACCTCGGCGCCCATGCCCATTTGCAGGTCGTCGATATCATCCACCTTGACCTTGCTCTCAACGATCAGGCCGCTTTGCTGTGGCACGATGTCCATCAGCGGCTCGCGCGCGGCAATAACGCCGCCTATCGTATGCACCTTCAGGTCGACCACCCGGCCTTCGACCGGTGCGGTGATGGTTTGACGCTTCATGGCATCCTCGGGCACACGCAGTCGTTCCTGCAAATCGAACACCTGATCCTGGCTTTTCTTGAGTTCGTCGCTGGCCTGCTTGGCGTATTCGTCCTTGAGGCTGGCGATGCGGAGCTGCAACTCGGCTGACTTTTGCTTGGCGCGGGCGATATTGGCTGAGTATTCGCCCTGCTTGTCTTCTTCGTCCGACAGCCCGCGCTTAAGCTGCAACACCTTGGGGGCAGAGACGAAGCCTTTTTTGGCCAGGGTTTCGTTCGCCGCCAACTCGTCGTTGAGGTAACCGATACTCTTGTTGCTTGCGGCCACTTGCGCATTGAGATGAGTAATTTCGCCCTGCACTTCGGCAATTTGATTACGCAACAGGCCGATTTCGCCGTTAAGGGTTTCGCGTCGTGTTTCGAAAATGCGCGTCTCGTTGCGCATGCTGTCGGCCACCTTGGTTTCCTGGTTCCGTTTCAGCAACTCCTCGGGATAAGTGATACGCGCCGCGCTGTTTTTTTCAGCGGTCAGGCGCGCCGCATGGGCCAGTTCGGCATCCAACTGGTCGCGCAACATGTTGTACTGGGCGTCGACCTGCGTGCTTTCCAGCACGATAAGCGGCTGCCCGGCCTTGACCAGGTCGCCTTCCTTCACCAGGATTTCGCTCACCAGCCCGCCTTCCAGGTGCTGCACCGTTTTGCGGCTGCTCTCCACCTTGACCTGCCCTGGCGCCACCACTGCGCCGTGCAATGGTGCAAAAGCCACCCACGAGCCCAGCCCGCCGAACAGCACCGCGATCAAGCCCATGCCCCATACGATAGCCTGGCGCGCCTGCTTGCGCGGATCGGGATAACCCGGATGCGCGGCTGTGGTTGCCTCAGACATTGTTGCCACCTTCCTTCACCACGGCCATCTGCGGCGCACCCGCCGGCCGTGCAAATTTCGCCATGACCTCGGTTCTCGGCCCAAACAACTCCACCGCACCGTCGCGCAGTACCAGAATCTTGTCAGCCTGTGTGAGCCCGCTGGGTTTGTGCGTCACGATCACCAAGGTTGCTCCCTGCTCCCGCAAGCCGTGGATGCAGCGCGCCAGCGCCTCTTCGCCCTCGGCGTCGAGGTTGGCGTTGGGTTCGTCGAGGATGACCAAGCACGGATCGCCATACACTGCCCGCGCCAGGGCGATACGCTGACGCTGGCCGCCGGAAAGCACTGTGCCGCTCTCACCGATTTCCGTGTCGTAGCCCTTGGGGAGGCGCAGAATCATGTCGTGCACACCGGCCAGTTGGGCGGCTTTCACAATCGCTTCGTGGCTGGTCGCCGGATCGCCCAGCCGGCAGATGTTTTCCGCCACGCTGCCGGCGAAAAGCTCGACGTCCTGCGGCAGATAGCCCACGAACTGCCCGATGTGCTCACGCGGCCAAGTCGATACGTCGGCCCCATCCAATCGCACGGCCCCGTTCATCGGCTTCCACACGCCCACCAACAGGCGTACCAGCGTTGATTTTCCCGCCGCGCTGGGACCGATCACGCCCACGGTTTCGCCGGGCTGCAATTCAAATGAAATGCCTTTCAGCGTCATGCGCTGCGTACCGGGTGCGGCAAAGGTCACGCGGTCAGCCTGGAGAAGCCCTTTGGGCGCAGGAAGCTCCATGCCCTGCTCGGCATGGGTGGCGGCCAGCAATTTATCCATGTTGGCGAACGATTCACGCGCCTCGACAAACTGCTTCCAGGTGCTGATGGCGGTTTCTACCGGCGCCAAGGCACGGGAAAGAATCAGTGTCCCGGCCATCATGATGCCCGGCGTGACGTGCTGGTCGATCACCAACCAAGCCCCAGCTGCCATCATGGCCACCTGGATCAGCGTACGCAGGCTTTTAGTCGTCGTCGTGATCAGCAGGGCGCGATTTGCTGCAGTGCCTTGCAGGCCGATCACTTCGGCGTTGAAATCGTGCCAGCGGCGCTCCACCCCGGCCTGCATTCCCATCGCGCTGACCACCTCAGCATTGCGCAATGCGGCATCGATAAACCGGCTGGAGCGGCGTTGTGCCTGGCTCGCATCGCGGAGCGGCTGGCGTGTCAGCTTTTCATTGGCCACTGCCAGTGCAAACAGCAGCACTGCGCCCACTGTTGCCACCGCGCCCAACAGCGGGTGGAACAGGTAAATGATCACCATGTAGAACACGGCCCAAGGCGCATCGAACAGCGAAAATGCACTCTGCCCGGTCAAGAAAGTACGCATTACCGCCACATCGCGCAGCCCCTGAGCGTGATCCTTACCTTCCAACCGAGCGGCATGGCGGATCACCCCGGAAAGCACTCGTCGGCCCAAGTGTTCGTCCATGATCACTCCGGCGCTTCCCATTAATCGCGCCCGCAACAACTCCAATGCCCAGGAAATACCCAGCGCGAACGTCGCCGCCAGTGTCAGCATGAACAAAGTCTCGTTGCTGCGGCTGGTAAACACGCGGTCGAAGGTCTGCATCATGTAGATCGGCAACGTCAACATCAAGATATTGATGAACGCGCTGAACACGCAGGCATAGACCAAGTATTGGCGGAAATAGCGTTTGACGAATTTATACATCGAGGCTTGCCCCGAAAAATTGTTGTGGTGTGAACTATACAATTAAAAAACCACATTCACACATACGACAAAGCCGGCACAAGGCCGGCTTTGTCGTTCTTGCATTGAGTACTTACGCCGCCTCGACGATAGGAATCACCTTCTTGGGCGCATACCCCGGCATCTGGTCGAAGCTAAGGTAGCGGTAGATGCTGGAAGCATCCTTGCTCAATTTGTCGCCCACCATCGCCAAATATTCATCCGGTGCGGGAATACGACCCAAACGGGCACAGACGGCGGCCAGCT
>NZ_BDOQ01000025.1 GCF_003112435.1 Novimethylophilus kurashikiensis
GGCGGAGCTGGGGCCGATGTATTCCGTTTCGATACCCCGTTGGATAGTGCTGGCAATGTCGATGTTGTTACCGATTTTGCCTTGGGTATCGATCACTTTGAGTTGAGTGCCAGCCTCTTCATTGATATTTCAGGCGTCAACACCGACCATACCTTGATGAGCAGCGAGTTCCTGTCTGGGGCCGGTACTTTCACGGGGTTGACCTCACAGCACATTTTGTTCGATAGCACGAGCGGTGCGCTTTATTACGATGCTGATGCAGTCGGTAGTAGTGCTGCTGTTCAATTCGCAACATTGACCGGTGTCCATTCGCTCACTGCTGGCGCTTTCACGCTCGTTTGATCAGGGCTCTGCTGTTGTGACCGTTTTAAGTCGGTGCAACTTGGCTTTGAGATCGGTGGCGGCGAGGGCATAGCCGCCGTCGCTGCCATCGACGAAGTGCATGTGGCTACCTGTGTAGGACCGAACTAGGCAAGTAACGAGAGCTTCGCGCGATTTGTGCATGCCGTAGACCAGTCGCCCGGCGACATATTCCTCATCCAGTCTGGCTTGCAACCGCCTTGCCTGTTCTTCCGAACCGTCCATTACCATGCGCAGCATGCCGTCGAATTTGCGGAAGTCTGAGTTATCTACCAATTCGTTCCGATATCGGCTCCATTGCACGGATTGCGTATCGATGTTGCGCGAAAACAGGTAGTGACCGGCGCAATTAAGGAGCCAGAGGCGCACGAAATATCCGCATCGTGCGAGCCAACCCAGGCTGTTGCTTCGCACCCGCCATTCATGGCTGAGTTGCGTTGGATTGAATGAGAGCTGCAGCCGCTCAGCGCGCAATGGATGGTACTTGGCGACATCGCCGTAGATGGATTGAATCAGTGCAACCACGCGCTGGTAGGTGGCCAGGTTGGTGGCTGTATCTTGAGAGGTCGCGGCGACGAGCAGCGACAGCTTGTGATCGTTAAAGCTGGGTACGTTCTGCCAGCGACACTCAAAGCCTTCGAAATTGGCCTCAGCCGGGCCTTCCGATTCATTCACCCGCAACACGCTGCGGTTGGCGCTATCCTTGACCCGACGCTCGGCCTCTTCCCATCCGCGTCCGGATAGCACCGGTAAGGTGACATGCGGCGATAAGCGCAGCTTGCCTAGACGCATCCAGAAGTCTTCTGCCTGTAGTTCTCCAGCTCGCATCAATCCGGCACGCAACACTAGCCCGAACTGCTCTCGGGCCAATTTTTGTGCGCCGCGCAAGGCGATAATCACGCGATCGCGTAAAGCTTCCGGGATGGCAAAAGTGGCTCCATCCCCACCGAAAACAAAGGGTAGGTCGATATCGCGATCGACGTTTGCTACGGCTGCGATGCAAGCAACGCCGACCGTATTCACCTTTTTGTATTGCCCTGCCTGGATGGCTGCTGTAGAGCCTTCCACGTCGGCAATTACTACCCACCAATCGGCGGGTAGCTCGGCGTGCAAGGCACTATCAGTAGCTGCGGCGAAGCTGTCCAGTGCCTGAATGTTGCGGTAGAAGTGCACTGAGTCGCGATCAATCCTCGATCCTGAAACCCACTTTCAGGGTGACCTGGAAATGCGCGACCTTGCCATCCACGATATGGCCGCGGGTTCCAACGACTTCGAACCAGTCCAGGTGACGCACGCTTTCGCCAGCCTTTGCGATGGCGTTGCGAATGGCATCATCAGTGCCGGCGGTGGAGGAACCGACGAGTTCGATCAGCTTGTAGGTGTGGGCAGACATGGCGTACTCCTCGTGGTTGTTAAACGTATGAGGAGATGATGCGCGGCTCTGCGGCGTTTGTCGAGGCGTTTGGAACCCGGCCGACAGCGGATTATGATGACGAAAACAAGATCTGACAGAACAATGAAAACGCTCTTCATCCACCAGAACTTCCCCGGGCAGTTTCGCCATCTCGCGGCCCATTTAGCGCGCGACCTGGATTCGCAAGTGGTGAGCCTCTGCCAGCCTCAGGCGCCGGGCCATCCCTTGATCAAGCAGCGGGTTAGCTACGAGCCGAGCCGCAAGCCATCGCCTCATACCCATCACTATCTGCACTCGCTGGAAAGCGGCGTGCTTAACGGCCAAGCAGTGGCCAAGGTCCTGCTGGAGTTGAAGAAACAGGGATTCGTTCCGGATATCGTGATTGCGCATCCGGGCTGGGGCGAGGCCTTGTATGTGAAGGATATTTTCCCCGCGACGCCCTTGCTCAGCCTGTTCGAGTTCTACTACCACGCCGAAGGAGCGGATACGGGGTTCGATCCGGAATTTCCACTCAGCCTGGACGATCGCTTGCGAATCCGCACACGCAACGCCCTGCATCTGCTTAACCTGGAAGCCTGCGATGCCGGCGTCAGCCCGACGCAGTGGCAAAAGGCCGTGCATCCCGCGGAGTTTCGCGAGAAGATTTCCGTGGTGCACGAGGGCATCGATACGGACGGCATGGTGCCCAACCCCCAGCAGACCTTTGCCTTGCCCAGCGGGCGGGTGCTATCGAGGGCGGATGAGGTCGTCATCTACGTGTCGCGCAATCTCGAGCCGTATCGCGGATTTCACAAGTTCATGCACGCCGTGCAAGAGATTTGCAGGCGCCGCCCAAATGCCCAGATCGTCATCGTCGGTGGCGACGGCGTGAGCTACGGCAGGGCCTTGCCCGAGGGGCAGACGTATCGGGAAAAACTGCTGCAAGAAGTCGAGATCGACCCCAAGCGCGTGCATTTCCTCGGCAAGATTCCCTACGCCGATTATCGAAGCCTGCTCCAGGTGTCGTCGGCACACGTTTATCTCACCGTGCCTTTCGTGCTGTCATGGTCCATGCTGGAGGCCATGTCGGCGGGATGCCTAGTGGTCGGATCGAAAACGGCCCCCGTGGAGGAGGTGATTAGCCACGGCGAGAACGGGCTGTTGGTGGATTTTTTCTCGCCGGTAGAGGTGGCCGATGCGGTGGATGCGGTATTTGCTCACCCCGACCGCCTGCAGACCCTGCGGGACAACGCCCGGCAAACCGTAGTCGAGCGCTATGCCGTTAAAAGAGGATTGGCGCAATACCTGGCGCTGATCGACCGCCTCGTCAAATAAGCCGTAATCGGCGTGATCAATGGGCTTTTTTCTTCCCCGTGATCATGGCGGCGATGAGATTTTCCTTGTGCAGCCAGCTTTCCACCACCACGCCGGAGATATGCATGGCGACCAGTGCTGCCCAGGCCCATGCGGGGTATTCGTGGAAATATTCCAGGGTGTCGGACGAGAAGGGCAGGTAGGCGTCGTTGTAGACGATGATTCCAGTGACCACGGTGACGAGGCCTATGCCCAGCATACTGTAGATCACCAGGCTACCTGCCGGGTTATGACCGATGTAGCGCTTGGGATGGCTGAAGAAGGTTTTGACGAAGTTGATGGCGGCCGGGATATCGAAGGGAAACGCCGAAAAGCGTTCGTAGCCTGTACCGATAAAGCCCCAGACGATGCGGGCGATGAGGATGAGGCCTGCGGTATAACCGGCAAAGACGTGAATCTGTCGATACCACTCCGAATCACGCAACGAAAACGCGGTGAAAAAGGCCGCGACCAGCAGCCAGTGGCTTAGCCTGACGAACAGGCTCCAAACCTTGATCATGGATTTATCTTTCAGGTTCAAAACGGCGATTTGCTTATGTCTCAGCGGAAATTGCGGGAAGTGCGTTCCTCGACAACGAAGGGTAAGGTGGCTTGAACGCCGTACTGTTGTTCCGTGGCTTTTTTGATGGCCTCAGCCCCTTGGCTGGCGGCATTGAACAAATACAAGGCGGATTCGTCCTCTAGCGATATTGAATATGCCATATAGCGGTAAGCGCGGTCATAACAGGCTTGCGACACGGCGCGTGCCGCAGCTTGAGTTGTGCGCTTTCGGTTTTCGGGCTTGTCCGCAGCTTCCTTGCGGCATTGAGCCACTTCCTTGCGCATCTCGGTGTCCAGCGCGTTCAATTTCTTGCGGGCGGCTTCGAGCAGTTCATCCATATCGAGCGTGTCTTCGTCCTCCTCGCCGAAACGAGATTCCAACACGCCGCCGAAGTGCAGGATGGCGCGGGACAAGCACTCTTCTATCGCTTCTGCATTTGCAGATTGTTTGCCGCAAGCCTCGCTATCACGCTGCCAGGCTTCGCGTTCCTGCCGTAGTTCCCGATAGTTTTGCGAGGTGGCAAGGTTGCCGAGCGCACTCCAATAGGAGCGCTCCAACTGGCGCGACGACGAGAGCAAAGGCTCGGTGCAAAGGACTTTCAGCGGCTGGGTTTGTGGAAGCGAACGGCAAATGCTGTCGATATCGTGATCGGCGGCCTGAGCGATGGTGGAAACGACACTGAGTAGGCTGGCGGCAACATAACGCATTTGGGGCAGCTTTCAATGGGATTGCCCGCATGATACCGCCCGGGCTTGGGGTTGAACAGCGAGAAAACGTACTTGTTACGACTTGAGTTTGTGCCAGAGCAGGACGGGCAGGCGCCACAAAAATCCGAGGACGAGCCTGAAATGCATCCAGGTGAGCAGCGTGTTGTCGCGCAGGTAATTGAAATGCGAAACGCCGCCTTCGGCGCGACTGAAATAACGTACCGGGGCGGGCAGGTTGATGGGCCTCACGCCTTCCCAGCACAGTCGCACCAAGGCTTCCGGGTCGAAATCGAAGCGCCGCATCCAGGTATGGCGCTGCATGATCTTGCGTAACGGCGCAACCGGATAGACGCGAAAACCGAACAGCGAATCTCCAATGCCTGCGCCCAGCGTTTCGATATTCGCCCACCCATTGGAAATTTCCCGGCCCTTGACGCGTATGCTGGGCGCATCCGCGTCGAAGATAGGTTTGCCCAGAATCATCGCATCCGGGGCGGCGATGGAGGCCTGCATGAAATCGGGGATCAATGCCGCCGGATGTTGGCCATCCGAATCCATGGTCAACACGTGCGTGTAGCCTTGCGCAAAGGCCAGGTCCAAGCCCTGCAGTACCGCCGCGCCCTTCCCCTGGTTTTGCGGCAAGTGGATGACGGTGAGGCCGTCGTCATCTGCTGCCATCGCTTTCAGTCCAGCGACCGATTCGTCGGTGCTGCCGTCGATGACAACCCAAACCGGATTCCATTGTGCCCGTGCTGCTTGCACCGTCTCGTACACCTTGGGGCCGGGATTGTAGCTGGGGATGAGCACCACGTGGGTGACGGAGGCGTTCAGCATGGTTGTTGTAGTTCTTGTGAAAAATAAGTTTCCAACTCGGCCGTGAGGCGGCGTAGGTTGTCCTGCGGCTCAAAACGTTTGCCCAGGCGGACCTTGTAGCGGATCGGCAAATCGGGCTTGCGCAGCAACGGCCAGCCCTTGCCTAGATAAGGCGACTCGGTCTCGATAAAGATGGCTTGAATGGGAACCTGTGCCTGGCGGGCGATCAGCCCTACGCTTCCTACGAACGGATTGACCGGGCGTCGCGTAGTGCGCGTGCCTTCGGGAAACAACAGCAACTGGCTGCCATGAGCGAAATCGTCGCAGGCCTGATGCACCATCTGCTGGATGGATTCATTGGGCAGATAACCCGCGAGCCGCGCACCGGACGCGAACAACACATTGCCCATCAGCTTGCCTTTCATCACGCAAGCGACGTTAGGCAGGCGGGAAATTATCATCACGGCATCGAGCAGGCAGGGATGATTGGGCGCCAGGATGAGCGGTCCTGCATCGCGGAGCTGATCCAATTCGCTGAGGTCGAAACGGCAGCGGCCGGTGAGAGTGAGGCTGGCAAGGTAGAAGCGAAAGCCGAGCATGACGGCCCGGCGGCCGATACGCGTGCGGAGATTGCTCGGGAGCAGCGGATAAAGCAGTGTCGATATCAATGCCCACACCAGGCACAGCAGTGCCAGCCACAGCAATCCGAAGATCATCACCAGATAATCGTAGACGAACAGCAAGGGTTTCATGATGCGTTCAAGGCAGCGTTACGGTCGGCAGTAGCTTCGATTTCGAGCAGCAGGTCGGCACGACAGATGTCCGCCCGGACGAAACTGGCCTGAATATCCGCCCCCCAAATACGCTCGATTTCTTGGGTAATCGCCGACCTATCCTCGGCGTTCCGGATATACACTCGGCATGCCAGGTGCTTGGGTTCGATGCCGGGTAAATGCTGGTTGGCCGCGGTTATCACAGCTTGCAGATTGGCTAACGTTTCGCGGGTTTGTGCACGAACATCCCCAGCATGAACGGTCTTGTGCCCGACAATGCTAGCCGTGCCTGATATCAGCAGCAGCCCCGCTTGCGGCAGCAAATAGGCGCGGGAGAACGTCGGGCTGCGCGGACCGTAATCCTGTGGGTAGTCGTAGGCGCTGATTTGACGCGGATTCTCGATCGGCAAGCCTGGCGTGCGGCCAGCCAGAAAAGCGATGGAGAGCGGCCCCTGGTCGATTCCCAATGCGCAGGCGGCTGGCAAGTCGTCCTTGATTTCGCGGCCGGAAGCGAGATACGCCTCCTGCCGTCCCAGGTTGAACTGGCGATAGCGCTCCAGCCCATGAGTAACCGCGTTGATGTCGGCAATGTAATTCCAGAAACGCAGGCTTACCGGATAACCGAGCGATGCCATGAGCGTAAAAATCTGGCGATAAGCCGATTCCGTAGCTTGTTGCAGGGGAGGAATCGATCCGCCCAATGGCTCGTCAATGTGGAGGGTGCCGAACAAATATTCGCCGTCGTGGCGGTAGCTGATGTCGCCTGAATTCCCGGAGATGGTCTTGCCCTTGCCCAGCCACAGTTCCAAGGAGGCATCGTTATAGGCGGTCGTGATCTGCAACAGCGGTGCGCTTACCGAAGATGGCTCTTGCGAAAAAGCCAGGACACCGAGCAGCGATGGGTCGGCCAGTGCAGCATCTTGGGCAGAAGCGGAATGTAAGAAGCGAAGAGTGGAAGCCATTATTGTTATTTTAAACCTGCTGGAGCGCAGGCATTTCTATAGTTGTTTTTATTATAAAAATATAAATTTATATTCTTTCACATTATCTTCTGCGCTCAGTATAGTGCGGAGCATTCCAACTTTCCAGAATTGGTCCCGATGCTCAAGAAGAAAATATTGGCTGCTTTGCTGCTCTGGCCTGCGTTGTCCTTTGCCGACGCAACGCTGCTGAACGTTTCCTACGACGTTTCGCGCGAATTCTACAAGGATTACAACCCGGCTTTCGCGCAGTACTGGAAGCTCAAGACCGGGCAGAACATCAACATCAACCAATCCCATGGGGGCTCCAGTAAGCAGGCACGTTCGGTCTCCGATGGGCTGGAGGCGGATGTGGTGACCATGAACCAGGCCAGCGACATCGATATTCTGAGCGAGCGCGGCAAGCTGATCCCCGCCGATTGGGCCAAGCGCCTGCCCAACAACAGCGCGCCTAATGCTTCCGTGACGGTGTTCCTGGTGCGCAAGGGCAATCCCAAGGTGATCAAGGACTGGGGCGATCTCATCAAGCCCGGCGTCTCCGTCATCATCCCTAACCCCAAGACATCAGGCAACGGCCGCTACGGCTATCTGGCCGCATACGGCTCGGTGCTGAAGAAGGGCGGCGACGACAAGAAGGCGCGCGAATACGTCAGCCAGTTGTTCAAACATGTGCCCGTGCTGGATACCGGCGGCCGTGGAGCCACCACGACCTTTGTGCAGCGCGGCATCGGCGACGTGCTGCTGACGTTCGAGAACGAAGTAGCGCTGATCAAGAAAGAACTCGGGGGCGATCAGTTCGAAGTG
Organism: Novimethylophilus kurashikiensis; assembly: GCF_003112435.1. Lineage (GTDB taxonomy): Bacteria > Pseudomonadota > Gammaproteobacteria > Burkholderiales > Methylophilaceae > Novimethylophilus > Novimethylophilus kurashikiensis. The sequence goes on from NZ_BDOQ01000025.1 coordinate 7,746, forward strand.
ATTTATCCCTCGTCCAGCGTGCTTGCCGAAAACCCGGTGGTACTGGTGGACAAGTTCGCCGACAAGCACAAGACGCGGGCCGTAGCTCAGGCTTACCTGGAGTATCTCTATTCTGAGGAAGGCCAGGAAATTGCTGCTCGTCATCACCTGCGCCCGCAACTGGATCGCGTTGCCCAACGCCATGCGGCAGATTTTCCGCAGTTGACCTTGTTTACCGTGGACGAGCTATTCGGCGGATGGAAGCAGGTGCAGAAAGTGCATTTCAACGACGGCAGTGTGTTCGACCAGATATATGCCAAAAATTAAGCAGACAGAAAGCTTGATCATGAAGATGTGTTGCCAGGACAGCATTTAAAGGACTCGCAGTCAACGCATTTTCAGGATGAAGGAAAGCAAACATGGTTCAGCAAAGTTTCGAAAAATTAAAGGAAGCCCTCAAGGAGGCGCTGTATCTCGACCTGGATGAACTGGGTTTGAGCGCCCAGGGTGACGAGGTGGTCAGCAAATACATCGGCCTGCAATTGCGTAGCGCGTTCCAGCCGATTTACCAGGCCGGACAACAAGATAAACTCTATGGCTTTGAGGCCCTGCTGCGCCCGTCTATCGGTGAGCAGGATGCGGTAAGCCCGGTGTTCGCCTTCAGTTTTGCCGACAATCAGGGAAGGCTGGTCAAGTTCGACCGGGTGGCGCGGACGCTGCACACGCTTAACTACCTGCATCTGCCGGAGGATAAGGGCCTGCTGTTCCTCAACGTACATCCCAAGCTATTGGTCAGCGTCAATGCCCACGGCAAGGTGTTCGAGCGCATCCTGCACGCCAATTCCGTACCGACCCAGCAAGTGGTGATCGAGATTCTGGAAAGCGCGGTGGAGGTGGATCGCCAGCTTACCGAGGCTATCGATAACTACCGCGATCGGGGCTATCAGATCGCACTGGATGATTTCGGCAGCAAGCACTCCAACCTCGACCGTTTGTGGCGTCTATCGCCTCACTACGTCAAATTGGATCTGAGTTTGATCCGGGAGGCGGAAACCAATACGCGTGTACAACGTGCATTGCCGAAGCTGGTTGAAATGTTCACGGAGCTGGGGGCCAAAGCCGTGATCGAAGGCATCGAGAACGAAACCCAGTATCGCATTGCCCTGGATTCTGGCGCGCCGCTTCTGCAAGGCTATTACCTCGGCAAGCCTGAGTTCGCGACCCATTGGCGCGAGGCTAGTTTGGAGCTGGTTCCTACCTAAGATCTTGATTTTTTGCATCACCTCCTCACTCGGGCGCTGCGGCGCCCAATTTTTTAGTTATAAGCTTATTAAAAACGATTCTTTTTCAATCTAAACAATGCGCCTTAACATGGCGGCGATTAAAACTGAGAATTGCAGCAGGGGTTATGACAGCCAGACCATCCAAATCGAACACGGTGTTGCCGGGATTTAAGCCGGCCTTGGGATACACCATTTTTTACTTGAGCTTGATCGTGCTGATCCCGCTGTCGGCGGTGTTTCTCAAGACCACGCTGCTGACCTGGGATGCGTTCTGGGCGACGGTGACGGCGCCACGCGTGTTGGCCTCTTATCGCCTGAGCTTCGGCGCAGCACTGCTGGCCGCCGTTATCAACGGGGTATTCGGCCTGCTCGTAGCCTGGGTGCTGGTGCGCTATCGATTTCCCGGCAAGCGGCTCATCGATGCTTTTGTCGACTTGCCGTTCGCCTTGCCGACCGCGGTAGCGGGTATCGCCCTCACGGCGGTTTACTCGACCAACGGCTGGATCGGCAGCTGGCTGGAGCCGCATGGCATCAAGGTCGCCTTTACGCCGCTGGGCGTAGTCGTGGCGCTGACATTCATCGGTTTGCCGTTTGTCGTACGCACCGTGCAGCCGGTGCTGGAAGACCTCGAGGCCGAAGCAGAGGAGGCCGCAGCCAGCCTGGGCGCTAATCGCTACCAGACGTTTACCAAGGTGATTCTGCCTTCGCTATGGCCCGCGCTGCTGACCGGTTTTGCGCTGGCGTTTGCCCGTGCCGTGGGTGAATACGGGTCGGTGATTTTCATCGCTGGCAACATGCCCATGGTGTCCGAGATTACGCCGCTCCTCATCATCACTAAGCTGGAGCAGTACGACTATAGCGGAGCGACGGCCATTGCCGTGGTCATGCTAGTGATCTCGTTCGTGCTCCTGCTCGCTATCAACGGTTTGCAGTGGTGGAGCAGCCACCGCCATACGAAATAAGGAATTCTGAATGTCTGCTGTTATCTCGCATCCGTTGCCTACTTACGGCGCCAAGATTGCCCAAAGCCGGGCCATTGCCGAGTCTGCCTGGCTGCGCTGGCTGCTGATCGGCACTGCGCTGGCCTTCCTGGGCTTGTTCCTGTTCGTGCCGCTGGCGGCGGTATTTACCGAGGCCTTGCGCAAAGGCTGGGATGCCTATCTCGCAGCCTTTACCGAAGCCGATGCCTTGTCGGCTATCAAGCTCACATTGACGGCCTCGCTTATCGCCGTGCCGCTCAACCTCGTATTCGGCGTGGCTGCGGCCTGGGCAATCGCCAAGTTCGATTTCAAAGGCAAGAGCGTGCTGATCACGCTGATCGACCTGCCGTTTGCCGTTTCGCCGGTCATCGCCGGGTTGATCTACGTGCTGGTGTTCGGCCTGCAAGGCTGGTTTGGCAGCTGGCTGAGCGATCACGATTTCAAGGTGATCTTTGCCATTCCCGGCATCGTGCTTGCGACGATTTTTGTGACCTTTCCCTTCGTTGCACGCGAGTTGATCCCGCTGATGGAAGCGCAGGGCAAGGAAGAGGAGGAAGCGGCCATCGTGCTTGGTGCATCCGGCTGGCAGACGTTCTGGCGCGTGACGCTGCCCAACGTCAAATGGGGTCTGCTCTACGGCGTGATCCTCTCTAACGCCCGCGCCATGGGCGAGTTCGGCGCGGTATCTGTCGTCTCGGGCCATATTCGCGGCATGACCAACACGCTGCCGCTGCATGTCGAGATTTTGTATAACGAATACAACTACGCCGCTGCGTTTGCCTGCGCGTCGCTGCTGGCCTTGCTAGCGCTTGTGACGCTGGCGCTGAAAACTTTGGTGGAATGGCAGGCAACACGTGCCGCCGTCACAGCCGAATAACAGGAGCCCAACATGAGTATTGAAATTCGCAACGTACGAAAAAATTTCGGCAGTTTCAGCGCGCTGAACGACATCAGCCTGGACGTGCCCTCCGGTGAGCTAGTCGCCTTGCTGGGCCCCTCCGGCTGCGGCAAGACGACGCTGCTGCGCATCATCGCGGGGCTGGAATCGCCCGATCAGGGGCAGGTGCTGTTCAACGGCGAGGATACGACGGAGCGACACGTGCGCGAGCGCCAAGTCGGCTTCGTGTTCCAGCACTATGCGCTGTTCCGCCACATGACGGTATTCGAGAACGTCGCCTTCGGCCTGCGCGTACGGCCGAAGCAAACCCGTCCCACAGAAGCCGAGATTCATCGCCGTGTGCACGAGCTTCTCAACCTCGTCCAGCTTGATTGGCTGGCCGACCGTTACCCGCCGCAGCTTTCCGGCGGCCAGCGCCAGCGTATTGCCCTGGCCCGGGCCTTGGCGGTCGAGCCGAAAGTGCTGCTGCTGGATGAGCCTTTTGGCGCGCTGGATGCCCAGGTGCGGAAGGACCTGCGCCGCTGGCTGCGCCGGCTGCACGACGAGTTGCACATCACCAGCGTCTTTGTCACCCACGACCAGGAAGAAGCGCTCGAAGTCGCCGACCGCATCGTAGTGATGAACAAGGGCGTGGTCGAGCAGATCGGCACGCCGGGCGAGGTATACGACAACCCGGCCACACCGTTCGTCTATCACTTCCTTGGCAACGTCAATCTGTTCCACAGCCGCGTGCATGCTGGTTTCGCCCGCATCGGCGAACTGGAACTGGAGGCACCGGAACATGCTGCCGCCGCCGATGCTGCTGCGCTTGCCTACGTCCGCCCGCACGACATCGACATCCAGCGCGAGCCGGACGGTGCATCGGCTTTCAAGGCGGAAGTGAGCTTCATCCATCCCATCGGGCCGATTGTCAGGCTGGAGCTCCGCCGCGAAGACAACAGCGAGATCGTCGAAGCCGAGGTCACGCGAGAGCGCTTCCGCGAACTGGATCTGAAAGACGGGGAGTCGGTCTACATCAAGCCGCGGGCGATGAAGCTGTTTTTGGCGGAAGCTGCCTAGGAGAGAAGAAGCAACTTTCTTGTAGCGCAGCTCGCCTGCGCTACGGTTCAATAATACGGCTCAATAAAAAAGCCGCCTTGCGGCGGCTTGTCTGGAGGCGAATCAGCCTTCTAATCAGCACTTCTTAAGTGTGCGGTGCTGTAATGCCGGCAGGCTCTTGCGCAGGCTTTCCTGGTAGGCCGGATTCATACCGGAGATCACCACGCCCGAACCGCGTGGCAAACGGTCGAGCACCACGCCCCAAGGGTCGACGATCATGCTGTTGCCGTGGGTTTCGCGGCCGGAGAGGTGGTAGCCGCCTTGGGCCGGCGCCAGCACATAGCACTGGTTTTCGATGGCGCGGGCTCGCACCAGGGTTTCCCAATGTGCCTTGCCGGTGGTATCGGTAAAGGCGGCGGGGATCACGATGAGATCGACGTCGCCCATGGCGCGATAGAGCTCGGGGAAGCGCAGGTCGTAGCAGATCGAGAGGCCGATGCGGCCTACCGGCGTATCCAGCACGACCACCTTGTCGCCCGGCTCGATGGTGTCGTTCTCGTGGTAGTGCTCGTTGCCGAGGTCGAGATTGAACAAGTGAATCTTGTCGTAGCGACCGGCCAGCTTGCCCGATGGATCGTAAACCAGGCACGAGGTGCGAACCTTGTCCGCATCGTCGCATTCCATGGGCACGGAGCCGCCGATCAGCCAAACTTGATGCTTCTTCGCCATCTTGGCGAGAAAACGCTGGATCTGCCCGGTGCCTTCTTTCTCGCGCACTTTCACCTTGTCCGTATCCTTGAGCCCCATGATGGCGAAGTTCTCGGGCAGTGCGATCAGCTTGGCGCCTTGCGTGGCAGCGATTTCGATCAGGCGTTCGGCTTCGCTCAGGTTGGCCGAGACGTGCGGGCCAGAAGCCATCTGGATACCGGCAATCTTGACGATGCCCATGTTGGGTTGGAGCTTGGCTTTAGCAGTTTTTTGGCGCGATTTGATAGGCATGTTAATTCCGGTCTGTATTACTTGTTCTCGTTGGTAACGTCGTCCTCAATTCCCCGGTACGGGCGCTACTGATTTATTTTCGGCGCCGGACTTGAGTTCTTGAGGGTCATCCCAGGTGCCGCCGATATCGTATTGATAAGACGCCAGCTTGTTGAGCGGGTCCCTGAGAATCTTTTGCGCGACCAAGGCTGCGGCGCCGACGGCCGGACCACCGGCAAAGGCGGCGATGGAAAGGCTGTCGCTGATGGATGGGCTGACCTTCACATGGAGACTGAGCGTTTCCTTGTCGAGGTCGGTCTGGCCGCTGAGCGCAACCTTGGCTGCCGGGCCTTCCATGTGAAAATCGTTGCTCTTCATGATGCCCTGGTTGATCTGTACCGTGCCGCCGATGCTGTCGAAGGTAAAGCCTTCGTTGAACACGTCGCGGAAATCGAATAGCAAGCGGCGAGGCAATGCTTGCAAGCTCAGCACGCCCAATAGGCGGCCGACCCCGGGCTGGATCTTGAGGAACTGCCCGTGCTTGGCTTCCAGCTGCAGGTTGCCTCCCAATCCAGGGAAGGTGAATTCGTGCGGGCTGCCTGGCCAACGCAGCTTGCCGCTCAAGCTGGCAGTGCCGCCGCTGACCGTCTCCGGGTAGCCGTAGCGTTCCAGGGTTTTGCCTAGGTCGGTCACATCCCAGTTGAGATTGATACTGGTGTTGGGACGGCGTTTCCAGTTGTGCCAGACGCCGTCCACGCTCAAGGTGCTCTCCGGATTGCTGATCTTGAGTTTTTCGATGTTCCAGTCGCCGCCTTGCTGGTTAGCCATGAGTTCGAGACGACCGAGTTTTTTGTCCTTGGTCTCGAAGCTGTCGGCCACGATATCCAGTGCCGGGTAGTCCTGGGTCTGGTTGGTATCGTCGGCAGCGCCCATCTTGGCGGGTGCCGGTCCGGGGAAAATGAGCGATTTCAAACGAGCGATCACCTTGCCCTTGCCGGTGCGTATCCAACGGCCTTCGCCGGTGATTTCCTTGCTTTGCATTTGCGCGGTCCAGCCGTCCGGCATGGCTTTGGCAGAGAGCGTCAGCTTATTCACTCGGCGGTCGAGATAATCCAGCGTCCCGGCCTCGATGTTGACAGTGTTAACCGGGAAATCGGAATTGTCAGCGGCGCCGCCGTTATTGCTGCCCGGCGGTTCGAGGATGTCGCTCCACAAATCCCAATCCAGGTGCGCCACCTTGCCATTGACCACGACACCGCTTTGGGCCGGGATGTCTGCGGTGCCACCGAAGTTGATCTCGCCGCGCTCGACGGCTTTGCCGTCCTTATCCTTGGTTTCGTTGCGCAGCAGCTTGACGGTCATGGTGTTGCCGTAGACGAGACTCAGCACGTCTTGCGTTTCGTTCTTCTGCTGGATGTCCAGGCGGAAAGGGACCGGATCTACCGCCGCCTTACTCAAAGGTGGAGGTAGGCTGACGGAAAGGCCGGTGAGCTGCGAGCGGATGGCGATGTTGGTGAGCTTGTCGCGCACGTTGACATCTGCCGTCCAATCGGCACCCCCATGGACTTTTTGCAGCAGGAACAAATCGGCGGCCTGGCGGATGCCGTCTTCGGAGATATGGCCGTTGCCCGTGATGCGTACGCTGCCGTCCGTGCTGGTTTGCAGGCTGAACTGACCGGGGCCGCCGTAGATATTGGCGGCCATGTTCTGGATTTGCAGCGACTCTTCGGTAAAGATCAGCTTGCCGTTGAGGTGGTCCAGCGGTGGCAAATCGGGATCGCCGCTGAGGGTGCCGTTGGCGACGCTGTAGCTGCCCTTGACCTTGGTCTTTTCCGGATCGTCGATGGGAACGTTGATATCCAGCAGTAGCTTGCCGTTGCCGGTCGCCACAAGCTTGTCGGTGAAGTGGTCGATGGCCTCGGCGATGGGGCTGCTGTTGACGTATTTGAGGCCGTCGGCAGCCGTGGCCTGCATCTCGCCCTGGATGGTGACAAACGGCTGGTCGGCGTCGAGATCGGGGATGGCCACCTTGGCGCGGGTGATCGGGCTGTTGTAGACGCGGCCATGGTCCACGGTAAGATCCATGCGCTTACCGTGGAACAGCATGTCGAGTTGCATGCCGTCGAGCTGCGGCCAATCGTCGGCGAACTTGAGCTGGCCGTCGGTGATGCGTGCACTGACCTTGAATTCGCCGTTCTTGCCGTCGGCATAGGGGAAATCGTCGAGGTAGCCCTTGATGACGACGTTGATGTTCTCGGCGTGTGCGTTGAGGATGGCGTGATCGAGCCAATCCAGGGTTTCCGGGCCGAGGATCATCGGGTAATAGAACGAGGCGTACTTGCCATTGGCGTTGCCGAACTTGCCGTTAAGATCGAGATAGCCGCCTTTTTTCCCGTCGTAGCGATAATTGGCGTTGAGGCTGCCGCTCAAGTGTTGGCTGGCAATGGCGAGATCGTTGACACTTACCTCGGTCACACCCTTGGCGGTTTTCCAGGAGATTTCACCGTCGAGCTTTTCTGCCGGTATAGGCCAGCGCAGCACGTTCTTGAGGTTGAGGAAGGCGTTGCGCGAGGCAATGACGATCTTGCCGTTTTTCTCCGTCGCCTCCAGTGTGCCGGAAAAACCGCTGAAGCCGGGAATGTCTTCCGCCGGGCTGATGCCGAGATCGTGGAATCGGCTGCTCAAGGTATAGGTACTGACGCTTTCCTTGTCGCCGGTCCAGCTGAATTTGGTGTTTTGGAGGTAGCCCTTGGGCGCGAGGTTCACGATCTGGTCGTGTAACTCCTTGCCTAGCGGTAGGTTAGCGGCAAAGGCGGCAAAAGATTCCAACCCGAGTTGGTCGACCGAAGCCTCGCCCTCGACGTTTTCTTTGCCTTGTTTTTCGCGGATGGCAACGCGCAACCGCCCCTGCTTCATGTCGAAGCCGTCCGTGGAGACGAGTTTCAGCTTTTCGCCGCTGAATTCCTCGCCGTCGGTGAGACGCTTCCAGCCCAACCGCCCAGCGAGACTGTTGAAGCTTGCCACCGGCGTATTCTTGCCCAAGCGGGTGCGAACATCGGAAAACAACATGTCTGCCGTGACCTTGTCTGCCTGTGCCTTCGAAAACTCCACCCAGAACTGTGTGGCGCCATGGCCTTCCGCCAGTTCCAGCGGGTAATCGACCCAGGCGTGCCAGCCGGCGATGTCGGTGCCTTCGAGCTTGCCGTAAATGGTGCCGTGCCAGTCTTCCAGCTTGTCGAGATTTTTGCCCCAGACGTTGCCGCGCACATCGATCGGCGCCGAAGCCCCGGCCGAAGGCGTTGCACGCAGGCCGAAGCTGTGATGCCCCAGCAAGGCTTCCCAAGGTGGACTTTGGATGGTGAGGTCGAGATTGTTGAGCGCCAGTGGCGGTGCCTTGCGCTGTTCGTCCAGCCACACGACGGTGGCCTTATCGACGGTGATGCTGGATTGGCGGATCAACCAGTTGGGAAAATCCGACTCGCCCGGCTCGTTCATCGACATGCCGGCGACGAAAATCTCGCCATTAGGCGCGCGGCGGATCGTTAGGCTGGGTTGATGAATCGATAGATTGGCGAGACGGGGTTCACCCAAAATCAGGCTGAACCAGGACACGCCGGCTTCGACATGGCCGAGTTGCAGGGCGGAACGGTTCTGGGCATCGTAAAGGTCCACCTTGTACAGATCGAAATGCGGCGTCATGCCGTCCCAGCTGGCCTTGATGTCGCCGATGGTGAGACGTTGCCCCAGTGCCTGGCTGGTGTAGTTGGCGATGACGTTACGGTAATCCTTGGCGTGCGGAAACACGTAGTAGCGCAACGTCAGAACGACGCACGCCACCACGATAACGACAGCCCACAACAAGTAAGTGGTGACGCTGTAAAGCCAGACCAGGGATTTTTTGACCATTTGTGCGCGATTTTACGCTGAAGGACGATGCGCCGCCACGTTCGAGAGGGTCAGGGCTTGTTACAACGCGCTAAAAAGTAATGAAGATGACGTGTTGGGACGAAAATAACGAATTCGACCGCTTATTCTTCGCCGCTCGGCAGTCGCACCGTATATTGCCCCGATTTCTCGTCGCGTACGACGGCAAGCAAGCTGCGCTTCTGCGCATCCTCCACCAGGTCCTTGAACGAGCGGTAGCCGTAATACGATTCCGTGAATCCAGGGCGGCGGCGCTGCATGGTGGTCTTGACCAGCGAGCCCCAGATTTTCTCATCCGATCCGCGTTCTTCGATCAGGGCTTCTACGGTCTCGACGATGAAATCCAACGCATCCTGCCGCTTGTCGTCCTCGGATTTGGCAGCAGGCTGCTTCTTGCTCGCAGATTCCTTGGCCGGCGATTTCTTCGCGCGGCGCTTCTGCTTGGCCTCCTGCGCACGTACCAGATCGTCGTAGAAAATAAACTCGTCGCAATTGGCGGCGAGCAGGTCTGAAGTCGAATCCTTTACGCCGATGCCGATCACGTATTTGTTGTTCTCGCGCAGCTTGGAAACCAGCGGTGAAAAATCCGAATCGCCGCTGATAATGACAAAGGCATCCACGTGCGATTTGGTGTAGCACAGGTCCAGCGCATCCACCACCATGCGAATGTCGGCCGAATTTTTGCCGGACTGCCGAACGTGAGGTATCTCGATGAGTTCGAACGCCGCCTCGTGCATGGTCGCCTTGAACTCCTTGTAGCGCTCCCAATCGCAATAAGCTTTTTTTACGACGATGCTGCCTTTCAGCAACAGGCGCTCCAGCACGCGCTTGATGTCGAACTGCGAATATCTGGCGTCGCGTACTCCGAGCGCGATGTTTTCGAAATCGCAAAACAACGCCATGTTGCTGATTTCTGTTTGGCCGGCCATGAAAACTCCTTCGCTATACAAGAGGGCTAAATAAGCTATCTAAATCATGGAGTTTCTCAGAGGGATAGAATTCATTGTGGCGCCTGAGTTTGGAGCATCTTTTATCCCAATAATCCAGTCGCCCAGCTTGCAAAGGCGAGCCAGCCTTTCGTTCCCATCACCATCAATTGAGCCGGTTCGGCTGCAATCATGAGGACGCCGCCCCATACCGTAGCCGGGTGCAATTTGCCGCGGCTCCGAAAATCCCAAATAGCCAGCGCAATCAGGAATAAATCGATGATGCCGAAAAATACCAGCGGACCCATGGTGGAAACGACCGGCCAACGGGCGATTGCAGCGGTTGCGAGTTGGAACGTCGCCAGCATCATGAGCCGTTTGTGCGTTTGCGGATCGCGCCGGAAGACAAAGGCGAGGGCTACGAAAGAACAAAAAAGCGTGATGGCGAAGAGCGGGATCGCAAGAAATTGCAACGGTGGCACAGGAATGCCGACAAAGCCAGTGGGACGGCGTGCTGCGATTAATGCACCCACGACCCCCAGAATGACGATCGCGGCAGCCAGCGCCATCCCCCATGTGCCCATCTTGCGGTGCAATCGAACATTTCCCTTGGCAACGAATGTCGTCTGGGCCACCAACAATGCGACCCAGCCGGTGAAGAAAAGGCCGTGGACCAGGAAAAACGATTCCTGCGGCGCGGGCCATTCGGGGAAAAACCATTTCAAGTAGAAGCTGCGTGCAAAGCCGAGAAACACGCTCAAAATGAGCGCAATCGCCATGCCGCAGAAGAATCGGCGTTCGGCCGGATAGTCTCTGCTCGTTTCGGTGACCACTGCCATGTTGCCCCCTGAGAAATTGATTTTTGATTAGGAATTCAACGATAGAACCTTGCTATTTTGCGCGTTTTTCTTTTTTCTTCAAGGCATTAAGGGTAACCGCCGCACGAATGAGCGCCTTGAACGCTTCCGCATCGACTTCTTCACCTTCATGAATATCGATCGCTCGCCGGGCGTTCCCCTCCAGGCTGGCGTTGAAGAGTTTGGACGGGTCTTCCAATAACGCGCCCTTGAGAAAGGTCAGCTTCACTACCGACTTGTAGGATTCTCCGGTACAGATGATCCCGTCCTGCGACCATACCGGCGTCCCCATCCACTTCCATTCCTCGACAATCCCTGGGGCTGCCTGCTTGATGAGCATGCGCATCCTGCTCAAGGTCGCCCCGCGCCAATCCCCAAGCTCGGCAATTTTTTGATCGATCAGCTCGGAAGCTGGTGAAGGCTGGGACGAATCCGGTTTTTCCACGATTTCACTCCTTGCGTGAACGCCTGGCATCCATGTGTACGCATTCATTGGTAAGGCCGAGGTCTTGAGACGGCCATTCTATGCGGCTTGTGGCCCGATGCTTCCCACAATGAAAAAGTTAAGTGTTCCTCGGCGCAAACATGATGATGGCCATGCCGAGCAGCGCTACCAGCGACCCCACCACATCCCACACGCTAGGCCGTATCCCATCCACCGCCCACAGCCAAAGAATGGCGACGAAAATATACACCCCGCCATAAGCCGCATAAACGCGTCCAGCGGCAGTGGGATGCAGCGACAAGAGCCATGCGAATAACGCAAGGCTTGCCCCGGCCGGAATAAGCAGCCATGAGCTTTTGCCCTTGGTGAGCCAGAGGTAGGGGAGATAGCAGCCAACGATTTCGGCGATGGCTGTCACCAGGTAAAGCAGGAGGGTTTTGAGTTCAGGCATAAGCGCGTGGCCCAGCTAAGTCGATTAAAAATATTGCAATCCAGCAGGACGATTTTAAGCCTGATCCACACAAGAAATTTACGTAAGTTACCGGTAAGTTTGATGAAAGAGTGGCGTAAGGATATGAGGATATCTTGCTCACACGGTATGCCGCGTTGCAAACGCCTCACCGCAAATTCCCAAACTAGATTGAGGAGAAACCATGAAAATCGTCGCTATCCTGCTTGCCGGCCTGTTTGCCGTATCTGCAAATGCTTTCGCTGATGAAGCTAAGGGCGATTGGGCAAAACACCACCCGCGCCGCGCAGAAGTGAACAAGCGCCTGGAAAATCAGAACCGCCGTATTCATGAAGAAGTGAAAGAAGGCGACATGTCCAAGGCAGAAGCCGCGCAACTGCACAAGGAAGACCGTCAGATTCGCCAGGAAGAACGCACAATGGCCTCGCAAAACAACGGCCATATCACCAAAGCCGAGCAGAAGGCGCTTAACCAGCAAGAAAATGTGGTAAGCAAGGAAATCGGGAAGTAAGTGGGGTTTAGAGGCAAAAAGCCATTGTCAGATCGACAATGGCTTTTTTGTTTAAGAGGAAGCGACTCTAACTTACAGCAGGTCTTGCAACAGCCAATAATAGAAAGGGAGGCCGAATGCAGACATAAGTGAACAACAAGCCAAGCTGCTCTTGAGCCGGCCGCGCGCAGATGACGACCAGCCCTTGTAAAGCAAGGAGAGCAAAATCATCACGCTTATGACTAACATCAAGGCAGATATCCCCATACCTCCTAACCAGATATTTCCCAGCGCACTTTCAGTGGCATCCTCCGTGATAAATTTCACCCAGATTCCCGGGGCCAGTAAAAGGGCTGTCAATGACAGCGGTAGCATTTTCTTTTTCATTCAAACTCCATTCACGTTGTCATTTCATCCATAGCTATTTGCAAGTTGTCCTGCAAAATTGGCCACTTTACCATAAGTAAATTATGGAAATTTATGGGTCAAAAAGGGGATGGAAGGGGCCTGTTGCGCTCTTGCTGAGGCATCTAGGAATGTCGGCTGACACAGAATCAAGCAAATCAATGCAGTCTAACCAATTGATTCAGCAGTGAAAGTTGAAAATCCAGGAAATCGGCTTTTTGTTTTAGTGCCGGGGGTAGCCTGGCGGCGGGATAATTTCGCTGGCGCTCACACAACGCCTACCGAATTCCCCGGCTGGTCTGTGCTGCTCAGCGCGGCAGCAGGGGATGGGGGGCGGCCATTCGACTTATATCCATCGAGTCTGATTCCATCGATGAATCACTCTCGCTCACTCGCATGCTCATGTACTGAGCGCCCTTGCCGTATGTGGCAATGTCTCCTGAATCTGAGTTGGCCAATGCCGCTCGCTGAAAGCCATAGCGCTCCCAAAAGAAGCTGGAGTCATTGACAGAGGTTAGGCAAGCGAACTGAGCCTTTGATTGCTTGATGGCTTGGAAATACGCCTCGATGAGCGCGACTCCAACGCCCGCACCTCGCGCTTCGGGGTGTACTGCGAGATCGTGCAAGTACAGGGCATTTGCATCGGGCGGCACTGAGTAGTTCAGGCTGTGCAATGGCGGTGGACTGCCAGCTTTGTCTGGCACCGCCACAAGATAGCCAGCGGGATTCCCGGCGACTAGCGCGATGAAGCATGTGGTCGGCGAGGCTTCGAGCTTTGCAAGAAACGATTGGCGCGACTCTAGCTTCGTTTCATCGTAGCAGCAAGACTGAATGTCTAGCACTATCGCCATATCTTCTGCTTGCATCGCTCGGACAATGGTTTTCTGTTCCATCTTGTCTCTTAAATCAATAAATCAATGGGGGGCAGGCTCGATTCCCCCATGCATTCATTTTCCATGATTCACCATTGCTTCAATATCAATTGAGTCTGGCCCCGTTGATGTATCTCAACCGTCATTCCGGGGCTGTGAAGCAGAACCCGGAATCTAAGAGGCTGGTGTGAAAAAAGCCAGGAAATCGGCTTTTGTTTTTTGCCGGGGGGAGCTCGGCGGCTAGCTCCTTTATTTTGCTCGCCCAAAATAAAGGAACCAAACAAAATGACGCCCCCTGCCGCGGTCCTGCGGACTTCCTTGCGCTGCACGCCAAGCCGGGTGGAGGGCTAAACTCGCTCCGCTCAGACAACGCCCACCGAATTCCCCGGCACGGCTGTGCTGCTCAGCGCGGCAGCAGGGGATGGGGTGGCGGCCATTCGACTTATATCAATCGAGTCTGAGCTTGTTGATGCATTTATCAAGTCTGACCCTGATGGGGGACTGATGCAGCACGAATTACCCTAGATAAGTACACTCTGCAGAAAGCGGCTGATCGGTATCGAATGCATATTGAGGGCTCAGAGCATCGTGTTTGGGCAAATGATCAGGAAAGGTGTCGAATGTAAGTTTCCCGGATTGCAGGTAATTCACTTCATAACCCGATTTCTTGGGGTCAGGTGAAAATTTGTACTGAAGAATGTAGTTGAGGTTTGAAAGTTTCATGGATGTCTCCTTATCCGAAATGGTTACATCCTCGGGTTTTCGAAGTATGTACGCCATGACCTATTCTCACGTGGATAATCAAACCGGCCAATTCTCTTTACGGATTACTTCAAAATAATTAGAGCTCGCATGCTTTTCTCCCTCGCTATCTGCGGGAAGGGGTTGGGGGGGCGGCCATTCGGCTTATATCAATCGAGTCTGAGCCCATTGATTTTCTATGTCGTAGTTATGCTTTCAGAGCTGAGAAAACTTCAGTGGCACACACGTAAAGGTCCGTTGCTAATTGTTCAGCTTCGGACGAAAACTGTTCGAGCTCTGACAGAGAAATCCGATAATTATCTTTGAGAAGCGACACGATGTTCTCTTTGACCTGGATGTCACCATCGGGATGCTCATAGATGTCCAAGACGAGTGGATTGTGCGCAATTAAATTTCGTGTCTTGGCGAGCTCTTGTGCCCTGAGTAGTAGCGCTGTGAGATTGCGAAAAGGAGCTTCTGTTTGATATTCAATTAATTCGACGATTAGATCGATTCGTTGGGCCAACCTGAACGCGCGTTGAGCGCTGGATGCTATCTCGAGGAATGTCGTGAAGGCACATGACCGAAACGTGCTCAATGTTTCCAAAGGCAACAAAGGCACGCCCTATCGCATCGGCCCATTTCCCCTCCAGGTCTACAAGCTTAGTGACGATGAGAGCCCTAAAGTACGGCTTAAAAATAAAAAGCAAATACATCACCTATGTGGCTGACAAGTATTAAGCCTGCCAGCCACAGAGGACTACTTTTAACTTACCGCCTGCTTCAACTGATCCAACACCGCCGGGTTATCCAGGGTCGAAATATCCGCCGTAATTTCTTCGCCCTTTGCCAGCGAGCGTAGCAATCTCCGCAAAATCTTGCCCGAGCGCGTCTTGGGCAGGTTATCCCCGAAGCGAATCTCATCCGGTTTGGCAATCGGGCCGATTTCCTTGCCGACCCAGTCGCGGAGTTGGGCGACGATCTTCTTGGCCTCTTCGCCTTCGGGGCGTTGGCCCTTGAGGACGACGTAGGCCACAATCGATTCACCCTTGATGTCGTGCGGCTTGCCTACGACGGCGGCTTCCGCCACAAGCGGATTGGCTACAAGGGCGGATTCGATTTCCATGGTGCCCAAGCGGTGGCCGGAGACGTT
>NZ_BDOQ01000026.1 GCF_003112435.1 Novimethylophilus kurashikiensis
TGCCAAGATCGTCGAGTAATTGAATTAATCGCCGCGTGCAGCCTTCAATCGGGTTGCCGCGGCGTCACTGCTTAATACAGGCCAGTAGCTCAATTGGCAGAGTGTCGGTCTCCAAAACCGAAGGTTGGGGGTTCGAGGCCCTCCTGGCCTGCCACTTTTCAGGCGCAATAATATAAATGATAGATAAAATCAGGCTGATACTGGCATTGTTGCTGGTAGCCGCAGGTATTGGCGGTTTCTATCTGCTTGGCGACAAGCCGGCTGTATTGCGCGTGCTCTCCGTTCTCGCTGGCTTTGGTGCTGCGGTTGCCGTCATGTGGACGACTGCGCTGGGTCGTGAGGCGGTCAATTTCATCAAGGAGTCGGCGGCCGAGGCGCGCAAGGTTGTTTGGCCGACTCGTAAAGAAACCATTCAAACCACCGGTGCTGTGTTCGCGCTGGTGCTTGTCATGGGTGTCATCCTTTGGGTGGTGGATTTCTCCCTGCTCTGGTTTATCAAGCTGATATTGGGACGGAGTGCGTAAATGACGATGCGCTGGTATGTGGTGCACGCTTACTCCGGCTTTGAGAAGTCGGTGCAGCGTGGTTTGCAGGAACGTATTAATCGCTCCGGCATGCAGGACAAGTTCGGGGAAATCCTGGTTCCTGTCGAAGAAGTGGTCGAGATGAAGTCCGGCCAAAAGTCCATTTCCGAACGGAAGTTCTTCCCCGGCTACGTGCTGGTGCAAATGGAGATGGAGGATGACACCTGGCACCTGGTTAAAAACACTCCGCGTGTAACAGGGTTTGTGGGTGGTACCAACCTAAAGCCAACGCCGATTTCCGATAAGGAGGTCGCGGCGATCTTGCAGCAAATGCAGGATGGCGTGGAAAAGCCCAGGCCCAAGATTCTGTTCGAAAACGGCGAAATCGTTCGCGTCAAGGAAGGCCCGTTCACCGACTTCAACGGTGTGGTCGAGGACGTGAATTACGAAAAGAGCAAGCTGCGCGTGACCGTCACGATTTTTGGTCGAGCCACGCCGGTTGAGCTTGATTTCAGTCAAGTCGAAAAGAGCTGATTTAGCAGTAAAGGTGCCGCCAGGTTTTCTGGCGGCGTTTTAACGGGGAGCCAGCCAAACTGGCGCTATTACCCACATTAGGAGTTAATGATGGCAAAGAAAGTCATTGGCTACATCAAGCTGCAGATTCCTGCAGGTAAAGCCAATCCAAGTCCCCCGGTCGGCCCGGCTCTGGGTCAACGCGGTCTGAATATCATGGAGTTCTGCAAGGCGTTCAACGCTGCTACGCAGAGCATGGAGCCTGGTCTGCCGGTGCCGGTGGTGATTACCGCCTTCGCCGACAAGAGCTTCACCTTCATCATGAAGACGCCGCCGGCAACCGTTCTGATCAAGAAGGCTGCCAAGATCGATAAGGGTAGCCCGCGTCCTCACACCGACAAGGTCGGCAAGATCACCCGTGCCCAGGCTGAAGACATCGCCAAGGCCAAGGCTCCCGATCTGACCGCTGCTGATCTGGACGCTGCCGTTCGCACCATTGCCGGTAGCGCGCGCAGCATGGGTATTGAAGTGGAGGGCGTATAACATGGCTAAGATTTCCAAGCGTGTAGTTGCGCTGCGTGCCAAGGTCGATCGCACCAAGGCTTATTCCCTTGATGAGGCGTTGTCGCTGGTCAAGGAAACCGCTACCGCCAAGTTCGACGAATCTGTTGATGCAGTCGTCAACCTCGGTATCGACGCACGTAAGTCCGACCAGCTGGTTCGCGGTGCCCTCGTGCTGCCGCACGGAACTGGCAAGACCTCCCGCGTTGCTGTGTTTGCACAAGGTGTGAATGCTGATGCAGCCAAGGCTGCTGGTGCCGATATCGTTGGTTTCGAAGATCTGGCCGAGCAAATCAAGGGCGGCATGATGGACTTCGACGTGGTCATTGCCACGCCGGACGCCATGCGTATCGTCGGTGCCCTGGGTCAAATCCTGGGGCCGCGCGGTTTGATGCCGAACCCGAAGGTTGGCACCGTAACCCCGAACGTTGCCGAGGCAGTCAAGAATGCCAAGGCGGGTCAAGTGCAATACCGTACCGACAAGGCCGGTATTATTCACTGCACCATCGGTCGTGCTTCTTTCGGCGTGGATGCGCTGAAGGGCAACCTGCTGGCATTGGTCGAGGCGCTGAACAAGGCCAAGCCCGCTTCCAGCAAGGGGGTGTATTTGAAGAAGATGTCGGTCTCCAGCACCATGGGTGCCGGCGTTCGCGTCGATCAGGCCAGCCTGACGGCGTAAAGAATCTGCGCCGCGGTTACTGCCGCGGCGCAACAGTGCTTTGGGCCCGTCGCACAAGCATTACGCGACGGGGTTATCAAAGACCGTAGGGGCCTGTAGCAGGCTTAATGAGGGTGAAAGTCGGCCCGATCCTACGCAGATGGCGTGCCCCAGACAGGATGCTCCTGAACTAGGTCCGCCGTAGAGGGCCCCGGAATTCGTGGTGCCGGGGTTTTATCAACGGAAGGAGGAAGACATTGAGTCTTAATCTTGAAGAGAAAAAGGCAGTCGTAGCTGAGATCAGCGAGCAAGTTGCTCAGGCTCAGTCTATCGTCATCGCCGAGTATCGCGGTTTGCCTGTTGGCGACATGACCGCCCTCCGTGCACAAGCTAGAAAATCCGGGGTTTATCTGCGCGTTCTCAAGAACACGCTGGTTCGCCGTGCCGTTGACGGTACCCCCTTCTCTGGCCTGGCTGACCAAATGGTCGGTCCGCTGGTGTTCGGCATTTCTGCCGACCCGGTTGCTGCAGCGAAGGTGCTGAATGACTTTGCCAAGGCCAACGATAAGTTCGTCATCAAGGCCGGCTCGCTGCCAGGCAAGGTGATGGACGTCAATGGCGTCAAGGCGCTGGCAACACTGCCGAGCCGCGAAGAGCTGCTGTCCAAGTTGCTGGGCACCATGCAAGCCCCGGTTGCACAGTTCGTTCGCACCCTCAACGAGGTGCCGACGAAGTTCGTGCGTGGTCTTGCCGCCGTTCGCGACAAACAAGCCGCTTAATTCAACATTCAATTTAATCAGGAGTAATACAAATGGCTCTGTCCAAAGCAGAAATTATTGATGCAATCGCTGGTCTGACCGTTCTGGAACTGTCCGAACTGATCAAGGACCTGGAAGAAAAGTTCGGCGTGTCCGCTGCTGCTGCCGCTGTTGCTGTGGCTGCTGCTCCGGCTGCTGGTGGCGCTGCTGCCGCTGCTGAAGAAAAGACCGAGTTCGACGTGGTCCTGGCTTCTGCCGGCGACAACAAGGTGAACGTCATTAAGGCTGTTCGCGAACTGACCGGCCTGGGCCTGAAGGAAGCCAAGGACCTGGTTGACGGTGCTCCTAAGGCTGTCAAGGAAGGCGTTTCCAAGGCTGATGCTGACGCAGCTGCCAAGAAGCTGGAAGAAGCT
The DNA here is from genome assembly GCF_003112435.1 of Novimethylophilus kurashikiensis. GTDB lineage: Bacteria > Pseudomonadota > Gammaproteobacteria > Burkholderiales > Methylophilaceae > Novimethylophilus > Novimethylophilus kurashikiensis. Next base: position 3,428 of record NZ_BDOQ01000026.1, read on the forward strand.
GGCGCTAAGGTCGAAGTTAAGTAATTGCTGTTTTAGTGCTGCACGGGCTGGCGGGAAACCGCCAGCCTTTACGCTTTTATAAAGCGCAAACGATTTCTAGCTGTCTTAGAAGGCATAAGACAGGACCGCTTCACCGCGTATCCTGCCTCCTGTCCTCTATCCAGTCTGTGGAGAATTGCTAATGAGCTATTCCTTTACCGAGAAAAAACGTATCCGCAAGAGCTTTGCCAAACGTGAAACAGTGCAGGAAGTACCTTACCTGCTGGCAATGCAGCTGGAATCGTATCTCAGCTTTCTGCAGGCCGACGTTGCGCCCGATCAGCGCAAGAACGTTGGTTTGCAGGCAACGTTCAGCTCGGTCTTCCCCATCGCCAGTCACACCGGCAATGCCCGTCTGGATTTCGTGAGCTACAACCTGGGTCAGGAGCCGTTCGACGTTAAGGAATGTCAGCAACGCGGCTTGACCTATGCAGCACCGCTGCGCGTACGTGTACGTCTTACTATCATGGACAAGGACGCCTCCAAGCCGACCGTCAAGGAAGTCAAGGAGCAGGAAGTGTACATGGGCGAACTGCCGCTCATGACCGATAACGGTTCGTTCGTTATCAACGGCACCGAGCGCGTCATCGTTTCCCAGCTGCACCGCAGCCCGGGTGTATTCTTTGCGCACGATCGCGGCAAGACTCACTCTTCCGGCAAGCTGCTGTTCGATGCCCGCATCATTCCTTACCGTGGTTCCTGGGTCGACTTCGAGTTCGATCCCAAGGACTACCTGTACTTCCGTATCGACCGTCGCCGCAAGATGCCGGTGACCATCCTGCTGAAGTCGCTGGGTTACACGCCGGAACAAATCCTCGAGACGTTCTACGATTTCGACACGTTCCACATCAGCAAGAAGGATGTGCAGTTCGAACTGGTGCCTGAGCGTATGCGCGGTGAAGTCGCAAAGTTCGACATTCAGGACAAGGACGGCAACGTGATCGTTGCCAAGGATAAGCGCATCACCGTTAAGCATATTCGCGACATGGAAAAAGCCGGCATCAGCAAGATTGCCGTGCCGGACGAATTCATTATCGGCCGTACCATCGCAAACAACATCATCGACAAGGAATCCGGCGAAGTCGTGGCCAATGCCAACGACGAAATCACCGAAACCCTGTTGGGTAAGCTGCGCGATGCAGGCGTCACCAAGCTGAGCGTGCTGTACTCCAACGAACTGGATCACGGCGATTACATTTCCCAGACCCTGCGTGTCGACGAAATCCCGGATCAATACGCTGCCCGCGTTGCCATCTACCGCATGATGCGCCCCGGTGAGCCGCCGACCGAAGAAGCGGTCGAACTGTTGTTCAACCGCTTGTTCTTCAGCGAAGAGTCGTACGACCTGTCGACCGTCGGCCGCATGAAGTTCAACCGTCGCGCCTACCCGGAAAAAGTCGATGATCGCACCGCCAATTGGCTCAAGCGCTTCTATGAGCGTGTCGGCGCACAAGGTGAAGAAGGTCCGCTGACGCTGACCAACGACGACATCCTGGCCGTCATCGGCGTGCTGGTCGAGCTGCGCAACGGTCGCGGCGAAATCGACGATATCGACCACCTGGGTAACCGCCGTGTGCGTTCCGTGGGCGAATTGGCCGAGAACCAGTTCCGTGCCGGTCTGGTGCGCGTTGAGCGTGCTGTCAAGGAGCGTCTGGGCCAAGCCGAATCCGAAAACCTGATGCCGCACGACTTGATCAACGCCAAGCCGGTATCCAGCGCTGTGCGCGAGTTCTTTGGTTCCAGCCAGTTGTCGCAGTTCATGGACCAGACCAACCCGCTGTCCGAGATCACCCACAAGCGCCGCGTTTCCGCATTGGGACCGGGTGGTTTGACACGCGAACGTGCAGGTTTCGAAGTGCGTGACGTGCATCCGACGCACTACGGCCGCGTATGCCCGATCGAAACGCCGGAAGGTCCGAACATCGGCCTGATCAACTCCTTGGCGCTGTACTCCCGCACCAATCAGTACGGCTTCCTGGAAACCCCGTACATGCGGGTCGACGACGGCAAGGTCACGGACCAGATCGAATATCTGTCTGCGATTGAAGAAGCGCAGTACGTGATCGCCCAGGCTAATGCCGAGCTCGACGCCGATGGCAAGTTCCTCGACGTCCTCGTGTCCTGCCGCCATCACAATGAATTTACACTCAAGGGTCCGGGCGAAGTGCAGTACATGGACGTGGCCCCTGGCCAGATCGTGTCCGTGGCTGCATCGTTGATTCCGTTCCTGGAACACGACGACGCGAACCGTGCCTTGATGGGCGCCAACATGCAACGTCAGGCTGTGCCTTGCTTGCGTGCTGAAAAGGCCGTGGTTGGTACCGGTATCGAACGTACCGTAGCTGCCGACTCCGGTACCGTGGTCAAGGCCAAGCGCGGTGGCGTGGTGGATTACGTCGACGCCGGCCGTATCGTGGTGCGCGTGCATGACGAAGAGGCCGCTGCGGGCGAAGTCGGTGTGGATATCTACAACCTGACCAAGTACACCCGTTCCAACCAGAACACCAATATCAACCAGCGTCCGCTGGTCAAGGTGGGCGATGTGATTGCTCGCGGCGATATCGTCGCCGACGGCGCATCCACCGATATGGGCGAATTGGCGCTGGGTCAGAATATGCTGGTCGCGTTCATGCCCTGGAACGGCTACAACTTCGAAGACTCGATCCTGATCTCCGAGCGCGTGGTCGCCGACGATCGGTATACCTCGATCCACATCGAGGAAATGTCCGTGGTTGCTCGCGATACCAAGCTCGGACCGGAAGAAATCACCGTCGATATCCCGAATCTCTCTGACCGTATGCTGGGTCGCCTGGACGAATCCGGCATCATCCACATCGGTGCTGAGGTCGAAGCCGGCGACGTGCTGGTAGGTAAGGTGACGCCGAAGGGCGAAACCCAGCTAACGCCGGAAGAAAAGCTGCTGCGCGCCATCTTCGGTGAAAAGGCCAGCGACGTGAAGGATACTTCGCTGCGCGTGCCTTCCGGTATGTCCGGTACCGTCATCGACGTGCAGGTCTTCACCCGTGAAGGCATCGAGCGCGATAAGCGCGCTCAGCAGATCATCGACGACCAGCTGAAGCACTACAAGCAGGATCTGGCCGACCAGATGCGAATCGTTGAAGACGACGCATTCGGCCGTATTCGCCGCATGATCGAGGGCAAGACCGTCAACGGCGGTCCCAAGAAGATCAAGAAGGGCGAGAGCATTACCGGTGAATACCTTGAAGGTTTGCCGCGCCACGACTGGTTCGACATCCGTCTTTCCGACGAAGATGCCGCTCGTCAGCTCGAACAGTTGAAGGAAAGCCTCGAGCAGACCCGCCTCGACTTCGATGCCAAGTTCGAAGAAAAGAAGCGCAAGCTGACCCAGGGCGACGAACTGCCGCCAGGCGTGCAGAAGATGGTCAAGGTCTACGTGGCCGTGAAGCGCCGCCTGCAGCCCGGCGACAAGATGGCCGGTCGTCACGGTAACAAGGGGGTGGTGTCCAAGATCGTTCCCATCGAAGACATGCCCCACATGGCCGACGGCCGTCCGATGGACATCGTGCTTAATCCGCTCGGCGTGCCGTCTCGTATGAACATCGGTCAGATTCTGGAAGTGCACTTGGGCTGGGCTGCCAAGGGTCTGGGCTGGCGCATCGAGGAAATGCTCGAGCAACAGGCCAAGGCCGCAGAACTGCGCAAGTTGTTCGAACAGGTCTACAACAGCACCGGTAACAAAGAAGACATCGCCTCCATGACGGAAGTTGAAATCTTCGATCTGGCGAAAAACCTCAAGGCTGGCGTGCCGTTCGCGACCCCGGTGTTCGACGGTGCATCCGAAGAGGACATCAAGGCAATGTTGGACTTGGCCTTCCCGGACGAACTTGCTGGCAAACTGAAGCTGACCCCTGCCAAAACGCAGGCTGTGTTGTACGACGGCCGCACCGGCGAAGCCTTCGAGCGCCCGGTAACCGTGGGTTACATGCACGTGCTCAAGCTGCACCACTTGGTCGATGACAAGATGCATGCTCGTTCTACCGGTCCTTACTCGCTGGTTACCCAGCAGCCGTTGGGCGGTAAGGCCCAGTTCGGCGGTCAGCGCTTCGGTGAAATGGAAGTCTGGGCATTGGAAGCCTACGGCGCGTCCTACACCCTGCAGGAAATGCTCACGGTCAAGTCCGACGACGTTTCCGGCCGTACGAAGGTTTACGAGAACATCGTCAAGGGCGAACACAAGATCGACGCCGGTATGCCGGAATCCTTCAACGTGTTGGTGAAGGAAATCCGCTCGCTGGCTATCGATATCGACCTGGAACGTAATTAAGGAGACTCTGGTGAAAGCACTACTGGATCTATTCAAGCAAGTCACGCAAGAGGAGGAGTTCGACGCAATCAAGATCGCGCTGGCTTCTCCCGAGAAAGTTCGTTCCTGGTCTTATGGCGAGGTCAAGAAGCCGGAAACGATCAATTACCGTACCTTCAAGCCCGAGCGCGACGGTCTGTTCTGCTCCAAGATTTTCGGTCCGGTAAAGGACTACGAATGCTTGTGCGGTAAGTACAAGCGCTTGAAGCACCGCGGCGTCATTTGTGAAAAGTGCGGCGTCGAAGTCACTTTGTCCAAGGTGCGTCGCGAACGCATGGGCCACATCGAACTGGCTTCGCCGGTTGCACACATCTGGTTCTTGAAGTCCCTGCCCAGCCGCTTGGGTATGGTGCTCGACATCGCCCTGCGCGACATCGAGCGCGTGCTGTACTTCGAAGCTTACATCGTCATTCAGCCGGGCATGACCCCGCTGACCCGCGGTCAGTTGCTGACCGAAGACGACTACCTGGCCAAGGTTGAAGAATACGGCGACGAATTCTCCGCTAGCATGGGCGCCGAAGGCGTCCGTGAATTGCTGCGCACCATGGACATCGATCGTGAAGTCGATTCGCTGCGCCGCGAGCTCTCCGAAACTGGCTCCGAAGCCAAAATCAAGAAGATCGCCAAACGCCTCAAGGTGCTCGAGGCTTTCCAGAAGTCCGGCATCAAGCCCGAATGGATGATTCTGGAAGTGCTGCCTGTGCTGCCGCCGGAATTGCGTCCGTTGGTTCCGCTGGACGGCGGCCGTTTTGCGACGTCTGACCTGAACGACCTGTATCGCCGCGTTATCAACCGTAACAACCGTTTGAAGCGTTTGCTTGAGTTGAAGGCTCCTGAAATCATCGTGCGCAACGAAAAGCGCATGCTGCAGGAAGCCGTGGATTCGCTGCTCGACAACGGCCGTCGCGGCAAGGCCATGACCGGCGCCAACAAGCGTCCGCTGAAGTCCTTGGCCGACATGATCAAGGGTAAGGGGGGGCGTTTCCGTCAAAACCTGTTGGGTAAGCGCGTCGACTACTCCGGCCGTTCCGTGATCGTGGTGGGCCCGACCCTGCGCTTGCATCAGTGCGGTCTGCCCAAGAAGATGGCGCTAGAACTGTTCAAGCCCTTCATCTACCACAAGCTCGAAGTACTGGGCCTGGCGACCACCATCAAGGCCGCCAAGAAGAAGGTGGAGGAAGAAGGTCCGGAAGTTTGGGACATCCTCGAAGACGTTATCCGCGAGCATCCGGTGTTGCTGAACCGCGCACCGACGCTGCACCGTCTCGGTATTCAAGCGTTCGAGCCGATCCTGATCGAAGGCAAGGCCATCCAACTGCACCCGTTGGTTTGTGCGGCGTTCAACGCCGACTTTGACGGCGACCAGATGGCCGTTCACGTGCCGTTGTCGCTCGAAGCGCAAATGGAAGCCCGTACGTTGATGCTGGCCTCCAACAACGTGCTGTCGCCTGCTAACGGCGAGCCGATCATTGTGCCGTCTCAGGATATCGTGTTGGGTCTGTACTACATGACCCGCGAGAAGATGGCTGCGCGCGGCGAAGGCATGCTGTTCTCCGACGTGGCCGAAGCGCAACGCGCATATGAGTCCGGTCTGGTCGATCTGCACGCTCGCGTCAAGATCCGTATCAAGGAATACGAATACGATGCCGACGGTCAGGAAGTTGAAAAGATCGTGCGTTACGAAACCACGATCGGCCGTGCAATCTTGTCCGAGATTCTGCCGGTGGGGTTGCCCTTCAGCGTAATCGATAAGGCGCTGAAGAAGAAAGAAATTTCGAAGCTGATCAATACCAGCTTCCGTAAGGTCGGTATCCGCGCCACGGTGATTTTCGCCGACAAGCTGATGCAAACCGGTTATCGCTACGCGACCCGCGCAGGTATTTCCATCGCCGTAAACGACATGCTCGTTCCTCCCGAGAAGGAAGCGCTGATCGCCGCCGCCGAGCGTGAAGTGAAGGAAATCGAAGACCAGTACACATCCGGTCTCGTGACTCAAGGCGAACGCTATAACAAGGTCGTGGACATCTGGGGTCGTGCCGGCGATAAGGTTGCGGACGCCATGATGAAGCAATTGCGTGAAGAGGTTGTGCGCGATGCAGCTGGTAACGCGATCGTTAAGGACGGCAAGGAAGTTCGCCAGGAATCCTTCAACGCGATTTACATGATGGCCGACTCCGGCGCCCGCGGTTCTGCCGCTCAGGTGCGTCAGCTGGCCGGTATGCGCGGGCTGATGGCAAAGCCGGACGGCTCCATTATTGAAACGCCGATTACCGCTAACTTCCGTGACGGCCTGAACGTGTTGCAGTACTTCATCTCGACGCACGGCGCTCGTAAGGGTCTGGCAGATACCGCGTTGAAGACTGCTAACTCTGGTTACCTGACCCGTCGTCTGGTCGACGTGACGCAAGACTTGGTCGTGACCGAGCACGATTGCGGCACCACCAACGGTCTGGTGACCAAGGCTTTGGTCAAGGGCGGTGAAGTCATCGAGCCGTTGAGCGATCGTATCCTCGGCCGCGTGGCTGCTATTGACGTGATCCATCCGGAAACGCAGGAAACCGTCTACGAAGCCGGTACGCTGCTGACCGAAGACGAAGTCGAGCATATCGAATCGCTGGGTATCGACGAAGTCAAGGTGCGCACTGCACTGACCTGCGAAACCCGCTACGGTTTGTGCTCCCAGTGCTACGGTCGCGACTTGGGTCGCGGCAAGCTGATCAGCATCGGCGAAGCCGTCGGCGTGATCGCTGCGCAGTCTATCGGTGAACCGGGTACCCAGCTCACCATGCGTACCTTCCACATCGGGGGTGCCGTATCGCGTACCGCTGCAGTTTCCCAGGTGGAAAGCAAGTCCAACGGCGTGGTGCGATTCACCTCCACCATGCGTTATGTGACCAGCGTGCGTAACGAGCAGATCGTGATCTCGCGTAACGGCGAAGCGATCATCACTGACGAAAACGGCCGTGAGCGCGAGCGCCATAAGGTACCTTATGGCGCAACGCTAAACATGATGGACGGTAAGCAAGTGAAGGCCGGTCAGCCGCTGGCGACCTGGGATCCGCACACCCGTCCGATCATTACCGAGTACTCCGGTCGCGTGAAGTTCGAGAACGTCGAAGAAGGCGTGACCGTTGCCAAGCAGATCGACGAAGTGACCGGTCTGTCCACCCTGGTGGTTATCGATCCGAAGCAGCGTGCAGGCCAGACCAAGGGTCTGCGTCCGCAGGTGAAGTTGCTCGACGAAAAGGGTAACGAAGTCAAGATCGCCGGTACCGATACGTCGGTGAACATCACCTTCCAGATCGGCTGCATCATTACCGTGAAGGACGGCCAGGACGTCGGCGTGGGTGAAGTGCTTGCACGTATCCCGCAGGAATCGTCCAAGACTCGCGATATTACCGGGGGTCTGCCGCGCGTAGCCGAGCTGTTCGAAGCCCGTTCGCCCAAGGATTCCGGCATGTTGGCCGAAATCACGGGTACGGTGTCGTTCGGTAAGGATACGAAGGGTAAGCAGCGTCTGGTCATTACCGACCTCGACGGCGTGCAGCACGAGTTCCTGATTCCGAAGGACAAGCACGTGACTGTGCACGACGGCCAAGTGGTCACCAAGGGTGAAACCATCGTCGACGGTCCGGCCGAGCCGCAAGACATCCTGCGTCTGCAAGGTGTCGAAGCGCTGGCTCGTTACATCATCGACGAAGTGCAGGACGTTTACCGTCTGCAGGGCGTGAAGATCAACGATAAGCACATCGAAGTAATCGTGCGCCAGATGCTGCGTCGTGTTCGCGTGACCGATCCGGGTGAAACCAGTTTCATCCTTGGCGAACAAGTTGAACGTGCAGATCTGCTGGATGAGAACGATCGCGTCATGGCTGTAGGCAAGGAGCCGGCGAAGTACGAGTACATCCTGCTCGGTATTACCAAGGCATCGCTGTCGACCGATTCGTTCATCTCCGCGGCCTCCTTCCAGGAAACTACCCGCGTGCTGACCGAAGCCGCAATCCTGGGCAAAAAGGACGAACTGCGAGGCCTGAAGGAAAACGTCATCGTCGGCCGACTCATCCCGGCCGGTACCGGTCTGGCTTACCACGATACCCGCAAGCGCCAAGCTGCCGGTATCGATGCAGCCCCGGTGACGGAGGTAGTAGAAGCGAGCAGCGAGGAAGTGTCGACGGTGGAAACCACCGAAGATGGTGATGCTGCTTGACATTAACGTTGCGGATCAATAAAATGCTCCGCTTTTCCGGGGTGGCTTGCGCCATCCCGTAATTTTTAGAGAAGTCATTTTTAGGATTCAAAAATGCCGACCATTAACCAGTTAGTGCGCAAAGGCCGCCAGCAAATCGTTGCGAAGAGCAAGGTGCCTGCACTGGAAGCATGCCCGCAAAAGCGTGGCGTATGCACGCGTGTTTACACGACGACCCCGAAGAAGCCGAACTCCGCGTTGCGTAAGGTCGCCAAGGTGCGCCTGACCAATGGTTTCGAGGTCATCAGCTACATCGGGGGTGAAGGCCACAATCTGCAAGAGCACTCTGTGGTGCTGATTCGCGGCGGCCGTGTGAAGGACTTGCCGGGTGTGCGTTACCACATGGTGCGCGGCAGTCTCGATACCGCGGGCGTCAAGGATCGTAAGCAGTCCCGTTCCAAGTACGGCGCGAAGCGCCCCAAGGCAGCGTAATCTTCGCTGCTCTTTTGATGAATTGAGTTTGAGGTAAAACCATGCCAAGACGCAGAGAAGTGCCCAAGCGTGACGTCCTGCCCGATCCTAAGTTCGGCAGCCAGGAAGTTTCCAAGTTTGTTAACGTTCTGATGACCGGCGGCAAGAAGTCTGTCGCTGAGCGCATCCTTTACGGTGCGTTCGAGCAGATCGAGCAGAAGTCCAGCAAGAACCCGCTGGAAGTGTTCACCCAGGCGATCGGTAATCTGCGTCCCATGGTGGAAGTGAAGAGCCGTCGCGTTGGTGGTGCTAACTACCAGGTGCCGGTGGAAGTGCGTCCGGCTCGCCGTACGGCACTGGCTATGCGCTGGATGCGGGATGCTGCTCGCAAGCGCGGTGAGAAGTCGATGGGCCTGCGTCTCGCAGCCGAGTTGATGGAAGCTGCTGAAGGTCGCGGCGCCGCCATGAAGAAGCGTGAAGAAGTTCACCGTATGGCAGAAGCCAACAAGGCATTCTCGCACTTCCGTTTCTAATTTCCTGCGAATAGATAAAGGTAATCAGCAGTGGCACGCAAAACTCCTATTGAGCGCTACCGTAACATCGGCATTAGCGCGCACATTGACGCTGGTAAGACGACGACCACCGAGCGCATTCTTTACTACACCGGTGTTAACCACAAGATCGGCGAAGTGCACGATGGTGCAGCGACGATGGACTGGATGGAGCAAGAGCAGGAGCGTGGCATTACGATTACCTCCGCAGCTACCACCTGTTTCTGGAAGGGCATGGACATGTCTTTCCCGGAGCATCGCTTCAACATCATCGACACCCCGGGGCACGTCGACTTCACGATTGAAGTTGAGCGCTCCATGCGCGTGCTCGACGGTGCTTGCATGGTTTACTGCGCGGTAGGTGGTGTTCAGCCTCAGTCCGAAACCGTGTGGCGTCAAGCCAACAAGTACAAGGTGCCTCGTCTGGCGTTCGTGAACAAGATGGACCGTACTGGTGCCAACTTCTTCAAGGTCGTCGATCAGATGAAGACGCGCTTGAAGGCTAATCCTGTGCCTATCGTTATCCCAATCGGTGCTGAAGATTCGTTCACCGGTGTGGTCGATCTGCTCAAGATGAAGGCGATCATCTGGGATGAAGCGTCCCAGGGCATGAAGTTCGAATATAAAGATGTTCCGGCTGACCTGGTTGAGCTTGCCAATAAATGGCGCGAAAACATGGTTGAGGCCGCTGCTGAAGCTTCCGAAGAGTTGATGAATAAGTACCTTGAGGCAGGTGAGCTGTCCGAGCAGGATATTATTCAGGGTTTGCGCGCTCGTACGATTGCAACCGAGATTCAGCCGATGTTGTGCGGTTCTGCATTCAAGAACAAGGGCGTTCAGCGCATGCTGGATGCTGTGGTGCAATTGCTTCCGTCCCCGGTAGATATCCCTGACGTAAAGGGTGAAACCGAGGCCGGCGAGCCGACCACCCGTAAGGCGGATGACAAGGAAAACTTCTCCGCGCTCGCATTCAAGCTGATGACCGACCCGTTCGTGGGTCAGCTGACCTTCGTTCGCGTCTACTCCGGCGTGTTGAAGAAGGGCGATACCATTTACAACTCCGTTAAGGGTCGTAAGGAACGTATCGGCCGTATCGTGCAGATGCACGCTAACAATCGTGAAGAAGTCGACGAGATTTTGGCAGGCGATATCGCCGCCTGTATCGGTTTGAAGGATGTCACCACGGGTGAAACCCTCTGTGATTCCGAAAAGCCCGTGATTCTCGAGCGTATGGTGTTCCCGGATCCGGTGATTCACGTTGCCGTTGAGCCGAAGACCAAGGCTGACCAGGAAAAGATGGGTATCGCGCTGGGTCGTTTGGCTCAGGAAGACCCGTCTTTCCGTGTGCGTACCGACGAAGAAACCAATCAGACCATTATTTCCGGTATGGGTGAATTGCACCTGGAAATTCTGGTGGACCGTATGCGTCGTGAATTCAACGTTGAAGCCAACGTTGGTGCTCCGCAAGTGGCATACCGTGAAGCCATCAAGAAGAAGGTCGAGGTTGAAGGCAAGTTCGTCAAGCAGTCCGGTGGTAAGGGTCAGTACGGTCACGTCTGGATTACCATGGAGCCGAACGGCGAAGGCAAGGGTTTCGAGTTCGTCGATGCCATCAAGGGCGGTACCGTTCCTCGCGAATTCATCCCGGCTGTTGAAAAGGGCTTGCGCGAAACCATCCCGAACGGCGTTCTGGCCGGCTTCCCGGTGGTTGATGTCAAGGTAACCCTGTTCGACGGTTCTTACCACGATGTGGACTCCAACGAAAACGCCTTCAAGATGGCTGCTTCGATGGCATTCAAGGATGGTATGCGCAAGGCTGATCCGATCCTGCTCGAGCCGATCATGGCTGTGGAAGTTGAAACGCCTGAAGACTACATGGGTGACGTGATGGGTGACTTGTCTTCACGTCGTGGCATGATCCAGGGTATGGAAGACATGGCTGGTGGCGGTAAGGCTATTAAGGCCGAAGTGCCGTTGTCCGAAATGTTCGGATACTCCACTACGGTGCGTTCGCTATCTCAAGGCCGCGCTACGTACAGCATGGAATTCAAGCACTATTCTGAAGCCCCGAAAAACGTGGCTGAAGCAATTATCAACAAGAAGTAATTTACTTATTTGTAGAGGAAGCTAATCATGGCAAAAGGCAAGTT
>NZ_BDOQ01000027.1 GCF_003112435.1 Novimethylophilus kurashikiensis
ATTACTCGACGATCTTGGCAACAACGCCAGCGCCGACGGTACGACCACCTTCGCGAATCGCGAAGCGCAGACCTTCTTCCATAGCGATCGGAGCAATCAAGCTCACCACGATGGAAACGTTGTCGCCAGGCATCACCATTTCGGTACCAGCCGGCAGCTCAACCGCACCGGTTACGTCGGTGGTACGGAAGTAGAACTGCGGACGATAGCCGTTGAAAAACGGGGTATGACGGCCGCCTTCATCCTTGCCCAGAACGTAGATCTCGGCAGTGAACTTGGTGTGCGGGGTGATGGAACCGGGCTTGGCCAGCACTTGGCCGCGCTCGACTTCTTCACGCTTGGTGCCGCGCAGCAGCACGCCGACGTTGTCGCCGGCCTGACCTTGGTCGAGCAGCTTACGGAACATTTCAACGCCGGTGCAGGTGGTCTTGAGCGTGGGCTTCAGACCAACGATTTCGATTTCGTCACCAACCTTGATGATGCCGCGCTCAACACGACCAGTCACCACAGTGCCACGGCCGGAGATGGAGAACACGTCTTCCACCGGCATCAGGAACGCGCCGTCAACAGCACGCTCAGGGGTGGGGATGTAGCTATCCAGCGCATCAGCCAGGGCGAAAATGGCGGGTTCGCCGATTTCGGACTGGTCGCCTTCGAGAGCGAGCTTCGCGGAACCCTTGATAATCGGGGTATCATCACCCGGGAAGTCGTACTTGGAGAGCAGCTCACGCACTTCCATTTCGACGAGCTCAAGCAGTTCGGCGTCGTCAACCATGTCGGCCTTGTTCAGGAACACGACGATGTAAGGAACGCCAACTTGGCGAGCCAGCAGGATGTGCTCACGGGTTTGCGGCATCGGGCCGTCAGCAGCGGAACAAACCAGGATTGCGCCGTCCATCTGGGCAGCACCGGTAATCATGTTCTTCACATAGTCGGCGTGCCCCGGGCAGTCAACGTGGGCGTAGTGACGGGTTGCGGTTTCGTACTCGACGTGAGCGGTATTAATCGTAATACCGCGTGCCTTTTCTTCAGGCGCAGCGTCGATCTGGTCGTATGCCTTGGCTTCGCCACCGAACTTCTTTGCCAGAATCGTGGTGATCGCTGCGGTCAGCGTGGTCTTGCCATGGTCAACGTGGCCAATCGTGCCTACGTTCACGTGCGGCTTAGTCCGCTCAAACTTGCCTTTTGCCATGAT
>NZ_BDOQ01000028.1 GCF_003112435.1 Novimethylophilus kurashikiensis
CGCTGATGTACACGTTCTAAATTAGAAAGGGTTTAGCAATGCTTCATATACCGAGGCCTAATTACCTTAAGTACTCTCCGCCCATTCTCGGCATTTGTGCCGCAGCCAGTGGAATGGGCAAGACTACTTTGATGGAAAAAATACTGCCAATACTTAAGTCGCATGGATTACGGATTGGCGTAATCAAGCAAGCGCGAGCAGATTTCGACACCGATCATCCAGGTAAGGATAGCCATCGTCTACGCTTGGCGGGAGCAGATTCTGTCATGGTGGGCTCCTCGAAAAGATGGGCACTCATGACCGAATTACCTCAAGAGTATCCAGATAATGATGATTCGAGGCTGAAAGAACTTATCCCTCATATGAACACAACCGACAGTGATCTCATTCTGGTCGAGGGTTTTCGGGAAGCATCCATTCCTAAAATTGAAGTCTATAGGGCTTGTTTAGGCTATCCATTGCGCGCGCTAAAAGACAAACAAATTCTTGCGGTAGCAAGCGATACTGGATGTTCTTCTCCAAAACCAATCTTGAATATTAATTCTGCCGAGGAAGTGGTCAGCTTCATTCTTGAATGGCATTTTGCAGCGAAAAAATCTTACAAGCATAAGCTTGTTGCAGAGTATATTTAAGCCATTCCCCTACTCGAAAACAAAAAAAACCCATGTGTCAGTGTGAGGCACATGGGGCTGAGGAGACCTGGTAGCGAACTTAATATTTAATTCATCATGCAGTTGGCACCATTACTCTATTTTTGCCTGCACCAGGCGCAACCGAGAGCATTAAGAATAAGCATTTCGATAACTAAGCCGCTTTTAACATCACATTCCAAGATAATTCGGGCCGCTTCCTCCTTCTGGTGTCACCCACGCAATATTTTGCTTAGAATCCTTGATATCGCACGTCTTGCAGTGCACACAATTCTGGGCGTTAATTTGCAATCTAGGTGCATGATTGTCCGAGACGATCTCATAAACACCAGCGGGGCAATATCTTTGCTCCGGGCTATCGAAAACCTTTAAATTGATCTCGATCGGTTTGGCGCCGTCCTTGATCTGCAGATGCGATGGCTGATCGTGCTCGTGACCGATGTTGGCCAGTGCCAAAGAACTGAGACGATCGAAACTGAGCCTCCCGTCCGGCTTAGGATAAGCAATAGGTTGGAAGCTACTGGCAGGCTTGGTGCTCAGATGGTCAGGTTTAGCATGGCCCAATGTCCAGGGAACAGAAATACCAAAACGCCCCAGCCACAATTCGATCCCTGCAGCAAAACTTCCCAAAACTGTCCCGAAAGTCGACAGATATGGTTTTACATTGCGGGCGCCGTACAGATCCTGCCATATCCAGGACAGTTTCAACTTGGTCTGATATGCCTCGAGCCGATCATGCGTCCGCCCTGCGGTAATGGCTTCATAAGCAGCTTCGGCAGCCAGCATCCCAGACTTCATGGCGTTATGGCTGCCTTTGATGCGAGGCACATTGACCATCCCGGCAGCACATCCCAGCAGCACGCCGCCGTCGAACACCAGCTCTGGCAGAGATTGCACCCCGCCTTCACTGATAGCTCGGGCGCCGTAGGCAATTCGTTTTCCGCCTTCCAGAAGCGCCCTGTTCTTGACGTGCAACTTGAACCGTTGGAACTCCTCGAACGGTGACAGATAAGGATTGGCGTAATCCAGATGCACCACATAGCCGATTGAAACCAGGTTTTTACCGTAGTGGTAGAGGAAGGAGCCTCCTCCGGTATCATCATTCAGCGGCCAGCCTAAGCTATGCTCGACCAGGCCGGGCTTGTGCTTTTCCGCGCTGACTTCCCAGATTTCCTTGATCCCCAGGCCGTATTTCTGGAAACGATTTTGATCGCGTAAACCGAATTTTTCTTCCGCGATTTTTGTGAGTGAGCCTCGCGTCCCTTCGGCAATCAGCGTATATGCGGCATGAATTTCGATGCCGGGCGTGAAGGTAAGCTTTTGCTCGCCGGCCTGGCTGAGCCCCATGTCACCGGTCACGACCCCAGCAACGGCTCCAGATTCTGCATACACCAAATCGACCGCGGCAAAGCCCGGATAGATTTCCACTCCCAGCTCTTCAGCCTTGTTGCCCATCCATTGGCATAACTCGCCCAGACTGCCGATATAGCACCCTTGGTTATGCATAACTGGCGGTAGCAGCCAGGCAGGAATCTCATAGCTGTTATTCTGAGTAAGCCAGCTCAGCTTTTCATCGCTAACCGGGGTGGTCAGCGGCGCGCCTGCTTCCTTCCATTCAGGAATCAATTCGTTCAACGCGATCGGGTCGATGACGGCACCCGACAGAATATGAGCGCTGACCTGCGAGCCTTTTTCGAGCACACAAACGCTCAGTTCCTTGCCAGCCGCATTCGCCATCTGCTTGAACCGGATCGCTGCGGACAAGCCGGCGGGACCTGCCCCGACAATCAGCAGGTCGTACGTCATGATGTCTCTTGCTGTACTCACTCTTACGCCCATTTCTTAACACTTACTTTTCGACAAACGCTCTTTCGATTACATAATCCCCTTGCACGCCGGTCTTGGGCGAAATAACGAAGCCGTGGCGGTCGAGTATGGCGCTCGTATCATCCAGCATGGACGGACTACCGCAGATCATGCCGCGGTCCGTTTCCGGATTCAGCGGCGCAATCCCCAAATCCTCAAACAACTTGTTCGACTCGATGAGATCCGTCAAACGACCCTGATTACGGAAAACTTCGCGCGTCACTGTCGGGTAGTAAACCAGCTTGGAGCTCACTTCCTTGCCGAAGAACTCATTTTTAGGCAACACCTGGGTGATGAAATCGTGGTAAGCCAGCTCGCTGACGGTTCTGACGCCATGGATCAGGATTATCTGTTCGTATTGTTCGTAGGCTTCCGGATCCTGGATCAGGCTCATGAACGGTGCCAGTCCTGTTCCTGTAGAGAAGAAGAACAAGCGCTTGCCCGGTTTCAGGTCAGGAAGTACAAGCGTTCCTGTCGGCTTTTTACTCACCAACACCTTGTCACCCACCTTTAAATTCTGAAGCAAAGATGTCAACGGCCCGTTGGGTACCTTGATGCTGAAAAACTCGAGATACTCTTCGTAGTTGGGGCTGGCGATGCTGTAGGCACGCATGAGCGGCTTGCCATTAACTTCTAAGCCGATCATCACGAACTGGCCGTTTTCGAATCGCAGACCGGGATCGCGGGTGGTTTTGAAACTGAAAAGCGTATCGTTCCAGTGATGGACGTAGGTGACGGTTTCGACCGTTAAATTGCTCATTTTAAGCTTCCGTGACTAGGGCGTTATTCAATTGAGGGATCACCTCGAAAAGGTCGGCCACCAGTCCGTAGTCCGCGACTTGGAAGATAGGCGCATCGGGATCGAGATTCACTGCAACGATCACCTTGCTGTCCTTGATGCCAGCGGTGTGCTGGATAGAACCGGAAATGCCGAAGGCCATGTAAATATCCGGCGCGACCAGCGTGCCGGTCTGGCCGACTTGTGTATCGTTGGGTGCATAGCCCGCATCCACTGCGGCGCGGCTGGCTCCAATCGCAGCACCCAGAGTCTCTGCGAGCGGATTCAAGATATGCTGGAATTTCTCTTCGCTGCCCAGCGACCGTCCGCCTGAAACCACAACACGGGCCGTCGAAAGTTCGGGACGACCCGAATTGCCCTTGGTCTCTGCCACCCACTTGGCCTTGCCTGAGCTTACCGGCACTGGCAACGACTTAATTTCAGCCGCATGACCAGCGATTGCATCCACAGATTTGAATCGGCTGCCGCGCACAGTCAGCACTCGGATGCGCTCTTCGCTGTCGACCGTGGCGATCAGGTTCCCAGCATAGATGGGGCGCTTGAAAGAATTAGGACTGATGATTTCTACGACATCAGAAACCATCCCTACATCAAGTTGTGCAGCGGCACGCGGCAAGATATCGCGAGTGAACGAGGAATGACCACCCAATATCGCGCTATAACTGGCAGCGACGGAGACGATTAGTGCAGCAGCATCTTCCGCCAATGCATGCGCCAGATGCTCTGCCTGGGCGACCAGGACTTTGGAGACGCCCTCCAACTTACTGGCCTGGGCAACAACATTGTCTAGGTAATCTCCGGCAATCAGCACATGGATGTCATTGCCGAGTTGAGCAGCGGCGGCAATAGTTTGACGTGTGGCAACCTTGAGATTGTTCCCGTCGTGTTCTGCAATAACCAGAATGCTCATCACAATACTCCTGCTTCACTTTTAAGTTTCTCGATCAGTTCATCCACGCTATTCAGAATACGAACCGGATCTCTGGCTGGTGGATACCCCACAAATTTGGTCTTGAGCTTGGTTTCAAGCTCAGGCACAAGCTCATCTGCGCTCACCGTTTCAATGGGCTTTTTCTTGGCCATCATGAGGTTGGGCAGCTTGACAAAGCGCGGGGAATTCAGCCGAAGATCCGCGCTAATTACCGCCGGCAGCGAGAGCTTCAGAGTTTCCATGCCTCCATCCACCTCTCTCACCACCTCGACTTCCTGGCCAGTCACCTTAACGCTGGAAGCGAACGTCGCCTGCGGCCAATTCAAAAGCCCAGCTAGCATCTGCGGGGCCTGACCGGCATCCTCGTCGATGGATTGTTTGCCCATGAGAATAAGCCCGGGGGTTTCACGCTCGGCCAAGGCCTTTAGCAATTTGGCGACACCAAGCGAACCGAGCGTCTGATCCGTCTCGACAAGAATGGCCCGGTCCGCGCCCATGGCCAGACCATGGCGCAAAACGTCATGATTGACGGCGCTACCAAAAGAGACGACCGTCACTTCAGTGGCAATCCCGGCTTCCTTCAGCCTAAGAGACTCTTCAATAGCATTTTCATCGAACGGATTCGGCGACATTTTGACGCCGGATAAGGCGACCCCTAGCCCGTCATCGGCTGGGCGCACCTGGATCTTGTAATCAACAACACGTTTGACAGGCACTAAAATTTTCACAGTGAACATCCCTCTTAAAATTACTTAAGAGATATTCTAGAAACAGGGTTAATATCTGTAAAATTGATTACATGAATAACATTATTCAATTTTTTAGATATGAAGTTTACCCTGCGCCAACTCGAAATTTTTGCCACTGTGGCACGCTTCGAAAGTGTTTCCCGGGCATCTGAAATTCTTTCGCTATCACAATCCGCGACCAGCACCAGCCTCGCTGAAATTGAAAAGCAATTCGACACGGCTTTTTTTGATCGAGTGGGGAAAAAGCTGCGTCTCAATGATTTCGGGCGGAAACTCTTGCCCGAGGCAGTGGATTTGCTCGATCGTGCACAGAGCCTTGAAGATTTGCTTTCAAATCGAAAGAGCTACTGCAATCTCAATATCGGCGCCACTCTTACGATCGGCAACTATTTGGCAACGCTGATAGTTCCAAAATTTCTCGAGACCTATCCTGACAGTAAGGCTCATTTATCCGTACACAACACTTCTGCCATTGTGGAACGCCTGCTTAATTTTGATCTGGACTTGGGCCTCGTCGAGGGATCCTGTGCGCACCAAGACCTACTCATCGAACCTTGGATCGAAGACGAACTCGTTATTTTCAGCGCTCCCGGCCATCCACTTACCAGGACCAAAATCGTTACGCTCTATCAACTGATGGAATTGCCATGGATCATGCGTGAAAAAGGCTCAGGGACTCGGGAAGTGCTCGATCAGGCGTTGGCAGACCACAATTTCAACCCAAACATTAAGCTTGAGCTTGAACATACTGAGGCGATCAAGCGTGTGGTGGAATCGGGACATGGAATCGGTTGCATTTCACGTCTGGCACTACGTGATGCCTTCCGACGAGGCAGCCTAGTACCGATTGAAATGCCGCAGCTCAATTTAAAACGGTATTTCTATTTCGTGCTGCACAAGCAGAAGTTTCAAACCTCAGGTATTCGAGATTTTCTTAAAGCATGCAAGGCTTTCACTGCTGGTGTCTCTTCAACGGAATCGATTCAATTGCCCAATATTCCCTAATGCCTTAAGAAATAATGTTTGTTTTTTATTCAATGTCTCTACTGAGGCCTCATAATTTTCCATTTCTTTGCTCATACTGCTCTTTGAAGTAGTAATAGATACCCATTCCAGGTCCCCAATTGCGGTTCTTTATCCACGCCAAGGCTTGGGAAGTTGAGTCCACTTGATCGCTGTACTTAGTCATCGGGAAACTGATCAGTTCAAATAATTATTCAGGCAACCAGCTCGCGGATTTTGGAAATCTAACCGACCCATCTTCGATCAGGTTAGTCTGAGCAAATAGCCTCACCCACGATATACGAGATGGCGGGTATTCTGGGGGTACCTTGGAGCGCCCTGCCCTAACCCAGCTCTTGGCTGACATCCAAGCACGTCAGATTCAAATATTGGTGGTGTATAAGGTGGATCGTCTGACCCGGTCGTTGTCAGACTTTACCAAACTCGTGGAATTATTTGATGCGCATGGCGTGTCCTTTGTCTTGGTCACCCAGCAGTTCAACACCACCACCTCTATGGGACGGCTGACGTTGAATGTGCTGTTGTCTTTTGCCCAGTTCGAGCGCGAGGTGACGGCAGAGCGTATTCGAGACAAGATTGCCGCCTCTAAACGGAAAGGCCTATGGATGGGTGGGATATCACTGATGGCGCGTGCAAAGAGACTATAGGTTCCGGCCGGAACATTGGTCCAGTTGTAAACGTAAGGTGAGGTCGTGGTACTACTTTTCCGTACGTGAAGAGGTCGAATTCTCCATGCTCGCCCGGCGACCGATAGAGATAAGCGCGTCCCCATGGATCAAAAGGGACGTTTTTTTCAGATATGGACCGCCCCATTTCGGTTCGCTGGCTGGCTTGGCGTTCAGAGCCGCTAATCCTTGCTCTGAACTAGGATAGTGTCCCGTATCGAGACGATATTGGTCGAGCGCTTTTTCGAGCGCATCAATTTGCGCTTTAGCTGCCTTGAGTTCTGATTTGCCAATTTGAGAAAAATACTTGGGGCCGACATACCCCGCCAACATGCCAATGATGACCATGACGACCAGCAGCTCCAGCAGTGTGAATCCTGAGGAAGATTTTTTCATTCTTAAGTTTATTTGTTTACTCGACTCTCTTCTCTGAATGAGTATGCTTGATCTATATTGCCGCGGCAACATAGAGCATCGTATCGAGAACCATTGCTTCTAGCAGCCAAAACAACACAACCTTCATTTAACATTTAAATCAATAGCTTAAAAAGTTTCATAAGATCAATTCACGACAACCGCTGAATACTTATCCAGCCATTAAAAAAAGCTATCCATCTCTCAACATGAAATTATTTCTACGCGGAATGCATATTCAAAACTTTCATGACAACAATGAGCAATGCATTCTTTTCAATATTAAATCTCTATTGATCGTTAAATATCCCTGGGACTAAACATGCTGGAAAGTGAAGCTATAGAAACCATTTTTCGTCGATTGCCCCTGCTCGAAAATCAGGCACTGACTAAGATGTTTCTGCAAAGTGCTATCGACCAAATCATGATATTGGCAAAGGCTGGCGCTATGGATATACCCAACAGATACACGTCCATTGCAGAAGCCCCAACGCAAAAAGAGCTCGATGCTATTGCCAAACAAGCGAAAAAATTGCTGAGCCAGCTCAAATATGCTCATCAAACAACGATTCTAGCCTTAGCAGATCAAGGGTTCTGGCGCATAGATGCAGATCTAGAGTGCTTGCTCAAAACGTTGTCGAATCAGGCATCTCAAGCCAAGGTGGGCCAGGTCTCGACAGCAACCACAGGAGGCCGCCCCGAAAACCGAAAAGCACATTACCTAGCTCGTGTGTTAGCGCACTATTACTACAAGCTCACCGGTAAAAAACCGTCACGTTCCAGTTCAGCAAAGCATCCTCATGGTTACATCAATCTAGTTGAGTCCATGTTCGAGTTGTTGGCCATCGACCCAGCCAATAGCGATCATTATGCGAGATTGGCCATTCGGGAATTTAACGCTTCCATTTCCCACACCGAAAATCCCGATGGAGAAAACTTCCCAAATTTAGTCGAAGTATCCGCCTAGCTCTTCCCTTCCCCCTTTATAAAAATCGAGGCTACTTGTTTTCAGGAAGCCTCGTCATGACAACACCAATCCTTCAACAGTCCGGCCACCATCTTTCGGCTGTTTATCTCCCAACGCATTCGCTACAACTGAACTCGCGAAATCCACGGCAGCATAGCACCCGGCAAATCAAACAAATTGCGCAGAGCATATCTGGGCAAGAAAACAATCTTCCGCATTTGAAGACTTAATTGAAATAAGTTGATAAGGAAGAATTTAATTGAAAGGTTTGTCATGCAAACAGATATGCACTACTACGGAACCTACTGCATGGCACGTGCCGCAGGCTTAAATGACAATACTGCTCAATCTATTGCAACGGCTGCTGAATACGTTGATGACTGCAGTGACATTACCGCAGCTGAGCTTAGCGATGGCGTCATGCTGAAATCGCGAGCAACAGCCCATCATCCTATTGATGGTGACAATCTGGACCCCCTCAGCCAGCGGGAGATATGGGTTCCGTTTCACTTCCTTCCTGGTAACGAAGGGGACTCACATGAAGAACGCTTAGTATGTCGAAAGAACAGTGCTCTCGCCCGTGAAATGGTTTCCCATCACCTGGACTGTGCAGAGATGCCCTATGGAGTGGAGCTAATGGGAATTACGGCGCATGTCTATGCAGACACATTCTCACATTATGGATTCTCCGGCATCAGCTCTGATACAAACAGAGTGGAAGGTAAAACTATCAAGCTGCACGTCGAGGACGAAACCATCCTGAAGTACATCCGCGACAAGTTTGATGCGTTCAAAGAGAAATATGCGCAGAGCCACATTGCGGATTTGGTTGGACTTGGCCATGGGTCTGTTGGCACCTATCCGGATCGGCCCTACCTGACATGGGAATTCCTCTATGAGATTAGCGGGCAGCACTCTGGATCACGCCATAATTCCGCTACATTCTTGGAAGCTTGCGAAGAGCTGCATAAGATGTTCAAAGCATACGCTGAGAAAGTACCTGGGCTGAAAGACGCCGGTGGCGGCCGTTCATTCGAATCAATTAAGGATACGGTGGGAAAAGTGCTGACCATTGAAGGAACCCTGGATCAACGCTGTGAAGCATGGCAAAGCGCAGCAGTGTCTGATGCCCTATTTGATAATCCTGACAAGGCGCCTATTCCTAGCTATAACTCGACGTGGTTCACTGAGGATCAGGTCAGACTTGCCGATTTTGATTCTAATACCGTTAATAGTGCGACGTTCTATTCATTCCTGATGGCAGCAAAATTCCATCGAGACTATGTACTTGATGAATTGTTGCCAAAATACAATCTGCCGGTGATTTTTAGGCTCTAATTAATCAAGAGCTTATTGATGAGATCGACCTAGGCATTAGTAAGTTGCATTAAAAGCTTGTGTGTTGGCTAAACCTGGTGCCAATTCAACAAACAATCAGAGATAACAATGATATCCATGGTGTGGCTTTGTAGCTCATGTTTAACACTTGCTCCATAAGCAGACGCCAATAAAAACTGGGGAAATCCATGGCAAGAAAACAATCTTCCGCATTTGAAGACTTAATTGAGATAGCCGCTGCTCTACCTTGGAAAGTCAGCTTAATTCTAGCGACGGTGGCTTACCTCGGATTCCACTATGTCGCTAGCTCTCCGATTGTCGCTCCTCATGACCAGCAAGCAATGGGCGACTTTGTTACTAAGCAGCTTTTCATTACATTCTCAACCTTTCTCCAATACATAGTTCCCATCGCATTTCTGACTGGAGCTTGCGTTTCAGTTTTTAAAGGCAGACACCGTAAACATCTGCTCGAGACTCAGTCTGGACTGCAAAGCATTCGGGCAATGTCCTGGGAAAGTTTTGAGTTACTGGTGGGCGAGTCGTTTAGACGTCTTGGTTATATGGTCGAAGAGCATGGTGGGAATACTCCGGATGGCGGTATAGACCACGTCTTACATAAGCAAGGGAGAAAAACGATCGTCCAGTGCAAACACTGGAAAGTCTATTCAGTGAATGTTTCTCTTGTGCGTGAGCTTTATGGCGTAATGACAGCAGAGCATGCCGATGAATGCATTCTTGTGACATCTGGCACCTACACGATGGACGCGCAAGCTTTTGCTAAAGGCAAACCAATTCGCCTGATTGACGGTAATGAGTTAGTTGGCTTGGTTAAAGAGGTTCAGCAAAGCAATCAAATCAAACTGAAGTTAATTGAAAACACTGACAACCCTACCCCTCAATTAAGCTCACCTATATGCCCTAACTGTGGCAATGCGATGGTGCTACGAAAAGCAAGGAAGGGAGCTAACGTTGGTAATCGATTTTGGGGCTGCTCGAAATATCCTAATTGTCGCGGCATAGTTGAAGCCAACTAGAAAATTTGTCGTGGAAGGAAAGTAACTTCTTGAAATCCGCGATTACAGTCGTTGCTGCAAGTCTCTTAAATGGGCTACTTATCGGCCTTTGCAGCCATTCGGAACCTTCGAGCTAAGCAGTCGGTTTTGAATGGAAAGCAGACATCAGTGTGACTACTAAAGCCGCTGCGATTCAAATTGCCGTACTTCGTCATTCCTTGTATGGGATTAAGAATGTAACTTTAATATTAGGCGGGGGGGTATCGTGACCTAAAAGGCACCTTCGGTGCTCATTTACTCTCTCCTGAATATCGCTTCACTTTCCTCATTAGCTTAATCTCTGAAATTGTGAATATGGCAATTTCGATCAAGTTCGACAAGTTGCGTTATCAGTTCAGAATGCGCTTGGACGTGGAGGATGTAGCGCGGTATGTTTTGGGCAGTTGATTGTGACATAAATGGTTCCCCCCAGAAACTCACCAAAGCTTCAGGAGCCCCATGGGGATAAGTATCAGCCAAGATGAATGATAAATTCTTATCAAGCGTGCACCAGCGCGGCTCCTTTACTTTATCAGCGACGTTATGGATGGAAATTATTGGCCATACTTCAGTCTGCCAGATGCCTCTTTGGCTTTCGTCAAGAACGAATTGAACCCTAGTCACCAAGGGATTCTCGATTGCTGGACGTAGCATGGAATCAAAAAGCGATTGCGTGCGGTACATCGACAAGCAAACATTGAATAGGGTTACTTCTCCGCGCATGTTACGCAAGAACTTTCCATTCGCTTCGCGAAGCTGGCGTGGGCCGATCAATACTATATCGGGAGCAGTCAAAGATGACTTGATCTCGGATACAATTTTTTGGACATGCTCCACTTGATCCGCGGTGTTTTCATTGTTTCTTGTATGACGCATGAAATTAATGAACAAGAGCGCCATGAGGGTGAGCACGACAGGCAGGATGATTTGTTCGTCGATTACATGTAAGAAATGTAGAATAATGGCCACTACGGCGGCCAGTATCCCTGCGATAGCATCCCACTCGTAGCTTAGAAAGTGATTCTTTTTCATATCACTCTTAGTGTCTCAGAAAAAAAATACGTATCTCACGTAAAACAAACTTCGCTCATTCGTTTTCAGTTCAGGATCACCGCCATTCTATTATCAGTTCCTGCAGCAATATTGCCGTGTATGAAAAACTAGGCAAATACTGAAACTGATACGAACCATATTCCAATGGCGATTAAGGCAATTGGATGGGGCTTCATCCGGTTTTTCATACGGTAGTTATCTGGAACACATTTGAGTCATGGGCATGATCCAATATAACCGCCTTCACGCGAGCCTGCCATAATTGGCGAAATTCGAGGAAATCTTCATCGCTGGCCATTCCGTTTAGGCAGGCAATCAGCAGTTCCTTTATACGTGGCGACGATGGAACACTCTGCAGACTCAAAGAGATATTAACGGATTGCATTGTATCCAGCCGAGTCAAACGCATTTCGGAATCAATGTTTGATTCAAATAGAAGCTTGTCTCTTCTATCGAATCGGCCGCTGATGCCTTTAAATGCCGTGTTATTGCCAGCACCTGTCAGCAGGCCGACTACATTGGCGACAACGCCACTAGTCCCATCGGCGCTTCCCTGGCGAAATTCAACTAAAATATTTCCTCGTTCAGGTAAATCCTCATCATAAAGCGCTTTCAAAGCTTTATAGGTCATCCAATAAGCGGATGCCACAGTTGGGCATGAATGGCCAGCAAGTTTAACTGCATCAAGGTAGGAGTATTCGATGACGCCATCGTCATTCGCGCCTAGAAACTCGGTTAATGGATCGTATAGCCTGATTTTCGGTACCTCGTTGATAAAAGCAGGGTATGTCATGTTCGCTCCTTTGAGTGATAGCTAAAGATTTGGGAAGCGTTGCGACGTTGGGCCAATCATCACGCAATCAACGTAGAGCCGACAAACGCTCATAACGCAGGGTTTATGTTGCCAAAGTAAAATCCCGGTTCTCGGCCATAGCATCGTCGAGTTAATGTCTCTTACAGGCCAGATCTACTCACCAAGCCAAGCTTACTAGGCGATGAATCACACTGATCTTCCCGCTGTACGATGGAGTGCTACGACAACTTGCTGCGTAATTCAACAAGTTCTCATTCAAGCAAGACTTCTCTTGATCTATGCGCAATAATAGCTGAGCGAATTTGTCCGGTAATTGACGCGAATCAAGCTGAAGGAAGTAAAAGGCAACGCTAGATCACGAATCTGCTAAGAACTGTGGTGTGGTTTGAATGGCTTCGAGAACGACTTGGCCTCGCCACAGCCTACGAAATGGACGACTTTTTCGGCTCAGGTACTGATCGGAATTGGTATAAGTACCGATCTGTAACCCGCGCTCCAACGCATGCCACTCTTGCTGCGGTTTAACGGTAATGCTTGCCCGTTCATCACACAAAGTATTGATTGTTTTTCTGCAAGCGACCAATGCTTCTCTAAGTATTAATCCAAATTGGCTTTAATACGAGCTTCCACATACTATCCCCGTGCCAATTGGGAAGCCCGCGTAAGTAATCAGACCTAGCTATGATGGTTCATAGGCTCATCCCCCTTCTGTAGATTGCTTTACTAAAAGCGGCATGCTACATTTAAAGATATATTAAATATACATCTTATTTGATACCCTTGAATTTTTAGAAAACCAGCAATCAGTCCATAGTCTTAGTTGCGAACTGAACGCTCTGAATTCTGTAAGCACAACGTTGCATCAGCGTAAGACACTAGACCATAGGCTAAACTTGGGCTCAGATTGAGATTTAATAATTAGCTGCTTGATGCTAAATAATGAACTTTAGTTCAGAGAAATACTGTGATCTTATCTATTACTAGCCAATACGCTATCAGAGTTCTTGTATATCTTGAATTACGAGAGAGCAACCGCCCTGCAATAGCTAATGAAATTGCACATAGCCTAGGCCTACCGGCACCATATTTACGCAGTATTTTGGCATCGTTATCTAAGGGGGGATTGGTGATCTCGACCAGAGGTAAAAATGGTGGATTCCAGCGAAAAAGTGAATCTGGAGAAATTAATGTGCTGCAGATCCTTAGGATTACCGAGGGCATTGCCTTTACGGACTATTGTGTAATGGGGTTTAAAATTTGCGGAGAGGGTACTTTCTGCCCAATGCACGAAAAATGGATGCCAATGAAGCTGGGGATAATTAATATGTTTAAACAGTTGAATTTGGCGGCCCTTGCTGAAGATGTTAGAAAAGGTAAGTACCCTTTAGTCGATTTACCTCATGCCATATTTTCAGCAGTGCCTCAACTGTAATAACGATGATTAGCAAAGCGATTTTTAAATCGTTCAAAGTCAGTTATGGGATGCATTGACCTTTGGGTGAGCAGCGTTCTCACACTCTGGACCCGAAGGAGACATCTACGATCTTCTGCAAAGGGCAGTCAATTTTGAGATATCTATTCCGGCTGCAGAGAAAAGGGATTTCCGGCGTCTGAGGCTCGCCAAATAATAAAGTGATGAAAAGAAATCAATGAACATAACGATCTGCTGCACCGTCAGTTAGTCTAGAAAGCACGCCATGTGCGGGCTTTATTTTTATCAGGCCGCTTCATGCGGGCTTTCTGTTTGAGTGCTTTGTCAGTAGTGTGGAGTCAACGCCCGTTCGGCCATGTCTAAAGGCTGATTCAGCAACGCTTGTCATTGAAACTACTTCAGACTATGTAATCCTGGAAGAGTAGTTTTTAATCCAATTAGGAAAAGCACTAATAGTCATAGGTTTTGCAATTAAATAGCCTTGGGCCAGATCACATCCTAGCTCGGCTAGTTGATCCCACTGCTCTTGTGTTTCAACCCCCTCAGCCACTACCTTTTTACCAAGGTCATGAGCAAGATCTATTGTTGATCTGACTATCATCCACGACTCCTTGTTTTGCAGCATGTCGCGGACAAAAGATTGATCGATCTTTATGTATTCTGCCGGTAGTTTTTGCAAGTAACTCAAAGAAGAATAGCCCGTACCAAAATCATCAATGCTTAAGGAGTAAATCCAATACTTTTTAATGCTACTGACCTTCTACATGACTGATGTAATCTTCTCGCACTAAATGAAGGAATTCGGGCCGGCCAAAAGCTTCAGGGATGAATTGGTTGGCTTAGTAGAATTCATGGGAGCAACTCTTAATGAAGGCTCAGGTTTCTAAAAGACGGCTATCGGCCTTTTGCGGACGTATTTGTTGACTGTCGTGATCGGCCGATTTGGCCGAGAACCGGTCGCACATCGACAATCTGATTTCGTTAGAAAATAAACGCGCGAGGAAAACCCGACCTCGAAATTTGACGACTGAGAAAACTAGCATTTCCAGGCGCCATTAGTGGGCTTGGGGACAGATTTTCTGGGAACAGAGAAAGCATTCAAGCAAAAGGCCCGCACGTGGCGGGCCTGATAAAGAAAAAGCCGCACTTGGCGGCTTTTCTAGACTAACTGGCGGAGAGGGCGGGATTCGAACCCGCGACAAGGTTGCCCCTGTGCCACCTTTCCAGGGTGGTGACTTAAACCACTCATCCACCTCTCCGAAGGCCGCGCATTATGCAGCATCTTTTTTAAAAACGCCAGCATCAGCGTTAACAAATCAGCGGGAAAATCCCTAAGTAATTGATTTCTCCGGGCGACTATATTTCCGGTACTGGATATGTAGTCAATGTCGTTAGATAGAGTCGCGTGAAACCTTGGGAATGGGATAGAATAGCGGTCGGCGGGCCTCCCCGCATTGCAAGATAGCCAACCTGGTCAGGTCCGGAAGGAAGCAGCCACAGTTATTCAAGCAAGTGCCGGGGCAAAGGCTCGCCACTTTCGTATTTGGACACGTTGCGGTGCCGTCCAGGTGACCAGTTGATAATTCGGTACCCATTTCGGCTTAAAGTTGCGATGACACTTTTTTACAAGACACCCGCATGAGTTATCAGGTACTCGCCCGCAAATGGCGCCCACGGGCGTTCGGACAGGTGGTCGGCCAGGAACACGTGGTCCGCGCCCTCACCAATGCCCTCGACCAGCAGCGCCTGCACCACGCTTACTTATTTACCGGAACGCGCGGGGTCGGCAAAACCACCCTCGCTCGCATCGTCGCCAAAGCGCTCAACTGCGAAACCGGTATTACCTCTACCCCTTGCTGCCAGTGCACGGCTTGCGTCGAAATCGACAAGGGACGTTTCGTCGATCTGATCGAGGTGGACGCCGCTTCCAACACGCAAGTCGACGCCATGCGCGAACTGCTGGAAAACGCGCAATACGCGCCGACCGCAGGCCGCTTCAAGGTCTACATCATCGATGAAGTGCATATGCTCTCGCGCTCGGCGTTCAATGCCATGCTGAAGACGCTGGAAGAGCCGCCCGCACACGTCAAATTCATCCTCGCGACCACCGATCCGCAAAAAGTGCCCGTGACGGTACTGTCGCGCTGCTTACAGTTCAATCTCAAGCAGATGGGCCCTGGCAATATCGCCGGCCATTTGCAGAATATTCTCGATCAGGAAGGGATTTCTGCCGAACCGGTGGCGCTGCAATTATTGTCGCGGGCTGCTGAAGGCAGCATGCGTGATGCCCTCTCCCTGCTCGATCAAGCCATCGCCTACGGCAGCGGCAGCGTTCACGAGCAGGAAGTGCGCGCCATGCTGGGCGCCATCGATCAAAGCTATTTGTTCAACTTGCTGGATGCACTGACAGGGCAGGACGGTCCTTCGCTCATAAGCCAGGCTGAAGCCATGGACGAGCGCAGCATTTCGTTCGATGCCGCCTTGCAAGAGCTGGCATCGCTGTTGCATCAAATTGCCCTGATCCAGGCTGTGCCTCAAGCCGTAGCAGACGACGTTCCCGAACGCCCTCGCATGCTGGCATTGGCGCAGCGCATTCCTGCCGAACAGATTCAGCTCTTTTACCAGATCGCTACGCTGGGCCGCCGCGACTTATCGCTGGCGCCGGACGAATACGCCGGTTTCACGATGACGCTGTTGCGCATGCTGGCGTTTGCACCATTGGAGCAATCGGCGCCGATCCAAGTCGCACCGCCGAAAGCGCCAGCAGTCCCAACACCGCCGCCGGCAGTTCAACCGCCAGTTGCTCGAGCGGAAGAACCGATACCTTTCCAGGAAAGCCAACGTCAGGCCTCCACACCAGAGCCGAAACCCGCAGAGAAAGCTCCCATCGAAGCTAAGATCGACACACTGCGCAGCGCCTTGCAGAATCCAGTTGCAGGGGGATTTTCCGGAGATTGGCGCACATTTGTCGATAGCCTGAAGCCCGGTTTTGCCAAGACGCTGGCGCAAAACTGCGAACTGGTTTCGTCGGACGAACAAAACTTGGTGCTGTGCGTGCGCGAAACGCAAAAACACCTGCTGGAGCCGCGCTTCCAGGAAATGCTGAAAACCGCGCTGCGCGACCGTTTCGGCAATATCAAAATCAGTATTGAAATCGGTGGCACCGGCAACACGCCCGCCGCACAGTTGTCTCAAGAAAAAGCTTTACGCCAGGCGCAAGCTGAGGAATCCATCCGTAACGACCCGTTCGTGCAAGGGCTGATGGAAACCTTCGGCGCGATCGTGAACCCTTCCAGCATCAAACCCATACAGTAGGAGTCAAGCATCATGATGAAAGGTGGCTTGGGCAACCTGATGAAACAGGCCCAGAAAATGCAAGAAAACATGGCCAAGGCGCAGGAAGAACTCGGCAACATCGAGGTCGAAGGCCAGGCCGGCAACGGCATGGTGAAGGTCGTGATGACCTGCCGCAACACCCTGCGTCGAATCAAAATCGACCCCAGCCTCATGCAAGAAGATGCAGAAATGCTGGAAGATCTCATCACCCTGGCTATCAACGACGCGCTGCGCCAAGCTGAGGCAACCAGCCAGGAACGCATGGGCAAGCTCACTGCCGGCATGCCGCTCCCTCCTGGAATGAAACTCCCGTTCTAATCACCACTCGGGTAAGGGCACACGCCTTTGCCCTCCCCTCGCATGAAATCCCTCACTGCTCTCGACCAACTGATCGAATCGCTGCGCTGCCTACCCGGCGTCGGGCCAAAATCGGCACAGCGTATGGCCTACCACCTGCTCCAGCGCGACCGCAATGGCGCCCAGCATCTGGCCATGAGCCTGCAAAACGCGCTCTCACGCATTCATCATTGTCTCAAGTGCAACAACTTCAGCGAAAGCGAAGTATGTGATTTATGCGCTTCAGGCAAGCGCGATGCGCATCAGCTTTGCGTGGTGGAGATGCCAACCGATCTTCTCATGCTGGAACAGACGCAGACCTACCACGGCATGTATTTCGTCCTGATGGGCCGACTCTCCCCGCTCGACGGCGTCGGTCCTAAGGAAATCCATCTCGACCGCCTACTAAAACGCGCCCAGGACGGCGAAGTACAGGAAGTCATCCTCGCCACCAATTACACCGTCGAGGGTGAAGCCACAGCCCATTACGTGGGAGAGCTATTGAAAGCCCGCGGCCTGAAAGTCAGCCGGATCGCACGTGGCTTGCCCATGGGTGGCGAAATCGAACACGTCGATATTGGGACGTTGGCGCAGGCGATGATGGAGCGGCGATCGCTACGATAGCGCGCTGATTCCAGCGACTACACACCCAATAAAAAAGCCAGCCGTGGAAAATCCAGGCTGGCTTTTTCATATTGCCGTTTCTTAAATCACTACAAAATTGGTATTAGTTAGTACCGGGGCCCCTGTCAGAGTTGCGATTTGCACTGCAGCCGTACCACCTACACCATCAGCATCGTAGTACAAGGCACCAGAGGTCGAGTCGTAGATGATATGGTCATCAGCTTGCTGAGCCGTAGTCATGCCAGCACCACTATTAAACATGCCGGCATTTAATGTGCCTGTCGTTAGCCCCAAACCCGTCAACACGCCATTTTCGAGTTGGATGACATCGGATCCCACTCCAAAATCCGTAATTGTGTCGACATTATTGATAGCATCGGGCGCAGTATTGAACCGGAAGACGTCGTTGCCTATCCCACCGGTAAGGATATCGTTACCCGCCCCACCTACAAGGGTATCGTTGCCTGCCCCACCACTCATGGTGTCATCACCAGCTCCGCCCATCATGAAGTTGGCCCCGCTGTTCCCAATCAGAGCATTGTTCAGTTCGTTGCCAGTCGCATTGATCACTGCAGC
>NZ_BDOQ01000029.1 GCF_003112435.1 Novimethylophilus kurashikiensis
GTCGTCATCCAGAAGGCGTAATCGTCGCCACGCACAATCCCTTGCGCGAGGTCGGCACAGGTGGTCTGGAACACGTTATCGAGCCCGTAGGAGATAACCGCCAGTGAGACTGAGCCAGCAGCTGTGCTACCTGGTAAACGGCCACTGCTCGAGGTCAGCGTTCCGTTATCCCAGGCGCAATAGCCCAGCGTGCCACCAAAGCCGTCGGTCTTGGGGGCTGAGGATGCGTCAGGGATGACACCGCCATCGGTCGTACCGAGACCGGTCCCCAGTTTCATGGCCGGGGATTCAATCGTCGCATCGTTGTCGACGTCGTAGCTTTCAGCGACGAGCTGGTACACCGCCTGCTGAACAGAGGCGTATTGCGAGTTGCGTCGGATGGCGTCGCTGGTGGTATCGGCGTGCGCGGCAGTAATGCCTACAAGCAACTGCGCGATGACCAGGGCGATAGCTGATTTCTTTTTAAAGTAAGCCATGCGGCCTCCATCTAAGTGATTTTTTAGTATAGAAACCAACTTGTTAACATTAGTTAGTTTATGGAAATGGAAAAGCCCACCTCTCGAAAGAGATGGGCTTTTGGTTAAGCCGTTTACCAGCAGTAGTACACGCCGCCAGCTGCGTCTCGGGCAATAGCCCCTTGGTTGGTACAAGCACCGCCGTTGGTCGCAATTGCAGCCAGTGTAATTGGTCCCGTTGACGTAAAGCTTGCGGCGGTAACCGAGTTGAAGGTCACACTATCCGTGGTTCGTACGTTCTGGTTCATGTTCACCGCGTAGTTCACCACACCGCTATCGGTAATGCCGTACCCTGAAACGGTTGTTGGCTTACCGGTAATGCTTGTCCAAGCCGGGGTGATGGTCACTGAGCCTGCTGCCGTCATCCGACCGGTTGCGTCTACTGTAAAGGTTGGCGCTGCGGTAGCACTGCCATAAGAGCCTGCCGTTACACCCGTGTTAGCCAACCCGATAGAGATAGCGCCATCACCTAGCGTTACCGTAGTTCCAGTACCGGCAGAGATGCTCGCATTCACCCACTTGTTCGTGCTGCCGTTGTATACCAGCGTCTGTCCACCCGTGGGACCGCTAATACTCATATCTCCCAGGTTAGCAAGGGTTGCCGCCCCGATGCGAACCCATGCCGCGCCTGTATCACGATAGATTTCGTTGGTATCCGTCGTCACATAGACTCGGTTTGCAACTCCAGCGACCGGACGCGCTGCCAGTGTGCCAGAGGTGTTAGCACTGGATAGTACGAGGTTACCTCCGGAAACATTCAAGCCTACCGGCAACACGACACCTGAAGACGTCGCGCTCAATACTTGTGAGCCCCCGGCAACCAGGCCAAGCGTATTAGCCGATGGAGAATACAACCCAGTCGTTGCGCTGCCTGTGAAGGTATACGCTGGGGAGGACGACGAACCCACAGGCGCCACAATCTGTCCCGTCGCCGTCAGGGAGGACGTATTGATACCGCCGTTAGCCGTGATACCTCCGGAGGTCACCAGCGTCGCCAGCGTACCGTTACGGCTGCCGTCGATAGCCGTCGCCCCACCAATCTGGAGGGAGCCTACGTTTGCATATCCAGTCACGGTCGCGTTACCCGCTGCGATGACGTTATTGATATTGTTGAGGTTGCGACCGGTATCAATCACTGTCGTACCAGCGACCTGCAGTCCGCCGCCCGCATTCACCACGCCGGAGAACGAACCCCCATTGGCAGTGAGGTTCTTGTTTGCATCCAGGAACACGGCGCCATTGACCGTCACAGTGCCGTCGGTGCCCAGGTTGAAGCGTTCAGAACCACCGGTCTTGATGGCGAAGCTGCCGTTGGCGATGTTAATCAGCATCTTGCTGTTGGTGTTGTCGTAGCCTAGGAAGGTGTTCACCGAGGAACCAGCCGTGTTGTAGATATTGATGCCCGTCGTAGAGCCAGAGCCGCTCAAGCCAAGCGCGGTTGCAGAGGCGCCGCTGTTGATAGTGAGCTTCTCTGCGCCCAGCGTCGTTTGGCCGATGGCTACACGTCCGTTGGCGTTGGCCATGGTGACATCGTACGCGCCATTGTCGAGCCAGTTCTGGCTGCCGCCGCCCGCGCCCAGCGAGGTCCACTGCTGCAAGCCCGCATTCCAGCGATACATGCGGTTGGTATCGGTCGTGATACGCACCTCTCCGTCGTGCAAGCTACCGGCAGCTAGACCACTCAACGCCGCATAGGAGGATGCTGGGGCTCCCCAGTAGGTTGACGTGCTGCTCGATGCACCCGTCGTCACCTGATTGGTTGTCATCCAGAAGGCATAGTCGTCGCCACGCACGATGCCCTGCGCGAGGTCAGCGCACGTGGTCTGGAATACGTTGTCGAGGCCATAGGAGATGACCGCTAGCGATACCGCGCCAGCAGCCGTGGTACCCGCCAGACGTCCCGTGCTAGAGGTGAGTGTGCCGTTATCCCAGACGCAATAGCCCAGCGTACCACCGAAGCCATCTGTCTTTGGCGCGGAGGAAGTATCCGGAATGACGCCGCCGTCAGAGGTGCCAAGACCGGTACCCAGTTTCATCGCAGGTGCTTCAATCGTGGCGTCGTTGTCGACGTCGTAGCTCTCAGCGACGAGCTGGTACACCGCCTGCTGTACGGAGGCGTATTGCGAGTTGCGGCGGATGGCGTCGCTGGTGGTGTCAGCCTGCGCGGCAGTGATGCCAGCAAGCAGTTGTGCAATCGCAAGCGCGATGGCCGTGTATTTACGAGAAGTATTCATTTTGGCTATCCCAGTGGATGTTGCAAGTCATAACACTGGTATAGCGCGAATGAAGTAATCTGCGTTGGTATCCTTACAGCGCTTTCTAACTGTTAGTGTGCGTTAGTTCCATGACCGGCCATTTGCCGTGATTGTTTGGATTGACCAGCTTCCAATAACGCAGTCGTAACTTCCACCTATGTTTGTCGCACTAAAATTTTGCGCCCCTGTCGACGGGTTAAATCCAATTGAATCAGTGATTACAGTTCCTGTTTGCTGAGCCTCTGCTATATACACAAGCGTTGCCCAGCCCTTATCCCAACTTTGCAAGGTAAATACGGTAGGAGCACCATAGTTTCCGTCATTACAAACAAAGTAATTCGGAAAAACCGTCCCCACACCCATCTTTGTTGCACGCTGAACAATAGTGGCGCCGCCTCCTGATACAGCGGTCCAAACACTACTTACACATGCCAATTGAGCCCCGGTCGAGGTCTTTGCCAATGCGCCAGCGGTATACGTGCTGCAGCTAGTGCCAGCCGTTGTCACAAGCGTTGGCGCGACCGTATTAGCGGTCACGTTGTTAGTGACAGCCAGATTTCCACCGGTAACCGATACGCCTCCTGAGAAGGTTTGCGCACCGGCAAATGTCTGTGCCGCATCAATTCTGGCCAAGGACGCGGATGTGCTCGGGAATGTCATCGTCGTCCCGTCAGTACCGGCCAGGGTCAGGGTGTTGTTAACGGTTAGCGTCTTGCTCGTTGTGCCACCTGCAACGCTGAATCCAGTAGCATTGCTAGTCAGCGCCAAACCATTAACCTTGGCAAACGTAACCGTATCGGTTGTTCGAACGTTTTGGTTCATGTTTACGGCATACGTGCTAATACCCGCAGGCACCCCTGTGAGGCTAGTCCAAGCCGGGGTAATCGTCACAGAGCCTGCGGTCGTCAGGCGCCCAGTGGCATCTACAGTAAAGGTCGGCGCTTGAGTGGCGCTGCCATATGAGCCTGCAGTTACCCCGCTATTCGCAAGACCAATCGATATCGTCCCATTGCCAAGCGATATCGATGTTCCAGTCCCCGCAGTAATCCCTGCATTCACCCACTTACCTGTGCCGGCGTTGTACACCAGCGTTTGCCCGGATGTAGGACTGGCGATGTTCATGTCGCCCAGGTTTGCCAGCGTCGCCGCACCAATGCGCACCCACGCCGTCCCATTGTCACGGTAGATTTCGTTGGTGTCTGTCGTGACGTAGACACGGTTCGCCACACCCGCTGCCGGACGAGCAGCTAGCGTGCCGGTGACGTTCGGTCCAGACAGCACCAGGTTGCCGCCAGAAACATTCAGACCAGCCGGTAGGATGACCCCACTCGAGGACGCACTCAATACCTGCGTACCGCCGGCCACCAGGCCAATGGAATTAGCCGCCGGAGAATACAACCCTGTCGTCGCACTACCCGTGAAGGTGTAGGCAGGAGAAACCGTCGAGCCAGCAGGCGCCACAATTTGCCCAGTCGCAGTCAGCGTCGAGGTGTTAATACCGCCGTTGGCCGTGAGCCCCCCCGAGGTTACTAGTGTGGCCAGTGCTCCATTGCGGTTCGCATCAATAACTGAAGCCCCGGCAATCTGGAGGGAGCCTACGTTTACATACCCGGTCACGGTCGCGTTACCAGAAGCCGTGAGGTTGTTAATGCTTGTGAGGTTGCGGCCAGTATCAATCACCGTCGTTCCGGCGACTTGCAGGCCGCCGCCAACATTCACCATGCCCGAGAACGCGCCACCATTGGCAGTCAGGTTCTTGTTGGCATCGAGGAAAACAGCGCTATTGACCGTCACCGTGCCGTCGGTACCCAGATTAAAGCGTTCAGAGCCACCCGTCTTGATGGCAAAGCTACCGTTGGCAACATTAATCAGCATCTTGCTGTTGGTATTGTCGTAGCCCAGGAAGGCGTTCACCGCGGAGCCAGCGGTATTGTAGATGTTGATGCCCGTCGTCGAGCCGGCACCGCTCAAGCCAAGCGCGG
>NZ_BDOQ01000030.1 GCF_003112435.1 Novimethylophilus kurashikiensis
CGCGCGTGTTCGAGCCCAGCGAATCGTTCAGGCAAAACGCCACCGTATCCGGCATCGAGGCCTATCGCGCACTCTGCCAGGAAGCTGAAAACGACTATACCGGTTTTTGGGGCAAGCTCGCCCAGAGCCACATCAGCTGGAAAAAGCCCTTTACCCAGGTACTGGACGAATCCAACCCGCCGTTCTTCCGCTGGTTCCACGACGGCGAGTTGAATGTTTCTTACAACTGCCTGGATCGTCACCTCGAAACCCAGGGCGACAAGACCGCCATCATCTTCGAAGGCGATGACGGCAATGTCACCAATGTCAGCTACCGCGAACTGCACGCCAAGGTGTGCCGCTTTGCCAATACGCTCAAGAAGCTCGGCGTGGGCTTGGGCGATACCGTCGTCATCTACCTGCCGATGAGCGTAGAAGCCGTCGTTGCCATGCAAGCCTGTGCCCGCATCGGCGCGATTCACTCCGTCGTGTTCGGCGGTTTCTCGTCCAAGAGCCTACACGAACGTATTACCGACGTCGGCGCCAAGCTCGTCATCACCTCCGACGGCCAGTTCCGCGGCGGCAAGGCCATGCCGTTGAAGCCCGCGGTGGACGAAGCTATCGCCATGGGCGGCTGCGACAGCGTGCAGAACATCGTGGTGCTGAAGCGCACCGGCAGCGACGTGCAATGGAATGCCAAGGACATCTGGTGGCACGAGGCGGAAGCCGGTGCTTCCGACCAATGCGAACCCACCTGGGTCAACGCCGAGCACCCGCTGTTCGTGCTCTACACCTCCGGTTCCACCGGCAAACCCAAGGGCGTCCAGCACTCCTCCGCCGGCTACCTGCTGGGTGCGCTCATGAGTCTGAAATGGGTGTTCGACTACAAGCCGAGCGACATTTTCTGGTGCACCGCCGACGTAGGCTGGATTACCGGCCACTCTTATGTCGCCTACGGCCCGTTGGCTTTGGGCGCGACTGAAGTCATCTTCGAAGGCGTGCCTACCTACCCGGACGCTGGACGTTTCTGGCAGATGATCGAGCGCCACAAGGTCACCGTGTTCTACACCGCGCCGACGGCTATCCGTTCGCTCATCAAGCTGGGCGGCGATCTCCCCGATAATTACGACCTCTCCAGCCTCCGCCTGCTGGGCACCGTGGGCGAGCCCATCAACCCCGAAGCCTGGATGTGGTACTACAAAAAAATCGGCAAGAGCCAATGCCCCATTGTCGACACCTGGTGGCAGACCGAAACCGGCTCGCACATGATCGCACCGCTGCCCGGCGCAGTCGCCATCAAGCCCGGTTCGTGCACCCTGCCGCTGCCCGGCATCATGGCCGACGTCGTGCATGAAGACGGCAGCCCGGTCACCGACGAAAGCGGCGGCCTGCTCGTCATCAAGCGCCCCTTCCCCTCCATGCTGCGCACCATCTGGGGCAACGCCGAACGCTTCAAACGGGGCTACTTCCCCGAAAACCTCGGCGGCAGCTACTACCTCGCCGGCGACTCCGCCCACAAGGACGCCGACGGCTACTTCTGGATTTTGGGGCGCATCGACGACGTATTGAACGTCTCCGGCCACCGCTT
>NZ_BDOQ01000031.1 GCF_003112435.1 Novimethylophilus kurashikiensis
GTGGTATTCAAGGTTCCTGGCGAAACCAATACCGACGACCTGTCTCCCGCGCAGGAAGCCTGGTCGCGCCCCGATATCCCGCAACACGCCAAGGCGATGCTGGTCTCCAAGATGCCAGATGGCCTCGCAACTATTGCCAAGCTGAAGGAAAAGGGCTTGCCGCTGGCTTACGTGGGCGACGTGGTCGGCACCGGTTCTTCGCGCAAATCCGCCATCAACTCCGTGCAATGGCACATGGGCGAGGATATCCCGCACATCCCCAATAAGCGCACGGGTGGCCTGGTGCTGGGCGGCAAGATCGCCCCGATCTTCTTCAACACGGCTGAAGACTCCGGCGCATTGCCGATTCAATGCGACGTCCAGGGTATGAACACGGGCGACGTCATCGTCATCCGTCCGTTCGAAGGCAGGGTTACCAACGAAGCCGGTGAAACCCTCAGCACCTTCGATATCGCGCCTGTCACGCTGCCCGACGAAGTGCGCGCCGGCGGCCGTATTCCCCTCATCATCGGCCGCGGCCTTACCACCAAGGCGCGCGAAGCGCTGGGCTTGCCGCCTTCCGACCTGTTCATTAAGCCGGTTGCACCCAAGGACACCGGCAAGGGCTACACCCTCGCACAAAAGATGGTCGGCCGTGCCTGCGGCGTCACCGGTATTCGCCCCGGTACGTATTGCGAACCCAAGATCACCACCGTCGGCTCCCAGGACACCACCGGCGCCATGACCCGCGATGAACTGAAAGAACTGGCCTGCCTCGGCTTCTCTGCCGATCTCGTCATGCAAAGCTTCTGCCACACGGCGGCGTATCCCAAGCCCGTAGACATCAAGCTTCAGCATACATTGCCCGAGTTCATGTCTAGTCGCGGCGGCGTCTCCTTGCGTCCCGGCGACGGCGTCATCCACTCCTGGTTGAATCGCATGCTGCTGCCTGACACCGTCGGTACCGGCGGCGACTCCCATACGCGTTTCCCCATCGGTATTTCGTTCCCGGCCGGTTCGGGCCTCGTCGCCTTCGGCGCCGCCATGGGTTCCATGCCGCTCGATATGCCGGAATCCGTGCTGGTGCGCTTCAAGGGCACCATGCAGCCCGGCATCACCCTGCGCGACCTGGTCAACGCCATTCCTTATGCTGCCATCCAGGAAGGCACGCTCACCGTCGGCAAGCAGGGCAAGAAGAACGTGTTCAATGGCCGTATTCTGGAAATCGAAGGTCTGCCCGATCTCAAGGTGGAACAGGCATTTGAATTCGCCGATGCTTCCGCCGAGCGCTCCGCCAACGGCTGCACGGTGCGTCTCAACAAGGAACCGGTGGCCGAATACCTGCGCTCCAACGTGGCCCTGCTGGAAAAGATGATCGAAGACGGTTATGAAGACCCGCGCACGCTGCGTCGCCGTATCGAGAAAATCAACGCTTGGCTCGGAAACCAGGACCTGTTGGAACCCGATGCCGACGCCGAATACGCGCACGTCATCGAAATTGACCTCAACGAGATCAAGGAACCGCTGCTGGCATGCCCTAACGATCCGGACGACATCAAGCCGTTGTCGGCCGTGGTAGGCGACAAGATCGATGAAGTGTTCATCGGCAGCTGCATGACCAACATCGGCCACTACCGTGCTGCGGCCAAGGTGCTCGATGACGCCGGGCTGATTCCAACCCGCCTGTGGATTGCCCCGCCGACCCGTATGGACGAATCCGAGCTGCGTGAAGAAGGCGCTTATTCCGTCTTCGGCCGCGTCGGCGGTCGTACCGAAGTGCCAGGGTGCAGCCTGTGCATGGGCAACCAAGCCCGTGTCGCCGACAAGGCGACGGTGTTCTCGACCAGCACTCGCAATTTCGACAACCGCATGGGCAAGGATGCTCGCGTCTATCTTGGCTCAGCCGAGCTGGCCGCCGTCTGTGCC
>NZ_BDOQ01000032.1 GCF_003112435.1 Novimethylophilus kurashikiensis
GTTCTCGACGTTGTCCGCCAAAGTGTAGCTGCCGTTTGCCGTGGCGATGTTGACCCGCACCAAGTCCGCACCTTCGTCTGCGTTCTCAGTAACTACATCACTTGCGTTATCAACAATATAGATATCATCACCAAGACCACCAACCATAGAGTCAACACCCAGCCCTCCATTAAGGAGATCGTTACCTGCAGCGCCGAGTAGAGTGTCGTTACCCTGTAAACCATTTAGAACGTTATTGCCACCATAGGCATATAACATTTCAGCAGAAGACGAACCATTTATCGTATCGTTACCGCTCAATGCGACACTCAAAAAATCAGAAAATGAGGAGTAGCTTACAAAGGATTGGTAGTTGAAATGAATGCCGGCAATTCCAATTGAATGAATTCCATCGGAAATACGAACTGACGAAATTGTTCCACTGATATTGTTAAGGCCACTTTCATTGAAGCTTCCTCCCAGTGACAATGTATAGCCATTCTCCTGTACAACTATATTGCTATAGCTACCTGTGTTCGATGTACCGAATACCGTACCATACATCGTCAACGTGGCATTTCCATCAATGACCGCAACCTTAGTAATTGCGCCGCTTACTCCACCAGAGCCATCAATAGTCACTTGACCAGAGAACGAAAGGTTGACGTTTGTGTTATGACTTGAAACATAAACACCTGTAAGGGTGGCAGGAAAACTTGTAAGATTTTGACCAAAAATACTAATTGAGTCTCCATTGGTCAATATAGCCACAACCCATGTGGGCGTTACCGAAGAGTAATATCGGATATCAACCTTGGAAAAATCTGTCATGTAAGAAAAAGCGTTATAAGCGTCATTGTAAATAGTTGACGCTGCTGTCATGCCGGCGGCAATCGGGTCGACATCCGAATTAGAAGAAAAACTTGTACTAACAGTTGCCATTTCCTCTCCTTAGTTGCTTTATTCTTAGTTCCACATAATTCTGCATTAATGTATGAAATGCAATAAGGGTTAAGTTATTTTGTTGGTGTTGCGAATAAACTTTCAACAAATCCCCCTGCTTAAACCCAAAAATATGGCACGCCGCCGCCACGGCAATGTACTGCACACCATCTATTTCATTAAGTCATCGGCGGCGCATTTACACCAGCTTCCGTTTTATCCTGCCATAGCACCTGATCAGTGGTGACATTGACCGGCCCAGGTTCTTCGGGCCATTCATTCCTGGAGAACGGCCTCGTTTTCGACGGTCTTGCCGCCCAATAATCTGAAGCCGTTTGCGTCAGATTCCCTAAACTCGAATGTAGCCGCACATCATTGTAGTGATGCCACCAACTTTCGATGACCACCTTGGCTTCCGCACCTGAGCGGAAACATTCCATCGACAGGCATTCGTCGCAGAACTTGCCGTTGAAGCTTTCTGCTACCCCGTTCTGCCAAGGCTTGCCCGGCTCGATCAGTGCTATCCCTAGTTCGTGGCCCCAGCGCAGCAGCGCATAGGAACCGAACTCCGGGCCGTTGTTGTCCTGTTCCAGTTGACGCAGTCGCTTTACGTCACTGGAACCCATGCCGCCAAAGCGCTGACGCCAGGTGTACAACCTCTACTCATTGACGCCGTGAGCCTTGGCCACGGCTGCCACTGATGTCCGGTCGGCCTCATGCAGCATGCCAACCATCTGTTCTTCCGTAAATCTGCTCTTCTTCATGACTTCCTTCTTCCCAAGGAAGCCATTTTCTGAAGTTTTAACTGGTCCGAAAAACTTTGGCAGGTCAGGCATTTTTCGCCGGGCGGCGCAAAAGAAGGGCAGCTGGGATAGCCTAGAACGTGAGGCTGTACAACGGGCAGTAGCGCTGCTCCATCGCACCGCCCGTTGCGATTAAATTACGTAGATACTGCTCGCCGAGAGGTTTGCGGCGCCTACCAATGTCGCAAATTGCACCGCATCAGCCGCGCCATTACCATCCTCGTCGTAGTAGAGCGCTCCCGTCAGAGTATTGAACAAGATATGCTGGTCAGCCGTGGTTGCAACAGGCATGCCGGCGCTGGCCAAAAATTGATTGGCACCGAGGGTGTGGTCCAGGTTGATGCTGGAAATAGCGCTGAATTTTGAAGAATCAAGCTGCAAGTGATCTACGCCAACGGCGAAATCAGTGATGTT